>JAKLFC010000001.1 GCA_022711405.1 Bacteroidota bacterium
CGATCAATAATGTTCTTTTTCAGTTTCAATGTTAATTTCGTTTCCATAGTGAAAAATTTAGCCGTACAAAAGTAAAACATTAGTACGTACAAGTCAAGAGATAATTTATGGATGTTTGGCGCTAACGTTCCTGTGGTATGACAAGTAAGGGATTGCGGGCTACGTTCATATCCCCCGTAGCTAAGTTTTATCCGGGTCACAAAACTTTGCAACTCCCCGAGATCCTTATTTGTTATACAACATGTTGTAGCCAGTTTTACGATCAGATCGTAAATTTTAACAATTTACTTATTTAAATTCAACTTCCAATATTTCATTCCAAAGATCATTCCTGACTAATTCTCCGAGCTCGGAGTAATAATATGTTCCAATATTTGCTGTAATTATGATAATAGTACCCGATTCGGGAAAAAATGCCGCTGCTATGGTACTTCCCAGGTCACTTCCACCATGCCCCCACCAGGTGCCTCCATACTTTTCTTTATAAATCCAGACTCCGGCGCCATATTGCGTGTTTTCATCTGTAGGGTCCTGAACTCCATCCAAAAGGATTTCCATGGAGGATGGGTTTAACATGTTTCCTGTAAACAAGGTATTAAAGAAACTGGCGCAATCTGTTAACGAAAATAATAATCCCGCATCTCCAATGGTAGGTATGATAAGGTTTTGCTGCCAGTAAGAAACGTTGATTATTTTGTTTTCCCCTTTCTCCATATAGGTATTTACCAGACCTTCCACGCCTGGATAGCGGGGATCTTGTTTATAAAAAGTAGTTGTCAGGTCCAGGGGGACGATAATAGTTTCCTGAAGGTAATTTGCATGGTTTCCTGTAATGTTATCAATAATAAGTGCTAAAAGCATGTAATTTGAGTTACTGTAAAAAAAATCTTCCCCGGATTTAAAGAAGGGTTCACCTTTATACATTGCCTCCAGGAAATCATGGGTGCTGAATCCTTTAAAACCTTTGTCAAGAAATGCTAAGTTCAATGCAGCACTATAGGTATAGTCATATATGCCGGATGTATGATTCAATAAATCCCTGACTCTAATATCTTCTGAATACTTAATATTACTACAGATTTCACTTGATAGATAATTATCAATGCCTTCTTCAATATTCAATTTTCCTTCCTCTTGTAGTTTTAGTATTAATATAGCTATAAATACCTTTGAAATGCTGGCTGAGTAATGAATACTTGTCTTGCTCATTATTTCTCCCGTTTCAATACATGCAAACCCGGAAGTTCCCATAAAAAATCCATCCACAGGACTATTAATGTACAAGCTTATGCCAGGGACTCCCTTCTGAACATATTTGTCAATCAAAGATTGAAATGTTTGGCTTTCTGGATGTGTGTTGTCCGGTATCTGAAAAGTGTTTGTGCCTGCTTCCAAAAAGGAATCTTTTGTGCAACCGGCAGACAGAATACTGTAGATCGGAATTGCAATGATCACTGCTATTTGGTAAATCCTTGTTATTGATGTTAAGATTATTTTCATTTCTGTTAGTTATTGATTTGTAAAGGAATCCCCACACCAACTAATGCCATTCCATGAGGCAGTATGGGGAAGTCATCGATAAAATATGGATACTGAACAGACCAGCGGTACCCGATAAAAGCAGAAATATTACTTTTCCTGAACTTATAGCCTAAATGAAATGATAAAGGGACCAGTAAGGATGATTGCAGACTAATGTCGTTCTTCTTTGAATACTGTCCGTCAGAAAAAAAGAAAACACTTTTACGTTCGAAGGACTGCAAATAGCCAACGCCTAAGTACGCTGAAATAAACAAGCCTGTTTTCGATAAGTATTTGTATTGGATGCCTGCGTCTAAGGAAATTCCCTGTCCATAATCCTGATGATTAAAGTAATCAATGTTTATCGGGATGCTCAAGCAATTGGGTCCGGTGCTCTTAATAGAATGGGTGCAATTCAATAAAATCCCCCAGTTTTGAAAGGATAAGGAGCCCATAGGAAACGCAATATTGTGGGAATGTATGCTAACGGAGAAATCACTTATCGCTTGATTCTTCCCATCCACTTGAGCCATCAGTTTTAGTCCAAAAACTGATAGGATTACAATAAATAGTTGTTTTTGGATCATGTATAAAACTTGAAATTTATATTGATTGTATAAAGATCTTATTCAGATTGAAGCTACTGAACTATTCGCGAAAGTATAATACTGTTGTTTACTTTCTTTCTCAGCAAAACAAAAAAAACTGAACCGCTATGAAAATTGAGTTGAAGTGCTATTATACCATCTGCGAAAGAGGGAGGCTTTTTGCCTGCTGATAATTAGGGTTTGTTTTTTTTCGCTCCAATTGTTTATCTCAATACTGATTTTCCCATAACTGGATGATGAAACAGACCTGATAATATCTCGGTGAATTATTATATTGCGATTTACCAAAAAGAATAATTGTTCAGGAAGAAGTTTCTGTAAGTTAGTTAGTGAATCGTTGAATATTTTCCAATTATTGTCCTGTGTCCAAACCCGGACAATGCCTAACTCTATCCTGGCAATCCGTATCTCTCCAGCCGGTATTCTATATTTCTTCCTGCCCAGTTCCAGGCTTATTAATCCTGATTCCTGATGGATATTCATTTTTACTTCATCAAGTTGCTCTTTTGTTTGGTGCAAAGACTCTTCCACCTGACTCCATCTTTTATAATAGTGAGAAGACCATGTTAATGCTGTTAATATCAGAGCGATAATAAACGATACTATGTTTATAGTTATCAGTTCGCCGAGATCAATATTTTTATACTTCATATAGGCAAATCCCATAACATTAAGAATAAAGAGGGTTGTTGCCATCAAAAGAACAAAGTGGTAAAGAAAGCGCTTCTTAAAAGCGTGGATCCAGCTGTATTTCTTTTCTAAATTGATGTCGATTATCCGGTTTATTTCAGTTGCCGGAACTGCCAGCAGAATGGCAATGAAAAACTCATGCCATAAAAGATCTGGATGGGTAGGTGAAAAGATATAATTAATGACAATGTTAGAGGTTGTGCCCAATAGTATGGGTTGCAGAATTCTCCATATATATTTTTTTAAATTCAGCATAAAAAAATAGAAAACTCAGATCTCCTTTTTCAAACTTGAATATAATTAAACATAATTTAAAGAAAGACCAGTAATTGAAAATCTTTGATATGTCTTTTCAACTATGATATTTTTCAGGACAAAATTGGCTACAACGGTTGTTGTGCGCAGTTGCCGATTCATGGGCGCTCGCTTGTCGTGTTACCCGCAAGATAGCCAAGTGAACATACATTAGCAACCGAAAGGCACGGCAATTGCGTATACCGGTTGTTGTGCGCAGTTGATAGTTATTTTAAAATTTTCTGAATACTTTCAATAATTTCTTTATCCGTGGAATTCTCATTATTAATAATCAAATCATAATTCAGATCCACTTTTAATGCATCTCTATTTATTTTGTCAACGATATCATCTGAAACTGGTACATGTAACGAAGAGTCTCGCGATTTTACTCTTTTTAAACACAATTCAGGATTTGTCTGTATTTTAACAAGCTTCACATGATATCTTAATTTTAATTTATCCAGAAATTTGCTAAAATAATCAGTTGTACCCGTTGACTCAATTGTAATACAATCAGTATCTAGTAATAATCTATCAAGTTCCTTTTCAACTAAACCGAATCCTTCAATAATATACTCATCTGACAATCTCGCTGTGGTGAGAGAAAGCCAAATATTTTCAACACGGAAGAACTTTATTCCAAGTTTATCTTTAAATAGTGTCCCAATATATGTCTTACCGCTCCCTTTTAATCCAATTAAAACAATTACATGTTTAATCATTAATATTTCGTATCAGTTTGTGTTAGAGTCTAATTCAATTGCGCACAACGCTCTAGCGCAGCGCCCTGGGCCGGGATTATTGGGCAGCGGGCGGGCGCTCAACTTTTATTTTTAACTTTTCATTTTTGACTTTTCACTTTTTGCGCCCGCCCGAGCGGGCAAAACGCGAGATATACGGGCTGGGCGCTGCGTGTTCGTTAGGCTCAGTTTTTTATTTGATTAATATTCAGTACTTTAGTTATCGATTTGCAATCTGGGCCTTGATATAAGATATTAATGTTGTTTAAATTATCAATGTATACACTATCAATCATTAATATTGGAATTGCTGATTTATCACAAAGTTTTAAATCCAAATCGATCGACCTTTGAGAATGTAAATTTCCTATTCGTATTATACCCGGTTCAATTGTATCAGGAAATAAGACAATATTTCTAACACTATCTGAATAAAAGTACATAGGGAAGTTTAATATTCCTCGGCTATCATTTAATGATAATACTTTTGCTCCCCAGCAACTCGTTCCACATCCATACCTTAAGAATACAAAATCGTCATTATCCCATAATATTGATGAATGAGATGCACCGTACCAATTATTAGCAATCTGAAATTTTTTAATAATACCATTCTTATTCTTAACAACAATTCGATATACATCTTTCGATTTACTTCCTTCTAATATTATTTCGTTTTTATTATCCGAAATATATTGCCTAATGAGTGATGTGTCAAATCCAAAATAATCTTCATTTAAACTATCTTCTTTTGTTACACTTACCGAAATATTATCCTTTTCGATTGCAATTTCAGTTTCCCCCTGATTGGATTTAAGGGGCCCCATTTGGCATCCAGTAGTATAAATACACAATATTATGATCAGGAGGGATTTCATTTTATAGAATTGAGCCTAACGCTCGAGCGCAACGCCCTGGGCCGGGTTAATTTGGCCGGGCAGGCGGCGGCGCTCATATAACTTTGAACTTTGAACATTGAACTTTGAACTATTTTTCGCCGCCCGCCTGACCGGGCAAAATTTTAGCGTCCGGTCTGGGCGATGCGCGCCCGTTAGGCTGCGTTAATTTCTCTTTATATCAATACTGTCAATCCGCCAATTTTTAGCGTATTTTCTAAGTTTTAAGCAACAATAGAAGTTGGTATCATATTGTTTGCCAAGAGAATTTTCTGAATTCCAGAAAAATAGCAATTGACATGTTGCAACATTTCCATCAAGATCAATTTTTTTTATCTCGCAACTGTCAGGATATTCTTGGCTTGCTAACCAGTAATAAGATTCAATAAAATAACATTCATCGTAATAATAACCAATTGGACCACCTTCTTTCATTACTGCATCATAGTCAATATGATTTAAGGAATCCTGACAGATTCTAAATCTTTCCTTTTCAAAATTTATAAACGTATCGGATACTAAATGCATTTCCTCTAGTCCCCTGATATATTCATTCGTTTCTATTACAGGAATTTTATCATGCCAATGGTATAATGGTTGGATTATATTATAAGTTGAATCATGTTTAAGACAACTCAAATACCAATTATAAAAACCTAATGAAGTGGTTGCTACAAGATTGGAATCTGTTTTTAGATCTTCGATTTGTTTATTGGTCAGATGTTGGGCACTTGCATCATATAAATTGCCCCAACAAAATAAAATCATCCAGATAACAATATAATATTTCATAATTCAATTAATGCAGCCTAACGGTCATGGCTATAACCTGTGGCCGCTTTCAAGTTGTATTTTAAATCTATTTTTCATTACTATATTGCGTCAGGAATTAAGAACCTTAGGTTGTATCAGCGGCCATTGGTTATAGCCTTTTGTTAGGGTTTGTTGTTTTTACTAGCAATTATATTTGTTCAAGTTAGCTCTATAATATCTTCATTAATTTCAATCCTAAACTTGAATTTTGCGTTTAAGGCATTCATAATTTCCAATATTGTTGAAATAGTTAGGTTTCTAGTTCCCTTCTCAATTTTTGATATTTGAGTTTTATCCTTTCCTATTAAATTTCCTAACTCTTCCTGTGTTAGATTCCTGTTCTTTCGTAGTTCTTTTATTTTATAAGCGATGACATCCATTTGTAATTCTTGCTCATAAGCCAACCTATTAGGGGTGCCTTTCTTGCCAATGTATTTATCAACTAATTTTTCGTGTGAAATCGTTTCCATATTATTTTTATTAAATCAAATTCTCAAAATATTTTTTTCTTATTCCTTCAGCTTTTTTTATTTCCTTTGAAGGTGTTTTCTTTGACTTTTTGATAATTCCATGTGTGCATATAACATATGCTGCTTTAGCTTTATCCCAAAATGCAAAAAGTCTATAATAGTTCTTTTCATACAAAGTGCGGAATTCCCAGATATCCCCGGACAATTTTGCAAATAGATCTGAGGATTTGGTTAATGTTGCGAGTGATATAGTGTATAAAATCTTTTTTCTAACTTTTTCATCTTGTACCTCAATAAATTTTTCTGCTTCCGGTAAATATTCAACCTCAAAATATTTCTTCATGTGTTTTATGATAAAAGTACAAAATTATTATAAATTGCAGTATATTGCAACATTTTATATAAGAATTTTTAAGTTATTAATAACAAAATACAGACAATAACGATCCTATATTAAACACAATAAACCCTAACACTATAGGATTTTATCTGCAAGATACACAAAAAGTAAATATAGAGCAAGGCTCAATACAAAATTGCAGGTAAAATCGAGTTGGACTAAGCCGCCTGAAGATCAAGGAGAACTGTTATGGGTATTCAATATTTTTTTTCGTAGCTATGAGAAGCGAACACACCAATAATGATTGGTTGATGACCTGATCAGGCCTAATTGCCATAGATGCCAATCAAAGACAGGCTAATGAAAAGACAAAATAATCCCTTGAGGCCATGATCCACGGCCGCCCATAAGGGAATGTATTTCAAAGAACTCGATCAAGGCAACTTAGGGGGGAGCTCTGAGGGTATTCAGTTCTCCGGCGTAGATCATGGATCCTTTTTGACAAACGGGACATACCGATAGGTTCCAACCGGTGAGTATCCAAAGCATTTGCATCCAGTTTAAGCCTGCAAGTTTTGATTTTGTCAGGGAATGACCGATGACTGTTTTACAGTGAATCAATATGGTAGGTTTGTTACGACAGGCAAAAAGGCCATAATATCGGATCTTACAAAAGCCATCAGGAAGGACATGGAGCAGGAACCTGTGGATAAATTCTGCAGGTTGAAGGGAAAGTGATTTGATTCTATTGTGGTCTTTATAGTCCTTAATCCGGAAAGTAACCTGGTTATGATCGGCATTCAATAATCTTTGATTGGTAATGGCTACCCGATGGGAGTATCGACCAAGGTAGGTGATGATGTGGCCGGTATTTTTAAAGGGCTTTTTGCAATAGACAATCCATGGTTTTTCATAGAGTGAGTTGATCAGGGATTTAAAGTTGGTACTGGAATCAAGATAGCCACCCTTACCATTGAGAAGAAGACTATTAGAAGCATGCTCGTCCTTGAGAAAGGCTAAGAACTTAGCCTTGAACAGCCGGGAGATTACCCTGACGGGAAGAAAGAACTTTTTTGAGGAGGGATTCCATTTTGCCCGATCCTCATTCCAGGCTCCGGCAGGTATGATGCAGTGCAAATGAGGATGAAGCATCAGGTTTTGTCCCCAGGTATGAAGCACGGCAATCATTCCGGTTAATCCTCCGAGGAACCTGGGATCCTTGCCCAGGGAGAGAATGGTCTGGGAAGTAGCCTTGAAAAGGATGTTATAGAGACAACGGGGATTATTCAAGACCAAAGGGTTAAGTTGAGCAGGAATAGTGAACACGACATGGAAGTAGGAAACGGGCAACAGGTCAGAGGCCAGTTTGTCGACCCATCTGGCAGTCTTGATGCCCTGACATTTTGGGCAGTGACGGTCACGGCAGGAGTTGTAAAAGATCCGAATATGACCGCATTCATTGCATTTATCAATGTGTCCACCCATGATGGCAGTTCTACAGTTTTGAAGGGCATAAAATACTTTCATTTGCCTGGGAGACATTCGGTAGTGCTTTCGGAAGGGCTCGCTTAAATCACGGAAAACATCGCCCACCTGGGGTGGGGATTTCAAAGGGAGTTCCATACGTACAGAGGTTTAAACGGTCAGGGTATCGACCGGGCTTTTAATGTTTTGAATGGAATACTGCTGAACATGCAGATATCCGCTGGTTGTTTTCAGGGACTTATGTCCGAGTATTTGCTGGATAACGGGAAGGGCGACCCCTTGTTCAAGCAGGTGTGTGGCAAAGCTGTGACGCAGGGAGTGAATGCCGACCTGGCGGTTCACCTCAGCTTTAACCAGTGCATTTTTAAAGACTTTGTTGACCGTGCCTACAGAAATGGGTGTGCTTTTTAAGGCTCCTTCGAAAAGCCAGGTAACTGGGCGGTATTTTTTGTAATATGTACGGAGAATGTTAAGGGTGAGAGGACTTAGTAAGGTGAAACGGTCTTTGTTGCCTTTGGAGTGGTTAACCCGGATAAGCATCCTGGAGGAATCGATGTCGCCTGGCACGAGATGACAGACTTCGCTAAGCCTGAGGCCGGCTGAATAGGTCGTCATTAAAATGGCTTTGTGCTTGAGGTTTTTGTGAGCAGATAGGATCTTCTCGACTTCAGCCCGGGACAGGACGACAGGTAGTTTTTTATCACACCTGGGTCTGGGGATATCCAGGTAAGACCATTCGCGTTGAAGGACCTCACAATAAAGGAATTTTATCGCACTAATCACCTGGTTGACCCATGATTTGCTTCGTTTTACTACCGTAATGTTTTCCTGAAGATAATCACGTATCTGGTTAATGGTGATCAAATCCGGAGAACATTGAAAATGCCTGGAGATACCGGATAAAAGAGAAACGTAGGTTCTGATGGTTCGCTGGCTGTAGCCTTTCAGCAGCATCTGCTGGATGAATTTTTCACGTAATGTGGTCATGGCAATATGATTTAAAGATTTAACATATTGCCTTATACGAATGGAAATGAAGGAGGTAACTATTGCTAAACTACCGCCAGAGGCGGTTTAGTTCAACGTTTGTGTAAATTCATTGAATTTATTTCCAATATGTCGATTGGACTATTGAATTTTTACAGCCAATTTGGGATGTATTGTTCATTGATGTTATCTGCCTGCGGGCGACTCAACTAGCCCGCCTCCTGTTACTGAATTGAGCCGCTCGTTTTACACCCACATCTTGCTATCAATCACTCAAATATAGTGAATTATATGTCCAATCCATCAATGGGACTTTTTATTTTTCCTAATCCGCGCTGCGTGATGTGCGTGTATATCTCGGTGGTCTTTGGATTCTGATGCCCGAGCAACTCCTGAATGTACCGCAAATCAACCCCGTGCTCAAGCAAATGCGTTGCAAAACAATGCCGTAGGGTGTGAACCGTCACCCGCTTTTTGATCCCGGCCCGGCGAACCGCCTGCTTTAAAATGTTCTGGATGCTCGTCGCACTATACTGCCCGCCGTACTGCCCCTCAAATAACCACTCCCGGGGCTTGTATTCCCTGAAATATTGCCTCAGCAATTCAAGCACCTTCTCCGATAAAATACTGTAACGGTCCTTGTTTCCCTTACCGCTCCGGATGATCACGTACATCCGCTTCGAATCTATATCCCCGGATTGCAAATTGATCAACTCGCTTCGCCGTAAACCCGCTGAATATATCAGCGACAAAATTGCCTTGTGTTTCAAATTATCAGTACTGTTAAGAATCAACTGGACCTCTTGCTCACTCAGTACAGAAGGCAAATTCCTTCCCTTTTTGGGCCTCTGGATATAATACGTCCTCACAGGCCTTCCCAACACCTGTTCGTAATAAAATTTGATGGCATTGATCGCCTGGTTCTGATACGACAGGGATACATCTTTTTCCTGAATTAGAAATAATAAGTATTCCCTGATCTCCTCCTCTGTGATATGCGTGGGATCCTTTCCGGAATAAAATTCAAGAATCCTGCCAGCATGGCTTTATAAGTCCTGATCGTGTTGTGGCTGTAATTCTTCAGCGTCAGGGTTTTTGTAAATTCTTCCGGAATGATCCCGGTATAACGTTTCTGTATTCTGTCATCCGGGCATGTTACCAGCCCTTCAACAAAGATCAGCACCCCGTCAAATCGCTGGTTTAACTTCTCTACGGGCCCCTCCCCAACCCCTCCCCATTTGGGGAGGGGCGGGGGGTGGGGTATTCTCAGGTTGCAAGCCGAATTTATGTTTTATAGCGACATGCCGCTGATCCCCCGCCGCCGCGCCATCACCATCGTCGAGACCGTTACAAACGCCACCACGCTTACCGAGCTCAGCGGCATAAGGATGGCAGCTATCAGCGGAGTGAGATATCCTCCCACGGCAAAGAACAGCCCACCGAGGTTGTAGAGTATGGACAGAATGAAGCTGGCTGTCACGATGCGCATGCTGGTCCGGGAGAACCGGATCAGGGTACTCAGCAGGCTGAACCGGCGCGCCTCCAGGATGGCATCGCAGGCAGGGGAGAAGTGAAAGATGTCGTCGGCAACGGTGATCCCTACATCGCTCTCCACCAACGCCCCAGCATCGTTCAGCCCGTCGCCGATCATCAGCACTTTCCGTCCCTCTTTCTTTAACCGGTTGATGTAGTTGAGCTTGTCTACAGGTGACTGGCGGAAGTGAAGCTGCTCCCTCTCACCGAACAGGGGCAGCAGATGCCCCATCTCCGCTTCGTTGTCGCCCGATAGCAGATGCAGATCGTAGTGTTTCTTTAATTGAGCAATAATTGGCTCCAACCCCTGACGATACTTGTTCTTTATCTGAAAATAGCCCTTGGGATGGCCATCCACCGATACATACACCCGGCTGGAGATCTCCGTATGGGATGACCGCTGACCGGTTATAAACTGTTCGGAACCAATGCGGTACGTCTTCCCATCAACTTTTCCTGCAATGCCATCGGAGGGACTCTCCGAAAAGAACTCCGTCTCCGGGTGTTTATACGCTACTTTTTGCTTTCTGATCTTTGCTTTTTGCTCTTCTTCAATGCACCACTGGTAAACCGCTACGCTCAGTGGATGAGTGGATTGTCTGGTAAGTTCCCGGATAGCCGGCAACTCCTCACCGGTGACCGATAATCCCGACACATCCACCTCAAACTGGTCGCTTTGCGTGATCGTACCTGTCTTGTCAAAAACTATGGTATCAATCCCCGACAACTGCTCGATCACATCATACTTTCGAAGGTATAAACCGCTCCTCCCAAACACACGCATAGCGCCTCCGAAAGCAAAGGGTATGGTCAGGGCCAGCGCGCAGGGGCAGGCTACGATCAGCACCGACGTGAAAGCATTCATCGCCATGACAGGGTTGATGAACAGCCACGTGATCCCGGCTGCCATTGCGATCGCAATGACGACCACGGTAAAATACCGGCTGATGCGGTTGGTCAGGTTGGTAAGGCGTAAAGAGCGGTCCTGAGGATGGACCTCCTGGTTCCAGAGCTCCGTAAGATAACTCTGTGAGACCTCTTTCTCGACCATAAGCTCGATGACGCCTCCTTTCTGCCTGCCACCGGCATAGATCAGTTCCCTGAGGTTCTTCCGGACGGGGGTTGACTCTCCGCTGACAAAGCTGTAGTCAATATGCGCATTCCCTTTCAGAAGAATGGCATCCGCGGGGATCAGTTCCTGGTTGCGCACCAGGATCCGCTGACCAATCCGGAGTGCTTTCAGCGAAACGGTCCGCTCCCGTCCATCCTCATCGATCACCGTCACCGCTACCGGAAAATAGGACCGGTAGTCCCGCTCGAAGGACAGCGCCTGGTAGGTCTTGCCCTGATACCATTTCCCGATCAGCAGAAAGAAGACCAGCCCCGACATGGAATCAAAATATCCCACTCCGGTCTGCGTGACGACTTCCCAGACACTTCTTCCGAACAGAACGAAAATTCCAAGAGCGATCGGTACATCGATGTTGATGAGCTTTTTCCGCAGTCCTTTCCAAGCCGATTTGAAATAATCATTACCCGCGTAGAAAAACACGGGCAGGGAAAGGATCAGGTTGAACCAGGCAAACGAAAAACGGAAATTTTTTTCCAAGGTTCCCATCACATCAAGGTACTCGGGAAAACTGAGCAGCATAATATTCATGAAACAGAATCCTGCCACACCAAGTTTGTAGATGAGCTGACGGTTTGTATGGGTGGCGGTCTTATCCTTCAGGCTTTCCAGTGTGATCAGGGGTACATAATTGATCGATGCCAGCAATTCCACAAGCTGCCGCAGGGTGATGTCCTCTTCCCTGAAGGTGATACTCACCTCCTTCCTGACGAAATTAACCATGGAATGGGCGATGCCCCTGTTCAGCCGGTGCAGGTTCTCAAGCAGCCAGATGCATGAACTGCAATGGATCCCGGGGATGAAGAACTTTACTTTACTGATCCCACCATCCGAAAAATCCAGCAGCTGTTTCCGGATCTCCTCCAGGTCGAGATAAGCATATTTGTTCCCAATCTGGGCTGCGACCTCCCTGATGCCGGGGAACTGGTTGATCGAGTAATATTCACAGGCTTCTCCCTGGTTCAGGATCTCATAGACCGTGCGGCAGCCGTTGCAACAGAAAGGCTTTTCGTCGAACATCACAGGATTCTTCCCGCAGTCGTCACCGCAATGGTAGCATTTTATCTGGGCTGTCTTTGTCACGGTACCTTAACATTGCAAATATCGTCTATTTTTTAATCCTTCGGGGCAGTTAACCTGCTGTGGCTGGATACCATGACATGACATTTTTTCTTTTTTTAAAAATTTTTTCATGAATGAATCTAACTTGATAAAATTTATTGTAGCTTTGTGGTATTAAATTACCTAAATACTTAAATGTATTTCCAATAACTCTTATTTATCAATACCATGAAATCAAAAAATCTTTACGCACTCTTTCTGATGCTGGTTGCCAGCCTGTTACTGGCCAGCTGTGGCAGCCAACCGGACACCCCAAAAAAGGAAACGGAAAAGCCTGCCCAGACGGTCAATACCAATGACCCCATGAACAATAAGGGAGTCGGTCCTGTAACGAACGTGGTTCTGGGTGACATTGACCCGGCCATGGTTGCTGAAGGGGAACAGCTTTTCAAGCAGATGTGTTCGGCCTGTCACAAACCGGATCAAAAACTGATCGGACCGGCGCCCAAAGGCATCCTCAAACGCCGATCCCCGGAATGGATCATGAACATGATCCTGGCCCCGGATAAAATGGTGCTTCAGGATCCCATTGCCAAACAGCTTCTGGTGGAAAGTAACCTGGCACCCATGGCAAACCAGAACCTGACCGAGGAGCAGGCCAGAAAGATCCTGGAATACTTCAGGACGCTGGAATAATCAGTGAAAAATTTTAATTAACATTTCATTTAACACGTATCTCTATGAAAGCTAACAAGTTAATTACCATTGGATTATGTAGTATTACATGTATCTTACTCATCTCCTGCAAGGGCCCGGTGTCGCAACAGGGGGGAATGGAAGCCGGCGATGCCGCTTCACGGGTTTATGTGGCGCCCGGCCAGATGGATGAATATTATGCTTTCCTTTCCGGGGGATTCAGCGGCCAGCTCAGTGTATATGGCCTGCCATCCGGACGTCTTTTAAAGGTCATACCGGTCTTCTCGGTAGACGGTGAAAAGGGTTATGGCTTCAATGAAGAAACCAGATCCATGCTGCAGACCTCTTATGGATTCGTCCCCTGGGATGATGCCCACCACCCGGAATTATCCCAGACCAATGGGGTGCCCGATGGCCGGTGGATCTTCATCAACGGGAACAATACCTGCCGTGTGGCCCGGATCGATCTTACCACCTTTGAAACTGTTGAGATCCTTGAACTTCCAAACAGCGGCGGGAATCATTCTTCTCCTTTTACAACGGAGAACACGGAATATGTGGTGGCAGGTACGCGCTTCAGCGTGCCGTTCCCGCAGCAGGATGTACCCATTGAAAGTTACAGGGAACGGTTCAAGGGAGCCTTGTCCTTCATTTCAGTGGATCCTGTCACCGGTCAGATGAAGGTGGCCTTCCAGGTCTTGTTACCCGCCTTCAACTATGACCTGGCTCATTCGGGAAAGGGAAAATCACATGGATGGACCTTTTTCACCAGTTATAATACAGAACAATCCAATACCCTGCTGGAAGCAGGTGCTTCCCAGAATGACAAGGATTTCATTGCCGCCGTGAACTGGAAGAAAGCAGAGGAATATCTGAAAGCTGGCAAAGCCCACGCGATCAAGGCAAACTACCTTCATAATGTGTACGATGAAGGCAGTCACATGGCGTCCACTGAGGAAATGAACACCGTGAATGTGCTGATTCCCGAGGAATGCCCCGATATGGTCTATTTCCTTCCCACTCCCAAGTCTCCCCATGGGGTTGATGTGGATCCGACCGGTGAATACATTGTAGGGGCAGGCAAGCTCTCGGCAGATATGTCGGTCCATTCATTCACGAAAATGCTGGATGCCATCGGGCGCAAATCCTTTGAGGGGACCATCGAGGGAATTCCCGTGGTGAAGTATGAGGATATTCTGGCGGGAGTGGTGCAAAGCAGCGGACTGGGTCCATTGCATACCGAGTTTGACGCGGCCGGAAATGCCTATACGACATTTTTCATTTCCTCAGAGGTCGTGAAATGGAAAGTAGGCTCCTGGGAAGTGGTTGACAGGGCACCCTGCTATTACTCCGTGGGCCACCTGATGATACCCGGCGGAGATTCCAGGCAGCCATTCGGCAAGTACCTCCTGGCGATGAACAAGATCACCAAGGACAGATACCTGCCCACAGGGCCTGAACTGAACCAGTCTGCGCAGCTCTATGACATTTCAGGGGAAAAGATGCAGCTTTTGCTCGACTTTCCCACGGTCGGAGAGCCCCATTATGCGCAGGCCCTCCCTACCAGTCTGATCATCGACCGATCCAAAAAGATCTACAAACTGGAAGAGAACAGCCACCCGTATGCAACCAAAAGCGAGGCTGAGGGGAAGGTGACCCGGGAGGGAAATGTGGTTCATGTTTACATGACGGCCATCAGGAGTCATTTCTCGCCTGATAACATTGAAGGTATTCAGACCGGTGATAAGGTTTATTTCCATGTGACCAACCTTGAGCAGGATTGGGACGTTCCCCACGGATTTGCGGTCCAGGGAGCCCTGAACGCCGAACTGCTGATCATGCCCGGGCAGACGGAAACACTCTTATGGGAGCCAAAACGGGAAGGTGTCTTTCCGTTTTACTGCACTGATTTCTGTTCGGCCCTCCATCAGGAGATGCAGGGATATGTCAGGGTGTCGGGAAGGAATGCAAATGTGCCTTTAAAATGGTGGGTGGGATCACAAAATCCATGACCAAACTGATAAATTGTCAAATTGTCAAATTGTTAACTGTCAATTATTTATATCGTGAAAAATAAATATTCAAGGATTTTGATCTTTCTGGCGGGGCTGAGCCTGATCGGATTGTTTCTGTTTCCGGTCTGGAAGATTACCCTGGAAGCGCCACAATATCCCGGTGGAATTTCCATGTACATCTGGATTAACAAGATCAGCGGTGACAGCCCCGGAACACTGCAGAACATCAACATCCTCAATCACTACATTGGCATGCAGGCCATTCACCCTGACTCGATCCCGGAACTGAACTATTTTCAGTACATCGTCATATTGATGACCTTGCTGGCTTTTCTGCTGGCGGCCTTTCACAAAAGGTCCCTGTTGCTGATCTGGACCATTGTCCTGGTCCTTTTATCAGCATTTGCCCTCTATGATTTTTATCAATGGGAGTACGACTATGGTCACAACCTGTCGCCTGATGCGGCCATTAAAGTACCGGGAATGACCTATCAGCCGCCTTTTCTCGGTGATAAAACGCTGCTGAACTTCGTCGCTTATTCCTATCCCTCCCTTGGATCTGTCTTTATTGGTTTATCCATGCTCTTTGGCGGAATGGCCTTTATTTTCAAACGTAAATACAATATTGAACAATGAATCAGAAAGTTCTTTTCATGCTTCTTATTACCGCCCTGGTCATGGCATCATGTTCCAGGGGGCCGGTTCCCATTGAGTACGGCTCAGATGAATGTCATCATTGCAGCATGGTGATCATGGATGATCAGTATGCTGCAGAGATCGTACTGAAAACTGGCAAGGCCTATAAATTCGATGCGATCGAGTGCATGGTCCGTTACATGGATAAGGATCCGCTGGTGAAGGATGATGCCCTCCTTTTTCTTATTACAGATCATGATCATCCAGGCGAACTGATCAATGCGGGTACTGGCTATGTACTGCACAGCAAAGATCTGCCGAGTCCCATGGGAATGTTCCTCACCGGGTTCAGCAGCGAGCAGGCAGCAAAGGAAGCGCAGAATGTCCACGGAGGGAACATGTATTCCTGGGATGAATTACTTGCATCCTTCGGAGGCTTATCCATGGAAGACGCTCCCTGATGTTCCGTTTTGACTATAAAATAGCAGGTTCCATGGTCCTTTCCTGTCTCTTGCTGATATCTGTGGCGGCAGGGGCGGATACTCTTTCCGTTTCACCTGACAGCCGGTTCAGTTCCATTCAGGATGCGGTTAATCATGCCCGATCCGGTGATGTCATTTTTGTGCAACATGCAACTTACCATGAAGGAAATATCCTGATCGACAAAAAATTGAACCTGACTGGGATTGAATATCCAGAGATTTATCCCGGTGATACTGCAGAGGGCTTTGTGGTGATTGCCGACAGTGTGGTCATCCGTGGTTTTCAGATCAGCGATGTGGCAAGGAGCTACCTGAAGGACCGTGCAGGAATTCGTATCAATGACTGCAGGCATTGCCTGATAGAGAATAACAGGCTGATCAGGACATTTTTTGGGATCTACCTTAAGAATGCACGGGGCTGCATCATCCGTGACAATGAAATCGAGGGTGTTCCAGGGGATGAAGCATCTACGGGAAATGCCATACATCTCTGGTACTCAAAGGATATAACGGTTGAACGGAATACGGCACGGGGACACCGGGATGGAATCTACCTTGAATTTGTTGAAAACAGCCATGTAGAAAACAATTTCAGTGAGAATAACATCCGATATGGCCTGCATTTTATGTTTTCCAACAACGATGATTACCGTTACAATACGTTCCGGAAAAATGGGGCGGGAGTCGCGGTCATGTACTCCCGGAACATTATCATGGAAAACAATGTATTTGAGCAGAATCGTGGAAGCTCTTCCTATGGCCTTCTGCTCAAGGATATCCTCGACGGGCAGATACGGTTCAATCACTTCATTGAAAATACCATAGGGATCTATGCCGATGGATCGAACCGAATCCTTTACGAATTCAACGAATTCAGGGAGAATGGCTGGGCACTTAAAATACTGGGCAGCTGCTCTGACAACACCATCACACAGAATAACTTTACGGGCAATACCTTTGATGTCATGACCAACAGCAAGACCTCCATGAATACGTTTACGGGCAATTACTGGAGCCATTACTCAGGCTATGATCTGGACCGTGACGGGGTAGGGGACGTTCCGTACAGGCCTGTACGGTTGTTTTCCTACATTGTCGGTAATGTGCCATCATCCATCCTGCTGCTGCGAAGTTTTTTCGTGGAACTGCTGAATTATGCCGAGCAGATCACACCGGCTGTGACTCCAGCGTTCCTTGAAGACCGGTCTCCACGGATGAAAATCATAAAACCATGATAGAGGTCAGCGGGCTCCATAAATCTTTTGGGAGAAATACTGTACTGAAGGGTATCGATCTTGTCCTGCCTGCGGGGAATGTGACCGCTGTTCTCGGGCCGAACGGATCCGGGAAGACCACGCTGCTGAAAAGCATACTGGGCATGGTCCTTCCTGACAAGGGTGATATCCGGGTCCTTGGCAGATCCATTCATCATCAGTGGGAGTACAGGCAAGCCATCGGGTATTTGCCCCAGATTGCACGGTTTCCTGAGAACCTGACAGTCCAGGAGCTGATCCGCATGGTAATGGACCTACGCCGCCAGCGAGCCGATGAAGGGCCTCTTCTTGCCCTCTTTGATCTGGAACACTTCCTGAAAAAGCGATTAAGGTATCTTTCCGGAGGTACGCGCCAGAAGATCAATGTGATGCTGGCCTTCCTTTTCGATCATCAGATCATGATCCTGGATGAACCGACGGCGGGGCTTGATCCGCTGGCTGTGCTGCACCTTAAGGAGCTCATCCGGAATGAAAGGCAGAAGGGGAAGACCATTTGCCTGACCACCCACATCCTTCCGCTGGTGGATGACATTGCTGACAGGGTGGTTTACCTGCTGGAAGGAAATGTTTACTTCGAAGGGACCATCGGACAACTGAAGGAAAAGTACAAAGGAGGAAACACAGAATCGGCCATTGGAAGGATGCTTCAGCCTGAGAAGTATGATTAAGATATTGAAATACAGTTTTTTTGATCTTATCAGGAGCAAATGGAGCCTGATCTACTTCCTGTTTTACCTGGCGGTGACCTTTGGATTGCTCTATATGAGTTCTGACAGTTCCAAAGCTTTCCTGAGCCTGAGCAATATCGTACTGCTCATCACACCGTTGACAGGTACGTTGTTCGGTGCGTTGTATTATTATAACTCAAAGGAATTCAATGAGTTATTATTGGCATTGCCAATCCGGAGGTCTGCCATTTTCATTGGAAGGTACCTTGGTCTGTCCCTGTCGTTATCGCTTAGCTTCCTGGCTGGGGTGTGCATACCTTTTCTCTTCTATGGTTTTCAGAAAGCTATCGGTCCCGGGGGATTTGCATTGTTTCTCATGACAGGTGTGATGCTGACCCTGATCTTTTCAGCGATTTCTTTTCTTATTGCATTAAAGAATGACAACACGATCAAAGGATTCGGGATATGCCTGCTGGTATGGTTATTCCTTTCCATACTCTTCGACGGTATCTTTTTGATCCTGCTGGTGTATTTTGAACGTTATCCCCTGGATAAGCTGGCACTGGCACTTACGCTGTTGAATCCCATCGATCTTTCGAGGATCATCATGACATTGCAGATGGATATTTCTGCGTTGCTGGGTTACACAGGGGCCGTTTTCCGCAGGTTTTTCGGTAGTGCTTCCGGGATTATTTATGCTTCTCTGGCCCTGATGTTCTGGATCGCGGTACCAGTCTGGCTGATTCTGATCATATCAAGGCGAAAGGATTTCTAGGAAGGTACTGTTCTGCAGGCTTTTCGTTCGTTCAGCCATGCAAAAAGAGACACGACCGCGACGATGGCAAGGGTGTAATAGACAAATCGGGGGATGGGTACAGGATCTCCGCTGGCATAAGAGTGCAGACCGGAGAGGTAGTAATTCACCCCGAAATAAGTCATCAGCACCGAGCTGAATCCAATGAGTGCGGCGAAATTAAATGCGAAGTTGCCTCGCAATCCGGGGATCATCCGCATGTGGATGATGAAGGAATAGACCAGCATGGTGATCAGTGCCCAGGTCTCCTTGGGATCCCAGCCCCAGTAGCGTCCCCATGACTCATTGGCCCAAACGGCGCCGAGAAAGGTTCCGATGCTGACCAGCACCAGGCCGATGGTCAGGTTGATCTCGTTGATGTTGGTGAGCTCTTCCAGGGTCAGGCTCATCTTTGCCCGGTTCGTGTCTGTCCTGAAATTGATCAGTACCAGTGCCAGGAATCCGATCAGGGCTCCAATGGCCAGGAAACTGTAGCTTGCCGTGATCACGGCCACATGGATGATGAGCCAGTAGGATTTCAGCACCGGCACGAGGTTGGTGATCTGGGGATCCAGCCAGGCCATGTTACCCACCATCAGCGTGAGCGAGGCAAGGATGGTGGTAATGGCCAGCGCGATGAAGGATCTGCGTGCGAAGATCAATCCTGACAGTACCGTCGCCCAGGCGATGTAGATCATGGTCTCATAGCCGTTGCTCCAGGGAGCATGCCCTGAAATGTACCAGCGGGCGGCAAGGCCCAGCGTATGCAGGACAAAAAGGGCAATGATCAGAATGACAAAAGAGCGCTTCAACCATTTTGTGACTTGTCTGCCCGATAGTGTCTCAATAAACAGAAGGATCAGAAAAAGAAAACCGAACAGGGCATAAAGAGGGTACAGCCTTTTAAAAATGTTCAACCGGTTGTAGGTGATCTCCATTGATTTTTTTGTCACCGACGGATAGATATCCGACCCGTACTTTTGCTGGTAGAGGTTGATGAGGTTGACTGACTCATTGGCAAGGGTCCATGATCCTTTTTCTGTTGCATCATTCACTGCCCTGATGTACATGGAGGTCATGGTATTTACCAGTTCATAATTGGCGCTGTCCTGAAACTGCTGAATATCCTCCGTGGGAGGCATCCAGGTGTGGGTGGAGTCGCCGGGTTGCGGGAAAATTTTCAGGATCGTTCCGGAATAGATCATGTAGCAAATATTCATTCTCTCATCCACCTTCATGATATCCTTATCAAAAGCATTTCGCTGGGCTGGCTTTTTGTTGTAGGCTTCATCCACATAGCTGCTGATCTTGTATGCGCCCCTTTCCATATCAATGAAATCCTCATACGAGGCGTATTTGCCTCTGACACCCAGCACTGTTCTCAATGATTCGTCCGATACTTTGATCATGGGTACTTTCTGCCAGGTGACGGGATCAGTGAGCATTCCCAGCAGGACCTGGTCGGAATTCATTCCCATGAACATGTCCTTTCTGCAGACCTTCCGGAGCAACTCTGATGACAGGGTATTGACCGGTTTGATACGCCCTCCGTTATCCTGTACCATCAGTTCACCAAACCGCTTTGCATGATCTTCTTCAATCAATTTAATACCATAGGATGTGTCCTGCTTGCCGGGTGTCTGCCGGGCCATTGCCGGTGAGCCGAAGAAAAGCATGAGTGCAATCAGGGGCAACAGTGATGTTTTCTCCAGGCGTATCCGGTTGGATTCCCTGATCAGGAACCGGAACCTGCTGTTCTTGCTGAAGAAGTTCAGAACAAGCGCCAGGGCCATCAGGAAATATCCCAGGTAGGTCACAAAAGTGCCCCAGTAGTCATGGTTGACCGAAAGGATGGTACCCAGTTCATCCTGGTCGTAGGATGACTGGTAAAATCGGAATCCTCCGTAATGCAACACGTTGTTCATGAAGATTCTCCGGGGTTCTCTGATTCCGTGGCGTTCATCGAATAGGGTGACCTCGCTTGCAAATGAAGAAGGACTCATGGACCCGGGATACCGTTCCAGTTGAAAGTCGCGAAGCTCCAATGAAAAGGGTATCTCTATGTACCTGGCGCCATAGGTCAGGGTAAATTCAACACCTTCGATGCGGGTGGTCGCTGGTTCGCCGATATACCCATCCCCCCCGAAAAGGACAAGTTCCTCCTCGGTGCCTTTATAACTCAGTGTAACAATGGCCGCGTTGTGAAGTTTATGCTCAGAATTCTCAGGAGCACTGACAAGCTTGATGGATCCTTTTTCCATAAACGATTTGACGACAAAACTGATGCCCTGACAGGTAAAAAGCTTCATGGTCAGGAGTGGATGGGCGGTAAATGCCTCCAGGGTATCTGCCTCACCTGTAGCCATGTTGGTTTCATAAACAGGCCATGGAGCCAAAAAGGTCAGTTCATTATTTAAAAAGGAGATCCTGACCGCAGCCGTATCTTCAGTTTCTTTTTGGAAACAAAACGTTACGGATCCTGAAGTCAAACTTTCTCCCGGTTGCAGAAATCGTGTTTCCCGATCTCCCTGGTTGATCGTTATCAATGTAATGACAGGTGATCCATTTGGATCTTCGATGACCGTCTCACCCGCGTTATCAATATATTGTATTAACCCGACCTTTACCTTCTCATCGCCAATGGCAAGCGTTTGGCTGAATTTGTTCTTCCCGTTTGCAAAGAACAGAACGGGGCTTGCTTTATGCCAGGTCTCCGGGCCCTGCTTTGCCTGCATCTGGATATAGGTTTGATCTGATATAATCCTGCTGGAGCTCTCTTTCTCCCGTATATGCATCATGCCTTCATATCCGATGAAACGTGTGATGGCTGCCCCCAGCAGGATGATGATGAATCCGAGATGAAAAACCAGGACATTGTATTTTTTTCGCTGGATCAATTTAAACCGGAGTATGTTGCCGAGCATGCTCGCTGCCGTCACTGCCAGCAGGATCTCGAACCATGTTGCACTGTATACCAGTGCCCTGGCTGTTGGTGTTCCAAAGTCATTTTCGATGAAGGTGGCGATGGCAATGGACATAGCAAATACCATCATCAGGGTCAGGGCGAACTGCATCGAAAAAACGAAGTCGAGGAGTTTCTTCATGGGATTTGGAATTTACCATGCATCTATACACGTTGGTGTTCCGTACACTCCTTCAGATAGGGGTGCCTGCGAGGGATCAGCGGTGTGCGGCTGAGCGACCAGCCCACCACCAGGCTGAACAATCCGAGGAATCCGATGAAACTTCCCACTTCTATAAAACCGATCTTAAAATGATGGATGGTACCAGGGAAGATTTGCTGGTAGAGGTCGATCCATTGCCCGATGATGAGTGCGATACAGATGGGGACCAGGATTTTTATCCTGGAGCCTAACTTACCCGAGAGCAGGGGAATGAACGGGATCAGGAAATTGATGATCAGTTCGGCATAAAAGAAGGGTTTGAATTCACCTTTTGTACGGGGCAGATAATACACGGTCTCCTCCGGAATATTGGCATACCAGATCAGGATGTACTGGGCAAACCACATATAGGTCCAGATCATGCTCAGGACCAGAATATATTTGGAAAAATCCCTGAGATGGGATGGATTAAGGAAAGGCAGGTACCCCAGCTTATTGAGGATAATGACGATCAGTGTGACGATGACCGTTCCGTGGAAGAACGCCATGGCGAAGTTCCTGACGGCGAATATGGTGCTGAACCAGTGCACGTCGATCGACATGATCCAGTCGAAGGCTGAAAGGGAGAAAGAGACAGCCAGAACGAAAATGTAGACTTTTGAAAGAAACTGTGCTTTATGAAAATAATCCAGTCCTCCCTTTTCATCCTCTTTCCTCGAGTAGCGGAGAAGCAGGAGCGCGATGAGGATCCAGGCGGCAAAAAAGAGGATATAGCGGGCTACGAAAAAGGGCATGTTCAGGTAAGGTGCCTTGTGGGCGATGACCGGATCCAGAAGGGCATCGTGGTGGGCCCAGTGGTAGATATGACCGGCTCCGAAAAGAATGGGCAGCATGGTGATCGCTGCCACTGGGATGAATGTTCCCATGGCCATTGGGATCCTCAGGAATCCGGCCGACCATCCGGAGCCGCTTACATACTGGATCGCCAGCCAGAAAGTTGCCCCGATGGCCACGGTAAGAAAATAGTAATTGTTGAGCAGCAGGTTGGCCCAGAATCGGGGGGAATCGGTGAATGCACCTGTCACCAGGGCTGCCACCCCGATAAGGATCAAAACTACTGTCAGGATTTTGAACCGGGAGGATAATGTGACCTGTTTGTCCATGGTCTGCAATGTTTTTATTCGCTGGGGATTTTAATGACTATACATAAGGATTTATTTCCGGCTGAGATCCCGCACATAATGAATGATCTTCCAACGGTTTTCTGCGGTGACCTGGGGACCATGTGCCCCCATCAACCCTGAAAGCGAGCCAGTGGTAATGACATGGAAAATCTCGCCATCCGGTTTGCTTTGTACGTAGGATTCGACAAGCGATGTTGGTTTTGCAGGAAACAATTTTGCCGAATACAGATAGCCGTCGCCTTTACCTTCTTTTCCGTGACAATTCATACAGTGTATCTCATATTGAGCTTTTCCTTCAGCAAGCGTGACAGGTGTAACGGATAAGGGATTGATCAGTTCTGCACCGGCCCTGATCTGATCGGCATATGACTTTGCCTGGTAAGGATACGGGATCTGTCCCCTGGCAATAGTACCCGGTAAGGGACTCTGCATCGTCAGGCTGTCTTTTAAATATGGATTGGCCGTATATGCATTGTACGGTTCTGAATAATACATATCGGGCATATATGACCATCCGGGATGATTCCTGTTATGATGGCAGGATGACAGGAAAATCGCCAGGATCATTGCTATGTATGAGAAATAAACGGATTTTAATTTTGAGAACATAGCTCGGATGATTAATCGTTTTCTTCTTTAAAATCTTCAGGCTCAGGCCGTTCATTGATCTCTTCTGCACCTGTTTGTTTTATCAGGCTTGTGATTCTGTCGATCTCCTCTTTTTTCATGGAAGGATCCTTGCCGATCACGATCAGGAACTTGTCGTCGATGCTTCGGGGGTCGATCATGACGGCTTTTTTGCCAGGACCGATCTTCTGGCGGATGAAAAACGTCATAAAGGTAAGCAGGGTGGCAACGAAGATCGTCATGACGAACATGATGATGATGAACGACAGGGAATTCAGCGGCTTTCCCCCGAATTTGAGAGGATAGTTCACCACGGAGGTCCAGAAAAGAAATGCGAAGGTGATGCCGACTCCGATCACGCCATAGATAAAGGTCATGACGGGGAGTCTGGTCTCCAGCCCCAGGATATGGAATACCCTGTGCACAGGAAAGGGCATGAAGACATTCTTAATGACGATACCGCTGTCTTTGATCTTTTGAACGGCATCTGCGAAGACGTCTTCATCGCTATAGACCCCGATGATATTGATCTTACTCATGTTTTCTGGAGTTTGTTTCGGTGGTTGGTTTAATGATCGCCTTCACCTCATGGATGGAGATCATAGGTATATACCGGAAGAACAGGAGCACACCCAGGGCAAAGATGCCCAGGGTGCCGACAAAGATCCCGATTTCCGTTATTGTGGGCTTATACTGCGCCCAGCTGGCCGGGAGAAAGTCCTTCGACATGGAGGTCACCACGATCACGTACCTTTCGAACCACATTCCCAGGTTGATGAACAGGGAAATGATGAAGACGATGATCAGGTTGTGCCGTATCTTTTTGAACCAGAACAGCTGAGGGATGATGGCATTGCAGGTGATCATCGTCCAGAAGGCCAGGGCATAATCACCCGTCGCCCTGTTCTTCATGAACGTGAACATCTCATATTCCCCTCCGGCATACCAGGCCATGAAGAGCTCGGTAGCATAGGCCGTGCCCATGATCAGGCTGATGAATGTAAGGATCCGGGCGATTGCGTCGACATGCCTTTCGGTGACATAGTCTTCGTAGTGGAATATTTTCCTGACGAGGATCATCAGGGTTAGTACCATTCCAAATCCTGAAAAGATGGCTCCGACCACGAAATAGGGCGGGAATATGGTGGTGTGCCATCCGGGCATGACGGAGGTGGCAAAATCCATCGACACCACCGAGTGGACGGAGACCACCAGCGGTGCGGCAAGGCCACCCAGGAGGATCGCAGCGGTCTCATACCGCAGCCATGCTTTGGCCGTTCCCACCCATCCAAAGGAAAGGATTGAATATACGGCCTTTTTTATTTTCGATGTGGCTCTTTCCCTTACGGCAGCCAGGTCAGGGATCATGCCGATGTACCAGAACACCGCCGATGCCATCAGGTATGTGCTGATGGCGACCACGTCCCAGAACAGAGGGGAGTTGAAATTATCCCACAATGGACCCCTGGTGTTTGGATAGGGAAGAATGAAGAAAGCATCCCACACCCTTCCCATATGCAATAACGGATACATTCCTGCACAGATGACAGCCACCACGGTCATGGCTTCCGCTGCACGGTTGATGGATGTTCTCCATTTCTGCCGCAGGATAAATAAAAAGATTGAAAAGGCAGTACCCGCATGGCCGATTCCGATCCACCATACAAAGTTGATGATTCCCCAGCCCCAGCCGACGTTGTTGTTGATCCCCCAGGTACCGATCCCTGTGGAAATGGTCACATAGATGGAATAGATACCCCAGGCAATGGCCAGCGAAGAGATGAAAGTCGCTACGAGCCACCATCTGGGGGTCTTTGCTTCCAGCGGCCGCAACACATCTCCGGAGACCTGGCTATAGGTCTTGTTGCCTTTGATCAGTATTCCCCTGGCGTCGGTTAGGTACATAGGAATTCGTTTAAGCGGTTTTCAATGATATATGTTGCCAACACTGAAGGTCATTCGTGAGAAATATTCTCCGTTGTTTCTTCTCCGGAAACGATCGGATAGGTGTTTTTATAGTTTCTTTTTTTATCAGCCGGATCCATATTCCTGACCTTGGTCATGTAATGCACGGAAGGCAGTGTATGGATCTGTTCCAGCAGCTGGTAGGTACGTGGATTGACCATTAACCTGGATACAGCGCTTTCGGGATCGTTCATATCGCCAAAGACGATGGCATCGGCCGGGCAGGATTCCTGGCAGGCAGTCTTGATATCCCCGTCCTTCAGGGTTCTGTTCTCCAACTTGGCTTCCAGCTTTTTTTCCTGGAGTCGGTGAACGCAGAACGAACATTTTTCCACCACTCCTCTTGACCGGACTGTAACATCCGGATTCAGCACCAGTTTGCTGAGTTCGTTGTTGAGGTTATAGTCGAATTTATCATTATTTGCATATTCAAACCAGTTGAACCGCCGGACCCGGTAAGGGCAGTTATTCATGCAGTATCGAGTACCTATGCAGCGGTTGTATGCCATCTGGTTGAGTCCCTCGCTGCTGTGGGGTGTGGCCGCTACCGGGCAGACATTCTCGCAGGGAGCGTTGTCACAATGCTGGCACATGACTGGCATGTGAACGACCTCCGGGTTGTCAGCCTCTTCGGAGTAGTACCTGTCGATCCGCATCCAGTGCATGATCCTGCGCATCCGGACCTGTTCCTTGCCGATGACGGCCACGTTGTTTTCCGCCTGGCAGCTGATCACACAGTTTCCGCACCCGATACAGGCGTTCAGGTTGATGGCCATACCCCAGTGGATCCCATCGAAAACCGGCAGCTGGTACAGGGTAAGGTTCTGCTTTACAATATCCTGGTGCATTTCATTGCCGGATTTTGGATTTTTGTGCCATTCCTCCACCGTGGTTTCCCTCACGATTGCACGCCCCTCCATGGTATGATGGGTCTGGGTTCGCCCGAGGGGATATGTCTTACCGGTTTTTTCAAGGCGGACGTTTCCGGAAAAATAGTTACGGTGGCCATCCGTCATCGTGATCAGCGGATATGCATTTTTACCGATCCCGTTCGCCACCTTGCCACAGTTCGTCCGGCCGTAGCCCAGTGCCATGGAAACCGTTCCCCCTGGCTGGCCCGGCTGTACGATGACAGGGATCTCCAGGTTCCCGTTCAGCAAAACAACGTCTTCGGAGGCCAGATCCAGTTCATGGGCATCTGATGGGGAGATGCACAGGTAGTTATCCCACGTGGCACGTGTGATGGGATCGGGGAGTTCCTGTAGCCAGGGATTGTTGGCATGTCTCCCGGTGCCGATGCCCATCTTCTGGTACAGTACCAGTTCAATTCCGGCTGTAACTCCTGGAAAGGAGGAAGTCATTCTTACCGGCGTGTACAAAGTATTTACATCCTCAGAAGGCGGCATCTCGAAGATGCCGTCATGAACGCACTGATTCCAGAAGTCGGTGAACAGTCCTTTTGCGGACTGTTGAGGAAAGATGTTGTTTTGCCAGTACTCCTGAAGATAGGTATAGTAATCTTTTTCGTTACCCATCCATCTCAGGAGGCAGTCCTGTGCCTGGCGGGTGTCGAACAGGCGGGGGATGACGGGTTGTCCCAGGCTGAAATGCCCTTTTAAAGGTTCTGCGTCGCACCAGGATTCCAGGTAATTGTTTCCGGCGCATACATATTGGACCAGCTGGCTGGTTTCATCGGGCCGTTCGGTCAGGGTGACGGTCAGGCCGGTCTTCTGCAGACCACTGATGAACCTGGCAGCTTCCGGATAATCATAGGCCGGATTTACGTTCCATGTGATCAGGGCGGCGACCTTGCCATCGTTCATCTCTTCCACCAGGGTGATCATTTCCCTGTCGATCCCCTGCTTCAGAGTGAGCGGCGTGCTGAGGCTGATCGTCGTTCCATAGCTACCGATCAGGTAGTTGATCGCGTTGACGATGATCTGTACGTTCGGATCATTGGAGCCTGAAATGACCAGGGATGCGCCCTCATGCTGTAAGAGGTCAGCCGCGAGAGAAGCGGTCTCAACGGGCGAAGGATCTGCGGGGTATACCGGTGCTCCTTTCTGAGCGGCAATCCGGTTATACAGATTAAGCAACATGAGCCCCTCCTGCGAAGGCTTTATCTGTATCCGCTGATCGGCATTGCTTCCGGTCAGCGACATGTACGATTCAATCTGAATGTGCCGGGACATGGAATCACTTTCGGTCAGCTGACGGCCCTGGGAATAACGCTTTGCATAGGTTACCGGGGCGATCCAGTTGCCAAGGAAATCGGCATTGAAGGCAACGATGAGCTTTGCTTTGTCAAACCGGTAGTCGGGGATCATCCGCTGGCCGAAGTTCAGCTCGTGAGCTTCCAATATTCCGGAGGCGGATATGGAATCATAGGTGATCCACTGGGTGGACGGGTAGTTCGTCATGAAATCCCCGATCAGCTGACGGGTGGAGGGGCTGATTATCGTAGATGTGAGCAGAACGATCTTTCCTCCCTGCGTGCTGATCTGACTGAGTTTTGATGTGATTTCCGAATCGATTGATTCCCAAGAGGTTTGCTGATTGTCCTTAAGAGGGTGCTTTAACCTGGCCAGGTCATAAAGATTCAGCACCGATGCCTGGATCCTGGCAGAAGTGCCTCCTTTGGTCAGTGACGACAATCCGTTGCCTTCTATCTTGATCGGTCTGCCTTCACGGGTTTTTACGAGAATGCCCGCATATTCGTCCCCGTCAAAGAATGTAGAAGCGTAATAATTGGAAATGCCTGGTGTGATCTCGAGGGGCTGGTTCAGATATGGAATGGCTTTCCTGACCGGATTCTCACAGCTGGTGGCCAAAGCAGCATACCCCAAAGAAAATCCCATCAGTTTCAGGAAGTCCCGACGGCTGGTACTCATGGAAGGTTCTTCCTCATCCGGCTCATTTCGTTCAGCGTCATGAGGGGATTCCGGAGGAATGATTCCAGGTCCCCTGATCTCCTGATATTCTTCGTAGCTGCTGTAATAGTTCTTCATAGGATGTAAAACAGTTAACAGATCATTTTAATAATGACAACGCCCGCACTCGGTACCTCCCATATCATCAACGGTCACCTTCGACTTCTCACCGGATTTGATCTTGTCGTGCATGATGGTATATCGAGTATAGAACTCATTATCAAAGAATTGTACTTCTCTTGTGCGGTGACACTCAATGCACCAGCCCATTCCCAGGCTGTTGACCTGGATGATGCGGTCCATTTTCTCCACAGGTCCGTGGCACTCATTGCAGGTAACTTTCCCGACCTTGACATGCTGAGCGTGGTTAAAGTAGCTATGGTCTGGTAAATTGTGCACACGGATCCACGGGATGGGCTTTCCTGTTTCCAGTGCCTTGTAGATCTTACTGATCTCTTCCGTCCCGGTTATTTTACCCTCTTTGACCAGGCTGTGACAGTTCATGCACAGTTGTACCGGAGGAAAACCTGCATATTTGCTTTCTTCGGCTGTGAAGTGGCAATATTTACAGTTGATCCTGTTCTGGCCTGCATGGATCTTATGGGAGAATTTCACCGGCTGGTCGGGTGAATAGTATTGTTGCCGGCCCAGGGACTTTGCTTCAACGACGACGATCTCACCCATCACAAACAGGGCGGTGAGGATAATGATGACATGGATGAATCTGGCTTTGATCAGTTTTGTCACAGCCAGATCAATGATGCTCAAAAAGAAGATCAGGAGAGTCACCAGGAAAATAGCCAGGAAATTCCGGTTGGAATTTCTTTCCAGGGGTAGTGGGATCTCTTCCGTTACGGCAGGTTTCTGGCTGATGGCCTGTCCTTTGGGAGGAGCTGCTGGTCCGGGCTGAGCTGTTGCAGCACCTGCATTTCCGGTGCCCTGTTTGCCGGTGGTCTCAATATATTTGAGCAACGACCTGATCTGGTCGTCCGAAAGATCATTGGGCGGCATCGGGATCTTGTTATACTCTTCAAAGAGGCGCACAGCTACCGGATCTCCTTCCTGGATGATCAGCTGTGAATTTCGGATGAAGCGGATGAGCCAGGCTTCTTCTCTTCTTTCTGTGATTCCCTGAAGATCAGGTCCTACCAGTTTTCCTTTGCCGATGGTATGACAGGCCGCGCACACCTGGAAGAGGGTGGCAGGGTCCTCCTGGGCCCTGACAGGAGTATGTGCGAAAAGTATGAAGACCAATTCAACCAGGAAGACAAATACGAAGAGGTGGTTACGACGGAATGGGTTTCTGCGAGCAGAGATTCGCTGAATCATATTTACAATCCTGTATTAGTGTAACGTGAACACATTCCGGAAAATGGCTTTTTTCCTGGTTTTCCAGGGATTGCTTTTTCCGGTAATAGGTTTGTAAATATAGAGAAAAATAGATTTTACCGAAGCGATAAAATCGTCGCTTAAGAAGTCAGGTTATGAAATTTAAAATGTATCTAAATAAACGTTTACCAGGATCCGCCCGCACCTCCTCCGCCGAAACTTCCTCCGCCGAAGCCTCCGAACCCTCCACCGCCTCCGAATCCGCCGCCACCTCCGAATCCCCCGCCGAAGCCTCCCTTGCCTCCCTTGAAGTCCTTCCAGTTGCCATTGCTGCTTTTTCCCATGCTGTTCAGTATCCACAGGGCAGTCCACCATGGAATGCTTTTCTTTCCGGCAGAATAGTAACGGTTTCCCTGGCTTCTGAAAAATGTGAAAATCAGGATGACTATGATCAACGGGATGAGGAAGGTCCAGACCGGAGTTTCAATATTTTTTTGGTATTGATCGGAGGTATATTCACCGGAGGCCAGGGCCATCAGGGTATTCACTCCCTTGTCGAGGCCGGTGAAATAGTCATCTTCCATGAACGACGGTTTCATCTCGTTTTCGATGATCCTTTTAGCGATTGCATCAGGAATGGCGCCCTCCAGTCCATAACCTGTGGCAATGAATACCTCTCCTGATTCCAGGGCTGTCTTCGGTTTCAGCAGAACAACGATCCCGTTGTCGAATCCTTTCTGTCCGACACCCCATTTTTCACCGATCTCATACGCGAAGCTGGCTTTGTCGTAATTCCCAAGCGAACTGACGATCACGATCGCTATCTGAGTGGAAGTGGTATCATTGAAACGGACCAGTTTATTTTCCAGCAGTTGCTTTTGATCCTGTGTAAGAATGTGTGTAAAATCATTTACAAGACGCGGTGGATCGGGCCTTTGGGGAATCGTCTGACCTGTAACGGCCATCTGGGTGTTGATCAGGATCGCAAGAAGGAGTGCCGCAACTGGTTTAGAATGTAAAAATGTTTTCATTGGAACACCCTTTTATTCATCGCTGAAAGAAATATCGTCAGGCAGTTCATTGATGTCGTTTGTGATGTATGGAAAGTGCTTTTTCAGTTGTTGACCTGTCATGTCGATAGCTCTGATCAAGCCGTCGGTAAAATGGTTCTCACGAAATTGATTGAGCATTTCTGATTCCACGAGGTTCCAGAAGCGATCCGGTACGACAGCATTGATTCCCATATCGCCAATGATGGCAAATTTACGGTTCCGGATGGCCAGGTAGATCAGCACTCCATTGCGGAGTCTGGTTTTATGCATATTCAGTTTCGCGAAAAGCCGGGAGGCACGGTCCATCACATCTCCGGCACAGGTGGTTTCCACGTGTACCCTGATTTCCCCTGATGTATCCAGCTCTGCGTGCCGGATGGCCATTTTGATATCCTCTTTTTCAGCCAGCGAAAAAAAAGAAGATGCTTTTTGATTCATGATCAGAATTCCACTTTAGGGGCTTCGTCGGCTCCGGGCTTTGACTCAAAATAGGGTTTTCTCTCAAAACCAAACAGGCCAGCAAAGATATTCCGCGGGAAGCTTCGCACACTGGTATTATACTCCCTTGCAGTGTCGTTGAACTTCTGGCGTTCGACCGTGATCCTGTTCTCGGTGCCTTCCAGCTGAGCCTGCAGTTCAAGGAAGTTCTGATTCGCTTTAAGCTCAGGGTATTGCTCAACGGTCACCAGCAGCCGGGAAAGGGCGGAGCTGAGTTCTCCCTGAGCCTGTTCAAACTGCTGGAGTGTTTCCGGGGTAAGGTTCTTTGGATCGATGGTGATGGAAGATGCTTTTGCCCTGGCTTCCGTCACACGGGTGAATGTTTCCTGCTCGTGTTCAGCATAGCCTTTCACTGTAGCCACCAGATTGGGGATGAGGTCGGCCCTGCGCTGATATACATTCTCTACCTGAGCCCACTGGGCGGACACTTTTTCCTCAAGCGTCACAAGGCTGTTATAGATCCTGGTCCCCCAGGAAATCAGCATGATCACAACCAGGATGATCACGAGAATGACAACCCATTTTGTGTATTTGTTTGACATGGCGATGATGATTAAATTACCTGTTAGGTGTTGATTGTTAAATTGTTAAATTGTCAAATTGTTCTATTGTCAAATTGTTAAATTGTTAAATTGTTCTATTGTTTAATAGCTGACTGCTGACTGGCTACTTCTTACAACAATATCTCCACACTTCTCCTTACAAAGTTAGTCAAATCTTCCCCTGTCAGCATCTGTTGTGAAAGCAGGGCAAGATCTTTCAATTGCTTTGCCATCCTGTTCTGCTCCTCTTCTTCGCTGATTCCGGTCAATTTAGTTACGACAGGATGGTTGGTATTGACCACAAAGTTATAATGTTCCGGCATATCATGCATGAATGGCATAATACCTCCCAGTTTTGACATATCCTTCATTCTTCGCATGAATTCGGGCTGGGTGATGCTGACCGGCGGATCTTTTTCACTGAGGCTTTCAAGAGTGATCGTGAATCTGTCTTTTTCCATTATCTTTTCGAAGATAGCCTTCAGCGTTTCCTTTTCTTTTTCATTCAGTTTGGAGGGCATTTCCTCCTCTTTTTTGATCAGTTTGTCGATCACGTCTGCATCAACCCTTGCAAAGTGGCTGTTTTCGAGCTTCATTTCCAAAGAATTGATGAAGTGCGGATCCAGCGGACCATCCATCACCAGCACATCATAGCCCCTTTGCCTTGCATTTTCGATATAACCGTGCTGCTCCTTTGTGTTGGATGAGTACAGATAGACCAGCTTTTTATCCTTATCCGTCTGGGCATCTTTTATATGAACGGCGTATTCTTCCAGCGTAAAATATCTGCCTTCAGTATTTTTCAGCAGGGTAAAAGTGCGTGCCCGCTCATAGAATTTTTCATCCGAAATCATCCCGTATTCGATAAAAAGCTTAATGTCTTCCCATTTTTTCTCAAAGTCCTCCCGGTTGTTCTTAAAGATCTCTTCCAGCCGGTCTGATACTTTCTTTGTGATGTGACTGGAGATCTTTTTGACGCTGGAATCGCTTTGAAGGTAACTTCTGGAGACGTTGAGCGGGATGTCGGGCGAGTCGATGACTCCGTGAAGAAGGGCCAGAAAGTCGGGGACTATTCCTTCCACCGAGTCGGTCACATAAACCTGGTTGCAGTAAAGCTGTATCTTATCCTTTCTGACATCCAGATAGTTGGTTATTTTTGGGAAATAGAGGATTCCGGTCAGATTGAACGGGTAATCCACGTTAAGATGGATATTAAAAAGGGGTTCTTCGAAGCTGGCGGGATAAAGTTCCCTGTAAAAGGCCAGGTAATCTTCTTCCCTGAGTTCGGCAGGTTTTCTGCGCCATGCAGGATTGATGTTGTTGACGATCCTTGGCTTTTCAACCTCTAATGATTTCTGGTGTCCATGTTCATCTTTTTCCCCCTCGATAGGCTCATAGGTCTTTTCATTGCCAAAACGGATAGGCACCGGCAGGAACTTGCAGTATTTTTTCAGCAGATCAAGGATGCGGTATTCATCCAGAAAATCTTCGGAGTCTTTTGAAATATGCAGTGTGACGATGGTTCCACGGTCTTCCTTATCGACAAAATCCAGGGTATATTCAGGGGAACCGTCGCATTCCCACTTCACGGCTTTACTGCTTCCCCCTTTCTTATAGGTCTTTGTGAGGATCTCTACTTTATCGGAGACCATAAAGGTTGAATAGAAACCCAGCCCGAAATGCCCTATCAGGGATCGGGCTTCGTCAGCGCTCTTTCCTTTGAATTTCTTCAGGAAGTCCTCCGCACTCGAGAATGCGATCTGGTTGATGTACCTGTCCACTTCCTCCGCAGTCATGCCGATACCCCGGTCTTTTACGGTGATGGTTCTGGCTTTTTTATCCATTTCCACCTCGATCGTCAGATCGCCCAGTTCCTCCTTGTACTTGCCAAGGGAAACCAGGGTCCTGAGTTTTTGTGTGGCATCCACCGCATTGGATATCAGCTCTCTGAGAAATATTTCATGATCCGAATAAAGGAATTTTTTGATGATCGGAAAGATGTTCTCTGTTTTAACCTGTATCGTACCTTTTTCCATCGTTCAAATTTTTTGAAGCTACCGATTCACAAAGGATATGCCATGTGGGGCAGACTGACAAAATGACGGAGGGGAAGACAAGAATGACGAACAGAGGAATGCTGATCTCTGATTTCTGAAGTCACTTCTAAATTCAACAATCACCATTCCTCTGTTCGTAAATCCAAACTTTCTTTACGACGTGTCCCCCAGTACCCGATAAGGATTGCCTCTGCGGCATCATCCAGCATCGAGGAAGATTTTGGTCCTTCGCACTGGCTGATGATCTTTTTCGCCAGCCGCATCGCACTGAGTTTGGCCTGTTCTCCGGTCCTGATTTCACTGGGATCAAAAAGGTCTCTGCGCCATTCTTCGGCGTAGATCTGCCTGGCCGGTATATTCCGGAGCCTGCATTCTTTAAGCCAGGTACGGGCAATGTCGCCGCCGCCCTCCAGGATCACCTGGGAAAGGGATGGAATCTGGCTGAGCATGTTCTGGATGTCTCTTCTAAGCCGTTGTTTGTTGCCATAGTTACGCGAGCGGTACCACAGCAGTTTCCCTTCTGAATTGTAAAGTGCAAATCCGGTTCGCACTCCAAGATCAATGGCCAGGATAGTGTTCATGGGGGCATCTTATTTAAACTGGATAAAAATAAGGATAAAAAGCGATCGGCATGAAAGATTTGAGCCTTTTTCTTAACTTTGTGAGGCACGATTATGTTGAATTTAAATGTATGATTTATGAACATTGACTGGGGAAATCTACCGTTTGGGTATTTCAAGACGGATTACAATGTACGGTGCTGTTTCCGTGATGGTGAATGGGGTGAACTGGAGATCAGTTCCTCCGAATATGTGAATCTTCATATGGCAGCAACAGCGCTTCACTACGGACAGGGAGCGTTTGAAGGGATGAAAGTGTTTCGTGGGATTGACGGGAAAGCCCGTCTTTTTCGCTGGGAGGAGAATGGTAAGCGTTTGCAACGTTCAGCAGACGGTATCATGATGGCACCAGTCCCACTGGATCTGTTTCACAGAGCCATCACTACTGTCACCCTGCTCAACAGGAATTACATACCTCCCTTTGGTACCGGAGCTTCTCTTTATCTTCGGCCGGTTCTTTTTGGCAGTGGGCCGCAGGTAGGCGTGAAACCGGCCAGGGAGTATATGCTGATCATTTTTGCCACTCCGGTCGGGCCGTATTTCAAGGAAGGCTTCAAGCCTGTGCCCATACAGCTGGTACGTGATTATGACCGGGCTGCACCACATGGTACGGGACACATCAAGGTGGGAGGTAATTACGCTGCCAGTCTGAGGCCTGCCGACAGGGCCCACCTGGAGGGTTTCTCCTCGGTACTTTTTCTTGATTCCAAAGAAAACAAATACATTGACGAAGCAGGTCCGGCCAACTTTTTTGGCATCAAGGGCAACACCTATGTCACTCCGGCCTCAAAAACCATTCTGCCTTCCATCATCAATATGAGCCTGCGCCAGCTGGCTGCCGACATGGGACTGAAGGTTGAACAACGGCTCGTTCCGGTAAAAGAGCTTGAGGAATTTGACGAGGTGGGAGCCTGTGGAACGGCTGCGGTGATTTCACCCATAGGAAAGATCCACGACAGGGAGACAGGAAAAGTCTATGAATATTGCAAGAATGGCGAGGTGGGTTGTATATCCGAACGGCTGTACCGCAGGCTGACCGCCATTCAATATGGAGAGGAGCCTGATCCCTATGGATGGACGGAGGTGGTAGAGGGAGCCTGAGTCAGCATCCGTGCCATTTCCTGCTGCATTTCCATTGCCGATTCACGCGCTTTGAGGTCAAAGTCCATCCCCCTGGAAGCATAGATGATGCCCCTGGAAGAGTTGACGATCAGACCGCAATGGTCATTCATGCCATACCGTACCACCTCTTCCAGGCTGCCACCCTGCGCCCCGACGCCAGGTACGAGCAGGAAGTGGTCAGGGACGATCTTGCGGATGTCGGACAGCATCACGGCACGGGTGGCACCGGCCACGAACATCAGGTTCTCCTTTGTGGCCCAGGTGGATGACCGCTCCAGCACCTGTTCAAAAAGTTTTTTATCCTCATGGCTGGTAAAGAACTGAAAATCGTTTGCCCCCCTGTTGGATGTGATGGCCAGGACAATGATCCATTTGCCGGGATACGACAGGAAAGGGGTGATGCTGTCCTCTCCCATATAGGGTGCGACGGTCACTGCATCACAGTCCAGGGTTTCGAAGAAGGCCCTGGCATATTGTTTTGATGTATTGCCGATATCTCCCCGTTTTGCATCAGCTATGATCATCACCTCAGGATCCATGGAACGGATATAACTGACCGTCTTCTCGAAGCTGTGCCATCCCTGGGCGCCCAGGCTTTCGTAAAAGGCCAGGTTTGGCTTGTAAGCGACTGCCAGGTCGTGCGTGGCGTCAATAATGGCCTTATTGAATGAAAACACCGGATCCTCTTCCGCCAGCAGATGAGGAGGGATGCTGCCGGTATCTGTGTCCAGCCCGATGCACAGAAAGGATTTTTTCTTTCTGATCTGATCTGTAAGTTCCTGATAGGTCATGGGGGAAGGTATTATTCGCTGCTGACTGCTTCTTTGAGCCGTTCTGCATTTTCTGCAACCTGAAGCGCATCAATAAGTTCCTGAATGTTGCCGTTGAGAATGGAAGGGAGGTTGTACAGGGTAAGGTTGATGCGGTGATCGGTGACCCGGCCCTGCGGGTAGTTATAGGTCCTGATCTTGGCAGAACGATCCCCGGTGCTGACCATAGTCTTGCGCCGCGACGAGATCTCTTCCATTCGTTTTTCGTATTCCAGCTCATAAATGCGGCTCCTAAGTACCACCATCGCCCTTTCCAGGTTCTTTATCTGTGATTTTTGATCCTGGCAGGTTACGACAATACCCGTGGGGAGGTGTGTCAGCCGGACGGCAGAGTAGGTGGTGTTGACCGATTGGCCTCCGGGTCCGGATGAGCAGTATGTGTCTTTACGCACATCTTCCGGATTGATCTCCACGTCAAATTCTTCTGCTTCCGGTAATATGGCTACGGTGGCGGCTGAGGTGTGGATCCGTCCCTGCGCTTCTGTGACGGGCACCCGCTGCACCCGGTGCACCCCCGATTCATACTTCAACTGACCGAAGACATTCTCACCCTGCACCTTGAAGATCATCTCCTTGAATCCACCCACCGTGCCCTCTGTAAAGTCAAGCACTTCCACTTTCCAGTTCCTGTCCTCGCAATATTTGGCGTACATCCTGTACAGATCTCCCGCAAAAAGGCTGGCTTCGTCGCCGCCCGTCCCTGCCCTGATCTCCACGATCGCGTTGCGGCTGTCTTCCGGATCTTTGGGTACCAGCAACATCCTGATCTCCTCTTCCATGTTCTCTTTCCTTTCGGACAGAACCTCCAGCTCTTCTTTTGCCATGATCCTGAATTCCTCTTCCTTTTCGGTGTACAGTACGTCCCTGACAGCGACAATGTTGTTCAGGATGGTCTTATACCGTTTGTAGGCGTCCACCACCGGCTGAAGATCCTTATAATCCTTGTTCAGCTTGATGTACCGTTTCATGTCGGATAATACCTCCGGATCGTTCATTTCCTCGGCTATCTGTAACCAGCGGTTGTGTATGGCTTCAAGTTTTTCCAGCATAGATCATTTCAAAAGTGGGTGCAAATTTACGGAAAATATCATTTGGATGGGCTATATTTGCGGGGGAGGGAATTTACTGGTCAGCGGTCAGCGGTCAGCTGGAGACAAAATAACAAAATAACAATTTAACAATTTAACAATTTCTTATTAAGGTCTTTACGATGCACAGAATAATCTTCTTAGGTGTTTTGATGTTTCTAGCCGGATGTGTGAACAGGCCCGTTCCCCAACAAAACGATGCCGGTACTCTGTCGGTTGACAGAGATAGCCTTGCGCAAAGGGTAAGGGATGAATACATGCGTTCATGGCAGGGCTACAAGTCACATGCAATGGGATGGGATGAAGTGCTTCCGGTTTCCGGCCAGCCCCGTAACTGGTACGATGAATCATTGCTGATCACCCCCATCGATGCCCTGGATGGAATGATCCTGCTGGGTTTCAGGGAAGAGGCGGATTCCATGAGGGAATACATTGCCGCCCATGCCTCCTGGGACAAGGATGTGACGGTGTCTGTTTTTGAGATCAACATCCGTTGCCTTGGCGGATTGCTTTCTTCCTATGAGCTCACGGGCGACGAACGGTTGCTGTACCTGGCAGAAGATCTCGGCAAGCGGTTCCTGCCCGCATTTTCTTCACCGACGGGCATGCCGTACCGGTTTGTTAACCTAAGCACAGGCCGCATCAGCGGAGAAGTGTCAAATCCAGCCGAGATCGGTACGCTGATCATTGAATTCGGTATATTGAGCCGGCATACGGAGAATCCCCTTTATTACGACCTGGCAAAGCGGGCGATCCATGAGCTTTACCAGCGCAGATCCGACATTGGGCTGGTGGGAGAGGCCATTAACGTGGAAACCGGTGAATGGACCAGCATCAGCAGTCATGTGGGGGCCTGCATTGATTCTTATTATGAATACCTCTACAAGGGATGGTTGCTTTTTGGTGATCCTGACCTGAAAGCCATGTGGGACGCTCACATACAGGCAGTCAATGCGTATTGTGCGCACAAAAATGATAAAGGGACCTGGTATGGCAGGGTGGATATGAATACCGGAAATTCCTTCATTCCTCAGTACGGGGCGCTGGAAGCCTTTTTCCCCGCGGTACTTGCTCTTTCGGGCGACATAGAGACTGCTTCACGGCTACACACTTCATGGTTCAACGTGTGGGCGATCCATGGTCTGGAACCCGAAGCCTTCAATTTTGAAACCTGGGAAGTGATCCCGGGAAATGAGACGTACTACCTCCGTCCTGAAATCATTGAATCATGCTATTATCTTTATCATTTTACCAAGGATGAGCAATATCTGCAAATGGCCAGCCGGATCTTTAGTGACCTCCAGGCCTACTGCAAAACGGATATTGGTTATACTGTCATCAGGAATATCATCACCGGAGAAAAGGCTGACCGGATGGAAAGCTTTCTCTTCGGAGAAACCCTGAAATACCTGTACCTGATCTTTGCGGGTGAGGAGGTACTCGACTTTGAGAAGGTCGTCTTTACCACCGAAGCACACCCGATGAAAAGGGGAGGGGACTGATGTCACGATGTATCGATGTAACGATGTAACGATGTAACGATATTGGGATATTGAATGCAATTCAACAAGTAATAATTTATTGATATTTCAATTCAGCAGTTTAACAGTTTAACAATTTAACAATTTAACAATTTGACAATTTGAGAATTATGAAATACGTTGGAGCCCATGTGAGTACTTCCGGTGGTGTAGAATTTGCACCGGTCAATGCCCATGAGATAGGGGCAAAAGCTTTCGCCATGTTCACCAAAAATCAGCGGCAGTGGAGAGCCAGACCGTACACACCTGAAAACATCGATAATTTTAAAAGAAACTGTGACCGGTTTGGTTATCTTCCATCTCACATCCTGCCACATGATGGATACCTGATCAACCTGGGTCATCCGGATGCGGCGGGGCTTAAGCAGTCGCGGGAAGCGTTTCTTGATGAGATGCAGCGATGCGAGCTGCTCGGCCTTGACCGTCTGAATTTTCACCCGGGCAGCCACCTGGGCAGGATCAGTGAGGAGGAATGCCTTCTGATCATTGCCGAATCAGTGAACCTGGCGCTGGAAAAAACCCATGGAGTGACGGCTGTGATTGAAAATACAGCGGGACAGGGGACGAACGTCGGGTATAAATTTGAACATCTTCGTATTATCATTGATCATGTCCACGACAAGAGCAGGGTGGGGGTGTGTCTTGACACCTGCCATTCCTTTGCAGCGGGTTACGACATCAAAACACCTGAAGGGTATGAGGCTACGTTCCTGAAGTTTGACCAGATCGTCGGATTTCCTTACCTGAAAGGGATGCACCTGAACGATGCTAAGAAGGATTTTGCCAGCCGTGTCGATCGCCATGAGGTGATCGACGGAGGATTTTTGGGGGAAGGGGTCTTCCTCCGCATCATGAACGATCCCCGGTTTGATGACATCCCACTCATCCTTGAAACTCCGGAAGAAGAAAGGTGGCCGGAGGAGATCCGGAGGCTGTACGGGATGGTTGGCGGTGGAAAGGCCGTTGAGTAACTGACGATTGACGATTGAACACTGTTTAGTAATTCAATTCGCCTTCGGACGTCACAAGTGTAAGTTTACGGGAATCCGATGCGACGCAGCGGCCTATGACGCGTGCATCCACCCCGAAGGAGAGGGATATGCGGATGATGTCATCGGCCAGCCATGCTGGTACATACAGTTCCATCCGGTGGCCCATGTTGAATACCTGGTACATCTCTTTCAGGTCAGCACCTGACTGTTCCCTTATGATCCGGAACAGGTGAGGGATGGGGAACAGGTTATCCTTGATGACATGAAGATCGTTGATAAAATGCAGCACTTTGGTTTGTCCTCCGCCGGTACAATGGATCATGCCGTGTATCTTTTGCCTGAATTGGATCAGGATTTCCCTGATGACCGGCGCATAGGTGCGCGTCGGGGACAGGACCAACTTTCCCATATCTGTTCCGGGAACTGGGGAGGGGCTGGTTAGATCAAAAGTACCTGAGTAGACCAGATCTTCGGGCAATGAGGGATCATAGCTCTCGGGATACTTTTCAGCATATTTCCGGGTAAATACATCGTGGCGGGCGGAGGTGAGACCATTGCTGCCCATACCCCCGTTGTAGGATTCTTCATAGGATGCCCTGCCTGCGGAAGCCAGCCCAACAATGACATCCCCGTGCTGGATCATTTCGTTGGTGATCACATCCTTTCTTTTCATACGAGCGGCAACGGAGGCATCTACGACAACTGTCCGGACCAGGTCGCCGACGTCGGCGGTTTCACCTCCGGTAAGATAGATCCCGATACCCAGATCGCGTAATTTTTTCAGAAATCCTTCAGTACCCTCAATAATGGCAGTGACGACCTCTCCCGGTATGAGGTTCTTATTCCGCCCAATGGAAGAGGAGATCAGGATACCGTCGGTACAACCCACGCAGAGCAGGTCGTCGAGGTTCATGACAATGGCATCCTGGGCAATTCCTTTCCAGACCGACAGATCACCTGTTTCCTTCCAGTACAGATAAGCCAGTGATGATTTGGTACCTGCACCGTCGGCATGCATGATGCTGCAACAGGTTTCATCACCTCCCAAGACATCCGGAAGTATCTTACAAAAAGACCGGTCATAAAGGCCCTTATCCATGCCCCTGATAGCTTCGTGCACATCTTCCTTCGATGCGGAAACCCCCCGGAGGTTATAACGTAAGGAGTCGGACATGAATCATTAAATTGTCAAATTGTTAAATTGATCTATTGTTATTTTGTCCACTGTTGACTGCTGACTGCTGACCGCTGACTGCTGACTGCTGACTATTAAAAGGCCTCTATTCAAAGATGATTTCCGAGGTTTCCTTGCTGATGGTGAATTTCCCGAATTGCTGAAGGATGGACTCACCGAAAAGCATGGGCATTTCCAGGTCCTGTATAACAGTGATCTTCAGGTCATTAACTGTTTTGTTTCCGATCCGCATCTCTTTGATATTGAACACAGAGCGGTCAAGAATGGTTCCTTCCACCAGAATGGTATTGGGATCTCCCTCGAAGTCATTTTTACTGATGAATCCTCCCTTGAGCAGTCCTAAGGCAGCTTCTCCCGAGATGCTGAATCCCCGGGCACTTTTAAGGTAGGTGAAGGAAATGGTATAACCGTTGACCACGCAGGGTGCCGTGATGGATTCACCCTTGGCTGGTGTAAAGGGGACCCTGTCTTCTTTCTGCAGGTCGGTGACGATATCTATCTGAGCTGTGGCAGGTATTTCTTCTATTTTCGATTTGGGAATGAAATCCTTGCTCAGCACCTTGAATTCAGTCCGGCGGTTCAGTTGATGAGCCGCTTCCTTATATTCGAGTGTTTTCAGTGAATCGACATAGGCTTCCGTGAGGGTGGTTCCGGCGGGGAAGAAGAAGTCATCTTTCTGATAGTCTTTCTTCAGCGTGCGCGGCACCCTTTCTCCATAACCTTTGGCAACCAGCCGTTCCGGATCGATGCCACGTTCGATCAGATAGTTGACTACGGATTCTGCCCTTCGCTGGGAGAGGATGTCGTTGTATTCTTCTGAAGCGCGGCTGTCGGTATGTGAAGCCAGTTCAATGATGATCGTAGGATTCTCGTCCAGGGTTTGTATCAGGCCCTGTAATGAATCCTGATACTGAGGCAGCAGTTCCCACCGGTCTAGCTCGTATAAAATGTCGGGCAGCACGATGGGTTCGGCAGGAATGGGTTCCAGCATGAAATCCCGCACGAAATCCTTGCTGCCTTCTTCTCCGACCGTGGTGATCTTTCCGCTGACAGTAAAGTAGTTATCCTTATCCACAATGATCTCGTAGGATGTATTCGGTGAGATCTGAGTTTTGCCAAAATTATAATATCCCTTTGGATCAGTCTTGGCTTCAATGGAAGTTCCGTTGGAGCCGATGAGCTTTACTTTGGCTCCTTCAATGTACAACAGGGTCAGGTCGTCTTTTACCACACCTTTCAGTGTGTATTCCAGGGGTGGTTCAATGAATGAGTACAGGTCATCTCCGCCTCTGCCATCAGCACGGTTGGAGGTCAGAAATCCGCTTTCTTCCTCCGGCCTGAAGATGATGCTGAAATCGTCCCCGCTTGAATTGATAGGAGGTCTCATGTTCACAGGGGTTGTCCATTCATCGTTGACCAGGGTGGATTTGAAAATATCCAGTCCTCCCATTCCCAGGTGCCGGTCGGAAGCGAAGTAAAGTATGGTATCATGCCTGAGGAAGGGAAACATTTCGTTGCCGATGGTATTGAGAACGGAACCCATATTCACCGGGACGCTGAATTCGCCGTCTTTGGCTTTTCGTTTGGCAATCCAGAGATCCTTTCCGCCAAGACCTCCTTCTTTATCCGATGCAAAGATCATGATCAGTTCGTCTTCGCTGAGTGCGGGATGCCCCACCGTTACAGAAGTATCGCTGAACAGGCTTATCAGCTGAGCATTCCCGAAGGATTTCCCGGAGGCTGTCGCTTTATATATCTGGCATCCTCTTTTCTCGCCTTTCAGGTTCCCGCATCGGGTGAAATATATATTTTTAAAATCCGAGTCGAATGTAGCGACTCCATCGTTTGCTTCGCTGTTGATCTTTTGTTCCTTATCGATGAGGGTTGGCGTGCTCCAGGTGCCTTTCCGGTCAAGTTTGGCAGCGAAAAGGTCGCTGAAGTTCTGTCCTGTCCATTCATCCATCCCTTTTCCCGTTACTCCGTCGCGTGTGGAGGTAAAGATGACCGAGCTGTAGAATTTGTCCGAAAACGTAGGAGCAAAATCATCTGTTTTGGAGTTGATCTTTTTAAGGTTCTCCACTTTGTATTTAGAACTTTGTTCCAGCCATTCCACCACCAGACGGCACGATTCTGCGCCATCCCTGCCCCGTATGTCATCCGGCACACGTTCGGTATACTGATCATAATAGGTAATGGCTTCTTCATAATTTCCAAGAACCTTCAGGGCGTCTGCATAATAGAGCAGTACCAGCGGGTCTTTTCGCTGATAATCCATCCGGATGACGCGTTTGTAAGCAGGTGCAGCCTTTTTCATATCATTCACAAGCCGGTAGCAATCAGCGATCTGGTAGGCCACCCTTCCTTTTTCCGCTTTGTTGTTCTTGATCTTTGAGTACACTTTTTTATAACGGTCGATCGCCACGTGATACTGCTGGTCAGCATAGGCTTTGTCGGCCGCTTCTGTCTTTTTTTTCTGACCGTAGGCTTCAGGTGCGATGAACAAGCCCGCAAGGAAGATGAAATATATGATTTTAATGATTCTCATTCTTTAAGTTGTGAATTTCATGAACGGCCGTATGGTTCACATTTGGTATCTGCCGGTTCTTTTATGTAACGTCAAATGAATTTCAAAACATATAAGAGCAATAAAAAATAGGTACCTGGGATGGCTATGGATTCATTTGGTCATCCTTCTGGTCTGTTGTTTTTTGACCGGGCTCATTTGATGTGGAGCCCTGATCATTGCTAAATGGGTCTTCCGTAATGTTTTTTTTTGCCTCTTTGAAATCACCCGTCACCTCGTTGGCCCCCTGTTGGATTTCCCTTCTGATATCGTTCGAAGCACGTTTCAGATCATTCATCGTTTTGCCAAGCTTCCGGCTCATTTCGGGGAGTTTGCTGGGTCCGAAAATCAGGAAGACGACCACCAGGATCAGCAGGATCTCGCCTCCGCCCACGTCCAGAAAAAGCAGCACTGTCATGTAAATTTCCTTATCGGTACAAAAGTAATAAAAAAGCCCCGAAATTGATGATGATCCATTCCGGGGCTTTTATCACTAGCCAGAAGATTATGCCTTCACTGGTTTCAACTCGGCAGCTTTTTTCCTTTTGCGCTTGAGAACGGCCAGTTCATAAGCTACCGGAACAGAGATAAAGACGGAGGAATAGGTTCCCACAACGATCCCGACGCCCAGTGCAAAGGTAAATCCGCGGATAACCTCCCCACCGAAGATGAACATGGCGATCAAAACCACAAGGGTAGTCCCTGCCGTATTCACCGTACGCCCGATGGTGCTGTTGACGGCTGCATTCATATTATCCTTGAGATCTCTCTTCGGGTATAGCGACAGGTACTCACGGACCCTGTCGTAGATAATCACCGAGTCGTTGATCGAGTAACCGATAATGGTAAGTACTGCTGCAATGAAGGCCTGGTCGACTTCCATCGCAAAGGGCAGTATGTTATAGAACATAGAATAGAGCGCGATCATAATGAATCCATCGTGGGCAAGTGCAGCGACACCTCCCAGACCGAACTGCCACTTTTTGAACCGTATGGCGATATAGATGAAGATACCCACCAGGGCAAAGAAGACCGCCCAGACAGCCTTGACCTTCAGGTCATCGGCAATGGTAGGACCGACCATCTGGGAGCTTAGCTTGCCTACGATCTTGTCTTCCGCATCCTCGGAGAAGGTCTGATAATCGATCGGATTCCTGAAAAATCCCTGTACTCCTTTGTAGATACTGGCCTCCACAACAGAATCTCCGGTGGTGGAGATATCATCGATCAGGTAGTTGGTAGTGATCTTAACCTGTGTGGTGGGGCCAAATGTTTTCACCTCAGGAGCCGATCCAAGCACCTTTTCAAGTGAGGTGCGGATATCGCTCGTTCTCACGTCCTGATCGAAGCGGACGACATAGGTCCTTCCACCTGAAAAATCGACTCCTGGATCCAGTCCCCTGATGATCAGTGAGGAGGTTCCAAGGACGATGACAATGGCCGAAACGATATAGAATATCCTGCGAGAACCAACGAAATCAAAATGCAGGTTTGTGAAAGTATTCAATGTATATTTATTGGCAAATGTAATCCGCTTGTTCCTGTCGAGCATGATGGTGAAGATGATCCTTGAAATAAAGATGGCGGAGAACAGGGATGTGAGGATACCGATGATCAGGGTGGTAGCGAAGCCCTGGATGGGACCGGATCCGAAGATGTAGAGGATCACGCCGGTGATGAGGGTGGTCACGTTGCCGTCGATGATGGCGGAGTAGGCCATTTTATAACCGTCGCTGATGGCCAGCCGCATTCCCTTGCCGGCTCGCACCTCTTCCCTGACTCGCTCATAGATGATCACGTTAGCATCCACCGCCATCCCAAGGGTGAGGACGATCCCAGCGATACCGGGTAGGGTCAGGGTGGCACCCAGTGAGGCCAGGATGCCGAAGATGAAGAAAATGTTGGTAACCAGTGCAACGTCGGCGATCAGGCCGGCCCTGTTATAGTAAAGGAACATGTAGATCAGAACCAGTAAGAAGGCGATGAAAAAGGAATACACCCCTGCCCTGATGGCTTCTCGCCCCAGGGAAGGTCCCACGACCTCTTCCTGAACGATGCGGGCGGGTGCCGGCATTTTGCCTGCCTTCAGGATATTGGCAATATCCTGAGCCTCTTCCACTTCCATGCCTCCTCCACTGATGGAGGACTGCCCGTTGGGGATCTCCGATTTCACGTTGGGGGCCGACCGTACGTAATCATCCAGTACGATTGCGACCTGTTTGCCGATGTTTTCTCCGGTCAAACGTTTCCATACCCGTCCGCCTTCCGCATCCATCGACATGCTGACTTCCACCTGCCCGTTCTGGTCATAATCCTGGAACGCATTGGTGATGGCATCACCGCCCAGAGGAGCTGAGCCGTCGCGGGTGGTGATCCGTAAGGCAAAAAGGGTAAGCAGGTCATCGGTTTGCCATCTTTCGGGCTTGGCTGACCAGGCCAGCTTCAGGTCACGCGGAAAAACATCCTCCGTAAGGCGAAGCATTCGGTTGACCATAGCCGTATCCTTGATCGCGGCGTAACCGACAGATGCACCATCGGAAGCGTACATCTTACCGTCCTGCTGATAGAATGCAGGAGAAAGGTAATTGAAAAGAGGATTTTCTTTGGCCCATTCCTCGCGGGTCTGGTCTTCCTTGTTCGCAGCTTCTTTAGCGGAATCGGCTGCAATCAGATCCTCCAGAGCCGTAGAATCGGATGCCAGCTGATTGGTGTCAGAAGAAGAGGGAGTAATAGACTGATCCTGTAAAGTGGATAATGTATCGGCCGTGCCTGTCGTATCACTTGTGACTGGCTGACCGGATTCGCTCATTTCAATATCCCTCAGCCGCTGATTGGCTTCACTGAAATAAGGAGCCAGTTCTGCAAAGCTGTATGTTTCCCAGAATTCAAGACTGGCAGTTCCCTGGAGCAGCTTGCGGATACGTTCGGGTTCCTTGATTCCAGGCAGTTCGATCAGGATGCGGCTCTGTTGCGCCATGCGTTGAATGTTCGGCTGTGCAACACCAAAACGGTCGATGCGGGTGCGGAGGATCTGGTAGGACTGGTCAATATACCGCTCAGCTTCGTCCCTTATCACCTTGATCACCTCATCATTGGTAGAGGTGGTGGTAATGCCCTGGTTCTTGAATTCGTATGCAAAAATAGCGGCCAGGCGTGCATTGGGATCAACTTCTTCGAACGACTCTTTGAAAAGATCCACAAAATCCCGCTGACTGTTGCGCTGCTTTAACTTTGCCATGTCCATCGCCTTGGTGAAGGTCGGATCCTGGCTTTTTCCCGATAATCCCCTGATGATGTCCTCAACCGATACCTCCATCATGACATTCATCCCGCCTTTCAGGTCCAGACCCAGGTTCACTTCCCTTTCCTTGCAATCCTGATACGTGTACTTTTTAAGTAATATATTGTATACCACTTCATTCGACATCGAATCCAGGTAGTGCCGTTCCCTGACCTTCGTGACCGAATCCATGACAAAGTTCTCCCGCAGCACATCTCCTTTTGCCAATTTCCGGGCTATCGAAACTGCTTGTTCACTGGTTGCGTACTTCTTCGAATTACGCTCTACATTTCTCGTAAAAAAAGTAAAGGAAAGCTGAAACAAACTAGCCAGGGCGAGAATGATGGCAAATGTCGCAATCGCACCTCTATTCTGCATGTGATGATGATTAAATGTTAAATTGAAACAGGTTATTTTTTTGAGCCTGCAAAATTAGTAAACATGAAGCAATTAAACAATAAAATAATTAGAAGAAAATTAAGGATGGAACGGAGCGGTTGCAGCTGAAAATGAGCATCCATCAGGGTCATTCATGGTCATTCATGGTTATTCATGGTTATTTGTTGTTATTCAAGGTTTTTGTCTGTATTGGCTGTATTGGTTATATTTGTGACCGGGTATTTTATTCAATACATGTGAAAGGATATTTATGGATAGGTCTGACAGGGATTGTATTCCTGATGCTCTGCCTGGAGAAGAGGGCCAGTTCTCAGGAAATGATCACCCCCGGGCAGAGTGGAGTCTTGGAAAAGGAAGATTTTGGCTTTCAAAAGGATTTTTCGGTCCCTGTCCGAAAAATCAATGACCTTCCGTTCAAGCAGCCCTGGGTGGGTGGACTCAATGCATGCCAGGTGTCAGAAGTTGATCTCGATCTGGATGGAATCATGGATATGGTCGTCTTTGACCGCCACGGGAACCGGCTCCTGCCTTTCCTGAACGATGGCTCTTCTCACCAGAACGCGTTTACGTATGCTTACAAGTATCAGAAGCTTTTCCCTGAGGTTCAGGAATGGATGAACCTGGTGGATTACAATGGCGACGGTAAGAACGACCTGTTCACCTACACAACCGGCGGTATCCGTGTATACAGGAACCATTCCGATACATGTTTGAACTTTGTTCTGGAAAAGCCCATCCTTACCTCTTATTATTATAACGGATATGTGAATTTGTTTGCTCTTCCGGTGGATTATCCTGTGTTCGCGGACGTGGATCTGGACGGCGATATGGATGTTCTTAACTTTTTTACCCTTGGCAAATATGTCAATTTCCATAAAAATCTTTCCATCGAGAAATACGGGATTCCCGACAGTCTTGACTTCCGACTGGCCGAATTGTGCTGGGGTTTTTTCGAAGAAAGCGAGCTATCCAATGTGCTCACATTACAGATTAATTGTAACGAACGTGTGGAGTTGCAAACCCTACAGCGACATTCCGGGTCGACTCTGCTTGCCCTGGACATGGATGCTGACCAGGATAAGGACCTGCTGGTTGGCGACATCGATTATGCGACAATCATCGGTCTGACCAACGGAGGTACTCCTTCAGCAGCGTTGATGACCGGTCAGGATACTGCCTTTCCAGCAGGAGATGTGCCGGTTGGTTTGATGTCGATGCCGGTGTGCAGCTTTCTGGATACCGATAATGATCAAGTGAGGGAACTGCTGGTGTCACCTTTCGATCCGGGTTTGGACCGTACGGAGAATGTCGAAAGTGTATGGCGCTATGAGAACTCCGGAACCGATGATGTGCCTCTCTTTCATCTGGAACGGAAGGACTTTCTTCAGGAGGAGATGATCGACCTTGGCGCAGGTGCATATCCGCTAATCACCGACATCGACGGGGACGGACTGGAAGACCTGGTGGTGGGAAATTTTGGGTACCTCGACTCGGCTTATTACGCACTTGGATACCTGTATCTTGTATATCGTTCACAGATAGCTTTATTCATCAATGACGGGACAGTGGGAATGCCTTCATTCCGGCTGATGGATACCGATTTTGGGAACCTTTCTTCCCTGATGCTTCAGGGAGCTTACCCGGCTCTGGCTGACCTGGATCAAGACGGGGACATTGACATGCTTGCAGGGAACAGCGATGGCACAATTTTGTTTCTGGAGAATCAGGCAGGCCCGGGGGTCGTACCCTTGTTTGCCTCTCCTGTGATGAACTACCAGGGAATTGATGTGGGGGAATTCAGCACGCCCCAGCTTTTCGACCTGGACAAGGATGGTCTTTGCGATCTCATCATCGGTAAAAGGGATGGCACCCTGAGCTACTACAGGAATACGGGCTCCGTTGCGGTACCTGTATTTACGTTGATTGCTGATCATCTTGGAGGTGTGGATGTCACCGATAACAATCTTTCACTGGACGGATTCAGCACTCCTTGTTTTTTTGAAACAGAGGGCCATCTCAGGTTGTTTGCGGGATCCGAATTCGGGCAGATCTATTATTACAGGGATATTGACGATAACCTTGAAGGAACGTTCACCCTGGTGGATGATCATTACCTTTATCTGGATGAAGGGTCCCGCACCGGCTTTTCCATCTGGAATTTCGATAACGATGCCTATGTGGATCTGATCATTGGTAATTATTCCGGCGGTCTGGCAATGTACAAAGGCGTCACCCCGCATGAAGTGGGTATGGATGAACCGGCTTCAGGCATTCCCCGCGTGAACATCTTTCCAAATCCTTCCCGTGACAGGGTGTTTGTGGAGGCCGGGACGTCCCTCAGGAAGGAAATGCTTGAGATCAGCGTCACCGATCTTCTGGGACGAAATATCCATGAGGAAAGGATGCTCCCTGAAAAGATACTTTCCGTCGACATCAGCCAATTACCGACAGGCATCTATCTGATCACGGTGCGAAATGGGAAAGGATTTATGAAAACACATAAATTATTGAAATACTGATTGTTATCAGAAATTAGGCTTCAGTGCGTACTTTTTATAGAAATCAACGATTTCTTTTACCGCATCTTCGGCTGTATCCACCAGCCTGAAGATTTCCATATCTTCAGCATTGATCTTGCTTTCGGCGAGTGGCCTGGTTCGCAGCCAACTGATCAGACCTCCCCAGTATTCCATCCCCACCAGTATGACGGGAAAGCGAACCATTTTATGGGTCTGGATCAGGGTTACCGCTTCGAAAAGTTCATCCAGGGTGCCCAGGCCACCCGGCATGACGATATAACCCTGTGCATATTTGACGAACATTACTTTTCTGACGAAGAAATGGTTGAAAGACAGGAACTTGTCAGGATCAATGAACTGGTTGGGGATTTGTTCGAAAGGAAGCTCGATGTTCAGTCCGACCGATTTGCCACCTGCAAAATGAGCTCCTTTATTGGCGGCTTCCATAATGCCTGGTCCCCCACCCGTTATGATGCCGAATCCCTGTTTGGTAAGCAGGTAGGCAATCTCTTCAGCCAGCCGGTAATATTTATCGGAAGGTTTGGCACGTGCTGAGCCAAAAATGCTCACACAGGGGCCTATTCTGGCCAGGGATTCAAAGCCGTCGACCATTTCTGCCATGATCTTGAAAACGGCCCAGGAGTCCTGTGTCTTGATTTCGTTCCAGCTCTTCGGCTCAAACGCCATCCGTATCTTCTGTTCTTCCCCCAGTTCCATCTGATCCAGTTCCTCATCTGTTTTCATATCTCATAGATTTAAATAATCCTACCCTTATGCCTTGTGCCTTATCCAAGATACTCCCTCAGGTACTCCGCCGTATAGCTGCCCTTGACCTTTACCAGTTCCTCGGGCGCACCTTCTGCAATGATGTAACCGCCGCGTTCGCCGCCCTCAGGTCCCAGATCAATAATGTAATCCGCCATTTTAATCACTTCCATGTTATGTTCAATTATAACGACGGTATTCCCCTTGTCGGTCAGCTTGTTAAGAACGTGCATCAGTACGTTGACATCTTCGAAGTGGAGTCCGGTGGTGGGTTCATCCAGGATATAAAGTGTTTTGCCCGTATCTTTCTTGGATAACTCGGCAGCCAGTTTGACGCGCTGGGCTTCCCCTCCTGAGAGGGTTGTTGATTGCTGTCCAAGGGTGATGTATCCCAGTCCCACATCGTTCAGTGTACTGATCTTCTGGATGATGGAGGGTATATTTTCGAAGAATTCCACCGCCTGGCTGATGGTCATGTCGAGCACGTCGCAGATGGATTTGCCTTTGTACCTGACTTCCAGCGTTTCCCGGTTGTACCGTTTCCCGTTACAGGTTTCACAGAGAACCTGTACATCCGGCAGGAAGTTCATCTCTATGATCCTGACACCAGCTCCCTTGCAGGTTTCGCAGCGTCCTCCCTTCACGTTGAAGGAGAACCTGCCTGGTTTGTACCCCCTGACCTTCGATTCGGGCAGCTGGTGGAAGAGGTTGCGGATATCGTCAAATACACCGGTATAGGTTGCAGGATTTGAACGGGGTGTTCGTCCGATGGGCGATTGGTTGATCTCGATGACCTTGTCAATCCAATCCAGTCCCTGGATGGCATGATAGGAAAGCGGCTTGATGGTGGACCGGTAAAAATGCCTGCTCAGGATCGGGTACAGGGTTTCATTGATCAGGGAAGATTTTCCGCTTCCGGAAACTCCGGTTATGCAGATGAGGTTACCGACCGGAAGATTGAGGGTTACATTTTTAAGGTTATGCCCGCTGGCTCCTGTCAGCACCAGGTACTGACCATTTCTTTTTCTTCTTTTCTCAGGTATGGTGATTTCCTTCCTGCCACTGAGGTACTGACAGGTGATGGTGTCACACTGTTTCATCTCCGCCGGGGTGCCTGTCGCCACAATTTTTCCTCCGTGGCGTCCGGCACCTGGGCCAATGTCAACGACAAAATCGGCAGAGAGGATCGTATCCTTGTCATGCTCGACCACGATGACCGAGTTACCGATGTCCCGCAGATCCTTCAATGACCGGATCAGACGCTGATTGTCACGCTGATGCAATCCAATGCTCGGTTCGTCCAGTATGTACAATACACCTACCAGCTGGGATCCGATCTGAGTTGCCAGCCGGATCCGCTGCGATTCTCCTCCCGAAAGGCTTCTTGCAGGTCTGTTCAGCGTCAGGTAATCAAGCCCCACATCCAAAAGGAACCTGATGCGGGATCGTATCTCACGGATCAGCTCGTAACCGATCGTCGACTGACGCGCATCGAGCCTCTGGGGAATTTCAAGGAACCATTGATCCAGCTCAACGATATCCATGGAAGCCAGCTCTGCGATGTTTTTATCCAGGATGCGGAAATGAAGGGATTCCTTTTTCAGCCGGGTTCCGTTACACTCGGGGCAGTCTACCCTGTTCATGAACCCGTTCACCCAGTTTCTCAGGCCCTGGGAACTGCTTTCCGTATCCTGGTTCTGAATGAAATTCACGATCCCGTCAAAGGAAAGCGAGTAGGTCGAAGAAACCCCAAGGTATTCGTTCTTCACCCGGAACACCTCATCGGAACCGTAAAGGATGGTATTTACAGCTTTCTCGGAGATATCCCTTACGGGTGTATCCAGTGTAAATCCATACTTCTCACCGATGGCTTCCATCTGACGGAAGATCCAGTTTTGTTTGTATTCCCCCAGGGGAGCCAGGCCTCCTTTTTTAATGCTTTTCGAATCATCGGGGATGATCTTTCGAATGTCTATCTCGGAGATGATCCCCAGTCCGTTGCAGTGGTTACAGGCGCCATACGGTGAATTGAACGAGAACGTGTTGGGCTCCGGTTCAGGGTAGGAAATGCCTGATGTCGGACACATCAACAGTTTGCTGTAATACTGCAGGCTGGAATTCTCCAAGTCCAGGATCTGGACAAGCCCCTTGCTGTGTTTCATGGCCATCTGCAGGGCGTCCTGGATTCGTTTGCCCGACTGTTCACTCACGGCAATATGGTCGATTACGATCTCAATATCGTGGATCTTATACCTGTCGAGCTGCATGCCGAAGGAGATTTCCTGGATGGTGCCGTCAACGCGAACCTTAAGGAATCCCTGTCTTCTGACCTGTTCGAACAATTCGCGGTAATGACCTTTACGACCCTTGACCACCGGGCTGAGTACGGCAATCCGCTTGCCTTCATATTTCTTCATGATCAGTGCAAGGATCTTTTCGGGAGTGTACCTGACCATCTTTTCGCCTGTCACGTGCGAATATGCCTCTCCGATACGGGCGTAGAGCAAGCGGAGGAAATCGTAGATCTCGGTGATGGTACCCACCGTGGACCGTGGATTGCGGCTGGTGGATTTCTGTTCGATCGAGATCACAGGGCTAAGCCCGACGATCTCATCTACATCGGGTCGTTCAAAATTACCGATGAACTGCCTCGCATAAGCGGAGAAAGTCTCCATATAGCGTCGCTGACCCTCTGCGTAGATGGTATCGAAAGCAAGGGAAGATTTTCCGCTGCCGCTCAGGCCGGTGATGACCGTCAGCTGATTGCGCGGTATGCGCAGATCTATGTTCTGCAGGTTGTGTACCCGCGCTCCATAGATTTCCAGATAATCCTTTCGGAGTTGTTCCATTGTGCCGGCCTGTTCCTTGGTCATTTCACCATCCATCACAAGCGGGTTCAGCCGCCAGGTTTCTTCTTGTTAATAGGAAAACGGGCTTTTAAAGTCCCTGAAAAAGGGAGCCAGGTTGTCGCGGACTGAGACAACTGGACCGGGATATCCCCAATCTATTTTCAGATCCGGATCGTTCCAGCGGATGCTTCCCTCGCACTCTTTATTGTATGTACGTGTACATTTATAGGAGAACAACGTACCTTCCTTCAGCGTGAGAAAACCATGGGCAAAACCTTCAGGGATCCAGTACATCCATTTGTTTTCCGAAGTGAGGATGACTGTGGTATGTTTTCCGTACCAGGGTGAATTCTTCCGTATATCCACAGCCACATCAAGCACTGCACCCCTGACCACCCTGACCAGTTTTCCCTGTCCAAAGGGAGGTGCTTGAAAATGCAGCCCTCTTACCACTCCTTTTTTTGATTTGCTTTCGTTGTCCTGTTCAAACTCCATCGACAATCCAAAGCTGGCAAAGGTTTCCTTATTGTACGATTCAAAAAAGTATCCCCTGCTGTCACGGTAGAAATCAGGCTTGATGATCAGGACATCGGGTATGTCAGCTTTTATTATTTGCATGAAGGATCAGTTGACGGTAGGCGGTTGACAATTTAACAATTTAACAATTTGACAATTTAACAATAGGAATCAAATATGTATCACCTCCCCGTAAGCCGCCGCTACGGCCTCCATGATCGCCTCCGACATGGTGGGGTGGGGGTGGACCGATTTGAGGATCTCGTAACCCGTTGTCTCGAGTTTTCTGGCCACCACCACCTCTGCGATCATCTCCGTGACATTCTCACCGATCATGTGGGCACCCAGCCATTCCCCGTATTTTGCGTCGAAGATGACCTTGACGAATCCGTCCTTTGCCCCTGATGCACTGGCTTTTCCTGAAGCAGTGAACGGGAATTTGCCAACTTTGACGTCATAGCCCGCTTCCTTCGCTGCTTTTTCAGTGTATCCCACCGAGGCAATTTCGGGATGTGTGTAGGTACACCCGGGAATATTTTTATAATCAACAGGCTCGGGATGATGACCAGCAATCTTCTCAACACAGGTGATGCCCTCGTGCGATGCCACATGGGCCAGAGCCGGTCCCGGAACAAGATCCCCGATGGCATAATATCCTTCCACAGTTGTCCTAAAGAACTCATCCACGCGGATCTTATCCTTCTCCACCCGGATGCCGACCTCTTCAAGGCCTATGCCTTCGATGTTTGACTTGATCCCGACTGCCGACAGAACGATTTCCGCTTCAATGATCTCTTCGCCTTTGGGAGTCCTGACCGTTGCCCTGCAACTCTCTCCTTCAGTATCCACGGATTCCACTGACGAGGAGGTCAATATGCTGATGCCTGCTTTTTTGAATGAGCGGGCAAGCTGCTTTGACACTTCATCATCTTCCAGAGGAACGATCTCAGGCAATAACTCCACCAGTGTCACTTTTGTCCCGATGGTATGGTAGAAATACGCAAATTCAGAACCGATGGCGCCTGAGCCAACAACGATCATGGAAGCAGGTTGTTTTGGAAGGGTCATCGCTTCCCGGTAGCCAATGATCTTTTTACCGTCAATCTTCAGATTAGGCAACTCTCTCGACCTGGCTCCCGAGGCAAGGATGATATGCGGAGCTTCGTAGGTCGTCACATTCCCTGATGAATCGGTCACATCCACCTTTTTACCTGGCCGGATGACGCCAAATCCCTGGATATGATCGATCTTGTTTTTTTTAAATAAAAACTGTATGCCCTTGCTCATCCCTTCTGCGACGGATCGGCTGCGCTTGATGATGGCTTCAAAATCGGCCTCCGGTTTTTCTTTGACAGTAATGCCATAATCAGCAGCATGCAATGCATAATCGAATACCTGGGCACTTTTCAGCAGGGCTTTTGTCGGGATGCATCCCCAGTTCAGGCAGATGCCGCCCAGCTCGGCTTTTTCGATAACAGCTGTTTTCATCCCCAGTTGTGACGCCCTGATGGCCGCAACGTATCCGCCCGGGCCGCTTCCGATAACAATGAGATCATAATTCATAGCCGTCGTTTTTTTGAAAATGCAAAATTAGCAATTTTTCCCCCGCAATAGAATGGAAGTTCATTTCACCTGTTAAAAATGCCTTACCAATTAATACGGTAGTGCCATCAAGTGTTACCTTGCTTGAATAAAAATTCAAATAAAAAGGATCGTACCTGAACCCGGCATTTGAATTCATAATTTTCATACTTTTGTTAGCGTGTTAACAAAAACAGAGAAATTAATGGATACCAGAGGATTAGAGTCTTACAGGCAAGCAGCGCAGCGGTCGGCTCAGTGGCATGCTGACTACCGGAAAAGGATGAAACGTCTCCGGTTCGACACCATCGCAGTGCATGGCATTTATTCGATGCAGGAAGCATTGGATTTCAACCAGGGATCGATCATTGAACCCATTTATATGTCATCCTCGCAGGCTTACAGGGATGCAGATGAAATGGAGCTTGCCCTGGGATATCAGATTCCCACATGGTGCTATTCGCGCATTGCCAATCCAAGTATGTATTACCTGGAGGGTGTGCTGGCGCTGCTTGAAGGGTACGGATCCGATGTCGAGACCACCTGCGTGGCAACCTCTTCCGGCATGGCGGCCATCCAGTCTGCCGTAGAGCAGTTCCTCTGTATCGATCCGCACCATCCCGGTGCGCCGATGAATTTTGTCGCCACCTGCCAGGTGTATGGCGGAACCTTTCAGCAATTTTCCATACGCAAGGATAAAGAACGACACATCGAATGGCGCAAGGTGGTCAATTCCAATGATATCAATGAATGGGATAAACTGATCGACAAAAATACGCGCTTTCTCTATGGTGAGATGCCCAGCAATCCCGGCCAGGCCTTCTTTGACCTGGAAAAGGTGATCGGGCTGGCGCACAGTCACGGCATCCCGATGATCGTGGATGCAACCGTTGCCAGCCCCGCCCTGCTGCGACCGCTCACCTGGGGTGCCGACATTGTGATCCAGTCCGCAACAAAATCGCTGACAACCAGCGGATTTGGGATCTCCGGCGCAGTGATCGCCCGTAAGAACCTGACCTCCAACATTGATAATCCGGAAATGAAGGCAGATTTCTGCGGGTACCTCAAACAACTTCCCAACCGTGATAATGGTCCCAACCTCTCACCGGTGAATTGCATCCTGACCCTGAATGACATCCGTACACTGCGGTCTAAAATGGATCTGATGAGCCGCAATACTATGAAGATCTCCCACTTCCTGCAGGGACACAAGCATATTGAACAGGTTGATTATCTCGGACTGGAATCACATCCCCTGCATGAAATCGCCAAAAAATACCTTGTACTGGTTGATTCGGAATACGATGAGTTATATGGGGAGAAAGTGAACCGGTATGGGCACCTGATGTCCTTCAGGATCAAAGAAGGAGCGCAGGCTACGCGTGACGTCTTTGATGCTTTTGAAAGGATCTGGAGAGCCACCGACCTGGGAAGGATCAAATCAGTGGCCACCATTCCTGCCATCTCTACACATTCCCAGCAGGGCGAAGAGGGCAGAAAGCTGGCTGATATTCCGCCAAATCTCATCCGCCTGTGCGTTGGGGCTGAACATGCCGATGACATCATTGCTGACATTGACCAGGCCCTATCGGTACTTGACGGGAAAAAAGTGCATTTTACGTCACCTGAATTTTCGGCCGGGGGAGCCTCATCAGCTAAACTGGGGTAGCCCCACCCCTGCCCCCTCTTCATCCGGGCTGGACAGTTTGACACTTTAACAATTTGACACTTTAACAATTTAGCCATATGAAGCAACGCATCATCATCATCGGTTTCGGAACCGTCGGCCAGGGATTCTGCGAGATCCTTCTCAATAAAAAGGAATTCCTTAAGAAACAATATGGTTTTAAATGGCAGATAGTAGGCATTGCCGATAAGGTATATGGCAATGTTTACAATTCCAAAGGGCTTGATATCCCATTCCTGCTTGAGGAAGCCAAGGCAAAAAAACAGTTCTCAAAGGATGTGAGCAACTGGGACACGCTGACACTCATACGAAAAAGCAAGGCAGAAATCGTATGTGAGCTGACCTATACCAACCTCACGACAGGAGAACCGGCCTACGCTCATTGCAAGGAAGCTCTCCGGTCGGGCAAGCACGTGGTGACCAGCAATAAAGGTCCCGCAGCGCTGCATTACACCAAACTGATGAAACTCGCTGACCGGAATGGATTACACTTCAGGATCGAAGGGACCGTGGTGGCTGGTACGCCAATCCTGAACCTGGCTGCGGGGCCTCTGGCAGGCTGTGAGATCACTAAAATCAGAGGCATCCTGAACGGAACCACCAATTATATGCTGACCGAGATGGAGAAGGGTATGTCGTATACAGAGGTGCTTAAGATCGCTCAGGAGCTGGGTTATGCCGAGGCTGATCCGACCGGCGATGTGGAAGGGTATGACGCCCGCGGGAAGGTGACGATCCTCGCTAACGTGGTGATGGATGGCCATCTCAACATCGATGATGTTCCCTGCCGCGGTATCACAGGGATAACGCCCTCGGATATCAGAACCGCCAGGGAGCATGGCAAACGCTGGAAACTGATCGGAACGGTGGAAAGGAACGGTGGAAAGGTGACAGGATCGGTTGCCCCTGAAATGATCGACCTGACGCATCCCCTGGCCGGTGTGATGGGAGCCACCAATGCCCTTACGTTTACTACCGACCTGCTGGGAGATGTTACCATGGTGGGACCCGGTGCCGGAAGATGGCAAACCGGCTTTGCCATCCTGAACGACGTACTAACCATTGATTCGGCTTATTAACCAACGCTCAAAAACACATAATGTCATATACCCACAAATGTCTTTATGTAGACCTCTCTTCCCGAAGGTGTGAAATTAAGGACTCAGACCCTCAGCTCCTGACAGAATATATTGGCGGCAAGGGGATTGGATTCGCCTTACTGGAGAAACTTGCTCCTAATCCGGATCCGTTTGGTCCGGATAATCCCCTGATCTTTGCCAATGGGCCATTTACAGGTAGTAAAGTGCAGACCAGCGCCCGTACGGCCCTGGTGACAAAATCCCCGCTCACAGGGTCCATCCTGGATACACACTGCGGCGGCTATTTCGGGCCGCGTTTGAAAGCTGCCGGATTTGACTATGTGGTCATTACTGGTAAATCACAATCACCTGTATATCTTTATATTACAGATGAAAAAACAGAGATCCTGGATGCTTCTGACCTGTGGGGAAAGGGAGCTTTTTTCACAAATGATGAGCTTCAACGCCGTCACCCCGGAACTGAACCAAGGGCGGCAGTCATTGGGCAGGCGGGTGAGAATCTTTCAAAGATGGCCTGCATCAGTGTTGATAAACACAGGCAGTATGGCAGGGGAGGGGCTGGTGCCGTCATGGGGTCCAAGAACCTCAAGGCAATATTAGCGGATGGGAAAATGCCGGTCACATACGACCGCCCGGAAGATTTTGAAGAGCTGAATAAAGCGGCCACAAAGGATGTACTGAATCATGCCGGAGTGAAATTCCGCAGGATCAAGGGTACCATGAAATGCATCCGAAGCGGTCAGGGTTATGAGTTCCTTCCGGTAAAAAATTTCCAGGCAGTGGTTTCAGACCGCTTCGAGGAGATCAGCTCTGAAACAACGCGTGAGGTTCTCAATTGGAAGGACACCGCCTGCTTTGGCTGCTCGATCCGGTGCTCGAAGTTTGCCCGGTGGGATGATCATGAAATCGAGGGCCCTGAGTACGAAACTACTGCATTCCTGGGATCCGGGTGTCTGGTATTCAATATCAAGGACGTGGCCTGGGCCAACGAGCTCTGCAATGATCTGGGATTGGATACGATCAGCACCGGTGTGACCATGTCGTTTGCCATGGAATGTTATGAAAAGGGACTGGTGGATCACTGGGATGGATTGAGGCTGGAATGGGGGAATGCAGAAGCACAGCGCGAAATGATCCATAAGATGGCCATGAGACAGGGTATCGGAGAACTGTTTTCCGATGGTTCACGTGCAGCGGCCCAGCGGATTGGCAAGAACAGCGCTGACTTTGCCATCAACATTTACGGCATGGAGATGTCGGGGGTAAATCCAAAAGGTTGCCTCACCATGGGAGTTGTTCTTTCAGTCGCCGATTTTGCAAGCCATACGCGACTCTGGATGACCGAACAGGAAATGGGGCCCGACTTTACCATTGAGGATATACCCGAATCGGTCGCCTCAGGGCTGGATGAGATCAATGCCCGTAACTGCCTGGTAGTGTGCGATTTTCTTCCTTTAGGGCTCAGCCGCCTCGCACCGTTACTGAATGCAGCCACTGGCCTTGAACATACCGAGGAATCCCTCCGCGATCTGGGCGCAAAGCTGACCCACCTTGCAAGGCGATATAACATACGCAATGGCCGCAGCTATACCGATGACCGGATGCCTGAACGCTTTTTCCAGGAAGAAATGCTGGCAGGTTTCATGCGGGGAAGAAAAGTAGAAAAGGAATTCTTCAACGATCTGATCCAGAAATACTACAAGGTTAGGAACTGGTCCGACAAGGGTGAGCCCACACCTGCGATACTTGCAAAATACGACCTGATCTGATTACTTACGGATCAGTTATTTATATTCTCAACACCTAAAACAGCGTTATGAAAAAAGGTGCCTATACTTTATTGATCACTCCTTTTAAAAAGGATTATTCCCTGGATGAAGAGGCTCTCCGCCGTCTTGTCCGCATACAGGTGGAATCGGATATTGATGGTATTGCGCCGCTGGGCGTTACCGGTGAAAATACCCTTATGACGAATGAGGAAGTGAAACGGCTGGTAGAGATCGTTGTGGAGGAGGCCAAAAACAAGAAACTGATCTTACCCGACATCTGTCTGGCCGGTACGCAGGAATCCATCGACCGGGCAAAAATGTTTGCCGACCTGGGAGCCGATTTTGTGGTGGCCTTTACACCCTACATGGTTCTGCCTACTGCAGCCGGTCTGATGACCTATTATGAAAAACTGGCGGATGCCTCGCCCGTTCCCCTGATCATGCACAGCTCCAAGGAACGGACCGGCGTTGAACTGGCTCCCGAAATCACCGCTCAGCTGGCCCGACATCCCAATATCATGGGAATCAAGGACGGTAAAAAGGAGCTCGATCACCTGGCAAAGATCATCTATCTTACACGTAATGAAGATTTCCTGGTATTTACAGGTAAAGATACCACCGCATACCCACTGGTGGCCTTTGGCGGAGCGGGAAGTTTTACGGTCTCCGGAAACGTGATCCCGGATGTAATGGGTAAAATGATCCATTTTGCATTGAACGGAGAACTTTTAAAGGCACAGGAACTTCATTACTCCTACTATTCGCTCTTTGAAGCCTGCCGCTTTGAAACCAATCCCATGGCTGTGAAAAAAGCGCTCGAACTCATGGGACTCATCGATGGTACGTTACGTCCTCCGCTGACACCCCTGAGTGAAGCCAAAACCAATGTTCTGACCAGCCTGCTGAAAGAGAGGGGAGTGATATGAGGTCCGTGAAGTTGTTTGCCCCTGCCACCAGCGCAAATGTGGGACCGGGGTATGATATTTTTGCCCTGACGCTGAAAGAGCCGCACGATGAGGTCACCATCACGCTGAACGACTCCGGCCAGCTGACCTTTGATATCACCGGTGACCGCCAGGGAATACCCACCTCGATACAGGACAATGTGGCCACCCTGGCAGTCCTGGAATTGCTGAAGCGCAAGAACATCCGGCAGGGGATGCATATCGTCCTGCACAAGAACATGATCTCCGGCGGCGGACTGGGAACGACGGGTGCTTCGGCATCAGCCTGCGTCTTCGGATTGAATGAGTTGCTGGGCCTGGAACTTTCATCCAACGAAATGATCGACATTGCCCGCATGGGGGAGGTGGCTTCCGGTGGATCGCCCCATGCCGATAATGTGGCTGCGGGTATCCTGGGAGGCTTTGTGCTGGTGAAAAGCTATCACCCGATCGATGTGCTGAAGCTGGATGTGCCAGAAATTCCGATAGTACTGGCAGTGATACGGAAAAGCCAGCGGACTACGCGGGGCTTCATCACCTACGAGATCGGACAGGAAAAGCTCAAGGAACAGATGGCCCGCTGTTCGCGCGTCATTCATGCCATCCATACCCGCGACATTGAAGAATTCGGCCGGGCAGTCAGCGTGGACTATATCGCCGAACCTGTCCGCAGCGCCGCCATTCCCGGTTACCAGGAGATCAAGACGAATGTGCTGGATGCCGGAGCGTTTGGTTTCAATGTCAGCGGCGGAGGCTCTTCTGTATTTGCCGTTTGTCCGGGCTCAAAAATGGATGAGATCGCTGCCCTCATGGAAGAGGGATTCAGGAACAATCCCCTGTTTTTCGGAGTGATCAAGACGATGGCAAGTAATAGCGGGGTGAGGATCCTTGAACATTATTTATAGTTATTCATCATGAACCTCGATTTATCCTCAAAAGCCGCTCTTGTCACCGGCTCCTCACGCGGCATCGGTCGTGCCATCGCCAGGGAGCTGGCCTCTGCGGGGGCAAGAGTGGCTCTTCATTATAATAATAACCTTTCCAAAGCAGAAGAGACTCGCTCTCAGCTTGAAGGCAACGGCCACATCCTGATCCAGGGCAACATGACACGCCCCATGGACCTGGTGCGCATGGTGGATCAGACCATTGAGAAACTTGGAAAGATCGATATCCTGGTGAACAATGCCGGGATCTACGAGGAGGTGGACTTCCAGCGGATGACCTATGACGCCTGGCAGCAGGCCTGGAAACGGACCATGGAGACCAATCTGACCGGTGTAGCCAACCTTTCCTTCCTGGTTGCCAACCACATGATGGAAAAGGGGAGTGGACGGATCATCAATATTTCCTCACGCGGAGCTTTCCGCGGGGAGCCCACGGCATTCGCTTATGGAGCAAGCAAGGCGGGGCTGAACGCGCTGGGGCAATCCATGGCCAAAGCGCTGGCTCCGCATAATGTATTCGTATACACTGTCGCTCCCGGCTGGGTCGACACCGATATGGCCGCCGACGGCCTGATAGGTGCGCGGGGAGAAGAGATCAAAGCCCAGAGCCCGCTGAACCGCGTGGCACAGCCCGAGGAGATCGCACGCCTGGTTGCTTTCCTGGCTTCGGAGGGGAATGACTACATGACCGGGTGCATCGTGGATATCAACGGGGCGTCTTATCTTAGAACTTAAAAACGATGGATCATTTTCGTTGACATGCTCATGTTCCGGGACTGGAGTACACAATGATAGATGCCTGCAGGAGTGCTTCCCGCATTCCATTCAATCTGATGTTCTCCGGAAGAGTACTTTCCTTCTGTCAGCCGGCAGATCTCGTTTCCTGAATTGTCATAAATTTTGATCCTGATGAACTGTGAGTCAGGTAAGTAGAATCTGATAACGGTTGTTTCCGAAAATGGATTCGGCTGGTTCTGATGCAACCTGACCCTGTTACCGCTTGAAATCAGATCATCACCCACCCCAAAGATCCCGTCAGCACCATCTCCCACGGACTCTATTTCGCTGAGCTGGTTGGTTCCCATGCCTTTCTGGTGCGCCAGGTAAAGATGGTTGTCGGTAAGCTGGCCGTCAGGCAGCAGCATCTTTTCCCCCTCCGGATCCTGCCAGAAGATCTTCGTGGCAACGCTGTCGGTAGCCACGGGATCTTTTCCCGCCAGCAGCACCTGATGCTCGTAGGGTTCGAACGCCGGTGCCCAGGCTCCTTCGCCGCCAATAGCGTTCTTGATTCCGTCGATGACAGCCAGGTGGATCGGCCGGGCCATGTTCAGGTCGCAGATCGAACGGGGAAGGTGATAAGTAGGAATTCCGCCTTCATGGTGGAGTTTCGAGCGGGTGCCCGTGTCGCCCTGCATCTGGTAGAACTGCAGCGGTGCGATCCCGACCAGGTTTTTCATCGAATGGGTCATGCCCGCGATAATATGCTGTTTCATCTTGGTCACCGAAACGAAGACATCGATCTCATCGAGGATCTGATTCAGGATGAAGGATTCGTAAAAAAAAGGATTGCTGCCGGTGGAACGTGTGCAAAAGCTGGTATAGGGTGCTGAGTTGTTCAGGTTGACCATCTGAGCCCCAAGGTATTGCTGGACGTCCTGATAACCAAACTGCGTATAACATGCTGTATCCCATAAAGATTCAACGATCGTAATCCTGCCGGGGCTCACCCCGCTGTCGATGATCAGTTCGCCAACGGCTCTCAGAACCTCCGGGTGGTTCCACATACATTCCCTGACATCCACCCCGTTTAGTTTGGGATGATCTGCCCAGTAGGAACCGCCTGTCAGGTTGATCTTGATGGCGACCGTACTGCCGGTTTTCATGATATCACTGATCCCGCCAAGGGAATCGAACAGGTGTTCAACTTTTTGGCGGATATAGGCTCGCTCGTAGTTATCTGCTTTAGTGGCAGCCACTTTGGATTTGGAATCCGTTCCTCCGAACAGGGAAAGGTCATTCCATCCCTGGGTTAATCCCGAAACTGGTGCCAGGAATGAAGCAACGGAAAGCCCTGTCAGCTTGATGAAGTCCCTTCGCGATGTGGTGTGGCTTTTATCCGCGATTTCTTTTTTTCTGGGCATTATATTCAGTACTTTTTGATAGATGTTTAAATGACCCCGGTCTTCAGACCGGGGATTTTGGCAGTTTTCTCTTATTTTAGGGCAGAGCCCAAAACAAATGTATCATTTTTTACATAACGAAAGCCATAGGATTCAAGGAGGCTGTCTGATGAAAAGAGTTTCTATCCTCATTTTATCACCCCTTATGGCTTTGACCCTGGCTGCCCAGCCCCAGTGGAAATTCCATGTGGCATACGAGGATGCAACGGGGGCCAGAGATACCATTTTTTTTATCTGGGACACCTCGGCTGTCGTTTATGGTATTGATACAGCCTTAGGAGAGGGACTATAGTGATTTTCACTTTGAGATCTATAGCGTTGAATCAGGAATGGTAGGTGATGTGAATTTGCAGTGCAGGCAGAATCCGGTCATTATTCCGGTCGATAATTATCCGGCAGGGATCTATTTGATTCGCCTGGTGGGAGATGGGGAGATTCTGTGCAGTCGGAAATTTATAGTGAGACAGTGACTTCAGGTCACCGTCCTCAATGGAATACCTGAAGGTATTTATGTATTACAATTATCGGTGATGGGTGGCGTGTAATGGAAAACCTGTAAAACGTAACGGTGCATTATCCGTACGCCGGAATTCCAATTTTTACGGTCATGCCGAATCATTTACACGCCATAATCGTCATTGATGGGGATAAAATACCGACGGGGATGGAAAATTGTAGAGACGCGGCGCGCCGCGTCTCTACGGAATCACGAATCGACGCGGTATCGCGCAGAGACGCGGCGCGCCGCGTCTCTACGGGGGGTACGGGGGAAACCGTAAACAGGGAAAACAACGATTCAAAACGAAAAACGAACCAATGTCGAACGATAAATTTCAAAACCGGTACCGGATTTCATCCGCGCGGGCACCATGGCATGGTTACGATGGTGGTGCGTATTTCATTACCATTTGTACGCAACATCGCGAACATTATTTCGGCGAAATTGTCAACGGGAAAATGCAATTATCGGTGATGGGCCGGTGTGTAATGGAAAACCTGCAAAACGTATCGGCACATTACCCATACGCCGGTATTCCAATTTTTACGGTCATGCCGAATCATTTACACGCCATAATCGTCATTGATGGGGATAAAATACCGACGGGGAATTGTAGAGACGCGGCGCGCCGCGTCTCTACGGAATCACGAATCGACGCGGTATCGCGTAGAGACGCGGTATCGCGCAGAGACGCGGCGCGCCGCGTCTCTGCGACAAATAACACCCGCAACGTTCCAACGAAATGGTTGGCGGTCACCATCGGCGGCATCAAATCGGCCGTTACGAAATTTGCGCACGAAAACAAATTGGATTTTGCGTGGCAGACCCGTTTTCACGACCATATTATCGGTGATTCGGGTGAAATGAACCGGATTGCAAAATATATTGAAAAAAATATCGCACAATGGGAATCGGATCGTTATTGCGAATGAATCACCGTGGAGGCGTGGCCGATCGCAGAGACGCGGCGCGCCGCGTCTCTACGGTTCAATCAGAATTCGCACGTGCACATTAGGTTCCTGTCGCCATACGCATCATCGATCCGCGTCACCGGCGGCCAGTATTTCGTTTCCAGCGGTGAGGCCGTGACCGCCTTTTCACGGGAATAGGGATACTCCCAGCGGCTGCTCATCACCATGGCGGCGGTATGTGGTGCATTTTTCAGCACATTGTTTGCCGGATCCGCTTTTCCATCGATGATCTCCTGTATCTCTCCGCGGATCCCGATCATCGCCTCCACAAAACGGTCCAGCTCGCGGAGCGGCTCGCTTTCCGTGGGTTCCACCATCAGGGTGCCGTGAACCGGGAACGCCACGGTAGGTGCGTGGAAGCCGTAATCCATCAGACGCTTGGCGATGGAAATGACCTCCACGCCGGCCGTCCGGTGGAACTCGTTGCAGTCAAGGATCATTTCATGCGCGCAGGTGCCATTTTTGCCAGTATACAGGATCTTGTAATGATCCTTCAGGCATGCCAGCAGGTAATTGGCATTCAGGATGGCATATTTCGTGGCTTCTGTCAGCCCTTCCGCACCGAGCATTTTGACATATCCATAGGAAATGGGAAGGATGAAAGCGCTGCCAAAGGGAGCAGAAGCCACTGCATGGATCGGATTTTTGCTTCCGGTCGGAACAACGGGATTGGATGGCAAAAATTCAACCAGGTGCCGGGCCACCCCAATGGGGCCGGCACCCGGACCGCCACCGCCGTGAGGGATGGCAAACGTCTTATGCAGGTTCAGATGACACACGTCGGCACCAATCTGCCCGGGACTGGTCAGTCCGACCTGGGCATTCATGTTGGCTCCGTCCATGTACACCTGCCCTCCATTCTCATGAACGATCTTCACCAGTTCCAGGATGCCTTCTTCAAACACTCCATGCGTTGAGGGATAGGTCACCATGATCGCAGAGAGATGATCACGATGGGCAACCGCCTTTTCGTGCAGGTCGTCCAGGTCGATGTTACCCATTTCGTCGCATTTCACCACCACGATCTCCATGCCCGCCATGTGCGCGCTGGCCGGATTGGTGCCATGGGCAGAGGATGGGATCAGGCACACATTGCGGTGTCCCTGTCCATTGGCCCGGTGGTAGGCCTGAATCACCATCATACCGGCGTATTCACCTGCCGCTCCCGAATTGGGTTGAAACGACATGGCGGCGAAGCCTGTGATCTCACAGAAGATCTTCTCCATCTCGCTGATCAGTATCGAATAACCTTCCGCCTGGTCCTGCGGAACGAAGGGATGGATCTCCGCAAAATCAGGCCAGCTCATATAGAACATCTCAGCGGCCGCGTTCAGCTTCATGGTGCAGGAACCCAGCGGGATCATGGTCCGGTTCAGGGCCAGATCCTTATTCTCAAGCATCTTCAGGTACCGCATCATGTCGGTTTCGGAGTGATACGTATTGAAGATCGGGTGCATTAAAAATTCACTCTTCCTCTTCATTTCTAAAGGAAATGTGCTGATTTTCTGACATTCTTCAGGATGGCAGATGAACGGAGTGAACGGGATTCCGCCAGCTTTAGCCAGGATGCCAAGAATCAGGTTGATATCGGCCAGTTCGGTGGTTTCGTCCACACTGATGCCCAGCTTCCGGTCATCTAAATAACGGAAATTCATCTTCTGCTCCAGCGCAAGGCTGCGGATAGTATCCATGCGCACTCCTTCCGGGATTTCGATCACCACCGTGTCGAAGAAGGCTTGATTGGATTGTTTGTAGCCGTATTTTGCCACTTCCCGGGCAAGGACACCCGTAAGGATATTGATATGGCGGGCGATGTTATAGATGCCTTCTTTTCCGTGGTAGACGGCATACATCCCGGCCATGGTGGCCAGCAGTGCCTGGGCGGTGCAGATGTTGGAGGTGGCCCGCTCGCGTTTGATATGCTGTTCGCGGGTTTGCAGGGCCATGCGCAGCGCCCGGTTCCCCTTTGCATCCACCGATACGCCGATGATACGTCCGGGCATATGGCGCTTGTATTCATCGGTGGTGGCCAGGAAGGCTGCATGAGGACCGCCGTAGCCCATCGGGATCCCGAAACGCTGGGAGGATCCTGCTACGATATCGGCTCCCCATTCGGCGGGAGGACTTAGCAGTGCGAGGCTCATAAGGTCAGCTGCCACGCAGAGAAGCGCTCCTGCACTGTGGATCTTCCCGGCAAAGGGCTGATAGTCATATATCTGTCCTCTTTCAGCGGGATACTGTACGAGTGCACCGAAATAGCTTCCATCCGGAATCATTGTTTCATGATCCCCTGTCACTACTTCAATACCCAGCGGTTTCGACCTGCCGATGACCACGTCCAGGGTCTGCGGGAATACTTCATTGGAAACAAAGAACCGGTTGGCGCCCCGTTTTACTGCATCCCTCGAACGGGCATTGAACGCCATGATCATCGCTTCAGCGGCAGCTGTTCCTTCATCCAGTAATGAACAGTTCGACATGGGCATGCCGGTCATGTCGGAAACCATGGTCTGAAAAACCAGCAGCGCCTCGAGCCGGCCCTGCGATATCTCAGCCTGATAGGGGGTATAGGAAGTGTACCAGCCCGGATTTTCCAGGATATTGCGCTGGATGATCCCGGGGGTGATGGTATTGTAATACCCCAGACCGATGAATGATTTGTAAATTTTATTTTTAGAGGCGATTTCTCTCAAATGCTTCAGGTACTCGTATTCATTCACTCCCCTGGAAAGGTCAAGGGGCTTTTTCGCACGGATGGCTTCAGGGACTGTGATATCAATCAATTCATCCAGCGATGAAACACCGATCTTTTCCAGCATTATTCCGATCTCTTCCTCTCTCGGCCCATTGTGGCGGGTGATAAAATTGTTTGTGATCATAATAGATGGTTTATTGGAGCCATTTTTCAGGATTGAATAATTCAATAAAACCTTTGTGTTCCTTAATGAATACTTTGTGTTCCTTGGTGGTTACGTGTATCATTTTAAACACTAAGGAACACGAAGGTCATCGCTAAGGAACACAAAGGAATTCTTTTGCAGCAACGTTTATTGTTTGCAAAATAACAATGCAAAAATAGGAATTAGCTGCATACGTTAACCTGATTCCGTGCAGTTTATTGTTTTCTGATCCTCATGCCGAAGAACGACCGGTAGACAAAGACCAGACCGATGATGAAAAACGCTGCTCCGATCCATACCGATGTGGTTTTCAATCCGCCCAGGATCATCTGGATGGAGATCTCTGCAGCAAGCAATCCGAACAGGGTGGAGAACTTGATGATCGGGTTCATGGCGACGGAGGAAGTGTCTTTGTAGGGGTCACCCACTGTATCGCCGATGACAGTAGCTTCATGCAGCGGTGTGTTCTTCATTTTCAGGTCAACCTCAACGATCTTCTTGGCATTGTCCCATGCGCCTCCCGTATTGGCCATGTACAATGCCTGGAACAGACCAAAGGTGGCAATGGAGATGAGGTATGCGACGAAGAAATTGGGATCGATGAACGCAAAGGCCAGGGTAAGGCAGAAGATGACGGCAAAAATGTTCCACATGCCTGCCTGTGCGTACTGCGTGCAGATCTTGACCACTTTTTTCGAGTCATTGATGTCTGCCTCTTTCTTGTTCAGGTTGATGTTCTTTTTGATGAATTCAACGGCACGGTAGGCACCGGTTGTGACAGCTTGCATGGAAGCTCCAGTGAACCAATAAATTACAGCACCACCCGTAACGAATCCCAGGATGACCTGCGCGCTGGTCAGTTCAATGTTCAGCAGTCCGTTCTTGGCCAGCAGCAGGATGATGGAGAAGACCATGGTGGTAGCTCCGATCACTGCCGTGCCTATCAGGACGGGTTTTGCCGTAGCTTTGAAAGTGTTCCCTGCCGAGTCGTTCACTTCGAGATGGTACTTGGCGGATTCAAAATTGGGTTCAAAACCGAAGTCTTTCTTAATTTCCTCCTTGATACCGGGCCTGTTCTCAATCTGCGAAAGTTCGTACACCGACTGGGCATTGTCGGTCACCGGTCCGTAACTATCCACAGCGATGGTGACCGGTCCCATGCCCAGGAATCCGAAGGCAACCAGACCGAAGGCAAAGATGGTCGGGTAGGTCATGAACTGGTCGAGGCCGAGGGTGCTGGTCACGTATGCGATGACCATCAGTGCGACGATGACCATACCTTCCCAGAAGGCGCTGAAATTACCCGCTACCATGCCCGAAAGGATCGTCAGCGAGGGTCCGCCTTCCTTGGAGGCGGTGACGATCTCATTGACATGACGTGATTTGGTGCTTGTAAAGGCCTTGGTGAATTCCGGGATCAGGGCGGCGGCCAGCGTGCCGCAGCTGATGATCGTGGCAAGCTTCCACCACAGGGATGTAACCACCGTGCTGCCAATGGTAATATCTCCGATGAGCAGGTAACTGACGATATAGGTCACGATGATGGACAGGATCGAAGTGATCCAGACCAGGTTGGAAAGAGGTGTTTCAAAATTGAATTTATCGGCTTTTCCCCAGCGCACCTTTGCCAGACCCAGGTTGATGTAATAGGCGGCCAGCGAAGTGACGATCATTAAAATACGCATGGCAAAGATCCATACGATCAGGTGACTCTGGAACTGCAGTGCTGATTCATGGTTCGGGAAGATGCCGAGGGTGCCGAAATTGATGGCCAGGACGATGAACGAGATCAGGGCGACTCCGGTCACGCCATAGGTTTCAAAACCATCTGCCGTGGGGCCGACGCTGTCGCCAGCGTTGTCACCGGTGCAGTCGGCAATCACACCCGGATTGCGCGGATCATCTTCCGGTAACTTGAAGACGATCTTCATCAGGTCGGCTCCGATATCGGCGATCTTGGTAAAGATCCCCCCTGCCACCCTCAGGGCGCTGGCGCCGAGCGACTCACCAATGGCAAAGCCGACAAAGCATGCCCCTGCACTCGTAAAAGGCACAAACAACAGGATGATCAGCATCATGATCAGTTCGACACATACCAGCAGCAGGCCGACGCTCATCCCTGACTGCAGTGGTATCGACATGACATTGAAGGGTTTGTTCTTCAGCGCAGCAAATGAAGTCCGTGCATTGGCCAGGGTATTGATGCGGATCCCGAACCATGCAACACTGTAAGATCCTAGAATGCCGATCAGGGTCCAGAACAGGATCAGCAGGGTTTTTGGAATCGTAAGGTCTGCCAGTCCAAGGAAGTAATAAAGAATGATCACCGCAATGATTCCGAACAAAATGGCCAGAAATTTACCTTGCTGAAAAAGATACGTTTTGCATGTTTCCCATATCGTATGGGAGACATCGGCCATCGATTTGTGGATGGGAATCCTTCTGATGGTAAGGTATTGCCATAAACCAAACAGCATCCCCACGATAATGATGATAAATCCGTAATTCAGCAACGACCATCCCCCGGGGTACAAACCCCTCAGATTGGGCAGTGGAAGATCTGCTTCACTCGCAAACAAGAAAACCGGCAAAATGAATAATGCCATCAAAACTGTAATTTTTTTCATGAGTGCATTTTTAAATTAGTAACATTTGTGAAGGAAAAGCAAAAATATGAAGTTTTTCGAATTTAAAAAACTGGATTAAAATATATTTTAATATAATGATATACAAATAGTTAGTAATATTTATCATCAAATCCCGGTCTATTGGAGAAGATTTTGAAAAATGTAATACTTTTACCTCACGGAATGATGGGAATGCAATAATGAGAATGATCCATGGATAAAATCCGGCTTAAAATCATCGGGATGTCCTACAGCCAGTCGCAGAGCGGAGCGTATGTTCTGATACTGGTTGAGGCCAGCGGAAAACGAAGGCTGCCCATCATCATCGGAGGTTTTGAAGCTCAGGCCATCGCCATGGAACTGGAAAAGATGAAACCCACACGTCCGCTGACCCATGATCTTTTTAAGAATTTTGCTGACCGTTTCAAGATCAAACTCAAGGAAGTGATCATCAATAAATTCCACGAGGGGGTTTTCTACGCACTGCTGGTGTGCGAACATGAAGGAGAGGAACTCGAGATTGACTCCCGCACATCCGATGCCGTAGCACTCTCGCTGCGATTTCACTGTCCGATCTATACATACGAACCTATTCTTCAGGCTGCCGGCATGACGATGGACGGTGACAAGGCTAAGGAGAAGCAGGAGTACAGCGATGATATCAACTTCACGGAGTTTGCGGACCTCACCGTCAACGAACTCACGGAGCTATTGAATAAAGCTGTTGAAAATGAAGAATATGAAAAAGCTTCCCAGATCAGGGACGAGATAAACCGAAGAAAGAAAAAAAGATGAGGAAGATCCTATACTGGCTGGTTTCTTTAATGTTGCTGATGCCTGTTGGCACAGTGATGGCTTCGCAAACGACATCCTCTTCCTTCAAAAAACTGATGGAAAGTGAATGGAACATGAACCCTGAGGGTAAAATGCTGGCGCAGGTTCAAAGAGATACTGTCCAACAGCAGGATCTTCCTTCAGCACCTCCGGTACGTCAGATTGCCCAGAGCCACGGATTTCGTCTTGTTTCCCTGCTTCGCGGCCTGCTGGGCCTGGTCATCCTGGTTGGATTGGGTTTCCTGCTGAGTACAAACAGAAGAGCTATCTCCTGGCGCGTGGTTCTGCTGGGTCTGCTCACCCAGGTCATCATCGCCTTCCTTGTCCTTAAAGTCCCGGCGGTTCAATATTTCTTTGAGCTGATCGGGAAAGTATTCATAAAGATCCTCGCCTTCTCCAGGGATGGATCTGCCTTTCTCTTCAGATCCATGGTCACCGGTAATGTGGAAGACAGCCTGATCACCTTCGCATTCCAGATCTTACCCACTATCATTTTTTTCAGCGCCCTGACCAGTATTTTATTTTACTATGGGATCATCCAGAAGGTTGTGTATGCCCTGGCCTGGGCGCTGACCAAGTTGTTGAAAATATCCGGCGCCGAAAGCCTTTCAAGCGTCAGTAATATTTTTCTGGGCCAGACCGAAGCCCCTTTGCTGATCAAAGAGTACCTTGACCGTATGAACCGGTCGGAGATCATGCTGGTGATGACGGGCGGCATGGCAACCATGGCAGGAGGTGTGCTGGCCATTTATATCGGGATGCTGGGCGGCTCGGATCCTTACAGCCAGATGTTGTTTGCCAAGCATCTGATCAGCGCTTCCGTGATGGCTGCACCTGCCGGAGTGGTTGCGGCCAAGCTGCTCGTACCTCAGACGGAACCGATCCAGGAGCATGTTCAGGTCACCAGGGAACGCATAGGCTCCAATATCCTTGAGGCAATCGCCAACGGTACCGCACAGGGATTGAAACTGGCGGTCAACGTAGCCGCCATGCTCGTTGTGTTTATCGCCCTGATCGCCATGGTGAACTTCATTCTGACTAAAATAGGGGACTGGACCTCGCTGAACACGGCGATCACCAGCCTTACCGATGGCCGGTACGACCACTTCAGCCTGCAATTCATCCTGGGATATGCCCTCAGTCCGATCGCATGGGCCATAGGCGTCTGCAAGGAAGATATATCACTGGTGGCTCAGTTGCTGGGCGAAAAGACCATTCTGAACGAAATGATCGGATATATTTCATTGAAGGAATACGTTGCCGCCAACGCCTTTTTTGAAGAAAAATCCATGATCATCGCCACGTATGTCCTCTGCGGTTTTGCCAACTTCAGCTCCATCGGCATACAGATCGGGGGTATCGGAGCACTGGCTCCCAACCAGCGGCTGAACCTTTCAAGGCTAGGTCTGAGAGCCCTCGTCGGGGGTACGCTGGCCGCCCTTTTTTCAGCCACCATCATTGGCGCCATCATGGGTTAAAACGGCTCATAATTGCAAAAGATGAAGCAATACCTTGACCTGCTTGAACATGTGATGAAGAACGGCGTGCCGAAGAAAGACCGAACAGGCACAGGAACCATCAGTGTTTTCGGATACCAGATGCGGTTCAATCTGGAAGAAGGATTCCCTGTGCTGACCACCAAAAAGCTTCATCTTCGGTCCATCATTCATGAACTGCTGTGGTTCCTTCGGGGAGAAACCAATATCCAGTATCTGCACGACAACAATGTGAGCATCTGGGACGAATGGGCTGATGAAAAGGGCGAACTGGGGCCGGTTTACGGTTATCAGTGGCGCTCATGGCCGGCACGTGATGGAAGTACCATTGATCAGATCTCACAGGTGATCGAAATGCTTCGGACAAACCCTGACTCGAGGCGGATTATTGTCAGCGCCTGGAATGTGGGTGACCTCAAAAAAATGGCCCTGCCTCCCTGCCACCTGCTGTTCCAGTTCTACGTGGCCAACGGTAAGTTGTCGTGCCAGCTTTACCAGCGCAGCTGTGATATTTTTCTGGGAGTGCCTTTCAATATCGCGTCCTATTCCCTTCTGCTGCTGATGATCGCCCAGGTTACAGGACTAAAGGCTCACGAGTTCATTCATACCCTTGGCGATGCCCATATCTACCTGAACCATACTGAACAGGTCAGGCTACAGCTTTCCCGGCAACCCTATCCTCTGCCAAAGATGACCATGAACCCGTCGGTTACCAGCATTTTCGATTTTACATACCAGGATTTCCAGCTCGAAAATTATGTGGCACACCCCAATATCAAAGGGGAAATTTCCGTTTGATGTATGTCATTCATCCCTGTCAACACAAGCTTATGAAAGAAATCTCCATTATCGTTGCCATCGCCGAGAACAATGCAATCGGGAAGGACAATCAGCTCCTGTGGCACCTTTCGGAGGACCTCAAACGCTTTAAGCGACTGACCACCGGACATACAGTGGTGATGGGTAAAAAAACCTTTGAATCGCTGCCTTTCCGTCCGCTGAAAAACCGCAGAAACATCGTCATTTCGGATGTAAAGAGCGAGGAGATCGCAGGCTGCGAGATGGCCTATTCGATGGATGAGGCTATTGAAAAGATGGATGCCGGGAAAGAAAATTTTATCATCGGAGGAGGTTCGGTGTACCGGCAATTCCTGCCTCTTGCCACACGGCTGTATATTACGCGGGTAAAGCATTCTTTTGATGCGGATACTTTTTTTCCCGAGATCGATTTCTCGGACTGGATCCTGATGGAAAAGCTGGAAAACGAGCCCGATGAGAAGAATCCTTATCCTTTTGATTTTTTGACCTACATTCGAAAAGATACAAGCCCCTATGAAGAGAATTAGAATGAACGGCAGTCATGCTTTCTCCCTGCTCATCATCTTTTGCCTTGGGATGATCTTCCTGCCTGCTTGCGAGGACGAAGAACCGGAGATCTATGATTTCCGGCCTGTTTCTGAAGATTTTATGCAGGCCTATGTCACCTGCATACATCTGTTTTTCTATATCGACCAGATGGCTAAATCCGTTGAGGATTCGTTGTCTGACCATCCGGAGGGATCCTACATGCTGAATGGAGGCAATGTAACCATGGATCCTGCCGTGGCGGATGAATATCCCAAAACCTTTCAGGTTGATTTCGGGACTACGGGTACCGACGATATCATTTCCGGCAGGATAACAGGTTCCATCAGTGCACCCTATCTTTCGGAAGGTTCTAATGTATTTTATGAGTACGATGATTTGATCGTCCATAAGGATAGTCCTACCGGTACAAATCTGATCACCAACAATGGCCTTTCATCCGGTAAAATGCTCTTTAATTTTCAGATTACGGAAAATACTTTCATCAGGGATTTTGAGGCTGATTCAGCCTACCCTGTCACCTTCGACGGATTTCATCAGGTTCTGTGGTCAGCTTCAGACGATGATTTGACCATGCCCTTTGGCTCTTTTACCGGACAATCCATAAGAGCGGATAGCCTGAGCTTTCTCGCTATTGTTGATGAGGATTACAAACTGATCAAGGATCCAGACTGTACATATATCCGGGACGGGATTTTTGATATTACTGTGTATGTGGATCTGAATAAGGAAGTAGGGGAGGGAGTGGTAGATTTTGGATTCATGAATCCGCTGGATTGTGATCAGTATGTCATCGCGGTCGTGGATGGTGAGGCCAACCGTACGGAGTTTGTTTACCTGATGGACTGGATCAATTTCTGAAAGGATCTGCTTCCGTCCTTTATGTTTTCAGTTTCTTTTTCTTTGCGGCGGGAAAAAGAATGTTATTCAGGATCAACCGGTACCCGGGTGAGCTCGGATAAAGGCTGAGGTCGGTGGGAGGATCCCCTACCAGGTGCTGGTAATCCTCCGGGTCGTGCCCTCCCAGGTAGGTCCAGGTTCCGTTACCAAATTCACCATGGATGTACCTTGCTTCCCCGGCTGCCTTGTTCTCGCCCATTACCAGGACATTTGGCTTCAGATACCTTATATCAAAAGCGGTTGATTGACCCATGAATCCCGGTATGATCATCCGGTGATCCTGACACAGCATGGTCGGTACCGGATCCCATTTGGCAGAAAACTCGAACAGGAGGAAATAGTCACTGTTTTGCGGCACACGCCTGGAGTCGGTCACATCGATGGAAGATATCTCGTATTCAAATGGATTTGTACTGATCGTGAATCCTGTAAAGGCAAAACAGTTTTCATAGTTGAGCTTTTCCTGGGCATTGGGATCCATCGGATCACTGTCGAACATGACATCGCAGATGTCGACTCCGTCGGCAGCAAGCGCTACGTCAAAGCTGTCGGGAGCAGAGCACATGGCAAAAAGATAGCCGCCTCCGGCCACGAAATCGCGGATCTTTTTCGCCACGGCCAGCTTGCATTCCGATACTTTGTCGAAGCCAAGCGACCGGGCCGTTGCCTCCGAGATCCTGACATCTTCTTCATACCACGCCACACCTTTGAACGCCCTCCAGAATTTGCCGTACTGTCCCGTGAAATCCTCATGGTGAAGGTGAAGCCAGTCGTAGAGTGGCAGTACGCCCGACATGACCTCCTCATCATAGATCACATCATAGGGTATTTCCGCATAGGTAAGGGCCAGGGTCACTGCATCATCCCATGGCTGTTTGTTCTTGGGCGAATAAACGGCCACTCTGGGCGCCTTCTGAAGCTTCACCACATCCATATTGACCTGGGGATCTGCGATCTCCGAAAGAATTGCAGTGGACTGGGCATCAGCGATCACCTGGTAGCTGATGCCCCGGATGATGCACTCACTTTCAATGAGCTCATGGAACTTGCACATAAAACTGCCTCCCTTGAAATTCAGCAGCCAGTCTACCTCCACATCCTGTTCGAGCACCCAGTAGGCTATGCCATAAGCTTTCAGATGATTCTTCTGCGCTTCATCCATAGGGATCAGGATGTAGGCAGCGTTCAACAGCATCACCTGAAGAGTGAATAGTATGATAAAGGTAAGTCGTTTCATGGTTGGTTAAAATGGGGGTACCTCCTCATCCTCCATGTTGTTCATCTTGCTTGGCCGGGTGTAGCTGTTCCCTGAAGGCTGAAAATTGAGCTCGGTACGGGCGGATACGCCGGCGTCCGTTTCAGGTGCAGCCAGATCCGTAAATTTGGCATACTTGGAGATAAAACGGAGATTGATGTCTTTTAGTGCACCATTACGATGCTTGGCAATGCTTAGCTCGGCCTGTCCGAGGGTGGAGTTGCCCTGTTCGTCTTCGGTGATCTTATAATATTCGGGACGGTACAGGAAGAGTACGATGTCGGCGTCCTGCTCGATGGCACCAGACTCGCGCAGGTCGGAAAGGATGGGACGCTTGGTGCCGCCCCTGGTTTCCACAGCACGGCTGAGCTGCGACAGGGCGATGATGGGAACACGCAGCTCCTTGGCCAGGCTCTTCATTGACCTGGAGATATTGCTGATCTCCTGTTCGCGGTTTCCCCTTCCTTCTGAAGGACTGGACATGAGCTGCAGGTAGTCCAGGATGATCATCTGTACATCATGCTGGGCCTTTAAACGCCTGCATTTGGCCCTTAATTCGAAAATGGACAGGGCAGGAGTATCGTCAATGTAAAGTGGCGCATCAATCAGGTTGCCGATCTTGGCATTCAGCTGCTCCCATTCATATCCTTCAAGGTTGCCTTTCCGAAGCTTTTCGACAGGTAGCTGCGTTTCACTGGAAATCAGTCGGGTGACCAGCTGCAGGGATGACATTTCCATGGAAAAAATGGCGACCGGACGTTTGAAGTCCACAGCGACATTTCGAGCCATCGAAAGTGCAAAAGCGGTTTTGCCCATTCCGGGCCGGGATGCCAGAATGATGAGGTCCGATTTCTGCCAGCCGGAAGTGACGCGGTCGAGCTCCGAAAATCCGGAAGGCACCCCGCTGATTCCTTCCACGTGTTCACGGGCTGCCTGTATTTCATTGATCGCCAGATGAACGAGCGTCTGCATCTCGGCAAAATTACGGCGCAGGTTCTGTTCGCTCAGGTCGAACAAATGAGATTCAGCTTTATCCAGAAGGTCGAAGACATCGGTCGTGTCCTCATATGCATCGTGGATGATCTCTGTCGAAATGCCGATCAGTGAGCGCTGGATGTATTTCTGGAGGAGGATCCTGGCGTGGTACTCCACATTTGCTGCAGACGCTACCCGGTTGGTTAGCTGCGTGATGTAAAAGGGCCCTCCCACGATCTCCAGTTCCCCGCTCTGCTTTAATTCATTGGTGACTGTCAGAATATCGATAGGTTCCGATTTGGAGAAAAGCCTTTGTATTGCCGTGAAGATCAGCTGGTGAGCATCCTTGTAAAAAATTTCGGGTTTCAGGATATCAATGACGGCTGCCAGCGCGTCTTTTTCCAGCATCAGGGCGCCCAGCACAGCCTCTTCCAGGTCCACTGCCTGCGGAGGAAGCTTGCCCTGATCAATAACTGTCTGTGTAACTGTTGCTTTGGGTACGTTCCTGAGCCGTGTCCGGTCGGTGTTCTTTATCGTTTCTGCCATGTCCCAAAATTAATACATTAACCGTAATGGCAGAGGCTGACCTGCAATTAAATGTTAACCGGCAGGGACAGGACGGTGTTATTAAGTTGTTAATTAAAAACTCCCTGTGATGGTAAAAAATATAATTTTGTCTTTCAATAATTTCGATTATTTTAAGCTTAAATTATTTTAAATGAGAATCTTAAGTTTACTGGTGCTGTTTCTCTGCCTGAACTTTGCACGTCCTTTGGCCCAGAATCCGGATGTCTCCATCACCGGAAAGCTTCAGATGGATACGGCGTATCGTACGATCTATGCTGAAAACTTTGACCGCAGGCCCAAAATAATCGACAGTAGCCTCATTGATGCCAACGGACAGTTCAGAATAGAGCTGGTTGCAGAATCCCTGACGTTTATCAAATTGAAGCTGGATCCTTCGAATTACCTGATCCTGGTCATTTTACCCGGTGAACAGATAAGTGTTGCCAGCCTGGCGAGTGCCCTGGCGAGGGATCCCATCATTCAGGGTTCACCCCACAGTTTGCTGCTGCATACCCTCAGTCTGGGAGCGCGGCCCTATGAACAGCGAATGGATTCCCTCCGGAAGCAGGCCAATCTGGTCAGGCTGACCGATACTACGCGTCAGGAAAGCCAGTCGGGCCTGAAAGAGATGTACGACCGGACGGAAGATTCCCTTAGAACATTCCTACGGACATTCTTTGAGGAACATCCCTCATCGCCCTCCTGTCTGTTCTATTCCAACCGTCTGCCACTGGATGAAAACCTGCCCACTTTTTCCCGTCTGGATGATTCTCTTTACGCGAGGTATCCTGAGAATGCCTATGTAAGGGAACTGCATTACGCAGTGACCTCCAAACGGTATATTCAGCCGGGTATGCCGGCACCCGATATCAGTGCCCCGACCCCTAGTGGAGATACTGCTTCTCTTTATGATCTGAAGGGCAGTATCGTGCTGGTGGATTTCTGGGCGGCCTGGTGCGGACCCTGCAGGAGGGAGAATCCCAATGTGGTGGCCATGTATCAGAAATATCATGCAAAAGGATTCGATGTCTTCGGCGTATCACTGGATGAAAGTAAGGAAAACTGGCTAAAGGCCATCCAGGACGATTCACTGACCTGGACGCACGTAAGTGATCTGAAGAAATGGGAGTCCACCTGCGCGATGACCTATTCTGTACGCTCCATACCCTTTTCTGTTCTGATCGACAGGGATGGCCGCATCATTGCCCGTGATCTGAGAGGCTCTGCCCTGAGGAGCAAACTGGAAGAGATCTTTGGATTCTGAAACCGTGGATTGCCATGATGTTATCAACAATCCGCTGTGTATTGTTTTCTTTGGAACGATGCTGACAGATGGAATAATCACTGTAAGTTAGCATTGCCAAAACCTCAGGAACCAATTCGATCATCCGGATGAGAAAACGAAAACGCGTCAAATTCAGGACCATTGAGCTTAAGCTGTCCCCGCGCCAGAAACAATCCCTTGAAAATTACTGCCAGGCCCGTCACACAACTCCGGTAAAACTGATCAAAAAGTGTATCCGGAGATACACGGAAGGCTTTGCCAGGAATGTCCCTGAAGAATACTATGTTACTGAAAAACAGCTTGTACTTTTCAATGACGCGGAAGAAAGCAAAGGCTGACCATCCCGCGGAGGAAGGAAACATGTCCTGATATGGGATTATTTTGAAAGCGGCCCTTCGTACCGTGTCCTGTTGATGATGGAACGTCCCAGGGTCAGTTCGTCGGTATATTCCAGGTCGTCGCCCACAGCTACCCCCCGGGCGATCATTGAGAACTTCACGGAATAATCCTGTAATCGTCTGAAAAGGTAAAAATTGGTCGTATCGCCTTCAATGGTGGCAGGAAGGGCGAAGATCACCTCTTCGATATGCTGTTCACTGACCCTGTGCTCAAGGGAGTCAATGTTGAGGTCATGCGGGCCGATACCGTCCACCGGTGAGATGATACCCCCAAGGATGTGGTACATGCCGTTGAACTGCGCGGTATTCTCAATGGCAAGCACATCTCTTGAATCTTCCACGACGCAAAGGATCGCGCGGTTGCGTTTGGGATTGGAACAGATCGGACACATTCCGGTATCTGAAATATTATGGCAGTTACTGCAGTACCTTATCTCCTGCCTCAGCCGTATCAATGCGCTGGCAAGCGCCTCGGATGTCTGAAGATCCTCCCTGAGCAAATGCAGCGCCAGCCGCAGGGCAGTCCGCTTTCCGATCCCGGGGAGTTTGGACAGTTCCTTTACAGCGTCTTCAAGAAGTTTTGACGGATAGATATCCACGGATCAGGTTTTGAATAAATGGTACAAGCCAAAATGGTGAAAAATGTGTTTCTTTGCAAAATTATCCTAAAAAAGAACCCGACTAAATAATCCTTGTTCATTTTCGTTAGTTCTGGATAAAATGAGGAACCATCCATGAAAACATTTCCGTTGATGTGGCTCACCCGGGGGATCGTCCTGATTGCATTTCCTATTCTTTCGGCTTTCGGGCAGGATGGCATTAATCAACTGGACGCCTCCGGCAAAAAACAGGGCATCTGGGAAAAGAGGGATACGCTGGGTGCGCTGATCTATAAAGGTCAATTTGAGCAGGATCTTCCCGTTGGCCAGTTCACGTATTATTACCCCGCGGGTACAGTAAAGGCTGTCACTGTCCACACACTTCCCGGGAAAAAGGAAGAAACGGTGATCTATCATGAGAATGGACAGAAAATGGCCCAGGGTAATTATTCTGAAGCAAAAAAGGACAGCGCCTGGTCGTATTACGATGAAGAGGGAATACTCATTTCGGTTGAGCATTATGACAGGGGGATCAGGACCGGGATATGGAAAACGTATTACATGAATGGAGGGGTGTCAGAGGAATTTTACTGGAAACAGGATAAAAAGGAAGGACCCTGGAACCAGTATTATTCGGACGGATCCAGGAAACTTACCGCCTTCTATTCCAACGGACTCAGGAACGGGGATTTCAGCCTGTACTTCCCGAATGAGCAATTGATGGTCGGGGGGCTGTACGTTAATGATAAACGTGAGGGGGAGTGGAAGTATTACATGGAGGACGGGCGCCTGCAAAAAGTACGTCAGTACACCAATGGATATCTGATCAGCGAGGTGGTCTACATTGATATTGAGAAAGAACCCTGACAGCCTTTTTCCTACCGCAGGGCTTCAGAAGAATTTTCGTACCTCCTTCAGGTCACTGATCACGCGATCATGCACTGCATCCAGCCGGTTCCTTGACTGGTGGCCGTCAGCGACCAGTAAACAGTCACATGTGATATGGTCTGCCACCTCAAGGTCATGCAGGGTGTCGCCAATCAGACAGGCAGAGGCCGGACTGACGTTCATGTCATGAATGGCTCTAAGGGCTATATCCGCTTTGCTGAATGCATAATGATCGCTGAGTCCTTCGATCCTTTCGAAAAAATGACGGATCCCTTTTTGTGCGACCGAATCCGACAGGGCATTCTGTTCCATCGCTGAGATCATCACCTGCCGGTATTCCCTACGGGCAAGATATTCCAGCACAGCAAAGGCTTCATCATGCAGCGGTGCTGACGGAAGCTTTTGCATGTACAGGCCGATAAATTCCATGGCCAGTGCATCCCATGATTCCTTTTCTATATCCCAGCCGATCTTCCGGTAGTAATTGATCACCGGAAAGGTGAACACTTCCCTGTAATGATCCAGGGATAGCACGGGCATGCCTCTCCGTGAGAGCATGGTATTCATGGATGCCATGCATACTTCCACGTCATCGAGCAGAGTGCCGTTCCAATCCCACAGGATGACTTCTACAGGCCTTGTTCGTTTTATCATTCTCCGCCGGCTTTCTGGTTCTCAAAGATAAGCCGATTACCTGTTGCATCGACAAGGATGCAGAAATCCTTATTCACTTTCCCGGCGAGAATCATTTTTGACAGTTCATTCAGCAGTTCACGCTGAATGACCCGCTTGAGGGGCCTGGCACCGTACTGTGGATCGTACCCTCTCGTAGCAAGTACATCAATGGCCCGCGGTGTGACCTTCATCTGCAACTCATTACCTTCCATCATTTTACTGATACTGGCAATCTGGAGCAGGACGATCTGCCGGATCTCTTCCCTGGTGAGCGGTTTGAACATGATGATCTCATCAATCCGGTTCAGGAACTCTGGACGAATGGTCCTGCGCAGCAGATCAAAGACCTCTTCCCTGGTCTGGAGGAAAAGCTTTTCGTTATCTGGTTCGCCCTCTGAGTAATGTTCCTGGATAAGGTGCGAGCCGATGTTGGAGGTCATGATGATGATGGTATTCCTGAAATCTGCCATCCTCCCCTTGTTGTCCGTCAGTCTTCCGTCATCCAACACCTGCAGCAGGATATTGAAAACATCAGGGTGCGCTTTCTCAATCTCATCCAGCAGAACAACGGAATAAGGCTTCCTTCTCGCTTTCTCGGTCAGCTGGCCACCTTCTTCATATCCGATATAACCCGGAGGGGCTCCGATGAGACGTGATACCGTGTGACGTTCCTGGTATTCCGACATGTCAATGCGTATCATTGCGTTTTCATCGTTGAACAGAAATTCGGCAAGCGCCTTGGCCAATTCGGTCTTTCCGACGCCGGTGGTTCCCAGAAAGATAAAAGAACCGACAGGTCGGCGCGGATCCTGTAGCCCGGCACGGCTGCGGCGTATGGCATCAGCGATCGCCTGAATGGCCTGGTTCTGTCCGACCACCCTTTTATGAAGCTCCTCTTCCAGGTTCAGGAGTTTATCCCGTTCACTCTGCAGCATCCGGCTCACCGGTATGCCTGTCCACCGCGAAACGATTTCGGCAATCTCCTCCGCACCCACTTCCTCCCTGATCATGGGCGAATCTCCCTGTAATAGAACCAGGCTTCTGCTCAGGGACTCCACTTCCTGTTCCGCATCACGGATCCTCCCGTACCGCAATTCTGCCACCCGGCCATAATTACCTTCTCTCTCCGCCTGCTCTGCCTCGAATTTGAGCTCTTCGATCTGCTTCTTATAGGACTGGATCTTTTCGACAATCTCCTTTTCATTCTTCCACCGGGCTCGTAACTGGGTTCGCCCGTCGTTCAGTTCCGATAACTCTCTGGTCAGGTCCTGGAGCTTTGCCTCGTCGTTCTCGCGTTTGATGGCCTCCTTCTCGATCTCCAGCTGCCTGATCCTGCGCTCCAGCTCATCCAGATCCTCGGGTAACGAATTGATTTCCAGGCGCAGCTTGGCAGCCGCTTCATCGATCAGGTCGATGGCCTTGTCGGGCAGGAATCGGTCGGTGATGTATCGCTGCGACAGTTCAACGGCGGCGATGATGGCCTCATCCTTGATCCTGACCTGGTGATGGGTCTCGTAACGTTCTTTCAGACCCCTCAGGATAGAAATGGTATCCATCCTGTCAGGCTCATCCACCATGACGATCTGGAAACGCCTCTCAAGGGCTTTGTCCTTTTCAAAATATTTCTGATATTCTTTCAGGGTTGTGGCTCCAATCGCCCGTAATTCCCCCCTGGCCAGCGCCGGCTTTAGGATGTTGGCTGCATCCATGGCGCCTTCACTGGCTCCGGCCCCCACCAGGGTATGGATCTCATCAATGAACAGAACGATCTCTCCATTGGAGCCTACCACTTCTTTCACCACACTTTTAAGCCGTTCCTCAAATTCACCTTTATACTTGGCCCCGGCAATCAACGCACCCATGTCAAGGGAATATATCTGCTTTGATTTCAGGGTTTCGGGTACATCGCCATTGATGATCCGGTGCGCCAGTCCTTCTGCAATGGCGGTCTTGCCAACACCGGGCTCACCGATGAGGATGGGATTGTTCTTTGTTCGCCGGGAAAGGATCTGAAGGATCCTTCGGATCTCTTCATCCCTTCCAATGACAGGGTCGAGTTTACCCTGGCGCGCCAGATCATTCAGGTTACGGGCATATTTCGAAAGTGCCTGGTAGGTTTCCTCAGCGGTCGGACTGGTGACTGATCCGCCTTTTCTTAGCTCACGGATGGCTGCTTTCAGATCCTTTTCTGTTACGCCGCTGTCCCTGAGCAACTGTGCAGCCGTATCCCGGCCTGTCAGAATGGCAAGAAGGATATGCTCTATGGCTATGTATTCATCTGCAAACTCCTTCAGGTAGCCCGAAGCTCTCTGCAGGGCATTGCTGGCATCAGGGGTCAGGTAAGGTTCACCGCCTGCAACCCTGGGATAGGACTGGATCACCCTATCGAGAGCCTGCTGCAGGTTAGGGACGTGAATGTTCAGCTTTTTCAGTAGAAACGGAACCACATATTCATCCACCATAAGCATCGCTTTGAGCATATGGGTCGTCTCGATGGCCTGATGCTGGTTCCCGGCCGCAATTTCCTGCGCATGCTGAAGCACTTCCTGTGACTTTATGGTAAAATGATTCAGGTTCATGATGATTTATTTTTGATGACACCCTCCCGATCAATATCCCTGCCATTGCTGTAAATGAGCGGATTACTGCAAAATTGACAGCTTGTCAATAACATATCTTTCGCTGTGGCGTTATCCTTCTGACATCTTTTTACTAATTTTGCCCCCTCAAAGGAAATCCTTAATGAAGAGATTCTGTTTTCTGCTGTGGTGGACAGGTTCAATCCTTTCAGTATTTGCACAATACCCATCAGATACCGTTTTGATCTTTCAGACCGACAGCGCTCATTTTTGCAACATCGACAGCCTTTACCTTGATGCAGGTGCAGGATTTGCATCCTATTCCTGGAGCACTGGCGAAGCCACACCTGGTATCTGGACATCCGAGACCGGCGCCTATCATGTCACAGTGACCGACGGCGCCGGATCCAGCTATTCCGATTCGGTGTATGTCAACCTGATATCCGCCCAGATACTGCAATCCGATACCATCCTCTGTTTTGGGGAGAACCTTGCCCTATCGTTACGGCAAAAACTGCCTGAATGTCAGCTGGCCTATTATCCATTTAACGGTGACACAAGGGATTACAGCGGAAAGGATAACCATGGTTATTCCTTTGATGCCACCCTGGTTCCCGACCGCTTCAACAATCCGGAAAGTGCGCTGAGCTTCAACGGTAAGAACAGCTATATGATCGCAACCATTCCTGAAGTCGAGTCGGTATTTTCGGTTGCATTATGGTTCCGCCTGCCGGATACGAGTTTCTGGTACCCTGAAAACGAATCCCCGACCTTATTCGATTTTGCCAATGGCCAGGCTGTGGTGCAGGTGATGGGAACCAGGGATGATTATATCGCCTCCGGTAAGCTGGGTAAGATACGCCTGAGTCATTTTGAAGCAATCGGCTCTCCCAATAATTTTTCACTGCAGTCTGACGTAAATCCCCCGTTCGAAACATGGCACCATCTGTATACCGTCTTTAACCTGAGCGGATCGCCCCATGAGATATGGATCGATGGCGTAAAACAGGGTACCCTGACGACCACCGGACAGATCCTTTCATCGGATAATCGTTTTCTTTATTTTGGCAGAACACAGAGCCTTGAAACACCTGCATCCTATTTCATTGGACGGATCGACGAGGTGAGCATTTATAATTGTATCCTTGACTCCCTGCAATTGCACAACCTGATCCAGTCAGGATCGGTCTTTAACTACACCTATTTCTGGGATACCGGCGACACAGCCTCCGTGATCACAGTAGCCCCTGAGGAGGCGCAAACCTTTTACGGCACTGTTACCGATGGGCTCTATTCATGCTCCGACAGCATTCATGTGGATGTCAACCCGGCCTTGAAGATTAGCCTTGAGCAGATCGACAAGGGTTGCCCCGGTGAAGCCAAGGCAAAGGTCCTGGCAAAGGTGTCGGGCGGATCGGCACCTTACACCCTGGAGTGGGATCCGGGAATCAAGTTCCTCCAGGGTGATACCCTGGCTCTTGGTCTTGTCGACAGCATAAGCTACTCGATTACAGCAACCGACAGTCTTGCCTGTAAGCTAGAGGAAATATTTGAGGTGGAGGCCCTGCCTGCACCGGAAGTTAAATTCAGCTATACTCCCGAAGAGGTGTACTATCAAAATCCGGTAGTGGCCTTTGTCAGCGAAACCGACAAAGCGGCCAGCTGGTCCTGGGACTTTGGGGATAACGATAAATCTTCCCTGGAAAGCCCGGAACATGTATTTAACAAGGTGGAAATATATCATGTAGTTCTTACGGTCACTGCTGAAAACGGCTGTGTCGATTCCCTTGCCCAGGAAGTTGACGTCAAGGAGGTCGAACTGGTGATCCCGAATGTTTTTACACCAAACGGTGACGGAGTGAACGATACATTCGTAGTGAGCGAGCTCGATAAGTATATTTCCAATTCGCTGGTGGTATTCAACCGCTGGGGGCGAAAAATTTATGAAGCCAATGACTATGTGAGCGGAGATTGGGACGGAGATCGTCTATCTGACGGAACATACTTTTTCATTCTCAAATGCAAGGGATATTTCGAGGTGGAAACCTACAAGGGGACCATCAATATTTTTACCGGAGGATTCAAATAACTCCAGGTGCAGGACGAACTACTCTCCTCTGTTATTTTTGACAAAATATGCGGCTTTTTCCAGGGATGTAATCATATCATATTCTCCGAGATAGATCTTTTCTGATACGTTCAGGGGTGTAGGAGTATAATTGATGATTCCTCTGATACCCGCCTTTTCAAGCGTTTCCGCTACTGATGCAGCCACCTCCCCGGGAACGGTCAGTATCGCAATGGAAATATCCTGTTCCCTGATGACTGATTCCAGCTGCTCAATGGGATAACAGCGCACTCCCGAAAAGACACACTTCACCTTCTCCGGATTTGTGTCAAAGGCTGCTGTGATCACCAGCTTCGTCCTTTTATCCTTAAAGTAACGGATAATGGCTCGTCCCAGGTTACCAACGCCCACAATGCACGCCCTGAGACCCTCTTCCGTATCAATGATCTTTCCGATGAGGCTTACCAGCTCCCTGACATCGTATCCTTTCCGCAGTGTGCCTGAATATCCTATCAGTATGATATCCCGTCTGACCTGAACAGGAGTGATATGGATCAATCCGGCGAGTTCGTGAGAGAATATGTGCATTTTATTGTCGGCCAGACAAACAAGCAGTGCTCTTCTGTACTGACTCAGGCGTTCAACGGTTTTATCTGGTAGGTTCTTCATTTAGGAATGACTTGGAAAAGACGGAAATAAACTGTTAATGAAATAACAATACAAAAGTAGCCTCAAAAAACCAGATAAAGCAAATTAAAAATAAAAAATCAGGAAAGATTTTGCCTCAGCCATTTGTACCAGTTCTCCAGCCCTTTTCCGGACTTTACCGACACCTCCATAAATTCAAGATGAGGGTTTACCTGCCTGGCGTAATCAATGGCTTTATCGATCTGAAAATCCACATAGGGAAGAAGGTCTGTCTTATTGATCACGCACAGATGTGATGTCCGGAACATATTGGGATATTTCAGGGGCTTATCCTCTCCCTCGGTAGTGCTCATGATGACGACACGCCTGGTTTCACCCAGGTCAAACAGGGAAGGACACACCAGGTTGCCAACGTTTTCAATAAGGAGCATCGAGTGATCGGAAGGATCCAGCTCTTTGACGGCCTTTTGGATCATGACCGCATCCAGGTGGCATCCGTTGCCCGTGTTGATCTGGATCACAGGGACACCGGTTTTATGGATCCGGTCAGCATCCAGCATGGTTTGCTGATCACCCTCGATAATGAAAAAGGCGATTTCCTGACGGAGGGCCAGAATGGTTTCTTCCAGCAGGCTTGTCTTACCCGATCCCGGGGAACTGACCAGGTTAATGGCCGTGATATGCCGGGCTTCGAAAAAACCCCTGTTGCGTTCGGCGAGCAGGTTGTTTTTTGCCAGGAGGTCCTGACCGATCATGATTTGTGTTCCATGGGGGTGTTCGTGGGAGGCATCATGGAATTGATGGGCATGGCCTGCGTCCTGTCCGGCTTCATGGAGATGAGGGTGCTCATGCGAATGTTCGTGGGTATGTGAATGTGCTACATCCCCATGTGAATGAGTATGCTCATGGGCATGTGTATGGGTGGAGGGATTCTGGGGTTTTTGGATCCGGAAGGATTGGTCAGGCTGGCCGCAGCCACAGGTATCACACATAATCGTTGATTTTTTTACAAAAGTAATGATTTTATCCTATTCCAGTATGAATGACCGGAACCTTAGCTCGCCTCCGCTGACCAGTCGTGTATCAAAGGACTGACAGTGGGGACAGCTTGTAAACAGGTCCCCAACTGGAAAGGAAAGACCGCACCGATTGCAGCTGGCCGTGGCTTCAACCGGATGAATATCGATCTTCGCATGCTCCAGAACAGTTCCCTTTACAGAAACCTCAAGCGCAAACTGCAGGGCGTCGACGACCACACCCGACAGGGTTCCCACTTCCAGTTCGACCGACTGAATGGCCCCGCCGCCGGCTTTGTCCTTTTCCTCGGCCGCTATTTCAATGATGTTCATGGCTATCGACAGCTCGTGCATCTCTGTGAAACATCGTTTATGATCATGGATCTTCGGAAGGCCAAAATTAGCAATAAGGACATCATGATGAAAACAATGTCCATTCCGCTACTTATTTTAAATTATTCTAAATAATGAATGGATCAGGAACATCGTATTAAAAAACCTATATTTGTATTTCCTGTATATCTTCGGAAGTCTAACTTTATTATTTTCGAGTCATGGATAAGATCATATCATTTAACGTGAAATGTCCCAATTGCCATCGTTCCTTGATGGATCACGAACATCCTCTGCATGATCTGCCAAGCATCAAGCTCAACATTGAGATCGCATCCCACAGGGGTGTTATCCGGCTATGTTCCATTTATGGATGTTACGATCATGAGGCGGATATTCAGATCCCTGAACGTGAGATAGCCAGGTTTCACTGCCCGCATTGCAACAAGCAATTGATCGCACAGGAGATCTGCAGTGCGTGTGATGCCCCGATGGTGCCGTTTCTGCTGGATATCGGAGGGAGGGTAAGCATTTGTTCCAGAAGCGGTTGCAAGAAACATTACGTCGCTTTTGAGGACATTGCCGACGCCATCAATAAATTTTACAAGGAATACGGGTACCATTGATCGTTCCTGATCACCTGAAAGGCCTTCAGACCTTTCAGGATCCGTTTCCCCATCCCCTCAGCAGATCCTTGGCAACTGTTCGCCGGCAAGCATGTCAAGTATTCTTTTTCCCCCGATGGAAGTATTCATCCAAACCTGTCCACGGTGATGATCCACGATCTGGCCTACGATGGCAGAGTGTGTTCCCAGGGGGTGCTGCTTCAAACCTGCCACAACGGACTCTGCTTTAGCTTTTGGAACCACGGCAATGAATTTTCCTTCATTTGCCACGTACATCGGGTCAAAGCCCAGCAGTTCACATAATCCTCTCGTGGCTTCCCTTACCGGTATGGCCGATTCATCCGTTTCCACACCAAATGGCCTGTTCTCAGCCAGCTCCGACAGTACGGTTGCCAGGCCTCCACGGGTGGCATCCCGCATGAACCGCACCTCCGGACATATATCTTTGAGGGATTGTATAATATGGTTCAAACAGGCACAATCAGACTGAATATTGGTCCTGAAGTGTTTCAGTTCCCTGGCAGCGAGTACCGCCATGCCATGATCCGCCACCGGGCCGTTGATGATGATCCTGTCGCCGGGCTCGATGGTACTTCCTTCGCTGACGGAAAGGTAGCGATCTTCCATCCAGCCGATCCCTGAAGTGGTAATGAAAATCTTATCGCATTTTCCGCGGTTGACGATCTTTGTGTCTCCGGCAACAATTTGTATGTCAGCCTTTTTGGCTTCCATGGCCATCGATTCCACAATTTTTTCCAGGTCACTGAACGGTAATCCCTCCTCAATGATAAAGGAAGCTGTCAGGTAGGCGGGTGTGGCGCCGGATACAGCCAGATCGTTGACAGTCCCCGCAATGGACAGTTTACCGATGTCACCGCCCGGAAAAAAGATGGGATCCACCACGAAGGAATCGGTAGTGAGCGCCAGATGATGATAGGCTGATGGCAGAACAGCCGAGTCGGTCTGATGGTTCAGAACTGGATTGGTGAACCAGGTGAAAAACAGTTCCCTGATCAGTGACTGGGACAATTTTCCGCCACTGCCATGTCCAAGAAGAATTTTTTTATCCATGACGATGATAACGGTACCAGGCATGACAGGTTCCTTCGTTGCTTACCATGCAGGCACCGGCAGGATCTGAAGGAGTGCAGGCCTTTGCAAATAATTTACATTCGTCGGGTTGTTTTAATCCCTTCAGGATATCTCCACAAATGCAACCCTTTTCGTCCCTGGTTTCTTCCACTCTGACAGCAATTTCATTTTCGGCGTCAAAATGCTGAAAAGCTGGTCTCAGTCTGAGCCCGCTCCCGGGAAGCACTCCCAGTCCCCTCCACCAGTCATCCTGCGGTTCGAAAATTTCATCCAGCACCTGAAGGGCTTTAGGATTACCTTCAGGCCTCACCGCCCTTTTGTATTGGATTTCCACCCCGGGCTTTCTGTTTTCCACCTGTTGCACCAGCATGAGCACCGATTGCAGCAGATCAGCGGGTTCGAAACCGGAAACCACGCATCCGACACCATATCGTTGCGGGAATTCTTCGTACATGGCTGTGCCGGTTATGGTGCTCACATGGCCGGGAGCGATGAATCCCGAGATTGCAATCCCTTCATGGATCAGGGCCTTCATCGCAGGGGGCATGACCTTGTGGGAACTGTAAAGAAAAAAGTTCGGGATATGCATTTCCGACGCTCTTTTTATTCCAGCTGCGGAACCCGGAGATGTGGTTTCAAAACCAATCCCGAGAAAGATCACCTTTTTATCCGGATTTTCCATGGCTACCTGCAGGGCATCAAGAACCGAGTACACGATGCGAATATCTGCGCCGCTGGCCTTTTCTTTTTCAAGCGATGAAGTGGATCCCGGTACACGGATCAGGTCGCCGAAGGTGGTGATAATGATATCTTTCAATCGTGAATAGGCAATGGCTTTATCAATGAACTGTCTTCCGGTGACACACACCGGGCAGCCGGGGCCGGAAACCAGCTCTACGGTTTCTGGAAGCAGAGAGGGAATTCCAAATTTTTGGATCGACATGGTATGCCCGCCGCAAACTTCCATCAGTCGAACAGGAACCTTCGAGACATCCCTGATCCTTTGAACCAGGTGATCCACCAGCCCCCTGTCCCTGTATTCATCCATGTATTTCATCAGAGGATTCGTTTGCCGGTTGTCGATTCTTCCTCATCCAAACGCCGGTTCAGTTCTATGAACTCTTCAAAGACTTTTAATGAGGCCTCGGCTTCTTTTATGTCGAGCTTTTGTATGGCAAATCCCGTATGCAACAGAATATAGTCGCCCACCTCCACATTTTCAATGATCTGAAGGCTGGCCCTGTATTCTGTGCCACCCACCGACACAGTGGCCATATCGCCATCAATGGAGATCACTTTTGCGGGTATGCTCAGGCACATGATTGCAATTTTTTGATGTGGGTTGCAAAACTAACGAATATTTCAATGCTGAACCTTCCATCTTCCCTCAACGCATGAATGATTTAAACGTTTGATCCGATCATTCGCCTCTTTGCTGCCACAGCCAGCTGGCCCAGCGCAATTCCCCCGTCATTGGCCGGCACCCGGCGGTTGCTGTAAACCTCAAAGCCGTTCTGATGCAGACGATTCTCGAGTCGGGACAGGAGAAAACGGTTCTGGAAGCTGCCGCCCGAAAGGGCGACTTTATGGATGGCGCTGTCGCTGCGCATCCTGGTAACTACTTGCAGGGAAGATTCGACGACGGTGTTGTGAAATTTGGCTGAAATGACAGAGGAGGAGATGCCCTTTACCATGTCCTTTACCATTGCTTCGATCATGGATTCGAAATGGATGGTCTGATCCATCACAACTTCGTAGTATTCTTTGATCTGCCCGTCCGTAGCCGCCTCCAGCCGCATGGGCGCTTCTGCATGAAAGCCTGCAACGGTGCAGAGCCCAGTCAGTGCCGATACGGCATCAAACAGGCGTCCTGCACTGGAGGTGAGCGGACAATTGATCCGTTTTTCAATGGCGGCAAGCACAAGGTCCAGGATTTCTGACGGAATATGCCGCAGGAATGGCAGATCCAATTCCATAAAGGTACGGCCGAAGGTACAGTAGAGATACGAAACAGCCATGCGCCAAGGTTCCTCCGTAGCGCGGTCGCCACCGGGCATGGGCACGTAATCAAAATGAGTATAGCGCTGATAGTTATCCAGACCGCAGATGAGGAACTCCCCTCCCCAGATGTGACCGTCATCCCCGTAACCCACTCCATCGAAGGCGACACCAATCACCGGTTCATCCAGGCCATGTTCGGCCAGGCATGAGGCGATGTGTGCATGATGATGCTGAATCCCTGTCACAGGTATCCCAAGCTCATGTGCAAACCTTGATGACAAATAATCAGGATGCAGGTCCGCCGCCGCAACGTCAGGGGTAAAGCGGAACATCCTGCTGAAGTGCTCCGCGGATTCACGGTAGAACGAATAGGTTTCCATATTCTTCAGGTCCCCGATGTGCTGGCTGAGATATGCCTGATGGTCTTTGCCGATGCAAAAGCAGTTCACCAGTTCGGCTCCGGAGGCAAATATACCGTCGACGGGAAGGCTCAGCCTGACAGGAGCAGGTACATACCCCCGCGACCTGCGGATCAGCCTTTCGGCGCCATTGACCACCATGGTTACTGAATCATCCGTTCGGTTATAGATCTCCCTGTTGTAGATCAGAATGGCGTCTGTACTATGGCTCAATTGTTCGATTGTCCGATTGTTGTCGATCAGGATGGGCTCGTCCGACAGATTGCCGCTGGTCAGTACGATCACGTTCAGTTTCAGCCTTTCGAACAACAGGTAATGAAAAGGCATGTACGGCAACATGATTCCGACCGTGTCGAAACCTACGCTTACATCTGGAGCCAGTTTTGCCCGTTCACGAAGCAGGACGATGGGCCTTCGCCAGGACGACAGCAGCTTCTCTTCTTCGGTATCCAGATGTGCATATTCTCTGGCAGCCTCAAGGGAAGCACACATGACGGCAAAGGGTTTTCCCTCGCGTTTTTTCAGTGCCCGTAGTCTGCTGACTGTTTGCTGGTTGGTGGCATCACAGGCAATGAAAAATCCCCCCATTCCTTTGATGGTCACTATTCTGCCGTTTTCTAAAAGAAAGCAGATCCTGACCAGGATCTGCTGAAGGTCATGGATTGATTTTCCATCTTCCAGTAATTCATAGGAGGGACCACAGTTGTTGCAGGCAACGGGCTGGGCATGGAACCTGCGGTCCAGTACGGAAGAGTATTCCGTATGACATTCATCGCACATAACGAAAGGTTCCATCGAGGTCTTTTCGCGGTCATACGGCAGGTCGCGGATGATGGTGAACCGGGGTCCGCAGTTGGTGCAGTTGATGAATGGATAATCCATCCTGTGAGGCTGGTGCTTCATATCTTCCAGGCAGTCATTACAGACGGCTATGTCAGGGCTGATCTCTGTGATGTCATCGGATATATTCCTGCTCTTTATGATCCGGAAATCGTCAATGACTTCCGGGCTTACTTCTTTAAATTCAATGGAAAAAATTTCGGATGCCTCAGGAGCTTCCTTACGGATGCAGTTGATAAAGTCATTCAATGCACTGCCGGTACAGGTCACCCTGATCCAGACCCCGTCGTTCCTGTTCTCCACCCATCCTTTCATTCGCATCTCTTTCGCTAAGCGATAGATGAAGGGTCTGAATCCCACTCCCTGTACGAGGCCGCGAATGTGTATGTCGTAGGTGGCTGGGTTCATGAGAAGAAAAAGGGATAAGGGAAAAGGAATAAGGGTTAAGGCAATTTAGATTTTAGAATGCGAAAGTAGTAAAAAGTCGTATGGCAGGTTAATTTGAAATCGTTCTAAATTCAGATCATCCTCTTGTTGTGAATGAATTCATTATAAATTTGCCTTGTTAATCCAATAACAATAATTTAAGGAAATTTTCCGAAAAATCTATAAATCAACGGGTATGAATTCGATCGTACAGAAATCTATTGATCAGTTTGGTAAAGACAAAACAAGGCTGATGGACATGCTCCTTCAGATCCAGGATGAGATGGGTTACATTCCGGAGGAGGCTGTGCTTCAGCTCGCGCAGGAACTGAACATCTCTACTGTAGATGTGAAACAAACGATCAGTTTTTATCATTTTTTTGCCTGTAAACCACGGGGAAAATATCGTGTTTACCTGAATAACAGTCTTGTCGCTGAGATGATGGGCCGAAAGGACGTGGCTGCCGCTTTTGAGAGGGAGACAGGATGCCGTTTTGGATCTGTGACACCCGACGGCCTGATCGGACTGTTTGAGACTTCCGATATCGGAATGAATGATCAGGAACCGGCTGCTCTCATCAATGACGTAGTATTTACCCGGCTGACCCCTTTTCGCGTGAAGGAGCTGGTTAAGGATATGAAAGCAGGTAAGCCGGTGCACGAAATGTTCCATGAACCTCTGGGCGACGGGCAGAATGCATCGGATCTTATTAAAGCCATGGTTCAGAACAACATTCGGAGAAGTGGTATCTTATTGAACAGGGATGCCAATCCGGGTGATGCCTTGAATAAGGTCGTCAAAATGTCTCCGGAACAGGTCATCAAGGAAGTCACCGAATCCAACCTAAGGGGGCGCGGAGGTGCAGGATTTCCAACGGGTTTGAAATGGGACTTCTGCAGCAAATCGAAGGATCCGGAACGGTATGTCCTGTGCAATGCCGATGAGGGAGAGCCAGGTACGTTCAAGGACAGGGTCCTGCTGACAGAATATACACACTTCATTTTTGAAGGAATGACCGTTGCCGGATATGCCATCGGCTCCAGCCATGGAATCCTGTATCTTCGGTATGAATACAAGTACCTTCTGAATTACCTGAACAATGTACTGGCTGATCTTCGCAGGAAGAATTTCCTGGGAAAGAACATCGCCGGCAAGACAGGATTTGATTTCGACATTCGCATTCAGCTTGGGGCAGGTGCTTATGTCTGCGGCGAAGAGTCGGCCCTGATCGAATCAGCCGAAGGCAAAAGGGGTGAACCGCGCGACCGGCCTCCTTTCCCTGTAGAGGTTGGATACCTGAACAAGCCCACGATCATCAATAACGTTGAAACCCTGTTATCGGCAGTAAAGATCATCAACCACGGCTCCGCCTGGTTCAAATCCTTTGGAACAAAAGACTCTGCAGGTACCAAGATCCTCAGCGTATCGGGTGACTGCAAATACCCCGGTGTCTATGAGGTGGAATGGGGATTTGCCATCAGCGACCTGCTGGACATCACCGGTGCCACCGATGTCCAGGCAGTCCAGGTGGGAGGCCCCTCGGGAACTGTCATCGGACCTGGTGAATTCAACAGGATCATCAGCTTTGCGGATATGGCCACCGGCGGTTCGATGATCATCATCGGCAACCAGAGGGACCTGCTCAGGGATGTGGTGCTGAATTTCATGGACTTCTTCATCGAGGAATCCTGCGGTTCGTGCTCCACCTGCCGGAACTTCCCGGTGGTGATGCGAAGGACACTCATCCGGATCATCGAAGGCAAAGGGATCCGCAAAGATATCCAGGATCTTCAGGAATGGGGCCAGATACCCAGGATCAGCCGCTGCGGTCTCGGTCAGACCTGTACCAATCCAATCCTGACAAGCATCCGGAATTTCAGGCATCTGTATGAAGCCAGGATCGTGAAGGATACCGATTACATGAGTGAGTTTGACATGGCAGCCTCTGTAAAAGATGCCTGTGATTTTGTCGGGAGAATACCAAACATTCGTTAGTCATTTATATTTTTAATTAACTGTTTGATCATCAGTTAAATACTTCCAGAAAAATCAGTAACTATGAGCGATACAATAAAAATCAAAATCGACGGTGTGGTGTGCGAAGGCCGCAAGGGATTGTATATTGCAGATATTGCAAGGGAAAACGGGATATACGTGCCAACGCTATGCAATATTCCGGGAATCAAACCACGGGGAGCCTGCCGGATCTGTACCGTTAAGGTGAACGGCCGTTTCATGACCGCTTGTTCCACACCTGCCGTGGACGGGATGGAAATTGAGAACAATATACCGGAGCTCAACGAGATCCGTAAAGCCATCATCGAAGTCCTTTTCGTGGAAGGCAATCATTTCTGTCCCTCCTGTGAGAAAAGCGGGAATTGCATGCTCCAGGGTCTGGCCTACAGGTTCCAGATGATGGTGCCCCGCTACCCGTACGAATTTCCGGTCAGGGAAGTTGAGGCCTGGCACCCCAGGATCATCAAGGACCAGAATCGCTGTATCCTTTGTAAACGATGCATAAAAGCCATCAAGGATGAGGAGGGAAGAAGCTATTTTGCTTTCTACAAACGGGGTCACAAACTTCGTGTTCATGCCGATCCCGAGATGGCCGCAACCATGACCGAGGCCAAGGCTCAGGAAGCCATGGACATTTGCCCGGTGGGATCCATCCTGGTCAGGGAAAAAGGATTTGCCGTTCCCATTGGCCAGCGGAAATATGATCAGTTACCCATTGGAAGTGATATCGAAACAAAATAATGAAGGAGAACAAATCATGAGCAAACCAGTATTAGCCACCGCTTCACTGGCAGGATGCTTCGGATGTCATATGTCGGTTCTCGATATTGACGAAAGGATCCTGGACCTTATCGAGCTGGTTGAATTTCATAAATCCCCTGTGGACGATATTAAAACATTCACCAAGCAATGCGATATCGGACTGATCGAAGGAGGATGCTGCAATAGCGAAAATGTGCATGTACTGAAGGAATTCAGGAAGCATTGCAAGATCCTGGTCTCCCTGGGCGAGTGCGCCATCATGGGTGGTCTGCCTGCACTGAGGAATGGCATATCCATCCGTGAGTGCATCGAAGAAGCTTACCTGAACGGACCTACGGTCAAAAACAATGTACACCTCATCCTGCCTAACGATAACGAGATCCCGATGCTGCTGGACAGGGTATATCCCTGCCATGAGATCGTGAAGATCGATTATTTCCTGCCCGGCTGCCCGCCCAGGGCCGATCTGATCTGGCAGGCCATGGTGGCCCTCATCACAGGGGATGAACTGAAACTGCCTTACGAAATTGTTAAGTTTGACTAATTAATCCTACAGTAACATGTCGAGAAAAATAACAATCGAACCAGTGACCCGTGTGGAGGGTCATGGGAAAGTGACGATACATATTGATCATGAAGGCAAAGTGACACAAACCCGCCTTCATATAGTGGAATTCAGGGGATTTGAACGGTTTGTTCAGGGAAGACCCTACTGGGAAGCACCTGTGCTGGTACAGCGGCTCTGCGGGATCTGCCCGGTAAGCCATCACCTGGCTGCCGCCAAGGCACTCGACGTGATCGTGGGAGCCGGTACAGGCCTGGGACTTACCAGGACCGGTGAAAAGATGAGACGGCTCATGCATTACGGCCAGTTCTTTCAGTCACATTCCCTTCACTTCTTTCACCTTTGCTCGCCCGACCTGCTTTTCGGTATCGATGCCGATCCTGCTATCCGCAACGTCATCGGCGTGGCCCTGAAACATAAGGATCTGGCCGTGCAGGGAGTGATGATGCGCAAATTCGGACAGGAGATCATCCAGATCACCGCGGGAAAGAAAATACATGGCACAGGAGCCATCCCCGGAGGCATCAATAAGAACCTGACCGTTGAGGAAAGAGATCGCTTCCTGAAAGGACCCGACCCCCTCAATGCGGATAAGATGGTGGAATGGTCTCTGGCTGCACTGAACTTCTTCAAGGGTTATCATAAGAATAACAGGGAAGCTATCGACACCTTTTCCTATTTTCCATCCAGCTCCCTGAGCCTGGTGAGAAAAGACGGAGCACTGGACCTGTATCACGGTGTGCTGCGCGCCGTGGATTCCAATGGCAACAGGATCCTTAATGATATTGATTATCAGGAATATGTGGACTATATTAGCGAGGAGGTCAGGACATGGAGTTACATGAAATTTCCGTACCTGAACCACCTGGGTGAGAAAGATGGCTGGTACCGTGTCGGCCCACTGGCCCGTCTGAATTGCGCTGATTTCATTCCAACCCCGCTGGCCCAGAAGGAATTCGAGGAATTCAAGGCATACACCCAGGGCAAACCCAATCACCACTGCATGCATTATCACTGGGCTCGGCTCATCGAAACCCTTCATGCCGCTGAAATGATCCGTGAACTGCTGCAGGATCCTGACCTGCTTGGCAACGACCTGGTCACCAGGGGACCCAAGCAGAAGGAAGGGGTCGGACTGATCGAAGCGCCGCGCGGAACATTGTTCCATCATTACCGGATCAATGACCACGACCAGATCGAGATGGCTAATCTGATCGTATCCACTACGAACAACAATGAGCCGATGAACCAGGCGGTGAACTGCGTGGCCAAAAGGGTCATGACAGGTCAGAAGGAGATCACTGAAGGTATGATGAATGCAGTCGAGGTAGTCATCAGGGCCTACGATCCCTGCCTGAGCTGTGCTACCCATGCGCTGGGTCAGATGCCGCTGGAGATCTCCCTGTTTGACGAAAACGATCAGCTGATTGACAGAAAAAGAAAATAAGAATCCGTTTCCTTTCCGGAAGATCTTACTGTATGGGTATGGCAACCCGGGCCGTCAGGACGATGGCCTGGGCAATGCATTTATAGAAGAACTGCAGAAGTGGGTGTCTCAGAAGAATCTGTCGGGCATCGAACTGGAGAGTGACTATCAGCTCAATATCGAAGATGCCCTCACCATCGCTGATAAGGATCTGGTGATCTTTATCGATGCATCCATGGAAGAGGATATCCAGGATTTCAAACTCTCCAGGGTCGATCCTTCCAATGCGACGATCGAATTTACCATGCATGCCGTTTCTGCTTCGTTTATCCTGGACCTGTGCCGAAAACTCTACCATCACGAACCCGTGACCTGCATGCTGCATATCAGAGGATATGAATGGGATTTTCAGGAGGGCATTACAGCGAAGGCCGAAGACAATCTGAAAAAAGCGCTTACCTTCATGAGAGATCACATCGAAAATCCTCAAATATTCAATAATCTGATGGGATAGTTTGATATTATCGTAATTTTATGGTTCATTAAAAAATCAATCTATGGATATTTCAACAGCTTACATGGGATTGAAGGTATCATCCCCTGTCATTGTCAGCAGTTCAAGACTCACCAGTTCAGTGGAGAACATCAAGCTCTATGCTCGGAAAGGCGCTGGCGCCATCGTACTGAAGTCGCTCTTTGAGGAGCAGATCATGGCTGACATCGCCACAAAGCTGGATGATCACCCCATGTACTACTGGTATCCTCGGGCTGCAGAACATATTACCGAGTTATCAAAGGAGCACGGCGTGAATGAATACATTCAGCTGATCCGACAGGCGAAGGACGCCATTAGCATTCCGGTGATTGCCAGTGTGAACTGCATATCTGCCAAGGGATGGCCCGGCTTTGCAAAGAAGCTGCAGGATGCAGGCGCAGATGCACTGGAACTGAATATTGCTATATTCCCGTTTGATGAGTCCATACCCGGTTGTGACTTGGAGGAGGTATATTTCGAGATCATAAGGGCTGTAAAAGCGGAGGTGACCATCCCCGTAGCGGTGAAAATAGGATCCTATTTCTCAAACCTTCCCCGGATGATCAAAGGAATGAACGAAGCAGGCGCCAGCGGTATCGTTATGTTCAACCGCTTTTTCCGCCCTGACGTGGATATCGACCAGATGAACATCATTTTTGATAATTACCTGAGTTCACCGGTTGAGATCACCGAGCCCCTGCGCTGGATTGGATCCCTGTCCAATAAAGTATCATGCGATATTTCCGCATCCACTGGGATCCACGACTATACGGGAGTCGTCAAGGTGTTGCTGGCCGGCGCAAAAACTGCCCAGATCTGCACAACCATCTACAGGAACGGACCGGATGTGATCACTCAGATCAATGAAGATCTTGCCATGTGGATGAGCACCCATCATTATCAGCGAATCGATCAGTTCAGGGGCAGGATCCTTCAGGGTAAAGAAAAAACCGGGAGCTTTGAGCGCATCCAATTCATGCGGAAGAATACCGGAATGAACGTCTGATAGTTTGTTCGTATAGTCCTCGTCAATCCGTTTTGAATACTTTTATCCGAGATGACGGAGCTTCTTGTCATAATTCTGCTTTTTCTGATCAATGGCCTTTTTGCCATGTACGAATTCGCCCTGGTATCGTCCAGCAAAGTGCGGCTTGAGAACTTTGCGCAAAAAGGGAGCAGGTCGGCTGGAACCGTGCTGGGATTTCTTGGTGAACCGGAAAGGATCCTTTCCACCATACAGGTAGGGATCACGCTGGTGGGAATCATTTCCGGTGCATTCGGAGGAGTCGCCCTGGCCGATGACGTTACCCCCCTGCTGGCCCGTATACCCGCCTTCGAAAGTTCAGCCCACAACCTGGCCCTTATCCTGGTCGTTGCTCTCATCACGTTCTTTTCCCTGATCATTGGTGAACTTGTTCCCAAATCCCTGGCTCTGAACAATCCGGAACGGATTGCAATATTCCTTACCCCTTTCATGCTAGTCCTTTTCAGAGTGGCCTATCCGTTCGTCTGGGTGCTGACTGTGACGACTAAAGGAATTACACGGTTAATAGGATTAAAAGCAAAAAATGACCGTGTCATGACAGAGGAAGAGCTGAAGATGCTCCTTCTGCAAAGCTCCCGACAGGGTGTCATCGATAAGGAAGAAACGCAGCGGATCAGAGATGTATTTCGTTTTGGTGACAAACGGGCCAGCGAGATCATGACCCACCGTACCGATGTGATCTATATCCTCAGGTCGGCCACCAGGGAAGAGGTGATGGAACTGATCGCTGAGCACCATTTCAGTAAGTACCTGCTGTGCGAAACGACCATCGAGGATATCATCGGAGTCGTGGCAGTGAAAGATATCTTATCCCTGTTTGCGCAAGGGCAGCCATTCGACCTGACAAGGGTGGCCATTGAGCCGTTATTTATACCGGAGAACCTGATGGTGGATAAGGTACTGGAGCTTTTCAGGCTGCAGAAGACAAATTTTGCTGTCGTGGTCAGCGAGTATGGCGCTGTGGAGGGCATCATCACGCTGCATGACCTTACAGAAACCATACTGGGGGATCTGCCGGAGGAATTTGATGATAATGTTCAGGAAGTGATTGAACGTCAGGATGGATCCTGGCTTGTGGATGGTGCCATGAACATTGATGATTTTATGGATGCATTTGGCATCATCTCCTATGAAGATATTGATAATGAAGGATTTACTACTCTTGGGGGACTTGCGATGCATTTTTTAAGAAAAGTTCCCAGGGAAGGGGATATGTTTCATTACAAAGATCTCCACTTTGAAATAGTGGATATGGATCGCAGCAGGGTGGATAAGTTGATGGTGACCAGGAGTAAAACGGTTGACGGTTGACGGTTGGCGGTCGGCGGGCATCATAATCCAAGGAATTGGATGCCGACACCGCTAATGAGAATCGTAGCACCTGCGATGACATGCATGTATTTCTCCACTTTCCTCATGGGAAGAAATTGGATCCCATAGTACGCCAGAGTGACAATGGTCAGCATGGTGAGGATGGTCGTCAGGGAGAACACGGTGGTAACCATGATCATCCCGCTCATGCTGTTGGTGGCAGCCGGATACATCAGAAGGGGGATCAGCGGTTCGCAGGGTCCCAGGATGAAGATGATGAACAAGATCCAGGGAGTCATGGTTTTACCATGCTGGTGCAGATGATCCGGTGAATGTGCGTGTGAATGTGCGTGGACGGTTCCATCTTCATGAAAATGAGAATGGGTATGAGATTTTTTCTGCCGTATTTTCCATACCGCCCACAGCAGGTATCCGAAACCAAAGGCTATGAAAGCCCATCCCGCCAGGTTTCCTCTGAACGACTCCAGTGCCTCGATTTTCGAGATCCCTATTCCGAGTGCCACACCGAGCAGGCCAAGTATCACCGAGCTTCCTACATGACCGAGCCCGCACAGGACAGTGATCAGTGCTGTTTTTGTCACCGACCATTTTCTGGCTTCTGATAATACAATAAATGGCAGGTAATGATCAGGCCCCAGCAAGGTATGGAAAAAGCCTATCGAGAGGGCGGAGGCTGTCAACAGGATGATATCAGTGCTCATGGATAGTTCTAAATTTTGGTAAATTCAACAGGACTCTGTTTCATTCTTTTTTTGTCTCAAACCTGATGTCGATCCCCCCCATCGCGTTGATCCCCGGCATGGGATACCCGTCATTGATCTGGTACGACTGGTTGAGCAGGTTCTGACCTGCCACCCAGGCGCTTACGAAAGAGGCGACCTGGTAACTCAGCCTGGCATTACACAACGCATAACGCTGATAGACTACCTCCGGATCAGTGCGTGTCACAAGATCGTGTATATAATTCATTTCCAGGATTATGAGAAGCTTTTTCCACTGGTAGCTGCCTTCCAGGAACAGCTGATGTGCTGGCGCAGCGATCCTGGCTTTATCGGTATGCAGCCAGCTGTAAGATCCCATCAGGTGCAAATGGTCTGTAAGCATCATCCTGCCCTGAAATTCGACCCCGTAGTGCGTGAATTTACCTGAGTTCTTGTTTTTTACATCAGGATATACACCGGTCATCTGGATAAGATTGCTTCCCCTGGCCAGGAAGCCATTGAGTTCAATAGACAGATGCTCTTTAAAAAAGTACTGTGTGACTCCTGTCTCGAAATTCCACATCCGTTCGGGCTCCAGCTGGGGATTGGCCGGAGTGAAAAGGAAAAGTTCCTGGATGGTCGGGCTTCTGAATCCTTTGGAGATGGTTGCTTTCACGACAGTGGCCTGGGAAGGGTACCAATTGATACCGATCTGGGGGATCCATTCCGTGCCGAAAAGTTCATGATCTTCCAGACGAAGACCGGCTGTTGCCGAAAGCTTTTCAGAGATTGTATTTTGAAGCAGCAGATAGCCGGCGATCTCGAAGATAGCCGTGTCGGTAAACGTAATGGGAGGGACAGGGATCGTGTTCTCGGCAAAACCTCCATAGCGCTGGTAGTCGATCCCAACCGTGATCAGGTTATCCGGCCACAGCTTAAGCCCCTGGTAAAGGGTGATCCCTGTCAGATGATCGGTCGAGTGAAAACCATCGTAAATGGTATGTTCGCCACCGTTATAATAGAACCTGAAAGCTCCTTCGGATCTCCGGTACTTATTTTCCAGGGCGACCGAACCTTCTCCCCGAAGAAAATCGCCCCAGTGACCTCCGTTCTGATAGGTCGTGTCGGTGGTATAGACAGGACCGGGATCGGTAGTATGATAGGAAGCAAGGCTGGCGTTGACGAGGATCCGGAAATGGGAACTTAATTCATACCCGGCTTTCAGATACCCGTCAGTGATGTCAAAATCCGAATTATCACGATGTCCGTCGGTCTGGTCATGGTTGAAGGAGCCCAGGATATGGAATTTATTTTTCTTGTAGCCTAAACTGGCGGTGTATTTTTGTGTATTGAATGAGCCGAACTGTGCCCGGGCAGAAACCAGCACGCCATCCTTATCCTGTTGTCGTGTAATGATATTGATGGCTCCTGCCATGGCATTGGTACCATAGAGCAGTGAAACCGGCCCCCTCACCACTTCCACTTTTTCAATGCCGGCTGCGACATAGGCATCTGACAGGGGATGACCAAAGATCCCTGCGAACTGCGGGTGCCCGTCGATCATGACCAGCACCTGCGTATTGGGCGAACCGCCAATACCCCGAACGGTAATCTTTCCAGCAGAACCTTCTCCTACACCGAAACCCGTTATACCCCGCTCTGTCACAAAAACACCCGGTATACGGCTGCTGAGTACGGGCAGGACGTTCGTTTCACCACTCTGCTCGATGACTTCCCTTGTCACGACGGACAACGTCAGAGGGCTCGAACTTTTTGGCGCCATCACCTTATTGCCAGTGATCACTGCCTCATCCATGATGAATGGAATCTGGTCCAGCTCAAAGTCGAGGGCGATGTGGTCGTTTGCTTTCAGGGTGACGTCACGCATGCTTGTGGAATATCCGACATAACTTACCATGATACGGTATTCGCCCGGTGCAATGCCGACCAGCCGGTAATTGCCATCAAAATCGGAAGTGGTCAGTCTGGACGTATTTTGCAGCATTACATGGGCTCCGGTCAGCGGGCCGGCATCTGTCCGACTGGTGATCCTGCCGGTGATCTGGGCAGGCTGACCGCACACCATGAAGGCGGCTCCCCAGAGCAGACAGATTAATCCTATGACACCAGAGCGAATCATCTGTACTGATTACAAACAACTGATTACAAGCTTGCCGTATTGTATCCCTTTGATCCCGATCAGATGGTTGCTGAACTCAGTCAACTCGCGCGCTCTGCCTTTGACAGCAAGAGTTTCCAGACATTTGTGATGATCCAGGTGGACATGCTGGACCGAAAGCACCAGATGATGATATTCATGCTGTATGTTGGTGGATTTGTTCTGAAGCTCCCGACGGTGGTGGTCATAGATCAGTATGATCGCACCGGCGACTTCCTGGTTTCCTTGCCAGGCTTCTTCGGTAAGGTATTTCTGAAGGATGAATCCGATGGCCTGGGAGCGGTTGGAAAAGTAGCGTCCCGATATGTATGTGTCGAATTCTTTCAGCAGTTCCTCATCCAGTGAAACTCCGAATCGTTTGGTGTGCATGTGTTACGATTTTTTAAAACGTAGCACAAAGGTATGAATCTTTCGGTCGATGCCCGCTGGGACAATTTATTTATCTTTGAACTTTTATGGAAACAAATCCTAATCGTTATTTTCTTCAGCTTTCCTTCAGGGGTAAGAACTACCATGGCTGGCAACTGCAGAAAAATGCGTCCTCTGTCCAGTCGGTGCTGGAATCTGCACTGTCCGTAATGCTTGGTGACACTGTCCGTCTGACAGGGTGCGGGCGCACCGATGCCGGGGTGCATGCAAGGAAGTTCGTTGCTCACTTTGATTGCCGGCCCCTTTCGGCCGAGCAGAGGATCAGAATGGCCTATCAGCTCAATGGTTACCTGCCGGAAGATATTGCCGTTCAACGTATCATACCCGTTCTCAGCAATGCCAATGCCCGGTTTGATGCCGTTTCAAGGACGTACCTCTATCAGATCAGCCGTTCAAAGAATCCATTCCTGTTGGATTTTGCGTATTATTTATTTGGGCACCTGGATGTGGGGCGGATGCAGCAGGGTTCGGATATCCTGCGGGAATACAACGATTTCACTTCATTCAGTAAGTTGCATACTCAGGTCAGGACAAATTACTGCAACATTATGGAAGCACGCTGGGATGAAGATCATGATCTGTTGTTTTTTACCATTACGGCCGACCGTTTCTTGCGGAACATGGTCAGGGCGATCGTGGGAACGTTACTGGAACTGGGTAAGGGTAAGATCACTTTGGATGAGCTCCGACACATCATTGAGTCCAGGAATCGTTCAGCGGCTGGTATGTCGGTACCACCACAGGGACTTTATCTTACTGATGTTCAGTACCCTGCAGGGATATTTCAATTGTCGTGAGGGGAGTGATATAGTAGGGATATCAACCCTTTTTATTCATCATTGCCACTGCTTTTCCGGCAATATGATGAGCCTTCAGCCCAAATTTTTCCATCAATCCATCCGGTTGCCCGGATTCCCCGAAACGGTCCTGCACGCCAATGAATTCCACAGGTACAGGATGATGTGTCACGATCACTTCTGCTACGGCGCTTCCCAGTCCGCCCTGGACCTGGTGCTCTTCAGCCGTCAGAATTGCACCGGTCTCCCTGGCGGCGCTCAGGATGATCTCTTCGTCGATGGGTTTGATCGTATGCAGGTTGATCACCCGTGCGTGGATGCCTATTTTTTTCAGCAGGAGGGAGGCCTGCAGTGCTTCCCACACCATGTGCCCGGTGGCTATGAGAGTCAGGTCGTTGCCACTGCATAGAAGCTGCCCTTTTCCAACCACAAATTTCATGGACTCATCTGTGAAATCGGGCACGGGTTCACGGCCAAAACGGACATAAACCGGTCCTTTTACCTGCTGTGCTGCGGCGATGACCGCCAATCTGGCCTGTGTGGCGTCGCAGGGTGAGAGGAGGGTCATGTTGGGCAGTACGCGCATCACTGCTATATCCTCCAGTGCCTGATGGGTGGCCCCGTCCGGTCCGACGGAAATGCCGGCATGGGCCCCGCCGATGATCACATGCAGGTTGTTATAGCAAATGGAGACGCGGATCTGGTCCGTGGTCCGCATGGCTGAAAAGACACCGTAGGTGGCGAATACCGGCAGTTTACCGGCCAGTGCCAGGCCGGCGGCAACGCCAGCGGCATTTTGTTCTGCTATGCCCAGGGAGATAAAACGCCCGGGGAAAGCGTCCGCAAAAAGATTCATGCCAACCGACGCAGTAATATCGGTACCAATGCCGACTACCTGCGGATTACGTTGACCGGCTTCCAGGACGCCCTCCCCAAACCCTGTTTTGGTTGCCCTGTCTCCCTTGTTGAAATATCTTTCCATTGGATTCCTTTATATCCAGGTGTTTACATCCCGGGCTACCAACATGGCGTTCCGATGGAACGCGATGTTTTGATCAATTTTTGCTCTTTGGCTACCGACATGGCGTTCCGATGGAACGCGTTTGTTTTGATCAATTTTTATTTTTTTTTGTTTTTTGCTCTTTGATCTTAATATAATTCCCGGATGAATCCCGCCGCCTGCTCCCTTGTCGGGGCCTTGCCATGCCAGCGGAAGTCACCTTCGATGGAAGGCACTCCCTTACCCATGATGGTTTTTGCGAGGATGACCGATGGTCTTCCTTTCATCTGCCTTGCTTCCTGGTAAGCCCTTATAATTTCCTGATGATCATGCCCGTTACATGAAATGACATGCCATCCGAATGCTTTCCACTTTTCATTGAGGGGTTCCGGATCCATTACTTCCGAGGTTTTACCATCGATCTGCACACCGTTCCGGTCGACAAGGGCAGTAAGGTTGTCCAGTTTGTGGTGAGCCGCACTCATGGCTGCTTCCCATACCGATCCTTCCTGTAGCTCCCCGTCACCATGGATGCTGTAGGTCCTCCAGGCTTTTTTATCCATTCGGGCGCCCAGGGCCAGGCCAACGGCTACGGAAAGACCCTGACCAAGTGATCCTGCCGAAAGTTCAAGCCCCGGCAGGCCGTGCTCTCTGCCGGGATGACCCTGCAGCCGCGATCCCAGTTTGCGAAGGGTAAGCAGTTCCTCTTTCGGAAAATAACCAGCAAACGCAAGGGTGGCGTAAAGCACCGGAGCCACATGCCCTATTGAAAGAATGAGACGGTCACGGTCCTCCCACCGGGGTTGTGCCGGATCATGGCGCATGATCCCAAAATAAAGACACGTAAAGATATCCACCAGGTCAAGCGAACCGCCGGTATGACCGGATCCTGCTTCAGCCAGGCTTTGCAGGATGGCTTTACGGATTTCCAGTGATAGCTCACTGAGGTGGTTGAGCCTGGTTTCCATGGTGCATCAGCCCTAAAAAAAACTTTTAACCAGGTAAAATCCCATGATCAGCGTGATGCCGGTCTTCATCAGCACGCCGGCAATGAAACCCAGGAATGAACCGAATCCCGATTTCATGGCAATGTTGAATTCCTTTCCCTTAATGAGTTCGCCGATGACCGCACCAATGAACGGTCCGAGGATGATCCCGACAGGCGGCAGAAAGAATATCCCCACGATCAGCCCGATGGTGGCTCCCCACATGCCTGCCTTTGATCCGCCCAGCTTTTTCGTTCCCCATATGGGTACGTAATAATCAAGCAGAAGCACTGCTGCAGTGACAAGAGCCCAGATGATGAGGAAGTTGGTCGTAAATGGTTTTTCCTCCCTGATCTGTTGCAGGAGAAGAGCGATCCACGCAAGTGGCGGGCCCGGAAGAACAGGGAGAAAACTGCCCAGGATCCCGGTGAGGAGCAGAATGCACCCAAGTATCATCCAAAGAATATCCAGGTCCATTTTTTATTCGTTTCAGACAAATGTAGTGATTAATATAAACGTAAACATTTTCTTTAAAACATTGTTTATACTGATACTGCAAGTTGAGCATGAAAAAAATCAAGTCATTGAACCTGTTGCTGCTGTTGCTGGCTGGCATGACCCAGGCCTGCAGCCAAACCAGCGACCAGCGGTTGTCTTCCTTTGTCACAAATGATACAGCCATGAAATACCAGGTAACCAGAACAGATGATGAGTGGCGTCAGGTCCTCACTCCCGTACAGTTTCGCATTTTGCGTGAGAAAGGTACCGAGCGCGCATTCACGGGCGAATATGACGAATTCTTTGAAAGGGGAGCCTATTATTGTGCCGGCTGCGGCCAGAAGCTTTTTGAGTCGGATACCAAATTCAACTCCGGCTGCGGATGGCCGGCGTTTTTTGCGCCTTACCTTGAAGACAATGTCCAAATACAGATCGACCGGAGCCATGGAATGGTTCGCAGCGAAGTATTATGTGCCAGCTGTGGAGGTCACCTCGGACATGTGTTCGATGACGGACCACCACCCACCGGCCTTCGCTATTGCATCAATTCCGGCGCCCTTGTTTTCAAACCAGATACATTGCTTGGTCAACCGGAAAAAAGATAATTACCCGATAAAGCTCAAAGATTAAAATCCAATATCAAATATCCGTTCATCGTGAATCAGATATCACTTGAGGTATTTGTCGAGCCATTTAAAGAATTCCCGTTGCCATAGCACGGCATTCTGGGGCTTCAACACAAAATGCGATTCTTCCGGAAAGAACATGAGCCGGCTGGGAATGCCTCTCAGCTGCGCAGCATTAAAAGCTTCAAGACTCTGGGTGTAAGGTATTCTGAAATCGTATCCACCGGTGATCAGCATGATCGGTGTGTCCCATTTGTCGACGAACAGATGGGGTGAAAAGTCATAACTGTTGGGTTTTGGTTTTTCCCAGTAAGGCCCTTCGTAATCATGGTTGACAAAGAAATACTCTTCAGTAGAACCATACATGCTTTCAAAGTCATAGATGCCACAATGGGAGATGAACGCCTTGAAGCGCTTTTCATGATTACCTGCTAGCCACAGCACTGAATAGCCGCCATAACTGGCTCCTACCGCTCCCAGTCGTTTCTTATCCACGTAGGATTCTTTGGCCACGTCATCGATGGCACTGAGCATGTCTTTCATATTCTGGCCGCCATAGTCTCCTGCGATCTGGTCATTCCATTCCTGCCCAAATGTGGGTAGCCCTCTTCTGTTGGGAGCTACCACGATATAGCCGTTGGCAGCCATCATCTGTAGGTTCCAGCGATAGGACCAGAACTGGCTGACGGCACTCTGGGGCCCTCCCTGGCAATACAACAATGCAGGATAGGACTTGCTCCGGTCAAAAAAGGGAGGATAAACCACCCAGACCAGCATTTCTTTTCCGTCCGTCGTTGGGATCCATCTTTCCTTTACCTCTCCCATACGGATACCGGAAAGCAGTCCGGCATTGGTAAAGCTAAGCTGCACCTGCGATCCGTCGAGGCCGACCCTGTATATTTCAGCAGGCATCGACATGGACATCCTGGTACCTATGATTTCGGGTCCGGCCAGGGCCAGCGATGTATAATCGTGTGCACCAAAGGTGATAGGCACCGTGTTGCCAGTCGAAAGGGAATGCCCGTAAACCTGGTATGTAGCATTGATCCCGCTGATGAAGAATATCACGTCATCGTCCTCTGACCAGATAAAACCTGAGCAATTCTGATCAAATCCTTCCGAAAGTTCCCCGATGGATCCGTCTGAAAGGTCAAGCAGCATCATTCTTTCTTTATCAGCTTCATAGCCATCTGTTTTCATGCTCTTCCAAACCATTTTGGAGCCATCGTGTGAAAAAACAGGATCCATATCATAGCCCATCAACCCTTTGGTGATATTGGTGGTCAGCTTCAATTTCAGTTCATAAAGATAGAGATCGGAATTAGTGCTCAATGCATAGTCCTTACCTTTCATCTTTTTGCATGTGTACACGATCATCTTTCCGTCGGGGCTCCATGTGATCTGTTCCATTCCGCCAAAAGGATTCAGCGGCGTGTCCCACGGCTCATTCGTCATGATATCCGTACCGGCTTCTATGTTGGCAGTGTCGTATGAGGTCACAAATATATGACTGTAGGAAAAGTCATGCCAGCTGTTCCAGTGGCGGTACATCAGGTCATTGAAGATCATGGCATTAGCCTTGGGTAGATCGGGGTGATAATCGATGGCTGCAGAATCCAGCTTCACATCCTGGCAATACAGGATATGACTGAGAACCGGCGAATACGAAAATCCATTGATGCCATTTTCTATGTTGGAGATTTGTTTGGGATCCGTGCCATCCGGATTAACCTCCCAGATCTGTGGTGTCCCGTTTTTAGCGCTGATGAATCCGATTTTTTTACCATCGGGACGCCAAAGGCCGTTGAATTCATTGCCTTCAAAATCGGTAACTCTTATGGAATCACCTCCTGCCACAGGCAAGACATACAGATCTCGGTTACCTTTGTTTTCATTCAGATCATAGCGGGTGATGCCGTAAAGAACCCATTGCCCGTCAGGGGAAACCTGGATGTCATCCACACGTCCCATCTGCCATAGATTTTCTGCCTGCAGTATTTGTGCTTGTACTGTGAAACAACTGGAGACCAGCGCCAGCATTGCAAAAACGATCATTTTTTTCATAACCTGATATTTATCGGTGTTTTTTTAATTTCCGCGGCGAAAGTAGCAAAAATCTGTGAATGAGTCCCAAATAACCATAAATTTGACAGGTTCGTTCCTGATCGTCCAACCAGAACTATTCAACATGCACTACCATTTCATAGCTATCGGCGGCAATGTCATGCATAATCTTGCCCTTGCACTGCATAAGAAAGGAGATATCGTTACCGGGTCCGATGATGAGATATTTGAACCTTCCAGAAGCAGGCTTGCTGCGTCGGGCTTATTGCCCGGACGTGAGGGATGGGATGCTGACCGGATCCAGCCGGGTCTGGATGCCGTGATCCTGGGTATGCATGCACGCGGCGACAATCCTGAACTCCTCAGGGCCAGGGAGCTGAACCTGACGGTCTATTCGTTTCCCGAGTTTTTGTTTGCACACGCCAGGAATAAGAAGAGAGTGGTGATTGGTGGCAGCCATGGCAAGACTACCATCACAGCCATGGTACTGCATGTGCTGAAATCCTGCGGAATCAATTGTGATTACATGATCGGCGCTCCTGTGAGAGGGCTTGACGATACGGTCAGGCTGACCGATGACAGCCGGCTGATGGTATTCGAAGGCGATGAATACCTGACCTCTGCGCTCGACAAGCGCCCAAAATTTCATGTGTACCAGCCAGATATCGCTCTGATCAGCGGGATTGCCTGGGATCACATCAACGTGTTCCCTGTCTTTGAAGATTATCTGCAACAGTTCCGAATCTTTGCCGGGCTGGTACCTCCTGGAGGCGCACTGGTCTATAATGCAGAAGATGATCAGGTAAGGGCAATCAGCGATTCGGCCGGTGCGGATGTAAGGAAGATTCCCTACCGGATGCCGGGATACCTGATCGAGGATGGTGTAACATCTTTCCTTCACGGCGTTGTGCCTGTTCCACTCAGGATCTTTGGGAGGCACAACCTGATCAACCTGGCTGGAGCACAGATGATCTGCAGGGAATTAGGGGTAGGGGACAGGCAGTTTGATGAGGCGATCACCACTTTTGAAGGAGCGGCCAGGAGGCTTGAACTGCTGGCAACGAATGAACATTCGGCTGTTTTTTTTGACTTTGCCCACGCACCTTCCAAGCTCAAAGCCACTGTGGAAGCCGTGAAGGAGCAGTATCCTGACCGAAGGCTGGTGGCATGCATGGAACTGCATACGTACAGCAGCCTCAGCGAGCATTTCCTGCCGCATTATGCACATACGATGGATGCTGCTGACGTTCCCATGGTATATTTCAATCCCCGTGCGATCCGGTTGAAACGGCTTCCGGATATCGATCCCGCTCAGGTCAGGAAAGCATTCGGCCTTAAGGGATTACAGGTATATACGGATTCAGGCCGGCTGTACCAGGATCTGATCCAGCTTAACTGGCAGAATACCAACCTGTTGATGATGAGTTCGGGAGATTTTGATGGGATCGCAGTACCTGCACTTGCAAAAAGGATCGCTCCATAAAAAAAGGCGCTTGTGGCGCCTTTTCGTGTTATGCATTCATTGAAATGAGGAACTCCTCGTTGGACTGTGTGAATTTCATTTTGTCCTTAAGAAATTCCATTGCTTCCAGTGGATTCATGTCGCCAAGGTGGTTACGGAGGATCCAGATCCTTTGGAGGGTTTCCCTGTCCAGCAGCAGTTCTTCCCGCCGTGTACCGGAGGCCACGATATCAATCGCTGGCCAGATCCGTTTGTTGGCCAGTTTACGGTCGAGCTGCAGTTCCATATTGCCGGTACCTTTGAATTCCTCAAAGATCACCTCGTCCATTTTGGATCCGGTGTCGATCAGGGCGGTGGCGATGATGGTGAGGGAGCCTCCTCCTTCAATTTTACGTGCTGCACCGAAAAAGCGTTTTGGTTTCTGCAGCGCGTTGGCTTCCACTCCTCCTGATAGAACCTTTCCCGAAGCAGGCATCACGGTATTGTGAGCCCTGGCCAGGCGTGTTATGGAATCAAGCAGGATGACCACATCGTGACCGCATTCCACCATTCGTTTGGCTTTTTCGAGCACGATGGTCGATATCCGCACATGGCGTTCAGCGGGTTCATCGAAAGTGGAGGAGATGACTTCCGCATTGACACTGCGTTCCATGTCGGTAACCTCCTCAGGCCGCTCATCGATCAGCAGAATGATCAGATAGGCATCCGGGTGGTTGTATGCAATCGCATTTGCCATTTCCTTCAGTAGAACCGTCTTTCCTGTTTTGGGCTGTGCAACGATCAATCCACGCTGTCCTTTACCGATGGGCGTGAACAGGTCGATGATCCGTGTGGAGAGGGTCTCCTGAGGATGCCCGGTCAGCTTGAATTTTTCTTCAGGGAACAGAGGTGTCAGGTAGTCAAAAGGAATACGGTCACGCACATCTTCCGGATCACGGCCATTGATCATCTCCACTTTGATCAGTGGAAAGTACTTTTCTCCTTCTTTGGGGGGACGAATGCTTCCCTGAACCGTATCGCCTGTTTTCAATCCGAATAGTTTGATCTGGGACTGGGATACATAGATATCGTCGGGTGAGTTCAGGTAGTTGTAATCTGAAGATCGTAAAAAGCCATAGCCGTCGGGCATGATTTCCAAAACTCCCTCAGCCATTACTATTCCTTCAAACTCAAAGCTGTATTCGTCCTTATGTCTTTCCGGGTGCTTTGTGCGGAATCCGGGCTCCCTGCCGGGTCTCTCCCTGAAAGGTTTGGTAAGCACCGGTTCCTTCTCCTGGTCGATTTCACCAGCCTCGAGCTCCAGTTCCTCTGTTTGAGCTGGTGGCGAAACTTCCGGATCGAGCCTGAAGGTTTCACCCTCCATGACATTGAATATTTCTTCGCCTGAATCAGGTTCCTCCATGAATTCAGGGATCACCTCTGCCTTAGGTTGAGGCTTGGGTTCCTCAAGGGGAGGGAAAACCTTTTTTTCTGTGGTCCTTTCCTGATCCGTATTATTTCTTCGCCGGCGCAGCCGCAGGGCCTTCTTGGGACCTTTCTTTTCTTTCTGAAGGACATCAGGCGTAGGATTGTCTGCCTGGTAATCCAGGATCATATTGATCAGATCCTGCTTTTTTAATCCTTCACTTTTAGGAATATTAAGTTCCCTGGCAATTTCTCTTAGCTCGTTTACGAGCTTGTCGTTCAATTCATTAATATGATACATGAGGTATTAATTAATAAGGAAATCCTTGTCAGTTAGAAAATAAATGAAAAAATATCTGTGAAGTAAATTTTAATCCCCTCTACGCGAATGTATTTGGTCAAACATCCATGAAACGAGAAGCTATCGAATCTAGCTGCAGAATTCTGTGCAAATATATAAATAAATTAAACCCGATATACTTTCTGCCCTAAAATCATTCGTACTTTTACGGTGGAAATGTTAAAATGTGATGTCATGATACAGCGAATTCAGACGGTATATCTCATCGTAGCTTTTATCGCCCTGATCCTTCAGTTTTTCTTTCCGGTTTCGGTCTATATGTTTGGCGATACCGTGGATACCTATACAGGTACCGTATCATTCTATCTCTACGGGCTTGTAAAACAACCCATTACGCTGGAGATCGCATATAAATTCGTGTTTTACCTGCCCATGATCGCCATTGCCATCGCGGTCCTTATCCTGACCGTTCTCATCATCCTTCAGTATAAAAAGCGTCTCAAACAGTTACGGACGATCAATTTTGCCATCTTACTGAATATTGTCCTGATCGTCCTATTGTTCTTTTACACGGATAAGATAGCAAAAGATCTGTCCCTTCCCACGCAGTACAGGATGGGATCAGTGTTCCCTCTGATCTCACTGGTGTTTCTCATACTGGCGATGTATGCCATAAAAAGGGACGAGCGTCTGGTACGATCGCTTGACCGTCTGCGCTGACCAGTTGCAGCAGGTCATTTAGTATCGCCAAAGCCATAGGTGAAGCCGATGCCCAGTATTTCCTTGAATTGCGTCCGGGGCCCTGTTTTCCCATCCTTGTCTGTGATCCTTATATTATCGTCATAAGCAAGCGTCAGGTTCAGGGAAGCGGAGAGATACTTGTTGATGGTCATCACAAACATGTTATCCCAGTATACATCAATATTCTGGGGCTGATCCAGGTAGTTGGAGAACAGCTCAAGTTTGGATTTCAGGTTGACATTTTTAATGATGTCTTTCATGAATTCCAGGCGTGCCATGGCACCCAGCTCCGTTCTGACTTTTTCCCCCGGATCCACACCGAAAACTCCTGCATTAGAGAGTGCATCATCATTTACAATGATCCACCTTGCAGTGACCGGCGACAGGTAAAAGGAAAAATAATCCTTTGGTTTCCAATCCATACCGACACCAATGGATAGATATCCCGGAGCGAGGAAACCGGAAATGACCGTAGAATCGTCAGGATAATTATATCCATTGGAAAACTGGCTCTTGAAATTCAGCAGAGCAGCGTAATACAGGGTTTTGGTTGCCTGCCTGCCATATTTTGACGAAAAATCGATCTTGTCATCACTTTTCCGGATATCTTCGTCACCCTGTTTCAAAAGACCATACGCCAGGTCCAGGCGGTTTTCCCAGAGAGACTTACCTTTGGTGTAATCAGCAAAATAGTTGAAGAATGAGTTCAATGCCAGGGAGTTTTGTCCTCCCGGTGCCCAGTTCGTCAGCGAAGATTGGGAGAAATTCAGGGCAAACTTACCGCCATTTTTCCAGTTCCCTCCCGTAGTTTCCGTTTCCTGGGAAAATCCCGTGCAAGTGAAGACCATCATGGTAAGAAGAAAAATTGTAGTTTTTTTCATGACGTCAATCTTTTTAAGTTATTGATTATTTATTAGTTGAATAATATTCTATTCCTGCTGGCGAACAAAGTTAATAAAAAGGCTGAATAGCAGAAGCTCCTCAGGAAAGAAGATGCTACTCGGGAGAGGTTGCCTCGGGAAAGAAATTAAATACTCCTGATGGAAGTATTCTGGATCCAGCCTGTACTGCCATTGGCGATCCGGATCTCATACCAGTCACCCAGGCGGTCAGTGATAGCTACTTTTGTACCTTCATGCACCACGAACAGGTCGACACTGTTTTCTGAAGGAGAACTCCTGACCGTCAGGCTGGGATCAAAAACGATCGCTTCGGTCACCCGGCGGTTCGATACATCCTGTTTCCAGGCAATGCCTACTGTCGTCATCGAAACAAAAAACATTGAAAGACCGATCCAGAATGATATTTTCCGTATGAGGATGGTCCTGGAGATGAAGTAGAATGCGGCGGCGACCAGAAACACGATGAAGCTGGCAATGTGGAACCTGGTCCAGGCGTCCGTGCTGAGCCAGTTCATTACCCCCTGCCACCAGCGCTTGTAAAAAAGGACAGGCACCGTTTCGATCTTATCCTTGATCCTGTCGTTGGCCACATTCAGGTTAAAAAGTACATCTTTATCATTGGGCCTCAGTTTCTTCGCTTTTTCATAATAAAGAATGGCAGACGCAAGGTCATTGGATTTAAAGCAGGCGTTGCCAAGGTTGTAATAGACCTCAACCGATTCATAACCATTCTCCAGCACTTTTGAGTAACCTTCTATGGCATTGGCATACAGTCCCGCATTGTAATCCTTGTTGGCTTTTTCTACCAATTCTTCATTGACTCCTGCAGACCCAATCCCGGCAATACTTAACAGCAATACGATCAAATAAAGCCTTATATCACTCATCGTCAAATTGTTAAATTGTTAAATTGTTAAATTGTATTTCTCCTCTCTCCTTTCTCCTTTCTCCTCTCTCCTCTCATTTGAGCTCTCTTTCCGTCTTGCTGATCACATTCAGTGCTTCTTCATAGATCTTATCCATGTTTTCCGATTTTTCTCCAGGAGCAAACCTGGCATATTCACAATGATTCAATGTTTCCATGAATTGTTCAATGAGTGTATCCTTGATATTTTTATTTTTCAGTGTTTCGTGCACGGAATCCATGGACAGGTCAGCCAGGGGCAGGTTGAACTTGTCGCTGATATATCCCCATAGTGCCTGGGATACTTCATTATAGAATTCCTTTTCCTGAAGGGATTTCAGGTAATTATATGCCATTTTGAGGCGCATCCTTGCGACCTTTGTGGCTTTTTGTGTTTTCATCCAGTGTATGTTGCTTCTTTTCCGCAACTGCTGCCGTACAAAAAGGATGATGATGACAGAGAGCAGGAAGGGAATGATGATGAGAAACAGATGGGCGGGAGAACCAAAAAGGGATTTCCCTGACATTTTCAGCAACACAGGACCGCTTTTGATGTGCCTGATATCGCTGCCAATGTACCGGACATCCTCCTGCACCACTCCGCTGTAGGCAATCTCAGATGTGGCTGAGGAACCTTTTCTGACGCTGATTTCATACGCGGGAGAACTCTGACTGATGTAGGTCCCCTGGTCAGGATCAAAGTAACTGAACACTACCGGCTTGATCCTGAAATTACCGGAATTCCTGGGAATGATAAGGTATTCAAAGGTCTTCACTCCTGAAATTCCCTGTGTGTTTTTATTCAGGTTAAAGGAGGTTTTGGGATCGTAAACTTCAAAATCAGTGGGGAACGACAGATTGAGTTCATCAATCAGCCTGATATTTCCTTCTCCCAGTACCGTAAACTTAAGGGTAATGGCCTCATTGACCTCTACGTCCGTCTTATCAATGTTGGACTTAAACGTATATTTTCCAACAACCCCCTTGAAATCTGCCGGCTGGTTGGTTGCGGGGAGGGGTTTTACATCAATGGTGACAGGATTGGAAGCGATCCTTTTCTGGACATTCTGGTACCCGCCGCCAAAGAACGGATCGTTGAAGAAATTCTCAAACGGATCATTGGACCGGCTTCTTGACGATCTCCTGACCTGGGCGACAATGTTCAGCTCAAGGGGTTCGATCGTCAGGGGACCATTCTTGATCGGGAATAAGGCCACTTTATTAATTTCAGCCACCAGGTACTCCTGTCCGTTGATGATCTCATTGTGCTTGCTGGGTTCCTCCTGAAGGTTTTGCAGTTCCTGTGTCCAGAAGCCGTTGTAGGATGGAAATTTTTCGACACCATACTGACTTATTCCCACACGGGTATAGATTCGATGGGATACAATGATCTCTTCACCCTGGTATGGATTCTTTTTATCCACGGATGTTCGCACGAAAACGTCCGACTGTCCCACCTCACCCGGGTCCTCTGGTTGTCGTGGAGCAGCAGCTGGAGGATTTTGCTGCGTGGGGGGAGCCTGTGCCCCGGTGGCATTTACCCTGATGGTCAGGGGATTGGACTCATATTGCTTGCCATCTACGGTAATGAATGCCGGTGGGATCTGAAATTCACCTTCTTTGGTTGCCTGAAGAATGAAGGTATACGATAAGGTCACGAACCGTGATACCTGGCCATTGATGATCTGGATATTGGAGCTGGTGGACGGATTGGGCCCTGACAGAATGTAAAAACCTTCCATGTTGGGTGCTTTGAAATCGCGCCCATCGGCGTTGACAGAAAAACTGAGCCTGAACTGCTCTCCGACGCTGACATTCTTCCTGGCTGACGCTGTAAACTGCACCCCCTGGGCAAGTGCCATCCGGGGGACCATACTCCATGCAACCATCACCACGATGATCAACCACCCTTTTACTGAAGACCTCAATGGACCTGCGCAAATATCCATAATATAATATGTATTCTGATCTTTTTACCAGTCTTTCTCAAACGTCACCCTCTGGTTTCTTGTCTGCTGTAGTTTCAACTTTTCAAGCGTCTGCTTCTCATCGTTCTTCATTGCTTCCAGCATGCGTTCAGCATCCTGCCTGGAAATCTCCCTGGAAGGCTGCTGTTGTTGCTGACGCTGTTGATCCTGCTGCTGCTGTTGTTGCTGTTGCTGCTTCTGTTGCTGCTGATCCTGTTGCTGTTGCTGATCCTGTTGCTGCTGTTGATCCTGCTGATCATTCTGGTCCTGCTTGTCCTGTCCCTGATCCTGTTGTTGCTGTTGCCGCTGAAGCAGCCGCTGTGCGTAGGCAAGGTTATACTTGGCGGCACTGTCAGTGGGATTTAACCGTAATGACTGCTTATAGGCTTCAATGCTGCCCTGCAGAGCATCCGACCTGGCTCCCGCCGAATCCATGGAAAATTTCAGAAGGGAATTGCCGAGATTATAATAGGATTGCGATCTGATCTTCTCGTCAGGACTGGCATTCAATACAGAATCAAACGACAGGACAGCTTCCTGATGATTCTTTTGTTTATAGAGTGAGGTTCCCAGATTATACCGTCCGGGAACGGAGGCTTTGTTCCTGTCGAGTGATTTTCTATATTCGATTTCGGCCTCTTTAAAGTTCTGATCGTCATAGTACTGGTTCCCCTTTCGGATCATTTTATTCTCGGTCTGTCCAAAGACCATAAGAAATGGCCAGAGGGTCATGAGAAGAACCAGAGTTGGTAAGGCGGAATATGGACGTAACGTGTTCATGGGCATTACATCTGTTGTTTCGGACTGAAGAGTTTCAGGTTCCTGATCCATTTGCTTTTCCGTTCAACCACCAGCAGATCCAGGATCAGAAAGAGCAGGCTGACCGCAAGGAAATACTGAAAGCGGTCTTCATAGTCAGAGAACATCATCGACTCAATTTCCGACTTGTTCAGTTTGTTGATCTCATCAAATATCTTTGACAATCCTGCGGAAGTATTGCTTGCACGGATAAAGATGCCTTGTCCCGCCGATGCGATCTGCTGCAGCATTGTTTCGTTCAGTTTTGTTATCACCGTGTTGCCCTGCCTGTCTTTCTTATAGCCTGTGCGGTTGTTTCCCTGGAAAACGGGGATGGGGCCACCTTCGGGTGAGCCCATCCCGATGGTGTAGATATGCACCCCTTTATCTGCTGCCTGCCGGACGGCTGTCAGAACGTCTCCTTCATGGTTTTCTCCGTCAGTGATGATGATGATGGCCTTGCTGTGCTGGTTGCTTTCATCGAATGATTTTAGGGCAAGATCGATGGCTTCTCCGATAGCTGTTCCCTGGACGGGCACAGCCTCGGTGGAGACAGTAGAAAGGAATAATTTGGCAGCTGCATAGTCGGTAGTTATGGGAAGTTGTGTGTAGGCTTTTCCGGCAAAAAGGATGATCCCGATCCTGTCGCTGCGCAGTTCATCAATGAGTCGGGATATCGCCTGTTTTGATCTCTCGATCCTGCTGGGCTTGATATCTTCGGCCAGCATGCTATTGGAAACATCCAGGGCAAGCATGATATCAATTCCTTTTCTTTCAGCTTTCACGAGTTTGGACCCTACCTGCGGATCTGCCAGCCCGATAACCAAAAAAATCAGTGCGATCAACAGGAACAGGAATTTGAGGATGATGCGGTTCCTGGAATAATCGGGTATCAGGCGGCTGATGACTTGGAAATCACCGTATTTTTTCCAGGCCATTCTTTTCCAACGCAGCAGCAGGGCAAAGAGCACAATGAATGCCGGTACCAGTAAAAGGAGATAGAGCAGGTCAGGATGTGCGAATCGTATCATACTATGGATAACAGTTCAGGATTTATCATTTATGGTATGTTTCTGAAGACCGTGAACCTCAGTGCCAGTTCGAGCACAAAGAGAAGTCCTGCCAGTGCGGCAAAGATCAGGAATTCTTCATGCTTTTTCCTGAATTCGGTCACGTCGATCTTTGATTTTTCCAGGTGATCAATCTCCTGATAGATTTCCGTCAGTTTCTGGTTGTCTGTGGCCCGAAAGTATCGTGCACCGGTCATGGAGGCAATCTGTTTCAGCAGTGGCTCATCGATCCTGACCTCCATATTCTGATACCGGGTGCCGAAGGGTGTCTGTACCGGATAGGGTGCAGTCCCGATGGTTCCCACCCCGATGGTATAGACTCGTATCCCGAACACCTTGGCTATTTCACCGGCCGACAGCGGATCAATGGAGCCCATGTTGTTCTCTCCGTCGGTAAGAAGTATGATGACCTTGCTGATGGCCTGGCTTTCTTTCAGTCGGTTGACGGCAGTGGCCAATCCGTCTCCGATGGCAGTTCCGTCTTCGATCATCCCGCTTTTGATCTCTTTAAAAAGATTGATCAGTATTGTATGATCGGTTGTCAGTGGACACTGTGTAAAGGTTTCACCGCTGAAAACCACAAGACCCACCCTGTCGTTTGGCCGGCCAGTCACGAATTCGCCGGCCACCTTCTTGCTGGCTTCCAGTCTGTTGGGCTGAAAATCCTCCGCCAGCATGCTGCCTGAAATGTCCATGGCGAGGACGATATCGATGCCTTCAATGGTTACATCCTGTTTCCGTGTGCTGGTCTGAGGCCTGGCCAGAGCCAGGATCAGCAGCGCGACCGCCAGCAGTCGCAGCCCGAACAATCCGTGGTAAAGGTATTCTTTGATGCTTTTACCGTTCTTTTGCCATGCATCCATGGAGGGTACCTGGAGGTCGGCATGGTGTTTCCGGTTGCGGTACCAGTACCAGGCTGCCAGCAGCGGGACCAGGATGAATAGGTACAGGAATCCCGGATTGGCAAATTCTATATCGTTTACTGTCATACTGTCTTTTGATCCTCCCCGATCGGTATCGTTTGACGGTCATTCGTCTCTTCAGGGATTGATTCTCCGGCATGAGCGGATTCCATGACAACATCGAAGGCATGGCTCATGCTTCTCTCCTGTTCGTCAGGCAAAGGATTCTCTTTAGCAAACTTGACCAGGTCAGCAAGTTCCAGCATCTCTTTCAGTTTTGACCGTGTGGACGGATTGACCGGAGTTTTCTCCATGGATTCAAGGATCTCATGTGTCACCATTTCGACGGCATGGACGCCGAACCTGGCAGAGATATAGGCGCGTATGATGCCGGTAAGCTCTGAGTGGTATTGTTTGACCTTGCCTGACTGCCATAGTTTTTTGGTCTTCAGTTTTTCCAGTTCATCCAGGGCAATAAGATGTGGGGGCTGAGCCGGCCTGCGCCGAAAAGTCACCAGCGGTTGTTCCTTCTTCCTCCGCCGCAGGTAGTAGAAGTAAAGAAAGACCGCTCCGGCGATTAGAATCCCGGCCAGGAGCCAGGGCCATATCTCAGCGAAAGTGACCGGTGCCTTCAGGGGCCCTTTGATGTCTTTGATGTCATCGGCCAGGTTCACCTGCGGATTGTCGACCTGCAACAGCATGGCCTCTGTTTCGCCGACCTGGTAATCTGTGGCACCAGGCATCTGAACCATGAAAAGGAAAGGGGGGATGGCAAAATATCCAGAGTCGAAGGAAGTGATGATCAATTGCTGGGTTAGCTTAAGTCCCCCTGCCGGTTCTTCCAGCCGGACCGTGTCGACCGCAGATTTTTTCACGACTTCGACCTGACGGATCAGTGTGTCACCCACTACTGGCCAAACGATTCTGCAGGAAGAAGGTACGATGGCTTCCAGGGTCAAGGTGGTCTGATCACCGATCAGTATCGCGTCATTCCCAAGGCGGGCCTTCACCTCCACATCCTGGGCCATCAGGAAGCCGCTCAATGGCGACAGGATGGTCCACAGAAGAAGGAGCGGAAGGGATGGTATGTTGGTCATTGACAGCTTCATGTATGGTCGTGTTCACCTGGGACGTTAATGCCGGGCCTCTCTTTGTTTGAAAAGATTGATCAGGGGCTTGACGTAGTCTTCGCCGGTCCTGATCACCACATGATCTATCCCGTTCCGTTGAAAGAATCCATTCAGCATTTGTTCCTTTTCCCTGTACCAGCTCATGTATTGCGACCGGATCACGGGGCTTCCGGAATCCATCCAGCCGGTTCTGCCAGTCTCCGCATCCCTCACCCGTACCATCCCGATGTTGGGGAGTTCCGATTCCCTGGGATCACAGATCCTGATGCAAACCATATCATGTTTCTTACCGGCGATTTTAAGGGCATCTTCATAGTGCTGATCCATAAAATCGGTCAGCAGAAAGACGATGCTTCGTTTTTTAATGGCATTGGTCAGGTACCTCAATGCTTCGGCAATGCTGGTCTTTCGGCTTTGTGGCCTGAAATCGATCAGTTCCCTGATGATCCTCAGGATGTGACTGGTTCCTTTTTTGGGAGGAATGAATTTTTCAATGCGATCACTGAAAAAGATGACGCCTACCTTGTCGTTATTCTGAATGGCAGAGAAAGCCAGTACAGCTGCGATCTCTGCGATGGTCTCCGCTTTGAACTGCTTCTGCGTTCCGAACTCATTCGAACCACTCACATCGACCACCAGTACTACCGTCAGCTCACGTTCTTCTTCAAAGACCTTAATATACGGATGGTTCAGCCTGGCAGTCACATTCCAGTCAATGCTCCTGATATCATCTCCGTACTGGTACTCCCGCACTTCTGTGAACGCCATACCGCGTCCTTTGAAGACACTGTGATAGTGCCCTGAGAAAAGCTGGTTGGACAAGCCCCGGGTCTTGATCTCAATTTTTCTGACTCGTTTCAGTATTTCGCTGGTTTCCAAGGGTGCTTGATTTATCAGGGAACTTCTACGGTATTCAGGATTTCATTGATGATGTCTTCTGTGGTGATGTTCTCGGCCTCTGCTTCATAGGTCAGACCGATGCGGTGTCTCATGACATCCATTGCTACGGCCCTGACATCTTCGGGGATGACATATCCCCTTCGTTTGATGAAAGCGAAGGCTTTTGCTGCGAGTGCCATATAAATACTGGCGCGTGGCGAGGCTCCGTAATAGATCAGTCCGTCGAACCTGGCCAGCTTGTATTCTTTTGGATAGCGGGAGGAGAAAACAATATCGGTAATGTAATTTTCGATTTTTTCGTCCAGGTAAACCTGCCGTACCACTTCCCTGGCCCTTAAAATATCGGCAGTTTTAAGGATGGTTGAAGTTTTTGCCTCCTGCTCGGAAATGTTCTGACGGAGGATGAGCTTTTCTTCTTCCTTGTCAGGATAGGTGATCACTATTTTCAGCATAAACCGGTCAACCTGTGCTTCGGGAAGGGGATAGGTGCCTTCCTGTTCGATAGGGTTCTGGGTGGCCAGCACGATAAAGGGTTCATCGAGCCGGTAGGTCTGATCACCGATCGTCACCTGACGTTCCTGCATGGCCTCCAGAAGAGCGCTTTGAACCTTGGCAGGTGAACGGTTGATCTCATCCGCCAGGATGAAACTGGCAAAAATGGGTCCCTTCCTGACGATAAACTCTTCTTTCTTCTGGCTGAAGATCATCGTCCCTATCAGATCGGCCGGGAGAAGGTCAGGAGTGAACTGAATACGGCTGAACTTCGCACTGATGATATTGGCCAGGGATTTGATGGCCAGCGTCTTGGCCAGCCCAGGTACTCCTTCCAGGAGAATGTGCCCGTTCGCCAGCAGACCGATCAGGAGCCGTTCGATCATCCCTTTCTGCCCCACGATGACCTTCCTCATCTCCAGGTTGATCAGGTCGACAAACGCACTCTCCTGTTGTATCTTTTCGTTGAGTTCCTTGATGTTTGTGTCCATTATCGGTAATAATTTAATTTCCTCCGCAAAAATAGATAAGGTTATCCCTTCCCGTGGTTGAATCTATGTTAAAATATGTTAAACCAATGAAATACAGTAATTTATAGAGTAAATCCGGATGGGATTCGATCAGGGGTAACTTTTCAGTCAAAATCAAGTATAATGGAAACAGTAATGTTTCATTTTTATCATGTTGAAGATAGTCAGGATAATATACTTGTTCCTGATGGCCATTTCCTGTTCACAGCCCTTGATCCTGCGCTCGCAGGTCAAAGCGCAGGCAGGGAATATGCCGGAGATTTGCATCGATGACCTTTCCTACCAGCTGTACCTGCTCATCAACGATTACCGGAACAGCAATAATCTACCCGGCATACCCTTATCAGGCTCCCTGTGCTATGTGGCTCAGGTGCATGCCAAGGATTTGACCTTCAACCGTTCGCGAAGCAAGGATTGCGGGCTTCATAGCTGGTCGGACAGGGGAAGGTGGTCACCCTGCTGTTTCTCGACTGAAAAGCCGGATTTACTGTGCATGTGGAATAAACCCAAAGAACTTACATCGTACCGGTTCAGGGGACATGAAATCATTTACTGGCAGAACGATCTCATTGAACCAGTGGAAGCATTGGCTCAATGGAAACTGCAGTCACAGTCCAACGATATGCTGCTAAACAGGAATGCCTGGGCCAAGAAGACCTGGAAAGCCATCGGGGCTTCTGTCTATGAGGGCTTTGCCATCATCTGGCTCGGTGAGGAGGCTGATGTGACTGGTGAACCGGAGCTTTGCAATGAACTAGCTGTCTTTCACGCTGACACTACATCCGGTAAAAATCCACTGGAAAGTAAACCTTCATACATGTCAGATGTCAGGTATTACCTGATTGCCGCAAGCCTTAGTTCTATGGAAAAAGCGAATTCTGTCCTTGCAGAGTACCAGCAGAAGGGCTTTAATTCTGCGCGGATCATCACTTTTGACGACAGGATCCGAATCTCTCTCAACGACTTCGATACCTATGCCGGAGCCAGAAAGGTCAAAACGGATCTTGGTCCTGATTATCAGCAAGTGTGGATCCTTGAGCGGTAAACAGGAGTCGTCCTGAATGAGATGTGAACAGGTTCTGTTTGAAAAATTGTAAGGGCTCCGTCTTCTTCCTTTCCATGCATTGTTTACTTTTGCATTGCCGTCAACTACACGGCATCACCCATGACCATCAATTACACCGACGAAACCGTCCGCTCACTCGACTGGAAAGAACACATCCGTCTCAGGCCTGGCATGTACATAGGGAAACTGGGTGACGGTGCGTCGCACGACGATGGCATTTACGTCCTGGTCAAAGAGATCATGGACAATGCAATCGACGAGTTTGTGATGGGATTTGGCAGCGCTATTGAGGTTACGGTCAAGGACAAGCAGGTGACCATCAGGGATTTTGGCAGGGGTATACCCCTGGGCAAGGTAGTGGATTGCGTCTCAAAGATCAATACGGGAGCCAAATACGACTCCAAGGTTTTCAAAAAAGCAGTGGGCCTCAATGGCGTCGGATCAAAAGCTGTCAATGCCCTGTGTTCTTTTTTCAGGATTCAATCCATACGCGATGGTCAAAGAAAGGTTGCTGAGTTTGAACGCGGAACACTGATCCTTGAGGAATTGCTGGAGGACAGTGAGCAGGCTGCGGGGACCAGCGTGACCTTCATCCCGGATGAACAGCTTTTCGGCAATTATCACTACATCCCTGAATACATTGAGCAGCTGCTGTGGAACTATGCATTCCTTAACAACGGCTTGACCATTGTATTTAACGGTCAGAGGTTCAAGGCCAAAAACGGTTTGCTGGATCTTCTCATCCGGAATATCAACGGTAATCCTCTTATTTACCCGGTCATTCATATTCGCGAGCAGGATTTTGAGTGCGCCATCACCCACAGCGCCAAGTTTTTCGGAGAAGAATACTATGCCTTTGTCAACGGACAGTTCACACCGCAGGGGGGAACCCACCTGACTGCTTTCCGTGAAGTTGTGGTGAAGACGATCCGGGAATTTTATAAAAAGGATTTCGACACCAATGACGTCCGCTCCGGTCTGGTAGCCGCACTTAGTTTGAAAGTACAGGAACCGGTGTTCGAATCCCAGACCAAGACAAAGCTTGGATCCGTGCATATGGAACCTGACGGTATGACCATCCGGAACTATATCCACGACATTATCAAAAAGCATCTGGACAATTACCTTCATATGAATCCTGACACAGCGGATTCTCTGCTGAAAAGGATCCTTCAGTCGGAAAAGGAGAGGAAGGAAATCGCCAATATCAAGAAGCTGGCAAGGGAAAGCATGAAAAAGGTCAGCTTGCATAACAAGAAGCTGAGGGATTGCAGGGTCCATTATCAGGACAATGATGAACGGCGCCTGGAGACCACACTGTTCATCACCGAGGGAGACTCTGCCAGCGGATCCATCACCAAATCCAGGGATGTCAACATCCAGGCTGTTTTCAGTCTCAAGGGAAAGCCGCTCAACTGCTTTGGACTCAGCAAGAAGATCGTCTATCAGAATGATGAGCTTAACCTGCTGCAGACAGCCCTCAATATCGAAGATGGACTGGAAAATCTTCGTTATAATAACGTTGTGATCGCTACGGATGCTGATGTGGATGGAATGCATATACGGCTGCTCCTGCTCACTTTTTTCCTCCAGTTTTATCCCGACCTGGTCAGGGCAGGCCATTTGTACATTTTACAGACCCCCTTGTTCAGGGTGCGGAATAAAAAGGAAACGATCTATTGTTATTCGGAAGAGGAAAAGCAGGAAGCGATCCTGAAACTGGGCAGGAATCCTGAGATCACTCGATTTAAAGGATTGGGCGAGATATCCCCCGACGAGTTTAAATTCTTCATCGGTGCCACCATGCGGCTGGAACCTGTGATCCTTCAGAAGACCGCTAACATCTCCGAGATGCTGGATTTCTATATGGGCAGGAATACACCTGACCGACAGCTGTTCATCATTGAGAATTTACGGCTCGAAGAAGATCTTGTGGAAGAGGGTGCCCTTTTACCCGAACTTCCCGGTCTCAGCCCCGGATCCTGAGGAAAGCTTCACCAAGGTTATCCATGATATCCGAGGCTATCATGGATTCCATTCCACGCTTTTCCATCGCAATGTCCCCCGCCAGTCCATGCAGATATACACCCAGTATGCTGGCTTCCTTGGGATGATAGTACTGTGCCAGCAGTCCCAGTATCACCCCTGTCAGCACATCCCCGCTGCCTCCGGTGGCCATGCCCGGATTCCCTGTGCTATTGAAATAGCATCTGCCGTCAGGGCAAGAAATACTGGTATGTGCACCTTTAAGAATGATATACGACTGATACCTGAATGAGAATTCCCGCTGGAGCTGGATCCTGTCGAAATCGCTGGTGGATTTGCCAACCAGCCTTTCAAATTCTTTAGGATGGGGTGTGAAGATGCAATGTTTGGGAAGAAACGATAGCCAGGTCTTATTGGTCGCCAGGATGTTGATCGCATCGGCATCGAACAGAAGAGATGTTTCAGCACCCTGTATGAGCAGTTTCAGGGCTTTTTGCGTCTCTTCCTTTGTGCCGATCCCAGGTCCCACTCCGATTGCATTGAAGTTCGATAGTTCGATCATGCCGGAAAATGCGCATTCGGATGTGTCAATCGAAACCATGGCTTCCGGAACAGCAGTCTGTAAGACGCTATATCCCCTTACAGGTATGTGGGTGGTGAGCAATCCTGCACCGGCCCTCAGGCAAGCTTTAGAAGCCAGCACCGCCGCTCCCATTTTGCCATAACTGCCTGCCACCAGCAAGGCATGACCGAAATGTCCTTTATGGGCATATTTGACACGGGGCTTATAGATCGATCTGCAATCCCCCAATTCAATCAGGTAATTGTCAACCTCCACCTCCCTGATGAAATCCTCGTGGATACCAATGGGCAAGACCTCCCATAGTCCTACATATTTGAAGTTTTCTGCGAATAAAAACGCATACTTGGGAAACTGGAACGTCAGCGTTACATCGGCTTCGATGATGGCACCGGGATTCTGGCTGTTCGTTTCATCGCAGAAAAGCCCCGAGGGTACATCCACCGCAATGACGACTGCATTGTTCTTGTTGATGTGCCGAATCAGTCCGGCGGGAAATCCCTTGACAGGTCGCGACAACCCGGATCCGAAAATGGCATCCACCACGATGTCTTCCCCACTGATCTCCGGAAAATCATCTTCTTCTGTCAGGTCATAGATCCGGACGCCTGATTTCTTGAACAACCGGTCATAATTCACCTGGCAGGCCGGCGAGAGCTTCTGTCCGGATTTCAGCACGCAGGCCTCCACATGATAACCCGAGGTATTCAGCAGGCGGGCAAGGGCAAGGCCGTCTCCACCGTTGTTGCCTGATCCGCAGAAGACTTTGATGATCAGGTCTTTTGATATATGGCTGATGAACCATTCTTTCAGCGCCTGTGCTGCCCTCTCCATCAGGTCGATATCGGAAATAGGCTCATTTTCAATGGTATAGGAGTCTCCCTGACGGACTTTCTCTATAGGTAGGATCTTCATAAAAAAAATAGTGTTAGAACGTACACATCTCCCATGGTATGAGAGAGAAGGCAGCACCTACGATGGCAATCAGAATAAAATAGTAAAGGCTTACCAGCAGGCTGAGGATCAGCCCGACAATCGCACATATCTTACCCGCTTTCATGTTATTGTAGGAGCTTTCCGTAAATTTGCCCGGATTCGCCTCATATAATGCTTTCCCTTTGCCAGCCATTACCAGAGCAATAATGGCCATGATCAGTCCAAAAAAGCAGCACACAATGATCGATAGGATTCCCAGGATAAGGACTGCCGTTGAGTTGGGCAGGATCTCCTTCGGGGATTCAGCACCTGGTAAAGGGCTGACGGGCTGGGTGGATGAATCTGTCTGATTTTCCATGTGTATAAAGTTTATAATGATGTAACGATCACAACGATATAATTGCATACCATAATAACTCCCGTGACCATGGCTGAGATCTTCAGCAGGTAGGCACCATTCCTGAACCTGAACATCAGATGCAGTCCAAGTAGGAGAAACAGGAAAAGGACCGGTATCAGCGGAGGGTAAATCCTAAGGCTTTCAACAATGTCTCCTTTCATCAATTCGATCAGTGAACGCTGTAATCCGCATGCCGGACAGCGCACCCCGAGAACTTTCTGGTACATGCAGGGCAATTGGTGCTGTTCCAACCACTCAATAAGGCTTATCATTGCGTTGAAAACTTTGCTTTGACGTAATCCCGGGTAAATATAGGGCAATTCCTATGAAATTCAAACAACATTTTAAATTGTAATTTTGCATCCAGTTTCATATTGTTGGCGAATGAGTACAAAAAGGAAAAAGCCTCTGGGCATTATCGAACATGCTGTGATCACGGATGCAGGATCCGAGGGAAAAGCAGTAGCGCGGGCCGGTGATCTGGTCATTTTTGTGTCATACGGTGCTCCGGGGGATGTTGTTGATATTCAGCTGATAAGAAAGAAAAAATCATTTGCGGAAGGAAAAATTGTCCGCTTCCATGAAAAATCGAACATGCGGGAAGAGCCTTTCTGTATGCATTTCGGACTCTGCGGGGGATGCAAATGGCAGCACCTGCGTTACAGTGACCAGCTATTTTTCAAGCAAAAGCAGGTGGAAGATCACTTTATCCGGATCGGGAAACTGGAAATTGAATCTTTTTCTCCCATTTTAGCCTCGCCCCTGACAGACCGGTACCGGAATAAACTTGAGTTCACTTTTTCGAACCGCAGGTGGCTGACAGAGTTTGAAAGGAATGAAGAGCACCTGGTAGCCGACATGAGGGCTCTTGGCTTTCATCTTCCCGGAATGTTCGACCGTGTGCTGGATATCCTGGAATGCCGCCTGCAAACCGAGCCCTCCAATGCCATTCGTTTATCAGTGAAGGAATTCGCCCAGGGGAACGATCTTGAATTTTATGATGTGAAACGCAGGACAGGCTTGCTTCGCAACCTGATCCTGCGCAATAACCTGAAGGAGGAATGGATGGTCATTGTGGTTTTTAGCAGCAATGATCAGCCTGTCATTCATTCCTTACTGAATCATCTTGCAGGAAAATTTCCCCAGATAGTGTCGCTGATGTATGTCATCAACAATAAGCATAACGATACGATCTCAGACCTGGATATTCATCTTTTCAGGGGATCACCCTATCTGGTGGAAACTTTTCCGCAATACGGCACAGATAAGGATTTGTTCTTTAAGATCAGCCCCGTTTCTTTCTTCCAGACCAACACCCGGCAGGCAATGGAACTCTACAGAATCGCTGCTTCGTTTACCGATCCTACCGAAAATGATCTTGTCTATGACCTTTATACGGGAACGGGCACCATCGCCAATTATATTGCCGGTGTATCGGGCAGGGTGATCGGAATTGATTCAGTGCGGCAGGCCATCGAAGATGCCATCGACAATTCTAAGTACAATCACATCACCAACACTGAGTTCTTCCCTGGAGACATCGCAGAAGTGATGACAGGAGAGTTCATGGCTGCCAAGGGGATGCCCGGCATCGTCATCACGGATCCTCCCCGGTCAGGCATGCATGAGAAGGTCATCCGACAGCTGTTGGCGGCGCAACCTTCAAGGATTGTATACATCAGCTGCAATCCTGCCACCCAGGCAAGGGACATATCCCTGCTTAAGGATCATTACCGGATCGAGAAGGTACAGCCCGTTGACATGTTCCCCCATACTCAGCATGTGGAAAATGTGGCCCTGTTGGTGAAAAAGGAATCTTAGCCATTTGCGGCATGTTCTTGTATTTTTAGGACTAATTCATTGATGTCCAGATTTATACCATTGATGATCAAAGCGGCCTTCGAATAAAACAATTCTCTTGCTGACAGTTGTGACTGAATATGCTCCAGTAGATCGTCAGATGCCATTTTGAAAAGAAGAGGCCTTTTCTTTTTCGACTCCTGCAGCCGGCGGAACAGGGCAAGAGCGGGCATTCTGATATAAACTGTCAGCCCAAACCTGTTGAGCATGTCCATGTTATCGTAAAAGCAGGGTGTTCCTCCTCCCATGGAATAGACAACCTGGTCTCTGAGGATGGTTTCCGAGAGCAGTTGATGTTCCAGTTTCCGGAACAGCTGCTCGTCATATTTTCTGAAGAAGTCCTGAATGCTGATCCTGTACCTTTGCTCGAAGAGTTCATCTATATCCATGAACTCATAATGCATTGCCCTGGCCAGAAGCTTACCTGTACGCGTCTTCCCGCTTCCCATATAACCGACAAGAAAAATACGCATGGATTGACATTGTGGTGGTTCTGACAAAAATAGAAAAGATTGGCAGTCACAAGCCATATATTCCGTACTTTTAAGATGGATAAATGAATCACCTGAAGCATGGCAGAGACTGCTGATATTCATGATATTCTGCTGAGATACTGGGGCTTTTCTGCATTCCGTCCACTTCAGGAGGAGATCATCCGTTCCATTCTGGAGGGCAGGGACACACTGGCCCTGCTCCCGACTGGCGGAGGCAAATCGGTATGTTTTCAGGTACCGGGCATGGTGTTGCCGGGGACGACCCTGGTCATATCACCCCTGATTGCTTTAATGAAGGACCAGGTGGCCAACCTGGTCAGGAAAGGCATCAGGGCAGCAGCCGTCTATTCGGGTATGGACAGGCGGGAAATCGATGTCACGCTTGATAACTGTCTATTCGGAGGCATAAAATTCCTGTACGTCTCCCCCGAGCGCCTGCAGACGGAGCGATTCATCGAGGTTCTTAAGCAAATGAAGATAAGTCTTCTGGCCGTGGATGAAGCCCATTGTATCTCGCAGTGGGGCTATGATTTCCGTCCTCCCTACCTGGAGATAGAGGCCATCCGGGAGTTCATCCCGGGGATACCGGTACTTGCACTCACGGCAACCGCTACACCGGAGGTGGTAACAGATATTCAGGAAAAGCTTGGATTCAGGCAGACCAATGTTTTCCAGAAAAGCTTTGAAAGAAAGAATCTGACCTACCTGGTTTTTAAGGAGGAAGATAAGCTGGGAAGGCTGCTGCGCATCGTACGCAATGTAAAAGGAACGGGCATCGTTTATGTCAGAAACAGGAAAAAAACGAAGGAAATAGCTTCTTTCCTCATAAACAACGGCATACGTGCCGGTCATTATCATGCAGGGCTGGATGCCATTACCAGGGAGACCCGACAGGATGAATGGATGGGTGGAAAAACGCAGGTGATTGTCGCTACGAACGCTTTTGGAATGGGCATCGACAAGCCCGATGTCAGGTATGTCGTGCATATGGATCTGACGGACAGTATGGAAGCATATTTCCAGGAGGCCGGCAGGGCCGGCAGGGATGAGAAACGATCCTATGCAGTGTTGCTGTATGAACAGTCAGATATTGCGCAGGTGAGAACCAATTTTCAGTCATCGTTTCCGGAAAGGGACACCATAAAAGCAGTCTACAATTCACTTGGGAATTATTGTGGTGTTCCGGAGGGTAGTGGGGAAGACCAGCGTTTTGATTTTGAGCTCAGTGCCTTCTGCCGGCAATACAAAATGGCCCAGCTGGTGGCATTCAATGCCCTCAGGATCCTGGAAAGAGAAGGGTACATCCTGTTGAATGAAGCTGTAAGGTCACCTTCGAAGATACATATAACCGCAGATAAGGAAGCATTGTATCATTTTCAGGTCACCCAGCCGCTGGCCGGCTCTTTCATTAAGACGCTGCTTCGTTCGTACAGCGGTCTTTTCAGCGATTTTACCAGGATCGACGAAGCAGTCATTGCCACCAGGACAGGGCAAACCAGGGAAAATACGGTCAGGATGCTGCAGCACCTTCAGGAACATGATATTCTTACCTATTTGCCTGCCTCGGATAAACCTCAGCTGACCTTTTCCCGTCCCCGCATCAACGGGGCCTATCTTGACCTGTCGGAAAGCAGGTACAACCAGCTGAAAGCGATGGCCAAAAGAAGGCTGGAAGCGGTATTATCCTATATTGCCGAAACAGACCGATGCAGGAGCCAGCAGCTGCTGGCTTATTTCGGTGAAACCGACGCACCCCCCTGCGGAGGATGCGACATTTGTCAAATGCAGAAAAAAGCCTCTCACAGCGAAACGGCAAGAAAGCAGATCGTTGCTGTCATCCAGGAATCCTTAAGCCGGGAATCCATGACCGTGGCTGAACTGATCAATAAAGCAGGCCAGATGGATGAGGACAGGATCGTTGAAGTGATCCGCTGGCTTATGGACCAGGGAAACATTACGATGGACACCATGCAAAAACTTCGATGGAACAAACACCGCACATAGTCCTGGATTCTTCTTTCTATTGCAGGGACGGTGTTACAGAACTTGCCCGTTTGCTGCTGGGGAAATACCTGCTCACCTTCATCGACCATCAGCTGACAGGTGGAATGATCACTGAAACAGAGGCTTATCAAGGTATCCATGATCGTGCCTCCCATGCGTTCGGAGGAAAAAGGACGCAACGGACCCGCATCATGTTTGCCAGAGGCGGAGTGGCTTATGTGTTCCTTTGCTATGGAATGCATTCTCTTTTCAATATTGTCACCAATGAAGAAGAAGTACCGGATGCCATACTGATCCGTGGCATAAAGATTAGCCATGGACATGAAAGGGTCAGCTCCAGGATGCAAAGAAGGATCCCTGCGGAAAGCCTGATTTCAGGCCCGGGCCTGGTATCCAGGGCATTGGGAATTACCCCTGGTCTTACCGGATGGCCATTAGTGAAGAACCTGAACGATGATGGAATTTGGATAGAAGATCGTGGAATCGCGGTACCAACGCATCAGGTTCAGCGGACCGCCCGTATCGGAGTAGGTTATGCGGGAGAGGATGCGTTGCTGCCATACAGGTACCTATGGTGCCCTGAAAAATAAAAACTGATCCCATGTGCCATGGAATCAGCTTTTATAACTCCGGAAAGAAGAATTACTTCACCATCCCTGCAAGATCATTCCCCGCTTTGAATCTGACTACTTTCTTTGCAGGAATATTGATCGCCTTCTTGGTCTGCGGACTAATGGCTTTTCTGGCAGCACGCTTTGCTACCTGGAAAGATCCAAAACCAACGAGTGCTACTCTTTCCCCTTTTTTCAGGGCGCCTGATGTAGCTTTCAGAAAAGCATCAAGGGCTCTTTTTGAATCGGCTTTTGTAAGACCGCTATTGGAAGCCATGGCTTCAATCAATTCCGCTTTGTTCATTTTACTTAAGTTTTAGTTAGGTGAATACAATTATTCTTTCAGTGAATGCCGTGCAAAGATACTGTATTATCAAGCAAAAGCAAGGGTCGCCCTTCTGAAACCCGCGTAAATGTTGATAAAACAGCACATTTGTTAATAAAAACCTTATCAGATCAAGGCTTCAGAGCGTTTTCAGGTTTTCGCCGATCGAAAAACCTTTTAAAAATTCATGTACGGGCATTCTGTTTTTGGAAGGAAGCTGTACTTCTTCAAGGTAAATTATGCCGTCGGGGGTTGTGACTCCAAAGCAGGTTTTATGATCAGTCACGATCTGTCCCGGTGCATGACCGGGGGTGGTCACGAGTGGCCGTGAACGGAAAGCCTTCAGGGGGAAGATATTCTCGGATCTATTGAGCAGGAAAAAGGCACCCGGATCGGGCGAAAGTCCCCTGATCCGGTTATGGATTACCATGCAGCTGTCGGATGCTCGGAGCTGGCAATCTTCCCTGTTGATCTTCGGGGCCTTTCTGAGCACTGAAGGATCGGGGATCAGCTGGTGCTGGTCGGTCACGCTGAAATGACCGCTTTCGATCGCTCTGACCGTGTCCAGTACCAGGAGGGCGCCTGCGCCCATCAGCCGTTCCTGAAGTTCTCCGGCTGTTTCCCCGGGCAGGATGTCCAGCTTTGTCTGGAAGAGAATATTGCCTGTATCCACTTTTTGATTCAGGAAGAAGGTAGTCACTCCGGTCTCTTTTTCGCCGTTAATGATGGCCCAGTTGATAGGAGCCGCTCCTCTGTACTGGGGTAGGAGGGAGGCATGAAGGTTAAAGGTTCCCAGGGGTGGAATGGCCCAGACGATTTCCGGAAGTATCCTGAAAGCCACAACGATCTGCATGTCAGGCCGCAGTACGTTCAGGTGGCTCACAAACAAACCGTCACGGAGGTCATCCGGTTGAAGGAGGGGGATATGCCTGGCAAGGGCAAAGTCCTTGACCGGTGAGGATCTTAATTTCTGTCCTCTTCCAGCTGGTTTGTCAGGAACCGTCACAATGGCAATGATATCATATCCATGCTCCATCAGCATGGTCAGTGGACCCATAGAAAAGGCGGTACTTCCCATATAGATGATCCTGAGCGGCATCTGAACAAATGTATTAATCCGGCATTACCACTGCCTGATGTATAGGAAAGAAAACGGGAATGAAAAATTTTTCAGTCGGGGGAAAGACCCATCATTGTGCACTACCCAACATGCCTTTTGCCCTCGCGATGTATTTGTCGACGTTCCGGAATTCGGCGCTGCTTCTGAATTCCGTCCTGATCTGTTCGTAAAGCTCGAGTGCCCTGTCGTACTTGCCTTCCAGTTCACAGGTCATTCCTGCCTTCATTAGGAACATTGGAGTGGTAAAATTATTCTTGTTGGTTTCGGCTGCCCTCAGGTAGTAATCAAGGGCATCGTCCTTTTCATTCAGCTCCATATACGCATCCCCGATGGCTCCCAGGGCCATGGATGATACGATCTGGTCTTTGCTTTTGAATTTTTTCAGATAATCGATCGCTGCCTGATAGTCGCCCAGGTGCAGGTAGCAGATTCCTGAATAATACTGTGCCAGGTTGGCTGTCCTGGTAAGTTTGTAATCCTCCATGATATCGAGAAATCCCAGGTAATTACCATCCCCGTTGAGTGCGAGCTTGAGAGAATCCTTTTCGAAATATTTTTCAGCCATATACATCTGCGACTGGGCTTCCTTTTCTTTAGGTGCCAGGTAAAGCTTCTTGAACCCAAAGATGCCAAGGACCACCACCACAATGACTCCGATGATAATGTAAAGAATCTTCTGGTTTTTTTCAATAAAAAGCTCCGTTTTGCTTAAGGCTTCTTCAACCGCCAGGATGTTTTCTTCTGCCCTGTCTTTCTTTTTGGCCATTTTTCAAAATTTTGGCAAAAGTACGTTTTTTTTGGTTCATCACCTATTGCCCTCAAAATAATTTGGCCCGGAAAACGTGAAGGATTTGGCAAAGGTTGATAAATAAATACCTTCTTTTGCTTGATTTGGGTGAATTAATAGGTTACCTTTGCTTGATTTTATTAACCATTCACCAAAACCTCATTCTTATGAACAAAGCAGATCTCATTGGAGCCATTGCTTCCGAATCAAAGTTAACCAAAGCGAATGCTAAAAAAGCATTAGAAGCATTCCTGAAAGTGACATCCGGCTCCCTGAAAAAGGGGGAGAAGGTCACGCTTGTTGGTTTTGGAACATTCAACGTTGCTAAGCGTGCTGCACGTATAGCAAGGAATCCGCGTACCGGCAAGGAAATTAAAGTGCCGGCCAGAAAGGTTGCCCAATTCAAACCGGGTGCTGAACTCAAAGGACTGGTAAGATAAGAGTTTTATCATTTTAGCAGGAGGGCTCCGGCAAACACCGGAGCTTTTTTTATCCCTGAACCATGGATGAACAACTGAAAAAGAGCTATCTGGAATTTCTACTGCAGTTTGTAACGCCCCATAAACAGGACCGGTTCGACGATGTTATCCAATCCCGGACCAGACACCTGACCATCGTGCTGGAAGATATATACCAGTCACATAATGCAAGTGCCGTCCTCAGAAGCTGCGATTGTTTTGGTATACAGGACGTCCATATCATCGAAAATAAAAATCTGTATACCATCAATCCGGATGTAGAGCTGGGTTCCTCCAAGTGGCTTACCTTGATGAAATACCATGGAGCGGAGGATAATACTGCCAGTTGCCTGGGTGCTCTCAGGGACAGGGGTTACCGGATCGTTGCTACATCTCCTCATCAAAATGATTATGTGCTGAATGAGCTGCCTCTTGAACAAAAGACAGCCCTGCTCTTTGGTACTGAACTCCGTGGCCTCAGCCCGAAAGCCCTGGAAATGGCCGACTGTTCGGTCCGTATACCCATGGCCGGATTTACCGAAAGTCTTAATATATCCGTTTCAGCCGCCATCTGTCTTTATGAACTGACGCAGCGCCTCCGGAGGTCTGCCATTGAATGGCAGCTCAGCAAATCGGAAAAAATCGATATCCTGATCCAATGGGCAGAAAGGGTGGTCAAACAGCCTTCATTTTTCGAAAAAGAATTTATGAGCTCGAGGATGGGATTATGATGATAAATTTTTCTATTTTTGCCCTTTCATTTAAAAAATTTACCCATGGGAAAAGGTGATAAAAAATCAAAAAGAGGAAAAATAACCATTGGGTCGTATGGCGTTCGCCGGCCCCGGAAAAGGAAAACGACGGTAATCCACGCAAAACCTGCCACAGCAAAATCTGAAGTGATCAAAGCTCCCGTTGTGCAAGAGCCCGTTGTAGAGGAACAGGTGGTTCTTGCTCCGGAACCTGTAATGCCACTGGTAGAAGAGAAAGCAGTAACGAAACCGGAAAAAACTGAGAAACCGGCAGGGAAGGAGCCCGCCAAAAAAGAAGCAAAAGCCAAAGCCCCGGCAAAAAAAGCTGCCAAGCCAGCCAAATCTGTTGCAGAACCAGAATCCCCTTCCATACCGGAGAAAGAACCTGAAGCCTAGCCTGCCTGACTGATCAGAGAGGATTCATATCTTCCTTGCCAGTGAGCAGAATACATCTCCTCTTTCCATAAAATTCCTGAACATACCATAGCTGGCTGCAGCTGGAGAGAGCAGGCAGATCCATCCTTTTCTGGTAAACCTGCCAGCATATTCCATGGCTTCTGCATAATCGCCGGCACTAAAAAGCCTTTTCTTTTCCGTTCTGCTCAGGATCAACTCCCTGATCCGTTCACCTGCCCTTCCTGTGAAGATCAGGTTGGATACCGATGAGTCAGCAAGGAAATCAGCCAGACCCGCATAGTCGATACCCCTGTCATACCCGCCCAGGATTAGTGTGTCCACATTCTTCAGTGTTCTGACTGCATGGATGGTGGCTTCGGGGACAGTGGCGATGGAATCATCATAGAAGAGAATCCCACCGAATGTTCCGACATACTCCATCCGGTGGGCCAGTCCCCTGAACGTATTGAGTCCTTCCTGTATATGCCCGTCGCTGACTCCCGCAATCTTGCTGGCGCACACTGCTGCCATGCAGTTCATCAGGTTATGGTCCCCCTGGAGCCGCAGCTGACTTGCAGGGAATTCTGAGGATTCCTGAGTATCATGGAATAAGATGGTCTTGTCTTCTGAAAGGATGCATCCCCTCACCGGAACGGATCTGAGGGAATAGCCGTATTGTGCTGAAGGAATATCCATACGCGACAGATGCATCAGGATCCTGCCGTCATCCTGGTTGATGATATGATAGTCCTGCTGTTGCTGATACCGGAATATGTTCAGCTTCACCCGCTGATAGTCGGCAAAGGTCGGATAGTGGTCGAGATGCTCCTGATAAACGTTCAGGAGGATCCCAATATGGGGAGAGTGGGTCACATGCTCAAGCTGATGGGAAGACATTTCGAATACGATGCAGGTTTCCTGATCCCACTGATCGATCAGGTCAAAGGGTGGAATTCCGATATTACCGGCGAGCGTCACTTTCTTTCCCGCCAGCTGCAAAATGTGAAAAAGCAGGCTGGCAGTGGTGCTCTTACCTTTTGTTCCGGTTACGCCGATCATTTGATTTTTAAACCATTGCAGGGATATTTCGGTCTGAGAAGTCAGTTTTTCTTTCCATTGTACAGATGGCAGGACCACACCGGGTGATTTCATGACCAGGTCAAACTGACCGGGCAGGCTGTCGCTGAGGCTCTGACCGGGTATAAGATGAAGATGCGGATCATTGAATTCCCTGGTAACTCGTTCGGGCAGGCCGGGATCCCTGTCTGCGACAGCCAGGGGAAGCTCCGGGAAATGCCTTCGAAGAAACCGGTACGTGGACTGCCCTTCCAGGCCAAATCCAAGGATCAGTATCCTCTTATCCCTGAAGTGATCGATCAACTTATCATTCATATACTTCCTTTCTGATCATCTTCTCCAGTTCAAGGGGCACAAAGTGAGCGGGATCATAGTTTTGCAGCAGCTTGTGCCATGAAAAGGCATCTACCCGATCACTGTAAAAGGGAAGCGACTGATAATGTCTGAGGAGCAACGGTAGTTTATCACCGGGGATTCGCTCCAGCAACACCCTGACAGCGGCATTTACCTCATGGACGGTACCCACACATTCAAATGGTTTTTCATCCGAGACGCCTGTAAGCTGGTCGAAAAGGTCTTTTAACAGGTAATTGTCCAGTAGGTTATACCCGAAAATCCGGATCAGTTCATTTTCTTCCAGGAACGGCGAAAGGATAATATAGGTGAAAAGACATTTCGCACACCGCCCGCACCAGCTGTCGCTATGGCTCCCTTCGTTACAGCTCCTGAAATAGGGAAAGTATTCCCGCATCCCCGAAAACAGATGTGCGATCTGAAGTTCATTCAGCGGCCGTAACAGGCTGAAGTAGTTGATATCCCTGCTGATATAGCTGAAGCAATATTCGCGGAAGTCATTTTCAAACTCAAATGTTTTTGAATATTGATGATTGATGGTCGTATGGGGCACGGTGGCCTCATTGGCACTGGATTCGTTCGACAGGGCAATGTTTCGGTATCCGGTGAGAAGTGAGGCAAGCAGCGAAGTAAAGGCGATCAGGGCGGAAAAGGGTGTATGCCCGTTGAGAAATCCCTTCCGGTTGAGTTCCAGTAACTGGGGATGGATGTTCCTGTGAAAGATGACGGATTCGCTTTCAGTGAATCCTGATTGACGGAGGATTTGGGAAGCTGACTGCCGCGGATTGAGCATGTAGGGGCGGCATGGATATTCCGACAGAAGTCTGAGGCTGACACAGGAATCTTTACCTCCACCTATGGGAACGATGTATCCCTCCTCCGAATGGAATGTACTATGACTGCTGATCGAATTTCCTTCAGGCAAAAGGGTAACCAAACTTTCCTGATCTGTTTCAATGGAATTGGTATAGATGAATTCACCAAGGCCATGGTAAAAGAGTTTTTTCCACCAGTCGACCTGCCATTTGTCGAGATGCACCGGCCTGATGATGACCTTTGGTGAACACGTGGCCTTCCAGTAGCTGATCATCTCGATCAGCCCGATATGAATGACGATCTGATGAAACAGGGGCGAATCAATGATCGTTCTGTCATGGAAATGATCCAGTGAAATGATCAGTCTGGGTTTGAAAAAGAAGGTGTCCGAAATGCTGAAGGAGAATTCGAGCGTGAGATCATTCCGGGAGGGGATCACAGAATAGGATTCAAACAGAAAGGTGGGATACTTTTTCCGGAGGTCATGGAACAATGAATGGCTATCTTTCTGCTGCATGATGGTATAATTGTTGCAGATTTCCAGGTTTTAATGTACCCCTCCCCTGGCTGCCCCGCGAAAGCGGTGATCCGGGACGGGGGTGGGGTAATACGAATAAAAACAGTGTACTTGACATTTAAACTACCAACAACTAATTTTACGCAAAAATAACACAATACACGGTTGTGTCATTTTCGGATTAGCAGAATGCCAATGAAATGAGTGAGCGACGCATACATATTGAACCTGCACCCGGAAGGCTGCTGATCTCTGAACCTTCGCTGACCGATTTTTATTTTAAGCAGTCGGTGGTTTTGCTTGCCGAACATAATGAAGAGGGTTCGTTCGGATTGATCGTCAACAAGCCTATACAAGCCAAACTGAATGAAGTGACCAAGGATTTTCCTGATTTCAATGCCCAGATGTACCTGGGAGGGCCCGTCAAGACCGACAGCATCTTTTATATCCACACCCTGGGTAATGTCATTGAGAACAGCATCAGGATCATGGATGGATTGTACTGGGGAGGTGACATTCACAGGATCAAAGAAATGATGATACTACGACAGCTCAATTCCAGTGAAATACGCTTCTTTATCGGGTACGCTGGCTGGGAGTCGCATCAGCTTGACCGCGAACTGAAAGAGAAGTCGTGGGTGGTATCAACCACCAGGGCAGAGCAGGTGATTCATACCAATCCCAGGGTTATGTGGAGCGATCTGATGCGTTCCTTTGGCGATGATTATGCTGTCTGGGCCAATTTCCCACCTGATCTTTCGATGAACTGATCCTGCTGAATACTCTTTTATTGCTCCATGTAGTTCAGTTCCGAACCCCACATACTGTGAGGGATAAGAAAAATAATGACCAGTACCACGGAAGCAATGATCACCCAGAGCCTGTATTTATGCTTTCGTTGCTGCTGGATAAAAGCGATGAGCCAGAAAATAAAGGCAATAGCAGTTTTATTGTCGGTAAGGTCGTTGCTGATGGGCCAACCGGTCCAGAATGCATCAAACGCGTACTTTTGAATGACCGGTCCCAGGATGAGGCCCCCCACGAAGAGCAGGAGGATGGTCAGCCTGGTATAGGGGATGATCCGCTTTCCGTTGGATATAGCTTCCAATCCGGTACGCGTTGAAAAGAGCATTGCCGAAAAGATAAGCAGGATATGGATGATCAGTATCCAGTCGGGTACAGCTCCCTTGTAACGAAGTATGACCGTTTCGGTGGTCAGGAGAGTTCGCTTTCTTTCGTGTTCCAGAAAGATCCGGTATTCTATTTTCCCTGCAGCGGGCTGGTCAGGAAGAAAAGCCATCAATGTATCACCTGCTCTTTCCATTACTGCCTCAAACCAGACATCGTAGCTATGGTAGCGTTTATACTGCAGATAGCCTTTCACCGATGTATCCGGAATCAGGAGGATGATCCCGGCATCTGAACCACACTCCCATGTCCTGGGAAGCTTGTTTTTGACGATTTGCCCGCCTATCTCTGTTTTTACAGTGACCGGATAGGTAGGACCCGTCAGCCGCTGGTAATATACGAATGCAAGGGTGAAAATAACCGAGAACACCCACATCAGGGTGGATCGAAGTTTCTGATTCATGGGGGACTTTTACCGGATGATAAGTTTATTGACATAAACACTCCTGGAATTGAAAATCCTGACCAGGTAGATACCGGGCGAGAAATCCTTCAGGTCGATGACCTGGTTACCTGAGTTTTCCGACTGCAGGTATATTTCTTCCTCCCTGACTACCACGCCCTTCATATCCTCCATCCTCAGGGTATAATCTCCCTGCAGGCCTTTTGTCAGCAGGTAGGTCATTTCATCTGCCGGATTGGGGAAGAGCATGAAAGCAGAATTGTCTTCGATATCACCAATTCCGACACAATCATCAAAGGTAAAGATGAACGTGACCGTATCATGGTTGATACACCCGGTCTCCACAAATTCGGTTCGCACCCAGTAGGTCTGTATTTCCACCCCGACGCCCGTGGTCTGTACCTGCATGGTATCTGCAAATGATCCATTATTCCACAGGTAGTTCACCTCTTTGTTTCCCTGGTAGGGGCGTAGCAGAAGGGTGTCGTACACGCAGACTTTTACGGGATCATCAATGATGGGTACACTTTCGGGATAGAGCAGGGTTTCGGGCAATGGATTGACCATAACGGTGACGGTATCATGGGCTTCATTGCCAAAATCATCCTGTACCCTGACGATAAAGTCAGTGGTAATATAAAGGGGAGTAGTATAGGTTGTTTCCGCTGTACTATCAGCAACCAGGATTCTGGGTCTCCACCTGAAGAAGTCATAGATTCCTGATCCGCCGCCAGGATTGGCAAACAGTAGCGTGGAATCTCCATAACATATGATCGTATCCCTGGCAGAGGGGCTGGCTGTGATAGGACCACCGGTGATATGCACGGTAACTTCATCGGTATCCTTACAGCCGAACCTGTCGGTGATCTCCAGTGAAAATGTTTTGGAGTTAAAGAGCTGGACTGTCATTGGATTGTGTGTATTCTGAGGCACGCACCATCCCTCGGGGCTCCAGAGATACTCGTACGGTCCGCCGGCACCTCCCGTGGCGCTTCCATTCAGCTGTGCAGTGGTCCCCCAGTTGATCGATATATCCTCGCCGGCTTCTGCGACGGGGAGTGCGATGACCTTGACGGTGATGGAATATTCATCATCATTGATCCCGTCATCCACCTCAACCGTATAGGTAGACGTGACATCAGGAGCCACCATGATGGTTTGTACGGTCGAGTGCCAGCCGGGATCTGTATCGCATGACCATTCAAAGGAATAATCTCCGGATCCTCCCCAGGGATTGGCATAGAGCTGAGTCTGACCACCCCAGCATATGGAATCCCTGTCGGTGATGATGGAAACTCCCAGGGGACCACCTTTTATCTTTACCAGCATAGCATCTTCCTCATAACATGTGTTTACATCCCAGACGCTCAGGGTAAAAAGATTGGAGGACTTAAGATAAATCGTTGTGGGATGGAGAACAGTATTATCCAGCAATGAATCAGCAGGTTCCCACTGGTAGTTAAACGGACCGTTCCCGGTGACGGCCGCATCGGCAAAATAGTAGGGTGAGTCGTACCAGATGGCGGTATCAATTCCCGCAAATACCGTCGGGAGTGCGGTCACGTTCACCTGCAGTGCACCTGATGGCGCGCTGTTTTCGTTGCACTGGTTAACGCTGGTCACCGTAATGGAAGCGATCCCGGCATAGGTGTCTGTCCAGTTCACAGTGGCATTTTTTGTTGAGCCTGTGATTATTCCTGCACCGGCAGGCGACAGGTTCCAGATATAGGAAACTGCGTCACTGGCGCCAGTGGTATTGTACGAAGTATTTGGTCCATTCTCGCACATCTTATTGGGTCCAGTCGGTGTGGCTGAAACAGCCGGAGGCGGTATCTGATTGACTGTCAACGTTTTGACATCACTGATGCACCCATTGTTGGTGGTCACGGTGAGTTTGACCGTGTGTTGTCCCTGCGTGGTGAACGTGTGCTGGGGATTCTTTAAATCAGATGTGCCACCATCTCCGAAATCCCATATCCAACCATCCACGCTGCCGCCGTTGGGGACTGAAAGGTCGTGGAACTGTGTGGGAGCGCCGAAGCAATAGGGATCGTAAGAGAAGTTCGCCGTTGGCTTGGAGAGGATCGTGATCACCTCCTCGGCAGTCCTTTCCGTGGATGCATAGGTCACAACCAGGGTGACCACATAATTGCCCCAGTTGGCGTATTGATGAACCGGATTGACAAGGTTGGATACACCCCCGTCGCCAAAGTTCCATTCCACGGACAGGTAACCGGTGATATCGGATGTTATTGTGAACTGGGTCTGATCTCCCCAGCATACGTGATCATAGGTGAATTTTGGGGGGGCAAAATAGGTCTGAATGAAGGTAGGAAGGCCGTACTGGCAGTACTGGTTGATACCCAGTTCGATCCCGTGAGGATCCAGGTCGCACTGTGTCCCGCGCAGGTTCGGATTGTTGATCACTGCAATGGAGTCGACATCTCCACGTGCGACGTAGATTTTCTGGTCGGGACCCACTTGCAGTGCCCCTCGTCCGATGGCCGAGTTGTTCATGATATAGCCTATCTTGATACCTGAACTTTTTATTGCATTGGAATCTCCGGCAAAAAGGTCAAACTGGTAAATGTTCATTTTTTTGAAATTGGCCGAGTCCTCGGCCGTCAGGTACAGGTACCTCGAGTTGGGGGAGAACTCAACGCCATAGGCATACTTGTATCCGTCGAAGGTGATCGGGTTGGAGACCTCGCCGGTAGCAGCAGAAAAATCGAACAACTGGTAATAGTCGCTGTAGAATACGGCCATGGCCAGCCTGTCGCCGGAAGGGGCCCCCTTCAGGTATCCGACCGTATTCAGCCAGCTGCCCCCGCATTTTCGACCGACTTTTGATATGACCGGATTGGGATCGATCCCCTGTTCGGTCACCAGGTACGAAAGGATCGTATCAGAGGGATAAAAGGTGGTATCTCCTCCTGTAATCTTGAAAGTGCGCCATTTATGAGTGATCACCCAGATATCCTCGTTGTTCTCATGCTTCATGGCGGTCACCTTTTCCGTTACCGGAGTAGTCAGAAATGAGTTCTTTTCGATGACTTTTCCCAATCCTCCGTTCTGCGAGATATCCACCACCGAATATCTCAGCCCAACCGGATCACCCTGGTAGGGAACAGTGAAGACATAATAGATGTTGGGATTATCGGGCTTGGGAACAATGATGCCCGACTGGGTGGATGACATATGGCCGAGAAGTCCGGTTCCGTTATCCATAACTTCATTCTGCTTGTTCCATACCTGCTGTCCGTCGGTATAAAAAAGCAGATCACCGCCGGAACTTGCAATGGATGCACATCCTTCCTGGGCAATAAAATAGGTGTTGATGCCGGAATAGGGTACCGGATAACCGCTGGAAACGTTGAAGTTCAATCCGGCACGTTTGCCAAATACCCATATGTTGGCTTCATTGGATTGGCCATAGGAAGCCATGATGAAGGAGAAGAGGGCCAATATGATTATCGTTCTTTTCACTGCTTGTTAGTTTTTTTACAAAATTACATTTTTATGATTAGGATTCACTTGTAAAAGTTGTTTTTAGATGCAGCAGATCTTATGATAATCGCTTATCCCTGGTCACGGCATTCCTCGGGATGTGCTGCCAACTGCCAACTGCCTACCGCCTACCGCCAACTGCCTATTGTCCTCACATCGAGTGCATCGCGCAAGGCATTTCCTATAAGCATGAACGCCAGGACCATGACCATTATTGCCAATCCCGGAAGAATGGCAAGGTATGCGGAATCCAGAATGATATAGGGATAATTTTCCCTGATCATGCTACCCCAGGAAGGCATCGGCGGCTGGACTCCAATACCCAGAAAACTCAGCCCGGCTTCCATCAGGATAGCGGATGCAAAATTAGCAGCCGATATCACGATGACAGGGGCCAGCACATTGGGCAGGATATGCCGGAAGATGATCCTGCTGTTTCTGTAGCCCAGTGCGCGGCCCGCCTCAACGAACTCTTTCTCCCTGATGCTGATGAATTGTCCCCTGACTACCCGGGCGACCTCCACCCACATGGTCAGCCCCACGGCCACAAAGACCTGCCAGAAACCTTTCCCAAGGGCAAACGTTATGGCAATGACCAGCAGAAGTGTCGGGATTGACCACACCACGTTGATGAACCACATGATCAGGTCATCTACCCTTCCCCTGAAAAAGCCGGCAACCGACCCAAGCAGGATGCCAATGACAAGAGAGATGGCCACACTGACGAGGCCTACCGACAGACTGACCCTGGTCCCAATGAGCAAACGGCTGAGCATGTCGCGCCCAAACTGATCTGTTCCCAGAAGATAATGCCGGGTGATGACACGGTTTTCCATGACCAGTCTCTGCAGATCGGCCGTTGCCATGCGATGATATTTCCCCTTTATATCCGTAAAGATGACCGTATCTGCATCCGTAAGTACCTCCTTATTCATGTCAATGGCATAGGCCACATCTGCAAGATCAAACGTTTGTTTCTGAGGATCGGGCAAAGGTGTGTCGGAATATTCTTCGACCATGACCTTATCACCTTCGAAATGAATGTCGCTGAAGGGAATAGCCGTATAGGAGCGCCTGCTGCCAAACAGCATCTTCATGATCACATTCTTTTTCTTATGATCCGTGTTTTGTTCAACATGGAGCATTTTGACTTTTGTCCCGGGCTTATGAATCGACAGTTCGAGAAATTGTTCATTGCTGTAGGGTGTGGAATCGGGTGTGATCAGATAGCCCAGGACCGAAATGAGGATGGCAGCCCCGATCAGGATCAGGGAAATCACCGCCAGCGGATTTCTCCATAATCTCTTCAGAGCAAGCTTTGATAGCGATCCCCCGCTGACATACTCTCTCTTCCTGAACAGGATCATCATGGTTGCAAAGGTAGGGTTATTATAGCTGTAAGCTTCAAGCTTTAAGTTTCAAGTTTCAAACTGCAAGAACATAACCGGCAATACGCAGCTGTAGCTGTATTAAATTTTGATTTTTGATCTATGATTTTTGATTTTTGATTATCTTTGCACCTCTAAACACGGTGGATGTAGCTCAGTTGGTTAGAGCACTGGATTGTGGTTCCAGGTGTCGTGGGTTCGAATCCCATCTTCCACCCCAAATACTTCAGGGCAGGGTGAAATCCCCGATCGGTGGTGAAAGTCCACGACCTCCGGAGCAATTCCGGGGCTGATCCGTTGAAACTACGGGACCGACAGTTACAGTCTGGATGGAAGAAGTTTTACAGCGATCCTGGTTCAGGAAAATGCTCCCGTGAGGGAGCAGGTTTGCGATCCGGGTATTCAAGATTTGCCAAATTCCATGTGGCCCTGATGTATCAGGGCTTTTTTATTTTTCAGGGATTCATTTTTTTCCAATGAACAGGACAAGACTTGCTTTGGGATTTGTATTGATTTGCATGGATGCAATATCTCAGCAGGAGGCGATGCCAGGTAGTATCAGGGATACTTTGACGGAAATAAGTCAGTGGAAGGACACTGTGTCACTCAAGGGTATACAGGTTATTTCTTCCTTTGTCCGGGAAAGAAAAACCCCTGTTTCTGTATCGCTGATCCCCGGGGATATGATACAAAGGGAGCTGGGAAACCAGGAGTATCCTGAGATCATGAAGCTTGTGCCAGGAGTGTATGCCACAAGAGAGGGTGGTGGAACGGGAGATGCTCAGGTGTCGCTGAGGGGATTTAAGCAGGAAAACGTGGCTTTGCTGCTGAACGGCATCCCCGTCAGTTCGGTTGAACATGGCCTTGTGTACTGGTCCAACTGGCTTGGACTGGCCGATGTCACCCGAGCCATTCAGGTGCAAAAGGGTCTGGGCGCCTCCAAAGTGGCCATGAACTCAGTTGGAGGAACCATCAATATCATCACAAAAACTACCGAAGCTGAAAAGGGAGGATCCCTGGCTTTTTCGATAACGGATTACGGGAATTCAAGAACCACCCTTTCCCTGAACTCAGGCAGGCTGCCCGGTGGTTTTTCCTTCAGCTTTGCCGGCTCACTGATCAAAGGTCCGGGCTACGTGGATGCAACGTATATCAGAGGATGGTCTTATTTCCTGGGCATTTCCAAAGATGTTGGCAAAAACCATAAGCTCGTATTCACTGCGCTGGGATCCCCCCAGGTACACGGGCAGAATACGTACAAACTCAGTTACAGCGAATATGAACAATACGGTAACCGATTCAATTATGGCTGGGGAAGCTACAATGGAGAGATCAATAATCAAAATGAGAATTTCTTCCACAAACCCAACCTTAACTTCAGTCATTACTGGCAAGCATCTGAACGTTCGTTTGTCGCAACTTCCCTGTATATGGTGATGGGCCAGGGAGGAGGCAAATGGACAGAAAGCTATTATGCCCCTTCCGTCTTCTCCTACCGGAATCCCGGTAATCAGATCGACTGGGATGCCATTTACAATGAAAATGCGACGCACTCCGACTCCGCGTTGCTGGCAACGGGTGAATACGTTGGAGGCTACTCCAAAAATATTCAGAGCCATTTTCTTGCTCCCCATTACTGGGTGGGACTGCTTACCAACTGGAAATACAACCTCAATGAAAGATGGGAATTTCTTGCAGGCCTTCATGCCCGAACCTTTCAGTCGCATCTCTATGAACGGATCACTGACCTGCTTGGCGGAGATTTCTTTATTGATGATCATGCCTGGGCGGTTGACGGCCTGGCTGGCAGGGAGGAAATAAAAAACGTCGGTGATGTGATCAAGGTGGATAATTACTCCAGGATCAACTTTATCAGCGGCTTCGGACAGGTCGAATATTCAACGGGGCCTCTGTCGGTGTTTGCAGCCCTGACAGTTTCGAATTCCTGGTACCAGCGGGAAGATCCTTACAATTATGTCACGGATCCGAAAAGCGACTGGGTGCCGCTGGCCGGTTTTGACGTGAAATCAGGAGTGAACTATAATTTCAATGCATGGAATCATGCCTTTATCAACGCCGGCTATTATTCAAGGCAACCCTATTTTTCTTTTGTCTTTGTCAATTACTCCAATGCCATTGCACAGGATATCAGGAACGAAAAGATCGCTGCAACAGAGGTTGGTTACGGATTTAAAAAGCATGGTGTATCTGTTGATATGAATGCCTATTGTACTTACTGGAAGGATAAATCACTGTTATCGAATGAAAATATCCTGCTCATCGATAGCACCATGAGCAAAGCAATGATTAAAGGCCTTGATGCACTGCATATGGGCGTTGAACTGGAAGCAGAAGCACGGATAAGCAGCTTCCTGTCGGCAGGCGGATTCCTTTCGGTCGGGTCATGGAAGTGGAAGAACGACGTCAGTGCTGAGATCTACGACGATTATGATGTGTTGGTGGATACCATGAAAGTCTATGCGGATGGTCTATATGTGGGAGGTTCTCCCCAGACGCAGGGTGGATTATTTTTTCAGCTGGATATTACCCGCCAGCTGTTTCTGAAAACCAACTGGGTGATCAACGGCCGGTTGTACGCTGATTTCAATCCTGTGACACGGAATGATCCCAGCAACCGGACACAACCCTATCACATCCCACCTTACAATACGTTGGATCTTCATGCAGGCTACACCTTTAATATCCTTGAAAATGAAGCCTGCTTTCAGGTGAGTTGTTTCAATGTAACCGGCAAAGCAATTGTTATCAGCGGAGATGATGGTGCATCCCATGATAAAGATACCTTCAGGGGATTCTGGTCGTTTGGAAGGACCTTTAATATGATCCTTCGACTGAGATTCTGAGGGGATAGAACGCGGATGACACGGATCACACAGATTTTCACGGATATAAATCCGCGATATTCAGCGTATTCCGTTTAATCCGCGTTCCATTGAATTTCCGGTGCCAATAAAGAGTATCTTTGAACGTCTTTTAAATAACACCTGATGAAATTATACGGAAAGATACTCGGCGCGTTTTTAGTTGCCTTTTCAGCCATCCATTGCCTTGCCCAACCTGCTTCTCCGGAGCCCGGGGAGCTTTACCGCGACGATGTCGTTCCAAGGATCGATATACTGATCAACCCCGACTCGCTGGAATGGATCTACGAGAACGTGGAAAGCGATCATGAATTTTCAGCCACTTTTATCTTCAACAACGGAACGGTGAATGACACGGTGGATGAGATCGGATTCAGGTTGCGTGGCAACACTTCCAGGTATTCCAAAAAGAAATCCTTCAAGGTGTCTTTCAATACATTTCATTCAGGAAGGAAGTATAACGGCGTGGAAAAGATGAACCTCAACGGCGAACATAATGATCCTTCCGTTATCCGTTCGAAACTTTGCTGGGATATGCTTGCCGCAATGAGTGTACCCGCCCCCCGGTCCAATCACGTGGAAGTGTATATCAATGGCAGTTATTATGGCCTGTACATCAATGTTGAGCACATCGACGAGGAGTTCGTCCATTCAAGGTATGGCAACAACGGAGGGAACCTGTATAAATGCCTTTATCCTGCCGACCTTACGTACTTGGGCAGTGATCCTGACAACTATAAATTCATGGCTGGTGACCGGAGAGCCTACGAACTGACCATCAATGAAGAGATCGATGATTACACTGACCTGAGGGATTTTATCCAGATGCTTCATTCCGCACCGGACAATGAATTCAAATGCAGGATCGATCAGCTCTTCAATGTGTACGACTACCTTAAGATCATGGCATTTGACGTCATTACAGCGAACTGGGACGGGTACATCTATAACAAGAACAATTTTTACCTGTATCACAATACCCAGACAGGGAAATTTGAATACATCCCGTATGACCTTGACAATACCTTTGGCATTGACTGGTTCAACATCGACTGGGGTACCAGGAATATCTACCAATGGGGTCCTTCTGAATCCAGGCCGCTGTTCAACCGCCTGATGGCAATAGCTGAATACAGGAACCAGTATTCCTTTTATGTGAAGTATATGCTCGATTCCGTTTTTAATCCGGACTTGCTCTTTCCTCGCATCGAAGAGGTAAAACAGAGGATCATACCATATATTGTTGATGATCCCTATTATCCCCAGGATTATGGATATACCTTTGCGGATTTTTTAAATTCGTATAACCAGTCGCTGGGAGGTCATGTAAAATACGGTCTGAAGCCCTATATCCAAACCCGTCATGATGCAGCATTGATCCAGCTTGTCCTCCCGGATATGGTCCCTGTGATTAACTATATCCAGGTCACGGAATCAGGGCTGAACATGCCGGTCATCTTCCATGCATTCGCTGAAGATGACGTCGAACTATCCTATGTCAGGGTGATCCTCTCCGTTGAAGGGGGCGATCAGCAGGAGCTTGAGCTTTATGACGATGGGATCCACGACGATAAGGCTCCCGGTGACCGGATATGGGGTAATCGCATGGATGGATTCAGCGAGGCGACGACCATTTCCTGCCAGATAGCGGCAATGGATAATGCAATGCATTCGTCCATCCTTCCATGCATTCCCCTTGTGATTGAAATCGGTAAGCTGCCGTCGCAGCGTGTCATGATCAATGAGTTCATGGCGGCGAATCAATCTACCATCATGGATGAATACGGGCAGGCTGACGACTGGATCGAGCTTTACAATGCCAGTGACGAGCAGATCTGGCTGGGAGATATGTATCTCTCTGATAATATGGGTAATCCAACCAAATGGATGCTTCCCGGCAGAACCCTGCTTCCTGGTGAATTCCTGCTGATCTGGGCGGATGACACTCCGGCCCAGGGTGATACACACACGAATTATAAACTGGCTAAAGAAGGGGAGGAGATCGGTATCTTTGGCAATGAAGCTTCCGGTTACGCCCTGGTGGATTCGGTGACCTTCGGTCTTCAAAACGATGATATTTCCTTTGGAAGAGTGGTCGATGGCGCCCAGGAATGGAAATTTTTTGACATTTCCACTCCCGGAGAACCAAATTCCGCTACCGGATATTCGGAATTAAGCGCTATGGATGACCTGGTCATATATCCGAATCCCTGTTATGGAGATCTCCTGTATCTGAATGCAATCGATGACATTTCCCTCTACGATATCTATGGAAGACTCATCCTTGAGAGCAATGATGCTGTTCGGATTGAGGTCGGAAATCTGTCCCCTGGGATGTATATTATTAAAACTTCTGCAGGGATCTTCCGGAAAATAGTAATTCAATAATGGAACATGGATGACGCGGATGATCGCGGATTTTTTATTCCGTGAAAGTCTGTGTTATCCGCGTCATCCATGTTCTATCACCGAATGATTACCTTTTGTATTCCTGCATGCTCGTTGATGCTCATCTTTAGAAGGTATACACCGGCTTTCAGCTGCAGGTGATCCGTATCGATATTGAGTGTATATGTCCCAGGGGAATGCTTACCTGAATCAAGAACCGCTATTTCCATTCCTGTCAGCGCGTACAGCCTGATTTCCGTACGTGCAGTCTGATCCAGCACATACGTAACGGTAATCTGGTCTTTTGCCGGATTTGGATAGACCGTAAAACCAATCGAGGAGGGTGGCAGGATTTCCTGTGAACCCGTATTGAGGTCGGGCGCGGCCAGTTTCTGATCGGTGTAGAACCGGTATTCACCCGCTTCAAGTGTTATTTCGGCATTGATATCCGTCACCATAACGGAATCCCGCGTGAAATATTCATACCATACGCCTGTATGCTGAAAATTAGGATTCAGCGTACCGGAAATCACGTTGAAATTACCAACGATGGTAGCAGAGACCGGATTGCCGTTCAGGTTGATGCGTTTCATGGCACTTGTCACAGCCTGTGAAAAATCAGCGGTGCGGAAGAAATCCTGTTCCTTTTTTAGTTTGATCATGGCTGCATAAAAGTCATGCAGATACCTCCTCTGATAATCATCCAGCAAATTCCAGCGTATCGGTTTGGGGCCCGTCCGGCCATTGTAGCCGATCGAATCGTAATATCCCATCTCACCAAATTGCCAGATCATCTTCGGCCCCGGTACTGACATGAAGAACAGTGTGGCCAGCTGGGCTCTTTTGAGGGCAACGGCCGTATCCTGAATGTCATAGTCGTCTTTTAACCTGCCATAAGTAACATTCTTGTACATCATCCGTTCCTCGTCATGGCTTTCCATGTAGACTACCGCATGCGGCTTGGTCCATCCCCTCTGCTTGTAGGATGCCCAGGAAAAGTTAGAATTATTCACATATCCCATGGATGCTTCAGTATAGTGGTAATTTTCATTTCCCCAGAGCAGCATCCCGTATTCAGCCAGTATGGTCTCTTCCTGGTTCTCTGCAAAATGTTCCAATATAACGAAAGCATCGGATTTGGTGGCCCAGATGGTATCAGCTATCCGTTTAAGGATCGTCACGCGCGAATTGTCGAGTTTTCCCCATTCATCCGTATTGTTTAGTGTATTCTTCTGAGTGAATCCTTTGGAGAGATCGAACCGGAATCCGTCCACATGGTATTCGTTCAGCCAGAAGGTGACAGCCCTGTCAACGAAACGCTTTGTATCGGCACTTTCATGGTTGAAATCGAATCCCACATTATAATCGTGTTTGGCTACCGGATTATACCAGGGGTTGTCGGCTGCCGGACGGCCATTCTCACTGTCCCAGTAGAGCATCACCATGGGAGACTGTCCGAAGGAATGGTTGAACACCACATCCAGGATCACTGCAATGCCGTTGACATGGCATTCATCAATGAACTCTTTCAGCTTATTCCTGGTACCATAATATTTATCCGGCGCAAAATAATAGGAAGGATTGTATCCCCAGCTGAGGTTTCCTTCAAATTCATTTACCGGCATTAATTCAATCGTATTGATCCCAAGGTCTTTTAAGTATGGTAGCGTATCAATGAGGGACTGATAGCAGTGAGCGTGAACAAAATCACGTACAAGCAGCTCATAGACAACCAGATCAGTAACTGCTGGCGGTTTGAACCCCGAGGCTGTCCAGGTATAGGATTCGGGCTGTGTCTGAAAGACCGTGGCAATGCCAGTGGTTTTTCCTTCCGGGTAGGGGATCAGGTCAGGATAGGTATCATCACTGATGTATTTGTCATTCCAGGGATCGCTCACCTTTTCGGCATAAGGATCCCCGATGAGGATTTCCCCATCGACCCAGTACTGGAAGATATATTCCCTGGCAGAGCTCAGGCCGTTCAGTGTCACCCAGTAATGTTTTGAATCGGGTGTGCGGTACATATAGGTAGATTCATCCACCTCCCAGTTGTTGAAATCGCCGATGGCGAAAACGTAATTTTTGTTGGGAGCGTAGAGGCACAGGGTGACCGTAGTTTCATTGATTACATTGATGCCTTCAATGGTTCCTGCAGGAAGTTCCATGACCTGGGGCTCGGTCCTGACAAAATAGTAGAGGGAATCAGTAACGGATCCTTCACTGTTCGTGGCGACAACTTTTACCCTGTATTTTCCAAAGGTTTCAGCAATCAGTGAATCTAAAATGATGTTCCCTGCTGCTTTCTTTTTCAGATCATTATTAATATACAGAAAGATCGAATCGGCGTACTGGGATTCGGCTTTTATAAAAAGGGTATCATTCGGTTCGAGAATGTTCGCTTTCGTATCAGGATACACAAAAGTAGCATTCAGGCCTGCTTCCACAATGTCGACAAAAATATCCCCGAAGGTCTCGGTCTTTCCTTCCAGCCACTGGCCGCTCACCTGCTGGGCACTCCGGAAGACAAAGGCCATCTGAAGTATTTTTTCACCGGCCGGTACATTATAATATTGACGTACGGTGGGAGTGATGGTAAGCTGATAAAGATCCGTTCCTATCCTGGTCATCTTGCACTTGGGAATATTCTCACCCCAGTCGGCCTGCACGTATTTCCAGTCACCGGCGGAGGTGCTGTACTGGGTGATGACGCCCGTATGGGCATACACATCGCCGGTATAGCCTGCCAGTCCGCCGCTGCCCAGGGCGGCGTTGAAGGTGATGACCACTTCATCCTGATCTGAGGGGAACGTCGGATCTGAAGAAATAAGCTGGGAGAAGGTTAATGAAGGAGTAAGGATGAAGAATGAAATAATCACAATAAAAAATCGAAACGGGAAGTTCATCTGGTAATTGGATTTTAGGTTAGATATAGATTCAGGAATGCAAAAATAGTGAAAATACTGGTACCATCACTTACCTCAGTCTTCAGACCGGGGATCAACTATCCCCGCGCTATAGCACAGGGTAATTCATTAATTAACGTCTTATGGTCATTTCCTGGAATAAAAAAGAAAGGCTGCTTCGATCAGGAGGCAGCCTTTCTTTCAAAAGCCATTACAAATGGCTATCAGTAGACGATGAGCTTTTTCACGGCTCTTTTACCACTTTCGGTGATGATGTTAACAAGGTATAATCCCGGTGCCAGGTCGTCGGTACCGATGGTCACGATGTTGTTGATTCCGTTCAGGCGTTCGTTGATCACCTTCATGGTCCTTCCGGAGATGTCGCTCACAAAGATGGTGACATCACCGTCGAGGTCGTTGGTGGTGGTTTGCAGGAATACATTACCGTTGGACGGGTTTGGGTACAGGTTGAGGCTGGTATTGAAGAAGACCTCTTCAAAGCCATAGTAATAGTCGCCGCCTGTCAGCTGCAGGTCGCCAAGGTCGCCCGGATTGCTCCAGTTATTCCCTGTGCCATACCATACGGTCTGAGAGTCACGTCCGATGCCATTGTCGCTGTCGTTATTGCCCAGGCTGAAGCCAATGGTCCTTCCTCTGCCGGGTGCAAAACTGAAGATGCTCCAGTCAAGCCGCACTTCGCAATTATATCCGTCATTGGTAGCTTTCCACTTGGCAGCCCACTGGTCGGGTGAAGTAGCCTGGACACCATCGGCTTTGAACCAAAGGGCGGTGTCTGCAGTGCTTGCACTGAGAAAATCCTGGATAAGCTGGGTGTCGAATCCGGCTTCCACCTTGGAACCTTTGTCGTTATTGCCATCGATGTAGTACTCAATGGCGTCGTTATCCCATGGATTACCGCTGCCTTCCACCACACCGTCGACCACTTTCACACCGAGGTAAAGGCTGTTCTGATCCCAGTTGGCGCCCCAGGTTACAGTGTTGTTAGGATTGCTTCCTGCTGCGAGGATTGTAGATCCATAGGCAAGGGTATATTCACCCAGGTCACCGTCGATCACCGGCGGGGTATCAATGTACGCAACGTAGGCGATGCCTTCGGTGGGTAAGGTGGAGGCTTCAAATTTATATTCTCCCGTCAGGCAGTCAAAATGGATCCTGTATCTGCCGGTGGTGGCCGGGATGGCTGGTCCGCCAAGGTCGGCTGTACCTTCCGGGAATACATCTTTTGCCCAGGTGACGGTTCCCTGCAAGTCTTTGCGGAACACAAGGTTATAATTGTCATCAAAGTTGTATGTACCAATGTATTTTGTCGGTTCATCGATCGGATTTCTCAAAATAACATCTCCGATCGTCTCATTGTACACACTGATGCAACCGCATGAGAGCACTCCAAAGACCAGGTCGCCAAAGGATGAAGTGTTTTCATCGTTCTGCAGGCCACCGTTCCAAGCTAATTTATAGTCAGGAACACCTGTGCCGGTATCGTCATCAGATACGATGATATCGAATCCCATATTGGCACCGGGGGTTAGGCCAAGTGCTTCCCACGGGATGGCCACTTCACCGGCATAACCGGTGGTCGTCAGACCAAATCCGAGCTGGCATTCAATCCCTGAGGGACCGTAAATAACCTCAATGCCTAAAATGCCGAATTTAAGATGGATGTCGCTGGCGTCATAGGCACCGCCTGATTTGTTCCCATCCAGGTAAACCTCTCCGCCGTCGCCGGTAGAGGGGATGGCATCGGCAATGTCGATACCGACAAAGAGAAATTCATCATTGTAGGTCACGCCGAAGTTTACAGTATTCAGGTCAGCGCTGGCTGTGCCGTCAACGATCCGGGAGATATTCTGGTTGATCTTCCAGTCGGCTTCATCCAGCTTGCCATCCATGGTCATGGTAAATACTTTGGGAGCGATCACCGAGTTACCCAGCCTTTCAAAGCAGTAGTCGCCCGATTTGCAGTTAAAGGTGATGTTGTACTTGCCGCCGGAAACCGCGATGATCTTGGAAGGATCCATCTCACCTGTCTGGCACAGGGATGTTCCTCCCCATACATTGGTATAGGTCTGGTCGCCATCCATGCGGAAAAGCACGCCCGTGGAGCTTGTGAAGTTAACGGTAACGGTGAATTGGCTGGGATACATCGGATCCCTTACCATCCACAGGTCAGTGACCGGTTCGCCGGCGCCCCAGTCGTTAAAATCACCGATAATGCCTATTTCCCCGCAGTTCGTATTATTTTCCACAAAGTTGTACGCACCGGTGGAGGAGTTGAAGGTCACATCATATTTACCGGCAACCAGAGGGATATTCAGGCCATTTGGAGTGCCAGTCCCTGACGGCCAGGTATCATCGCCCCAGTTTACAGACCAGTCGTTGTTTTCACGGAATTTGACCTGGGAGTTGGCATACCATGAGCGGTAGAGTGTCCAGAGGTTCGGATCTGCTTCATCCCTGTTCATGGGGACATCACCGTTCCAGCCGTTGAATTCACCGATCATGCTGATGGTTCCGGAAGCGGCAGTAAAGCTGTATGCACCTGTTGCACAGTTAAACAGGACATGATAATCCGTCGTTATACCACTGCCGTCCAGCGGAACGGGGATGTTGGCTCCATTCAGTACGCCAATCCCCGATGGAAAATCAGCGGCTCCCCAGTTCACACCCCAGTCTGCATTCTGGCGGAATTTGAGTTCGATGATCCCATCGAGGTTTCCATCCTGAGCAGGCAGCAGGGTGAGCATTCCATGCCATTGATCCGGATCACTGTCTGTTCTCATCAATGCCACATCGCCGGCCCAACCGTTGAACTCACCGATGATGCTGATGGCTCCGCAGGTGGAGGTAAAATTATATTCTCCCGTTGAGCAGTTGAAGGTGACCTTGTAATTACCCAGGGGGACAGGAATATTGGCTCCATTTTGCACACCGATCCCTGTCGGGAAATCAGCGGCTCCCCAGTTCACACCCCAGTCAGCATTCTGGCGAAACTTCATTTCGATGATACCATCTGGCGGATCACTTGTGTCGTCTGCTTCTTTAAAGGAAATGGTTGTTGTCCAGAGATCCACATTGGCTGCATCGCGGTACATCGGATAATCGGCCGACCAGCCGTTGAATTCACCAATGGCGCTGATCGTACCGCAGGTGGTGGCAAAATTATAGGCACCCGATTCACAATCAAATGTGATATAATAATTCCCGGGTGGAACCGGAATGTTGGCTCCATTGAGAACGCCAATCCCGGAGGGGAAATCAGCGGCGCCCCAGTTGATGGCCCAGTCAGCATTTGCACGGAATTTCAGTTCAATGATCCCGTCGGCATTGCCATCCTGAGCTGCAGTCAGCGTGAGAAAACCAGTAAAGGAGGAAGGCGTTTCAGAATTTCTTGTCATGAAAACGTCGCCTGCCCAACCGTTGAACTCGCCAATGATACTGACGCGCCCGCATTGGCTCATCGCTTCAAATGAAACCAGGGAAGCGAATAAAACAGTGAATAGTAATGCTTTCTTCATGTTGGTTAGAATTTGGTTATTAATAAAATTGGATAAATTATTCAAAAATTTGTCAAAAATAGAGCAAATCCATTACAATCCCAAATTTATACGGGATCAACAGGTGTAAAAATAGCATTAATTTTTAAACATTCAGAAATATACTGTCAAATTTAACAATTTTTTCGAGTGCACGCTGCTTCTCCGTCCTAAGAATAACTTGCACGCAAAATAAGGATGTAATGAAAAAATTCTTATTTTCGGGGCGAATTTTTACAGCATTCAATCATTTAAATTTGAATATATGAACAACCATTTACACATGTTCAAAAAAGCAGGCATGTTATTGCTGTTTCTCATTGCCTGCTCTACCTGGGGCTATTCCCAGGAGAGAACCATCACTGGTAAAGTGACGGACGGAGAAACCGGGGAAACCCTGATCGGAGTGACCATTACGGCAGCCGAAGACAGGACCCTCGGAACGGTCACAGACCTGGATGGGAACTACCGGCTGGTCGTACCGGAAACGGTTCAGGCCCTGAGTTTTTCCTACGTGGGTTACACGCCTCAGATCGTCCCCATAACGGTTGATGTCATCAATGTGGTCTTGCAGCCGGGACAGGAGCTGACCGAGGTGGTGGTCGTCGGTTATGGTACCCAGCGTATCAAGGAAGTGACCAGCGCTGTGGCCAGTGTCAAGTCAGAGGACTTTAACGATGGCAATGTCAACGATCCCATTCAGCTGATCCAGGGGAAAGTGGCAGGATTGTCGATAGCCCGTCCGGGAGCTGACCCCAACGCGGATTTCACCATTCGGCTCAGGGGACTTTCCACTTTTGGCAGCAATACGGAGCCACTCATCATCATTGACGGGGTGCAGGGCGCTTCCCTCAAATCCGTTGACCCGCAGGATATTGCTTCGATGGACGTGCTGAAGGATGCTTCCGCATCGGCTATCTACGGTACCCGCGCCGCATCGGGTGTGATCCTGATCACGACCAAAAAAGGCAGGCTCCAGGAAGCAAAAAAAGGTGCCACCCTTGATTTCAATACCAATTTTACGGTGGAAACCATCGATAAGAAAATCGATGTCCTCACGAAGGACGAATACCTCAAATTTCCGAATCATACGGATTACGGAAGTGAGACGGACTGGATGGATGCCATCACACAGACAGGATTCACCCAGGTGTATAATCTTGCACTGAACGGTGCTCAGGAGAAATCCAACTACAGGGTGTCACTCAATTACAGGCAGCAGAATGGGGTGGTGATACACACAGGATACGACCAGCTCAACGGACGTCTGAATTACACGCAGAAAGCCCTGAAGGATATGCTCACCTTTGACCTGAATCTTTCTGCCACCATGAGGGATGAAGAATATGCGCCTTCATCTGCTCTCGGATTTGTGACGAATTATAACCCCACGGCACCCATCCACGGGGTTGGGAATGATACCTCGGCTGCAACTGCTGCCTACATTGAAGAGTGGGGTGGTTATTTCCAGCAGCCGGCTTTCGCATTTTACAATCCCGTGGCAGCCATCGAGCAAAATACACTCGATGGAACCAAAAAGGAAATCATTGCCAGCATCAAAACAGACTTCCAGCCCGTAGACTGGCTGAAATTCGGCGTATTTTACAGCCAGGAGAGGGGAAATGACCTGTATGGAACCTATACCAGCAAATATAGCCTGTACAATGCCACACGGAGCGATAAATCAGGCAATCATTCCGGATTTGCCAAAAAGAATACAGACGACCGGTTCCATCAGCTGTTTGAAGCAACAGGGGAATTCCTGAAGGATTTTGGTGATTTCAATGTCAAAGTGCTGGGTGGATATTCGTGGCAGGAAGAGATCGTTGACCGTTATTCCGCTTACGGAGAAGGATTTATCACCGATGCCTTCACCTACAACAGCCTCGGATCCGCATCAGGAGTCGTTCCCATTGATGAAATGGTTTCCAGCTATAAATACGGTTCCACCCTGATAGGTTTCTTTGCCAGGGCTTCGGTCAACTGGAAAGATGCCATCTTCCTCACCGGGAATTTCAGAAGGGATGGATCTACCATGTTCGGAGTAAATGAACAGTGGGGGAATTTCCCGGGCGTAAGTGCCGGTGTGGATATCACGCAGTTTGTGGACATTCCCTTTATCAACAGGCTCAAGCTCCGTGCAGGTTACGGTGAGACCGGAAACCTTCCTCCTCAGCCATACCTTTCCAAGGACCTGTACAATGTAGATCCCAATGGGAACTTCTTTTATGAAGGCAATTTCATTCAGGCCTATAAACTGGTCAGAAATGCCAATCCCAACCTGAAGTGGGAAGTCAAGAAGGAATGGAGCGCGGGCCTCGATTTCTTCCTGCTGGATTACCGCCTCTCGGGATCATTTGACTACTACCGGGCCAGGAGTACTGACCTGATGCTGGACTATCGCGTACCGGTACCTCCCTATCCGACGGAATGGATGTGGCTGAACGTTGGAGAATTGGAAAATTCAGGCATTGAACTGGCATTGAATTTTGATGTCACTCCAAAAGATCAGTTCAAGTGGAGCACAAATCTCAATCTGGCCTATTACCTGAGCACCAAACTGGTCAAGATCACCAGCGACATTGCCGAGGGAGAAAGTGTGCGGTATTATGGAGTCCTGGGCGATCCCTACCTGACGGGAGTTGAAACGATAAAAGTGTATGAGGGCGGGCCGATCGGAGAGATCATCGCACCTGTTTTTCTTGGGATTGAATATGATTCCACGAAGGAAATGTATGTGAAAAGGTACAAGGATGTTGACAATGACAGCATTTTTGACCCAGAAACAGATGTCGAGGTGGTTGGAAATGGCCTGCCTGATTTTCAGTTTGGATGGGGCAATAGCTTCAGCTATAAGAATTTTTACCTCAACTTCTTCTTCCGGGGTGTATTTGGTCATTCCCTGGTGAATGTCAACAACGCCCGGTTTGGTGAACCCAGTACCATCGCTATCCAGAGCGGAATGAGCATCGCTCAGGATTTCATCGAAGCACAGGACGGCATCCAGTATTCGGATGTCCACGTGGAAAAGGCATCCTTCCTGAAATTGGACAATTTTGCATTGGGGTATAATTTCGACGTGCCCGAGAATAAATATATTTCAATGGTGAAGGTGTACCTTTCAGGACAAAACCTCTTCACAATAACCGATTACAGCGGAGTGGATCCGGAAGTCAGGTACGGGGATTCAAACGACAACAACAATCCTCTTGCTCCTGGCCTTGACAGGGAAAAGACCTATTTCAGCACCCGTTCCTTCACTTTCGGAATAAATTTAATTTTCTAATAATCAATACGATTGAGTCATGAAAAGAATATCATTATCGGTTAAAATCATCATAGTGATCCTGCTGCTGGGAATCGTTCACCCCTCCTGTACCAAGCTCGAGGAAGAGGTCTACTCAGACCTTACGGGTGAACTGTTCTTCCAGGATCCCGACAACCTTATCTATGCCTTCGGTGCTGCCTATACCAATCTGTACTGGCTGATCGGCCATAAGTACGGAATGGTCGGCAAGGAAGCCGGTACCGATCTGCTGATCGTCCCACAGCGTGGTGGCGACTGGTTCGATGGAGGCGAATGGCACCGTTATCACCGGCAGACATGGACCGCTGACGAGGGGTATGTATCCTTCTGGTGGAACATCTGCTATGAGGGTATCAACAAATGCAACCAGCTGATCGATCAGTTCAAGGGGATAGACAGCGAAACCGCCCCGATCGCTATCGCTGAACTGAGGGGGCTCAGGGCCCTTTACTATTACTGGCTGATCGACCTGTACGGGAACGTACCCATTGTAGACCGGTTCGATTATCCTGCAGACTATAAACCAGTCACAAATTCCCGGCTGGAGGTTTTCACTTTCATCGAAAAAGAGCTGAAAGAATCCATGCCCCTTCTTTCTAAAGAGGCTGGACTGCCCGTGTACGGACGTATCAATTACTACACTGCGTCCATGATCCTGGCCAAACTGTACCTGAATGCCGAGACATTCATTGGCACTCCGCGCTATCAGGACGCGCTCAATTATTGCGATTCGATCATGATACCGAACGTTTACCAGCTGGAGGCTGATTTCTTTAATAACTTTATCGGCAATGCAACCAACTCCCGCGAGCACATCCTGGGTCTCCCCTTTGACCAGGTATATGCCCAGGGCTTTGAAGTTCACCTTTTTACATTGCATTACAGCCTCCAGAGCAAATTTGGCATTGCAAGTTCCACCTGGAATGGCATCTGTGCCCAGGAAGCCTTTTTCAATATGTTTGACTCTACGGATCTAAGGCGGAATGGACTTTTATTTGGCAAGCAGTACGATGCCCAGGGTGTTCAGATCACGGATCCCAGCTATGAAAAGTTTGATCCTCAGAATCCGACAAAACCAAGGGATCCAGATGGTGCGGGATTGAACCTGACACCAAATGTGAACATGCTGGAGCCCAACTGCCTGAGACAGTGCGGCGCACGTATTGCCAAATTCCCGTTCATTTCAGGCAGCGATCGCTACATGAGCAATGATTTTCCCATCTTCCGGTACGCGGATGTCATGCTGATGAAAGCCGAGCTGCTCCTTCGGACAGGCGGAGATGCCGGTGAGGCTGCAGATCTGGTGAACCAGGTCAGGGAGCGTGCCGGCATTGATCCTCTGAATACGGTCACCCTTGAGGATATCCTTGCAGAGAGGGCCAGGGAACTGTATGCCGAAGGTCACCGCAGGTCGGATATGATCCGGTTTGGTACCTATACCGAGTCGCGGTGGGAGAAACCGGACGTGTCACCGGATTATGTGAAGCTGTGGCCTGTTCCCGCTGCCGCGATCAAAGCCAACCCGAACCTGAGTCAAAATACGGGATACTGATACCTGATTTTTTCCTCCGTGATCTCTGTGCATTCCTCCGTGTTCTCTGTGGTAAACTGAATTTTAACCACGGAGGGCACGGAGAATAAACGGAGAACACGGAGGAAAAAGTTTCAATCTTCTTCCGATAATTCAAATATCCTGTAATCCCAGGGCTCTAACTTGAAAAGAGCCCTTTTTCGTATCACGATCTCATCCCCATTGAAAATATCCGTGTAGCTCCCCGGATAGGCAAAATTCCGCAGTTTGATTTCCTGCTTTTCTTTTGAAAAGTTGAACAGTACTACGACCCGGTCAGTTTCTTTTTGTCTGGTAAATACCAGGGTCAATGAATCGTTGGATACCGGTAGAATCTCCATCAGTCCACCGTCGTTGCCATTCCAGAGGGCTTTATTGCGGTGCTTCAGGTCCAGAAGGATCTTGTAAAATCCAGCATATTCCTCATTTCCATCCCAGAGGATGGTATCTTTCTCAAAAAATCTAAGCCTTTTATCTAGTCCCGTCTCCTGACCGCTGTAGATCAGGGGCATACCGTGTACAGTCGCCGAAAGAACAGCCATGATGGGAGCAGCATTGCCCATCCGTTCGAACTCGGTTCCCTGCCAGCTGTTCTCATCATGGTTGGAAGTAAAGTACATACGGTAGGTATTTCCGGGGCAGATGGAGTCATTTTTTCTGAAATACTTCTTTAGGTCACTGACCATCATGGAACCCTGTGCCACCTTGTTCATGATATGATGGAACTCCCAGCCGTAGTCCATGTCGAATGCCTTGGACAGCAACTCTGGCTTTTCAGCTTCAGCGAGCATGAATACCGGCTTCACCTGATCCAGTTCCCTGCGGGCACGGTTCCAGAATTCCGTCGGGACCATGCCGGCAACGTCGCAGCGGTAACCATCCACATCGGCTTCGGTTATCCAGTATTTCAGTGCTCCGATCATGTAATCGCTCAGCCCGGGCTGAGCGTAGTCCAGCTGGAGCACATCCGTCCAGTCGTAGGGTGAAATGATGTTGCCTGCCGTATCCCTCTTGTACCATTCGGGATGATCCACAGTCAGTGGATTATCCCATGAGGTATGATTTGCCACCCAGTCGAGGATCACTTTCATACCCATCTCATGAGCCCTGGCAACCAGAAGTTTGAGGTCGTCAAGGGTGCCGTATTCGGGATTGACGGCCATGTAATCTTTGATGGAATAATAGCTTCCCAGGGTGCCTTTGCGGTTCAGTTCGCCGATCGGATTGACGGGCATCAGCCAGAGGATATCCACGCCCATTTCTTTCAGACGGGGAAGATGCTTAACAAAGGCGAGGAGCGTACCCTCCGGGGTGTACTGCCTGATGTTTACCTCGTAGATATTCGCGTTTCTGCTCCATTCGGGATGGGTTACCTCGCTGTCGGGCAGCCTTGATGTGCCAATGATCTCTGATGGTTGCTGCTTACATGCTGTCCAGAGGAAAGTAAGGATGATGACGATCATCAGGCCTGAAAATGAATTCCGGTTATGTTTCATGATTTGAAATTTTAAGTAATATTTTCTGAATCTTTGTTCCGTAATGTGATCGTTATCTGCGTAATCCGTATTTTATTCTGGAGTTACCTCCGAAAAGGGATTTATGAACCTAAATTTAGGGCTAAAGCCCTTTAAACCGGTAATTTGCTTTACCCCGGTCTTAAGACCGGGGTAATTGATAATCAACCAGTTAATGGACTTTAGTCCAGAAAATAGTACTTTCCGGAGAGGGCTCATTCCTTAATGCTCAAAACCTCAAAGCTGTTTCCTTCAATTGTCACAGTCAGTTTCCCATCGGCAATGCCATAATTTGAACCAAAGACAGAAGCATACTCTTTTCCTTCCCATTTTTCAGGTAAGCCTATCTGTATGGTTTCAGGATTACGGGATTTGTTGAATACGACGATGGAGTACCGGTCAAAATAGGACCTGGCATACGCGTACTGTTCTTCGCTGACCAGCAAAGGAATAAAGTCGCCGTAAATGAACTCCATATTGTGCTTCCGCAGGGCGATAAGCTTTTGAACCACAATCCGCAGGTTGCGTTCATCCTCTGTCAGGTTGTCGAACTTCATCCACCGCCGGTTATCGGGATCATTGGCTCCTGGCAGGCCGATCTCATCCCCGTAGAATATGACAGGAACACCCGGAATGGTCATATTGAACGCCATCAGTTGCGCCATGCGTTTATACCCGATGGGATCCCCCACTTCAATATCACGTGTCCAACCGGCCAGTTTGCTGTTTTCGTCCCAGCCAAGGCTGCCCCCGGCCAGCGAGATGAACCTTGGCCTGTCCTGGTTACCCGATATATAGCCCATCAGGTTGTGGTGGCCATAGTACATGAAACTTTCGCTGAGGGTATTTTGCAATCGTTCGAACGACTCGGTTTCCCGTCCGAAAACAGCGATCGCTGCGTCGTAAACGTTGAAGTCGAACTGGCCATCCATCTGGCCTGAACTGACGTAGCTGCTGATCAGGTCGCCATTTCCGTACGTTTCACCAATCTGATATATTTCCCTGTTCCCGGCGACCATTACCTGCTGCTTCAGTTTGTAGGTCAATGTCCTCCAGAAGACCTCGGGGATGTGCTTGGTGGCATCGTGCCTGAAACCATCCAGCTGGTATTCCCTGATCCAATAGACCGCAGAATCTGAAAGCATTTCGTATACTTCCGGTTTGAAAAGGTCCAGTGTGGGCAGGAATACATCGAACCAGGTGGTCAGCCGGTATTCGTCCCACTTTTCCGTATTGAGCGAACCGTCGGGCAGGTAAAGGCTCGTGGTCCAGTCGGGATGCTGTTTGTACAGAGGATGTTCCAGGTGCACATGGTGAGCGACAAAATCAAGCAGCAGGTTGCTGCCGCGGTCGTGCAGGGTACGGGTCAGCGTTTTCAGATCGTCAGAGGTTCCAAACCGGTAGTCCACCTTAGTGAACGAGATGGGCCAGTAACCATGGTAACCTGAGAATTCGGAGCGGGGATTGGGAAACAGCCCAAAAGCGCCCTCGGGATTCAGTATCACCGGCGATATCCATAGTGTGTTGACTCCCAGGTCATCAAAAAAACCTTCTTCCACCTTCTGTGTGATTCCCCGGATATCCCCTCCGTAATAATTCGCTTTGGGATGTATATCCGGGTCGGAAACCTTTTTATCATTGGTCGTGTCACCGTTTGCAAAACGGTCAACCATGATATTGTAGATGATCATCCGGTGTTTATCCATTCTGGAAAGAAGACCCGGATCCATGACTGGTTCGCCATTCCTCAGGGGGATGAGCAGATCGTTGCTGATGCCATGGTCATTGAAAGCCAGTGCACGGAGGTAGGATCTTTCTCTGGCACGTGCCTGTGCAGGCAGGGTAATTTCAATCTCATTCCCTTCCTTCTCTATGAACCCCTGGTTAAGACGGTAATTTTCCCAGTAGATGAAGAGTTCATTGTACGGATTATCGAATGTAACACCGATCTCATCAGGTTCCAGGGAGGAGGTGGTCAGTTTCGGGGATTCGGTGTCGTCAATGCTTCCCAGGACAAAGCCTGAATTGTATCCACCCATGTTATTGTCTATTTTCATTGGATTGACCGAATCCAGCATCTCCATACCGTCTGCCACCAGCAGGTACTGATATATGCCCGGATTGAGCACGACCGTTGCCTGCCAGATACTGTCATTGAATTCCATCGGGGTGGCGGCAGGGTTCCATCCATTGAGGCTGCCCTTGATGCTCACTAATCTGTAGGTTCTTCCCTTTGGATCAAACCTGAACGTATACGGCATTTTCCGAGATTTCAGGACAGGGATGGAGTAGGGGAGGCTGTCGATCCAGACCTTCATTTCCATGATAACCGGATCAGATGGATTTGAGTACCAGACAAACGTATGGTCATCAGTATGGATGGTCATCCTCTTGCTATGGATGAAAACCGAATCAATGGCGGAAACATCGGAAAAATAATCCCGGAGGCACACTGCTGTCGAATCATACTGCAGACGGACAGGTGTGGCCAGACCAATAATGTCGCTGGTTTTGTGAATCCTGAGGTCTTCCATCCTGGAACAGCCGATCATGAACGTCATCAGAATTGGGATCAGTAACAATTTTTTCATGTGAGGGCAGAATTAATGTAATTCAAGTATAGTAGCTGATTTAGCCGGGACCTTTATCATCCCGATGTCGGTAATATGCTCACCGGTCAGCGGATTTAAGGCCGACGAGCATTCTTTCATGCATTCAGCGAATCTTGCTGTCGGGACCAGCTTCTCCTGATCATTGTTATTAAAGATCACCATGACGGTCGCTTCTTCGTGGATGCGGAAGTAAGTGTAAATGCCATCTTCAGGGATAAATTGGATCATTTTACCTGAGTGGATGACAGGCTGCATATTGCGCCATGTCAGCAGTTTTTGCATATAAAGAAAGGCATCCTGCTGATCCCTGGTTCTTCCACCATCAAGAAAACAATTCAATGAGTCGCCGGGCCATCCTCCCGGGAAATCGGTCCGGATGAACCCGTGTCCCTGCGATTCGAAGCCTGTCATAAGGATCTCAGTACCATAATAGATCATCGGAATGCCGGTGGAGGTCAGTATATAGGTCATACCCATTTTGAACTGATCCAGGTCTTTGCCTATACTGGAGTAAAACCGGTTCAGGTCGTGATTATCGCAGAACAGGAGTTTATTTGCCGGATTGCCATAAAGATAATCCTGTGCGCGCACCAGGTAGATCCTGGCCAGGCCTTGTGACCAGCCATCTTTCTCGTTGAATGATCGATTGAGCGCATAATAGAGCGGGAAATCGGTCACGGTCGGGATCCCTGAATCATAACCGTCAGGATTCTGCGTGCCTTTCTGAAAGTATGCCGTCATGGATTCCTGCTGCATCCAGGCTTCACCCACGATGTTGAAATTCGGATATTCCCTGAATATGGCGGATGACCACTCTGCTGTAGCTTCTTTGTCAGGATAGGGCTGTGTGTCGAGACGTATCCCGTCCAGGTCAGCATATTCGATCCACCAGATGCTGTTCTGGATAAGGTACTTCAACAGAAGTGGATCGTGCTGGTTGAGGTCAGGCATATGGCGGTCGAACCAGCCGTTGAGCATGCGGTCCCTGTCATAACCGGAAGCATAGGGATCCATGATCGCCGAAGCCCGGAAATTAGAGCGTGTAAATTCCGGATAGGTATGAATCCAGCTCTCATCCGGAGGATCCTGCATGAACCGATGGTGAATGCTGGCATGATTGAGGATCTGATCCATGATCACCTTCAGTCCTTTCTTATGGCACTCGGCGACAAGGGAGACGAACATTTCGTTGGTTCCCAGACGCGGGTCGGTCCTGTAAAAATCCGTGATGGCATAACCATGATAGGAGTACTGTGGATTGTTGTTCTCCAGGAACGGGTTCATCCAGAGCGCTGTGACCCCCAGTTCCGGAAGATAGTCCAGATGATCCCTCACACCCTGCAGGTCGCCACCATGACGTCCGTCAGGATCGCTGCGGTTGCATTTTTCGCTCATGCCTTCAGCTGAGTCGTTGGCTGTATCTCCATTGGCGAACCGGTCGGGCATCAGCAGGTAAATGACGTCGGAAGCATTGAATCCTTTGCGCTCAGCGGAGCCGGTACGCCTTGCTTTTAGCTCATATGACCCTGAAATCAGAACACTGTCCCCGTATAGAAAATCGATCCGGAAATTCAGCGGTTTTACCTGGCTGCTGATCTGCAGATCAATGAAGAGATAGTTGGGATTGCTTACCCGGGTGAAACTGGTAATGCTGACTTCCTTTTGAAGAATGAGGGGACTGGTAAGTCCGATGTTGTGGCCGTAGACCAGCAGCTGGAGTCCCTGATCTTCCATTCCCGTCCACCAGAAAGGAGGCTCAACTCGGTCGATCTGTATGTCCTGAGCTTGGATCCCTGTTAAGAACAGACCGGTGAAAAGAACAGTGAGGCAAAAGGTTTTAAATGGCATCTGAAGTATGGCTTGAATGCTTTAAAATAAAAGGGAAACTAAAAACGGTGCGTAAAATTACAAAAACCTTTCACTGGTTCAGATACTCCTTTCAAGGGCAAAGGAACGTTTTATCCATTTGCCATCCCTTTCCAGTCTAAGCCAGATCTTTTTGCCAGGTTTGATACGGAGTTGGTGGTTCAGTTCATTGAGGGTCATTTCTTCCGTGGAGCGACCGTTGAACATGACGATCTTATCTCCGGGCACTATGCCTGCTCTGTCGGCAGGCGACTGAGGTAGGATACGCACCACGGTGTACCGGTTCAGTTCAATGCCGTCAGCAGCAATCTCCATCCCGCTCAGGTTAAATTCAAAGGGCTTTGAAAATGAAAAATTCCGCTTCACGTAAAGCCTTTTGCCGTTATAGTCAATGAACAGGTGGAAGCGGCTTAGGATATCCCCTCCGATGGCTCCCTGCCTGACTTCCGAACTTGGTTCGGGTGTTTGATATTTATCGTAATAGGAAGCAATGACTTCATTCAGCTGATAGGATCCGATTCTGAAACCCCTGATCCTTCCGACAAGTCCATTGATGTCACCCCCCAGGCCCCTTCCAACAACAGTTTCGATATTTTTGAGCGGAATGTCGATCACCTGTGCTGAATCAATTTCAAACATGACCGCGAAACTGGCTCCCAGGTCCATAAGAAGTGGAATGGTCTGGGTATGGCCATCTTCCGTCGTGACATCGCAGGGTATGTAGGGCCTGTTATTGATGATATCCATCGGTATGCACTCGTGCCTTCGGGGAGGTTTGAAGTGGTCAGGATGAATGAACGTGATCATTTTGTTGATATAATCCACCTCGACGACAAAATTCCTGAAAAGATCGTAGCCAATGATTCCCTGAACATTGTTACCGAGAAAGTTTTTCAGGTTCAGATAATCCTCATCGAGCACGACCAGGTTCTGACCAAGACTCTTAACGCCCGGCAGATCGATGCGGACCCCAGTCGAAATACAGCCGGTGACCGAGTCGAGTGTACCGATCACGGGCAGGCTGATCTTCCTGTCACAGGGGATCTCCAAGAGGGTACAGATCTCTTTTTGTGTCAGGAGGGTCAGTGCGACTCCTGAATCGAGAATGAACTTGGACGGTAACAATCCATTGATCTTGACAGGGATCACTACCAGGTTGTTCAGGTTCTCGAAAAGCACCGGCATTCGTTTGTGATCCCCTGCGATTCGGTAACCAATGGACTGCCCACCGCAATGAATGCAACAGCCTAACAGCATGGACAGGGCTATTATCCATATCACTGACCGATGGCACCTCAGGATCTTTATCATTGTCTCCGGGATGATCAAATTTGCTTTTAAAAATACGATTTAATTCATTTAACGGTACGTTAAATAGTGAATTATGAACAGGACCGGCCGGCTGACACCACGTCATCAGAACCTTCTTGGAGTTGCATCTCTACAGGTATTAAATTTTTGTACATTTGAGCCTCAAAACGGATGACCCAATGAAAAATAATGATCAGGAATTCAAGACGTTGATTGAATGCTGGGAGGAATTGTATCCTGACCGGCCAACGACAGGGCTGTCGGATTTTTTTGACAGGCTCAGGGAGTTGAAAAACAGAATGAGTCTCCCCGCACATTCGCCGGGCTGGTATAAGGATGTGATCGTGTATTCGTTGTACGTTGATCTGTTCAATAAGGATTTCTCCGGTCTGGAATCCAAGCTTGATTATCTGGTCAGGCTGGGTGTGAATTGTTTATGGTTACTTCCTATCCTGGATTCTCCGATGCGTGACGCGGGATTCGACATCAGGGATTACCGCACCATACGGGCAGACCTGCTGGGATTACCTGAAGATGCGGTGCAGAAAGATAAGATGGATGTATTTAAGCGTTTTTTGCAGCATGCCCGCGAAAAAAATATCCACGTCATATTCGACATTGCCCTGAACCACACCTCCGATGAACATCCGTGGTTCAGAGAAGCCAGGAAATCAGCTGACAATCCTTATCGTGAGTATTACATCTGGAGCAGGGATGATCAGAGATTCAAGGATGCGCGGATCATCTTCAAGGGCCTGTGCGCCAGTAACTGGGAGAAAGATGGTGAGGAATATTATTTTCATCGTTTTTTTGAGTTCCAACCGGATCTGAACTTCAGGAATCCTGTTGTGCTATTGGAGATGGCAGGGCATCTGCTGTACTGGCTTGAGATAGGTGTTGATGGTTTTCGCGCAGATGCCATTCCTTATATATGGAAAGAGGAGGGGACAGCGTGTGAGAACCTTCCCCAGACTCATACGGTCATCCGCTTTCTGAGGGCTGTCCTGGATTATGCGCGGCCTGATACATTGTTGCTCGCAGAAGCCTGTCAGAAACCTCACCTGGTGGTTGAATATTTTGGTCGTGGCGACGAATGCAACGCAGGATATCATTTCCCCCTGATGCCGCAGATCTATAAGGCGGTTGCCATGGAAAACGGGCTGCCTGTAAAGCATACGCTTAGCCCTGAGGTGACCCCCGACATCCCGGGGAATTCACAGTGGTTTACCTTTCTCAGGTGCCACGATGAAGTGAGCCTTGAACTGGTTTACGTCACTGAAGAAGACAGGAAATTCATCCACGACCATTATTGCAAGAAACCACAGTGGGATTTCCGTCAGGGCCAGGGCATCTCGGCAAGGCTTTCTGAGCTGATGGACCGCGATCCCCGTAAAATAGGAATGATCTTCTCCATCATGCTTACATTGCCCGGAACACCCGTGATCTACTATGGAGACGAGTTTGGCAAGACCAACGATGAAGCCTATTACCATGAGATGATCCGACTGTCGGGGAAAGACGATACCCGCTTTCTGGTCAGGGGTAAGATCGGCTGGGAAGAGCTTGACAGGCATCTGAGGGATAACACTTCAATGGAATACAGGGTGTTCGATCATGTCAGCAGGATGGTGACGATAAGACGAGCGTACCAATGCTTCGGACGAGGGGACCTGGTATGGATGGAGTCCAGACTTCAGGATGGTGCCCTGGCTTCCGGGATCCTTTCGTATGTGCGATCATATCATGAAGAAAAAGTCCTGGTGATCCATAATCTCTCAGGTGCCGGATGCATCATCGCAATGCCTGAAGGAATACGACCTGATCAAACCATAGATCTGCTGGGCCACCGACTGACAAAGGGAGAAACCGGCCACATACTCCAGTTGGATCCGTATGATTATTTTTGGATAGATCTTACAAATAGAAACCTTTAATTCCACTGAATACATCAATGATACCTTCCAGTGAAACAGATGAGCTTGCACGGCGTCTGGCACTTCTGCAGCAGATGGATGTCTTCAGGGATCTGCCCGAAGATACCCTGGCAGAGATCTGCCGGGTCATGGCAGAGGAGCATAAAGTAAAGGAAGAGGTGATTTTTCGCAAGGGAGATGTAGGAAACGCTATGTATATCATTATCAGCGGTTCTGTTCGCGTCCACGTGGGCGACCATGTACTGACACGTCTGGGGCCTGGAAAGGTCTTCGGAGAATATGCCCTGCTGGACTCCCTCGAACGGTCAGCCTCCATAACCTCGGAGGATGAAACCGTACTCTACCGGCTTGACAGGCAAGAATTCAGCAAACTGATGGAATCCAGCATCCGGGTGATGCAGGGAGTCATAAAACTCGTTCTCAAGCGGATCCGGGAGATGAATGAACTGGAACGGAAGCTGGCCCAGAGTTATCTTAAGATCCAGAAACAGAACCAGGAAATTGAACTGCAGAATAAAAATATCCATCATCAGAAAAATGAACTGGAAATAAAGAATGAACAACTGCTCAGGCTCAACGAAGAGAAATCGCACCTGATCAATGTACTGGCACATGATCTCAGGAATCCTCTGACCAGCAGCCTGTGCCTGGCTGACTTGATCAGGTCTCAGTCTGAAAATCTTAACCGCGACCAGATCAGGTCGGTCGAAGTGATCGATAATTCTTTACGGAAGATCAACCGGATCATTAACCAGATCGTGGATATCAATGAAATAGCAACCCCTAACATTGCCCTGAAACCCCAGCGTGTCAATCTGGCGGTGATCATTCAGGAGGCGGCATCCCTTTATGCAAGTGCGGTGGCTTCTAAAAATATCGTACTAAACCTTTCGACAGAAGACCTTTACGTTGTTGTAGATCCTAATTACGCCTCACTGATCATTGAGAACCTTCTCTCCAATGCCATTAAGTTTTCACCATCCGGGAAAAATATCAGGATAAAGCTCCACAGGTGCAACAAAATGGCGAGGATAGAAATTCAAGATGAGGGTCCTGGAATCAATGAACAGGATGTGTTAAAACTGTTCGGAAAATATCAGAAGCCATATGGGGAAGCCAGTGAGGAAAGCCTGGGATTTTCAATCGTGATGAAATATGTGAAAGCTATGAATGGGAAAGTCTGGTGCACAAGTCAGGCCGGGAAAGGGTCCACTCTTTTTGTTGAATTTGCCATCTCTTCTGTCGAAATGCAATGATCACGGAGGGTGGTTTTAAAATACATGAAATTATGAGAGATTATGGTTTTGACGGAGTTGTTTTTGATCTGGATGGTGTGATCACCCAAACAGCCCTGGTGCACAGTTCAGCGTGGAAGAAGATGTTCGACGGATTTTTGCAGGATCACAGCCGGAGGACGGGAATCCCTTTCAGGGAGTTCACCCACACGGATGATTATCTTCCCTATGTCGACGGAAAGCCCAGGTACAAGGGTGTGGAATCTTTTCTTGAGTCCAGGGGGATTCATCTGCCCTGGGGAGATCCTTCCGATCCGGAGGAAAAAGAAACCATCTGTGGACTGGGAAACAGGAAGAACAAAGCGTTCAACGATGTTCTGCAAAGCGATGGTGTCCGGGTATTTGATTCTACCGTGGATCTGATCAGAAAGCTGATATCGGAGGGGATTCATACCGGCGTGGCTTCGTCGAGCAAGAATTGTGAGGCTGTACTTGAAGCCGCAGGCCTGTCGGGCTTGTTTGAAACACGAGTGGATGGTGTTGTTTCAGCAGAGCTGGGTTTGCACGGCAAACCGGAACCGGATATTTTCACAACCGCCTGCGATCGTCTGGGAGTCACCTATGACCGGGCAGTGATCGTGGAAGACGCCGTCTCCGGAGTACAGGCTGGTGCACGGGGTAATTTCGGTCTGACCCTCGGTATCGCACGGGAAAACAACACCAGGGAATTGCTCGAGAATGGCGCCGACATTGTCGTGACTGACATCGCGGAAATCGGTTTCGAGGGAATCGTTGAATGGTTCAGAAACGGCCTGGAAAAGGATTCCTGGTCGGTCACCTATCACAATTACGATCCTGCAAAAGAGAAAACCAGGGAAGCACTGCTTACAATAGGCAATGGTTATTTCGGCACACGGGGTTGTCTGGAAGAACAAGCGGCCGGTCCGTTCAACTACCCGGGAACCTATATGGCGGGTATTTATAACAGACTGATCTCCAGGGTAGGTGACAGGGATGTCGAGAATGAGGATTTCGTTAACTGCATCAACTGGACCGGTATCCAATTCCGGATCGGTGACAGTCCATGGGTGGATGTAAATGCTGTTGAAATTATTTCCATCCGGAGGGCTCTCTCCTTTTCTGACGGTATCCTTTACCGGGAGATGACCATAAAAGACGGGGATGGACGGATCACACAAATCGTGTCAAAAAGAACGGCAAATATGGCCAATCCACACATGGCTGCAATGGAGTATACATTGTCCCCGGTGAATTATTCAGGATTGGTTACCATCCGTTCCGCCCTGACCGGCAACCATATCAATGCCGGGGTAGAACGTTACAGGCAGCTGAATCAACAGCACCTCAAAGGGATCCAATCCGGGGGACAGGATGATATTCATTTTTTATTGATTGAAACAACTCAGTCGCAGATCCGGATTGCCAATGCAGCCACGTATACCATTTATCGTGATGACAAATTATATCATCCTGATTTTGAATATATTAACGACGAAGGTAGTTCCGAAGTACGATTCGCTGTGGCACTTACAGAGCATCAGCAGTTAAGAATGGATAAGTTAGTTTCGATAGTTACTTCGCGTGAAGTTTGCACGGAGGATCTTGTGGAAAGAGTGTCGGATGAGGTCATGCGGTACAGTACCTTCCAGGAAGTAGCTGACGAATCTGCCGAAAGCTGGAAAAGGATCTGGGACCGGATCGATGTTAGCCTGAAGGGTGACCGCCTTGCTCAGAAGTTGCTCAGGTTGCACCTTTATCATACGATGGTGACTGCATCTCCCAACAATACAACGATCGATGCGGGCCTACCCGCGAGGGGTCTGCACGGGGAGGCCTACCGGGGACATGTCTTCTGGGATGAATTGTTCATCATGCCCTTGTACACGATCCATTTCCCGGAAGTTGCCCGGTCGCTGCTGATGTACCGGTACCGTCGCCTCGATGCGGCACGAGCCTATGCCCGGAAGTTTGGTTTTGAGGGTGCGATGTTTCCATGGCAGAGTGGCAGCGACGGCAGGGAGGAGACCCAGACGATCCATTTGAATCCCGTATCAGGCGAGTGGGGGCCTGACCACAGCTCGCTGCAGCGACATGTATCCCTTGCCATCGCGTATAATGTTTATGATTATTTCAGGATTACCGGCGACAAGAAATTCCTGCAGGAATACGGTGCCGAACTCTTCCTGGAGATCTGCCGTTTCTGGGCCAGCAAGTGTGAACTGGATGCGATGACAGGCCGTTATCGCATCAGGAAAGTCATGGGACCTGATGAATTCCATGAGAAATACAAAGATTCAGAGGAGGGAGGAATTACCGACAATGCATATACGAATATCATGGCCGGCTGGATCTTTACTACTGCAGGCGAGCTCTGGAGAGTACCTGACGACTCATGGAGAGAACATATTGCCGAAAAGACTGGCCTGAATGAAGCCGAGATCGCTCACTGGCAGATCATCAGCAGCAAACTGAACCTGGTGATCTCCATGGATGGTATCCTGTCGCAGTACGATGGTTATTTTGAACTTCAGGAACTCGACTGGGAAACCTATAAAAAGAAATACGGGAACATTTACCGGATGGACAGACTGCTCAAGGCTGAAGGCAAATCGCCGGATGAGTTCAAGGTGGCCAAACAGGCAGATACCCTGATGTTATTTTATAATTTTGATAAGCAGGAAGTCGACAGGATCATTGACCGTATGCAGTACCAGTTGCCATCCGACTATGTGGAAAGGAATCTCCATTATTATCTTGGCCGGACATCCCATGGATCCACCCTGAGCCGTGTGGTCCATGCCCTTTTAGCCAATCAGATAGGGGATAGCAACCTGAGCTGGAAGCTCTATTGGGATGCACTGACCAGTGATTACCAGGATATCCAGGGGGGTACAACTGCCGAAGGTATCCACGCGGGTGTAATGGCCGGAACGGTCTGGATAGCCATCAGCTCATTCGCCGGATTGAATCTCAGGGGAGACCATGTCAGGCTCGATCCCCATATGCCCGCACACTGGCGCGAAATTGCATTCTCTTTTACTTTCATGGGAAATGATTATCAATGCGTAGTGACGCATCAGACCGTGAGGATAAAAGTACAGCCTAAAAGCAGTCAGACGGTAATGGTTACAGTTGTAGACAAGGATTTCACTATTTCCGACCCCGAATGGATTGAGTATCCTTACCCCAAAATTTCCAAATCATAACTACTAAATACTGAATTTTAAAATCTAATGGTATGCTGGGAGATGTTTTATTGATTACCGATAAGCACCGCGAAGCGGGAGCAAAGATTATCGATCATATACTTGCGAACCGCAGGGAGAAATATATTGTTGCAATCTCCGGGGAATCGGGTTCTGGTAAATCCGAACTGACCCACGTGGTGGCCAAGGGTTTGAGGCAGCATGGCCTGATGGCGAAGCCCATCCATATTGATAATTATTATCGGATCCATCCGTTGGAGCGAACTGCGTGGCGCCAGAGCCACGGAATCGAGAATGTGGTCGGCTACGGAGAATACGACTGGGATACGATCCATCAGAACATCCGGGATTTCAAAGCGGGGGGGACGTCGACCATGCCCTGCGTGGATCTGGTGACCGAGCAGATCGATCAGCTGACTACCGATTTCCGGTCCATCGACATGATCATCATCGATGGACTTTATGCCATCAGGACGGAAGAGGCTGACCTGAGGGTGTTCATTGAGCTTACCTACCATGAGACGAAGAAGGCACAAGTGGTCAGAGGCAAGGAACCCCAGAACGAATACCGGATGCGGGTACTGGAACAGGAACACAAAATGGTTCAGGCGCTCAAACCCACGGCCGACCTGCTGGTTACCATGGAATTTGATGTCATCCCTGCCAGGTAATTTAATTCAATTTTTTCGGGGCATCCACGTCATTTACGAAAAGCACCAGCAGGGCTGCGATGAAAAGCGAACATCCTCCAAGGATGAGGGCATAGATCGGATGACCACCTGCAATGGTCTTCACAAAAAATCCCAGGATCGTGGCAGCCATGATCTGCGGTATGACAATGAAGAAATTGAAGATTCCCATATAGGTTCCCAGCTTGTTCTGAGGCAGTGATCCGGTAAGAATCGCATATGGCATGGCCAGGATGCTCGCCCAGGCGAGACCGACGCCCAGCATGGAAAGGATCAGAAGATTAGGATCCTTTAAGAAATATACGGAAACCAATCCCAACCCACCGGCAATCAGTGATATCATGTGGGTGATCTTGCGGTTTGTCCAGCGGGCCAGTACCGGTAACAAAAAGGCCACCACCGCCGCAAAGCCATTATAAACGGCAAACATGATCCCGACCCAGTTGGCTCCTTCATTGTACAAAGCTGATGAAGGATCCGTTGTACCATAAATATGACTGGTCACTCCGGCGGTAGTGTAGATCCACATGGCAAACAGGGCAAACCATGTAAAAAACTGGACGATGGCCAGCTGCCCCATGGTTTTGGGCATCTTGAACAGGTCATTGATCACCACCACGAAACCATTCCTGGTCTTTTTTGCTCTTACCAGCAGTCCCACGATAACCTGGATCAAACCGAAAGCTGCCAGCCCGCCGGCTAAAATATATAGTTCTGCCGCCAGCCTGAACCAATACACCAGGAATCCCAGTACAAGTCCTCCCAGCAACCAGAAGATGCTGGCTTTCAGGAACCGCCGGGCTGGCAGGGAAGCTTCGTCATGTACGGCCCTTTTATTGACCATCTCCTCCTGTTTGCTGAACTCTGCCAGCTCCTCAGGGGAATATTCCTTCGTCCGGAGCACGGTCCATATCACCGACAGGATGAACGCTGCAGAGCCTATATAGAAGGAGTACCTGACCGAAAGGGGTACATGCCCTTCCGGAGCAGTATTGGGTATTCCCAGCCAGTTGGTCAGAAGGTAGGGCAGGGCAGATGCGATCACGGCACCGGTGCCGATAAAGAAGCTCTGCATCGCAAATCCCTTGGTGCGCTGCTCCGAAGGAAGCATATCACCGACAAAGGCACGGAAAGGCTCCATGGAGATGTTAATGGAGGCATCCATGACCCAGAGCGTCCCTGCAGCAATCCATAAAGCCGGTGAGTTGGGCATGAACAACAGCGCCAGTGAAGCCAGGATGGCTCCAGCCAGGAAATAGGGCCTTCGTCTGCCTAAACGGTTCCAGGTATTATCACTCATATGCCCGATGATGGGTTGCACGATCAATCCTGTGACCGGAGCTGCAATCCAGAGGATCGGGATGCTTTCCACACTTGCTCCGAGGGTTTCGAAAATACGGCTGACATTGGCATTCTGTAATGCAAAACCGAACTGAATGCCCATGAATCCAAAACTCATGTTCCAGATCTGCCAGAAACTCAAACGGGGTTTTTGTCTCATTCCTAAATGATTAAATTGTCAAATTATTAAATTGTTAAAGTGTCAAATTGTTCTATTGTTCTGTTGTTGATCCTGATTTCGTTCCACTTATCAGGACTAGCTGTTGCCCGCTGACTGCTGACTGCAGACCGCAGACCGCAGACCGCTGCCCGCTGCCCGCTGCCCGCCCTACCGCTCCCTCTCCATCTCCCTTTTAATGTCTTTCTTCTTCAGCGTTTCCCGTTTATCAAAGGTGTGTTTTCCCTTTGCCAGGGCAATGTCCAGCTTAGCCAGACCTTTTTCGTTGATATACAGTTGAACGGGAATGATCGTAAAACCCTTCTCTTTCACCTTGTTGGAAAGCTTTCTCAGTTCTCTGGCCGTCAGTAGCAACTTACGGTCCCTTTTGGGATCATGATTGTAATAGGTGCCATGGGAATATTCCGAAATATGCAATCCCTTCACATATAACTCACTGCTTTCAAACACGCAAAAGGCATCCACAAAACTGACCTTGCCTGTCCGTATCGATTTGATCTCCGTACCGGTAAGCACAATCCCAGCCGTGAATTCCTCCAGCAGGAAATATTCAAATGCAGCCTTTTTGTTTTTTATGACGATGGGTCCACTCATACTGACCTGCCGTTCTTAAGTTCGTTCTCCGAATATGGCTGATCCGATCCTTACCATGGTGGCACCTTCCTCAACAGCTATGGTCCAGTCCCCTGACATCCCCATTGATATGTCGGAGAAGGATTCTATACCCGCAAAAAAGGTGGAATGTAAATGAGTAAAAGTATCCTTCAGCATCCTGAACTCCTTTCGTATCCTGTCATGGTCTTCTGTCAGGGATGCCATGCCCATTACGCCACGGATCCTGATGTTTGTCATGCTTTTATATTCGGGGGAGGAAAGAATTACTGCTGCCTCTTCCGGAGTCAGACCGAATTTTGTTTCTTCACTGGCGATGTACATCTGCAAAAGGCAATCAATGATCCGCTGGTTTTTTAAGGCCTGTCTGTTGATCTCCGACAGCAGGTGGATACTGTCGGCGCTTTCTATCAAATGGATGAACGGGGCGATGTATTTCACCTTGTTAGTCTGCAGATGCCCGATAAAATGCCACTGAATGTCGGAGGGAAGCAGTGGCTGTTTGGTGATCAGTTCCTGCGCCTTGTTTTCCCCGAAGATCCTTTGCCCATTCCGGTACAGCGTCATGATGTCGTTCACATCTCTGTTCTTGGAGACGGAAACAAGATGTACGGATACCGGTAAAATGTTCCTGATGTGCCGATAATTTTCTTCAATGCCCATGGTGGTGACAGGCTGGATGAGGAGGCAAAGGTAGAATAAAATGTCCATTCGAGCGTTTTGGTCATGGATTTATCAATAATTCCTACTTTTACGCCCACTTTTACTGCTCCCTTAACAGGCATCAATGAAGCGGATCCTCTACAATCTGTTCATGCAGATCCTTTTCTGGCTGATGGCTTTCGCCATAGGCAGGGCCATCTTCATGACCTATTATGCGAACATGATCGCCCAGGAAAATGCTGGCTTCTGGCACAGCATGGGTGCTTTCTGGCATGCACTGCATCTTGACCTGGCCACCACCTGTTACCTGATGTTCTTTCCCTTCCTGGTGCTGGTGGTGCAATCCTTTTTCAGTCCGAAGTGGATGAACTGGTTCCACAGAGTATATACATTTCTCATCCTGATGCTGTACGCCCTGCTTATTGGAGCTGAAAATGGAATCTATTACGAATGGAGAACCAAACTTCCGTATAAGGCCCTGCAGATTCTTTCGCATCCTTCAGAGATCTTCAATACAGCAGAAACGGGTACTTTTTTTATCCTTCTGGCTATTTTACTGTTTCAGTTGATCTCCAGTTACTGGCTCTATGTCAGGTTCTTTTTCAAGCCTGTGATACAGCTTAAGCGGAATATCATTTTCAGCATCCTCTTTTTCATGATTACCCCGGTCTTGTTGATCATCGGAGCCCGTGGAGGTATCCAGGAGATACCGATCATGCAAAGCCAGGCGTACTATTCATCACATCAGATTCTGAATCTGGCTGCTACGAATTCATTTTTCAATTTCTCGGCCAGTGCAAGGGAAAACTATCGCTACAAAGGGAAGAATCCATTTATCCATTATCCGCCTGATGAAGCAGAGAAGACGGTGAAGGAGCTTTACCTGATTGAAAAGGATTCTACCAGCAGGATACTGACGACTTCGCGGCCCAACGTAGTTCTGCTCCTTCTCGAGAGCTGGTCGGCCGATCTCATTGAAGCGCTGGGCGGTGATCAGGGAATCACTCCCTCGTTTGATTCGTTAGTGACGGATGGTGTTCTCTTCACACACATCTATGCCAGCGGTACGCGGTCGGAGCAGGGCATGGCCTGCCTCTTTGGAGGTTTTCCTGCACATCCGATCAGTTCCATCGCTGTTCAGCCCGATAAATACAATCACCTGCCCAGCCTGACACGAAAAATGATCGAGAACGGGTACTCGACTTCGTTCTATTTCGGAGGACAGCTGATCTACGGCAACATCAAGAGCTATATCTATTACAATGGTTTTCAGCGCATCAAGGAGATCTACGATTTCGATCCTTCGTTTCCGCGTGCAAAACTGGGTATTCATGATGAGTACACTTTATCGGAGCAGATCAGGGATCTGTCCGGGGAAAAAGAGCCTTTCTTTTCTTCCCTTTTCACGGTCAGTACACATTCGCCGTTCGACATGCCCCTTGCAGTGAAAAAAGACTGGGGCTATAACTCAGTGATCAATGATTATTTGAATTCGGCTTATTACACCGACCGATGTTTGGGTGATTACTTCCGGGAGGCCCGGAAGCAGCCCTGGTACGACAGCACCCTCTTCATACTGATCGCTGATCACAGTCACTTTTCACAGAAGAACTGGTACTATCACTCACCTGAATATCATCGCATTCCTCTGTTATTTTATGGTGAGGTGATCAAAAAAGAGTTCAGGGGATCAAAAATTGACCGGATCGGCTCCCAGGTCGATCTGGCTGCCACACTGCTTTCCCAGTTGTCGATCGATGACAGTGCTTTTGTGTGGAGCAAGGACCTGCTCAATCCTTATACAAAGGAGTTTGCCTATGTTTCCTTTGAAGAGGGGATAGGATGGATCGTCCCCGAAGGACACTTCTTCTGGGTGAACAATCTGAATGTGTTCTACAGCAATGAATTAAAAGCCTATACCGGCCTGATCAACCGGCAGGGAAAGTCATTTCTGCAGGTAGTGTATCAGAAGTACCTGGATTACTGAACCGGGCTTCCGAAACTACTTTTTAATGTCGTAATAGCAGACCTTGGGGGAGACGAGCTTTTCTTCTTTCTTAAGCTTACCAATAGCCTTATCGATCTCTTTTTTGTCAATCCCTGTCTTCTGCGCGATCTCAGCCGATTTCATCGGCACTCCCGCTTCCTTAATGGTCTGGATAACAACTTCCGCTATTTCCATAATGATTTTTTGGTTGGACCCCTCCCCAACCCCTCTCCTTAAGGGGAGGGGCAAGGGGTGGGGTTGTATTTTTCTTAATCCAGGAGATGCACCACCAATCCGCTCCTGAGCTTGGGTTCGAACCAGGTGGTCTTGGGTGGCATGATATTGCCTGTATCGGCGATATCGATGAGTTGTTTCATGGAGACGGGGAACAGTGCAAAAGCAACTGCCATTTCACCGCTGTCCACCCGCCGGGCCAGTTCTCCCAATCCCCGTATCCCTCCGACAAAATCGATCCTTTTATCCCTTCTGAGGTCTTTGATCCCCAGGATGGGATCCAGCAGCTGCTTTGACAGGATCGTCACATCCAGTACGCCGATCGGATCCGAATCATCAAAGGTACCTGGTCTGGCTGTCAGGGAATACCATATGCCGCCGAGGTACATGCTGAATTGATGCAGGCTTTCCGGCCTGTATGGATCTTTCCCTTTTCGTTCCACAATAAAGGAACTGTCCAGTCCCGCTAAAAATTCCTCCTTCGACAGTCCGTTCAGGTCTTTCACCAGCCGGTTATAGTCGATGATAGTAAGCTGGCTGGCCGGAAAGTGGACCGCCAGGAAGAAGTTGTATTCTTCTGTTCCTTCATGATGCGGATTATGCAGCTTTTTCTCGTTACCCACCAGTGCAGCAGCAGCCGTCCTGTGATGTCCATCCGCTACATAGGTAAAGGGGATCTTCCCGAAAAGTGTGGTCAGTCTGATGATCAGCGCCGGATCGGAAATCACCCAGAACTGATGTCCAATGCCGTCATCTGCAATGAAATCATATTCAGGAGCATGCGTCATGATAAAGGCTGAGATCATGTCGTCAATCTCTTTAACTGCAGGATAGGTGAAAAAGACAGGCTCCATGTTGGCATTGTTTATCCTGACATGCTTCATCCTGTCCTCCTCCTTGTCAGGCCTCGTCAGCTCGTGCTTTTTGATGATTCCGTTCATGTAATCTTCCACCGCGGCACAGCCCACGAGGCCATACTGGGTTTTACCCCACATGGTCTGGGCATAGATGTACAGGCATTCACTTTCGTCCTGCACTAACCATCTCTTCTCCCTGAATTTCTTGAAATTCTCCAGCGCTTTATCATAGACTTCCGGTGCGTAGTGATCCGTTTCAACCGGAAGGTCTATCTCAGGTTTGATGATATGCAACAGGGTATACTCGTTCCCCATGGCCTCTCGCCGGGCTTCTTCTGAATCCAGTACATCGTAAGGCCTGGAAGCCAGTTGTTTGACAATCTCCTTTGGTGGCCTCAATCCTTTAAATGCTCTTAAAAGTGCCATAGATTATTTTTTTCAACATGATGATTACCTTCAACCCCCCACCCCCAACTATTAATAACAGTTAATAACCATTCATACCCATGAACGATCCTGAATCCCCATAAACGGCACTCAATGCCCGCTATTCTCATTTTTATCCCCGGATCCGCTGTTTCGCTGGAGTGAACCGATCAGGGCCCCCACCATTTTGGTCATTTCCATAAGATGTTCCCGCGATTCTTCTTCCCCCGGATCATCAATATATTTCAGGTTCCTGGCAATGGAAGTGAACACCACACACTCACGGATCGAGCTTTTTGCTGCCTTCAGGTAGAATACAAACTGGACCTTATTACGGGAAGATCCTTCTGCAATGGATAAAGCAATGGATTCAGCCGCGTGTGTGAACTTACCCGCCAGTCCATCGGCTTCCTGATGGGGAAAGTTACGGACGACCATATGTACCCAGTCGATGTACTCGAGTGCTTTATGATAGACACGGAGATCCTCGAACCTGAAAAAAGTACTTAGATTTTCAATCCCGGTTTCCATCCCTGTTTGGTTTTAAGACAATGATTCAAAAAACGTACAGCGTTTGTTGATCGTAATGGAATGAATCCGTGAAGTAAAGAAATCGTGAATCATTCCTGTCGCTGTTCAACAACGAATACTTAAAAAAGCAGATTATTTATTCAGCTGAAAGGTCGTATCTCCGTTTTCGAAGAAGTTTACGATCTGCTTAGCGGCTGCAATGCCCGCATTGATATTGGCCTCGGCAGTCTGGGCTCCCATTTTTTTTGGGGTAAAATAATAACGGCCTTCAAACTGGCCTGCAATCTCTGCGGCGCAATCAGGAGTAATATCGGAGAGATACTTGAAATCTTTCCTTTCCTGGAACATTTTCAGAAGACCTGGTTCGTCAATGACCTCTTTTCTGGCGGTATTGACAAGGGTGGCTCCTTCAGGCATCAGGGATAGAAGTGCGAAATTGACCGATCCTTTTGTCTTTTCATTGGCCGGCATATGCAGTGATACATACTGGCAATTCCTGTAGAGGTCCTCAAGGGTTTTTACAGGCATTACTCCGTCGTTTTCCATTGCTTCGGCAGGGATAAAGGGATCAAAGGCACAGGTCTTCATTCCGAAACCTCTGGCAATGGAGGCAACCCGTTTTGCCACATTGCCGTAGGCATGCAGCCCCATGGTCTTGCCAAGAAGTTCAGTACCTGACTTGCCATTGAAACATCCACGGGCATGGTAGATCATCATCCCGAATACCAGTTCAGCTACTGCATTGGAATTCTGCCCGGGTGTGTTCATGGCCACGATCTTTCTTGCCGACGCGGCCTTCAGATCCAGGTTGTCATATCCGGCTCCCGCCCGCACGACGATCTTTAGCTGTTTAGCTGCCTGAATGATCTCTGAATCAACAATATCACTTCTGACGATCAATGCATCTGCATCGGTCACCGCGTTGGCAAAATCTGCCTTATCGGTGTATTTTTCAAACAGGGCAAACTCAAATCCTGCTTTTTCGACGATCTGTCGGATCCCTTTAACAGCGATGGAAGCAAAAGGCTTTTCCGTCGCTACCAGTACTTTTGTCATATCGGTTGATTTTTAAATGATACATCTTAAGGATACACTCCTTATCAATTGTTCCTTTCGAATTCCTGCATCGCTTCGATCAGTGCTTTTACGCTCTCCAGCGGTAGTGCATTGTACAGGGATGCCCTGAATCCGCCGACGGATCGGTGACCCTTGATGCCAACCATTCCCCTCGAAGAGGCGAACTGCTGGAATACAGGCTCCAGTTCCTTGTACTCGTCTTTCATCACAAAGCACACATTCATGATCGAACGATCCGCCGGATCCGGGATCGTGGGAATGAAAAATCTGTTGCGCTCGATCTCATCGTAGAGCATTCCTGCCTTTTGTAGGTTCTTCTTCTCCATCTCTTTCACACCGCCGCTGGCCTTGAGCCACTTGAGGGTCTGCAGGGCAGCATAGATGTTCACACAGGGCGGTGTGTTGAACATGGATCCCTTGTCGATGTGGGTCTGATACTTCAGCATTGTCGGAACAGGACGCTGTACCTTGCTGACCAGATCGTTCTTCAGGATCACGAACGTCACCCCGGCGGGAGCCAGATTCTTCTGGGCACCGCCATAGATCAGTGCATATTTGGAAATGTCAACCGGCCTGCTGAAAATATCCGACGACATATCCGAGATCAGCGGAACAGGACAGTCCGGATCTTTACGGATCTCAGTGCCGAATATGGTATTGTTGGTCGTGAAATGGAAATAATCCGCATCCTTTGGAATCACGAATCCCTTTGGAATATAATTGAAATTCCTGTCCTGCGAAGAGGCCACGACCTCCACTTCACCGAAATTCTTTGCCTCCTTGATGGCTTTTGAAGCCCATTCTCCGGTGTTGAGATATGCTGCTCTGGTGTTCAGAAAATTGAATGGCACCATGGCAAACTGCAGGCTGGCTCCACCTCCGAGAAATAATACCGAGTACCCTTCCGGGATATCGAGCAGCTCTTTGAACAATGCCACCGATTCGTCCATGATGGCCTGGAATTCTTTGCTCCTGTGAGATATCTCCAGTATCGACAACCCGATCCCATCCAGATCCAGTATGGCTTTGGCAGTGTTTTCCAGGGTGACCTGTGGCAGAATGGATGGCCCTGCATTAAAATTGTGTTTTTTCATAATACACTGTAATTAAATAATTTTGTATGTTGGTTTTACGTATTTTCTCTTCAGGCAAAGGTACGGTTTTAAATTTTAAGTCATTATGAATTATCCAAAAAGAATTTTTCAGGCCGGTGCGGATACCGTGAATTTATTTGCTACTCCCGGGTGGTACCAGCTGATATTCGGTGGGTTTATCCTGCCTGTTGTCTGACCTTTTGTCGGGATTTCGTGCATCGACATCCGTTTTGAACCTCCAGCAGCCATCGGAGAACACGAACGCATCCACAATGTTTCCTGCGGGTACATAAAAACTGTACTGACCCTTAAGGGAGGGGTCCATGGGCTCGAGATGGTCAAAAACGATCATCCGTGCAGTCCTGTACCTGTACGCTGGCCGGTATGGATTTTTGTTACGCAGTTCCCTGTACCGCTGGGTCTCGTACTTGAGCGACATGACCGCATTGGAGGAATATTCAAAGATTACCCGTGTCTGGTCCCCTTTCAGGTAATCAGGAAAAACCGGGGCACCGAAAACAGGCCGCCCGTCCGGATCAAAGGTCAGCACTTCGATGATCTTGCGCGTGGTGAATCGGTTGTGTCCGTCCCAGCCTAAAAGAGTGTAATATCTTTTACCGGGGGTTTCATTCCGGATGATCTGATAATAAAGAGCTCCGGGCCACGCCTGGCAGCCGGTGATCCTGTGCTCCAGTCCGGTCATAATGTCGGAACTGTCCGAAAGGAGAAAGACATCTGTCTTGTTTGCTTTCGGCCTGGGCTGGATCACACCGGAATAGAGATAGGTTCCGTCGTCTTTTGGTAAATTCCAGGTCAGGAGCCTGAAGCTGCTGTCAGGCGCAAAAAGCCGGCTGATGGTCGTCAGGGAATCAAACGGATATGCAAAGGACCCTTCCTGCTCGAGTGCATGCAGCAGCATCTCCAGAAATGAGCAGTTTGCCGAGAGACGCACCGAATCGGATTCCCCGTAAAGAATCCTTCTGGCTGTGATCGCCATATCCTTTTCCTGGGCTGCGGATAAGGTGTCGCCGCTGCAGATCCCTTCCCGTTGAACACTGTGGAATTCCCCGGCTGTCATACCCAACCGGAAAAGAACGGTGAAAAGTATCAGTGTCGAAATTCGCATCATATGGAATAATAGCTGATCAATCCTTTAACGAATCACGGAATCCTTTATTTTTGCCCAGGGATCATATCCTCATTTATCTTCCAGCCCATCTCTATGACAACAATCGAAAGAGCCAATGCATTCATACGGCTGGGGAGTTTCCTGGATGCCTATCTTCAACGCATGAGAACCGGCCCTGGCGAACTGCCCGGTGCAGATCCGGATGATGCTCTGCTGACCTCTGCCATCCGCTCAACCCTGAACAGCAATCCATGGTTCATCCTTCCCAACGTGGTCCTTTCACTTCAATCCATTGCCTGTAGCCTGGATGAAGAGGAGGTCGTTTCATTTGTGCAAATCTATATAAATGACGTCAAAGAGGCAAAAGATCCGGCCTCTGTTTGTGTCATAATGGCAGGAAATATCCCCCTTGTGGGATTTCACGATTTTTTCTGCGTGCTCCTGTCAGGGAACCGCTTTATCGGCAAGTTGTCCCAGGATGACCGGCATTTGCTTCCTGCCCTGGCCCGGCTGCTGATCCGCTGGTTTCCTGACCTGGAACGACTCATCATTTTTTCCGAAGATGTGCGGACATCTTTCGACGCTGTCATAGCAACCGGGAGCAATAACTCCTCACGATATTTTGAATATTATTTTTCAAAATACCCCCACATCATCCGGAAAAGCAGGAACAGTGTGGCTGTCCTGGACGGAACGGAAACCCCGGATGAACTAAAACAGCTCGGTGCAGATGTGTTCAGCCATTTTGGCCGAGGCTGCAGGAGTGTCTCACAGATCTTTGTTCCGGCTGGCTACGAGCCGGAATCCATATTTCCCTGCTGGACATCCTACCAGTATGTAATGGATCATCATAAGTACAGAAATAATTACGATTACCAGAAGTCAGTCCTGATCATTAATGATATCTCGTTTCTTGACAGCGGCCAGATCCTCCTTATCCGCAACACTGCCTTCAGTTCGCCGGTAGCGGTGATGCATTTTGATTTCTATGATGATCTTTCGGAGGTTGCTACCCTTCTAAGGTCTAACTACGACAGGATCCAGTGCATTGTATCGAAGAATCCTGCCCTGCATGACCGCATCCCTTTTGGAAAAGCGCAGCAGCCCTCCCTTTTTGACTTTGCCGACCGTATCGATACGATGCGATTCCTGATTCTCCGGAGTAAATGATAAATATTTTCATCGAATTCTGTGACTATTCCTTTTTTTTCTATCTTTGCGCCTCGGTTTTCAGAAGTTAAACGTTTATAAGACAACGGCAAAATGAAAAAAGATATTCATCCGAAGGATTACCGGCTGGTGGTTTTCAAAGATATGTCGAATGGTTATGCATTCATGTCCCATTCAACGACTAAAACGAAAGAGACGATCGTATGGGAGGACGGGAAAGAATACCCCCTGATCAAACTGGAGATTTCCCATACATCGCATCCGTTCTTTACAGGTAAAATGAAACTGGTTGATACAGCAGGCCGGGTTGATAAATTTAAGAGCCGGTATCAAAAACATCTGGATCTTAAAAACAGTCAGAAATAAAGATCAAATTTCAACAAAAAAGTCCCGGCAAAAACGGGACTTTTTTGTTTTAAGAAGACAGACGTTCAATAGGGTATGTGTAGTTATTCACTGGTTTGACCGCAAATCACGATAAATATCCATGAATAACATAATATACCATGCATTGTTAATATTTTGTATTAAAATTCTATAACGATTCTGCTGATCTAAGCGTTATTACTCGTATTTTTAAGCAAAATCAGTGAAAATGAATTATATCCTTTTCGATGACAACCGGCGGGATACCCTGCTACCTCTGACCTTCATCAGACCCGTCGCCGATATTAGGGTAGGAATACTGACCATCCGGGAGAAATGGGAGAAATTTCTTGGTGTGCACACGTCCACCCTCACAGAAGAGTATCTTGGTAAAAAGTACCCGCTGGAACGGGAACAGAACAACATCCTGATCAATGGATCTGTCATGCCCGACAAGGCACTGGTCAGGAGTATTCTTTCCCTGCTTCCCAACCAGGCGCTGGTGGAGGAAGATTGTATCATTGCCATGCATCTGACCTCTGAAGATATTGATAATGTGCAGGATGTAGAGTGCGAGGAGATCATCTACAAAGAATGTTTCCTGTGCATCAGAAATCCATGGGATGTATTTACCCTGAATGAAGCTGCACTTAAAGCGGATTTTGAACTGATCACAAGAGGCAGGAAATCAGCCGTGCCTGATGCCTCCAATACCTTGTTCCATAAGGAGAATATTTTTATTGAGGAGGGCGCCCGGATCCTTTGCTCAGTCCTTAACGCTGAAAACGGACCCATTTACATTGGGAACAAGGCTGAGATCATGGAAGGGTGCCTGGTGCGGGGTCCATTTGCCATGAACGACCATGCCACCCTCAAGATGGGAACCCGTGTCTATGGACCCACCACCATCGGAGCCTATTCAAAGATTGGCGGTGAAATCGACAACTCGGTCATCTTTTCCTACTCGAACAAAGCTCATGAGGGTTACCTTGGTCATGCAGTCATCGGCGAATGGTGTAACCTGGGAGCAGGTACGAATAATTCCAACCTGAAGAATACCTACGAAAAGGTCAAAATCTGGAGCTATGCTGAAGAGACATTCGTGGAAACCGGATTGCAGTTCTGCGGACTGATCATGGGCGACTATACCAAGACAGGTATTGGTACCATGTTCAACACCGGAACGGTGGTCGGCATGAATACCAATATCTTCGGGCAAGGATTGCAGCGTAACTTCATTCCCTCTTTTTCCTGGGGAGGTACATCAGGTTTCAAGGAATACAAGATCGATCAGGCCATCAAGGTTGCCCAGCGTATGCACAGCCGTCGCGGGCTGGAGTTTGGTGAAAATGACCAGGAGATCCTGAAGACGGTCTTCAATCTTTCTTTTCGTTATAAGAAGGTCTATTGACATGGTGTCATTCTGACGGCCGCCCGTTCGATTACCTGCGAAATCAAGTGCTCCATCTGTATGGCATAACTATTGACCCGTGGTTAGCCCTGTTTTTTTTACTTATATATCAGCCATTTTGACATGATTGACGATAACAACGATGAAAATGATGTGCGTTTCTCACAGATCATGAACGGAGAAACCGAGTTTATACCATTATTGTCTTCTGAAGATGAAGAACTTATCAATGCAGAACCCGTCCCTGACATCCTGCCTATCCTTCCATTGCGGAATACCGTCCTTTTCCCAGGAGTGGTCATCCCCATTACGGTGGGGAGGGATAAATCCATCCGGCTCATCAGGGATTGCTACCGCGGCACCAAAATAATCGGCGTCGTCGCCCAAAAGGATCATGAAATAGAGGATCCAGCCGCCGAAGACCTCAACACGGTTGGTACCGTTGCCTATATGATCAAGATCCTGCAGATGCCTGATGGCAATACCACCGCCATCATTCAGGGTAAAAAACGTTTTAAGATCATTGACATCTATCAGGAAGATCCATACTTCAGAGCCCATGTGACCGCCTTCGATAAAAAGGACCATCGCCTGAAAACGGAAGAATTCGAAGCCCTGGTATCCACCCTAAAGGATATGGCGATCCAAATCGTAAAACAGTCACCCAATATACCCTCTGATGCAGCTTTCGCCATTCGCAACATCGAAAGCCCTGTCTTTCTGATCAATTTCATTTCGTCCAACCTGAATATCAACCTGCTGGAAAAGCAGAAACTCCTGGAGATGCAGGATCTGGTTGAGCGGGCCCACAAGGTGCTGGAAGGACTGACACGGGAGATCCAGATGCTGGAGCTCAAGAGTCAGATCCAGAAAAAGGTGAAGACTGACATGGACAAGCAGCAAAGGGACTACCTGCTGAGCCAGCAGCTGAAAACGATCCAGGAAGAGCTTGGCAACAATCCGCATGAGCAGGAGATTGCCGAACTGGAGGAGAAAGCAGCTGAAAAGAACTGGACAGCTGAGATCAGGCAGGCCTTCGAAAAGGAGCTGGTCAAGCTTGAGCGGATGAATCCAGCCGCCATGGAATATTCCCTTCAGATCAACTACCTGGATCTGCTGGTGTCACTGCCATGGAATGAGTATAGCCAGGATAATTTCGACCTGAACAGGGCGCAGAAGATCCTTGACGATGATCATTACGGGCTTGAAAAGGTAAAAGAACGGATTCTTGAGTACCTGGCCGTCATTCAGCTCAAGGGGGATATGAAATCTCCCATCCTGTGCTTTGTGGGTCCCCCGGGAGTGGGAAAAACATCCCTCGGGAAATCCATTGCCAAGGCCCTGGGCAGGAAATATATACGGATGTCGCTCGGTGGGCTGCGCGACGAAGCTGAGATCCGCGGCCACCGTAAAACATATATCGGCGCCATGCCCGGCAGGATCATTCAAAGCATCAAAAAAGCCCAGACCTCAAACCCGGTTTTCGTCCTGGATGAGATCGACAAGGTACTGGGAATGAACATCAACGGAGATCCTTCGGCAGCCTTGCTGGAAGTCCTGGACCCTGAACAGAACGTGGCATTCCATGATAATTACCTTGAACTGGAATACGACCTCTCGCGGATCATGTTCATTGCCACTGCCAATACCCTCAGCACCGTGCACCCTGCCCTGCAGGACCGTATGGAAGTGATCGACCTGAGCGGATACCTGCTGGAGGAGAAGATCGAGATTGCAAAGCGCCATCTGCTGCCAAAACAGCTCCGCGAACACGGGATCAGATCCCGTCAGATGAAGTTCTCGAAAAAAATGCTTCAGAAGGTCATCGAAGACTATACACGGGAAGCAGGGGTAAGACAGCTGGAAAAGAAAATTGCCAAGATCATCCGTCACAATGCCCGGTATATTGTCACGGGAGAGAATTATAATGTGAGTGTGAATGAGGAAGATCTGAAAAAGATCATGGGCCCGCCACAGTTCCAAAGAGACAGGAGCCTTACGGGTGAAGTGGCAGGAGTGGTCACTGGCCTGGCATGGACGGCATTCGGCGGAGAGATCCTTTTTGTGGAAGTAAGCCTTTCCAAAGGGAAGGGAGATCTTCGCATGACGGGTAATCTCGGAGATGTCATGAAAGAGTCAGCCACCATCGCCTATGAATACCTGAAGGCGCACTCATCCCTGTTACAGATCGATCCGGATGTTTTCCAGAACTGGAATGTCCATATTCATGTCCCTGAAGGTGCCACACCAAAAGATGGCCCTTCCGCGGGCATCACTATGTTCACCGCACTGGCATCTGCCTTTACCCAGCGCAAAGTGAAACCTCTGTTTGCCATGACCGGGGAGATCACCCTGCGCGGAAAAGTGCTGCCTGTGGGCGGTATCAAGGACAAGATCCTCGCCGCCAAACGGGCCCGTATAAGGGATATTGTGATTTCCAGTGAAAACAGGGCCGACATTGAAGAGATCAAGGCGGACTACATCAAGGGTCTTCAGTTTCACTATATCGACGATATGATGGAGGCCATTAACCTGGCCCTGCTGGAAGAAAAAGTGGCCAATCCGCTCCGTTTTGACTGACCGTAAAAGATACCTCATTGTGTACCAGCCATCTGTCATCAGGGCCTGGATGATGATCTTCCTTCTGATTTCGGTTTTCCTGATTTCGTGCAATCCCGGGAAAAAAGAACAGGAAATCCGGAAAGTGTTTAGGTACAACGAAGCTACAGGGATCTCTTCTCTGGATCCTGCCTTTGCCAAGGACCTGTCAAACCTGTGGGCTGTGAATCAGCTGTACAACGGACTGGTGCAAACCAACGACCAGCTCCAGGCCGGGCCTTGCATCGCTTACGCCTGGAACATCACGGAAGGCGGTACCGTCTATACTTTCCATCTGAGAACTGACGTATTCTTTCATGATCATCCCCTTTTCCCTCAGGGAAAGGGACGAAGGGTCACGGCAGAGGATTTTGTCTACAGTTTCCGCCGGCTGGCAGATCCTGCAGTCGCTTCACCGGGAGCCTGGGTGTTCCACCATGTTCGGAACATTGACGGCCTGTATTCCTTTTATGCACTGGATGATACTACCTTACAAATCGTTCTTTCAGCGCCTTTTCCTCCTTTTATCGGTTTGCTCTGTATGCAGTACTGCAGTGTGGTTCCCCGTGAAATGGCGGAACACTTTGGCCAGGACTTCCGGCGAAATCCGGTGGGGACAGGTCCGTTTCAGTTCGGTTACTGGAAGGAAGGTGTCAAACTGGTAATGGTAAAAAACCCGCATTATTTCGAACTAGTGGATGGACAAAGACTTCCGCATATCGATGCTGTTTCGGTGACCTTCCTCATTGATAAACAGTCTGCTTTTCTTGAATTTGTAAAGGGGAACCTTGACTTCCTGTCAGGGCTCGATCCCGGATACAAAGATCACCTGATCACCCGGCGGGGAGAACTGCAGCCCAAATATGCTTCCAGGTTCGATATGTATACGATGCCGTATCTCAATACGGAATACCTGGGTATACTGCTCGACACCGTGCAGGGGAGTGCAGCTGCCGGCCCTCTCCTCATCCGGGAGGTCCGCCAGGCATTGAACATGGGCTTCGACCGCGTGAAAATGATCAGGTACCTCAGGAATAACATAGGTACTCCGGGCTTCTACGGGATCATCCCTCCGGGCATGCCTTCTTTCGACTCAGTCCTTATGAACGGCTACCGCTATGATCCACAGGAGTCGCGCCGTCTGCTGGCAAAAGCAGGCTTCCCCGGGGGAGAGGGACTTCCCCCCGTCACCCTGTCCACAACGGCTGATTACGTGGACATCTGCAAGTTCATCCAGTCACAGCTTGCGGATATCGGTGTGAAAATTCAGATTGACGTCACCCCATCAGCTACCATTCGTGAGCTGAAAGCGCAGGCTAAACTGCCCTTCTTCAGGGCATCCTGGATCGCCGACTATCCCGATGAAGAGAACTATCTCTCCCTCTTCTACAGCAGGAATTTCTGTCCTGCCGGCCCCAATTATACCCATTTTTATAACCGGGAGGTTGACCGGCTCTATGAACGTTCGCTAAATGAGCCGTCAGATTCCCTGAGGCAGATCTATTACCAGCAGATGAGCCGCATCATCACAGGCGAAGCTCCGGTCATCATACTGTATTATGACCAGGTCCTGCGCTTTGTCCGGAAAAATATATCCGGGCTGGGGATCAACCCTACCAACCTTCTGACCCTGAAAAATGTGACCATACAGTAACCTGAAGTCCATATTTCCTTCTTATGTTGCGTTGACTGCATAAATTAATTATTAACTTTACCGGCCAATCCATTACAAGAGATTATGCCAACGTCTTTACCACTGTTGAACAGGCTCCGGCAATTCATATGGACTGCCCAGTTCCGCAGAGAATTGTCATTGATAAAGCGCAGGAGAAAATACATCAGCCTGATGGAAGCGGAGAATATAGGGATCCTGTACGATGCTTCTGAGGAAAAAAATTATATTTTGGTCTATACTTTTGTGCGGACGCTGATGGAACAGCAGAAAAAAGTAAAAGCCCTCGGCTTTGTCAATAGCAATATCATCCCACATTACTGCCATCCGCGTCTGTCGTTCGATTATTTTACGTTGAAAGACCTGAACTGGTATAAAAAACCCGTCGGTCATTTTGTGAAGGATTTTATATCCAATGAGTTTGATATGATCATTAACCTCGATGTCAATAACCTTAACCAGTTGACGTATATTACAGGTGTATCCATTGCACACTTTAAGGTAGGCAGGTACCTCGACCGGAACAAGGATTGCTTTGACCTGATGATCGACCTGAAAGAACCATCCAGCATCGAAATCCTGCTGAAAGAGATCAATCACTACCTTACGATCCTGAGACCTCCTGACACCGGGCCGGTCAGGATTAAAGTACCCGATGTACAGGAAGATAGTTTGCTTTTCTAAGGTATTTGAATCTTCAAATCTGCAATACATTTAAAGTGTGTGAGTTATGAGAATACGCTTAGTTGTTTTTTATTTATCCTTCCTTGGATACATGGGGATTCTCCATGGGCAGACACTCGATAAAGGAACCAGTATTGACTCCCTTTTCAACGGCAGGGGAGAAATATATTTTTCGATGCAACTCGACTCTCCGCGGGACCTGGCCGTCGTGTCAACCGTCGTTTCCATAGCAGGGATCAGGGAAAATACCCTCTATGCCTTTGCCAGCCGGAAAGAATTTGAAATGTTCATCTCCCTTGGATACAGGGCTGAACCAGCTCATATTGACATTCCTGCCGAACTGAAGATGATGGATGTGAATGAAATGAATATGAAAAATGACTGGGATTATTATCCGACCTATGAAGCCTACGAGGCCATGATGCACGACTTTGAAGAGCTTTATCCTTCTCTTTGCCGCATCGTGACCATAGGCACTTTGCCCAGCGGCAGGAAACTCCTGGCAGCGAAAATTTCAGACCAGGTAGATATGGCGGAGGGAGAATCCGAGTTTTTATATACCAGTTCCATCCATGGCAGCGAAACCGGTGGTTATATCATGATGCTACGGCTGATCCACCATCTCCTTTCGGGTTACGGAACTGATCCCGGCCTGACCTGGCTCGTCAATAACCTGGAGATTTGGATCAATCCACTGGCCAATCCGGATGGCACCTATGCCGGAGGAAATAATTCAGTGGCAGGTGCCACACGGTACAATGCCAATTACGTGGACCTTAACCGCAACTATCCCGACCCGGAAGAAGGCCCTCATCCGGATGGCAACCAGTGGCAGCCTGAAACGCAGGCATTCATGCAGTTTGCCTCAGATCATCATTTTACGATGGGAGCCAATTTCCATGGCGGGGCCGAACTGGTGAACTACCCCTGGGATACCTGGCAAAAACGGCATGCCGACGATAACTGGTGGCAGTATGTTTCATATCAGTACGCCGATACGGTACATGCACACTCGGATGGATACTTTTACGGAGAGGGAGATGGTGTGACCAATGGATATGACTGGTATACGATCAGCGGAGGTAGACAGGATTACATGACCTATTTCCACAGGGGGAGGGAATGCACCATCGAACTATCCGAGGAGTATATCTATCCACCTGCTCAATTGCCAAACCTCTGGGAACAGAATTACCGTTCATTACTCAACTATATGCAGCAAAGCGCATTCGGTATTTCCGGTACTGTTTCAGACGCTGTCACCGGCAGTCCGCTCCATGCACGAATATGGATCGAGGGGCATGACGCCGACAGCTCTCATGCCTATTCCTATCTGCCAGCCGGTGATTTTCACCGGCTTCTCTATGCCGGCACCTATGAGCTGGAATTCAAATCGCAGGGTTATTTTCCTGAGATACTGGATGTACAGGTGATCAACGGGCAGGCTACGTTACTTACTGTGGAAATGATGCCTGGTGAACTGATCGCCGACTTTCATGCCAGTGACCGGACCATTACTGCTGGAAGTATCGTACAGTTCACCGATGACAGCTTCGGCAGCATTCAGTCATGGAACTGGATCTTCGAAGGAGGAAATCCTTCTGTGTCAACCCAGCAATCACCTATGGTGATGTATTACCAGCCCGGACAGTATTCCGTTTCACTGACCGTGTCGGACGGTGTAAATACCAATACCCTGACTCGCTCCGCCTATATCAAAGCGGCTACCGAGTACACGATGCAGAACGGCACATTTACTACCTGCATGGGGATGTTCTGGGACAATGGTGGAGAGAACGGCAATTATGGCAATAATAAGAACCTGGTCATGACCTTTCTTCCTGACCAGCCCGATAAAAAGCTGACCGCTCTGTTCACATCCTTTTCAATTGAACCGGACCCTGCATGTGCCTATGACTGGTTAGCGATCTATGACGGTACCGATGTGAACGCCCCGTTGATCGGAGAATATTGCGGTCTGAATTCCCCGGGACGGGTGACAGCCACGGGCGAAGAGGGAGCGCTGACCTTCAGCTTTCATTCGGATGCACTTACGAACGAGTCGGGTTGGGCAGCTGAAATCAGCTGCGGGGTAAATGTCAGCGGTGATCTGATGTATCCGTCAGAGGGCAGGATTTCTTTGTTCCCTAATCCTGTTTTGGATTTGCTGCAGGTAAGGTTTGATCCACCGCTGGAAGGCAGGATCCGTTACCATATTTACCGTTCGGATGGAATACGGATTCGCGATGAGGTTTCAGATGCAAGCGCTGAGAAAATGATCGGTACGCGTGATCTGGGTCCCGGTGTTTATTTCCTCGAAGTCAGCTGGGAAAAGGGGAGGACGTTCAGAAAATTCATTGTACAGTAAACCTATACCGGTATCTCGGCAAATCCTCCCGGATATGCCCCGGCGTCCAGCTTTTTTCTTATCTCCGTAAAGGCGTTGATCGTATAATCAACGTTTTCAAGGGTATGTATCGCTGTCGGTATGATCCTGAGCATGATGACATCCCTGGGTACAACCGGGTAAATGACGATAGAGCAAAAGATATCGTAATTTTCCCGAAGATCCCATGTGATCCATGAGGCCTGTTGAATCCCTCCCGGAAGAAAGACCGGGGTTACACATGATTGCGTCCTGCCAAGGTTGAATCCTCTTTCCCTGAGTCCCGACTGCAACGCGTTGGCTATTTTCCAAAGATTTTCCCTGAGCTCGGGATGAGTCTTCAGCAATTCAAGCCGTTTCATGGCCCCGATCACCATCGGCATCGGCAGCGACTTGGCAAAGATTTGCGAACGCATGTTGTACATCAGGTGACTGACCACTTCCCTTGAAGAAGCAACGAATCCTCCGATCCCTGCCATTGCCTTGGCAAATGTGGCAAAATAGATGTCCACCCCATCCTGTACCCCGAATTCCTCACCGGTACCCTGTCCGGTTCTACCCATGGTGCCAAATCCATGAGCGTCATCCACCAGTAAGCGGAACTGATATTTTTTCTTGAGCTCCACAATGTCTTTCAGATTGCCAAGGTCTCCGGCCATTCCGTAAACACCTTCTGTGATGACCAGGATGCCGCCCCCTGTTCCCTGCACGATCCTGGCGGCTCTTTGCAGTTGCTTCTCCAGATTGGCCATGTCGTTGTGCGGGTAAACGAATCGTTTCCCGAAGTGAAGGCGCATACCATCAATGATACAGGCATGGGCCTCACTGTCATACACGATCACATCATGCCTGTCGACCAGGGTCTCAATGATGGATACCATTCCCTGGTAGCCGAAGTTCAGCAGGTAGGCGGCCTCCTTTTGTGCAAAATCGGCCAGTTCCTTTTCCAGCTGTTCATGGTAAGCGGTCTGTCCCGACATGGCACGTGCACCCATGGGGTAAGCCATCCCGAACTGAGCCGCCGCTTCGGCATCTGCTTTTCTCACTTCCGGATGGTTGGCAAGTCCCAGGTAATTATTGATGCTCCAGACCAGCTTCCTTTTCCCCTTGAAATTCATGTAATTGGAGATCTCCCCCTCAAGTTTAGGGAATATGTAATAACCCTGGCCTCTTTCCCGGTGAACTTCCAACGGCCCGACACTTGATTTGTATTTTTCAAAAAGGTCCACTATCTTAGAATTACGTGAAACAATAGAAATCCATGCCTTATACCGGCGCTGCAAAACTACACAATAAAGTTGAATGGAATAGGTACGCTGAAATAGAAATTATTCAAGGGAGGAAATCCTTAGACTGGCATGGCCAGCGTTCACAGGGAATCAACTATCGGAAGGAGTATAACTTCCCATGAACCAATGATAATGAGCCCCGGCTTTTGATCCAGGGCAAAAAACTACCCGATGCTACTAAGCTTTGATGTCTGGTGCATCATGATCTTGTTCGTCAAGGAGAGTATTGCCACCATCTCCACCAATAATATATTTAAGTTGGTTAATATTTAATTTTTCAATACGGCTGCTGATGTAATTTATTGATTTCATAGGATAAAGAGTTTAGCTGAAAGGTTATTATTATGTTATTATATCAATATTGGCTCTTGTTAAATAGACGTAATGAAGATATTCTTAAATAAATAGCTGGCCGCGCGAGATCCTGGCGGCCATGCGAAAATGCCTGACCGGGCTCAGGGTGATGTCCGGCATGTCGATATCATCAGCTACGGTATCCCCGGGATCCGGCGCAGCAGTAATATCAGGCATATCAATATCATCGGCAACCGTATCGCCCGGGTCCCATAATTTCCTGCCACCCCTGATGTTCGACATTTCACGATAGGAGAGTTGCTGTGAACCGGCCATTACAAACATCAATGTTTTCATAACAAAATTTTTTTAACAAATTTTCAACAATACTTGAATATCTCAAAAATTTCACTTATTTTTGCTCGCAAAAATAAGTGATTAATGAAATATCATCCATGACTATAACTTTTCTGCCAATAAGCCTGCATGAACATTCCGATGCTCAGGGGCGGACAGACAAAGGTTTAGTCTACAAATATAATCATATTGTTGTTCAATAGTGAATTAATTAAATTGAAATTAAAAAAATTAAATTTTCGAAAAATCACAAGCCTGGAACTTAATCGGAAAAAGATGAAAAGGTAATCTGCTTTATTCGTCATTTTTATAAACAGCTGCCAGAATATGTTTAAAAGTTCAAAAATCCTGATCCTGCTTCTGCTGCCGGTACTCACCGGATGGCACTGCAGTGGATTTACGGCAGCAGACAGTACCGGATTTTACAGCTTTGCCCAAACATATAACCAGCAGCGTCACCCGCTGCCGCACGATCCGTCAGGGTACACCAGCTTTAATCTTTCTGAGGTATCCTTTGCCGGTGATTATTTTGACCGGTCGCAGCTTGCACAGGAAAAGAAGGATTGGCCCAGGGCGCTGACACTCCTTGAAAAAGCAGCCTATCACTTCCGCCTGGGTGGAGACTGGCATTCATTTATCCTGTGCAACCTTCAGACCGCCAGGTGTTACCTTGAACAATCCGATAATTCCAGGGCTGTCGAGCGTCTGCAGGAAGCATTGGATGTGATCGATGAGCGATCCTTTACTTACGACATATTACATGCAGATGTCCATCTCGAAATGGGAGTCGCACTGATCAGGCAGGGCCTGAAAACGCAGTCAATACCGCATTTCCTTGAATCCGTCTCTATCCGGCAGGAGCTGAACGGGAATGACGATCCCCTGCTCGCCAATGCATACAATAAACTTGGAGTCAGCTACTATATGACTGGCAAATTTGAACAGGCACTGGACGTTTATCACAGGGCTCTGGCCCTGACTGACCGGGTTGAAGTGGAGCCCCTCGTCATTGCTGAAATCTGCAATAATATTGGGATCGTACTCAAGATCAACGGTGATCTGGTGGAATCCCTTGAATATTACCACCGTTCCCTGGAGCTCAAGGAATCCCTTTTATCTGCCGATGATCCGAACCTGGCACGGACCTATAACAACCTGGGTAATTTGTACCGCATCATGGGGCAATCGGAACTTGCCATGGTCTATTACCAGAAGGCTGAATCCATTTTCAAGACTAAATATGGTTCACATGATCCAATGGTTGGTAAACTATATTCTAACGAAGGTCTTATTTACACGAGATATGGAGATTATGAGAAGGCTCTGCAATATTTCAATCAAGCCCTAAGCATTTTTGATAACGATCAAACCTATTATGAAGAAATTGCTTCCGCTTATAATAATATTGGGAATGTATATTACTTGTTACAGGATTTTGAAAAAGCACTGCAATCATATTCAATGAGTATCTCTAGCCGAGAAAATAAAGCTTCCGTTTTTCTGGCAAGACCATATTCAAATATCGCACTGTGTTACAGTAAACTTGGTCAGTATAATAAAGCATATAAATATCATCAATTATCGATTGACTATCATAACAAATTTTATGGTAGCAATCATTACTTATTGGCAACTGAATACCTTAATTTCGGTGAATTTCTTATTAACGACGGTGATTATTCTAAAGGATTAGATTTATATCATCAAGCCTATAATATCTATAAACAAATTTACGGTGAAAAACATCCCGGCGTTTCCAATTCCTTATTATACATTGGAAATGTGTATTTTCAAGAGGGTAATATTCATAAAGCTTTAGAATATTATCAGCAAGCACTTTATTCAGGTGCAAGTGAATTTACTGATAAGTACAATATTTACTCTAATCCGGAGGTAAATCAGCAAATTCTATCGAAGACTGAATTTTTGAATATTCTTCATAGAAAGGCGTTAGCATTCAAGGATTATTATACATCGGTCACGAAGGATCCAAAGGATATTCAAATGAGTTTGCAGACGTTCGAGCTGGCGTTCGAGCTGATGGATCATATTCGTATCGGGCATTTGACACAGGAAAGCAAACTCGACCTGGCGAAAAGTCAGCGGAAATTGTTCCGTGACGCCATCAAGACAGCTTATGATACATACTGTGAAACCGGTGATCCTGCTTATCAGTCAGTAGCATTCCAGTTTGCAGAACGCGGAAAGGCTGCCATGTTGTACGACTTCATCCGTGAGAATGACGCCAGGCATTATGCAAATATACCTGACTCCCTTATCCAGGCCGAACATAAGATCAAGGAGGACATCGCCATATACCAGCGCCTGATCGATGAAGAGACCATGAAGGTGGCGGCTGAGCGTGATCAACCCATGCTGGCCCACTGGGAAGATAAACTGTTTGATCTCCAGGAAAAGCAGGATGAACTGATCCAGTACTTCAATGTGCAGTATCCGAAATATTACCAGTATAAGTACACCAACCGTATTTATTCGGTGCCTGAGATCCAGTCAGCGTTTAATGAGAATGATGCACTGATCGAATATTTCCTGGATAATGACGTATTGTATACCTTTTATATCTCAAAGGATCAGCTCCGGGTCGTGGAGAACAGGATTGACTCTTCTTTTTACACGGATATTGATGCCCTGCCGAACAACCAGACCCTGGATGAGATCCTGAATGAAGCCAACGTTACCTATGCCAATTATTTAACGTCTTCCTTCAGTCTGTACAATGTGCTTTTACGTCCCTTTGAGAAGGAGATCACCGGGAAGAACCTGATCATCATTCCTGACGGGATCCTGGGTTATGTATCCTTTGAATCGTTGCTGACGGATAAAGTTACACCCGTTGCCATTGATTATAAAAACCTTCCTTACCTGCTGAGATCCAACACGGTCAATTACGGGTATTCCAGTACATTGTACCTGAATTCCCTCAGGGCGGAAGGTAGGGACCACGCGCCTGAGAACCTGCTGGCCTTCGCCCCGGTCTATTTCGACAAAAACAGGATGGGTGATGATCAGCAGATCGCTGGCCTGTTCCGCACCCGTAATGAAAGCCTTATCGACCTTCCTGCCACTCTTCAGGAGGTCAGGTCCATTAAGAAGATCCTGGGGGGAGATGTTTTTCTGAATGAATCCGCCACCGTCGGAAGATTCAAGGAAATGGCTTCCAAGTACCGGATCCTTCATATCGCAACCCACAGCATCGTGGACAATGACAATCCCCTGCGCTCCAGACTGGTATTTTCTCCGGTTACCGAAGAGCAGGACGGTGCATGTTTGCGGTACAACGACCTGTTCAACCTTGACCTGCATGCCGACATGGCAGTGTTGAGTGCCTGCAACACAGGATATGGTCAGAATTCAGAAGGTGAGGGCATTATTGCCCTGTCGAGAGGATTCATGTATTGCGGCGTGCCGAGCCTTGTCATCAGCCTTTGGAACGTAGAGGACGAATCGACTGCGCTTATCATGAAGAATTTTTATAAATATATTAAGGAAGGGTTATCAAAAGATGAGGCCCTCAGGCAATCGAAACTTGATTTCCTCAGCTCCAGCAACAGCATTTATTCAAGCCCTCATTTCTGGTCTGGATTTATCAATATTGGCAACAACAAACCCCTTGAATTCCCTGGTCCGGATGTTCTTTTCCTCCGGCTGGTTCTGGTACTCATTATCCCCTTATCTTTGCTTGCCTTATTTTATAGACTCAGGAAAATGAAATCAACCTGATACCGAATTTTGCAATTTACTTTCTGATTTTACAAGCCCAGTCATTTATGTACAATAATTTGTCTCCCGGTGAGCAGCCGAAGAAGAAACCTGTCAAGATCACTACGGAGTTTTACGAAAGCGAGCTGGCCAGGCTCCAGATCGAACTGGTCAAGATGCAGGAGTGGATACGGCAGACCGGCTTCAGGTTGATCGTCATTTTTGAGGGAAGGGACGCAGCCGGAAAAGGCGGAACGATTAAAAGGATCACCGAAAGCCTGAATCCCAGGATCTGCAGGGTAGTGGCACTGGCCAATCCCACGGAAAGGGAGCGTACACAGTGGTATTTCCAGCGGTATGTCCCGCACCTTCCTGCTGCGGGGGAGATCGTACTGTTCGACCGTTCATGGTACAACAGAGCGGGAGTGGAACGGGTCATGAATTTCTGTTCTGAGGAGGAATACTGGGAGTTTCTCCGTTCCTGTCCCAGTTTCGAACAAATGCTGATCCGGTCAGGGATAAAGATCATGAAATATTGGTTCTCTGTTAGCTTTGAAGAACAGGAGAAGCGATTCCATGAGCGGATCAAGGATCCCACCAAGAATTGGAAGCTTAGCGAGATGGACCTGCAGTCGAGGGTACGGTGGGATGACTACTCCCGTGCAAAGGATGAAATGTTCACGTACACAGATACAAAACAATGTCCCTGGTGGGTTGTCAATGCTGATGATAAAAAGAAAGCCCGCCTGAACATGATCTCCCATCTGCTCAGTGAAGTGCCTTATAAGGATGTTGTTCTGACGCGCATCCAGCGTCTTCCCGACAGAGATGTAAGCCGTCTGTACGTACGGTCGCCCATTGAAGAGCAGACGTTCGTGCCGGAGGTGTACTGATGTAAATCCCAAATCCCAGGCACCAAATTCCAAACAAATTCAAAATCCAGACCGCCGACCGCCGACCGCCGACCGCCGACTACTCCACCCTGAATCTGTAAACCGTCGTGCTCCGGTATTCCTCTCCGGGCCTGAGGATCGCTGAGGGAAATGATGGCTGGTTGGGCGAATCGGGAAAATGCTGCGTTTCCAGGCAGAATCCGTAGTATTGTTCGTACTTTTTACCCTGTTTGCCGGTTATGCTGCCATTGAGGAAGTTACCGGAATAGAACTGCATTCCTGGCTGATCGGTCAGCACCTCCATGATCCTTCCGGTGACGGGATCACTGACTCTCGCAGATACCTGATCCAGACCAGGCCGTGAAAGAACATAATTATGATCATAGCCCTTTGGATCGCTTCCCACCTGTATGATCCGTTCTCCGATCCGGGCGGGTGTGTTAAAATCCATAGGAGTGCCTGCAACGTCCCTCAGCTCTCCGGTCGGGATAAGGTTTTCATTGACTACAGTGAAGGCAGAAGCCTGGATCTGCATCAGATGATCCAATACGGATCCATTTCCGGCACCTTTCAGATTGAAATAGCTGTGGTGCGTCAGGTTGACGGGTGTGGCCCTGTCGGTGATGGCAAGGTAATGGATCACGAGCTCATTGCTGTTCGTCAGACGATATTCGACCTGCACCTCCAGGTTGCCCGGAAATCCTTCTTCACCGTCACGGCTGAGGTAATGAAGCCTCAGGCCAATGGAGGCTGAATCACGCAGCTCGCTGGCATCCCATACCACTTTATCGAATCCCCTGATCCCGCCATGCAGCGTATTTTCCCCGTCGTTCTGCGGCAAAGTGTACTGTTGCCCGTCCAGTAAAAACCTGCCTTTTGCGATGCGATTGCCGTACCTGCCGACAATGGCTCCAAAATAGGGAGTATCCCTGAGATATCCATCCAGCCGGTCGTAACCCAGTACGATGTCTGCCAGCTGGCCATTCCGGTCAGGCATCTCAAGCGAAGTGATGATCCCCCCGTAATTCGTAACCTTCATTTTTCCACCATTCGCATTGGTCAGTGTAAAAAGACAGACCTTTGTTGAATCCGGCAGAACGCCGAAATCTTCTTTTGTAATATTCATGGTACTTGTTTTCATTTCCTGATTCAGTTTTTGTTTGCATCCAATCCACACAGCGGACATGAGGATGATCGTAAGAACAATAAGTTTTGCAGGCATATGCTATAATGATTAAAATTTCCAGGATGAAATATTTCTATGAAGCATGAAGAATGAAATATGAAGAATGAAGTATGCTGACTGCTGACCAAATTACAACCATATTTCCATACTCCCGAAAAATTTTCAATATTGAAGATAAAAATTTTTTATCTTTCGCCGGAAAATCTCTTCTCACTAACCTCAAAACGAAACCTATGAGCAGTCTTACATTAGGGTGGATTGATTATGCGATCATGATCATCTACTTTCTTTTTGTGCTGGGTATTGGCTGGGCATTGAAGCGTTATATGAAATCAGCCACTGCCTTTCTGGAGGCAGGCAGATCACTCCCTGCATGGGTTACCGGACTGGCATTTATTTCCACGAACCTGGGAGCGCTGGAGGTGATGGGAATGACGGGATCCGGAGCCAAATACGGGATGCTGACCACGCACTTTTACTGGGTGGGGGCCATTCCCGCCATGGTTTTCCTGGCCCTGTTCATGATGCCTTTCTATTACGGATCCAAGGCAAGGTCTGTCCCGGAGTACCTTAAGCTTCGTTACGATGAAAAGACCCGCGGGCTGAACGCCATCCTGTTTGCTGTGATGACCGTCCTTGCGTCGGGGATATCCATGTATGCGCTTGCCCTCCTGCTGGAAAACATCCTGGGCTGGAACTTTCATCTAAGCCTGATCCTGTCGGCCGCGATCGTGCTGGGATATACTTATCTTGGCGGGTTGTCATCAGCGATCTATAATGAAGTACTGCAGTTCTTCATCATTGTGATCGGTCTGCTGCCGCTGGTGTTCTTAAGCCTGAAGGATTTTGGCGGCTGGGACGGGTTGAAGGATACACTGGCCCCCATTGTTGAAAATAAAGGGTATGCCGCCGATGCCTGGACCACGACCTGGAAATACACGGGTAAAGCCAGCCTGAATCCGATGGGAATCGAATGGTATGGTATCTTCGTCGGACTGGGATTTGTCCTTTCCTTTGGTTACTGGTGCACCAACTTTTTGATCGTCCAGCGGGCCATGGCAGCCAAGTCGCGCCTGGCAGCCCGCAGCACCCCTCTGATCGGTGCCATTCCCAAGATGTTCATCCCGTTCCTGATCATTGTGCCCGGAATAGCTGCACTGGCGCTGATGAACACGCCCGACCGGAATTTCGCACTGCCCATGAATGATGCAGGTCAACCCATCTATGACTACACCATTATCATGCTGCTAAAACAGTATTTGCCCACGGGGGTGCTCGGTCTGGGGATCACGGCTCTGCTGGCTTCGTTCATGTCGGGCATGGCGGGAAATGTTTCCGCTTTTAATACGGTATGGACCTATGATATCTATCAGAGTTATATACGACCGGCTTCGGGAAATAAGGATGATGATGAGCATCATTACCTGAGGGTTGGCAGGATCGCCACAATATTCGGGATCCTGGCTAGCATTGCAGCCGCCTACATTGCCAGCAAGTTCGGCAATATCATGGACTTTCTGCAAACCATCTTTTCGATGATCAATGCGCCCCTGTTTGCCGTGATCTTTCTGGGGATGTTCTGGAAACGAACCACGGGACATGCGGCATTTTCGGGCCTGCTGGGAGGATTTCTGATCGCATTGCTACATCACGGGCTCACGATACCTGTGGGGGCGGATACGGTTTTTAAAGGAGGATGGATCGGAGTAGTGCATCAGTACCCGGTGGAGATGGCCCAGAATTTCTGGACAGCCATCTTTGCCTGCGCCTCCGCTGCAACGATCACCGTTGTCCTTTCCCTGATGACAAAACAGAAGAAAGCGACCAAAGAACTGGTCGGACTGGTGTATCAACTTACTCCCAGGGAGACCGACAAGGATGTGGCATGGCATAAGCGTCCTCTGACCCTGGCCATGTTCGTTTTGTTGATCCTGGTGATCCTATCCATCATTTTCTGGTAAAATTAAAAATATACATACAATGGGCGTAGATATAAAATTACCGATCGGTCTGATGTTCAGTATCTTCGGTGTGCTGCTTACTCTCTTTGGCCTGTTCACCAAGTCAGATAAGGTGCTTTACGAGCCTTCCTTTGGCGTGAACGTTAACCTCTGGGTGGGGATCTTTATGCTGGTCTTCGGACTGGCCATGCTGCTGATGGCGGTGGCTGGGAAGAAGCGGGAAAAGAAAGCCTAGATGAACCAATCATAGTGAGCATTGGAGCATGAAGTTGAAGGTGAATTCGACGTTTTTAATATTAGTTTTCCATGAGAATCTGGATCTTTCTGCTTTTCTCCATTTTCTTTGCACGTATCCTTCATGCCCAGGAGCTTAAAATCGTTGAGATTGATTTTCGGGATAATTCCATCCTTGAACTGAATTCCATAAAACTCAGTAATAATCAATCAATCAATTTACAAATCCCCTTTCCGCTCTTTACTGCTCTTATAAACGATTCCTTGATAAGCACTGCGGGGATTGGCTATCAGTCTTCCGGCGACAGCCTATCCTTTCATATTAAAGATAACCTACATGCCTTTCTAAAAACAGGAAAAGATCATCTTGGTAACCTACTTTATAAATTGACAATTGGCAATCTTAAAATTGACAATTCCCCCGACACCCTCTTGCGGATAGAGAACCTTGTCCCCTTAGGCCAATCCCGCGACCACGTTTATATTACAGCCGAAGGCTCCTACGACTGGCCCGGCTACCTGTGCCGCTCCAAGCTCTTTATCCCCGGTCAGGGACCGGTGGGCATCGTGTTACCGGACAATGCCTGGCACCTGGGATTCAGCGACGTGCAGATCAGCGATGACCTCCGGCTGGTGGCACTGGCACGGCGGACAGAGACGGTGAACGCCGATGTGCGACGCTGGTGGACCGACCTGAAGCCGGGAGGTTCGGTGGAATATACAATCTACTTTGATGTGCAAACAGGCGACTGGCACGAAGGACTTGTAAAAATGTTCAGGGAACGCTTCCTGTATGATTTGACGGAATTCGATAATACATTATTTGAAAGGGAAGACCTGAAATGGGTGCGCCATTGCTACCTGATGCTGCTTCAGTTTGCATGGGATCATAATTATTATGATCAGTACGCAGGCGGTTATCAATATTATAATAGGTTTGGGGAATTTGATCACCTGCTGGGCGGATTCGACATCTACACGATCTGGCCCACCTGGCCGCGATTGGGAATGGACCAGCGCAACCAGTGGGACATGTACCGCGACCTGCCGGGAGGGATCATGGCCCTACATGAGCAGGCCGATTTTCTCCATGCACAGGATAAAAAATATTTTATCTCCTACAATCCCTGGGACGAGAGTACACGCAAGGAGGATCATCTGAAAGGGATGGAGGAACTGCTGCGTGAGATCGATGCCGATGGCGTTTGCCTCGACACCCGGGGTGCCTCAAGCTTCGAGCTGCAGGCGACGGCGGATAAGGTCAGGCCGGGCATCATCATGTACAGCGAGGGAATGGCCGTGCCCGCGGATATGCCGGGGATCGTTTCCGGACGCGTACACGATGCACTTTACATGCCTCCGCCCCTGAACATGAACAAGTTCATCAGGCCCGATTTTGCCATCTTCCGTGTGCTGCAACTGGCCGAAGGGCCGCTGCACCGCGAGATCGCAGTGGCATTCTTTAATGGCTACGGAGTGGAAATCAACACCATGCGGCCGGGACGGCCTGAGTGGATCGGGGAGGAGATGAGGTACCTGGGGAAGACCACCAAAATACTACGCGAAAATACCGATGCCTTTCTCGATATGAACTGGACCCCGCTGGTACCTTCCCTGAAGGACAGTATCTGGGTCAACCGGTGGCAGGACGGCGATAAGACGATCTTCACCGTGTTTAGTCTCGTCGCAGAAGGCTACTCAGGCCCGCTGATCCTATATGATGTGCCCAGGGATTACCATGCCTATAGCCTCTGGAATCACCATGAATCATCACAGCTAACCTTAAATGACCACCAATATCTGACTGTTGACATTGAATCATTTGACAGATCAAGCCTCAGCACCCGCCTGGAAGGCAGCGTGGAGTGCATCGCAATCTTTCCTGAACTGCTCAATATCTCAGTCAGCCGGGATACACTGCATGTTACAGCTGACAGGGGAGATAAGATATCCATTTATGCCGGGAATCCTACCTATGAGGCCGAATACCGTGACTTCCCTGCCGGAGAACATCACCTACCGATCTATTCCCTTTTTGGCCGGCATGAGCAGATCTTTGTTGTACAGCTGTTTGAAAATGGTAACCTGATCGACGAACGGTCTGTCACTACCAGGCTGGGTTATCCGCGGCTGATCTCTTCACCGGGTAAAGCAGAACCGGTTTTGACCTGTCCGGATGGAATGGTGGAGATCCCTGCCGGTGATTTCCGATTCTATACCAGGCGTGATCCCTCCACGCTGGAACCCTTCATGACCTACCCGGACTTCAGCGATACGATGACGGTCCGGATGAAGAAGTTTTTCATGGATCGTTACCCTGTCACAAACGGACAGTTTTATGAATTTATCAAAACGTCGGATTATCAATCTGCAGATACATGCAATTTTCTTCGCCATTGGGTGGATGGTAAGCCACCAAAAAGTTTGGTAAATCATCCGGTGGTGTACATTTCGCTTGAGGATGCCCGGGCGTATGCGGCTTGGGCCGGTAAGCGATTGCCCACGGAGATGGAATGGCAGTACGCCGCTCAGGGGACGGATATGCGTAAGTATCCCTGGGGAAATGAGATGGATTCAACCCGCTGCAACTTTAAAACCGGGCACACCACGCCGGTGAATGCTTTTCCTCTTGGTCATAGTCCTTTCGGAGTGGAAGACATGGTCGGCAATGTCTGGCAGCTGATCGACCAGGTGTACGATAACGGTGCCTATTATTTTGGATTGATCCGCGGCGGAAGCTTTTATTTTCCCACCACCAGTCCATGGTATGTCACCGGTGGCCCGCTACCTGTGGATCACCCGGAGGTACTGCTGATGGTAGCGCCGTCGCTGGACCGTTGCGCTACCATAGGCTTTCGGTGCGTCGCAGGTGCAATAAAAGAATATTGATTACTGGTTAACCAGTAATCAATATTCAATAAGAACTTTCGCGATGATGGCATCCCAGATGTAATTTGACGGGCAGTTCAAAACGTCGTTATCCGGGCTATAGCTTTCCCAGAAGTTGTGGTTCTTTGACAGCTGTGTCTTAACCGCCAGCAGCATTTTATCAGCAAGTTCCCCGGCAAGCTCGTCGTAACCGTAGTTCTTCAGGCCCTCGAAGACCATGTAGTCCCACAGCAACCACACCGGCCCGTTCCATTTGCAGCAGTAATCCACGTACGGACTGTACCACTCGTCATCCGCTGCAAGGGTTGGAACGCCATATTTCCGCCAGAATTTAGTGGTATCGGTAAGTGTCTTCACCAGCTCTCCGGCTCTTTCTTCCGAGACAGCCTCTGCCCACAGCGGCAGGAATCCTATGATCTCCTGCCGTTTCAGATCCCGTCCCATGAAATTGAATGAATGGTCCACCCGGTTTACACTGTAAAAAAACCGGCTCTCCTCATCCCACATGATCTCATTGATCTTCTGGCTTATCCGGTCAGCATACTCCCTCCAATATTTCTCCTTTCTCCTTTCTCCTCTCTCCTCTCTCCTCTCATCGAGCACCGCCGCCATCCCTGCCAGACACCGCATCTCTTTCACAACCATAAGACTCAGATCGAGGCATTCCAGTTCATCCGAGATATCTTCCTTATCCACATCAAGGTAGCGTTCTGCCGAGACCTGGAACACAGCGTTGTACCAGTCCCGCACATTCTCGATGATGCCATAGGGTCCCCATTCGAAAAGACTATCGTGGTCGAAATCGCGGTTATTGATCAGCCAGTCGACGTATTTCACACCGCTTTCGTACGCATCTTCCAGAAACTGACGATCCTTGCTCACCTGATAGATCTCCCAGTTGATCCATGAGAAGAACGGAGCCGAGGTGGTGGACATCGTATCCTGCCATATGGCGCTGTAATGCGGGTATTCCTGCCGCCCGCGCGGGCCGTGCCGGTAAGCGATCAGTCCATCGTCGCGCTGCTGCTCCATGTAGACGCGCTGGGATCCTTCGGCGGATGGCGGATCCAGGTAAACGTAGGCCAGCATGCTCAGGGATTCGTGCAGTACCTGGTGCCCATGGCCCCAGCCCCAGAGCGGCTCACGGGAGAACGCATAGGAGTTGTACTTAGTCTGCCCGGCGGGAGGAACCATGCAGCCTCTGACGAGGTTAAATGCACTAAGATATACCAGCTTGTCTTCCTCATCCTTAAAGGAAATTCTGGGAATGCCGCTGAACAACTCCGTATTTTTCTGAAAAAAATAGACAAGGTCCTGTTGTTTGAGCATCTCCACCTCATTGACCAGCCCTGTAAATTCCTCGTCCTCGCCCTGAATACCCCGAATATAACGAAGTTGCTTTTCTCCGCCCGGCTGCAGCAGGAATTTGCAATGAAGGGCTACAAAATCTGTGTATCCGGAACCTTTACGGTTGAGGGAATCCGGCCGGTTCCCGGAATAGTAATCCGTTTTGATCGTATTGTAAAATTCGCCCATGGATCCCGGGTATCCTCCATAAGAGTATACCGTGTCGTTTACCGTAAAGAAATCGTTCATGCGGGTGGGATATCCATAATTCACCCGGAGGTTGCTGATCAGACGTTTTGGACTCTCATCATGATACAGCTTATAACCGTTATGTTCTTTATCAAACAGCAGGATCTGCAGCGAATCGTTGCCCAGCTCGATGACGGGATATACTTCCACCTGGTGGGGGACCTGCGACAGGTTCTGGATCTGCATATCAACCAGCGCACATCGGGAACTGTAGACCATAAATGTTTCCCTGACCAGAATCCCTTCAAAAGGCTGATATTCAATAAGTGCCATATCAGGAAAGGAGTATTGGACAAATGGTTTTCGGTGGTATTCACCTATGTTACGAACCACTACCTGATCCATTTTAAATAGTGAGAACATGCGTCCGGCCTGGTCGGAGGAGTAATTTAACGGCATGCAATCGCTATAATAATCCATTTTATATCCTTTGTCCCCATAAAGTCGTGACCGTTCCATGGCGGCTGTATAGGTAGTAAAAAGCGGATCGTCCGCCTCTGCGCTGATCCTAAGGTAATCTTCATGGGAAGAGGAGGTTTTGTTGCACGAAGAAACGAGAATCACGGACAGGATCAGGAGGGAAATTGTACATGAAAAAGTATTCATCAGTATAACTATTTTTGGCTAAGTTACTAAAATCGCCTATATTTGATGTGGCCAAAGCTTCACAGGAATGCATAAAAAGCTGCTGAAGTTCATCATCATCCTTTTCTTTTCCTTCACCATGTACGGCTTTTCACGGCCGGCCACGGAAGAGGATGAGACCTCAAAATGGCGGCAGCGTGAAGGGATCGAACTGACGCTGGATTATGTGCCGGTGTCGGCGTTCGTATATTCGGCTATCTGTCACGACAATACGCTCACAGAGCTTTACGGCAAGCCTGAAATTGTGGATTATCATGACTCGAACGGAGATGGATATTCCTGTCATCTTCAATTCATGACCCGGGGAGGTGGTCGCGTTGCGCTCAATTTTATCTGGGAGAAACCCTATCCGGATTATTATGTTCCTGAACGAACCTGGATCGTAGGCACATAGGCACATAGTTCAAGGATGAAATCCGAACTCCATCGGAGTTCCATGTTTGTAGCTCAATAAGAAAATATTTTAACCATCACCGGTAAATGGTCCGAGGGGTAGACGCCGTCGGTGTTATCGGTGATGATCTGGTGGGAGAGGACCTCCCTGAAATTCCTAATGAAAATATAATCAATGATCTCACCAGGTTCACCTACGAAATCGAATCCTATGTATGTATAGGCAGGACCTTCTGCAAAAGTAGCCTTATGCCGTGTATCCGTTAAATGAAAATCATCCGATTCGCTGGTCAGGATAGAATAAGGTCCCTCGGACTCTCTCATGTTAAAATCGCCCGTAACGATCACAGGGTAATCGCCGGCAATTTCCTGTATCTTTTCCACCAGGTACGTCGCACTTTGCAATCGGGCCGTATCTCCCATATGATCAAAGTGGGTGTTGAAATGGAAAAGAACCTTGCCCGAGTTTCGGTCCTTCAGTTTCACCCAGGTTACCACCCTCGGGCAGGCTGCATCCCAACCCATTGAGCCTGGGATCTCCGGTGTTTCGGAGAGCCAGAAGGTAGCTCCATCCAGGAGTTCGAACCGTTCATCGCGGTAATAAATGGCGGAGAATTCCCCTTTCGCAATCCCATCGTCGCGTCCGGACCCAAACCACGAATATCGCCCCAGGCCATCATTGATGTCATGGATCTGGTCTATTAATGCTTCCTGTACACCAAATAAATCGGGATTGTAGTTACTGATCAGGTCGATGAGTGCCTGCCTGCGGTTGGGCCATGCGTTAGGACCGTCGTCGGGATTATTGAACCGGATGTTGTAGGTCATGACGGTCACCGGCAATTCAACCGGTTGATCGGATGCCATCTCCATTTGCTGATTGAGCTTCGCTCTGTCCTCTATACGTTGCTTCAGGATCTCCACGTAGTCCTGCGTCACTATTTTGTAAGGTTGAAGCGAGTCAGAACGTTTTGCCCAGTAGAGTGACACCTCAAGGTTGTCCTCCATTTCACACGCTACTGCCATGTTCAGGCTTGCCATGGCCGCCACTGGGATTTTGGGATTGCTGGATTCCTGGTTCCATAAACGGGCAGCAGACAGCCAGTCTCCCTTTTCGGCAAATTCCTGCGCCTGTTTGGAAAGATTCCCTGACCAGGTATAATATTTTCGTGTGACGGTTTCCCACAGGGGCGTGATCCGGAGGGCATACTCCTGCCCGCTCCAGTAACAGGCGTCCAGTGCCTGCCGCGTTCTACCCGAACCAATCCCGAAGATCAGATTCAGGTAATCGCTCTCATCCAGGCTGTAACTCGGAACCGCGGAAGTATAATTGTCAAGGATGGCCATCTCGACCGGATCGTATATTTTCCAGTGGTTGGTGACCTTGATCATGCCCTGGAATTCCCAATCAAGCTCCTCTTTCAGGGCTAAATGCACCTCGTCGACAATATCCATGAATTTGACCGTCACCAGCGCATCCAGCACGCTATCGTGGCACACCTGCCTGATCTGTTCCCATCCCGAAAGGCCAAGGTAATCCAGCGTGTCTTCCCCGATACCTGGAAATGAGTTGATATCCATGTACCGGAAGCGGGGAGAATAATCCAGTCCATTCCTGAAACCGTCAAGGACCGCATAGGTGATATCCGATGGAAACAGGTTGATGTCTTCAAGATAACCAGTAGTTTTTATATTCAGCATCGTGTCAGGTCCTTCCCTGTACGGAGGGATGACAATGCCAAGAACCTTCACACCAGGCGGAAATGTTTTTTCCGCAGGTACAAGCACCTCCATCTCCACCGGATGCAAAGTGACGCAACTGGCCAGGGTCAGAAGTAATAATCCTAATAAGCTTATTTGTAGATATTTAAAGAAATTAAAAATGTTCATTTTCTGTCTTTCTTTTACTCTACCTTTACATGAGGCTGTGCAATGATCGAGTCTATCGATGGATTACGCGGAGGATCCAAAATTAATTTCAATTTTATTACCGCCCAAGATTTTTCTAAAATTAGTTTTCCATTCATTGAACAGGAGTAGTTGAAGAGAATTAAAAAAAATGGAATTTTGTTCCCGGATTTTGTATGTTGTAATTTGGAATTTATTTGGAATCTGGGATTTGGGATTTTGAGATTCTAACTGCTCAAAATGATGAATTACGAAGTATTCCCCGAATTGAAACACTGCACGCTCTGTCCGCGTAACTGCGGTGCTGACCGTTACTCGCGAAAGCTGGGCTACTGCAATTCAGACGCCTCTTACCTGATCAGCTCCATTTGCATTCATCGCGGGGAAGAACCGGCTATCTCTGGCAACAATGGGATCTGCAATATTTTTTTCGGGCATTGCAACCTGCGTTGCATTTACTGCCAGAACCACCAGATCAGCGACAAGAATGCCGACATATCCGGTTATGGATACGATATTGATCCGGTCATCCATGATATTATCCGTATCCTTGACCGCGGGATCGTCAATGTTAGCTTTGTCTCTCCCAGCCATTTTCTTCCCCATGTCAGGGCCATTATCGCAGCCCTGAAGGCTCGAGGTTATCATCCCATTTTTGTCTATAACACCAATGCTTACGACAGGGTGGAGGAGATCCGAAAGCTGGAAGGGCTCATTGATGTGTATCTTCCTGATTTTAAGTATGTTGACTCCTCACTGGCAAACACATACTCTGACGCAGGGGATTATCCTGACATTGCTCTGAAAGCCATTTCGGAAATGTACCGGCAAGTGGGCTCCACACTGATACCAGGCCCTGCCGGAGCGGCGGAGCGTGGGATGATCATCCGGCATCTGGTGCTGCCGGGTCACGTGCAGAACAGCCTCGGTGTGCTGGAACAGATCGCAGAGCATATCTCTCCGAATGTGCATATTTCCCTTATGTCGCAGTATTATCCGACCTCGGAGGTGGAAGATCACTCCTTGCTTGGCCGGACGATCAGCCGGATGGAATATGACCTGGTGATCCAAAAAATGGAGTCACTGGAAATGAACAAAGGCTGGATACAGGAACTCTCCAGCACACATTCCTTCAGACCTGATTTCCGGAAGGAGAAGCCGTTTGGGGAGGAATAGCAGGATTTAATATCCAACATACGAACATACGAAGTAGAAGGCGAAGTGAAAGTTGAAGGGGAATTATGATTAGAAGGAGGAATTCAGATTTCTTCATTTTAATCGAGAATCTACTTCGCCTTTCAATTTTACTTCAACTTCGTATGTTCGTATGTTGGATATTCGATTATATGTTCGTATGTTGGAAATTAAAATCAATTCATTAGTATTCCTGCTTATTCTGCGAGTTGTTCCATTCCTCAAAGATATGTAACGCCTCGTCACGGAGGATTTGTCTGACTTCCGTTTTTTGTTCGGGGTAGGGGAGGGCAATCTGTTCGTAGAATGCGATATCATCGAAGCCGGCGCTGTGGGCGTCTTCCCCCGAGGCAGCGTAATAGATGCGCGGGATGCGGGCCCAGTAAATGGCACCCATGCACATGGGGCAGGGTTCGCAGCTGGTGAAGAGTTCGCAGTCGTCGAGGTGGAAAGTGCCGAGGGAGGTGCAGGCCTGACGGATGGCAACGATCTCACCATGTGCCGTAGGATCATTGGTACGGACCACGGCGTTGGCGGCACGGGCAATGATGGCGCCGTCTTTGACAATGACGGCGCCAAAGGGTCCGCCTTTGCCTTTTTGAATGTTTTCTTTTGCCAGGCGAAGCGCCTCGCGCATATATTCATTGATCTTTTCGTTCATGATGCGAAAATAGTAATTAATTAGTTTAGAGGTTAAGGTTAGGAGGCCGGTTTGGTTTAAGGGTTAAGATAATAGTTTCTCACCCTAAACCTAACCCTTAAACAAGACTAGTATCTTAACCTTAACCCTTTAACTCAAATATTACAGCTTAGATTTCATTTTCGTCCAACTTTCCGACAGCTTATAAAGTTGTCTACCTGATACATCATAGGTACTGACCAATTTTGAGATTAAAAGATTATCGATATGATAAATATCTCTAGCTTGTTCCAGGCTAACAATCATTTCATTGCACTCACCCATCGCATCGTCAATATATTTTTGGAAACCAGCCTTCTGGTGTCTTTTACCATAACCTTCAGCAATTAACCTCGGTATAGCTTTGCATGCTCGTCTTATTTGATCCGTCAAGTCATATTTTTCAATATCAGGGATTTTGGGAATGACCTTTTGCATTACTTCAAGCATTGCACTATAAGTATTCTGGTAAACCGTCAGATCCCTGAAACTCCTGATAGAATGTTGGTCGTTATCCATAATTGATCTTTTATTAAGTTTAGAGGTAAAGGTAAAGATGCCGGTTTGGTTAAGGGATTAAGATAAGAGTAAAATCCACTAAACCTTACCTCTAAACTAAACGAGCCTCTTTACCCTTACCCCTAAACTAACAATTAATCCCCAAACCCCTTTAAATGTTACCCTCTTTTGATAAGAAATTATCTAAAACCTTCAAGATAACATCACATACTTCCCGAATCTGATCCTCTTGTATGATCAAAGGCGGTGCGATGCGGAACGCACTGGGACGGAAAAGAAACTGGTCCACCACCAATCCATTCTCCGCTAAAAGATGAACCACCCTATTGGCTGTCTCCTCATTCTCAAATTCCACCGCCATCATCAATCCCCTGAACCTGATCTCCCGTATTAACGGATGATCTTTCAGGAGCTGATAAAATAGCTCCCCTTTGGCATGCGCCTGTGGGATGAGATCACCGGATGTGAGCACCTCCAGGCTGGCCAGCGCGGCTGCACAGCATACCGGGTGCCCTCCGAAAGTGGTAATATGACCCAGCTCCGGATCGCAGGCAAGTGAATTCATGATCTCCTTTGATGAAATGAACGCACCGATGGGCATCCCTCCACCCATGCTCTTTGCCAGGCAAAGGATATCGGGCACAGCCTGTTCATGCTCAAAGCAAAACAATTTACCCGTACGTCCAAACGCCATCTGGATCTCATCGTAGACCAAAAGAGCACCCGCCTGATGACACTTTTTCCTGAGCACCTGCAGAAAGCCGGGCTCGGGCAGGATGATTCCTGCCTCTGCCTGTATGGGCTCCACCACTATGCAGGCGGTTCTTTGAGAAATGTTTTCGAGGTCACTGAATGAGTTGTAGTTCAGCAGCCGGATATCAGGCAACAGCGGCCGGAATGCGTTCTTTAGTGCTTCGTGGCCCAGGATGCTCAGTGCGCCCTGCGTACCACCGTGATATGCATTTTGAAAGGCAATGATCTCTGCCCGTCCGGTATACCGCTTGGCGAGTTTCATGGCACCTTCGATGGCTTCGCTGCCGGAATTGACGAAGAAGCAGGACTGCAGGTTATCAGGCAGTAGTCCGGCAAGGCGGGCGGCTAACCTGACCTGAGGTGTCTGTATATATTTTCCGTACACCATCAGGTGCATGTACTTCTGAAGCTGTTCTTCAACCGCTTTTATCACCCTCGGGTGTCTGTGTCCGATATTGCTCACGGCAATTCCGGAGACAAGGTCAATGTACCTCTTGCCATATCTATCATATAAATAAATGCCCTCGGCCCGTTCGATCTCCAGGGCAAGCGGTTTGCGGGAGGGCAGGGCCAGATGACGGAAAAATAATTCGCGCTGGGATGACATGCTCTAAAAATTGAATTCAGACTGAATAGCAGATTAAAAGTATATTATTTTTATCAATGAATGGCTCTGTCCATAATATCTTTATTTGCAATTTCGACGTTATAAACGCCATCAAATGAATCGTGGAATCATTTACCAGACACTTCGATCTGTATCCGATGGACATTCGCCGCAATCGTATGAAGGAATTCTGTACTTTTGATGATTCATTGTAAAACATCTGTAACTTTCAATCAATGACAGATCAGCTTTGCTCCATCTCTCCGGAAGGCAATAAATATACGCTTCCAACAGCTAGTGATTATCAGAACGAACTTGAGCGAATCGATCAACTGGCAGGCATTGCCCGTCAGGATAATAAGGAAATCGTAGTGGTGATGGGGCTTGGATTTGTGGGTGTGGTCATGGCTGCCATCGTTGCAGATACTAAGGATCAGCAGGGCAAACCTACTAAATTTGTGATGGGTTGTCAGCGGCCATCTACGCGTTCTTACTGGAAGATCCCCCTGTTAAATAAAGGTATTTCTCCGGTAAAGTCAGAAGATCCGGAAGTTGGGGAACTTATACACCGATGTGTCAGCATCAGTAAAACGTTGACTGCAACTTTCAACAATGATTGCCTTCAATATGCCGACTGTGTGGTGGTGGATGTTCAATGTGATTTTTCCAAACAGGAATTAGGCAACATGAGGAGTGGTGAGGTTGACATGAAGGCTCTTGAAGATACCCTGCATATCATTGGTCAGAAGATACGTCCTGAATGTCTGGTTTTGATTGAAACCACTGTTGCTCCAGGGACGACAGAATTCATTGCCTGGCCAATCCTGAAACAGGAGTTTCGACAACGGGGCATTCAGAAGGTTCCTCTTTTGGCGCATAGCTTTGAACGTGTCATGCCTGGACGGAACTATGTTTCCAGCATCCGGGATTTCTGGCGGGTTTGTTCAGGTTGTGATAAGGAATCACGCCAGCGTGTAGAGAAATTTTTGCATGAAGTCTTAAATACTACTGACTTTCCGTTGACCATCATGGAGCGTCCCATTGAATCCGAAACCACTAAGATCGTCGAAAATTCATATCGCGCAACCATTCTGGCATTCATGAATGAATGGAGCCTGTTTGCAGAACGTAATGGGGTGGATTTGATAAAAGTAATCCAGGCGATTAAAATGCGTCCCACACATAGTAATATGATCTTCCCGGGACCCGGCATCGGCGGATATTGCCTTCCAAAGGATGGAGGACTCGGCTACTGGGCGTATGAGCATATTCTGGGTTTTGAAGATGGTGATAAAGTATTCCGGATTACCCCTGCAGCCATCGATATCAACGATACCCGGGCACTGCATGTGGCAAGTCTTACCCAGGATGCTTTACGGAATATGGGTAATCCCATAGCCGGAATGAAGGTCCTGCTTTGCGGTGCGAGCTACAGGCAGGATGTCGGCGATACCAGATACAGCGGAAGTGAACTGGTAGTAAGGAAACTAACTGAAATGAATGCGGAAATCAGTGTGCACGATCCATACGTTGACAACTGGTTTGAATTGGAGAAGCAGGATGAATATCCGGCAACTGGCCATAGCTGGAAACGTTTTTTTCATAACCAGGAAAAATTGAAGAAGATCGTGGTGGAGAAGAACCTTGAAGATGCTGTTAAAGGGATTGATGCCCTTATTCTGGCCGTGCCGCATAAACACTATCTCAACCTCAGCCCTGATGACATCGTTCGCTGGGCAGGACATCCTATTGCTGTTGTTGATGCCTTTGGTATCCTGACGGATACCCAGATCAGACGATATTTTGAACTGGGCTGTGAAGTGAAGGCGTCAGGGCGCGGACATGTGGAAAGGATTCGTATGGAAGTCCGTAATCCTTAGACCCCTGAACGTTTGCCACAGGGATATCAACGGTCAGGTGAATCCTGTACGATCCCTGAGGATATATATTTATGTCACTACCAATGTATTGTACATTATTCCAATGAAAACAGCATTAATCACCGGAATAACAGGCCAGGATGGCGCGTACCTGGCCGAGTACCTGCTGAAAAAGGATTACCTGGTCCACGGCATAAAGCGCAGAAGTTCGCTGTTTAACACCCAGCGCATCGACCACCTCTATCAGGATCCTCATGTGGATGACAAGAATTTCATTCTTCATTACGGCGATATGACCGATTCGACCAATCTTATCCGCATCGTCCAGGAAATCCAGCCTGATGAGATCTATAACCTTGCCGCCCAGTCACATGTACAGGTGAGCTTTGAAACGGCAGAATATACCGCCAATGCGGATGCTCTCGGAACACTCAGAATCCTGGAGGCAATCCGCCTTTTGAACCTGGAAAGGAAAACACGGTTTTACCAGGCGTCCACATCGGAATTGTTTGGTAAGGCGGTGGAGGTGCCCCAGAAGGAGACTACCCCTTTCTATCCAAGAAGCCCATACGGCGTTGCCAAATTATATGCCTACTGGATCACAGTAAACTACAGGGAAGCCTATAAGATCTTTGCCTGCAACGGGATCCTTTTCAACCATGAATCGCCCATCCGTGGTGAGACGTTTGTCACACGAAAGATCACACGTGCAGTAGCACGCATAGCCCTGGGGATGCAGGACAGGTTATTTGTCGGGAACCTTTCGGCCAGACGTGACTGGGGACATGCCAAGGATTTTGTGAAGGCCATGTACCTGATCCTGCAACAAGACGAACCGGATGATTACGTCATTGCTACCGGTGTCACCACGGAGGTAAGGGAATTTGTCAGGATGGCATTCGGGGAAATAGGAATCGAGATCGAGTTTGCCGGTAGTAAAGAGAATGAGAAAGCAAGAGTGGTTAGCTGTCATAATACTGAATATCAACTGGATAAAGGAAGTATAGTCGTCGAGGTCGATAATAAATACTTCCGGCCCACCGAGGTGGATCTCTTGCGGGGTGATCCCACGAAAGCTATGCGGAAACTCGGCTGGAAGCCTGAATACGACCTGAAGGCCCTGGTGAAGGATATGATGGAGGGAGATATGGAGCTGATGAAAAAGGAACTTTTTCTGAAGAGGAACGGGTATGAGGTGATGGGGTACTTTGAATGAGAGGAGAGAGGAGAGAGGAGAGAGGAGAGAGGAGAAAATGATAGTTAATGCTGCGCTCTGAGCGCTGAGCTAATAACACGGAATCCGAAACGCGGAATGCGAAATCTATCGACCGAATAATGAATCACACGAGCAAAATATACGTCGCAGGGCATCGGGGGATGGTTGGGTCTGGAATAGTTCGGTGCCTGATGAAAAAAGGATACACAAACCTTGTGCTGAAAACGCATGCGGAGCTGGACCTTACGGACCAGGGTTCTGTGGCTGATTTTTTTGAGAAGGAGAAGCCGGAATATGTCTTTCTGGCTGCTGCAATGGTTGGAGGGATCATGGCCAACAATACGTACCGGGGGCAATTCATCTATGAAAATCTGGCGATCCAGAATAACATCATCCACCAGAGTTATAAACATGGTGTGAAAAAGCTTCTCTTCCTTGGCAGCAGCTGTATCTATCCCAAATATGCCAGCCAGCCGATCAATGAAGATCAGCTGCTGACCGGACTGCTGGAATATACCAACGAGCCCTATGCCATTGCAAAGATCGCCGGCATCAAGATGTGCGAGTCGTACCATGATCAGTATGGGTGCGATTTTATTTCCGTCATGCCCACCAATCTTTACGGTCCCAACGATGACTATGACCTGGATAACTCTCACGTCCTCCCGGCGCTGATTCGTAAGATCTACCTTGCGAGGTGCCTGGAAAACGGGGATAAGGAGGCGATTAGCAGGGATCTTATCAGTCGGCAGTCAGCAGTCGGCAGTCCGCAGTTGGCTCAGGGCGCAGCATTAAGTCAACGGTCAACGGTCAACGGTCAACCGTCAGCTGAAGAAATCCTCGCGGTGCTCTCAAAATACGGCATCCGGAAGGATCCGCGCGGCGCAGTGACGCTCACTCTTTGGGGCACTGGTTCGCCCAGGCGTGAATTCCTTCACGTGGACGACCTGGCCGGGGCGGTGACGTTCGTCATGGAAAACCTTCATGCAGCCGATATACGTACAGTGATCAGGAATAGTGACGGCCACCCGGAAGCTGTGATCAGCCACCTGAATATTGGCAGCGGTACGGATCTTACCATCAAAGAACTGGCTTTCATGGTAAAGGACATCGCCGGATTCAGGGGAGAGATACTTTTTGATCACTTAAAGCCCGACGGCACACCACGGAAGCTCATGGATGTCAATAAGATAAACGATCTCGGCTGGCATGCTTCCATAGATCTTAAGAAGGGAATAGATGAAGTGTTTAATGACTATATAAGTTTTGATTTTTGAAATTTACTTTTTGTTTTTTGATCTTCTATGAAGGATAACGTTGTCATCATCACGGGAGCATCTTCGGGTATCGGTTATGCATTGGCCAACGAATTCGCTGCCCGGGGAGCGATCCTATCGCTTGCTGCACGCAATGAGGAAAAGCTGGGGGAAATGATCAATGGTTATCGTAAAAGAGGCATCCGGGCCATTGCGGTACCAACGGATGTGTCCAGTGAAGCAGATTGCAGGGAACTGATCCGTAAGACCGTGGAGGCCTTCGGACGCGTGGATATCCTGATCAATAATGCAGGGATCTCGATGCGGGCACTGTTTGAGGAGGTTGACCTGAACGTGCTCCATAGGCTGATGGACGTCAATTTCTGGGGTACGGTTTACTGTTCGAAGCACGCGCTACCCTACTTGCTGAAGACCAGGGGATCCATCGTTGGCGTTATATCGGTTGCTGGATATGTTGGATTACCAGGACGAACGGGATATTCGGCCTCGAAGTTTGCTGTTCGGGGTTTTCTGGATACTCTCCGAACAGAGAACCGAAAAAAGGGACTCCATGTGCTGGTGGTGGCTCCTGGATTTACCGGGACGAATATCAGAAACCTCTCTCTGACGGCTGACGGAACCCCTCAGGGAAAGACTCCGCGCGACGAAGGGAAGATGATGACAGCTGAAGAGGTGGCCCGAAGGATCATCAGGGCCATCCAAAGAAGGAAACGGTCGCTGATCCTGACCTTTGTCGAGGGAAAACTCACCGTGTTCCTCAACAAGTTCTTCCCCTCGCTGGTCGACCAGCTTGCATACAGCCACATGGCAAAAGAACCGGATTCGCCCTTTAAATAGTCTCAAATGGAACCTCATTTTCAGGAACAGTTGCTGCATGAATCCGTTAATACGGTCCGCATACAGTACATTGCCATTGCCGGGAGCTTTCTTTTCCTGCTGTTCATTCTGGAACTCATACGGCGTAAAAAGATCAGGGAAGCCTATTCCCTGCTCTGGCTTTTTTTTAGTGCCGTTTTTCTGTTCTTTTCGATCTTCCGGAACTGCCTCGAAAAGCTGGCTTCTTTCCTTGGCATCGCCTACGCACCTGCTGCCATCTTTATCCTGCTGCTCATGGCAATCATTTTTGTGCTGATCCAATTCTCCGTCATCCTTACCAGAATTTCGGAGCAGAATAAAAAGCTGATCCAGGAAATCGGGATCTTAAAAGCTGAGATTGATTCAATGAAAAAGGATGATGATCCACGGCCTGCCTGAAATCAATCCCGATGTACAGGATCCTTGCCGTGATACCCGCCTTTAATGAACAGGAGACCGTTAGTGGTTTGCTGGAAAGCCTCTCCCATGCACAAGAGCAACTCCCGTTCGATATTCTGGTGATCAATGATGCCTCAGCGGATGAGACAGGTCAGCTGGCCAGGCGGTCAGGACTGGCCAGTGTTATTGATCTTCCCTGTAACCTGGGTGTGGGAGGGGCTGTTCAAACTGGCTTCCTCTATGGGCTAAAGAATAACTATGATATTGTATTTCAGTTTGATGCAGACGGACAGCACCGTTCGGATGAGATTTTCAGCCTGTTGGATCCGCTTTGGAAAGGAGAAGCAGATGTCGTCATTGGTTCACGGTTTCTTAAGAGGCATACGGGTTATCGGTCGACATGGGGCAGGAGGGTTGGTATCCGATTGCTGGAATTCATGACACGCATACTGATCCGTCAGGTTGTTACCGACTGCACATCCGGTTTTCGTGCTTACAACCGGAGCGCCATAGAGTTCCTTGCAGAGCACTATCCTGTTGATTTCCCTGAGCCAGAGGCAGTTATCTTATTAGGAAAACATGGTTTTCGTATGAAGGAGGTATTCACTCCCATGAATGAGCGCATGGGAGGGCGCTCCTCCATTACGTTTCTGCGAGGACCGTACTACATGGTGAAGGTGATGCTTAGTATGATGATGGTAGCCCTTAGGAGGAGCGCAAATTCCAAATCACAAGACCCAAATTCCAAGCAAATCTCAAATTCCAAGACCCAAATTCCATGCAAATCCTAATCTTCAAATCCCATACATCCTCCGAAAAAATATTGGAATTTGGATTTTGTAATTTGTTTGGAATTTGGATTTTGGGATTCGGGATTTATTAAGTATCTGCAAGCTAATTATACCTCGGATGGTAACTTATGATCGTGTCTCTCAGGTATCTGCGATCGAGATGCGTATATATTTCCGTCGTGGTGATGGATTCGTGCCCCAGCATCTCCTGCACCGCGCGCAGGTCGGCGCCTCCTTCCACCAGGTGCGTGGCAAACGAATGGCGCAGGGTATGTGGGCTGATCGTCTTGCTGATCCCGCATTTGACCGCCAGTTCTTTGATGATCTTGAAGATCATGATCCTGGAAAGTTTTACCCCCCTCTTGTTCAGGAACAGAATGTCCTTCGACTCTCTTGAAATATTTTGATGACGCCTGGTTTCCACGGTATAGATCGTTATGAACCTGATGGCAGTCTGTCCGATGGGGATCAGACGTTCTTTGTTGCCTTTACCGGTCACACGGATGAATCCTTCAGTGAAGTAGAGGTCGGTGATGCGCAGATTGACGGCTTCCGAGACGCGCAGACCACAACCATAGAGAGTTTCCAGCAGTGCCCTGTTGCGATGGCCTTCCGGTTTGCTCATGTCGATTGCTTCCATCATCCGGTCAATCTCCTCTACCGTAAGTGTCTCAGGGAGTTTCCGGCCTATCTTCGGAGACTCGATCAGTTGAGAGGGGTCTTTTTTAATCACATTTTCCAGTAAAAGGTACCTGAAAAATCCTTTAATGCCCGACAATATCCTTGCCTGGCTCCGTGCTTCCATTCCCAGCTCATTGATCCAGGTCAGGAAATTCTTTAAATGTTCACTGGTAACCTCCGCCGGTGATACTTCAGCATGAATGGATTCAATGAAATGCTTCAGCTTCTCGATGTCATGCAGATATGCTTCCACGGAGTTGGCAGAGAGTGACTTCTCAAGTTGAAGATAAGCTTTGTAGCCTTTGATGTATGATTCCCAGGTGCCCATAAAACAAAAATACGACAATTCGATGTGCCCTGTTACGGGCGAATAAAATGAAATAAATCCTTTCAAATACCGCTGAGATGTTATAGAATTGTCGATATAAAGAATCGGCGTCCGATACCATTTCCCTTAGGGGATAAACTAAAAAAGTTAACAACGAAATGCATAGATATCAATAAAAACATTAATTTTGCACACCCAAAAGGAATCATTATGGCAAAGAAATCTAAGGATGCGCGTATACAGGTGATCATGGAATGCACAGAGCATAAATCCAGCGGCCAGCCTGGCACCTCCAGGTATATAACGACCAAGAACAAGAAGAATACGCCCGAACGATTGGAATTGAAAAAGTACAATCCAATACTTAAACGGGTGACGGTTCATAAAGAAATTAAATAATTTACGCCATGGCAAAGAAAGTTGTTGCAACGTTGAAAACCACCACGGGCAAGGATTTTGCCAAGGTGATCCGGATGGTGAAATCACCGAAAACCGGCGCATATATTTTTAAGGAAAACATTGTCCCCAACGAACAGGTAAAGGAATTTCTTTCCGATAAATGATCCCTTGCTGTTCAGAAGACGTAAAAAGCTTTTTCTGATACAGGAGAAGCTTTTTTTTTAATGATCCCTCGGCGCTGTATCAAAAGTACTTAACCACTAAGGTGCACGAAGGTTTTACAAAGGTCACAAAGAATAATATCTGATTATCAGCAACTTGGTGTTCCTTGGTGTTATCCTTCGAGTTCCTTCGTGTTTAAAAATGGATTTTGACACGGCCTCTGGGATTCTGGTTCGATACAAATAATCACTCCATGGGCATTTTCTCCATTTTTAGTAAAGATAAAAAACAACAGCTCGACCAGGGGCTGTCAAAAACCAGGGAGAGTGTCTTCACTCGCATAACCAAGGCAGTCGCCGGAAAATCCAGGGTGGACGAAGATGTACTGGATAACCTGGAAGAGATACTGGTGACCTCTGATGTGGGTGTGGATACCACCCTTCGTATCATCGAAAGGATACAAAGCCGTATCGCCCGCGATAAGTACCTGGGGACAGCCGAACTGAATTTGATCCTGAAGGAAGAGATCGCTGCATTGCTGGCTGAAAATGAGACTGGTCATTTTTCCGATTTTACTGTTCCTCCATCGGATGATCCTTATGTCATTCTTGTTGTGGGTGTGAATGGAGTAGGGAAGACGACCACCATCGGAAAGCTGGCGTATCAGTACCAGAGGAATGGCTATCAGGTGATGCTGGGAGCTGCTGATACATACCGCGCTGCAGCGATTGACCAGCTGAAGATCTGGTCGGAAAGGGTGGGAGTTCCGATGATCAGCCAGCAGATGGGCTCCGATCCTGCATCTGTGGCATATGACACCCTGTCATCAGCGGTTGCACAGAAAAAAGAGGTAGTGATCATTGACACGGCCGGGCGGCTGCACAACAAAGCGCATCTGATGAATGAGCTTGGAAAGATCAGGCGGGTCATGCAGAAAGTGATACCCGATGCGCCACAGGAGGTGTTGCTGATCCTTGACGCTTCCACCGGACAAAATGCCTATGAACAGGCGAAACAATTCACCGAAGTGACCGATGTCAACGCCCTGGCCATCACGAAGCTCGACGGGACCGCCAAGGGCGGGGTAGTGATCGGCATCTCTGATCAGTTCAAGGTACCGGTGAAATATATCGGGATCGGTGAGAAACTGGAGGATTTGCAGGTGTTTAACCGGGAGGAGTTTGTGGAAGCACTTTTTAAATAGCTTGATGCTTCAAGCTTCAAGACATAAAAATTCCAAATTTCAAGCACCAATTCCAAACAAATCCCAACTTCCAAATTCCAAAAACTACCAACCTCCAACTGTCAACTGCCAACTGCCTGCCAGCAACCAAACGCAATGAAATCTGGATTTAACAGATCCTGTTTATTGTAGCGAAGCGCCTCTCCGGTAGCCACCATCACTCTCCCGCCTGCAGTTTCAACGATCGCATGACCGGCAGCGGTGTCCCATTCGTATGTCGGACCAAAACGGGGATAGATATCAGCGGAACCTTCGGCGATCAAACAAAATTTAAGGGAGCTTCCCCGGGAGGTAATCCCGATATCGCCGTGCTGTTTTCGTAACGATTCAAGGTAGGATTGCGTCTTTTCGTTTGAGTGGGAACGGCTGGCCACTGCAGTATAGTTATGACCTGACAGTTCCCTGGGTAAAGATTCGGCCTGCTGCAGCAGATGGTTGATATCCAGCCGGTCACGATACATAGAGGCATGATCGATCCGATAGCTTCCCATGCCGGGAAGACCCGCATAAAGCACATCCGGAACCGGGGCATAGATAATGCCGGCTATAGGTAACTGATGGTTTATCAATGCAATATTGACTGTAAATTCGCCGTTCCTGCTGATGAACTCCTTTGTGCCATCCAGTGGATCTACCATCCAGAAAAGCGGCCAGTCCTTCCGGATTTCATAGGGTATTTCTTTCCCTTCTTCGCTCAGGATAGGTAGACCTGTGCCCTCGAGTGATTCCGAAATGATCGTGTGGGAGGTTCGGTCAGCCAGTGTCAAAGGGCTGTTGTCTGCTTTTAACTCCACGCGGAAGTCTGATTTCTTATAAATTCCCATGATGGCATCTCCTGCTCTCAAAGCAGCCATTAAAGCGATATTCAGATGTTCTGGTATCATTCTCAATAGGTTATATTATTTATATACTCCACCCCTGTTGGTAGGGGAGGCGATGGGGGAGGGGTAATTTAATACTTTATTTTTCCCCCTTCAGTCTCCACTCCAGGGCAAAAACCTCATCGCGGTATTTCGCTGCAGCAATGAAGTCGAGTTCCTTCACCGCTGCTTCCATGGACTTACGGGCTTTGTCAATGGCCTTACGGAGTTGATCCTCATCCATGTAGCTTACCACCGGATCGGCTGCGGCATCCACAAACTCTTTTTCAATATATGCCCTGGAAATTTTTCCGGTCATGTCCACCACAGCAGTCTGACCCAGGATGGCCTGGGCGCTTTTAATGATCTGACGAGGAGTGATGTTGTTCTCCTCGTTGTACTTCAGCTGTTTCTCCCGCCTCCGCTCGGTTTCCTCGATAGTTTTCTGCATGGAGTCGGTGACAGAATCCGCATACATGATCACTTTACTATTCAGGTGCCGGGCTGCCCTGCCAGCAGTCTGGGTAAGGGACCGGGCGGAACGCAGGAAACCCTCTTTATCGGCATCCAGGATGGCCACCAGGGATACTTCGGGAAGGTCAAGTCCTTCACGTAGCAGATTGACCCCGACCAGCACATCAAAGGCTCCCAGTCGCAGATCGCGCATGATCTCCACCCTGTCGAGCGTTTCTACCTCAGAATGGATATACCTGCACTTGATATTCGTCTTTTGAAGGTATTTGGTCAGTTCTTCTGCCATCCGCTTGGTAAGGGTCGTCACCAGCACCCTGTTTCCCTGTGCAACGGCATGATCAATCTCATGCATCAGATCATCGATCTGGTTTAGGCTGGGCCGGATCTCAATGGTTGGATCCAGGAGTCCAGTGGGTCGTATCAGTTGTTCAACAAGCACTCCTTCGCACATTTTCAGTTCATAGTCCGCAGGTGTTGCGGAAACAAAGATGACCTGGTTCAGAAGCGCCTCGAACTCGTCGAATTTCAGCGGACGGTTGTCCATGGCTGAGGGAAGGCGAAAACCGTATTCGACGAGGGTTTGTTTCCGGCTGCGGTCGCCGCCGTACATGGCCCTGATCTGGGGCACTGTGACATGGCTTTCATCGATGACCACCAGGAAGTCATCGGGGAAGTAGTCCATAAGGCAAAAAGGACGTGTGCCCGGTTCACGCCCGTCAAAATAGCGGGAGTAGTTTTCAATGCCTGAGCAGTATCCCAGCTCCTTCATCATTTCAATATCATAGGTAACCCTGTCTTCCAGGCGTTTGGCTTCCAGGTGCCTGCCGTTTTCCCTGAAGTAATCCGCCTGCCTGAACAGGTCCTGCTGAATATCGAACAGTGCCTCTTTCATTTTTTCTTTGGAGGTAATGAAGATGTTTGCAGGGAAAATGGTCTTGCTTTCGAAGGCATCCATTCCCTCACCTGTGGCGGGATTGAAAGATTCGATGGCTTCGATTTCATCACCCCAGAAAACCACGCGGAAAGCATAGTCGGCATAGGCCGGGAATATGTCGACGGTGTCGCCTTTCACACGGAAGGTACCTCTCTGGAAATCCACTTCCGTTCGGGAATAAAGTGCATCTACAAGGCTGTGGAGGAAACGGTTTCGCGCTAATTTATCTCCTGTCTTGATGTAGATAACGTTTGATGAAAAATCATCGGGATTACCGATGCCGTAGATACAGCTGACGGATGACACAACGATGACATCCCGTCGTCCCGACAGCAGGGATGAGGATGCGCTCAGTCGTAGTTTTTCGATCTCATCATTGATGGAAAGATCCTTTTCAATATAGGTATTTGTGACGGGAAGGTAGGCTTCAGGCTGGTAGTAATCATAATAGGAGACAAAATACTCCACTGCATTATCAGGAAAGAACTGCTTGAATTCTCCGTAAAGCTGGGCCGCGAGGGTTTTGTTGTGGCTAAGGATCAGGGTTGGTCGTTGAACCCTGGCGATTACATTGGCGATGGTGAATGTCTTTCCTGAACCTGTTACTCCGAGCAGGGTCTGAAATGGGTCGCGCCGCTCCAGTCCCTCCACCAGTTGTTGGATGGCCTGGGGCTGATCACCGGTTGGTTCAAAATCGGAAGTGAGTCGGAACAGCATGCGACAAAAATAACCTATTTACCGTTTTTCTGGCTTCCCGGGAGCAGAATTAGTGCGGAAACCGGATAGTGGTCAGAGATGGGGAATTTTCCGTCTGAATAGCTGCAGCACAGGAAGGATGGATCGCTGAGGATGTAGTCTATTCTCAGCGGGATGGGAAGCGTGCTGGAGAAGGTGGAGGCAAATCCGCGGCCGCACTCGCAGAAGGAATCCTTCAGTCCTTTTTTGATCTTATGATAGGTGTAGGAAGTGGGTGTGACATTAAAATCGCCACAAAGGATTATTGGATAAGGGCAAACGTCCATGTGTCCGGTCAGATTAACCACCTGACCAACCCGTCTCTGGTAGGCATCTTTGAGCTTTTTCAGGATGGAATAAGATCCACTGGTGATATCCTGATCCACATGTCCGGCTGTGGTAATATCTTTAACAAAATCATAATCCTTGTGGTGAAAATTGACTGATTCCAGGTGGACATTGTAGATCCTGATGGTATCGGCTTGATTGACAAGAATGTCGGTGTAAATGGAAAAAGCCTTGTTCCTATAATCACGAAGTGTGCCTGTGTTTATTACGGGAAATTGTGAGAAGGTGATCAGGGCATTTGTCTTTTTTAAGCTGCTCTTGTAGTAATTGCTCAGGTAGTGATAGGGCATTCCCAGCCTCTTTCCCAGTGCCTTGATCTCGTTCATGTGTTCTTCCCCCGTGGTGGTAAATTCCTGGAGGCAGATGATGCGGGCGTCTTCCATCTCCAGGAAATCAAGGATGGCTTCTTTAGAGGAATTTTCCGATGCGGAGAGCGGACTCTGCGTGAGGTTGTGGGTGTTGAATGATAGGATCTTAATGCCCGAGGGATCCGTACTGCCCGTACATTCCCTGTTGAACTGCACATAGAGGGCCATCTGAGGTATTCCCAGAAGCAGGGTGATGAGCGAAAAAAGCAGCTGCCATTTTCCAGCGATCATCCAGGTGAGCATAAAGGCAGCGTTGAGCACAATAAGATAAGGAAGTGCAAGGCCAACGATGGAGGGTATCCAGAAGATTTCAGGATTGATGTAGGGAGAAGCATACGCCATGAGTAATGCCAGAACCAGTACGATGTTCAGGGAAAGGAGAATTCCCTTGAGAACTCCCGAAGGTTTACGCTGTTTTTTTTGTTTCGCCACTACTCTTTGTTGCTTGCCCTGAAGAGCAGTTCCTTTTCTTCTTTGGTCAGGCTATCGTATCCAGAACGGGATATCTTATCCAAAATTATATCGATTTTCTTTTGTTTCTCCACTTTAACCCTGTTGTACTCCTCATCGGTCATAGGCCTTCTGTCTTCTGGCTTTTTATAATACGTGACCTTAGGTTTCCGTTTGAACCAATGCCGGATGTTTTTGATCCCGTACCAGTTGATCAGCAAAGGATTTCGGTATCCTTTCCTGAGGAGTAGAACCGAGGTAAAGCCCCAGAACGCACCACCCAGATGGGCGATATGGCCTCCCGGATTGCCCCTGCTGATGCTGAGCATATCCAGCACCACAAATGCGATGGCAATATATTTAAGTTTCAATCTGCCTATGAACAGGAGGTGTACACTGTAATCAGGAACATAGGTGGCAATGGCGATCAGGATGGCCAATACCGAAGCTGAGGAGCCGAGCGCCACAGACAGTACCACGCTTTCACGAAAAACAGGGAAAATGTTGAAAGCGGTGATATAGAATACTGCGCCGATCAATCCCCCCCATATGTAGGTATTCACAAGGCGTTTTTCATCAAGGTATTCCATGAAGATGCGTCCCCCAAAGTACAGCATGATCATATTCAACAGGATATGAAAAAAGCTTTCCTGAGTGAACATGTAGGTGAGCAGGGTCCAGGGTTTCCGGGCCAATGCATCCAAGTGCGAAGGTACGGCCAGCCAGCGTGTGATCCTTGTGGCACCGGCGATGCCATCCATCTCAATATTGATGGTGAATAACCACAGGAACAGGTTGACGATGTTGACCAGAAGAAAAATGATCACATTGATGATGATGAGATTTGCCAGGGCGGATCTTTTTTTAAAGAAGATCCGGACGGAATCGAATGGGTAAGAGTAATATGCCGGCATGGTGGTTAACGGTACCTTGGGTGTTTGGTCCAGTACCTGATCAGGAAAAATCCGAAAATCATTCCACCCAGATGTGCAAAGTGGGCAACATTGTCGCCCGGATTGTTGGCAATGCCCAGATAAATTTCCAGCGCCCCGTAGATCATCACGAAATACTTTGCTTTGATGGGTATGGCAAAGAATACATACAGCAGGGAGTTCGGGAACATCATTCCGAAGGCTAACAGCACTCCGAAGATTGCTCCGGAAGCTCCAACGGTCGGGATATCCATTTTCAGGGCGATCAGGTCATTGATGTACGAAAATGATTCATGGATCATGGAGGAATCCGAGGGATTCAGATTCCAGGAGGCAGCGAATCCGCTGATCTGGTTATAATAAAGAGGGAAATGCTCCCTGACGAATGCAATAAACGCATCTGGTCCCGGGGAAGCAAAGTATGTGTTGGCATCCGCCTGAATGCCCCTGAAACTAAGCCAGGTGACAAACGTTTGGATCAGCGCGGCACCTATCCCGGTAATCAGGTAATAGGTAAGAAAGCGTTTTCCTCCCCATACATTTTCAAGTACATTGCCGAACATCCACAAGGCGAACATATTGAAGAAGATATGGGAGAAGCCCCCGTGCATGAACATATAGCTGATGTACTGAAAAGGATTGAACTTTCCCGATTCGACATAATGGAGCCCGAGATAATCTACCAGATTGATATCAAAGGTATACCCCACGGCGTAGGTGCCCAGGAACATCAATGCATTGATGATGATCAGGTTTTTAACAACGGGAGGTAGAACCCTGAATCCCGTTGGTCTGTATTGTTCGTATGCCATAGTATGATTTCTCTCTTACTTGAATCGCTGGGCTAGCTCTCCGAAAGGCAGTATGACAAATGTCTTCCTTCCATCCGGTGCCATCTCGGGAGCGTCACAGGCAAACAACTCATCGATCAGACTGTTCATTTCGGCTTCCGAGAGTTTTTTACCTGGTTTCAGCGCCTGTTGCCGTGATAAAGAGCGTGCAAAATTAATCTTTTTATCCTGTACCAGGTCGTCTTTGTTTTTTTTGAAGTTTTCGAGCATTGCGTCGATGAGCTCTCCGATATCCGTATCTTCCATACCTGAAGGAACTCCCGTAATGATATACATATTTCTTCCGAATTCGCTGATCTCAAATCCGATATGACGGATCTCCGCAAGGATGGATGTGATCAGTTCGAAATCCTGCGGGGAAAGATGGAGCGTGTGGGGGTAGAGGATCTGCTGGGAAGCCGGTTTCTGTTGAGTGAACAGGCGCAGGTACCGTTCAAAAAGGATCCGTTCATGGGCTGCCTGCTGATCGACCAGTAAGATACCTGATTTTACGCTGCTGACGATATACTGATCATGGATCTGTACCATATGGCTTGTATCTTCCGCTTCCTGCCCGTGAGGGGCGTACAGTTTTTCCCATTTCTGGACGACTGGTCTCTTATAGGCCGGAGGATTATCAGGGGGCGTGCCTCTGGTGAACGGATTATAGTCAGGATTGATCGTGATGGTTGGCTGTTTGATCTCTCCTTTATAAGCAGACGGATCATAGGGCAGTCCGGGTTCCTGGTCAAAATCGAGGGAAGGTGACAGGTTATGCAATCCCAGTGCCTTTTTGACTGCAGCTCTGACGATTGAATAGATGATCTGCTGGTGCAGAAAATTAACCTCGATCTTGGTAGGGTGGATGTTGACGTCAATGTTGGCCGGGTTGACTTCCAGCATGATGAAATAGGAGGGGAAAGCTTCGTCGGGGATCAACTCCTGGAAGGCTTCCTCCACGGCATGATGCAGGTAGGGATGGCGGATATACCTCCTGTTGGCAAAAAAATACTGTTCGCCGCGTGTCTTCCTTGCAAACTGGGGTTTGCCGATAAAACCGCTGATCTTTACCACATCAGTATCCTCCATGACGGGTACCAGTCTGTCAAGGTATGAAGAGCCAAGGATGTTGATCAATCTTGTCTTCTGGTTGGAGGCAGGCAGCTGGTAGATGATCCTGTTATCATTGTAAAAAGTAAATGACAGTTCAGGGTGAGCGATGCCGATTCGCTGAAACTCTTCCATCAGGTTGCGGAGTTCGACCTGGTCGGATTTCAGGAATTTTCTCCGTGCCGGCACATTGTAGAAAAGGTTCTTAACAGCGATGGAGGTGCCATTGCTGCAGGCGCAGAGAGCCTGCTCCCGGAGTTCAGAACCTTCGATCCTGATGCAGGTTCCGGTTTCGTCTTCCACACGCTTTGTTTTCATCTCAACCTGAGCCACTGCCACGATGGACGCCAGGGCCTCTCCCCTGAATCCCATAGTGCGGATCGCGAACAAGTCCTGTGCATTCCTGATTTTGGAAGTGGCATGCCGTTCAAATGACATTCTGGCGTCGGTAGAACTCATCCCGCAACCGTTATCAGTCACCTGGATGAGCGTACGTCCGGCGTCGCGAATGATGACGTGAATGTCGCTGGCACCGGCATCAATACTATTCTCGAGGAGTTCTTTTAGAGCGGATGCAGGACGCTGGATCACCTCGCCTGCAGCGATCTGATTCGCAATTCCGTCGGGTAATAACTGGATGATATCTGACATTATTTCCTCAGGAATAACAGGTAAATCAGTATCAAGGCAAGCAGGATGAAGATGAAGAGTCTCTGGCTGCTGGATTTCTTCCTGGCATCTCTTCGCTCATTCCTCCAGCGTTGTTGCATCTGTGATCTGAGCCTTAGTTCCGGATCGCTGGAATCTGTCAGCCCCAGTTCTCTTTTACGCTGCTCCAGCTCCTCTTTTTTTGGATCGTAATACCTTGGCTTGATCTCGAATTGCTTCGGTTTTGGTGTATGGAAGAATTTGAAAGCCATGGGATCGTATTTTTCACAAAAGTACTCATTTTTCTCACCCTGACGTGCTTTACCTGAGAATGCCCCTGAATCCCAAAACAATGGTTCGCAAGGTGAATTTACACATCCAGGAATGAATTGATTTCATCTACCTCGGCCGAACCGGTGTCAGCTTATAATCTGAACGGTTCAGAATGACATCCTGATTCGGATTGTAGCTCTGCTGGTTAGTGTAAATGATTTCCCCAGAAGGATTTTCCCACCGGTAGTTCCACTGATTGGATCCGATCTCGGTTTCTTTAGTGAAAGGATTTACATATTCTTCCTGACCAGTGAGATTAAGAAACATATCATTCTGGATTTCGCTGAATGTTTGCTGGCGATGGTTTACGATCTCCTGTTCGATTCGTTGAATGTCCTGCTGGGTTTTCACCACCAGCTGGCCCCTGTAGATTTGTCCCTGTATCTCGCGGTTTACCCAGTTCGGGTCAGGTTTGACGGAACCCATGATCACGCTGCAGACGGGAGCCCAATCGTCAAAATCGTCAATTGGCGCCCGCATGAGATACGTCTCGTGATTGCCCCACAGTCCTGCACCCATCTGCCCGTAATCCTCAATCAGGGTTACAAAGGTTTCTTTATAGCTGATGCCATTTTCCTGGTATGTCAGGGTGAGAACAATCGCGTCATGATGAAAGTCAGACCCGGGTATCTGGCCCAGTCTCATCCTTGAGTACTGTGCCGCAAGTCCTGATTGTTGCTTTTGAGCGATGACCTGAACATTGGAAGCGTGTGGGTGTGCATATGGGAATGCGATAGTCAGGATGAAATCGCGGGGATTGAGCATAGGCCATACCATCATACCATTATAATTGCTTCCCTGGGGAAAGTAACCTGCCACCATGGATTGGCGCATATCAAAATAGAGCATATCCGGAAGCCATCGAACCATGACGGTACCCCCATCATCTTTTTTGACGGTCAGGTCGAGTTTGGCTTCGATCGATTGCCCTGCACCACCCTGGGCGGTAGGATCCACCCTGAAAATGCCTCCATCTATTTTCCAATCTTTCGGAATGAGCAGGCTGAACGCATTTTCTCTGGGTTCATTTGTCCTGCGCAGGATGAGAGGAGGAAGGCTTTGCTGCGTAACAGACAGGTTCCGGATAATTTTTTCAATGTTTTCAGCAGTACCAGTCAAAGCGGCAGCCATCAGGACAAGGATAATGGCCAGAGAACGGGATTTCATCGGGATCATTATTTATTTGTGAACAATTACATCATCAGGTCACCACTGGTTGTACCTGACTTTGTTCCAGTCGTAATCATTTTTAGGGGACTTGTGTTCAGCAGGGTACCCGATGGCGATCAGGGACACAGGAATAATAGGATCCGGTAATTTGAAGAGATCTTTCATCCCCTGCATCCGATCTTTTATTGGATAGACTCCCAGCCAGACCGACCCAAGTCCAAGGTAAGCCGAGGTAACAAGTATGTTTTCAGTGGCAGCACTGCAATTCAGTGCGATATAGCCGATATCTTCTTCAATGCTTGTATCACCGCAGACAAGGATCGCCAGTGATGCCTCCAGCAGCATGGATCCATAGGGATGGTAACGGGGGATCCTGTCCAGCTGGTTGCGCTCTGTGACAGCAATGAGGTGCCAGGGTTGCTTGTTGCGGGCTGAAGGTGCACAAAGGCCTGCTTTCAGAAGAAGGTCGACCTGATCGCCGGATATGGGCCCCGGTGTGAACTTCCGTATGCTGCGACGGATGAATACTGGATTCATGGTCATCTCAGGCTGTGTGGGGAATTATGCGCTGGCAAATGCAGGGAACCTCTTGCTAACCAGGTACAGGCTACCAAAAAGGATGGCATTGTAAAAAAGGCTTCCGACGACCTCATTCAGAAAGAAAGAAAGACCATGGCTGCCATCGTTGAAGAATGCAAGGCCGGCAACATAGCATTGGATCAGTCCTGCAAAGGAATCCGGGTAGACAGGACTGCCAATCCATGCACCGAAATTGGTAATCAGAAAGAAGATAACGGATGAAAGCAGGGAAGCTCCTGCAACGGTAAAAAGGGTGATGTTTCTTTTCAGAATAAGTCCGATTAAGGTTGTAATTACGAATCCGGCATAAACCCAACCCATCATGCCATGAAATCCCAGGATGAGATCACTCAGAAACAGCGCGGCAAGGGGCATCAGGAAGGCAATGTATTTCTTGTTCAGGCAGGCACCTCCGAAAAGGGCAATGGCGGCCACAGGCGTAAAATTAGGCCAGTGCGGCACCAGCCTGAAAAGGGCCGCTGCAAGTATGATTCCTGCAATATAAATAAGTCGTGGAGTGAAGATCTTTTTCAACATGGTCTTTCGGTTTAGAATGAACAAATATATGAATCATTTACCAAATCGTGCAAGGATGGATGAATTAATAATTCACCATTTGCTTTTAATAACTATTTTTGAAATCAGACAATAAACCTTTGAAATGATACGAAATCACTGTTATCTCTTTTTAATAGCCACATTATTTTCCTGTCAACAGATGAAAACTGAAGCGGACCTGATTTTATTCAATGCGACCATATATACCGTTGATTCCACATTTTCCACAGCCCAGAGCTTGGCCATCAGGGATGGGAAGATCCTTGCCATCGGATCTGACCGTCAGATCCAGGATCGTTATTATGCGAAGGAATACCGGGAGGTGGCCGGAAAGATCATCCTGCCAGGTTTTATCGATGCACACTGCCATTTTGCCGGCTATGGAAAAAAATTACTTCAGTACGCGGACCTGGATGGAACCAGCTCCTTTGATGAGGTGCTTCAGAGGCTCCTGGATCATTACCGTTCGTATCCCTCAGAATGGCTGCAGGGAAGAGGTTGGGATCAAAATGACTGGCCGTTGAAAGAGTTTCCTGACAACACCATGCTGGACAGTCTTTTTCCAGGAGTGCCGGTCTACATAAGGAGGGTGGACGGCCATGCGGCCCTTGCCAGCCCTGAGGCGCTGAGACGGGCCGGAATAACTGCGGGAATGAGTGTCAGGGGTGGTGAAGTGGAAGTGAAAAATGGAAAAATGACAGGTATTCTGCTGGATAACGCCATGGACCTGATTTCAGCAGTAATACCTGCCCTGACACTCCAGGAAGAAACCGAAGCACTGATGATGGCTCAGACGAATTGCCTTGCAGCGGGATTGACCATGGTCGTGGATGCGGGTCTGGATAAGCAAACCATATGGCTCATGGATTCATTGCAAAAAGAGAATACATTGAAGATACGTGTGGACGCCATGCTGAATCCGGAAGAGGAAAATCTGCAGGCGTTCCTGCCAAACGGTGTATATCTCACCGATAAGCTAAGGGTCGGATCCATCAAACTGTATGCTGACGGCGCACTGGGATCCAGGGGTGCCTGCCTGCTTGAACCTTATGCCGATGCACCTCAACGGACAGGATTCATGATCCAGGAACCCGGATATTATCAATCAATCTGTGAACGCGCTTATCAGAGTGGTTATCAGGTAAATACGCATGCCATTGGAGATTCTGGCGTCCGTTTCATGCTTAAGATGTATGCATCTTTTCTGAAGGGAAATAACGATCGCCGGTGGAGGATCGAGCATGTGCAGGTGGTTCATCCTGAGGATTTCAGTCTGTTTGGACGCTTTTCCATCATCCCCTCTGTTCAGGCTACCCATACCACCTCCGACATGAAATGGGCCGTGGAACGTCTTGGAAGTGAACGAATCAAAGGGGCCTATGCTTACCGACAGCTGCTCAATGAGAACGGCTGGCTGCCCAATGGAACCGATTTTCCCATTGAAGATATTTATCCTCTTTATACTTTTTATTCCAGTGTGACACGTAAGGATCATGAAGGTTTTCCGGAGGGCGGCTTCCAGATGGAAAATGCGCTTACCCGCGAAGAAGCCCTCCGGTCTGTCACGATTTGGGCTGCCATGGGGAGCTTCCGCGAGAAGGAAACCGGAAGCCTAGAGCCCGGAAAATGGGCTGACTTTGTAGTGCTCGACAGGGATATTCTGACCTGCCAGGAGCAGGAAATACTGGAGACGAAGGTGGTGATGACCTTCATTGCAGGGGAGGAAGTCTATCCCGCTCACTGAGTCATCTTTCCAATACCGAACCCTCTTTCATCCCTCCTTTCAAATTTCTACTTCCCCTTCAACTTACACCTCTGCTTCGGTAATCGTTAATGGTTATTCATAGAGATACTCCACACCGAATACTTTAACGAATTCTTCAAAGACTGCAACCTTATCTTCCCCGTATTTCATGACTTTCCTGAGGATTTGTCCGATGGATTTCGGAGTGGTGAGGTATTTCTCGTTTTTTGAGTAGAACTTGTCGGCGTAGCAGACGATCTTTTCTTCTATTGTGACGGGAACCATCTCCCTGTGCGGCAGAGGCATATTGTACGTGATGATGTCGCTCAGGGTGATCCCCAACCCGATATGACGTTCGCACACCGGGGCAATCTCATGCAGCCCCTCTCTTTCCAGCAACTCGCGTCCAAGATAGCCGTGTGCAATGTAGGGAAAAGGACCCGTGCATCCTATCTCGGGAGACTGGGTCAGGAAAATGCCGATATCGTGAAGCATGGCCGACCAGCGTATGATCTCCATATCCGCTTTCATCGCCGGATTGTGAGAGGCGATCAGAAGGGATGCTTCCGTAACCTTCTGGCTATGGATGGACAGATAATTAAAGGAGAGCGATCCTCCAGGGTAATATTTTCTGATGATTTCTTCGGGTGACATGTTGAGTATATTCATTGCATTGCTGTCAGGATCTCCCTGTTTTCATTTCTATCCACCCGGTTAGCTCTGCAAGGACCTCCCTGCGGTTTTTTTCATTGTGCATCTCATGCCGGCCCTCGGGATAGATGCGCAGGGTAATGTCCTTTACTCCTGCTTTCCTTAGCTGACGGGCGATTTGCTGAGGCCCTTCTGAGAATTTTCCCACGGCATCATTTTTCCCTGCCACGATCAAAACAGGCAACTGACCGGGAATTCTTTTCAATGCCTGGTCATGATTGATTATTTTCAATCCGTGGAACATCCCCTGATAAAATCCGGATGTAGAGGGAAAACCACATAACGGATCCCTTATGTACGTGTCGACAAGGTCAGTATCTGTTGTCAGCCAGTCGAATCCGGTGCGATTGGGTTTGAAATGGTGATTGAATACCCCGTAAGCCAGGTAATTGAGCAGCCTGTTCCTGTAATGAATGCCGTACATCAGACTTGAGGCACCGGAAAGGGCCATGCCGGCCCATATCAACGGTAGCGTCGTGGAATCAGGTCCCGACAGGATGAGGCAATCCAGCCTGTCTCCGTAAAGAATGGCAAAATGCCGTGCCAGCATGGAGCCCATGCTATGGCCCAGCATGGTGTAAGGAAGCCCCGGGTACTGGTATTTCGTAAATGACATCACCTGGTGCATCTGGCTGAGGATCTCCTGCCAGCCTTCCCGGCCCTTCAGGTGCCCCAGTTCTTTCGGGCTCACCGCTGTCCTTCCGTGCCCGGAGTGGTCTTCAGCCACGACCAGGAAACCTCTTTCCGTAAGGTGTTCTGCCATTGGAAGGTATCTGCCTCCATGCTCCATCATACCATGGATGATCTGCACGATGCCCCTCAGGTGGTCGGGATCATCCGGAAGCCATTCATGAAGAAAGAAGGATTTACCTCCTTCATTGGTGATGTATCTTGAACGGTCCTGCATGATGTAAATTTATGCAAAGGTACGATAAAGTTATTCGTAGTTATTTGTTGCTATTTGCTTGGCGCCTATGGCGCCTCGCGTTATTCGTCGTCATAAGCTTGCAGCTTGCAGCTTGTTACCATTCTGAGAGAATGAAATATCCTGGATGAATAATGAGAAATGAAGAAATGTATTACCTTTGCAGCTGGTTTGAGGACCCGTAGCTTAATTGGATAGAGCATCTGACTACGGATCAGAAGGTTGGGGGTTCGAGTCCCTCCGGGTTCACGCTTCACATCGATTTTTTTCCCTTATCAGAGAATGGCCTTAAAATAGTCGATGGTCCTGACCAGACCCTCTTCCAGTTCAATCTTGGGTGACCAGTTCATCTCATTTACCGCAAGGGAGATATCGGGCTGGCGTTGCGCGGGATCATCAGGTGGCAGTGGCATCCGGATGATCCTGGATGCTGAGCCTGTGAGGTGGATTACTTTTTCTGCCAGCTCATTGATGGTAAATTCGTTCGGATTACCAATATTTACAGGACCGGTGAACTCATCCCGTGTTGCCATCATTCGTACCATTCCTTCGATCAGGTCGTCGATATACTGGAAACTACGTGTCTGGGTTCCATCGCCGTAAATGGTGATATCCTTGTTTTGCAGGGCCTGAACGATGAAATTGGAAATGACCCTCCCATCGTGAGGATGCATGCGTGGGCCGTAGGTGTTGAATATCCGTATGATCTTGATCCTCACATTATTCTGCTTGTGATAATTTACGAAAAGCGTTTCAGCCGACCGTTTCCCTTCGTCATAACATGAACGTTCTCCGATGGGATTCACATTACCCCAGTAGGATTCCACCTGCGGATGGATCCTTGGATCGCCATATACTTCACTCGTGGATGCCTGTAGTATCTTTGCCTTGATCCGTTTGGCAAGTCCCAGCATATTGATCGCTCCCATCACGGAGGTTTTGATGGTTTTTATGGGATTGTACTGGTAATGGATGGGGGAAGCAGGACAGGCAAGGTTGTAGATCTCATCCACCTCAATAAAGAACGGCATGGTGACATCATGGCGGATAAGTTCGAAGTAGGGATTGCTGAGCAGGTGAACCACGTTTTGTTTCTGCCCGGTGAAATAGTTATCCATGCAGATCACCTCATTGCCTTCTGCCAAAAGACGATCGCACAGGTGTGAACCGACAAAGCCTGCTCCACCCGTGACAAGTACTTTTTTCTTGATCATAATAAGGAAGGATTTGAGTTCATCAACAAGTCAGCTTTTTGTTGAACCGATCCCTATGCAAAAATAGTCGAATCCGTAACGTTTCATTTCAGCGCGGTCATAGATGTTGCGCCCGTCGAACACTGCAGGCACGTTCAGAAGCTTTTTCATCACCTTGAGGTTGGGGAACTTAAATTCGGGCCATTCGGTGATCATGGCCAGCGCATCGGCTTCAATAAGAGCTTCGTACTGATCTTCGCAATAGGTGATACGCTCCCCCAGGTAATGCCTGGCTTCGCTCATGGCCACCGGATCGTAGGCTTTCACGTTCGCGCCTGCGTCAAGCAATTTATTAATGATGACCACTGAGGGTGCTTCCCGCATGTCATCCGTCTGGGGCTTGAACGATAATCCCCATATGGCAATGGTCTTATCCTTCAGGTTGCCATTGAAGTAATTCATGATCTTGTTGAAGATCACCAGCTTCTGATCCTTGTTCACTGCCTCCACTGCCTTGAGCACACGAAGCTCGTAGTTGTATTCATGTGCTGTGCGGATCAGGGCCTGGACGTCCTTCGGAAAACAGGAACCACCGTAGCCGATGCCGGCATAGATGAATTTAGGCCCGATTCGGGTGTCGGATCCTATGCCTTTGCGAACCATATTGATGTCGGCTCCGACAATCTCGCACAGGTTGGCAATATCGTTCATGAAGCTGATCTTGGTGGCGAGCATGGAGTTAGCCGCGTATTTGGTCATTTCCGCAGAAGTAATATCCATGAAGATGATCGGGTGACCATTCAGTGTGAATGGCTTGTACAGCCTTTTCATGATTTCTTCGGCCCTGGGAGAATCAAGCCCGATAACGATCCGGTCGGGCTTCAGAAAATCCTCAATGGCGGCTCCTTCTTTTAAAAATTCAGGATTGGAAGCAACATCGAAAGGTATGGATGCATTCCTTTTCCGAAGCTCATCTTCGGTAGCACTCCTGACCCTGGCAGCTGTGCCAACAGGAACAGTGCTCTTGGTCACAATGAGCATATAATCGTTCATGTACCTGCCACAATCTCTCGCGACAGCCAGCACATACTGAAGATCGGCGCTGCCATCTTCGCCGGGAGGTGTTCCAACGGCTATGAACAGTACTTCTGTTTCCTTCAGCGCTTCTGCGATGCTGGTTGTAAACGTAAGCCGTCCTTTTTTTGAATTGCGATGCACCATGTCTTCCAAACCGGGTTCAAAGATCGGTATGATCCCATTCCTCAGGTTATTGATCTTTTGCTGATCAATGTCAACACAGACCACATCAATGCCAACTTCTGCAAAACATGTCCCGGTCACAAGTCCTACATATCCGCTCCCAACGATCGCTATTTTCATATCCGAACTGGTTTATCAGGGTGCAAATATATACATTCTTCAAATCTAACAGGAATGGTGGCAAACATTCAACTAAGTTCATGTTATCTCAGGATACTTTTTATTATTTTTACGTCTGCTATGATTAAAATACCGGCATGTATTTCCATTCGGGATCTGCTGCCTGTTTCTCTGTCGGGATCACAATATTACTATTAAAGCGATCGATCATAAAAATATGTTCTTATGAAAATTTCTATAAAGTTGCGAACGATATTCATTTGTCTGGTTTTTCTGTTTACAGGCTGTACTCCAAAGTCGCAGCAGATAGTCTTCCGGTCGGGTGGAAAGGTTCAATATCCGTTGACTGCCGACCAGGAGGTCATGCTCGATTCGATCCAGCATAAGACTTTCCTCTACTTTATGAATGAACATCATCCTGAATGGGGAATCGTGAAAGACCGGGCAGCGCAGTGGGCGCCAGCCAGCATTGCATCTACTGGCTTTGGCATTGCCTGCTTTGCCATAGGAGCTGAAAGGAATTGGATCACCCGCGAAAAGGCAGCGGAGATCACACTGAATATCCTGAAGTTTTTTGCCAGCTCCATCCAGAGTCCGGATACAGCCGTCACAGGGTATAAGGGATTTTATTATCATTTTCTGGATATGCAGAATGGAAAGCGGGAATGGAACTGTGAGCTTTCGTCGATCGACACAGGCCTGCTGATGATGGGGATCATTTTTGCACGGAATTATTTCGACCAGGACAATGAAGCGGAGAAGCAGATCCGTTTGCTGGCTGGAGAATTACTGAAAAGAATCGAATGGAATTTCCTTGAGATGCCACCCGATGGAAAACATCCCCATGCAATCTCCATGGCATGGACCCCGGAGAAAGGATTGCTCGATTTTGGATGGAGCGGATACAACGAGGGATTGTTCCTGTATGTGCTGGCTGCAGGCACAGGGATGGAAAACGTGGAGAGAAGCTATCAATCATGGCTGAGTACCTATAAATGGAACACTCCCTATGAAGGTCTGTCCCACGTGGCCTTCCCTCCGTTGTTCGGCCACCAGTTTTCGCAGGCATTCATCGATTACCGTGGCCTGGTGGATAGCTACATGAAGGAAAAAGGCTTGGATTACTTTGAAAATTCCCGACGGGCGACCTATGTCCAGCGGCAGTATGCCATCGATAATCCACAGGGCTGGATGGGCTATGATTCGCTTTGCTGGGGGATCACTGCCTGCGACGGGCCCACGGAGAAATATAATTTCGATGATAAAAAATTTTTTGGATATGCGGGGCGAGGTACCAGCGGACCCGATTATAACTATTTTGACGATGGTACCATAGCACCGTATGGAGCTATATCATCCTTGCCTTTTGCTCCGGAAATCGTGTTGCCGACGGCTAGAGCGATGCTGCTGAACTATGAAGGAAAACTCTGGGGAAAATATGGCTTTTATGATTCGTTCAACCTGACGGCGGGATGGGTGGATGGTGATTTCATCGGGATTGACCAGGGGCCGATGCTGATCATGATCGAAAATTTCAGGACGGGACTGGTCTGGGACTATGTGATGAAGGATCCGATCGTACAGACTGGTCTGGCAAAGCTCGGTTACGAATATTTGCCGTAAGAAAATTTGGCGCATGATGCTAACAAATTCTTTACCGCAGAGGCGCGCAGAGGGATTCACCAAGGCGCACAGAGGTTATAAGAACAAGACAATAACCCTCTGTGCGCCTCTGCGATTACCTCTGTCGCCTCTGTGGTTAATGAAAAATAGCTTCTGATTAGCTTTCAATGATTAATAAAAACTTAGTAAATATGCAATTCGCTATATATAAAGAAGCCGCATTTGTTGCCCAGCTGGCCATCTTAACGACAATAACTTCAGCCCAGGTCAGGACCCTGGATGATTTTGAAAACAAGGAGGGTTGGACATTCAACAAATCCGACGGAGTTATCGTCAGCCTTTCCAATGAACAGGGAATGACCGGCAACGCGATCCGGTTTGATTATGATTTCACCAAAGGCACTGGCTACGGGGGAATCCAGAAACTCTTCCCGGTGGATCTTCCGGAAAACTACGAATTCACTTTTTATGTCAGAGCAGACTCCCCTGCAAATAATTTCGAAATTAAATTTATCGACAGCACAGGAAACAATGTCTGGTGGGTGAATAATCGCAACTACGATTTCCCGGAGGAATGGAAAAAGATCCGCATTAAGAATAGACATATCCAGTTCGCCTGGGGACCGGTGACGGATCAAAACATCAGGCGCGTCGACAGGATCGAGTTTACCATTGCATCCTTTGTAGGCGGAAAGGGGACAATCTGGCTGGATGATCTCAAATTTGAGCCTCTTCCGCCCGAAACGCTGACTTATCCTGAGCCGGCTGTCACTGCATCCTCCTGTGCGAAACGCCATGCATCCTGTTTAATGACAGATCACTCGGATCTGACCTGGTGGCAGAGCCGCCAGATGAACGATCAGTGCATTGTTATTGATTTCACAATGAAAAGAGAATTTGGAGGCCTTCAGATCGAATGGCTGAAAGATCAAAATGCGGTAAGTTTTGATCTTCTCCTATCGGAAGACGGTAAGATGTGGGACAAGGCTTATTCTGTGCCATCCAATCACAGTGCTGTCAGTTTTATCCGGCTGCCGGAGGCAGAGGCAAGGTTTCTCAAAATCGACCTCAAAGAACCTATTCCAGAAAAAGGATATGCCATCAGGGAGGTTAAAATCCTGGATATCAGGAATTCCCTGACGCCGAATGATTTTTTGATCTATGCGGCAAAAAACTCTCCCGAAGGGGATTATCCCAGGTATTTCCTTGAGCAGGCTTCCTACTGGACGATCACGGGCGTTAATAACGATGTGAAGGAAGCCATGATCAATGAAGAAGGAATGGTTGAGGTGGATAAGGCGTTGTTTTCCATTGAACCAATGATCAAAATGGATGGGAAACTTTATAACTGGAGCAATGTCAATGCGATGCAATCCATGGGCGGTGCTGATGATCCGGATGATTTCAGTTTCGTGCCATCTGTTACCTGGAACTGCCCTGACCTTCAGTTTGAGACTGGAGTGACCGCCGGTGGCGTTGCCAACCGGAATTCCATTCTCCAGATCCAGTATGCTTTTGACAACACATCAGATCATGCAAGGGATTTTGAATTTTACCTGCTGATCCGTCCATTTCAGGTGAATCCTTATTACCAGTTTCTGAACCTTGCCGGTGGTGCCGGTAAGATCAAATCAATCAGGGAACTGACGGGAGAAAACATCGCTGTTGATGATAAGGTAATCAATTCCTGGAAAAAGTATGATTCATTCGGAGCCGTCAGCTTTGATGAAGGCGATGTGGTCGATTTATTAAGAGAAGGAGTGATGCCGCAGGAAAAAGCTGTTACTGATCAGCACGGACTGGCCAGTGGTATCATCAAATATTTATTTCACCTTGATCCCGGTGAAAAGACCCGGTTCTTCGTTACCGTACCTTTTTATACACAACAACCTGTTGGCAGCAACAGGGGTGCTGGTTATCCTGCCGATGAAATCAAAAAGGTGACGGAGTTCTGGAATGAGAAGACCGGACACATCCATTTTAACCTTCCCGCCTCGGCCGACCGGATTGTCAATACGTACAAGGCAAACCTGGCCTACATATTAGTCAACAGGGACAGGGTGGGGATACAGCCAGGATCCCGGTCCTATGAGCGGAGCTGGATCCGTGACGGAGCGCTGACCTCTTCCGCGCTGTTGAAATCCGGCATTGTTCCGGAGGTAAAGGATTTCATTGACTGGTACGCGGACCACCAGTACGAAAATGGTAAGGTTCCCTGTGTGGTGGATACAAGGGGGCCTGATCCTGTCCCGGAAAATGACAGTCATGGTGAATTCATTTACCTGATCCGGGAATATTTCAACTTTACGCAGGACACTGCTTTTCTCCGATCCAAAAATAAAAACGTACTGAAAGCGGTGGAGTACATTGAATCGTTGATTGCAGAGCGGTCGACTGATCATTATAAATATGGTAACGACAGCGTCAGGGCCCATTACGGGCTGGTCCCGGAATCAATCAGCCATGAAGGTTATTCCGCCAAGCCTATGCATTCGTACTGGGATAATTTCTTCATCATGAAAGGGCTGAAAGATGCAGCGGAAATACAGAAGATCCTCAGGGAAACGGAAAATTATGAAAGGATTAAAAAAGTCCGCGATACCTTTAGGGAGAACCTGTACAATTCGCTGAACCTGGCCATGAAGTACAGGAACATTGATTACATCCCCGGTTGTGTCGAACTGGGCGATTTTGATGCCACTTCCACCACCATTGCCCTGACTCCGTGCAATGAACTGAAAAATCTCCCCAAACCTCAGGTTTACAATACATTTGACCGCTACTATGACTTTTTCAGGAACAGGCGTGAAGGGAAGATCGACTGGGTCAACTATACGCCTTATGAGAACCGCCTGATCGGGTCCTTCATCATCCTGGATCAGCCGGAAAGAGCGCATGAACTCATCGAATTTTTCCTGGAGGATCAGCGCCCTGAGGGATGGCATCACTGGGCCGAGGTTGTATGGAAAGATTACCGCATTCCCCGTTATATCGGCGATATGCCGCATACCTGGTGCGGAAGTGATTTCCTCAACGCAATCCGGACCATGTTTGTTTATGAAAATGAGTATGATCAGTCTCTTGTGCTGGCTTCCGCCCTTTATCAGGACTGGATCGATGCGCCGGAGGGCATGTCGGTCGAGAACCTGCCGACCTACTACGGCGAGATCTCATATTTTATCAAAAATGAAGGCACCCGGTATCGGTTTTCTATTTTTGGCGATGTCAACCTTCCCGAAAACGGAATAAAGATCAAGAACTTTAACGGATCAAAAATGCCGGTGAAAGTCACTGTCAACGGTGTGGAGATCAATGATTTCACCACCCGTGAGATTCCTGTCGGGATCGTCCCCGCAGAGGTGGAGATTTATTATTAAAGGGAAAATATTTATTGTTAATTTAGCAACATGAGTTTGACGCAATCAGATATTGAAGCCAGACTGAAGAAACTGCTTCCTTTCCTCAAGAATGAATATAAGGTGAGCAGAATTGGTTATTTTGGATCCTACTCAACAGGGATGCAGGATGAGCAAAGTGATATTGATATCCTTGTCGAATTTTCTGAACCCTGTGGTTGGAAGTTTTTTACATTGGAGAAATTACTTGAAGAAAAATTAGGCAAAGAGGTCGATCTGGTTACTCTTTCTGCTATTAAGAAACAATTAAAGGAAACTATTTTAAAACAAGTAATATTCATTTGAAAACTGCCAGAACTTATCTCCATTTCCTGGAAGACATAGAATTATCAATGTTAAGGATCCAGGAATATTTAAAGGATATGGACTCTATTAGTTTTAGGAAAGATTATAAAACCGTAGATGCCGTAATCAGAAATTTTGAAATAATTGGTGAAGCCACTAAGAATCTTCCCCCTGAATTCAAAGAAAAACATCACCAGCTGCCCTGGGACGAAATGTACAGGATGCGGAACAAGATCAGCCATGAATATTTTGGAGTTGATTACCAAATCTTGTGGTACATTTCCACAATTGAGATACCTAAGAATTATGAAGAATTGAGGAAAATTATCAAGAATGAAAAGGGTATCAAAGGCTAAAATCAAATTATTTATAAGTGTTCCTCTTACTCTTGTTCTTAGTTTAAGTCTTTTTGCCCAGGGGAATAAAGAATACCAGATTCTTTCCAAATATAGGAAGTGGGGAATTGTAGCAGGTCCGGTTTTATATACAAAGGGCAAAATATATCCTCACTACGGCGATTGTACATTATATAACTTTCCCATTTGGAGTTATAATGCAGGAATTGAATATGATTTCTACCCGGACAGGAAGTGGTCAATGATTACTGGAGTAAGCATTGCACTGGAACCAGTCTATAATATTCAGACTACTTTTAAAAAAGAAGATATTTATTCACAATTCGAAGAAAATTATACCGACCAATACAAGGCATATGCTATGCCTTCTCTGTCTGCTCCATTACAAGTCCGTTTGAATATCCAGGTAATTAAAAACATCTTCGTAAATTTCACGACAGGCATGAAAGTTAAATATTTCCCACCGGGTGAACAAGAACTTTCGGTCATATTTCATAATGCAGATGACACCGAATCCCGGGAAGAATTTTATTTGTACGCTGCCAGTCCTGAGAATTCATTCCAGGGAAGTTTCATCATTGGTACCGGATTAAGTATTGCGATTAATAAAGTGCTGCTCAAATCAAACCTGATTTACTCTGTTAATTATCAAAGCACGTTGACAGGAAACTATGAGTTCCATAATCTTTTAACTTCACCCCCTTCTGGTGGAGATTATGAATTTACGGGAAATTATTTGGGAATGCTGTTTTCAGCAAGCATAGCCAAGAAAAAGAATAAATCTCAATAAGAACTTTTATGAACGAAGCAGACCATAGTGTGGCTTGCACTACAAGACCGGATGAAAAGATCAAATTTTCGCAGATGGCCGCCTACGGCGCCGGAGGTATCATCCCCATTGCCCTTTTCAATATAGCAGGGATCATGGTGGGACTGATGGGCAACATCAGCCTGGGACTCAGCGCCTTCTGGCTGGGGCTCATTTTGATCATCCCCCGTCTGTGGGATGCGATCTCAGATCCGATCATCGGTCATCTTTCCGATAACACCAGAACACGCTGGGGACGTCGCCGGCCCTACCTGCTGATCGGAGGACTGCTGGTCGCGCTGTTCTTTGTGGTAATGTGGTGGATACCGAAGGGTGACACGGTGCAGGCCTGGTTTCCTACAGAATCAGGATTCCAGGCGTTTCAGCTGGTCTATATCCTCATCGCCCTTCTGCTGTTCTTCACGGCTGTCAATATCTTTGAGATACCGCATGGTGCTCTAGGTATGGAGTTGACCACCGATTACCATGCACGCACCCGTCTTTTCAGTGCCAAGAGTTTTGTCGGTAATCTGTTTGCCATGAGCACGCCCTGGCTTATCAAACTCGCCCGTCTGGAAATTTTCAGGGGCCCCGGAGGAAATGAAGCCGATGGTATGCGATATGTCGCCATCATGATCGCCGCTTTCATTATTCCGCTCTCTTTCTGGTGGTTCTTCAAATTACGCGAACCGGGATTTGTCAAGGCTGCCAGGCATGAAAAGACACCTTTCTGGAAAGATATGAAGGTGGTGGTCACCAATAACAATTTTGTCATGCTCACCCTGACCATCTTCACCCTTGCCATGGGATTTAATTTTGTTCAGCTGCTCGGATCCTATATACCCATTTTCTATGTATTCGGTGGTGATAAGGATGCGGGCGCCACCATGCTCGGGATCAATGGCACGGTATGGGCCATTACCGGCGTGCTTGCCGTTTTCCCTCTGAACCTGATAAGTCCGAAACTTGGCAAGCGCAATACGCTGGCTATCTCCATCATTCTGATGTGCCTTGCCCAACTATCGAAGATCGTGTGTTACAATCCTGATTATCCTTACCTGATTATCATCCCAACGGTATTGCTATCTGCAGGAATGTTGTTCTTTTTTACACTGGGTTCTTCCATGGTGGGTGATATCTGTGACGAGGATGAACTGAAGAGGGGATACCGCTCCGAGGGTAGCTTTTACTCCATCTTCTGGTGGTTCATCAAGATGGGTACGGCGCTTGCCAGTTTTGTCGGTGGTGCTTTGATCGTATTTACGATGTTCGATGAGATCCAGGTCACCAGGATTGATAAACTGCAGGGCAGCATCGGGGAGTTTCAGGCTGAAGTACAGGCATGGAAGGGCGATCAGGGTATCATCGGAAACAGCACCCTTGTGCTGGAAAATATAAAGAATCAATGTACGGAGGCGCTGGAGGAATCGAAAGAATATACAGCTTACCTGGAAAAGGAATCCCTGAAAAATCAGAATGGCAGTGTTATTCAAAACCAAAAGAAAGAGATGCTGATCAATGTCATGACTTCCGTCCGATCGAACATTGACCAGCTGGAGCGGTTCCGGTCAAACCTTGAGCAAATTGGGCCTCAGCCAGAGGATTCGCTGATCAGATCGCTTGCAGCCGATGCCATTCCCCTGGCGCTTCAGATCAAGGCCGAAAAAGCAAGGATGAGCTCCTTTGAACTCATGTCACACTTTCAGTCTAAATCCCTCGATAAGAGATACCAGCGAAAGGAAAGAAGCAAGGCACACAATGATGAACTTATCCGTAAAATCTCGATACTCAGTGGGCAGATTGCGGACATCAGTCCGGCCATGCCCCTGGATTCTCTGGATAAGCAGCTGGGGGCACTGAAAAAAGAAACGATGCCCATTACACAACAGACACCCTATACATTACTGATGATGCGCGTGGTGGAGATCGGATTGCCTCTTTTGCTGAGTATCTTTTCGATATTCTTCCTTCTGAGGTACTCACTGACAGAAAAACGGTCCCATGAGATCAAGGACCTGCTGGAGAAACGAACTTTGGAACGGCAGAGCGTAGAAAATGTAAAATGAAAAAATCGAATGATGACTTTCACGATCAGGGAGGGCAATTTTTTTCATAACGGAAGGAAAGTATTCCTCAACTCCGGAGAGATACATTATTTCAGGATCAGACGTAAGTTGTGGGACATACACCTGGCAGCAGCCAGGGAGGCCGGTCTGACCACTGTCAGCACATACATCCCCTGGGCCTGGCACGAGCCACAGGAGGGTGTTTTTGATGTTGACGGCAAATCGTGTCCGGAACGTGACCTGGCTGGATGGCTGGCAAGCTGCCACGCTCATGGATTATGTTGCATCGTGAAACCTGGTCCGTTCATCCTCGCTGAAACAAGAGGGGCTGGCTTGCCGGAATGGTTCCTGGAACGCTTTGGTGAAGAGGTGAAGATGCGTAATCGTTCAGGTGAGATCGTTCAGAGCGATGGAGTCAGCCTGTTTCATCCGAAATACCTGGAGAAGGTCACATCGTGGTACGATCAGATCATGCCATTCATCCGTGAGCGGGAGATCTCAAATGGCGGCCCCATCATCATGATGCAGGTCTGCAATGAGATCGGCGTTTTCTCCTGGCTGGCACATCAGGCGGACTATGGCGGTACAGTCAGGGATCGTTTCATAGCCTATATGAAAGGTAGATTTGCAGATATTCAGGTGGTGAATGCATTATGGGGGACTGATTATCAGGATTTTACGCATATTGAGCTGCCTCCCGACGGCCGTCTGCCTTACACATCGAAGGGTGACCGAAGCCGGGATTATGAATGGCACTGCTTCTGGCGGACCTATTACGGTGATTACTTGCGCATGTTATCCGGCATGGCCCGCGAAAGGGGAGTGACGGTTCCTTTCTATCACAACCTCCCCGGCTGGATTTACGGCAGCGGTTATGAATTCCCGGTGAATATCACCATGTACGATGACCTGTTCGGCGAAAAGAGTGAGATCATGTTCGGAGTGGATCATATTCCGGAGTTCGTATCACACCGCAACATGCATGATGACCGGATCATCAATGATGTCACCCGCACCATGCAGGGAAACAAGCCCCTTTTTGCTGCGGAATTTCAGTGCGGCTCCCGCGAGTACCATGTAGTGACAAATCCCCGCGAGCTGGAACTTTTCTATAAAGCGAGCGTGGCTAACGGCCTGACAGGCTGGAACTACTATATGTTCTCACAGGGGAGGAACCCTGCACGCAGGGGTTATTCCGGATCGACATTTTACTGGTTTACCCCGCTTACACCCGAGGGACGTCGCACAAGTACCTTTCCGCTGGTGAAACGGATGAGCAGGATCATCAGGGTTTCTGAAAGCATCATCCTGGAGGCAAAACGCAAAACAGAAGTTTGCGTGCTCTTTTATCCGCCATATTATTCCACTGAGCTGGAAAGGCCGGAGGAAGGGGCTTCCGGTCTTCAGTTCGTAGCCAGCCGGATACGCAGGCCGGCTTATTTTGATGGACTGCTGAAGGTGCTCCAGGTTCTCAATGTGGATTATGATATGGCGGATTTGAGCAAAACCTCTTCTGATTCATTGAGCAAGTACAGGCAAATATGGGCATTCTGCACCGATGAGATGAATGCGGGGGATCAGCAAATCCTGGTGGATTATGCCAGAAGCGGGGGAGACCTGGTGATCTTTCCCTGTCTTCCTGACCGGGAGATGACTCAAAAGCCCTGCACCCTCATTCGCGGGGCCCTTTCAGTGGAACCATCAGGGAAAGAGGTCATCGACTCACCATTGATCGATATCTGCGACCTGAAAGATATCAAATGTGCCAATCCGCAGGTCATTTATTCTGAAGAATCTCTGACTGGTGCGGAAATCATTGCCCGGACAATCAGGGGCACTGTCTGCGGATTTACCAAACGAATGGGGATGGGATCACTGACCCATCTGGGAACCTGGCTGGGATTTGACACAGAAGGGCACAAGCCCGTTTATGAATCCATTCTGATGCGGTCAGGCGCCAGATTGAGGCAGGCCTCTGCATCCAATGAGAACATTACTGTAAGAGAGCGTTTTACAGATGCCGGACAGGCCATTCTTTTCATCGGAAATTATTATAACGAGGAACAAACGGGAAACGTCACCTACACTCATCCTGAAAATGGTGAACCTGTTTCCATACCTTTTACAGGCGGCGAAATAGCATGGCCGGCCCTGCACGGAGTGCTTACACCGGTATGCATGGAGATCGCTGAGGGAATCAGCATCCTCCATAGCACCTCTGATATTCTCGAAATACAAGAAACGAATGGTCATATTGAGATCACTCTTTATGGAGAAAGAGATCTGGCAGGGGAGATCGTAATAGAAGGCTTGAATGCAGCATTGGTCGCTTCGGCCCGTATTGAAGGTCAGCCCGTCAAAGTCCTCTGGTCTGGTGATCGTATTGTATTTCTTTATAATCATATACATAAGAAGGAAATCGTTCTTAATATTGACATTCAGCAACTGTCGACCTGAAATTACATTTTGTTTTTAACCACAGAGGCGTAAGGAGTATTCACAGAGGCGCACAGAGGAAGATAGTTCATTCATCTGATCCTCTGTGATCTCAGTGTATCCTCTGTGCGCCTCTGTGGTAAATAATCCCGGTAATTGAGTACAAACGGTTAGAAAAATCATGAAAATAAAGAATTCCACCGGCCTTTCCGTTGAATTTCTGGAAAATGGCGCTATTAAAAGCATTGAAGCCAATCCCATCCGCATAAGTCTCAGACCGGCGACTCCTTTTTCATCGCACGGTGCAAATCTTTATCTCAGGAAACGGTCACAAAACATTGAATACAAAGCCCTTACTGGTCCTGCAAGCAATAGCCGTTTCAGTGTACAGGACAATGTCTATTACGCTCAGGGAAGCTGGGAAGGTATTGATTATCAAATCACTCTGCACATATCAGATAAATGCATGAGCTGGTACTATATGGTCGATCTAACGAGCCGTAATGACGAAATGATCGAGCTGGACCTGATATGTGTGCAGGATGTGGGTCTAAAGCAAACTACTGATGGACTGGTCAATGAATATTATGTCAGTCAGTATCTTGAGCGGCGTATCATGGAGAGTGAATCCTATGGCAAGGTCGTTTGCTGCCGTCAGAACATGAAAGAGCCGACCGGTCATCCCTGGCTGATGGTCGCATGCAGGAACGGAGCCACGGCTGCCAGCACGGATGGCATGCTGTTCTATGGTAAAACATGCCGTGAGACAGGGAAGCCGGAGGGCTTGCTCGCTGGGCTGTCTGGTGGCGAATATGCAGGAGAATCGTCTGTGATCGCCCTGCAGGAAAAACCATTCATGCTGGTTTCCCGGGAACATCACAGGAGCGTTTTTATTTTCACATACCTGGCTGACCATCCGCTCCCAACCTCTGCTATGGATATAGACCGGTTGCCTGATCTTTTGGCGGAAGTTGAAGAAACGGTTGCTGCTCCGTCAATGGGTCAATGGTTGGCACCCACCAGGAATCTGTTCAACACTTCTGCTTTTCTTCCTGTGGAGGATCTCAATGAAGGTGAATTAGTCGAGTTTTTTGGAAGCAACCGGAGGCATTCCGAAAAAGAAGGGAACCGGTTACTGTCTTTTTTCTGCCGGCAACACGATCATGTGGTACTGCGGGAAAAGGAGATCATGGCCGACCGGCCTCATGGGCACATCATGCAGGCCAGGGCAGGATGTGTGCCGGACGAAAATATACTGTCTGCCACCTCGTTTGCAGCAGGAATCTTCAACTCACATCTGTCACAGGGGAACACCAATTTTAATGTTCTATTATCCATCTGCACAAGCCAGTTCAACCTGGGACTGGAAGCCGGGCAGAGGATCTTTGTGCACATCGGGGGAAAATATTATTTGCTGGGAGTTCCTTCTGCGTTCGAAATGGGCCTGAATCATTGCCGTTGGATCTATAAATCCGGTGAATACTGCTTTCAGGTACGGACCTGGACGTCAAAGAGGGTTCCGCAGGTGAATACCGACTTTAAGGTGATCAGGGGAAAGCCTTTGGAACTGATCCTCACCCATGATTTTGATCCTTTAAATGGATGGAAGGTGACTTCAGGTAGTACCAGCAGCGAATTTAAAGCCGCCCCTTCAAAAAGGAGCATGATCGCTTCCAAATTTCCAAGGGCACAATTCAGGATAGCGATCAACCCTCCTGGGTCAACCTGCAAGCCATATGGTGACGAGGCGTTGTATGAAGATCGAAACCATCATGGCAGCACTTTGTTCGTGCTCAGGGTGGATCAGACATCTGATTTCTGCATGAGCTTTATTGGTGAAGTGTGTTCAGCACAGGATGCCATTAAGGTGGAAGATGGAGATAAGCAATGGCTTGCGGATTGCCAGGATGCCGGTTCTACCTGGAATGAACTCAGTTTAAACCTATTCCTGCATGGAGACCAGCCGGACATTGCTGCCGTGAGGGAGATACTGCCCTGGTATGGGATGAATGCGCTCACTCATTATTTAACCCCTTACGGGCTGGAACAATTCAGCGGGGCAGCCTGGGGAACACGCGATGTGGCTCAGGGTCCGCTTGATCTGCTCCTGACCATGGGAAGGTATGAGGATGCACGGCAGGTACTGAAGATCATTTTTTCCAATCAGAATCCGGATGGAGGCTGGCCACAATGGTGGATGTTCGATCGTTACCAGCATATACGGGCCGACAGCTCCCATGGGGATATCTTTTACTGGTGCCTGATTGCCCTGGCAGACTATATCAAAGTCACCGGAGACATGTCCATTCTGGAAGAGGTACTGCCCTACTATTCAGGGAAAGAAAGCGATCAGGCTGAACGGACACCTCTCAGCGAACACGTTGAGCGCCTTATCCGCATGGTCATCCGCTCCTTCATTCCCGGAACTGCACTGGTACCATTCGATGGCGGCGACTGGAACGATTCCCTTCAGCCGTTCAGCAAAGAACTGGCTCAGCGCATGATCTCGAGCTGGACCGTGGAAATGAATTACCAGGCATTCAACGAGTATCTTCATGTGTATGAAAAGATGGGCAATGAAGGCAAAGCAGGGGAATTGCTGTCAATCTGTGAGGATATCAGGGCTGATTTCAATAAATTCCTGATCAGGGATGGGATTGTTGCCGGATACGGATTGGCGGAGGCGGATGGCAGTATCCACGTATTGCTGCACCCCTCAGACGGTAGAACCGGTATCCGCTACGGCATTTTACCAATGGAACGAGGTATTGTCAGCGGTATCTTCAGTCGCGAACAGGCTTTTTATCATCGGGAACTTATTGAAAATCATCTGAAAGGACCTGACGGAGCGCGGTTAATGGATCGACCGTTGAAATACAAAGGAGGAATCCAGGAAATTTTCCAGCGGGCGGAAAGCAGTACTCATTTTGGCCGGGAGATCGGGCTTATGTACGTACATGAACACATCCGTTACGCAGAATCCCTGGCCCGTACCGGCGAGGCTGATGCCTTTGTGAAGGCACTCCGGCAGGCGATCCCGGTTGGGTACAGGGATGTTGTGCCCTGCGGCGATATCCGTCAAGCCAACTGCTATTACAGCAGCTCCGATGTCGCCTTCCGGAATCGTTTTGAGGCTGATGATCGTTACGATGATGTCAAAGCCGGGAAAATAATCCTTAGAGGCGGCTGGCGGGTATACTCCAGCGGTCCGGGTATTTATATCAGCCTGATCGTGACCGGGCTGCTGGGATTGAGGATTGGAGATGGGAATGTCATTATCGATCCTGTGATGCCGGATTCGCTGGATGGATTATCCGTTTCCATTGATTTTCTTGGCCGAAGGATCCGGTTCAACTATTCCGTCAAAGAGGGCAATTATAGTCCTAAAGCTATTTCAATCAATGGCACAGGCATCCACTTCACCTTGGAAGATAATCCCTTTCGTCAGGGTGGTGCGGTCATTGACAAGGATCAGTTTACCGAGAAACTGGGACTGCAGGAAAATGTTATAGCGATACGGCTATAGGGAATTTTTAGCTATGTTAATCCCCTACGGGGAATGTAATTTTTTGGTGATACCTATTTTCTACAAGACTAAAACCGCTACGCGGTAATACATTAGGTTTGATTCCCCTCCCTTGCCCGTAGGGCATATAGTATTGTAGGTTGTTGTCCGGATTCCCCTCCCTTGCCCGTAGTGCATATAGTATTGTAGGATGTTGTCCGGATTCCCCTCCCTTGCCCGTAGGGCATATAGTATTGTAGGATGTTGTCCGGATTCCCCTCCCTTGCCCGTAGGGCATATAGTATTGTAGCAGGTTGTCCGAATGATTCCAATACCCCGTAGGGGTTAAACAATTCCCAAAAAATCAAACAAATAGCATTCATCAAATTCGATTGAATAATTCTTAAGGAATTGAATATACTCCGTTCTGAATGTTGATTTTTCATGATGCCTTTCCTGGTTTTGAATATAAGCGTAAACAATTTCCAACTGCGATCTGCTGCAGGAAAAAGCCCCATATCCCTCCTGCCAGGCAAATTTTTCCTTGCAAAGTTTTTCTTTGTTAATAAACAGAGAAGAATTTCTTTTAATGCCTTGCACAGTATCAGAGATTGAAATGGATGGATTTAATCCTATCAGGATGTGGACATGATCGGCTACACCATTGACAATGATCGATTTGTGTTTCATTGTGGAGATAATACCGCTAATGTATTCGAATATTCTGCTTCTGAAGTCCTTGGTTAGTGCAGCATCCCTGCATTTGACTGCAAAAACCAGGTGAACGTATAACTGGGTGTATGTTCCTGGTTTCATGATATGTTTTTATTGTTAATACGGAAAGAAGCAAAATGTACCCGGTCAAAATGAAATTTTTTTTGTTTATCCCCTACGGGGAATTAAATGTTATCATTCGTATTATTCTACAATACTAAATGCCCTACGGGCAAAGGGATGGGATGGGGGAAATGGTAACTACAATACTTAATACCCTACGGGTAAATGGATGGAATGGAAAATATGGCTAAATGCCCTACGGGCAAATGGATGGGATGGGGGATAAAATCCCGTCATTTACTTGGAATTACCGCGTAGCGGTTATACTATTGTAGACGAATGACGTATAAACAAAATGTTTCATTCCCCGTAGGGGATAAACCAATAATGATCAATCGTTATTTTCGTATAAAGCCGTAATTTTAATGTTTCATTGCATCCCCTAAGACTATTACCACACATCGTATATGATTAAGATATTTAAAAAGATCCTGATCACGGTCAACCTGGCATTTGTGATCTGCTTGTCGGTACATGCACAAAAGCATCTGGAAAGAACTGGAACCAGCGGCGATTCCATCCCTGTTACCGGTATCGTCTCCGGCATTCCCGATTCGTCCTTGCTGGATATCGTTCAACGCCAGACATTCCGTTATTTCTGGCATTATGCACATCCGGTCAGCGGCCTGGCCCGCGAGCGGAGCGATACCGTCCTGGCAGAACATTACTGGGATTACATTAATGAAGCCTGGGATGAACCGAATTTCAGCAAAACGCTTTTCGGACCTGATGCCTGTGCGATCGGAGGAACCGGATTCGGTATCATGGCTACCATCGTGGCGGTGGAAAGAGGATGGATCGAAAGGGCTACTGCCGTACGCCGCCTTGTGCAGATTGCCGATTTTCTGGCCAACGCGGACTGCTTTCATGGCATCTATCCCCATTTCATGGACGGCCGAACCGGAAGAACCATCAAATTCGATCGCCTCGACGATGCGGCGGACCTGGTGGAAACCTCCTACCTCCTGATGGGATTCCTGTGCGCCAGGGAATACTTTGATGCGGATTCACCGATCGAAGTATACCTTAGGAACCGGATCACCAAAATGTGGAATGTTGCCAACTGGAACTGGCATACCAACGGTGAAAAAAAACTTTACTGGCACTGGAGCCCCAACAACGGCTTCGATATGAACTTCCCTATCTGGGGATGGAACGAATGCCTGATTACGTATATCTTGGCAGCATCCTCTCCGTTTCATGCCATCTCTAAAGATGTATACGACGGAAGCTGGGTGGGGAGCAGCGGTTTTAAGAACGGAAGATCCTATTATGGTATCACTCTACCACTGGGCAACTACGATTGGGGAGGACCCCTGTTCTTTGAGCATTATACGTTCATGGGCATTGATCCCAGGGACCTGAAGGACTCGCTGGGAATTGACTACTTTGAGCAGGTCCGCAGCCATACCCTGATCAACAGGGCCTATTGCATCGATAATCCGAAAAACTACAAGGATTACGGCGAAAATTGCTGGGGGCTTACGGCAGGCGACAGTTACAAGGGTTATGTTGCTCATTGCCCGGAGGTGGACTTCGGGGTCATTCAACCCACAGCGGCACTATCCTCGTTTCCCTATGCTCCTGAATATTCGATGCAGGTGCTCAAACACTTCTATTTTGATCTTGGAGATAAGATCTGGAGCGAATACGGATTTGTCGATGGATTCAGTGAAACACACAACTGGTACGCGAAAAGCCACCTGGCGATTGACCAGGGCCCCATTGTGGTGATGATTGAGAACTACCGAACGGGTCTCCTGTGGGAACTTTTCATGCAGATCCCGGATATACAGAAGGGATTGATAAAGCTTGGTTTCGAAAGCCCATGGATGAAAAAATAATTGTCAATTGTCAATGGTAGATTGTCGAAGTTCTAATATGTCTGGTAAATTATTGCTTATCGCTTGTCTTTGTTTTTCAATGCTTCTTAAGGCACAGGAATATGAACACTCTTACTCCATTTTTACCAACAGCTCCATGCCTGAAGATCATTTCTTCAGCCATACATCGTACACCGGCGGTTCAACGATAGAGAGCAACAATGGTAAAATACCGGTAAGTGAAACGTTCTTTCATACTCCTGACAACGCCCTTGAATTGCGATACCGTAGTCATGCAGACGGGAAATGGGATGCCACAGTTTACCGTTCAGGTAAGAGGGGAATGGATCACTTCGAAAAACCTGCATTTTTATCACTTTGGGTGTTTAGTCTATCTGAAACCATGACTGAAAATGACCTTCCCCTGATTCGGTTGATGTCGGAAGACAGCAGCTTATCATCGGGTCTCAGCATTGTCACGCTGAATGCGAATGAGTGGCAACGCATGTTGATACCCCTCGACCTGTTCGGAAATATTGACCGGGATCATCCTGAAAATACAATAGGTATCGTTTTTTCTCAGCAGGTAAATGCAGATGCGGAACTTCACACTCTCTATGTGGATGATATAGAGTTTATGGCCGAAAAACCAGCTCATTCAATTATCCTCAAACCAGAAATCAAGGATGCAAAAGGTTATGCCATGCATGTCGATATTAACTGGCCACAGATCACCGATCCCAATGTCCACCTGGTAAAAATTTATCGTTCCTGCGATGGATCGATCTATCAGCCAGCAGGAATCCAGCAACCATTTATCAACCGTTTTGCCGATTTCACGGGAGAAACCGGAAAAAATTATTCGTACCTGATCACTTTTCTGAACAGCAGTTATGAAGAAAGTGAGTTTTCTGAACCGGTCAGTGCTTCAACCCGAGTGATGAGCAACGATGAGTTGCTGACGATGGTCCAGGAAACCTCGTTCCGCTATTACTGGGAAGGGTCAGAAGCTACCAGCGGCATGGCCAGGGAAAACATTCCCGGCCGGCACAACATGGTCGCAACAGGTGCTTCCGGCTTTGGGATCATGGCGCTCATCGTCGGAACCGAAAGGGGATTCATTTCAAGGGAAGAGTCCGTCGAGCGCTTCTTAAAGATCCTCAGGTTTCTGGAAGGAGCACAAAAGTTTCATGGAGCCTTTCCACATTTTATGGATGGTCCTTCCGGAAAGGTTGAACCCTTTTTCGGCCTCCGGGATAACGGTGCCGATCTTGTGGAGACTTCTTTTTTAATGGAGGGCATCCTTGCCGCCCGTCAGTATTTTTCAAGGGATGACGAACAGGAAAGGCTGATCAGGCAAAAGATAACAGGTATCTGGGAGGGTGTTGAATACGATTGGTTCCGGCGTTACCGGGATGGTGATTATCTTTTCTGGCACTGGTCCCCGGATCAGGGATGGATCATCGATCACCGGCTGATCGGCTGGAACGAGACCATGGTCGTTTACCTGCTGGCCATCGCTTCTCCCACGCACCCTGTCCCTGCAAGCATGTACTACACCGGCTGGGCAAGTCAGGGCCATATCGCCCAAACATACCGGTCCCGCTGGGGACAATCCACCGATGGGGACATGTATACCAACGGTAATACATATTATGGAATCACACTGGATGTCGGCGTCAACAATGGCGGCCCGTTATTTTTTACGCATTATTCCTATCTGGCATACGATCCTCATTTCATTACGGACCGGTATACGAATTATTTTGTTAATAATCAGAATATTGCAAAGATTAATTACCGTTATTGCTTAAATAATCCAAAAGGATTTAAGGGGTACGGTGAGGATGGCTGGGGATTGACCGCCAGCGATGGGCCCTTTGATTACTCTGCTGACGAGCCGGTGATCCGGCAGGATCACGGGAAGCTGACTCCCACCGGGGCTATCAGCTCTTTCCCTTATACCCCTGAAGAATCCATGAAGGCATTGAAGAACTATTATTTCAACTATGGTCATTTTCTCTGGGGAGAATATGGATTCAGGGATGCCTTTAGCCTGACTGCAAACTGGTGCTCGGAGATCTATATGGGGCTCAACCAGGCTCCCATGACCGTGATGATCGAGAATTACCGCACAGGACTCATCTGGAAGCTGTTCATGCAGGATCCGGAGATACAGGAGGGGCTCAGAAAGTTGGAAGCAGAATGATTTTCCTTGTCACATGACCTGATTCTGTCGAGAGATCCAGAAAGTAAATGCCGGGTTTGATCCGTGTGTTGTCAATCCGTTTACTGAAAGATAATGTACTGGCAATTTCGTAATTGAAAATGGTATTCCCTTTCAAATCAAAGAGGGTACAGTTGACTGGAGTCCTCTCACAAAACTCAGCTTCCACTTGGAAATAGTCGTTGGAGGGATTGGGAAAGATCCGGATATCTTTCAGCTGGGGGATTTCATTTATATCTTCAAGTATATGGATCTCGAACCAGTTTATATTGTACTCTCCTGACAGGGAATACAACCTGAGCGTATAGTCTCCCTGGGGCAGGTTCATGGTAAATTCCTGGGTCGTCCATGCCTGCCAGCCTCCAGTTCCCTTGAAGTAAATCGTTTTAACGGAGGTGAATTCATTTCCATTTCCCAACCGTATGGAAATGCTTCCGTTTGAATAAAGCGATGCCACGCGGAAACTGAATGCATATTCACGGGGCCAGGGTACGGAGATGTAATAATCCAGGTAGTCTCCGTTGTTGGCATAACCTGTATTTTGTCCTCCACCGACATCTGAGCAATCTTCCAGCTGGAAGCCTGAGTTCACATCAAAATCCTCGGCCTGTATCAAGGCCGGAACAAGGATTCGTGTGGGTAAGTTATTGATAACTTGTTTGTTATAAAAGTTCTGCAACAATTGCCCGCTGCTGACCACCGAATTGCCAGTGTATGAAATGGTCACTGTATTACCGTATCTGATCGTATCATTGAGCTGTATGATCACCCGGTAATCCAATTCTGGATCGATGAAAAGGGTATCAATTTCGGACAGGTCTCCATTCACATCAACCTCAAAACCATGGTCTTCTTCAGTGAATGATGTTATTGGTTTATTGAGCGTCAGGATTATGGCGGTTCCTTCACCATTCGTCACCCCTGAAATGAATTCAAAAGGGACAGAATTCACAGAAACCGGGTCGAGAAAATTGAAAAAGCTGACATTTGATCCGCCTTGATCGAAATAGAATCTTATTCTGTTCTCACCGGCTGGGATAATGACATGTTCAATGGTTGATGAGAGCCAGCTTTGCCAGCCACCCGTGATTGGTAGCTGGTGCTGCGGGCAGACATCGGTTCCGTTTACCTCAAGATGTACAATACCCGGAGTTGATTGAGCGGCGGACCTTATGAGCACCTGGTAGGCAGCTGCACTGTCGCTGTAAATAGTATATTGTAGCCATTCGTTGTCCTTCGTCCACCCGATATTGAAGCCATTACCGGCCGGATGATCATCGTAACACCGTTCAATGTCAACTCCGTCGTTACGATATAACCAGCCTTCGTTCCAGTTCGTATACACATTGGTGTTAAGACGGTAATTTGCCGTATCTGCATCCCAGTATGCTGATGAGCATCTGCCAAGGTCATAGTCAGCCATGTTGACAGGGTCACTGACGGAGCGTATGTTGAACGGGATCGTGGATGCGCTGTGAGGCTGCCTTATCATGGCATCGATCACATCGCGCTGTACGGTGCAATTTTCAATACGATGATTATCGGCCCAGTCAAGTACGGCCATAAATGCCTGGTCAGCTGTCATGGTCGGAAAACCGGATTGCCAGAAAGATATCAGATCGTTATAGGTTGAGCTCTCAGGTACCATCAGCACATTATTGATCCCGGCTTTTTTCACCGGCCACCATGACCATCCGATCTTATTTTCCTCGGCAAGTTTAATCAGGTCGGTGAACCAGGAATTGGAATTTTCACCTGTTTCGCCCAGCCATATCGGCATCTGGTGAGTATTTCTTAAATTGATCATCCACTGAATGGATTCCTGTGTGTTATAGTTCCAGTATTTATGAAAACTACAGACCATGTTATCATCCCAGGGAGGGGCCAGACCTGTGTAATCGTTGGCGAACCAGTTCCCTTCGATAATGATGATGTGGTTTGGGTCCACTTCACGGATCGCAGTGGTAATGTCAATATAGGTCTGCCGCAGCAGGGTTCCCCCGGGCAGGTCCCAGTTCGGTTCATTGATCAGGTCGTACCCACCCATCCATGGTTCCTCAGCGTATCGCCCGGCAAGTTTTTTCCACAACGCCACCGTCTTGCGCCGGTTTTCAGCACTTTCCCACAAAGACGGAAAATCAGGGTCGTAATCCGAGATGTTCCGGTCGTGCCCCTGTCCACCCGGTGCACCATGAAGGTCCAGAATCAGATACATCTCATTGTCGCTGCACCAGGCGAGAAGGCTGTCGATGCGGACAAACCCATCTTCCATCCAGGTGTCCTGCCCCGTAACAGGTTCTTTCTCAATGGGAAGCGTGAACCACTTGTAGTGCATGGCGACCCTGACACTGTTGAATCCCCACACTTTCATGGAGTCAACGTCCCTTCGGGTGAAATGATTGTTCAACCAGGTATCATAGAAGATTTCCGTATTTTGTTCCCCGATGGTTTCCGTAAGTAAATCCCGGAACTGCGTATGCGTACCGGCAAAATCGGCTGTTTTCATCATGTACCCCTCGTTCAGAAGCCAGTTTCCTGTTCCGATCCCCCGTAAGATCACTTCCGTGCCAGTTCCATCATAAATGTATTTTCCACTGGCATGAAGATATCCCTGGGCAAAGGATTCCGATGGAAAAATAATGGACAGTAAGGATGTCAAAAAGTAAAAGATCCGTTTATTCATGGTATGATGATTTGATTTGCCTGATGACAGGCAAACAGGAACAGAAGAAATCACAGGCTGAATACGAAATGATCCGGGGAGTATCAGTTCAGCGATTTGAGGTTCTCCAGTGCTTCGGGTGTGTATTTATGCACATTCCCCACGATGCTGCACGTCTCCAGCAGCTCACATTCGGCACAGGTCTGAAATCCTTTAGACCTGGCACATAGCCTTATTTCGCATGTTTCGACATGAGAAATTTTTACACCGGGCTCCCTGCAGCCGGTGCAATTAATCATTTCAGGAGTAATGCCTGATGCATTGTACTCTGTGGTCCATTTTTCAGCAGTTTTCGCACGCAGGTCATCATCATTGGCCATCGTGGCGATGTAGGCATCACAGGTGGCACAGTTCAATCCACAGCAGGAGATTAGTTTTTTCATATTTTTCAATTAATGAGTACAAAAGTATTCATTTCCTGGTTTTCGGGATCCTACTTCATCACTTTATCTATGACAATTATAGTGATATCATCTTCAAAGGATTGTTTATGCGTTCTGCCTGACCAGGCTTCCAACTGGCCAGTGAAATTGTCGATTACCGAGCGAGCTGTATCGGAGGCATGTGTTTCGAAAAAAGAGGTCAGACGTTTTATTCCATAGAGCTCTCCTGTTTTATTACTCGCCTCGGTGATCCCATCGGTGTAAAGAACAAGCCTGTCGCTTTCCCCTATGTGAATGGTCTCATTCGTGTACGATGCGTTCGGGATGGGGCCTATTGCAGTCCCATGGAGAGAACATGTTTGCCACTGTTTCTCCTTTGATTTCCAGAGGAGGGGGGGCGGATGTCCAGCATTTGCGTAACGAAATTCTCCATTGTCAATGTCGATGTAGATACAACATGCCGTGATGAAAGAGTATTCCATGTTTCCCTGCAGTATAGTGTTGATCTCTGTAAGCACCTTGGCAGGGTCGGGCAGGTGTTTCATCTGGGATGTAAAAGCTATCTTAAGCATCGAGGCAATTAATGCAGCCCCGACCCCATGTCCTGATACATCGGCAATTAAGATACCGACATTGTCCTCTTCATCGGTTTGGATATCATAAAAGTCACCCGCAACAGTGGACATCGGAATATATTTCGCAGCGAATTCTACTCTCCCGGGCAACGGAAGTCCGGCAGGAAGAATGGCGTATTGAATTCGCCTGGCTATTTCTATCTCCTGCTCGATAGCAAGCAGTTTTTTTTCACCAGTGAAGAAGTGATGTCCGGCAATAAAGGCCAGGCCAATGGAAAATATCAGTAGACCCGTATGCTCGAGATGGATTTCCCAGGGGAGGAAGCCCATAAAGGTCATTTGATCATGTCCTATTGTTACCAGGAGGATGATGAAAACGATCCGAATGACCTTGAGTTCGATATCATGCTTCCTTTTGATGAAAACAAGATTAATAGCCCACACAAGACACCACAGAATCACCGCAACCGGATGGTAGGAAGGAGTACTTATGGAAACTTCGCGGAACAGATCCAAAGCAATAACGACCAAGGCATAAGCCACGACGGTGCGGAAAACCCACAACATCGAATTGTAGATTCCGGATCCGAAGTAGAGGACAAAAAAGGCAGCTATCGGAATCGCAATGAGATAGGAGAGCAGTCTTTCGAAATAGGGCTGTGTGAAGGGAAATCCTACCAGTACCTGCATTGTCGGTGTCTGTGCAAGCCAGCGTATCCCGTAAATCAAACAGAAGAGACCGAAACTGAGCAGTGATAGTTCCTTTCTTTTCCAGCGATAAATCACGATAGCAATGGCAATCAACCCGACAAACGTGATGAACATTCCGTTTGTGATACCCCAGAATTCGGTTTCGAAAATATTCATTTTGTGGTCGGACCTCCCATTTTTGTAAGCACGCTGTCAACAGGTTCCCAGAGCTCGATCTTGTTGCCTTCCATGTCCATAATGTGAACGAATTTTCCGTATTCATAACGTTCAATTGTATCCACCACGGTCACTCCTTTGGCTTTCAGCCTGGTAACAAGACCTTCAATGTTCTGTACACGGTAATTTATCATGAACTCCCTTGTAGACGGCGCAAAATATTCATGGCCCTTTTTAAATGGACTCCATTGCAGGTAATTAATCTCCTCCGGCCGGTTTGCGTTTCTGAATTCAAAACTCGATCCCCATTCATTGACGGCAAGTCCCAGGTTTACCGCATACCATTCCCTGAGTTTGGAGGGATCATCCGAAAAAAAGAAGATACCCCCGATTCCGGTCACTTTGGGAATCGTATCATCCGCTGAATTCACATTCCCAGCAGCATAGTTGTTATCCTTTATCTCGTCCGTTTTTGTATGGGTCGTATGACAGGATATCAGTAAGTTCAAAAAGAGGAAAAGGATGGTAATTCGTTTCATTGTATCGGCAAATTTTCACCATAAACGCTACTGATCAGTAAAAAAGGAAGCAATTATCCATGCGTTACACCCGTAAAATTACAGAGATTTTAATTCGTGGATCATTGTTGACCAATTATAATCCATATACTACCACTTGACAATAATTCTTTTAATTGCATCCTCTATTGCCTCAAACTCATTCAAATTGACTAAATTTGACATTCCAATACCTTCATATATTCACCTTACCCTCTATGAAATATCTTTCCAGCCATCGGCTTCTGTTCATATTGATTTCGTTCATCCTGGCTATTTCGGCCACCACCGCCCAGGTCACCAGCATCGGCCCCATTATCGACTGGAAACATACGATCTCCGGACTTGAAGGCAGGACTGTGAACGCGTGGTTCAGGATTCAGGTTTGCAATGATCACGTTATCCGGGTGAGGGTATCATTGGACCAGGATATGAATGACTTCTCCTATGTGCTGTTGGATCAGGAAAATCAGGAGCTCACCGAATTCTCACTGAAAACGATTGGCAGCCATTCTCTCCTGCTGGAAACTGATGCCATCGACGTAGAAATCGAAAAAACGCCTGCCTTCCGGGTGATCTTCCGAAATAAGAATGGGAAAGTGATCAACGAGGATGTTCCGGGGCAGGGATTCGGGACCAGCTTTATCGGACAGAGGTCAACATTGTACAAAAAGCTTTTTCCGGATGAACGTTTTGTGGGACTGGGTGAGGTGCTGGGCAACCTCGACAAGCGAGGTATGGCGTTTACGTTGAACAATACGGATACCTACAAATACGGCGATCCACGGTTGCCGATGTATGTCAGCATCCCTTTTTATATCGGGATCCATGACGGAGAAGCGTACGGTCTGTTTTATCACAACAGCTACCGTACTTTTTTCAATTTTGGTGTATCTGCACCTGATTTTGCCTCCATCACTGCGGAGGGCGGCGATGTGGACTATTTTTTTATCTATGATGATGATATCGGGAAGATCCTTTACCAATATACTACCATGACCGGCCGGATGCCGCTGCCGCCCCTCTGGAGTCTGGGCTATCACCAGAGCCGCTGCAGCTATTTTCCACAGCAGAATGTAAAAATTCTGGCAGAAATTTTTCGTGCAAAGAACATCCCCATTGATTGCATTGTGCTGGACGCAGATTACCTTCATGAGTATGAACCGTTTCGTATTAATATACAACGTTTTCCCGACCTGCCTGGGCTGACCGCGTACCTGAAATCATTGAATCTGGAGGTGACAGCCTCCGTGAATCCGGGCATTAAGCTGGATTCTTCCTACCATGCCTATCTGGATGGTCTGGAAAATGATGTTTTTGTGAAATACTCAGACGGAAGCCTTTATACCGCAGATATTGCCCCCAGTACGAATCATTTTGTCGATTTTACGAATCCCCGGGCGCGTGAATGGTGGATAGATCACATGAGATTCCTGCCCGAAAATGGCATCCATGGCTACTGGAACGACATGAATGAACCCGCGGTGGGAGGGAGTTACCTGCCGGATAACCTCTGGTTCGATTTCGACGGTCACGGAGCCAGTGCACTGGAAGCAAAGAACCTGTATGGGATGCTGATGGCCCGCAGCAGTTTTGAATCGGCACTGAAATACGGTGGCGACAGCCGACCCTTTGTGCTCACACGCTCCGGATTTGCGGGGGTTCAACGTTATGCAGCCGTCTGGACCGGCGACAACACAGCCAAGGATGAGTATCTGCTGGGTGGCGCTCTGCTGAACGCACAACTGGGTCTATCAGGACTTCCTTTTGTTGGGGACGACATCGGAGGTTATATTGGAAATACCCCCAAAGATCTGTTCATCCGGTGGATCCAGGTGGGTGTGTTCGAACCTTTTACACGTAACCATAAGGAAGCCTTTGCACTGGCCAATGAGCCCTGGAGCTATGGCGAGGAGGCGGAAGCCATTGCCAGGGAATTCATCGGATTTCGTTACAGGCTGATGCCATATCTCTATTCCAAATTCTTCGAGGCCACCCGCACCGGGATGCCCATTGTGAGAAGCCTGTGCATAAATGATCCCTTCGTTGACCAGGTATATGATCATTTGTACCAGTACCAGTTCTTGTGCGGTGATGCCATCCTGGTGGTGCCGGTGACAAGCTCAGAGAAAATCAAGAAATTCTACTTGCCGCAAGGGATGTGGTACGACATGTTATCCGATGAGTTGCTGGAAGGAAATCAGGAACTTATGCGGCAATGTCCGATCCATGAAATACCGCTTTTCGTGAAGGCCTCCTCCGTGATCCCGATGCAAAGCCTTATTCAGTCCACAAAAGAAAAACCTGGCGATACGCTTTTTGTTCATTTTTATCATGGACCTGAATCCCATGACTTTGACTATTATGAAGATGACGGGATTACCATGGATTACAGGGTGGGAGATTATTTCAGGCGAATCATCCGTCTGGATCCTGAAAACGACCGGGTGGTCTTTTCGCCGGTGGAAGGGAATTATCAGACCACATTTAAATTCATCCAGTGCCTCTTTCATGGTTTCGATGGAAAAATGAACGAGATCAAGGTGAACGGACAGGCGCTAGCTTTATCCCGCGGATATTCTCCCTTGCTGGATGGATTACGGTATCTGGAGGATCTTTATGATCCTGATTATTATAAATCGTTGATAAATAGCGGGGTAAGGAGGAGTGTTCTGGTCACCACCTTTTCAAATGTTGTAGAAGAAATAATATTAACATGGCAATGATGCCATATTTTTATAGATGAAATTTATTGGTTTGCATATGAATAGAATAAAAGTCTGCCTTGTTATAACGTTGCTGTTCCCAATCCAGCTGAATCTCGTGGCCCAGCAAAAGACCTATTGCAATCCGGTCAATATTGACTACGGCTATACCCCGATCCCGAATTTTACCGAATGGGGAAAGCACCGTGCCACGGCAGATCCGGTGATTGTGAACTACAAGGGAGACTACTACTTGTTTTCAACGAATCAATGGGGCTATTGGTGGAGCGAGGATATGATCGAATGGAACTTCGTCCCGCGCAAATTCCTCCGTCCGTGGAATGAAGGCTATGATGAACTCTGCGCTCCGGCTGTGGGCATTATCGGCGATACCATGCTGGTATTCGGCTCTACATACACCAGCGAGTTTACGATCTGGATGAGTACAAATCCCAGGGAAGATGAATGGAAACCCCTGGTGGAAAAGTTTACCATCGGGGGTTGGGATCCTGCTTTTTTCACCGATGATGACGGACGCTTCTATATGTATAATGGCAGCAGCAACCAGTACCCTATCTATGGAGTCGAACTCAGCCGTAGGACCTTTCAACCCATGTCAGCCCGCAGGGAGATGTACATCCTTGAACCCTGGCAGTACGGTTGGCAGCGCTTTGGAGAACACATGGACAACACCTTTCTGGATCCCTTTATTGAGGGTGCCTGGATGACAAAGCACGATGGCCGGTATTATCTGCAGTATGGCGCCCCGGGAACTGAATTCAGCGGTTATGCCGACGGGGTGGTGGTGGGCACCGATCCTCTTTTCAGGAATGCCACAGCACCCCAGCCGATGCCCTTCAGCTTCAAGCCCGGCGGGTTTGCACGCGGTGCAGGCCATGGAGCAACTTTCCAGGATACCTGGGGCAACTTCTGGCATGTTTCCACCATGGCGATTTCCGTCAAGAACAATTTTGAGCGGAGGATTGGTATCTGGCCTGCCGGCTTCGATCAGGAGGGTGTTATGTATTGCAATACCGCATTCGGAGATTATCCTACCTATCTTCCGGCAGGAGAGGAAGATCACCTGGAAAGCCGCTTCACGGGATGGATGCTGCTGAATTATCAGAAACCTGTCACTGTTTCCTCAACCTTTGGAGCATATCAGGCCAATTACGCTGTCGATGAGAACATCAGGACCTACTGGTCGGCTGCTACCGGAAACGATGGTGAGTGGATCCAGTCGGACCTGGGTGAGCTTTCAACCGTTTATGCCATTCAGGTCAACTATGCAGATCAGGATGCCGAATTTTTGGGCAAATCCAGCGGAGTGTACCACCAGTATGTGATCTATGAGTCGACCGACGGGAAAAACTGGAAGGTATTGGTCAATAAAGACAGAAATAGAGCGGATGTGCCGCATGATTATATTGAACTGAAAAAACCAAAGGAAACACGCTACCTCAAGCTGGTGAACATTCACATGCCAACGGGTAAATTTGCCATCAGCGGATTTCGTATCTTTGGCCACGGCTCGGGTAAGAAACCAGGGGCCGTGGAAGAATTCACCGCGCTCAGGACAGAGAAGGATAAACGCAGTGCATGGCTGAAATGGTGCCCGGTGGACAATGCATACGCTTACAATATTTACATGGGCACGGAACCCGGTAAGCTTTATAACTGCATCATGGTGCACGGCGCCAATGAGTACTGGCTCAAGACCATGGACAGTGAGGCAACGTATTATTTTACGATCGAAGCGATCAATGAAAACGGGATAAGCGACCGCTATCCGCTGGTGAAGTCAGAATAACCTAACAATGATCAGGATGCTGAAACTTCGGCCGGGTATCTCCATCATTCTCTTATTGTGCATTTACAGCGGATTTGCACAGGATCCTGAGTATCCATTTGCATCCGATATCCGTAAGTTTATCGAAAATGACAGAATTGATCCTCCGCCGCTGGATGCTATTCTATTCGTGGGAAGCTCATCCTTCACCCTCTGGAAGGATGTGCAGGATTATTTCCCAGGCTATCCCATCATCAACAGGGGATTTGGAGGATCCACCTTACCCGATCTGAACCATTACGCCGACCAGATCATCCTGCCGTATCACCCGAAGCAGATCGTGATCTATTGCGGTGAAAACGACATCGCATCAAGTGATACCATGACTGCTGACATCGTGGCTTTAAGGTTCATCAGCCTCTTTACCCTGATCCGGTCGCGGCTCCCTGATGTAAGGATAACTTACATTTCGATGAAACCCAGCCCCAGCCGGTGGCACCTGGCAGATACGTTTATCCTGGCCAATCAGATGATCAGGGAGTATCTTGGTTCACAGACAAATACTGCTTTTGTGAACATCTGGGACAAAATGCTGAAGGTGGATCATCTGCCGGATTCCAGCCTGTACCTTGAGGATATGTTGCACATGAATCCGAAAGGATACAGGATATGGCAGGCATCCATACAACCTGAATTAATCCATTAATCCATCATACAATGAAATTTAAATTTTTTTTACTGGGATCTCTCATCCCACTTATGATTCTGACCACCTGTACTCAAAAGATAGATGATCCTGTCAAAGGGGATATGACCACTTTCATCGATGGTCTGATGAAAAGGATGACCCTTCAGGAAAAGATCGGCCAGCTGAACCTGCCGGGTTCAGGGGATATCATCACCGGGCAGACATCCAACTCTGACATAGGGAAAAGGATCAAAGATGGCCAGGTCGGCGGATTGCTGAACATCAAATCGGTGGATAAGATCCGTGATGTGCAGAAAGTGGCTGTGGAGGAGAGCCGTCTTGGCATTCCGCTGATCTTCGGAATGGATGTTATTCACGGATATCAGACTACGTTTCCCATTCCACTCGGTCTTGCCAGCAGTTTCGATATGGCCCTGATCGAACAAAGTGCCCGCGTTGCAGCGGTGGAAGCCAGCGCTGACGGAATATGCTGGGCTTTTTCACCAATGGTTGATATTGCACGTGATCCCCGTTGGGGAAGGATTGCCGAAGGAGCAGGGGAGGACCCTTACCTGGGTTCCCGTGTGGCAGAAGCCTATGTACGTGGATACCAGGGTGATGATCTGGCAAAAAACAATACCATCCTTGCCTGTGTCAAACATTATGCGCTTTATGGCGCTGCGGAGGCCGGGCGCGATTACAATACGACCGATATGAGCCGGATCCGGATGTTCAATGAATATCTGCCTCCTTATCATGCAGCTGTGAAGGCAGGTGTGGGGAGTGTGATGACATCCTTCAACGAAGTCGACGGCATACCTGCGACGGGGAACCGGTGGCTCATGACGGAAGTGCTACGTGATCAATGGGATTTCAACGGTTTTGTAGTGACTGATTACACCGCCATCAATGAAATGATAGCCCATGGAATGGGTGACCTGCAGACCGTCTCTGCGTTGGCCCTGAAAGCAGGGGTTGATATGGATATGATTGGAGAAGGATTCCTTACTACACTGGAACAATCACTGAAGGAAGGCAAGATAACCCAGGCCGGGATCGATCAGGCCTGCCGTCGTATCCTGGAGGCCAAATATAAACTCGGGCTCTTTGAAGATCCTTACCGGTATTGTGATACGAGTCGCCCGGGTACTGACATTGCCACAGGGGAGCATAACCGTATCGCCCGGGAAACAGCCGCTCAAACGTTTGTATTGCTTAAGAACGAAGATCAGCTCCTGCCTCTGAACGACAAAGGAAGGATCGCTCTTGTGGGACCACTTGCTGACAGCAGGGATAACATGGCTGGTATGTGGAGCGTAGCCGTTGATCATGATGAGTCCGTTACGGTGCTGGAAGGATTTAAGGAGGCGGTTGGTGACAGGGCCGGGATCCTTTACGCTAAAGGAAGTAACATCGTTGATGATAAGGACCTGGATAGCTGGATCAGTACCTGGGGCAGGCCAACGATGGATACAGTAAGGACTGCCGGCGAACTGAGGAAAGAAGCCGTCGCTGTGGCGTCGAAATGCGATGTCATTGTTGCTGTCATGGGAGAAGCTGCCGAAATGAGCGGCGAAAGCTCATGCCGTTCCGATATCTCCCTGCCTGGAAGCCAGCGGCAGTTACTGGAAGCATTGCTGGAGACCGGCAAACCGGTCGTTTTGGTCCTCTTCACAGGCAGACCCTTGACCTTAACCTGGGAACAAAAACATATCCCCGCCATCCTCAATGTATGGTTTGGAGGTACACAGGCCGGCAATGCCATCGCAGATGTGATCTTTGGCAAGGTCAATCCTTCGGGCAAACTGCCGGTTACTTTCCCGCAACAGGTGGGACAGATACCGTTGTATTATAACCATAAGAGCACTGGACGGCCCCTGGAAGAAGGCGACTGGTACCAGAAGTACCGCTCCAATTACCTGGATGTCACCAACGATCCGCTCTATCCTTTTGGATTTGGCCTGAGCTTTACAAGGTTTGGCTATGGTGACCTGGTATTGGATAAAACACGGCTTACCGGTGAACAGACGTTGACTGCCAGCATCGAGGTTACCAACACAGGTGCTATTGATGGGGCCGAGATCGTTCAGCTTTATATCCGCGACCTGGTGGGGAGCATCACGCGGCCGGTGAAAGAGCTTAAAGGATTTCAGAAGGTATTCATCAAAGCCGGCGAAACACGGACTGTCAGCTTCACCATCACTCCGGAAGACCTTAAATTTTACAATTATAACCTGGTTTATGACTGGGAGCCGGGAGAGTTCGTCATCATGGTAGGAGGCAATTCGAGGGATGTGGAATCGGCTTCCATTATTTGGGAAAAATAGTCTGGCTTTAATTTGCTACCGATAGTTGCATTTAATTGCAAATTGTATTAGTTTTGCAACTAAAATTATATTTATGGCTACTGCTGTTAGAATATCCGATGATTTGATTAAATCAGCCAGAAAGGTCAGTAAAGTTGAGAATCGTTCCTTGACTGGTCAAATTGAATACTGGGCGAAAATCGGTCAGATTGCGGAAGAGAACCCGGAGTTGAGTTTTAAATTGATCAAGGAAATCCTCCTGGGATTAGAGGATATTGAGGCTGGTGAATTCAGTGAATACCAATTGAATGAACCCGGATGAAAATCATTCAATCAGGTTTATTTGAACGGAAGGTCAAGAGACTGAATGATCGTCAGAAAGCTCAGCTGGATGATGCAATCAGGAATATTCTTAGAAATCCTTCTTCCGGAGAACAGAAAAAAGGAGACCTCAAAATGGTTTTTATATATAAATTCCACATCGACAGAACTTTATATTTACTCGCCTACACATACACTCCTGAGTCATTGAAACTGATCATGCTGGGCCCTCACGAGAATTATTATTCTGAACTGAAAAGATATTTAAAAAGAAGGTGATCCTACTATTTGATCAATTTGATGAATCCAGTATTCCCTGTAGCGTCAACAATCGTCATGATGTATACTCCCCGGTGAATGTGTTCTGAGGGGAAATTTATCTGGCCAGCCGGGACATTTTCTGCGGAGAGGACAACCTGCCCTGTACTATTATGCACAGAGATCCTTTTTAATTCAGTTTTTGATTCAAGATGGATGAAGCTGGCAAATGGATTGGGGTGAACAGATATTTCTGTATGAAAGTCTTGTTCATCGATCGCAAAGGGATCATCCACGAAGCCGATAGCCGTGAGGGCCGGCCCGATCTCCGGATTCGCCATGAATTTCTCCCACAGTAAACCGCTGCGGTGGTTCTCGATCATGCAGATGATGGGCCCCTGATCGATGGCCAGGTATGAATCAGCGTACCAGTTTTGCTGTACATTGAAGGCATCGTAAAAACCAAAGGGTCCCCAGAGATCTGCGCCGCGATCACGGTAAAAATACTTCAGGGCATCCATTGATTCTTTGGGAGTATAGGGCATGGACGATAATGCTGCTGAGGGAGTTATGGTACCGTTATCGCGTGAGGTGATGGGTTCATGGACGCCGTATCCGGATGGATCATCGCTGGCAGTCAGGCCCCAGCAGGAGGCGCTGTAATTGGGATAATTTTCCGGATTGTCGATACAGTACGCCTGGTTGATCAGGCTCATGTTTTTATTGTTATTGAAGTAATTAGTATACTTATCTTTAATATTCCTGGGATCAAATCCAAGAAAAGAGTAATGGGCAAAGAAAAGCGGGCCGCCGTAATCCCAGCCCACATCCAGTTTATATCCATAAAATGTTTTTCCGTTTTTATAGTATGAGCTTCCTGCCCAGCCTGTTTCCCACAGGCTGGAAGGGACTCCATGTGTGGGAGATGCGGTGGCAAGTATGTAAACAATCATGGCTTCGTTGTATCCCCTGACCGTCATATTCATCTGCCAGCCGTAGTTGGGAGACCAGTGCCAGTAGAGGACGCTGCTGCCGCTGCGCCGGTACCAGTCCCATTCCATCGTTTCCCAGAGCTGGGTGATCGTTTCTCTGATGGCTTGCTCATCGGATGTAGCCTGATCAAAATACTGGCGGACAGCCAGAAGTCCCTGGAACATGAATGCGGTTTCGACCAGATCACCCCCATCGTCATACGTACTGAACGGTACTACATTGCCTGTGTTGCCATTCATCCAGTGCGGCCATGCACCATGGAACCTGTCCGCGGCACTGAGGAAGTTCAGGACCGTAAGCATCCGTTCGATGCCCTGCTGGCGAGTGATAAATCCTCTTTCTATCCCGACAAGGATAGCCATGACTCCGAACCCTGAACCACCGGTTGTGACCACATCTCCGGAGCTGTTTCGCTCACGGGCCAATCCGCTGACAGGGTGGGCGAAATCCCAGAAATAACGGAAAGTAGATTCTTCAACCATTTCCATTAATTCATCGTCCGTATTGTCATATGTGCCCGTTACCACCGGATCTGTGAAGCCGGAAGGCTGATTGGCATCATTCAGCGCGTTGATCTTATACTGGAAGCTTAGATTTGACCCCAGCGACCTGACGAAGTCTGAGTAGTAATTCACCGATTTGCCGGAGATACCCGTTTTATGCCAGGATGTCCCGTTATCGGTTGACCTGAAGATTTCATAGCCATGGAGGTTGGCTTCCGTGTTGGGATTCCAGTGCAGGTACACATGGCTGTCATATCCTTTAGCTGTCAGCCCTGCCGGCGTGCTGACCGGTGGGGAGCTACCGTCCCCGACCTGGGCCCTGACATCATCGATGAAAAGAATATGCTCTGTGTCATCTGTCAGGTTTTGACCCCAGCCTACCGTTTTGATCTTTGTGAAGTCAACGGGATCGCCCGCAGATGTGAAGAGGTCCATCGGAACTGCGATGCGGATCCACATGTCAGGGGGAAGATCATCGGAATAAGGTGTCAGACTGTACTGCGTGGAAGTTGTATTGTTAATGTCTTCCAGGAAAACAGTCGGAAGATTCTCTTTTGCCAGGCCATCAGGTGAATAAAGATAGAACGACAGTGTGTCGGTCTGTGAAATATCGTTGGCGGTCCAATCCAATCCTGCAGCGATGGCATGCCAGTAGCCGCCGGGAACCGAGCGCCAGTGAAGCCGCAGTGAGTTCATACCCTGTTGCGCCGAAGTAGCTGTTTCGACCGGGAAACGGTGGCTGTCGTATCCTGCAAGTTCAAGATAGCTGGGCGTGGTCAGTACCAGCCAGCTGAAATCATAATAATTGTCCAGAGGACTGTCCTGGAAGTAGTAATAGGTCTGGCCCTGGGCGTGGGTCCAGATAAGGAAGGAGAGGAGAAAGGAGAGAGGAGAGAGGAGAAAGGAGAAAGAGGGGAGGGAGGACCGTTTCATTGGTAAGGGATATTGATTCATGTTGTGATGGATTTGTACAAAATTAATTATTTAGCTGTCAAAGACAACCAACCGTATGAAAAGAGAAAACCCCGGGAGCATCCTTATGTCCCGGGGTTTTCTCAAAGTCGACTTTAATCGTTATTTAACTGAATAGAGGCTGTACACTTCACTCCCGGTGAGGGCCCGTGTGAACATGTGCATCTCATCGTACAGACTTAGGTCTGAGTAGTGCTCCCAGTACCCGAAATTGGGCATGCCGGAGCCAATGGAGATGGAGGTGCAGTTGGCCCAGGAGATCTTGGCATCGATGTCCTGTTCCTTTACCACTGCTCCGTCCACGTAAATGGCGGCATGTGTCGTGGAGATCGTAATGGCAATATGCATCCAGTCCTGAGTTGGAGGTATTGTGACGAACGGATTCATCCAGACCTCAACTTCCCCGATGCCGAAATTCAATCCAAGGTTCTGGTTATCGCCACTGTTTTCGTGGAACATCCGAAGACCTGAATTTCTGCTATCGCCCGGGGGGCTGATCGCAAGGATACCGCCTCTTGGAGGTGTAGCATTGATTTTATACCAGAAGGCCACGCTAAATTCATCTGTCATGACTTCTGTTGCCGGAAATGTCAGGTAGGCATCCGTGGCACCTGCATAGGCACTTTTAACTTTTCCTTCAGCAAAGCCAGGAGAACCCACAATGCCGGCTTCTTCACCCGAGATGAAGTCAAGATAATTATCATTAAAGGAGAAGTATAATGCTTCTCCATCCATGGGTATGTACCCTTCACCGGTAATTTTCTTGAAGCTTACCGATTTCGGATCGCTTGTTTTGCCAGTTTTGTCGGTTGCGACCACGGTCAGGGTATGATCTCCGTCAGCCACTTCGCATTGGCATTCGATAACAGCTCTCCTGTAATCTTTGAAGGAGTTGAACGAGGCAACCTGGGCTCCATCCAGTTGAATGACCACGGAACCGAGCTCGATATCATCGGTCGCGACCAGTTTCACGGTGACCAACGCAACCGTATCGACCACGGGTTCACCTTCCTCAGGAAAATTGATCGTCACCTGGGGTTTTGAGACATCGTTGGCGATGGGCACTTCGTTGATGGGATCTAGGTAATCCTCGCAGGATACCGCCAGCAATGCCACCAGAAAGCATGTAATTATAGTTTTTATAGGTTTCATTTTTTTATGATTTTAACAGTTCATATGCGTAATTATTTCTGAAGGATTGGAAGCTGGTCCACCTGGTTTTGCGGGTAGGGGAGGAATGTCTTGGTTGCCATATCAAATCCTGTCCTGCCGTCGTAGTTCAATTCGTCTGACCTACCAAGCCTTACCATGTCGAAAAAGCGTGTGCCCCATTCCATGGCAAGTTCGGCAAACTTTTCATCCATCACCTGGTCATTGGTCACGCCACTAAGATTTGATAAACCGGCCCTTGACCTTACCGCATTTACAGCTGCATCTGCAGAACCTGCGTTACCGGATGCACCCTGGGTAAGCGCTTCGGCGTACATGAGCAGTATTTCTGCATAACGGATACAGGTGAAGTTTTTATTGGTCCCATAGCTCGTTCTGCCAGGTGTCAGCTGATCGGACGGAAGGTAATGTTTTCCGCTGGCAAACATTTCACGGGCAAAATCATTGATAACATCCCCGGAACGTGTGGTATTGGAAATCCATGAAGGCAGGGTGGTATATTTGGGATCTTTCTTAATCTCCGAAATCCCTCTGGGTGTGAAAAGTACGCTGGTCTCCAGTCGAATGGTTTCACCCCGGTCGAGCATGAATTTGATCCATTTCATGCTTGGTTCCCAGAATCCCCAGCCGTCACCGGCACCTGCTACCTTGGGTGTCCAGCCCTGAGGGCCAAAGAATGCATACAGATAGTAATAATTGTCGCCCGATGGTTGCCCCAGGTCGGAATACTGCATTTCCATCAGGTTTTCATCACTCAGCTTCCCTTTGATCTTGAAAAGTTCATAGAAATCAGTCTCAAGTTCGAATTTACCGGAACTGATAATTTCACCCGTAGCATTCGCGACATTCTGATAATTCTTAAGTTCGAGATTGGCAAGGGCCTTCACGGCCAGTGCAGTATATTTTGTAACGCCGCCGGGTAAATCCGTACGCTCATTTGGCCTGAGAGCGGGCAGGTTCGGTATGGCTTCGTCCATCCAGTCGGAGATCATCTGCATGATCTCGTCCTTGGTGGATAATCCTGCAACCAGCAATTCAGACGGATCGGAACTTGGTGGGACGGGCAACGCGCCCCAAACGCGACTGACCTGGAACAGCCACCAGGCTTTCAGGACTTTTGCCTCGGAAATGTACTGGTTAGCAAGTTTCTGGTCAGCACCGGCATCGGCATAAAGTGTTACCTGCTCAATCGCCGAGTTCGCGATGAACATGCTCTGATAGTAATTCTGCCAGAGCGAATTATACATCCAGTAATCCTTGTTGTAATTATACTTGTCGGTCTCAGCAAAATCCTGCTGGTCGCCTTCACCACCTGCATTGACATCGTCACCCCGAACAGAGATCAGCGGGAAATTTTCCCAGCCCATGTCGACAAGGTTTAATCGTTGATACGCACCAATGAGAGGCAGTTTCATATTGCTGCTGATGGTGTAATCGGTTTCCTCTGTAAATAATTTATTTTCAGGTGGTTCATCGAGATACTTTTCACACCCGGTATATGCAAATAAAAATAACAGAGCCCCAATGATGAATGATAGAAATTTATATGGTTTCATGAGTATTTTGGTTTAAGGATTAGAATTTGACATTCAGGCCTATGGTATAGATCGCTGCGACAGGATAGGTCTGTGAATCCCATCCATTGGCAACTTCAGGTGTAAAACCATTATATTTGAACAGTGACAGTGGGCGTTCCGCTGTGAAATAGATCCTGGTTACAGGGAAATTCCCGTTCAGCCATGCACTGCTGTTCAATGTGTATCCCAGCTGGATGTTCTGAATACGGAAAAAGGACCCGTCTTCAACAAAATAATCGCTCATTTTTTGGTTCCATCCCCTTCTCAGGCCTGCTGATGAGGGGTATTTGTCGGAAGTTCCTTCGCCATGCCAGCGGTTTTCTGCCAGATCGGCGTCTACATTACCGTCAGAAGTCCAGATGATTTCACCACGTTTGCGGTTGAGTACCTTATTGCCGGTCTGACCGTAGACGCTCAACGAGAAGTCGAGTCCATGGTATTTGATTCCGATGTTACCTCCGTAGATAAAGCTGGGAAAATAGGAACCCAGGATGACACGGTCATCATCATCGATCTTTCCGTCATTGTTCTGGTCCTTATATTTGAAATCACCAGGGACAAGTCCGTTTTCAACCGCCACCGGATCGTTCAGGATTTCCTGTTCGTTCTGATATACCCCGACGACCTCACGACCGTAGAAGGCCATCAGCGGTTCTCCCACATAGGTGCGCTGGCGGAATTCGGCTGTTCCTCCGTCGATGTATTCCTGACCATAAAGGTCTTTTGCCTCATTTTTCAGGGTGGAGATGTTGGCTCCTACGTTGTAGGTGAAGTTGTCATTGATTTTGTTGGTCCAGTCGAGTGCCAGTTCAATACCCGAGTTGCGGATGGTTCCCACCGGTTTGAGGACGCTGCTACCCACAGAGGGAATCATCACCGGAATGGCTGCATTTTTGGTATCTCGCGTATACCAATCGAAGTCCGCTGATAGTCTTTCATCAAGAAATCTTGCTGTGAATCCGATATTGGTTTCTTCGGTCAGTTCCCACTTGAGTTCCGAATAATCACTGGAGACAACGGTTCCATAATAAATGGTTCCTCCCATGGTAGTGGATATAACACTGGTTGTATAGGCTCCGTCACTGGCCTGTATTTTATCGTTACCGAGTCTTCCCCAGCTTGCTCTGAGCTTGAGAAAGTCGACCACATTATTCCCTTTCAGGAATTTTTCTTCTGAGATCACCCAGCCTGCACCGACCGTCGGGAAGTATCCCCATGTTTCCTGGTATTTGTTGCTGCCATCTGCACGGAACGTGGCATATAGAAGATACCTGTTATTGTAATTGTAAGCTACCCTGCCGAAATAGGACATGCCATATTCCCGCAGTCCTCCGTCAGATACTGCTTCGCTCACGATGGCAGTTGCCTGATCGATGTACCAGGACTGCTCCATATCAGTAGGGAAATCCTTGCCCTGAGCAGTAAGCAGCTGGGACCCTTCATCCCGGAATGAGGTGCCGGCCATTACGGTCAGATTATGGTTCCCGAATTCCTCAGTGAAGGTGAGGACATTGTCCCAGATATTGTTGTTGTAGTTAGTAAGTGCCCTCGTAATGGTCGCATCAGGATTCTGGAAACCGTCGTCAATGTACCAGGGTAGATTGACCACTCTTTGATCGATTGACTGGAAGGCATAATTATAGGTCGTTTTGAAGGTTAGGGTTTTGGGAATAAGATTGAACTCGAGGTAGAAATTAGAGGTCAATTTCTTTATTTTCATCCGGTCGATATTAAAATCCATGGAAGGGAACGGATTCTGACCGGCTCTGTAACCTATGGAGCGGGCGCTTGAATAATTCGTAGGCCAGGCTTCGGTATTCAGGTCATCATATACAGGCATCACCGGAACGGCAAAATATGCATCGTTCCAGGCATTGTATGGAGCATTGTACTTCAATGCATTGCTGAAAATGAGATTACCCCCGATGGTAAGCCAGTCTGTGGCTTTGATGTCCAGTTTTGTGCGCAGATTGAAACGTTCATATTTGTTTTCCATATCCATGATCCCATCCTGTAGGAAATAGTTACCGCCAATGGAGTACTTGGCTTTCTCCGTTCCGCCGGAAAAATCAAGACTGTGATTGGTGATCGGTGCAGGGCGGAGTATTTCACTGTACCAGTCAGTATTCGGCTCGGGGATACTCGGGTCAATGCGGCTTCTCCCATAACGCTGCATGGCATTCTGAATAAATGTTGCATCAGCCTCCCATCCTGATTCCATGGCCATTGTGGTGAACTGCTGAGAGTTGGACATTTTGACGACGTTCTGGGCAATCTGGTAACCGAAGTATCCATCATAGGTGATCTGAGTCTTCTGGTTAAAGGCGCCTGATTTGGTCTCAATAAGTACAACTCCGTTGGCGGCTCTCACTCCGTAAATGGCCGCGGCAGAGGCATCTTTCATGACCGACATGGAAGCGATATCCGATGGGTTCAGGAAGTCGATGTTATCAAAGAACATCCCGTCGACGACGTAAAGAGGTTCAGTATCTCTCCCCGAGAAAGAACCGATACCCCTGATTCTTACGGTCGGCTGATCTCCCGGAGCTCCGCTGGTCACCACCTGCAATCCGGCCACCTTTCCCTGTAAAGCCTGGATAGGCTGCGAAGCAACAGTCTTTGTCAGATCTTCGGCTTTGACCGTCGCAATGGAGGATGTAAGGTCTTTGACTTTCGTACTGCCATATCCGACAACTACCACTCCCTCCAGCGAGGTTCTGGTGGGAGACAGCTGAAAGTTGTAAACACTCTCACTGCCAATGGCCACTTCCTGGGTGTCAAAGCCAACGAAACTTACAACCAGTGTGTTATCCTCAGGACTAACCTGCAAACTGTATCTTCCGTCCAAATCGGTGGCTGTCCCTTTTGCGGTGCCTTTGATCAGTACGGTCGCCCCTGGTAAGGTTTCATTCGTCTCCTGATCAGTAATTGTACCCGTGATGGTTCTTTCCTGACCGAATGCGATCATACCGGCAAATGCCAGTAAAAGCAACAATATGCTTTTTAGCTGGCTGAATGCCTGTATTTTGGGTAGATAATTCTTCATAGTGTTGTTTTTTTGTTTAAATAATTGACTTTATGGAAGATATATAGATAATAATTGAATTTTTTTGAAAGATTAAAATTAAATCAAATATAGGTGTTTGGATAGAGTGATGATCAAAATTTTTACTGAAAAAATATGACCGTCAGGCATCTCATATTCGGAAGAATATCTATTTTTATATTCATCTTAATTTTCCTATGAAAAGAGCGGTATTTCTTTATTTTGGGCTTCTTATCTTTTTCTCTGTCAGGTTGTCGGCACAGGAAGAGAAAATGATCTTTGTGGAATATAATACCAGCTCCTGGGGCTACAGGGGCGGATTGCTGTTACCCGTCTTAAGGGCTGGCAGTGATAATCCTGCCCTGTATAAAGGTGATTCAGTGTCGTATGATATCAATGATCACCCGGGTTTCAAACCTGGCTTTTCCTTCGGCGTGTTCTATGAGACACGAATCGTACAATCGTTCTATCTGCAGATGGAGGTGAATTACCAATGGTACCAGTACAGGCTGGATTATACGGAGAATCTTAAGGATGAATATAATACCATGTATGATGCCGATTATAACCTGAGAAGTTCATCCATTTTCGTCCCCTTACTTCCCAAGTTCAGGTTCGGAAACAAATATAAAATATACCTGATGGCAGGGCCTTATATCAATGTTCCATTTTCGCCTCATACCTCTGGAAAGATTGTCGTTGAAAAAGAGGAAGCCGCCGGAAAGGTCACTTCAAGCGTAATAAGCGATGAGTCTATCGGTAAGAAACCGGAAAAGCTGGAATACGGTCTGATCGGTGCGGTTGGAGTAAAAGTGCCCCTCAAGACGGATGATCTGATCATTGAAATGAGGTATGGCGGTAGTCTGAATGATATTGTCAAGGATCCGAACCTGAGAGGGCAGGTATTTTCTCTCCACCTCGGAATTATCAAAGTGCTCAAGTGATGTCCAGGCAGATCACTTATCGGAGAATAGCTCAAGGTAAGGGTGCAGTGAACTCATCTCCTTTTGATCTCCAGTCATAAAAAGGACGCTGCCAGCTCCGATCGCTTTTTTATAAACGGCCAGTTCAGGGTTATTATCATGATATTCATCCAGCTTATTAAGAAAGTCAGCCTGATTCGTACTGTCTGCAAATCCGATCCGAGCCAGGACCGGCATTGATCGCTCATCTTCCACAGGCAATGCGTAGAGCGTAAAATTTTCATACGATTCAAACAGATCCGACAGGGATGGGAATCCATTCATCAGCCCCAGCTTCCCTCTGATGCATCTCAGCTGACCCTGTGCATCCTTCAGCGTAAAAGGTTCAGGCAAAAAGAAGGCATCAGACCGTATTTCATCTGATAACTCTTTGAGCCATTCTATTCCGCATTGGGTCGCAGCAGGGGTTCCCTCCTGGTCAGATATGATCAGATAGTGATCACCCACTACAGCGAGGATCTGATAAGGGGAAATGCAGTGAAATACCTGCAGTGAATCGTTCAGCCCGCAGCGGAAGCGGTTGACTGAGAAGATCCCGAAAGCTGCCACGGGATCTGTCATGCAGTAAGCTTCGATCTTCAGCAGATGATCCCTGAACATCACTTCCTGCACATACACCCGCTCAAAGCCGTACTCCATGTAGATGTCCGCCCCGCCGTCAATATATCCCCATAAACCGGAACGTTCATATACACGCGTGCTGATCACTTCCAGTCCACGGACCGGATCGGTGCTGATCGGGAAAAGATCTTCCTGCCCCCACAGGCCCGTGGCAGCCAGTCCAATCAAAACCAATAACGAAATACGCCTCATGCATTCAACAAATTAAACCAATAACCATGAATAACCATGAATGACTACGAATGACCATGAATGACTACGAACAACTAAGAATGACCACCAATGACCAGTTATGATCCATTCCTTACGTCAGATTCACCACTGCAACGTCAATCCGATCCAGATCAGCAATCCCAAGCCCCAGTTCCTGCGCCATGTTCATGAAGTCCCTGGCCTTTGGCTTGTCTTCGGTCTGGATGCCCTCGGCGATCCTTTTCTTTAAAACGATCTCGTAGCCAATCCTGTCGACAGCCACCGGATCCGATCCCAGGAGCAGTGTCTTGAATTCTGTGATGAACTGCGGATTGGCCCCCGGCCCTCCGTTGAAACACCCGCGGATGCCGTCGGCGATGTTCAGCACTACCTTGTCGCGGACCGGAGGAAATGCACATACCTGTGCGCAGGTCTCGCTCCACAGGTCCTTATGCAGCCGGCCCGTATTGCTGATGCATCCGTAGGCCAGGTTTTTGAGGCAGAGGGTCACCGACGCCCCCGCATTTTTTAAAATCGGAATATTGATGATCTTATCCACCTGCTGGGTGCAGATCTTGCTGAAGTAGGAGTATTTTCCGCTGTTGACCATATAGGGAAGCGTATAGGCATCATATTCCTCCTCCACGTCGGCCCAGTAATACCAGTCTTTATCGATCATTTTTTCGCCGTACAGCAAACCGTCGGGGCCGTAAAACGAGCCGCTGGCATCCTGCTGTTCGGTTCCAGTAATTACGATGCCTGGATAATTCTCCTGAGTGAAGCCTGTTTCATGAAGCTCGAACTCGCGCCGGTCCCAGATCACGATATGGTCCATCGGGATCCCGGCTTCCCCGAGCTGGCTGATCACGGCTCTGACAAGCTGGTGGCTTGTCGTCAGTACCTTGCCTGCCACAGGGTTGACCTTCAGCCCGATCTTGTCCGATGGAGTAACAAACTGCAGCCAGGCCTCAGAAAGGGTCTCTGCTCCGGAAAGTTCCAGCATGCCCCTGCGGAGCATTTCGTACGCCGCTGCCTGATCCGGCTCGTTGTTCACCACACAGTTTTCATGTACAACCTGTACAACCTTACCCGGATATTTACCCGGCATGGATTCCGCTGTACGACCGTAGGCCATCGCATCCTGGATATTGGTGGATGGTTTTACCTGTTCCTGTGGTTCCCGGGCAAATCCTTTACCGGGGATCAACGATGATAGTGCGGCACCTATACCGCCTGCTGCAGCCAGGTTAAAAAAGCTCCTCCGGCTTAGCTGATGCTGTTTCCTGCTCATAATATATCTTATTTTTAGTGACGTGTCAAATATACTAAAAGCCTGGTTCCAATCCGTTAGAATGTATTATTTTTGCCAATTGAAAAATACATTGAATTCAATAGGAACATGTTTGAAAGTTTAAGCGACCGGCTCGACAGGGCATTCAAGATCCTCAAGGGACAGGGATATATCACCGAAATCAATGTGGCGGAGACTCTGAAGGATGTGCGGAAAGCCTTGCTGGATGCCGATGTGAGTTTCAGGATCGCCAAACAGTTCACCGACCAGATCAAGGAGAAGGCCATGGGACAGAAGATCCTCACAGCCGTATCTCCGGGTCAGCTTATGATCAAACTCGTCCACGATGAGCTGGTCCTTCTCATGGGCAGCGATAAGGCAGATATTGATCTGAAAGGCACACCCTGTGTCATACTGATTGCTGGCCTGAATGGTTCAGGTAAAACTACCTTCAGTGCAAAGCTGGCCAATTACCTGAAATCAAAAAGAGGCAGAAGACCCTTGCTGGTAGCGGGTGATGTGTACCGGCCTGCTGCCATCGAACAGCTGAAAGTGCTGGGTGGTCAGGTCAATGTGGATGTATATACGGAAGAAGACTCGAAGGAACCCGTCAGGATCGCGCGAAGAGCCATCACCTTTGCCCGGGAAAAGGGATACAACACCGTGATCATTGATACAGCAGGCCGCCTTGCCCTTGATGAGGAAATGATGAACGAGATAGCTGACATCCAGCGGGAGGTCAGTCCCCAGGAAACGCTCTTTGTAGTGGATGCCATGACCGGACAGGACGCTGTGAATACTGCAAAAGCATTCAACGACCGGCTGGATTACGACGGAGTGGTGCTGACCAAACTGGATGGCGATACCAGGGGAGGAGCTGCCCTGACCATCAGGGCGGTGGTAAACAAACCGATCAAATTTGTGGGAATTGGTGAAAAAATGGAGGCCATCGACCTGTTCTATCCCAACAGGATGGCTGACAGAATACTGGGAATGGGCGACATTGTTTCACTGGTCGAAAAAGCCCAGGAGCAATTCGATGAGGAAGAAGCCAGGAAACTTCAGAAGAAGATCGCTAAAAACCAGTTCGATTTCAATGATTTTCTTTCCCAGATCAAGCAGATCAAAAAGATGGGTAACGTCAAGGACCTGATGAGCATGATACCGGGCGTGGGCAAAGCCCTGCGGGATGTTGACCTGGATGATAATGCCTTCAAGAGTATCGAAGCGATCATTTATTCCATGACACCCCAGGAAAGGATGGATCCGGAGCTGCTGAACGGAAGCCGCCGCAAGCGGATCTCCTCGGGAAGCGGTACATCCGTTCAGGAGGTGAACCGGTTGATCAAACAGTTTGAGGATACCAGGAAAATGATGCGCAAGATGACCGAAAACAAGGGGAAGAATATGATGCAGGTAATGCGTAATTCCAGGACTATGCGCAGGAGATGAGATCCCCCTTTTCATAAAATAGTGCAATTTAATCTCAATTCATGGAACTGATTGACGGAAAAAAGGTGGCTGAGGAAATGCGTGCGGATATCGCCCGGCAGGTAGCTAAATGCATCGACGAGGATGGAACCGCGCCTCATCTTGCCGCCATTCTCGTCGGAGATGATCCCCCCAGTCAAACGTATGTAAGAAACAAGGAAAAAGCCTGCCAGGAAGTCGGCTTTATCTCATCGGTTTATAAATATCCTTCCAGCTTTGCCGAAAGTGAGCTTCTGAAGGTCGTTGATTTTATCAACAAGGACAATGATATACACGGGTTGATCGTCCAGCTTCCCCTGCCTGGCCACATACACGCTGAAAAAATCATTCGTGCCATCGATCCGGCCAAGGATGTGGATGGCTTTCACCCTGTGAACGTTGGTAATATGGTGCAGGGACTGCCTTCCTACCTTCCTGCAACTCCCTTTGGGATCCTCAGACTGCTTGAATATTACAGTATTGAAACAGACGGAAAACATTGTGTGGTGCTGGGAAGAAGCAATATTGTGGGAACACCGGTAAGCATTCTCCTCTCACGTAAAAGCTATCCTGGCAATTGCACCGTGACCCTCTGCCATTCGAAAACGCGCGACCTGGCCAGTATCTGCCGTCAGGCCGACATACTGATCGCTGCCATTGGCCAGCCTCATTTTGTAAAGGCAGATATGGTCAGGGAGGGTGCAGTGGTCATCGATGTGGGCATACACCGCATCCCGGATGCCTCCAAAACCTCTGGTTATCAACTGACCGGGGATGTCGACTTCCCGGAAGTATCCAAAAAGGCGGGCTATATTACCCCCGTACCCGGAGGTGTCGGTCCCATGACCATTGTGGCATTGCTCAGCAATACACTGAAGGCGTTCAAAAAAGAGATCTATCCTTGAATCATTATTCGCCTGAACAGCTGGAGCAGGGAACCCTGCTGCCTCTCATGGAAGAGTTCTATTCGCTCCAGGGGGAGGGGATCCATTCGGGAAAGCCTGCGTATTTTGTCCGCATCGGAGGCTGCGATGTGGGATGCTACTGGTGCGATGTGAAGGAATCATGGAATCCGGAGATCCATCCCCTTACATCTGCTGACCTGATCGTCAGAAATGCAGCGGCATGCCCTGCCAGGGCAATCGTGGTGACCGGAGGAGAACCCCTTATGTACAACCTGGATTACCTCTGCAGTGAACTCAAAAAGCGAAACATCCTTACCTATCTTGAAACATCCGGGGCTTACCCGCTGACCGGGGCCTGGGACTGGATATGCCTGTCGCCTAAAAAGAAAAAGGAACCACTGGCACCCCTTTATTCCCTCGCCAATGAACTGAAGGTGATCATTTTTGAAAATGATGATTTTGAATGGGCAGAAGACAATGCCCGGAAGGTGGCCCAGGGATGCCACCTGCTCCTGCAACCGGAGTGGAGCCGCCGGAAGGAGATGATGCCACGGGTGATCGATTATGTCAAAACGCATACAGACTGGCGCATTTCACTTCAGAGTCATAAATACATGGGCATTCCATGATGAAAACCCTCCCGAGATGACATCTCTGAAAACAATTTTCTTCCTCGTGTTATCGGTCTTACTGGTGATATCTTACCAAACCAGTGGACAAAAGGAGCTCACCCCGGCTTCCCGTAAGGCTCAGAAAGCCTACCGTGAGGCTGAGAAGCATTTCATTGCCCAGAATTATGAGGCTGCACTTCCCTGTGCCCTCAGGGCCGTTGAACTCGATGACAGGTTCCCAGAAGCGTATCTGTTGCTGGGAGACCTTTACCAGGAAATGGGGGAATCCTTGAAATCCATCGGTTCCTATAAAAAGGCGTCAGAAATTGATCCTGACTTTTATCCTGCAGCCAGGTTGCTGGCCGGTAAGCTGGAATTGAAGGCAGGACTTTACGCAGAGGCAAAACATGATCTGCTGCTGTATCTGGACAGGGGTGGTTTACTTCAGGATGATCTCAGTCAGGTCGCTGCATTGCTGGAGAGGTGTGATTTTGCCCTGAATAGTATAGCTCACCCTGTTCCGTTCTCGCCCGAGAACCTGGGTCCTCATATAAATTCCTCCTTTGATGAATACATCAATGCGATCACGCTCGACAAGAATGAGGTGTACCTGACTGTCGGCACGAGGGCTGATTCACAGAATGTCTATGAGCTCCGCCGGGAAGACTTTTACCTTTCCCGCTACAGCGATGGTGGCTGGGAACAAAGGGAGCCGCTGGGCCCCCCCATGAATACACCGGAAAATGAAGGAGCACTGTTCATTTCCCCCGATGGCAGATACCTTTTGTTCTCAGCATGCAACAAGCCTGACGGCTACGGAAGCTGTGATATATACATCTCCTTCCGGAAGAATGACCACTGGGGTGAGCCAGCCAACCTTGGACCGGTGATCAACTCAGCCTACTGGGAGACTCAGCCTTGCCTGGGATCCGACGGCCGGACTCTTTTTTTTGTCAGCAACCGTCCTGGTGGCAGGGGGGGATCCGATATCTGGTACTCCAGGTACCTTCCGGGCGAACAATGGAGCATTCCTGCAAACGCGGGAGATTCGGTGAACACGCAGGAGGATGAGATGTCACCCTTCTTTCATCCTGATAACCAATCGCTGTATTTTTCTTCGAGGGGACATACGGGAATGGGGGGGTATGATCTGTTCCTGTCCAGGAAGGTACAGGCAGATCAATGGTCTCAACCAGAGAATCTTGGATATCCCATCAATACCCTGGCCGATGAAATCAATCTGGTTGTGGAGGCGTCGGGTACCAGGGCATATATCTCTTCGGACAAACTCGGAGGATTCGGGGGAATTGATATTTACAGCTTCGAACTGTACCCCGCTGTCAGACCCCGACCGGTCACCTACATGAAAGGAGTGGTAATGGATGCCGAATCCTCGCTACCAGTAGCGGCCGGATTTGACCTTTCCGATCTTGAGACTGGCACTACAGTCATCGAATCGTTCTCAGATCCTGAAACGGGTGCTTTTTTGCTTTCCCTGCCTGCTGAGAAGGACTATGCGCTTCATGTGACTGCGGACGGATATGCCTTTTATTCGGAACATATTGCCTTGCGCGGCGTTCATACGATCCTGGATCCCTTTCTTGTGAACATTGACCTGCAGCCCATCAAGCCTGACAAGGTGGTCGTCATGAAAAATATTTTTTTCGAAACGGATCAGTATGTCCTTAAAGATGAATCGATTGCAGAATTGACAAGATTAATCGTCTTCCTGAAGGAAAACATGGGGGTGAGCATTGAAATCCGGGGCCATACCGACCAGGTAGGCACCAGGGAATACAATGACCAGCTTTCCCTGCAGCGTGCTCGTTCGGTGTATCAGTATCTTATTGACCACGGCATTGACGAGGGGCGGTTACAGTATCACGGATATGGATTCGCTATGCCGGTTGCCACCAATGATACAGAAGAGGGGCGCCGTATGAACCGGAGGACCGAATTCAGGATCCTGGAAAATCGCGCTCCCTGATCGGGAAAGGACATCACCTCCACGAATATTATGATATATTTGTATTTTAATTGATATCACCAGTAAATTATTCTGACTACAACGATGAATTTTGCAGATATACCTGATGAGTACGCCTCTTATGAAAAGGCCAGGATCGTAGTGTTACCGGTTCCTTATGATGCCACAAGTACATGGATCAAGGGGGCTGACAAGGGACCCGATGCGATCATTATAGCTGCATCGAACATGGAACTGTATGACATTGAAACTGAAAGCCAGGTCTTTGAAAAGGGTATCTTTCTTGCCAGACCCATTCACCAGAAGGAAGATCCGAAAAAGATGGTGAACGCAGTCTATGAAAAAGTGAAGCATTATATCGATGAAGAAAAATTCATCGTCCTTTTAGGCGGTGAGCATTCAGTTACCATTGGCTCCGTGATTGCCCATGCAGAGCGCTTCAATGAGTTATGTGTCCTGCAGCTGGATGCCCATACAGACCTTCGGCACGAATATCTCAACAGCATTTATAACCATGCCTGTGTCATGGCCAGGGTAAGAGAGCTTTGCCCAGTGATCCAGGTTGGTATCCGAAGTATGGATATCTCCGAGACTCCTCTTCTGGTCAGAGAAAATCTATTTCTTGCAGAAAATATTGTTAACAGGAACGACTGGATGGATAAAGTGGTGGGACGTCTGTCAAAGAATGTGTATATAACGATTGATCTGGATGTCTTTGACCCTTCCATCATGCCCTCCACCGGAACCCCCGAGCCGGGTGGGCTGCTCTGGTACGAGGTGGTGGACCTGCTCAGGAAGGTAGCCGCGAAAAGGAATATCGTTGGATTTGATGTGGTGGAGCTCTGTCCCAGTGAGGTCAACAAGGCACCGGACTTCCTGGCTGCCAAACTAATATATAAGCTTCTGAGCTATAAATATTGTCTAACATCCTAATTCATTGAATGGTATATGAAGAAAAAAGAGTTACTGAAAGAGCCCATCGAACATATCGATTTTAAATCGTTCGATGCAACTCCCATCATTGATGCAATGGCTAAGATGTCATTCTCTTCGAGGGATACGGCGAACGCCGCTCATATTTTTAACCGCATGCTGGCAGATGCCACCTGCACCAACTGGCTGACGCTGGCCGGAAGTACGAGCGCCGGGGGGTGTATGCAGGTTTATGTGGATATGATAAAATGCAACATGATCGATGCGATCATAGCCACTGGAGCGTCTATCGTGGATATGGATTTCTTCGAGGCGATCGGATTCCGCCACTACAGGGGTACTCCTTTCATCAACGACCGGCAACTGAGGGACCTTTACATCGACCGTATTTATGATACGTTCATTGATGAGCAGGAACTGCAGGAGTGCGATAATACTATCCGCAAAATTGCTGAATCACTACCACCTCGTCCCTATTCCTCCCGTGAATTCATCCGGGAGATGGGACGCTACCTTACCAGGCATTCAATCAAGAAAGATTCTCTGGTACAGGTAGCCTTCGAACATAATGTTCCCATATTTTGCCCTGCATTCACCGACAGCAGCGCAGGTTTCGGACTTGTGCTCCATCAGTGGGACCACCCGGATACGCATCTCTCCATCGATTCGGTCAAGGATTTCCTGGAACTGACCAAAATCAAGCTCAACGCGGAGAATAGCGGACTTCTGATGATAGGCGGCGGTGTGCCCAAGAACTTTGCCCAGGATACCGTGGTTTGCGCCGAGGTGCTTGGCAAAGAGGTCCCCATGCATCAGTATGCAATCCAGATCACGGTTGCAGACGTCCGCGACGGCGCCTGCTCCAGTTCAACGTTGAAGGAGGCCTCCTCATGGGGCAAAGTTGATACGGTCTACGAACAGATGGTCTTTGCCGAAGCCACCACCGTCCTGCCGCTGATTGCAAGCTATGTGTTTCATCAGGGTGAATGGAAGAAGCGCCGTAAAAGAGAATGGGCAAAGATGCTGGATGAGGCATGATGGTAAGGAATTCCTCTGTAAATGATCACGTCATTTGCAGAAAATGTATATCTTTGCACCCAATTTTCAAAAAATGGATCATCCAATCAATATTACTTTTCCTGACAAATCAGTTAAGAAATATCCAAGGGGCGTCACAGGTCTCGAGATTGCCGGTGGAATCAGTGAAGGGCTTGCCAGGAATGTTTTATCGGTGAAAGTCAACGAGGAAGTCTGGGATGCCACACGTCCGATCACGTTTGATGCGCATATACGGTTGCTCACCTGGAATGATGATGAGGGTAAGGCGACCATGTGGCACTCTTCCGCCCATCTGATGGCAGAAGCCATTGAAAATCTTTACCCTGGAGTCAAATTCGGAATAGGTCCTGATATAGAGAATGGATTTTATTACGACATTGATTTTGTTGATTATTCGATATCAGAGAACGATTTCAAAAAGATAGAGGAAAAAATGCTGGCCCTTGCCAGGGAAAAACAGACCTTTATCAGGAAAGAAGTCACAAAGGACGAAGCTGTTGAATATTTCACCCATAAAAAGGATCCCTATAAACTGGAATTGATCCGGGATCTTCAGGACGGACAGATCACCTTTTACTCTTCAGGCCAATTCATTGATCTCTGCAGGGGACCACATCTTCCTGACACATCCCCCATCAAAGCCATCAAATTGCTTAGCCTGGCAGGGGCATACTGGCGTGGCGATGTCACCCGCAAACAACTTACGCGGATATACGGGATTACATTCCCCAAACAGAAGGAACTTGACGATTACCTGGTCCTCATCGAGGAGGCAAAAAAAAGGGACCATCGCCGCATCGGCCGCGAGATGGAACTTTTTACCTTTTCCGATTCCGTTGGATCGGGTCTGCCCTTATGGTTGCCAAGAGGTGCACAGCTGAGGGAACGGCTTGAATTCTTCCTGAAGAAATTGCAGAAGGAAGCCGGGTATGTACAGGTGATCACCCCTCACATCGGTAATGTCAATCTTTATAAGATATCCGGTCACTTCGATAAATACGGCAAGGATTCCTTTCAACCCATCAGTACACCCGAGGAGGGCGAACAGTTTTTTCTGAAACCGATGAACTGTCCCCACCACTGCGAGATTTACCGTGACAAGCCAAGGTCCTATAAAGATCTTCCGTTGCGAATGGCCGAATTCGGGACCGTTTACCGTTATGAGCAACATGGCGAACTGCACGGTCTGACACGTGTCAGGGGTTTCACGCAGGATGACGCGCATATCTTCTGTACCCCTGAACAGCTGAAAGAAGAATTCATCGGTGTGATCGGGATCGTGATGAAGATATTCAGGGCTCTTGACTTCAAGGAATTCATCACACAGATTTCGCTGCGCGACCCCGAAAACAGGGAGAAATACATCGGATCGGACGAAAACTGGGAAAAAGCAGAGCAGGCCATCCTGGAAGTCGCCAGGGAGAAGGACCTTCCGAATACTACGGTCGTTTACGGCGAGGCGGCATTCTACGGCCCTAAGATGGATTTTATGGTCAGGGATGCCCTGGGAAGGAAATGGCAGCTCGGAACCATCCAGGTAGATTATAACCTTCCCGAACGGTTCGATCTGGAATATGTGGGCAACGACAACCAGCGACACCGTCCCATCATGATCCACCGCGCACCCTTTGGTTCCTTGGAACGTTTTGTGGCCGTTCTGATCGAACACACAGCCGGCAAGTTTCCGATCTGGCTGGCCCCGGACCAGGCTATCATACTGCCAATCAGTGAAAAATACCATGATTATTCGAAAAAAGTTTTAGAATTGCTGAATAATTACGAAATTCGCGGCCGCATTGACGAACGGAACGAAAAGATCGGTAAGAAGATTCGGGACGCTGAACTGATGAAGATTCCCTATATGCTTATCGTGGGAGAGAAAGAAGCGGAACAGGAGATGTTGTCAGTACGCAAACAAGGTGCTGGCGACCTGGGCGCTTTCACCGTGAATCAGTTCGCTGATATGATCAGGGAAGAAATTCAGGAACTTTTTGGCTAAAACTGAAAAAAAGAGCCAGGTTCCTTTATTATTATTAACCAAATATAGGAGGAAAACATATAGCTGCACTAGTGAATGGATCCGGGGGGAGATTTACTCCTGCACGGAAACCCAAAGAGGATAAGCACCGGATCAATGAACGGATCAATGCACCTGTTGTACGGGTGGTAGGTGAAAATATTCAACAGGGAATCTACAGCATTAAAGAAGCCCTGGACATTGCCTATAACCTCGGGCTTGACCTGGTAGAGATCTCGCCCACCGCGAATCCACCGGTCTGCAAGGTGATCGATTATAAAAAGTTTCTGTACGAGCTGAAGAAAAAACAAAAGGAGATCAAAGCCAAAACAGCCAAAGTGATCGTTAAAGAGATCAGGTTGGGACCCAATACAGATGATCACGACTTTAACTTCAAACTAAAGCATGCCATCAAATTCCTTCAGGAAGGGGCAAAGGTCAAAGTGGACGTTTTCTTCAGGGGAAGATCCATCGTATACAAGGATCAGGGAGAGCTCATCATGCTGAGATTTGCCAGCGAACTGGCCGACTACGGTAAAGTAGAAAAGCTGCCCCTGCTGGAAGGTAAAAGAATGATCATGATCATCGCACCGAAAAAATAAATCAACATAAATATACCGGAAATGCCAAAGATGAAAACCAAGTCCGGCGCCAAGAAGCGATTTTCCTTCACTGGAACCGGCAAACTCAAACGCAAGCACGCTTACAAAAGCCACATTCTGACGAAGAAGACCAACAAAAGGAAACGTAACCTGGGTTACGCCACCGTGGTCGATAAGGCAGATGCCAGCACCGTAAAACAGATGCTTGCCAGCTAATAAACATTGTATCACTTGCTGTCAGCCCCAAAGAGTCCTGAAATATGGAACGCTGAAGCAATAATCAGATTTCATCATGCCAAGATCAGTAAATGCAGTAGCATCGCACCAGAGAAAAAAGAAGATTTACTCCCGGGTAAAAGGTCAGTTCGGACGCCGGAAAAATGTCCTGACGGTAGCCAAGAATGCCCACGACAAAAGCCTTGGATATGCCTACCGGGACAGGCGTAACAAGAAAAGAAGCTTCAGGGGATTATGGATCATCCGTATCAATGCCGGTGCCCGGCAGCACGGACTGTCCTACTCAGCCCTGATAGGACTTCTCGATAAAAAGAACATTCAGCTCAACCGGAAAGTGCTGGCCGACCTGGCCATGAACCAGCCGGAGACATTCAAGGCTGTTGTGGACGCCGCAAAAGCGTAAGGGGATCCTAAGGAATTATCACTACACAGCTTCCTGACATACCTTTCTGTGACACACGAATGGTCACCGGTCCTTTCATTCCGTTCAAGGGTATCTGTAACTCATTGCTTTTGAGGCTCATATCTCTGAAAAGAAGATGGCCGGCCTGATCATAGATCTCCATGGTAAGATCGGTTCCGGTGCAGAAGGGATCCTCCAGCCGAATATTCAGCCTCTCGATGGCAGGATTCGGAAAGACAACGATCCTGTCTGATATATCAATTTCCTGAAGGCCTGTGCCGCCGCCGTCCGTCGTCCTGTACACCAGACCGCTGCTTCCGACGACCCAGCCATGCTGTGCATCCGTAAAATAAATGGCGGAAAAGGCTGCGCTGTTCTCCGCCTGCAGCTGCAATTCCCAATTCATTCCTGCATTCCCTGTATAATAGATGTACTTCTCGGTCAGCGCCCATCCCTGCATATCGTTGATAAAAAAGAGATCCGTCACGTTTCCTGATCCTTCGGGAAGCAACTGCTCCGACCAGGTGTCTCCCACGTCATCCGTGTACATGACCATACTGCCGGTTCCTGCCCATCCCCGGTAAGGACTGATGAAAAATACACAATAGGTCAGATCGTCAATGGGCAAAGGGAAATCTGTCCATTCGATCCCGCCGTTTTGAGTATGAGAAAGCCAGCCGAAGTTATAACTTCCTGCTATCCAGCCATTGTTAACATCCGTAAAGGAAACCGACAGCAGGGACTGCTCCACACCTGCAAACTGATATTGCCATTTCTCTCCACCGTCAAACGTGTGAAAAATAATCCCAAGATCACCAACGATCCATCCATTGAGTGGATTACAGAACATGATGTCTGTCAGGCCCTGTGCGATCGGGAAGTTAGCCGCCGACCAGTTTTCCCCCTTGTTGTCCGTTCTCAGCATGGTTCCTGAACTCCCGACGACCCATCCTGTGGTGTCATCCGAAAACCAGATCCCCTGGAAAAAACTGGTCGTGGCTCCCGGCTGTATCTCCCAGAGTATTCCTCCATCAGCGGTATGCAATATGGTGCCCGAATTTCCAACGGTCCATCCTTCCAGCGAATCGATGAAAAAAACATCGTTCAGGTCTTTTACGACCCCGGAGGACATCTTTTCCCAGCCTCGTTGCGCAGAAATGCTTCCACAGACGACCAGGCCAAGCAGCATGAGGGTGATCTTTTGTTTGATTTTCATAGTAATGCTCCTGTCATTCTGACTAGTTACCTTTCTTTTCTGCCAATGATCTCCTGAATCCCTTCGGTAAGTATATTCTTGCCAATTATGTATTTATTCCTGTCGAGCAGATATATGACCGGTGAACTGTGCACGTCGTACAGATCGTGAAAATCAGGGGTCAGGCTCAGATACCCATTGACGTTGATCCACTCCAATCCATTTTTCCTAATGTAGCTTTTCCATTCAGTCATCGAGGTATCGATACAAACGGCATAGATTTCCATGTCATAGATACCCCTGTATTCTTCATAGAACTGTTTCAGCACCGGGGTTTCTTTCTGGCAAAAGCTGCAATCCGTATCCCAGAAATACAGCACAGTATATTTATGCTCAACTGCATAGAGCGAAACAGGGATATCATTTGTATCAAGGAGGATCATCAGAGGTGCAGCTTTCCCAATCAGCAGAGGCTCCAGGGCTTCCGAACGCCTGATGACGTTTTGCCGGATGGATTCGTTGATGAACGCGGCTTTCCCCGTCTTAAAATAGGCATTGGCTATGTATACAAAGACGGCATCGTATCCCATGATCTTTGAACGTTCATATTTCTGGGTGAAGTACCAGATCAGGTATTCATAGACCTTCTGGCTCGGGCTTACCCTTTCAAGGATCGTTGTGATCGCCCTGGATATTGAATCAGGAACCGGGTAGATCAGATCATCCATGTATTTTTCCATCCTTGGATGAAACAGGGGAGTATGCAGCAGCCGGGCATCGGTCAGGTCGAAATGATCCCAGTAATGATCCCTGTACTCACGCAAAAGATACATCCTGTCAGATGTATCGGACTGTTTATTCAATATTTCGCTCATATCCGGTTCCATCGAGGCTAACAGGAACGTGCCGAAGAAAGTGTCGCGGTAGGAGTCAATCAACTTTTTCTGATGAAGAACAACCTCTTTGTCAATACTTCGGATTGTTTCCTGGATATCTGCTTTATTGTTTTCATTCACCGAATCAACTCGCATTAAAAAGCCCAGTGAATCAACGAGTTTTCGCTGTCGGCCCAGGTAAGCCACATAATCAAAAAACAACTGGTTCTCTTTTGAACCTCTGACGTTAATGTGATCCAGCCATTGTAAGGTGTCGGTCTCGATCCGGAACCTCGTTGCGTCGCTGACCATGAAATCAAGGTATTTATTTTTTGACTGGCCTGCCACCATGTACATCCCTTTGTCAAGAGATCCATTGCCTTCAAATACAAAAGATCCATCCCTGACACAGGCGGTATCCACAAGATAGGTTTTATCCCCTGTGTACTCAACAAGGTAGCATACGGTATCCTGAAGATTATTGACAGTGAATGAAATGTGATAACCTTGCTGGCTGAAGACATATGGAATAAAAAAGATGATCAGGGATGCACATACGGTGATGAATCTTTTGTATTCCATATTCCGGCTTTTCTGGATGCTGAAGGTTGCAGGTTTCAATGGTCAATCCCGGATAGGAGGGAATGAACTCTGATGTTTCAATGGAGTGCAAATTTACAATTTTCACCTGAGGTAACCTGAATTCGTGTACATTTGATATGAACAGAGAAAGGATTCTTAAAATTCAATAAAGAATAATCTTTATGATAATTTTAAAAAGGAAAAGTATAGTTAACTCTTTAAGAAGTTTTAGTTTATTGTTTTCATTTTTTTGTTTAAATACAAATATTTATTCAATTGATAATAAGGATCTTATTTTAAACGATAGGGTAAGGGATCTGGAATATTTTACAAACCTGATGGAATTCGCTTCAGGTTTGCTAATTATCCTCTGTCTGGCGCTTGCCACGCTTCTTATCATCAGCGCTGGAAAGAACAGGAGGAAAGATCGCCTCCTTGATCACTATGAAACAGATCACAGCCTTACCCTTCAAAATGGCAGCCCTGCTAAGGTCAAACAACAGAGCCCGGGAGTCGCCGGCACCAGTGTGACAGAAAGCAGCAATGAACAGGCAGACAGGAAAATTGCAAGCCTTGAGAAGGAACTGAACATCCTTCGGAATAAGCTGGAGCAGGAGCAGGAACTTCGTAGAAAAATGGAAAATGAGATTGCAGACTTGCTATCGCGGATGAAGAGAAACTGATGGTGCCCAAGACAAGACTCGAACTTGCACGACCTTGAACGGTCACTAGACCCTGAATCTAGCGCGTCTACCAATTCCGCCACTTGGGCTCTTGTGCCCAGGACAAGAATCGAACTTGCACGACCTAACGGTCACTACCCCCTCAAAGTAGCGTGTCTACCAGTTCCACCACCTGGGCAAAATTGAGGTGCAAATATATAAAAAAAAATATCACCGGATCATGGATGAATTATTTTATGTCAGGAGCATTCGTTACTGCTCAAATTTTTATTTTTATTTGCAAACGGAAAGGAGATCAGTATATGCTGACTACAAAAGATCACGAACAGATTCTTTCCCGAGGGGCTGATATCAGGAGTGTCCTTGATCAGTTATCCCGGTTCAGGGAAGGATTTCCATTTATGAACCTGACAGCCCCTGCAACCCTTGGTAACGGGATCATCCGGTTGGGCGGTGATGAGGTCAGGGATCTTGCCAGATCGTACGATGAGGTGAAAAGAGGGCTCCGTATCCTTAAATTTGTGCCGGCATCCGGAGCGGCAACCAGGATGTTCCGGGATCTTTTTGAATTTCAGTCCGATCCGGAAGCCTCTGCTTCGACGATGGATCATAAAGGCCTGGCTGAGAAATATCCGTTCGTTGCAGCCTTCATCTCAGAGCTGGACCGTTTTGCCTTTACCGGGCAACTGCGTGATGCAGTCCGGAAACAGGGAAAGGATCTCCACATCCTGCTGGATGATCATGATTACCGGACGGTGATCCGTTATCTGCTCGATCCTGTGGGATTGAATTATGCTTCATTGCCCAAAGGACTGATCAGCTTCCACAGGTACCCGGATGAGGTCCGTACTGCCCTGGAGGAACACCTGGTGGAGGGGGCGGATTATTGCAGGGGTGATGATGGAACGGTCCTTTTGCATTTTACCGTTTCCCCTGAGCATATGGAAGCTTTTAAAAGCCTTATTGACAGGGTAAGGGGGATCTACGAAAAGCGCTATCATGTGACGTACAGCGTGGACTTTTCGGTCCAGAAAGCATCTACAGACACCCTGGCCGTGGATATGAACAATGAACCTTTCCGGAATCCGGATGGAAGCCTGCTGTTCAGGCCGGCAGGTCACGGTGCACTTATTGAGAATCTCAATGACCTGAATGCCGATGTGATTTTTATTAAAAACATCGACAACATCGTACCTGATCACCTGAAACCGGAAAACTCTCTCTATAAGAAAGCCCTGGGAGGATACCTGTTGAACCTGCGCAAAAGCATTTTTTCCTTCCTTAAGAAGCTGGAAGATACTGACCTTACTGGATCCGAATTGCAGGAAATTGAGATTTTTGCCAGAGACCGGTTATTTATTGACACGAAGTTCCTGGAAGGATTGGATGCTGAAACCAGAAAGCGGGAGCTGTACAGGGCTCTCAACAGGCCGGTCAGGATCTGCGGAATGGTCAGGAATGAAGGCGAGCCCGGTGGCGGACCTTTCTGGGTGAAAAATGTAAATGGGAAGGTAAGTCTTCAGGTGGTGGAATCATCCCAGGTCAATATGGCGGATCATGAGCAGAAAATGCATTTTCAGAAAGCAACGCATTTCAATCCTGTTGATCTGGTTTGCCTCATCAGGGATCATCATGGGAATAAGTTCGACCTGACTCGATATGTGGATGAATCCACTGGCTTCATCACCAAAAAGTCAAAGGATGGAAGAGAACTCAGGGCCATGGAGCTGCCAGGCTTATGGAATGGGGCCATGGCTGACTGGATAACCGTCTTTGCAGAGGTTCCCCTGATCACGTTCAACCCTGTGAAAACCGTTAATGACCTGCTCCGAAAAGAACATCAGGTCAGCCTGGGGCATTAAAGGTCAGGATTTCATCAGGAACGCAGGCTCCGGGAATAGGGTGCGACCGTGTAACCTGAATAGTCATGGTTCAGATACTTAAAATAACCGCTGATGGCTATCATGGCTGCATTGTCGGTCGTATATTCGAACTTCGGTACGAATACCTGCCAGCCACGCGTTAGCGTTTGATCCGTTACAGCCTGCCTTAGCGATGAGTTGGCCGACACGCCTCCTGCAATAGCGACGTCGGTGATCTTTGTCTGCCTTACCGCTTTCATCAGATTATCCATCAGGATGTCAACGATATGTTGTTGCATGGAGGCGCACAGATCCGCCATATTTTCTTCAACGAAGCCGGGATTCTCCTTTAAACGGTCGCGGACAAAGTAAAGAAAAGAGGTCTTAAGTCCGCTGAAGCTGAAATCAAGCCCGCTGATGCGGGGCTTTGGGAACCGGAACGCCGATGGATTGCCGGTTTTGGCCAGCCTGTCGATATAGGGACCACCGGGGTAGGGCAGACCCAGGATCTTAGCTGCCTTGTCGAATGCTTCACCGGCGGCATCGTCAATGGTCCGGCCAATGATCTCCATATCGAAGTAATCCCTGATGAGGCCAATTTGTGTATGTCCCCCGGAAACGGTCAGGCATAAAAAGGGAAAGGAGGGCACTGCAGAAGATGAACCAGGTTCACGGATGAAATGGGCAAGGACATGTGCTTCAAGATGATCCACCTCGATCAGAGGGATGGACAGCCCCAGAGAAAAAGCTTTGGCGAAAGAAGTACCCACCAGCAGTGATCCCAGCAGTCCCGGACCCCTTGTGAAAGAAACAGCATGGATTTGATTTTTCTTTATATTTGCTTTATCCAAAGCAGCATGGATTACGGGAATGATATTCTGCTGATGTGACCGGGATGCCAACTCGGGAACAACGCCTCCATAGTATGTGTGAACGTCCTGGTTGGCAATAATATTGGACAGCAGCTGATCGTTTCGGATCACGGCCGCAGATGTATCATCACAGGAGGATTCTATCCCAAGGATAAAAATATCTTTTCCTGCCATCGGAAACATATTGAAGAACAAAGGTATTAAAAATAGGATATTCAGGATCATACTGTACCTGGTACTGATCCTCCTGCTCATCCCGGTCCTGATATCGGGCCTTCTTCAGATCGGGCCTGTACAGACGTATGTGGCAAAGAAAGTGGCCATTTACCTTTCCGGAAAAACAGGGTCTGAAATATCCATTGATAAACTATCCATCGCCAATTTCACCGATATCGTACTGGAACATCTGGTCATCCTCGATCACCGCGACAGCCTTTTGCTGAATGTCGGAGGTCTGACGGCCGACATAGGCCGGATCCGTTTGAGGGATCATTCCCTCACCATAAACAGCATTCTGGCCGAAGAGATGGATTTCCGGCTGAAAAAGTATGAATCGGAAAACCGCTTGAATCTCACACAGTTCCTGTCCTTCTTTTCATCCGGCGACACAGCAGCCAGCAAGGCAGCAAAACCATGGACCATCACCTGCAATGCCCTGGAAGTTGTCGATGGACATTTCAGCCTCAAGGATGATAACAAGGTCAACTCCCCCCGGCCATGGGTAAATTTTTCCGACCTGGATCTGGACTCCCTGAATGTATATGTGAACCAGATCAACATAATAGGAGACACGATCTCCGGTCAAATCAACCGGCTGCAATTTTATGACAAATCAGGTCTGGATCTCAGGGCATTGAATACACAGTTTGAAATCGGCCCGGGTTTCATTCATGCGTATCATACCCTGATGCGAACCAATGATTCGGAACTTGACTTTGACCTTGCCTTTGAATTTGACAATTTCGGTGCTTTTTCCGATTTTCTGCACAAGGTCGATATCCGTTCCGACATCCGCGCTTCCTCGCTTGCGTCAAGAGATCTTGCTTATTTTGTCCCTGCTTTGATCAAGTTGTCGCACAAATTGGACCTGAGCGGTGAAGTCAGAGGAACCGTTTCCAATTTGAAAATAAGGAACCTGTTTTTGTTTTACGGAAAGATGACCAATCTTTACGGGGATATTTCGATGAATGGTCTGCCGGATGTGAGAGAAACCTTTATCCACATGAAGATCAGGGATTGCAATACATGCATGTCTGATATTCAACAGCTGCTGGCAGAGGGCGTCTCGCCAGCTACCGTATTGCCGGCGAACCTTTCTCCACTCGGGACTGTCCATTTTGCAGGCCGTTTCACAGGCTTTATCAACGATTTTGTTTCTTTCGCTGATTTCCGGACTGACCTTGGGACCATCTCCACCGATCTTGAGCTTCAGGCTACCCCCTCCAGGAAAGATATCCAGTACAAAGGAAAGCTCATCGCCCGGCAATTCGACGTGGGTACGATCAGTAAAATGCAGGATAAACTGGGACTGATATCGCTGCAGGCAGAGATCACCGGAAGCGGCACAACCAAGCAGCACGCCAGCATTCAGATCGATGGCACCATCGATTCCGTCGATATCAATTCCCACCGTTACCGTGACATCTACCTGAACGGGATTTTCAACGATCAGCTATTCAATGGGATAGCCAATGTCGACGATCCTTTCCTTCGACTGACCTTCAAAGGATTGATTGATTTAAAGGGCAAAATACCGCAATTTGATTTTCTTGCCCGGATCAGTGATGCCCGCCTTCAGGAAATAGGCCTGATAGACTCATTGGGTATTTTATCCACACGGATGACCATGAAAATAGGCGGTACGAGCATCGACAGCACCTTTGGACAAATAAAACTTGACAGCACCGTTTTTATTACGCGTCATTCTTATTTTACGATGGACCGCTTCATGCTTACTGCGTCCCAGGAGGGAACTGCCGACAAATCGATCGAGCTCGAGTCTGATTACATTGATGCCTTCATGAAGGGGAATTTCCTGCTGGGTCAGCTGTATCCTGCCCTGGGAAAGATCATCAGTCCCCATGTCTCCGCCTTCAGAAAGGATACAGTGCCCCCTGCCGAACCCCTGAAAGAACAGGATTTCAGGTTTCATGTTGATCTCAAGAACACCAGGCCCATCACGGAGCTGCTACTCCCTGACCTATCCGTAGCGCCGGGAACGGTCATTACGGGTTCATTTAACCTGCAGAATTCTGACATACAATTGAATATGAAGTCAGGAGGCCTTTCTTATAAAAAACTGAATCTCTTTGATTTCATGACAGATGCCAGAACATCCCCTGATGGCCTGGCATGGAGCGTGAAAACAGGGGCACTGAGCCTGGAAGACTCCCGCCCTGAATCATCAGCGCCCAATTTACTGGAGAACATGCTTTTATCCTGTGATATCAGGCATGACACTCTTTCCCTGGGGATTCTGTGGGATGATACAAAAGACCCGGACATCAACAAGGGAAGCCTTTCCACTCAGCTTGATCTGGCCGCTTTGCCTGAACTCAAAGGCCGCATCACAGGTGGATCTTTTATTGTGAATGGTTCGCCCTGGAAAATAGCTCCGGGTAACTTTTTCGATGTGGATTCCTCGTACATCAGGATCGATCATCTGGATATTACAGGAGAACAACAGCAGATGGTCATCAATGGTGTGATATCTTCTGATCCTCAGGATATCATGGAGGTGAGCTTTAATCCTTTTGACCTGGCCAACCTGCAGCCTGTTCTCCGAAAATCGGGATTTAGCTTCGAGGGGATGATCTTTGGAAAAGCAGCCATAGCCAGTGTGTTTAAAAATCCCTCCCTGATCTCCGACCTGACGGTTAAAGATTTTACACTGAATGACGAATTGCTGGGCGATCTTCAGGTAAAGACCGACTGGGACAACACCAGCAAAAAGATCAATACATTCGGCGAGATCACCCATACGGGTAATAATACGACGGTCAGGGTGGTCACTCTGAAAGGATTCTATGCACCTGACTCCGATCAGGAGAATTTCGATTTCAGCATAGCAATGGATAATTTAAAGGTCAAACCCATCGGCCAATTCCTCAAAGGGATCTTCAGCGACTTTGGCGGCTACGCCACAGGTAATCTTTACCTGAAGGGAAAAAAGGAACATCCCTTTTTCACGGGCCAGATAAATGTACGCCGCGGGCAGCTTCGTGTCAATTTTCTCAATACCCGATACACGTTTTCTGACAACATCTATTTTGAACCCGACCTGATTGGATTCAGGTCCATGACCTTCAATGATACGCTTGGAAATTCAGGCATACTCAGCGGAGGGATATCACATCGTTTTTTCAAGGATTTCGCGCTCGATCTTGAGATCCAGACCTCTGACCTGCTCGGAATCAACACGACGGTCTTACAAAGCCCCTATTTTTATGGCACGGGCGTGGCGACGGGAAAAGTCACCATAAAAGGTCCGGCAAACAACCTGGCGTTTGATATTGTGGCAACCACCGAGCAGGGTACGGCCATGTATCTGCCGATCAGCTACACAGCTGATGTTTCGGATCATCCTTATATTGCATTTGTGAGTCAGATGGATACGGTTGAAAGCACTGAAGTCCAAACGCGTCAGCAAACCGGCGGAATAGATCTGAGCCTGGCCGTTCAGGTCACAGATGAAGCCACCATGCAAATTTTTCTTCCCACCCAGATGGGAAACATAAAGGTCAGGGGCAACGGGCTCATCCGTCTGAATATGGTCCCCTCCGGTGAATTGGGACTGAGCGGTACCTATGTGATGGAAAGCGGCACATTTTATTTTACGCTCAAAAACCTGATCAGCCGTACGTTCCATATACAATCAGGCAGCACCATCTCCTGGAGTGGCGATATGTACGATGCAGACATCAGCCTGAAAGCCATTTACCAGGTGAAACCTTCTCTGAGCACACTTCCGGCAACAGCCCTTTCAGATTCTTCTTTTTACAACCAGAGAATACCAGTCAACTGCGTGATCGGCTTGACAGGCGACCTGTTCAATCCTACCATTCGGTTTGGACTGGAAATGCCGGATGTCCGCGAAGAAGCCATCCGGACATTTGTATACAACTCCATCGATACTACCAATGAAGCCCAGCTCAACCAACAGATGCTGTCGTTGCTCGTGCTCAACAGCTTCAGTCTGAATACAGGCTCCAGTATCGCTGGCAGCGTGGGTATCAGCTCTTATGACCTGCTGGCTAATCAGTTGAACAGCTGGCTGTCACAGATCAGCGATGACTTTGATATCGGCGTGAATTACGAGAAAGGGGATGCCATGACTCCCGAACAAATGGAAGTGGCCCTTTCCACTCAGCTTTTCAATGATAGGGTGAATGTGAGCGGAAACTTTGGCGTGGGAAATTATAACAATTCCGAAAAAACCAGCAATATTGTAGGTGACGTTCTTGTAGAGGCCAAGATCACCAAAGATGGCCGGCTCAAGCTCAGGGCATACAACAAGACCAATACGTACGACCTGTTCAACGATAATGCTCCCTACACCCAGGGCGTGGGATTATCCTACCGAAATGAGTTCAACAAGATAAAGGAGATTTTCCAGAGTAAGCGTAAAAAAAAGAACAAGGATGAGAAGAACAACCAACCATGAAATGAAACTCACTGCCGCTCTCATAATAGCTTTTCTGGCCTGCTGGCATGCAGCTTTCTCCCAGATCATCATAATCCGTGAAGATATGCCTGATGTGGGGGATACCATACGGCTAAGTTCGACCATCACGACGGGTGATATCGATTACTCGCTGACGGGCGAAGACTATCTGTGGGACTTTTCGACCCTGGTACCGGTTACGCAGCAGATCGATACTTTTGTGAGTGTTTCATCCACTCCATTCATTTACAGGCTGATATTCACTTCCTCCGTTGCCACCATTGCCAGGTCTGAGCCCGACGTGGATTTCATTCCGGATTATCCTGTGACAGATGTGTTTACCTATTTCAAAGAAACGGATAACGAATTTCATGAGGCGGGAGTGGCCCTCACCCTGTCAGGTATACCGCTACCGGTGAAATACGATGAGCCTGATGTATTGTACAGATTTCCAATGGTATACGGCAATATCGACTCGTGTGAATCGAGCGTCGAACTGCAGTTTCCCGACCTTTTTTATTTCAGTATGGATAAAAAAAGAAAAAATACAGTGGACGGCTGGGGCACACTGCTGACTCCGTATGGGTCGTTTCCGGTACTCCGGGTAAAATCAGAGGTAACTGAAATCGACAGCGTATATATTGACAGCCTTAACACAGGTTACAGGATCCCCAGGAATTACCTTCAGTACAAATGGCTTGGCGCTGACCATGGCCTGCCACTGCTTCAGGTGGATGAGGAAGGCTTGGTGCTGACCGTGAACTATATTGATTCATTGAGGATCATCACTTCCGTGGAGGAAGCCTCTGCATGGCAGGAAAACCTGCGGATTTACCCCAATCCTGCAAACGCAGCGCTGACCCTGGAATGGAATCATCCGGGTTCAGGAAAAGTATCTGTATGGATCTGCACCCTGGACGGCAGGGAGGTCTTCAGGACCGAGCGGTACCTCACAGGAACGGGGCTGCACAGGGAAATAATACCGCTGGAAGGGATGAGCCTGGCCCCGGGAGTGTACATACTCTTTGCTGCTATCGACGGAGCGCCACCGGCCACTCAGAAATTTGTTTATCGGCACCTATGAGTTTTGAAGTATTCAGTTCATCAGCTGGCTCAGGTAAGACCTTTGCACTGGTCAGGGAATACCTGAAGATCGTTCTGGAAGACCCGTCCCGCTTCAGGAATATCCTGGCTGTTACCTTTACCAATAAGGCGGCTAACGAGATGAAATCGAGGATCATCGGTAGCCTGACATTGCTGGCTGCACCTGATGATCCCAGGAACGGGCTTCACAAAGAACCCCTGGTTTCCATTCTCGGCAGAGAAATGTCCCTCTCGCCAGCGCAAATCACCCTTCAGTCACAGAAAGTCCTGACACTCATTTTACATCATTATTCGGACTTTGCCGTTACCACCATCGACAGTTTTGTCTACAGGATCCTGAGGACCTTTGCCTTTGACATGCAATTACCGGTTGACTTTGATGTGGAACTGGACACTGACCGCCTCGTTGCAAAGGCTGTCGATCTGCTCATCAGCAAGGCCGGCACCGATGACCAGATTACCCGCCTGCTGGTGGGATTTACCGAGTATAAAGCATCCGAAGAGTACCACTGGCAGATTGAGGAGGACCTGAAGAAATTTTCTGTGAACCTGATCACGGAGGATGGGTATGAAAAATTATCCCATCTGAGAAACCTGACCCTCACTGATTTCTATACACTTCGGAATAAACTGTTCCAGATGATCAGGCGATTCGAAGAAACTCTTTCGGGCAAGGCCGGATCAATGATGACCCTGATAGAAGGCCAGTCTGTCTCTTCCGGGGCCTTTTATTACCACGACAAGGGATTTTATGGATTTATCAGCAGGATAGCTCAGGGTGAGTTTGACAAGTTGGTCCCGGGTACCTACGTGATGCAATCGGTTGAACAGGATAAGTGGTTCTCACCCTCGGCATCTGATTCAGACCGGAAAGCCATTCAATCCATCCGATCCAAACTCATTCGGCGTTTCAGGGACCTGATCGTTTATACGGAAGGAAACAAGCAACGCTACGTGTTGTGCAAGATCCTGTTTCAACATATTTACCCGCTGGCACTTTTACATGAAATTGAAAAGGTCATCTCGGAAATGAGGCTGCAGAGCGGCGCCATTCACATCTCAGAATTCAATAAGCGCATCGCCGCTATCGTTCTCAATGAGCCTGTACCCTTTATCTATGAACGGCTGGGTGAAAAATTCAAACATTATCTTGTCGATGAGTTTCAGGACACTTCCGTATTGCAATGGCAGAATTTACTGCCATTGATTGAGAATTCACTGGCATCAGGAAATTTCAACATGGTGGTGGGTGATCCCAAGCAATCCATATACCGCTGGCGGAATGGTGAGGTGGAACAATTCATACGCCTGCCCAGAATTTACCGCAGGCGTGATTCTGCCGCTGATCTGGAGCGCGAGATGGCTCTGGAGCGTCATTATCACAAGAACGTCCTCAGAACTAATTACCGGTCCAGGGAAGAGATCGTACAGTTCAATAATTCCTTTTTCCGGCACATCAGGAATCTGATACCGGAAAACCTGACAGGGATCTATGATGATGTCGAACAGCAAGCCGTTCCGGAAAGCCAGGGCGGATATGTTCATATCGAATTTTACAATCCCCAGGCACTGGATGAAGATTTCGGACAGTTTAATGCTCGCCGTGTTGCGGAAATCATTGATGAGGTGACGGCAGATGGCTATCCACTGGCTCAGGTAGCCATTTTGTGCAGGAGTAATGATGATGCCAGCAGCCTGGCCAGATACCTTCTTGAGAACGGCATACAAGTCATTTCCTCCGAGTCGCTTCTGCTCAGAAATTCACCTGAGATCGTATTCCTCACTTCCCTTCTGACCTACCTCTGCGATCCGGATCCGGTGCTCGAACTTGCGGTCGTCCGGTATCTCGTTCAAACCGGTAAGATTACCGAAGAAGAATGGATTTCAAGCCTGGTAAGAAATGCCAAAAGAAAAGAATATAATCCGTTTGATTTTTTCGACATGCTTCGGCAGAACCGGTTTGACTTCGATCCGGATGCGCTGATCCGCTTACCCATCTATGAACTCCTTGAGAATCTCATTCGTATCTTTTCACTGTCGGACAGGGGGACTACTTTTATTCAATTTTTTTTGGATGCAGTCTTGGATTTTACCTGCAAAACTGGCAATGACCTGGAGGAATTCCTTGAATGGTGGGAAGACAAAAAGAAAACACTCTCGATCATAGCTCCAGCGGGCTCCAATGGTGTTCAGATCATGACCATTCACAAGGCAAAGGGACTGCAGTTCCCGGTGGTCATTTATCCTTTTGCCGGAGAGTCACTCAGGATGACCAAACGTTATGTATGGGTGGACATCCATGATCCTGAGATCAGTGAACTGAGGACAGCAGTGCTGAAAATGTCACAGAAACTGGCTGAGTCCGGTTATCAGGATCTTTATGATGAGGAGAACAGCAAGTCGTTTCTCGATATGGTCAATATTCTTTATGTTGTCCTGACCCGGGCTTCGGAGAGACTCTACGTTATTACCCGCAAGCCTGGGAAAACGACTGATCAGTCTGCTTCCATCCCGGCTTTCTTTTATCAGTACCTGGTGTCCGGTGGCCTTCTCACAGGTGAAGAGCTGGTGTATGAAGCCGGGAAAAAGATGCCTGGTTCACCTGAAGGACAATTTTTACGGGAGAAGGATGAACAGGCAGACAAAGGCTGGAAGAAGTCGCTGGGTGACTGGAGGCAGATAGCCCGGCTCAGGTTCAGGGCCCCAGAGCAATGGGATACTGAACATGGTGACAGGAACAGGGAATGGGGCAACCTGGTTCATCTGGCACTTTCAAACATCATAACCCTCAACGATATACCCTTGGTCACCACCGAAATGTACCTATCGGGCAAGGTCACACAGGAACAAAAAAAAGACCTGGATCGGGTGATCAGTAATATCATCCATCATCCCTTACTCAAGCCTTATTTTGATGAAGCATTGACAGTCAAAACCGAATCCGAGATACTGCTTCCTTCCGGGCAATCCTACCGGCCGGATCGCATGGTACTGATGGGTGACAGAGCGGTCGTGATGGACTACAAGACCGGATCTCCATCTCCGGAGCATCACCGTCAGCTGCAAATTTATGGACGGCTGTTACACGATATGGGTTATGAGCATATCGAACAATATCTTATTTATCTTGACGACGAAGTGAACCTGGTGAAAGTGAATTGATTTACATTTGGCTGGCATTTCCGGAATGATAAAGTACATTGATATTCGCGAATTTTCCCGTCTGTGGAACATATATCCCGTGGTGGATGTCAGGTCACCGCAGGAATATCAAAAGGGTCATATCCCCGGAGCGCATCATCTACCGCTTTTAGAGGATGAAGAAAGAGCGCTCGTTGGAACAAAGTATGTGAAGTCGGGCAGGTTTGCTTCTGTACAGCTGGGTCTGGAACTGGTTGGGCCAAAACTCTCAGGCTGGCTCAGGACTGCCAGCGATCTTTCAGGGGGAGGGCCAATCCTGTTACATTGCTGGCGCGGAGGACTGAGAAGTTCCAGCATGGCCTGGCTGCTGGATTTGGCAGGTATGGATGTGTACACACTGCAGGGAGGATATAAAGCCTACCGGCATTACATCCGTCAGGAATTCAGTACCCCATTCAGGCTCATCGTACTGGCTGGAAGGACCGGATCCGGAAAAACGGAGATTCTTCAGGCTATTGGCCGGATGGGTCATCAGGTGATCGACCTGGAACAGATCGCACATCACAGGGGATCGGTTTTCGGAGGCCTGGGTATGCAGTCGCAGCCCACGAATGAACAGTACGAAAATGACCTCTATCAGCAATGGCAGGCGCTGGATCCAGCCAAGCCTGTATGGATTGAGGATGAGAGCCTTTCTGTCGGAAAGGTCAGCATACCTCAGCCACTTTTCGATCAGATGATGACCAGCCAGCTTATTGAGGTCGAAATGGATATCGGGCTGCGGGTGGCTCGACTGGTAAGAGAATATTCATCCTATCCTGCCGAAGAACTTGTGTCATGCCTGATGAGGATCGAAAAGAGGCTGGGCACCGACACGGCCAGAAAGGCAGCCAACGCCATCCGCATTGGAGAGTTCGAAGCCGCATCATCGATGCTGCTGGAATATTATGATAAAGCCTATGATCTGAGTATACAGAAAAGAACTGGGCAAGTTTCAGGGACACACCTTCACCTGTCGTGTGACGATCCGGAAAAAAATGCACATACTGTCTTGAATAGCATTTATTTATAACACGTAACCAAAGAAAATGGAATATCCGGTCTATCTTGATTATAATGCAACAACCCCCATCGACAGAGAAGTGGCGGCTGCCATGCGGCCCTTTCTGGATGAAAAGTTCGGCAATCCCTCCAGTATGCACCGCTTCGGGATCGAAGCAAGAAGAGCTGTGGAAACGGCCAGGAAGCAGGTGGCTTCACTGATTGGGTGCAAGCCGGAAGAGATCATCTTCACCAGTGGCGGTACCGAGTCGAACAACATGGCCATAAAGGGGGTTGCAAGTGCACGGCAGCAAAGGGGTAACCATATTATCACCAGTGCCATTGAGCACCCTGCTGTCCTGGAAGTATGCCGCTATCTCTCCGGAAATGGATTCAGCATCACCTATCTTCCTGTTGATGGCTCGGGTATGGTTGATCCTGACGACCTGAGAAGATCCATTACCCCGCAGACCATCCTGGTTTCGGTCATGCATGCCAATAACGAGGTGGGTACCCTTCAGCCGATCCATGATCTGGCAGAAGTCTGTAAATCCTTTGGAGTAGTTTTTCATACCGATGCCGCACAATCCGTTGGCAAGATCCCGGTACGGGTCGATGAACTTGGCGTGGACCTGCTGAGCATAGCAGGCCATAAGTTCTATGCACCAAAGGGGATCGGTGCACTCTATATCCGTTCGGGGGTACCGTGTGACAAGCTTATCCATGGTGCGGATCATGAGCAGAATCGCCGTGCAGGCACAGAAAATCTGCTTGAAATTGTCGGTTTGGGAAAAGCCTGTGAGATTGCTGAACGTGACCGAGAAAAAATCACTGCCCATCTTCAAAGAATGCGCAACCGGCTTTTTAATGGTTTGATGGATCAACTGCCCGACGTGAGGCTGAATGGTCATTCTTCACGCTGTCTGCCGAATACGCTCAGTGTGGGATTCCCGGGTATTGATATAAATACTCTTTTAAGCAATCTGACTGAAGTAGCTGCTTCTGCCGGTGCTGCATGCCACGTTGGCAAGGAACCTGTGTCGCACGTCCTCAGTGCGATGCACGTACCCAATGAATATATGCTGGGTACGCTTCGGCTTTCAGTGGGAAAGCATACCACCGAAGAAGAAATCGACACGGCTATCCGGCTTATTGCGGAGCAAATCCGTCTATTGACCTCCTCTCATGAAGAAAATGCTGTTGATTATGTACCTTCAGAAGGCATAAAACTTACACGATATACACATGGTATGGGTTGCGCCTGCAAATTAAGACCGCAGCAACTTGAGGAAGTATTGCAATCCTTACCTGTACCGCTTGATAAGAACGTGATGGTAGATACCCGGACACATGATGATGCAGCTGTTTACAGGATCACTGATGAAATCGCCATTGTTCAGACCATTGATTTTTTCACTCCTGTCGTGGATGATCCCTATAGTTTCGGTGCCATTGCTGCAGCCAATGCACTGAGTGATGTGTATGCCATGGGGGCCGAACCAAGGTTTGCCCTGAATGTGGTGGGATTCCCCAGCAACAGGCTGCCTCTTGAGGTTCTGGGCCAAATCCTGAAGGGAGCTCAGGATAAGGCCACCGAAGCAGGAGTAAGCATTCTTGGAGGTCATTCGGTGGAAGATACCGAACCGAAATTTGGCATGGCGGTCACCGGTTTTGTGCATCCCAGCCGTATACTGACCAATGCCAGAGCCTGTGAAGGAGATCGTCTGATCCTGACCAAACCGATCGGTACGGGAATCCTTGCTACTGCACTTAAACGTGAGATGGCATCCGTAGAAGTCGCAAAAAAGATCATCGACCTGATGAGTGAGCTTAATCTAAAGGCTTACAGGGTAATGATGAACTATCCTGTGAATGCCTGTACGGATATCACGGGATTCGGGCTCCTGGGGCATCTCAGGGAAATGACGGAAGGCAGCGGCAATGATGCCGAGATCATTGCATCCTCGGTGCCGGTTGTAGAAGAGACCTGGGCCATGGTCCGTGCCAACATGATCCCGGGAGGTACCTTGTCCAACCTGGATTATGTCGGCCCTGTAACGGACTGGGATCCGTCCATCGGAAGAGAGACCAGGCTGGTGCTCTGCGATGCACAGACTTCGGGCGGACTGTTGATCTCAGTGCCTGAAGCCAATGCCGAAGATCTTCTTCATGATCTGCATTCCGAAGGACTTCTCTATTCATCCGCCATTGGCAGGATAACCCGCAAAGGAAATGGCAGGATATCGGTCATACCCTGATAACTATCCACCTGTGGATCCGGTCCGTTATAACAAGGGATTGATAAAGAGAACGATAAGATGGTCGGCAGGTTCTGTTATTCTTGCTGTCCTTGTTTTTTTACTGTTGGATCATCTGTTGCCGTTTTCTCCCCCCTCTGATGATTCCCAGATCATTACAGCACATGACGGGACGATTCTTCATGCTTTTCTGAACAGACAGGACAAATGGAGGATCAGGGCAGAACTGGGAGATATCAGTCCCGAACTGAAAAGGACCATCCTTCAGAAAGAGGATAAGTATTTTTATTTTCATTTCGGCATCAATCCGGTAGCCATTATCAGGGCCATGATCCAGAATGCGGTTTCGGGAGAAAGGATATCGGGTGCTTCCACCGTTACCATGCAGCTGGCAAGGCTTACCGATCTAAAACCCAGGACCTATCCCAGCAAGCTGAAAGAGATGTTCAGGGCTGTCCAGCTGGAATGGCACTTCAGCAAGAATGAGATCCTGCAGATGTACCTGAACCGTCTGCCCTATGGCGGAAATATTGAAGGGGTCAAAACTGCTTCCCTGATCTACTATGATCAGCTTCCCCAGGCGCTCAGCCTTGCTCAGATCGTGACCCTGAGCATCATACCAAACAATCCGGCAGCCTATCTCTATGCTTCAGGTGATGAGGAGCTTCTGGTTGCCAGGAATCACTGGCTGGAGCTTTTCGACAGGAAGGGCTTGTTCGATGAACGGCTGATCAGGGATGCGAAGGAAGAACCGCTGGGCCTCGAAAGGAACATGCTGCCAAGAAGGATACCTCACCTGGCCTGCCGGCTTCACAATGAACATCCGGAGCAGGCCGTAATAAAAACATATATCGATACCGAACTGCAGAGCCGAATTGAAACCATTACCTGGAACCATGTTAAAACCATTCGAGGAAAAGGAGTCCGCAACGCTTCTGTGATCGTCATTGACAACCGTACAGGCGGAGTCGTCAGCTACCTGGGATCGTCTGATTTCAATGATGACGGATCCTACGGCCAGGTTGACGGTGTCAGATCGGTACGGTCACCGGGCAGCACCCTCAAGCCCTATCTGTACGCGCTGGCTATGGATAAAGGACTCATTACGCCCGCTGCCGTTCTTTCTGACGTGCCGGGCAATTTTGGCGGATACGAACCCGAGAATTACGATGGCGGATACCGTGGATTGATATCCGCCCGGAATGCGCTTGCCCTCTCGCTGAACGTACCGGCAGTGAAGCTCATGGATGACCTGGGCAAGGATCTTTTCATTCAGATGCTGGTGCGTGCAAATTTTAAAACCATCAGCACAAAAAAAAAGGAGCTGGGATTGTCGCTGATCCTGGGTGGATGTGGCGTGACCCTGGAAGAATTGTCCAGCCTGTTCATGGCATTTGCCAGGCAGGGGGTTTACTTCCCTGCGCAATATTATGAAGGACAACCGTCGCGTCCCTATGATTCGTTGATTAGCGCCCCGGCGGCATACCTGGTGACAGAAATGATGACATCCCTGAAAAGACCCGATTTTCCTGTCAAAGCCGAACAGATCATTGACCTTCCCAGACTGGCATGGAAAACCGGAACATCTTACGGAAGAAGGGATGCATGGAGCATTGGTTATGATCCTTATTTTACGGTGGGAGTCTGGGTGGGGAATTTTGACGGCACAGGGGTGCCGGAACTGAACGGGAGCGACTATGCTGCTCCGCTTCTTTTCAGGATCTTCCGGATTCTGAATAAAGGGAATGAACGTACATGGTTTCCCGTTCCACAGGATATCAGTACAAGAAGGGTATGCGCCCGGTCTGGACTGCCCCCTTCAGGATTTTGTACGGATATCATCGAAGACGAGTATCTCCCGAAGATTTCACCGTCATCCGCCTGCCAGCACCTGCGCCCGGTGTTCGTTAGCGCTGACAGCTCTGTTTCCTTTTGCAGGTCATGCCTTCCGGAAAGCGGTTATAAGAAAAAGCTGTATCCGAACTATCCGCCGGAGGTCATTGCCTATATGAATGATCAGAAGATACCGTATGAAACAATCCCCCCCCATAATCCTTCCTGTGAACGGATATTCTATGAGAATGCCCCGCATATCACCTCCCTTACCGATAATGCAGAATACATACTCTTCCGTAACGAGCATCAGAAGCTCAAGCTTGCCTGTCAGGCTGAAAATGATGTGGGGAGAGTTTTCTGGTATGTCAATAATAAATTTCTTGCAGCAACGGGCATTCATGAAGCACTTTTTTTTGAACCACCGCAGGGAGAAGTGAAAATCTCCTGTCTGGATGATAAAGGCAGAAACACCGATATTTGGATTCAGGTAAAATTCATTTAAAAATTCAGGGAATCTGCCGTATATTTGTTTTTTCATCCCAAACTTCATTCGTATGTCACTCAAATGCGGAATCGTGGGTTTGACCAACTCCGGCAAAACGACCATCTTCAACTGCATGTCTTCTTCCAAGGCAGAGGCTTCCAGAGCGGCGTTCACTTCTTCAAAATCCAATATCGGGATCATCCCTGTGCCTGATGACCGGCTTTACAGGCTGGATGCACTGATCAAGTCCCAGAAGATCATTCCGGCCACTGTCGAGATCGTGGATATTCCTGGTCTGGCAAAAGGATCCAGTCACGGGGAGGGGATCGGCAATAAGTTTCTGGCCGACATACAGAAAACTGATGCCCTGATCCATGTGTTGCGCTGCTTTGATGATGAGATGCTGCCTCATATTGAGGGATCGGTGGATCCAGTCAGGGATATTGAAATCCTGGAGCTGGAACTGCAGGTTAAGGATCTTGAAATGATCGAGCGCAAAATCCAGAAATATGAGAAACTGACAAAGATCGGTGAGAAGGATGCGAGGAGAGGCCTGGAGGTGCTGCAGCACATCAAGGAGAACCTGGATAATTTTAATTCTATCCGGAATCTTAAGCTGACCGATGAGGAACGAAAGTACCTGACCGATCTTTTTTTGCTCACTGACATACCGGTGCTGTATGTCTGCAACGTGGACGACGCATCAGCTGTCGGTGGAAATGCATATGTCGACAGGGTAAAAGAAGCTGTGAAACACGAGGATACGGAAGTGATCATCATAGCTGGCAAACTGGAGGCCGAGATTGCCGAACTGGACAATCAGGATGACAGAATGGCATTTCTTGCCGATGCTGGCCTGAAAGAACCAGGTGTGAACAAACTGATCCGGTCCGCATATAAACTCCTGAACCTTGAGTCGTTTTTTACGGCAGGACCCAAAGAGGTCAGGGCATGGACCATACACAGGGGGATGACGGCTCCTCAGGCTTCCGGAGTGATCCATAGCGACCTGGAACGCGGCTTTATCCGTGCAGAAGTTATGAAATACGACGACTTTATACGGTATGGATCAGAACATGCATGCAAGGAAGCCGGCAAGTTCTATGTGGAGGGGAAAAGCTATATCGTCCAGGAAGGAGATATCATTCACATCCGGTTTAATGTATAGGAAATACCGCTAACTGTTAACTGCCAGTTGACTTACCCTCAGCCCGTTTCCTTTGCTGATAGGCACGCTGGTACTTGCCCGCATTGACAAGGTGCTGATTATAGGTCCGCGCATAGTTATGATAACCTGAAAAATCTTCACGGGCGCAGAAATAATAGTAATCATGCTCTTCATAATTCAGCACTGCGTCTATCGAAGCGATGGAAGGAACGCAGATTGGACCGGGAGGAAGACCCTCATACAGGTATGTGTTATACGGTGAATCAATGCGTGTATGACGGGTCAGTACACGTGTCATCTTGAAATCCCCAACCACAAAAACGACGGTCGGATCGGCCTGCAGCTTCCACGCATCTCTTAAACGGTTCATGTAAACCCCTGCCATTCTTGCCTTTTCATCGTTTTTCAGTGTTTCCTTCTCGATGATGGAGGCCAGTATACTCACCTGCTGCCGTGTCATCCCCGTACGGATCCTTTTTTTCTCCCTCTCCATATCCCAGAATTTACCGTACTCCTTATTCATCCGCTCAAAAAAATCCTTTGCGTCGGTATTCCAGTAGAATTCATAGGTATTCGGGATGAACATCGTCAGGCTGGTCTCAGTATCCAATCCATATTCCGACAGATATACAGAGTCCGACAGCAGTTGCAGGAGGGTGAGGGAATCAGTTTCAAGCTGCCGGGATACTTTACCTGCCAGATCTTTTTTCAGACGGATGTTGTTCACTATTACCTGGACAGGTGTTTGTAGCCCTGCCCTCAGCATGTTGATCAGGTCATTGTTGTTCATGCCGCTTCGCAGAATGTACCGGCCTGGTTCGACCTGCTGAGGGTACTGCTTTTTCCCTGCAAGCCATTCAAAGGTACGGTGATGAAGGATGAATCCATGCGAATAGAGGCTGTCCTTTACCTGGTCAAAGGTGGCGTTCGTCCGTATGTATAGAGATGTTTCGGGCTGACCGTGTACGATGACATTGGGTTTGAACCAGATCTGATAAACCATCAGGACAACGAAGGTAAAAACAGTGACCAGGCCAAGAAAAATAAATAAAAGGATTTTTATCAGCCTGGTTTTAAGCGCTTTCATGTGTATTGATTCGTTGCAGGATGTATTCATCCACCCATTTGTTATCGATCAGTAGCCATTCTTTTTTTAGTCCGATGATCTCAAAGTCATGCCTGGCAAACAGGTTCAGACTGACAACGTTGGAAGATGAGATGTGGTTAAAGAGCTGGTGCAGGTTCAATGTATTGAACGCATAATCGGTCAGGAGTTCCAGCGCCTCGGAGGCATATCCCTTACCCCGTTCCTCCCTGATGATGAGCACACCCACCCCGGCCCTCCGGTGAGCTGGCTCAAAGTCATACAGGTCGATTGTCCCAACGGTGATATTCTGATCCGAGGGATCCAGTTTATCGATCATGAAGCGCAACTGGCGGGTGGAATATATATCCAGTTGTGCATTCATTACATACTGCTCAATGGCAAACCGCGAATAAGGCGCATTGGTGTTGCTAGCCCGCCAGACCGACCGGTCGTTTTCCCATTCATAGAGAAACTCAATATCAGAAGGTTCAGGAGCACGTAAGATTACGTTTTTACCGATCATACAGGATTTGCTTTAAATTTCGAATTCACCCTTGAATACAAAAGTTGCAGGTCCTTCCAGCCATATGTCATGGAAGCTGTTGCCTGATCTTTTAAAATGTACTGCCAGTTCGCCTCCGCAGGTCTGAAAAGCGATATGATCCCTGATCTCCGGATGAGCCAGCGCCATGAACAGGGCTGATGCGACTGTGCCTGTCCCGCACGATAATGTCTCATCTTCCACCCCTCTTTCATAAGTACGTATAAAATTCTTACTGCCACATGTCTCCACAAAATTCACATTAACTCCAGGTTCTTTGAAAGGAACGCTGTAGCGGACTTCCTTACCCATTTTTTTAATGTCCAGTGAGTGAATGTTTTCTGCAGGGATCACCACGTGAGGGGAACCGGTATCGATGACCGTTTCTTCTGCCCATGGCTCAGGAATCGTCACATCTTTCATTTTCAGTCTGACGATACACGTGTTCTCTTCCTCTTTTAAAACGATGGCCTGGTGCTCCCCATCCATTGCAAGAAAGTGGAAGGATCTCGCCGTAAATCCTGTTTTCCTGGCAAAAGCGGCAATGCACCGGCCTCCATTTCCGCACATGGTCGATTCCTTCCCGTCGGAGTTGTAATAAATCATGCTGAAATCATAGTTTTCCGCATGATTCATAAGGATCAGCCCATCTGCACCGATACCGAATTTTCTGTCACAGAGTGACCTGACAAGATGACCCGTCAAAGGAAAAATGCTCCGGCGATTGTCAATGAAGATGAAATCATTGCCAGTTCCCTGGTATTTCAGAAATGGTATCCCCATATTTTATTGATTATCACTATTGTCATAGTTTGAACAAACGTGTGACGTATGTTGTTTAACGTACAAAAATACAAAATGGTGTATCTGGTTAGCACTGGAGATGTTTGATTAGATGAACAAGACCGACATTTTATCGCCGGATTAACATATTTTAACAATCCCGATATAATGGAGGAAAATGCCCTGCGTTCATGGTTTGTATCTTTGAGCAGCATTGGATGAGCTGACAAATGAACATAACAGGTATAGTTCTTGATCAGCGGAACCCCATTCACTAACATTTAAAAAACCGGAGGAATCTATGAAGAAGTTTTTAGGCCTGGTACTGGCAGCCATTCTTGGGGCTGCGCTGACATGGGCAATCGTTGGCTTTCAGGGTAAACATAAGGACAGGGAAATCCCGCCTTCCAGTTCGCTGGAAAAGATCCCTGTTTCGCTCACATCCGATGTGAAGGTGTATGCACCTCAGGTACTTCCTGATTTTACAGAGGCGGCAGGCAGATCGATCAATACTGTGGTTCATATCATGACACAGTATCAGCGCCAGACAAGCATGTACGATTATTTCTTCGACTGGCGTGATTTCTTTGGTGAGCCTGACAACCGTGACAGTGGCCCGTCTTATATGGGATCGGGTTCAGGCGTGATCATCGCTGAGGATGGTTATATCGTCACCAATAACCATGTTGTGGAAGGGGCAGATAAAATTCAGGTCGTACTGAATGACAAACGTACCTATGATGCCACCATTATTGGTACCGATCCTTCGACTGACCTGGCTTTAATCCGGATCAATGAGAGCGGGCTGCCATCTATTGGCTTTGGTGATTCTGATGAGCTGAGGATCGGTGAATGGGTGCTGGCTGTTGGTAATCCGTTCAATCTGACATCTACGGTAACGGCTGGTATAGTCAGTGCCAAAGCACGTAATATCAATATTTTGCAGACGCCTGACGGGACTTCGGCGATTGAATCCTTCATCCAGACGGATGCAGCCGTGAACCGGGGTAACAGCGGTGGCGCGCTTGTCAATACCAGGGGTGAACTGGTGGGGATCAATGCTGCCATTGCATCGGGAACAGGATATTATTCAGGGTATTCATTTGCCATTCCTGCCAACCTGGTCAAAAAAGTGGTCATGGATCTGAAGGAATATGGCCAGGTTCAGCGTGCACTGCTGGGTGTATCCATCCGGGATATGGACAGTGAACTGGCTTCCGATCTTGGAATGAAAGAGATCAAAGGAGTTTATGTGGCCGGTGTTTCCGATAATGGCTCTGCCCGAGCAGCCGGAGTTGAAACCGGCGATGTCATCGTTCGAATAGATGACAAGGCAGTGAACAGCACTTCCGAACTGCTCGAACAGGTGGGACAGAAACGGCCGGGAGAACAGGTAGATCTGGTAGTCAACCGTAAGAACCAGGAGAAATCCTTCAGGCTTACGCTGAAGAACAAGGCCGGAACATTGGATATTGTACAGAAACAATCAGAGGCTGATGCGGATATCCTGCTTGGTGCCACCCTGGAACCCGTAAAAAATACGGATAAAGAACGCCTCGGACTCTCCTACGGCATGCAGGTCACAAAGCTGCAGAATGGAAAACTCAGTGAAGCAGGGGTAAGGGAAGGATTCATTATTCTCAGGATCGATAAACAGCCTATCCATTCTTCCACCGATTTACAGAACGCGCTGGACGATGCTTCCAACGGAATTCTGATCGAGGGTGTCTATCCAAATGGGCTCCGGGCTTATTATGGTGTGGGCTGGTGATGATTTTGGACAGGAATAATTTGTTAAATAGTTTTGAAAATTTGCAAATATGGAATAATTTTTGTAAATTGCGAGAGCCGTTTAAAAATAAATCAAATAGAAAAGAGAGCAGAGGCTGTCCATGAGACAATTAAAAATATCCAGATCCATTACAAACCGGGAAACAGCTTCTCTTGATAAGTATCTTCAGGATATCGGTAAAGAGGAAATGGTCACGGCAGAGGAGGAGGTTGAATTAGCCCGCCGGATTAAGAATGGGGATCAGAAGGCCCTTGAGAAACTGACCAGGGCAAACCTGCGTTTTGTCGTATCTGTTGCCAAGCAATATCAGAATCAGGGGTTGAGTCTGCCGGATCTTATCAATGAAGGGAACCTTGGGCTGATCAAGGCAGCCAGGAGATTTGACGAAACCCGGGGCTTCAAATTCATTTCCTACGCGGTCTGGTGGATCCGACAGTCCATTTTGCAAGCTCTTGCAGAGCAATCACGCATCGTCCGTCTGCCGCTCAATCAGGTGGGATCATTGAATAAGATCAAGAAGGAATCTTCCAAGCTGGAACAAAAATTTGAACGTACTCCCAGTGCTGATGAAATCGCTGAATCCCTTGAAATACCTGAATATAAGATCGATGCTGCCATGCGGATCGGAACACGCACGGTTTCCATGGACGCGCCCCTTGCTCAGGATGATGAGATCAAATTTCTTGATGTATACGTTCACGAAGAAGCGCCGAACACGGATGCAGGTCTTATGCGCGAATCCCTCATGAAGGAGATCGAACGTTCCCTTGCCACGTTATCCGAAAAGGAAAGGGATGTGGTGAGTCTTTATTACGGTCTCGGTATGCCTCACGGTCTGACCCTTGAAGAGATCGGAGCCAGGTTCGATCTGACCAGGGAACGGGTGCGCCAGATCAAGGAAAAAGCGATCCGTAGGCTCAAGCATCATTCGCGCAGCAGGTTGCTGAAAGCCTACCTGGGACAGTAATCATCCACCGGGCTGTTAAAAAATTGTTCATAATATAAAAGGGCTAAGTATCAGATTATTTTGGTGCCTTTCCCTTTTGTTTTATATTTATCCGTTCAATTCCGGATAATCAAACTTCATTTTATGAACAATCACAACCCGAAAAATATGCCATCCTCGAATTCTCATTTTGAGGACGAATTATCAAAATGGATATCGGATGAGATGCTGGGGTATGAATTTGTGGATATTCTGGTAAAGCTGTTTTATGAAAAGTCCATTGAACTGATTCTCTTCCGCAATCAGCTCTATGACCGGAGTGCCAGCGTGATCCTGTTTTTGCATTCCTACGCCGTTCATACCATCGGCAAGGTACTCCGGATACAGGATTCACTGGTGCTGGCCAGGGCGATGGCTGAGATGGAAATACCACCAGCACGCATTGACATTGGCCGGTTGAATTTTGAGTGGACCAATGACCGGCAGAAGTATGCCGGGCCCAAAGCATTCCTTCAGGATAAATTAAAGTCGTTCATTGACAGGGATCCGACTTTTACCAAACCAAGGGATGCTGTACTGTACGGATTCGGGAGAATCGGGAGGCTGGTGGCCAGAGAAATGATCCAGATGGGTAATGGATCCCAGTTGCGGCTGCGGGCAGTTGTCACCCGCAGTAATCAGCCGGAGGATCTGTTCAAACGTGCCCATCTTTTTCGTCATGACTCGGTTCATGGTCCGTTCCAGGGTATCGCCGTAGAAGATCTCGATGCACGGACCATGTATGCCAACGGGCACATTGTACAATTTTTATCCACGGGTAATCCCGAAAGCATTGATTATACTCAATATGGCATCAATGATGCCGTCCTGATCGACAATACGGGAGTTGTTAGGGACAGGGAAGGGCTTGGCAGGCACCTGAAAGCAAAGGGTATCAGCAAGGTCCTTCTCACCGCTCCGGGAAAAGGAGATATCCCCAATATCGTGTACGGTGTCAATCACCAGACAACTGACATTGACAATGAAACGATCTTTTCTGCCGCATCCTGCACCACCAATGCCATCCTGCCTCCACTGCGCGTGATCGACGAAACCCTTGGTATCGAGAAGGGACATATTGAGACCATCCACTCCTATACGAACGACCAGAACCTGCTTGACAACATTCACAAGAAAAATCGGCGCGGACGCGCTGCACCGGTCAATATGGTCATCACGGATACGGGCGCCAACACGGCGGCCGCCAAGATCATTCCTGGCCTGAAGGGTAAACTGACTGCTAATGCAGTGCGGATCCCTCTGCCGGATGTGTCGCTGGCTATCCTGCATCTATGCGTGAAAAAACCCACCTCCGTGGAGGAGGTCAATGTGATCATGAAGAACGCTGCACTGCACGGCGAACTGGTTGAACAGATCCGGTATTCAGCCTCTCCCGAATCGGTATCATCCGATTATATCGGCGATCCTGCCACCTGTATTTTTGACAGTGTTTCAACAAAGGTTTCTTCCGATGGCAGAAGCATCGTTATTTATGTGTGGTATGACAATGAATATGGGTACTCTGTTCAGGTAGTCCGTCTGGCCAAGTACCTGGCTAAGGTGGAACGGTACCGTTATCAGTAATTCCAGCAATGAATATGTTAAAAGCGAAATATATTTTTGTAACCGGTGGGGTGAGCTCTTCCCTGGGAAAGGGGATCATTTCCGCATCCCTCGCCAAGCTACTGCAAGCAAGGGGCTTTTCGGTAACTATACAAAAGCTTGATCCCTATATCAATGTGGACCCGGGTACCCTCAATCCCTATGAACACGGTGAATGTTATGTGACGGAGGACGGAGCCGAGACAGACCTGGACCTTGGACACTATGAGCGCTTTCTGAATGTTCCCACTTCACAGGCTAACAACATTACCACAGGCCGGATCTATCAGTCGGTGATCGAAAAGGAACGCAGAGGGGATTATCTCGGACAGACCGTCCAGGTGATCCCACATATCACCGATGAGATCAAGTACCGGATCAAACTGCTGGGGAACACCGGTCAATTTGATTTTGTGATCACCGAGATAGGCGGTACCGTGGGCGACATTGAATCACTGCCTTATATTGAAGCGGTCAGGCAGATGAAATGGGAGCTGGGTGCAAGCTGCCTGGTCATCCATCTGACCCTTGTGCCATTCCTTGCTGCAGCTGGTGAACTGAAAACAAAGCCCACGCAGCACTCTGTCAAGACCTTGCTTGAATCCGGAGTGCAGCCCGATATTATTGTTTGCAGAACAGAAAGGCATCTTTCACAATCCCTTCGTGAAAAGATCTCCCTTTTTTGCAACGTCTCTCCGTCCTCTGTTATCGAGTCCATCGATGCCGAAACAATCTATGAGGTTCCTCTTTTAATGCGGGATGAAAAGCTGGATCTGGAGGTTTTAAAAAAAGTCTCTATTCCTGCTGAACGGGAACCTGATCTGAAAAGGTGGGAGGAGTTCCTTTACAAGCTGAAACATCCGGCCTCCGAGGTCAGCATAGGACTGGTGGGAAAATATATTGAACTGAGGGATGCCTATAAATCCATTGTCGAGTCCTTTATCCACGCTGGAGCCGCCAACGACTGCAAGGTGAATATCGTACGGATCCATTCTGAGAGTATCGATGAAAGCACTGTCGGCTCCAGGCTGCAGAACCTTGACGGGATACTTGTCGCTCCCGGTTTTGAATCCAGGGGCATTGAAGGAAAAATAATTGCCATACAGTACGCCCGTGAACGGAATATACCTTTCCTGGGGATTTGCCTGGGTATGCAGTGTGCAGTCATTGAATTTGCCCGGAATGTGCTGAAGATGGTCAATGCGCACAGCACGGAAATGGATAAGCGAACTCCCTATCCTGTGATCGACATTATGGAAGCGCAGAAGAAGATCTCAGGTATGGGAGGCACCATGCGATTGGGATCCTACCCGTGCCAGATCGTGAAAGAGACCCTGACCCATTCCATTTACGGAAAAGTTCAGATCACCGAGAGGCACCGGCACCGCTACGAATTCAACAACAAGTACCTTCAGGACTTTGAAGCAAAGGGTCTGATGGCCTCAGGTATCAATATGAAAGATAATCTTGTGGAAATCATGGAATTACAGGGGCACCCCTGGTTCATCGGCATCCAGTTCCATCCTGAATACAAGAGTACGGTTGCCTGCCCGCACCCGTTGTTTGTTGGCTTTGTAGGCGCAGCTAAAAAATCGAGGGGATCATCCTCAGCCATATAAAATACTCCCCTGAACAGATGGCTTGTTGAGCATATCTATTATCTTTGCGGGACTAAAATCCAGGACTAAAACAGACGAATGAACAGGAATACCATCATCGGACTGGTTATGATCTTTGCGATCATGATCGGCTACAGTCTGTTGACACGGCCATCCAAGGAAGAACTTGCCCGGCGCCAGAGGATTCAGGACTCCTTGATGATTGTTCAGCAGAGCAGACTTGACTCCCTTGCCCTTGCAGATTCTTTGCGGAAATCAACGGCCATTCCCCTGCAGGTGAATGATACCGCGCTGCCTGCCGGGCAACCTGCCGTTTCCGCCCTGGAACAGTCGGCTTTGCACGATGCACTTGGTATCTTCTCTGCCGCCGCTACCGGCACACAGAAGATTTATTTCATAGAGAATGAACTCATCAGACTGGGCATTTCAAGCAAAGGAGGAAAGGTCGTCTACGCTGAACTCAAAGACTATAAGACCTATGACACGCTTCCACTTGTTTTGTATGATAGTTCCTCGGTGACATTCGGACTTACCTTTTTCGCCAACAACCGTCTCATCAATACGGATGAACTCTATTTCCAGCCATATTGGTCCGATGCGGGAACCAGCGGGAACGAAACGATGTCTGTGTCAGGTTCCGGATCCCTTACATTCGCTATGAGGCTTTATACCAACGGAACTGATTCGTTGTCGTCATTCTCTCCTTCCAATTATGTTGAATATGTCTATACGCTGAGCGGTAAGGATTATATGGTCGATTTTGCGGTGCATTTCACCGGACTGAAAGGCGTCCTGGCATCCAATACAGAATACCTCGACCTCACCTGGAACGCTGACCTCATGCAGCAGGAAAGGAGCATTGACCGCTACAACGGCCCCACTATTTATTACAAGCATTCCGACGGAGAAGTCAATTATTTATCCGAGACAAAAGACGACCAGGAGGAGGTTCCCACCCGACTGCAGTGGATCTCTTTCAAGCAGCGATTCTTCTGTTCTACCATCATATCCGACGATAATTTTGTGAGCGGAATTGTCAATACCTATACCGACAAACAACCCAGAGAACGCTATGAGCGTTCGATGGAATCCAGGTTTGGGGTTCCCTTTTCCGACAAGGAAAGGACTTCCATGGATATGAAGATATACTATGGTCCGCTTAAATATTCAATCCTCCGGGATTATAAGCTGGATCTGGAAAGGCAGATCCCCATGGGCTGGAGTTTTTTCCTGATGCAATGGATCAACCGTTTTGCCGTCATTCCCGTTTTCAACTTTTTAAGCGGATTTGGATGGAATTACGGGATCATCATTCTTGTGCTGACCATCCTGCTGAAGATCGTCCTGCTTCCCATCGCCTACAAGACGTATATGTCGACCGCTAAAATGCGGGTGCTCCGGCCGGATGTGGAAGAGATCAATAAGAAGTATCCCAAGAAGGAAGATGCCATGAAAAAGCAGCAGGCCACCATGGACCTGTATAAAAGGGCAGGGGTCAATCCTATGGCGGGATGCGTGCCCATGCTGCTTCAGTTTCCGATCCTTATCGCCTTGTTCCGGTTCTTTCCCTCATCCATCGAATTGCGGCAACAACCCTTCCTGTGGGCGCATGATCTTAGCTCGTATGACTCTATCCTGAACCTGCCCTTTACGATACCGTTCTATGGAGACCATGTCAGCTTGTTCTGCCTGCTGATGACTATTTCCACCATTGTCTATACAAAGATCAATAACGACATGATGTCGACCGGACAGCAGCAGATCGCCGGCATGAAGACGATATCCTACATCATGCCCATCATGTTCCTTGGGTTCTTCAACGCGTATGCCTCGGCCCTGAGCTATTATTATTTACTGGCCAACCTGCTCACCTTCCTGCAAATGTATTTGTTCCGCAGGCTTGTTGACGAAAAAAAGATCCATGCCCGAATCGAGGAGAACAAAAAGAGACCTGTTAAAAAGAGTGGATTTCAAAAACGTCTGGAGGATATGGCTAAACAGAGAGGGTATCCCGTAAAGCGTTGAATAAATAATATCTGCAGCTGTCGTTTCTCGATTTATTTTCCTACTTTTGCAGCCCGAAATCCGTGGACGATGGGATTTCGTTTGTATCAGGCAGTTGCCTGATGTTTGAGAATTAACGGAAGTTTAACCCGTTCCGGCGTCCAGGAACACAATGAAATCAATAATGACGCAAGAAGACGATTTTAAAAATGACCAGTTAGAACAACCTGATGCGGAGGAGATCCGGGAAGAACTGCAAAGTGAGCTGGTGGAGAAGACAGAAGGTGAGGCTCATAAGGAATCAGCAGAGATGAAGGAAGAATCAGAGGTTTTTGACCATCAGCCGGAACTGGCGGGTGAAAATGAAGCTGAGGAGAGCACTCAGGCCATTGAAGAAATTCCTGAAGTATCGGGAACAGAACCTGAGATCACGATGCCGGAAGAACCTGCCCTGGGTTCGGTCCCGGAACCGGAAGAACAGCCCGTGGAAATTCCTGTGCCGCCACTGGTCCCCATCGCCGATACCGGCACTGAACAGCCCAAAGCAGAGGAGAAGCCAGCTGCCAGGCCCTTTCACCGGGTGCACAGAGCTGAAGATTTTGACTGGTCACTGGCCGGGAAGAAGCAGGAAAACTATTCTGTGGATGAACGGCACAAACTGGAAGAACTGTACGATCATACACTTAACCAGATCGTTGAACATGAAGTGATCGAAGGACAGGTTGTGGCTATGAATAACCGTGAAGTCGTGGTGAACATCGGCTTTAAATCGGACGGTGTGATCCCGATCTCTGAACTGCGCTACAATCCGAACCTGAAGATAGGTGAGAAGATAGAAGTTTATGTTGAAAATCAGGAAGATCCTGATGGCCAGCTGATCCTGTCACATAAAAAGGCACGCATTCTTCGTTCCTGGGAACGGGTGAATTCAGTCTATGAAAATGAAGAGATCATCAATGGATATGTCAAATGCCGCACCAAGGGCGGATTGATCGTCGATGTCTTTGGCATCGAAGCCTTCCTTCCCGGATCTCAGATCGATGTCAAACCCATCCGTGATTATGATGTTTTTGTTGGTAAAACAATGGAATTCAAAGTTGTCAAGATCAACCAGGAATACAAGAACGTGGTGGTATCCCATAAAGCCCTGATCGAGGACGAACTTGAGCAGCAAAAGGCCGAAATCATCGCCAAACTGGAGAAAGGGCAGATTTTGGAAGGTACGGTAAAGAATATCACTTCCTACGGTGTTTTCATTGACCTGGGCGGAGTTGACGGGCTCATCCACATCACCGATCTGAGCTGGGGCAGGATCAACCACCCGGAAGAGATCGTGGAACTCGACCAGAAAATCAAGGTGGTCATTCTTGATTTTGACGAAAATAAAAAACGGATAGCCCTTGGGCTCAAGCAGCTTACGCCACATCCCTGGGATGCACTTGATCAGAATCTGAAGATTGGCGATAAAGTGAAGGGGAAGGTCGTGGTCATTGCCGATTACGGTGCGTTTGTCGAGATTGCCCCAGGTGTTGAAGGCCTGATCCATGTTTCAGAAATGTCATGGTCTCAGCATCTTCGCACCGCGCATGATTTTCTGAAGGTCGGAAATGAGGTGGAAGCAGTGATCCTTACCCTGGACAGGGAGGAGCGGAAGATGTCGCTGGGGATCAAGCAACTCATACCGGATCCCTGGGCCAACATCATGGAGAAATACCCCGTCAATTCGAAGCATAAGGCCATTGTCAGGAATTTCACCAATTTTGGGATTTTTGTTGAGCTCGAAGAGGGCGTCGACGGATTGATCCACATTTCGGATCTTTCCTGGTCAAAGAAGATCAAACATCCGGCTGAATTCACCAAGATCGGAGAGGAGATTGAAGTGGTAGTACTGGATGTGGATGTGGATAACCGCCGCCTGAGTCTTGGCCATAAACAGCTGGAAGAGAATCCATGGGATGTGTTTGAATCGGTCTTCCAGGTGGGCAGTATTCATAAGGGAACCATCATCAGCGCCTCTGACAAGGGATTTCTGGTTTCACTGCCCTATGGTGTAGAAGGTTTCTGCCCGATGCGGCACTCCACCAAGGAGGATGGTACCGGGTTGCGAATGGATGAATCTCTGGAGTTCAAGGTCATCGAGTTTTCAAAAGAGAACAAGAAGATCATTCTCTCTCATGCGAAAGTTTACCAGGAAGCACAGACCGCAGAGAAGGTGAAAGCGTCGGATCAGGTGAAATCTGAGGTAAGGTCTGCCAAGCGCGTGGTGAAGAAGCTGCAGGACACGCTTGAAAAAACCACCCTTGGAGATATCGAAGCGCTGGCTACCCTTAAATCGAACCTGGAAGAAACCGAGAAGAAGGAAAAGGTAAAGAAGGAAAAGCCAAAGGAAGAGTAGAATTTCTTTTAAATAGTCAAGAGTCCCGCCCGCAAAGCGGGACTCTTTATTTGAGGGCGTCGTAAAGGATTTCAATGGGGTGGTAGGCTCGTCTTCCCGTTCCTTCAAGGATCTGATGCCGGCAGCTGGTACCCGGGGCTACGATCAGCTCCTCGGGCGCAGATGCCCTGATGGCGGGAAAAAGTACCAGCTCGCCTATACGCATCGACAGCTCGTAATGCTCTTTTTCATAGCCAAACGAACCGGCCATGCCACAACATCCGGATGGAATCTCCTCAACGGAATAGTTGATGGGCAGCGACAGCATCGTTCTGGTAGCTGCTGTGGAAGCCAGCGCTTTCTGGTGACAGTGCCCGTGCAATCTGATCTTTCGTTTCTCAAGGGTAAATGCTTCCCGCGGAATGTTACCTTTTTGGATCTCCCGGTGGATAAATTCCTCAAAAAGCATCGTGTTCTTCGCCAGATGCAGGGCGTCTGTCCTGAAGGATTCCCTTACCAGCCTGGGATATTCATCCCTGAAGGTCAGGATGCAGGAAGGCTCGATCCCAATAAGGGGAACTTCTGAGTTGACTTTATCCTTCAGCAGGGAGACATTCTTTTCCGCTATTTTCCGTGCTTTTCGCAGCAGTCCTTTCGACAGCATCGCACGCCCGCTTTCCGTGTGAGGAGGTATCATAACATTGTATCCCAGAGAATTCAGCAGCTTGATGGCCTTGATGCCGGTTTCCGTGTCGTTGTATTCCGTGAATTCATCCGCAAAAAGATAAACCTGTCCCTTTGCAGGGGAAGCGATCTGGATCTGCTGGCGGTGCTTCCTGTACCAGCGGGTCAGGGTTGTACTGTGCAACAACGGAATAGATCGCTGCTGTGCAAATCCCATCATCCTTTTTAACAGCGAAGAGGTGAACAGGTTTTTCACTACGGCGTTGTAAATCCATGGAACCCATGATGCCATCCGGTTGATCCTGTTAATGGCGGCGATCATGGCAGTTTTAAGCGGAACACCGTTGGCCTCATAATAATGCTGAAGGAACTCGGCTTTGTACTTTGACATATCTACGCTGGAAGGGCATTCTGACTGGCAGCCCTTGCAGGAAAGACAGAGATCCATGATATCCCGGATCTCTTTATGGTCGAAAGGATTTTTTTTTGCCGAGTGGGTGAGGAATTCCCGGAGGATGTTGGCCCGGGCCCGCGTTGTGGTGTTTTCATCGCAGGTGGCCATATAGCTTGGACACATGACACCGCCGATTCGTTCCGACTTCCTGCAGTCACCCGATCCATTGCATTGTTCTACCGCGCGCAGTAAACCCATGGTCGCTGAGAAGTCGAAGAACGTGTCGAATTCCCTTGTGACCTGCCCGGGCTTATAACGCAATCCCGACGTCATGGAGGGAGTGTCTGTAATCTTACCCGGATTAAAGATCCCGTCGGGATCCCAGGTCTTTTTTATGGAACGAAGCAGCTCATAATTCTTTTCACCGATGATCAGGGGTATGAATTCTCCCCTGACCCTGCCATCCCCATGCTCGCCGCTCAGGGATCCTCTGAACCGCTTGACCAGCAGTGCTGTATCATGGGCAATCGCATGGAAAAGCCGGACATCTTTCTCTTTTTTAAGATTCAGGACAGGCCTCAGGTGAAGTTCTCCGGTAGCTATATGTGCATGGTAAACACACGTTGTCCCGTGACGGTCCATCAGCTTCCGGAATTCACTGAGATAATCAGGGAGATCGGTGGGTCTTACGGCCGTATCTTCGACGACCGAAACAGGTTTTGCATCACCGGGAATATTGGTCAGTAATCCGAGGCCCGCCTTTCTGAGTGCCCAAACTTTCGCAATGTCACCTCCGAAAAGAAGCGGAAAGTGATATCCAAAGCCTTTTTGCAGCATTTCAGCCTGAATGGCCCGGGCAAGGGAAATGATCTCTTCCCGGGTTTCTCTGGCAAACTCAATGATCAGGATAGCAGCCGGTTCACCCTCGACAAAGAACCGGTTCTTCCTTTGTTCTATGTTCTGTTTTGTCTGATCCAGTATATGGTGATCGATCAGTTCGATGGCACCGGGATGATACTCCAGGGCGATGAGGTTGGCATGGAATGCCTCCTCCAGTGAATGAAAGTGAACGCAAAGCAGGCCTTTGGTCCTGGGAGGGAGTGGAACCAGGTTGAGCTTGATCTCCGTGATGAATGCCAGGGTGCCTTCAGAGCCTGCCAGTAAACGGCAAAAATTGAAAGGAGGACTGTTCCTGGTGAATGGCTCTGATTCCAGAAGAAGATCAATGGCATAGCCGGTGTTTCTGCGTTTGATGGAAGGATCGGGAAATTGTTCACGTATCTCTTTCTGATGATCCGGATTTTCAAGGATATCGCGGATATTCCGGTAGATACGGTTTTCAAGCGTTTCCCCACTGCATTTATTCGTGAACGCTTCAGGACTGAGCTGACCGAAAGCAGCTTCACTTCCGTCGCTGAGCAGTGTTTGCAGTTCCAGGGTGTGATCCCTTGTGCTTCCATAGATCAGGGAATGTGCTCCGCAGGCATTATTGCCCACCATGCCGCCGATCATGCAACGATTGGATGTTGAGGTTTCGGGACCGAAAAACAATCCGTGCGGTTCAAGGAATTTGTTCAGTTCGTCGAGAACTACGCCTGGTTCAACGCGGACCCATCTTTCAGCCGTATTCAGTTCCAGGATCCTGGTCATGTAGCGGGAAACATCCACGACTATTCCCCCTCCGACCACCTGGCCGGCCAGGGAGGTGCCTGCAGTCCTGGGTATCAGTGACGTACCGTGTTTTCTGGCAAAATGGATCAACCGGCGGATATCATCCTTGTTTTTTGGGCGGGCCACGGCGAGCGGCACTTGCCTGTAAGCGGATGCATCCGTCGAATACAGCAGCCGGTATGCTTCTTCCACAAAAAGATCCCCTGCAAGCGACTGTTTGAGCTGTGTCAGTGTAACTATCTGTTCTTCCTGAGCCATGAAAGATTTAATACGATGATCCTAAAGAAAAACCGAATATCCGGTAAGGACTACTTCCTGTAAAAATCAGTGCTCTCGAAAATCTTATCCGCCGATTTGGCAATGAAACCAGAATACAGCCTGCCGTCCCTGTCAGGGTACCTCCTGGCAAATTCATAATAACAGGAGGGTATGCTGAACCTGCCCTCTGAAAATTCCACCTCAATGATCCCAGCCCTGGTGCTTGACTGCTCCAGCAGCTCCTGAGGAGTTCCCTTGATCTCGCCCTCTGCGGTATTTAAAAGAAATCCCTTTGCTTTCAGGAAATCATTCACCTTTTCGAGGGTGTTCAGATTTTTGAGTCCATTGACACTGACAGTGAAATGGTTGGCACAGAATCCATATACGTAAACCCAGGCTGCATATTCCGATTCAGTACGAAGCTTCTCATATATTTCAAAGGAGGGTTTGCCCCATACATTACCGGAATAGATGAGTTCATCCGACGTCAGCAAATCCCGGGGTATTTGATCGATGACCTGTTTTGCCGTTTTTTGCGTGAATTCACTGAACTCTTCCAGGATCAGTTCGCTGATGAAGACGCGGGGCGCATCCACACTGGATTCATCTTCAAAGTGCCTGGCAAAGAGGTGTTTCTTCTCAAAGGTGTAAGTGCCTTTCAGAACGTATCCCGACCGGATGAAGGGTCGGGAGAGCACATCAATATTCACCCTCGGATCGTTGAAGGTACGAAATGCAATGTGGTCGTTGATCACCTTTTCTCCTGTTTCCGTAAAGGAGTCATAAATGCGTTTGACCTCTGGATTGTAAAGTGTATAATCATGCCAGAGGCGATCAAAGATGCGCTGGGAAGGAGATGGAGAAGTCATAGGATTATCTTTTAAATTGTCAAATGGTTAAATTGTCAAATGGTCAAATGGTTAAACTGTTTAAACGAGATAATGTTCATTCATCTTAAATACCTTAGAACAATGCTTTCACAAAATCCTGATGTGTCATTTCCAGGTTTGATGTCAGCTCCGGATGGGCATCAAGGTACTGCAGGATCGATTGTTCCTCATGTTTGAGCCCTTCCATCTGTTTGAAAAGTTCTGACCACCTGGTTGCCGGGGCAGGTTCAAAGATATGGATTTTTTGTACAATGCCGTTTCGGACCGGGATCACTGCTTTAATTTGATTTCCCTGCGCTGTAAATTCAACCTTGACCTGGTAGGATGGCGAATACCCGAAATTCCATTCCCATGTCTGATATTTTTGTGCTGAAAGGGCATGGATGGCTTTCTCATCGGAAGCACGTAACGGGACCCGGAGGATAGGGGAGAAGCTGCGGATGATCTCTTCTGCCAGCCGTTGCTGGAATGTTTCCACAGAGGGCGGGTCTACCAGGAATTTGCTAATGTTGGCAACGGGAACCGGATTGGAGCGAATGGATTTATCCGTGTACCTGGAACTGTTGTTCACCAGCGCATGGTGAAGGTTCTGCAGGTCAGTGGAGTAGAGTAGCGTTCCATGGTGCAGTACCCTGTTCCTGAACAAATGCTGCGAGTTGCCTGATATTTTACGCTGATGAACGGTAAGGTCGCTTTTACCTGAACGTTCGCAAGGGATCTGCAACCGGTTCAGGATTGTCATCACAGGCTGCAGGAACTTATCGTAATCGATCGTGTAAGGGGCAGTGAGCGAACGAATGAACGTAAAATTTATGTTGCCCGGATCGTGATACACAGTTCCCCCGCCGGTTATCCTTCGGATGACAGGTAAATTGTTTTCTTTTACATAGCTAAAATTGATTTCCCGGTAGGGGTTCTGGTGTTTTCCGATGATCACTGAGGGCATGTTTCGCCATAGCATGATCACATCATCTTCCTTATAGTTACGGAAGAAATATTCTTCGGCGGCCAGGTTGAAATAGGGATCGGTGCCGGACCGTTCAATGAAAAGCATCTCAGAACTGTTTGCTGTATTCTTCTTTCCATCTGGGGACGACCTGGTCCAGGAATTTCTGCTTTTCTTCCTTAAGATTTTTCATTTCCAGCCCAATGACCTGCTGTACCCTTTCTTTCGTGGATATGTCGGGCAGGTCAATGGCATTAGTGACACCATGTGTGAACAGGATCCTTGAGAGAAGCACACGGGCTTCCTGTGCTTTATCCATGGCCGTTCCGAGCAGGCGGAGGCTTTCCACGGGAGAGTGAAATGATCCCCCATGGCTGGCAGCTACATAGTCCCACCTCCACTGTGCATGGCGGATTAAAAGGAGGGCGGGTTTCATCTCTTCTTCGGTGGCGCCGGCGTCCCATGCTGCTTTGGCTTCAAAATGCGCCCTGCAGATGTTCTCTTCTACTTTATCACGGATCTCCAAAGTTTTTTTCTGTCTTTCATACACATTTTCATAGAGCGTTTCTTCGCTTTCCCTATGGCACACCTGGCATGAAGCCGCCAGGTTGTTCAATGGACTCTGAATATGGTGGTCGGTGAATTTCTGTCCACCTTCGTTCTGGTAAGGCATGTGGCAGTCTGCGCAGGAAACTCCTCTTTCATAGTGGATTCCCGTTGTAAATAATTCAAAATCAGGATGCTGTGCCTTGAGCATCGGAGTCCGGCTGATGGCGTGCTGCCAGTCGGTGAATTCATAGGAATCATAGTAGCCTTCTATCTCATCGGCTGTCATTCCCTGATCCCAGGGAAAGGTGAGGTATTTTTCATCTCCTTTGAAATAGTACTCCACATGGCACTGGGCGCACACCAGGCTGCGCATCTCCTGGTGACTGACAGCCGTTATATCCCTACCCATCCTTTGAAATGCCTCGATGAGCCCTGGGCGGCTGATGCGGAGGTTCTGAGTGACCGCATCATGGCAGTCGGCGCATCCGATCGGGTTGATGATCTGGTTACCGCGGGAGGCCCATTTACCCTTGTAGAATTCGGCCACTCCCACCTTGTGCATCACCCTGGGCACATCCGGGCTTTTACATGCCCAGCAGGTGTTTGGCTGTGGGCCTTGATCAGGTCCCATGGGAGCACCTGTCCGAAGGGTATTGTGGATATCGGTCACCGCATAATAATGTCCCCTTCCCTGGTTATAATCCTTTGCGAACGCATAGCCGGCCCACAGGATCACCAGTTTGGGATCGTGTTGCAGCATATCGATCATGGAGCTGCCGCCAAATGCACTCCGGAAGCTTGTATCTCTTGTCTTCAGCCAGCTCTGGTACTCGCGCGGATAGTTTTGTCCCCAGATTTCATTTCTGGCCTCCCACTGGCTTACTTCTATCTTTGGCTTATCCATCAGCCGGGCCTCTGATCGCCTTTCAATGATGGAAGAGGCCAGCAGGCCCAGGATAAAGACAATGGCCATCGTAAGGAAGAAAATAATCCAGCCTAACCAGGGTTTGCGATTGATCTTTTCACGGATGGAATTCATGGGATTGCATATAAGTAAATGGAATTACGGATTGTTTGCATGGTTTTCGAGCCACGAAGGAACGGGTGAAGTGGGGCGGGGGACAGGTGCAAAAGGGACACTGGAGAGGCTGTTCACTCTTCCGTGAGGTACCTCCCTGTGGCATTCCCAGCACAATCGTTCCGGTTCGCAGAATGTAGTAGTTCCCCGGCACTCAATCCCGGTAAGCAGGTGCTCGTGGCACCTCTCACAATTTCCACGAACAGCCTCCTTGCCGGGCTCCCTGATGAAGATGACCTGGGGTTCCCTTCTCAGCGTAAATATGGTAGCATGGCGCAGACCATCCTTGGCCTTGAAATAATATGCATTCAGGATATTATTGTGAGGAACATGGCAATCATTACAGGTGGCCGTTTCCCTGTGGGAGCTGTGGGCCCAGGTTGCATAATAGGGTGACATGATATGGCAGTTGACGCATGCCGATGGCTCATTGGTGAGATAAGAATCCGCCCTGGAAATATGGATAAGTAACAGGATACAACCTGCCATGATCCCCAACAGGATAATCACAGGCACTTTCCAGGATTCTGGAGGAAGAAGCCATCGGATGAGTTTCTTCATGGGTCCGGAAATGGTTGTTGCTTTTCCGCTCTAAGTTAGAACGGAATTTTTACGTAACAAAGATTCCCGGAAATTTAGATTTGTTCTGAATAATTTCAGCCCTTATGAAAATAGTTGTAAAATATTCCTTGATCCTCTTTTGTCCAGCATTCGAATCCTCTGGCTCCCATTTTTTCGATCAACGGCGCTGGCAAGAAAGGAGTGATCAGTTCGAGCATCTCTCCGGGTCCCAGGTTTTCTGATTCCCTGAAAACCTGCTCAAGCGGATGTCCGCCGGATTGCAGGAGTGGCCTTGCGTCGATGGTGATACTGACCGAACCCTTACTGTACCATACCGGACTTATCATCTTCTGTTCCATGGTATTATTCTCTGATGTGTACGTGAGTAATCGTTGTTCTCCCTGGAGTTCTCTTTTAGCAGTAAGGTCCTGCGAAACTTCAAGGGTGCCCAGGAATTCCCCTTTGTCATTTTTCAGCGCGAAATACTCAATATGGATGAATCTGTCCTGCATCTGGATCCAGAATGGGGCACTCTGTTCTTTCCCTTCCTTAAAGTCACTGAGGATCTTTTCGACAACATGCATACTCGCCGGGGGATGGCACATTTTAACGTCACGGTTCAGAATGGCCCTGTTCCGATGAAAGATACGCTCCCTTCCCTGACTGAAGTACTTCACTTTCTCGTCCCTGTTGACAAACGTAATATCGATGGGCAGGGTATTCAGGATTGCCTGCAGTTCCTCCCTTGTAAAACTTCCGGACGGCAGGTTGATCAGGTTTTCCGCTTCCTTCTTTTCCAGTTCCAGCAGATCTGCTCCCGCGGGTTTCCAGGGTATCACCGGGTCGAACAGGCAAAAACCGATTTCCGGTGTCTGCTGGTAGATTTCATACCATTCTGCATCGGTGAGTTTATCCATTGCCATCGGAAAAAGGATCTCTTCTTCTTTCATGATCATATCCTCCACAGCCTCTACAGCAGACTGTAAGACCAATTCCGTGCTCATGCCGGAGTCCTCCGGTATAATGTTCCCCAGCACATCAAGGACTTCCAGGGCAGCCTTGAGCTTGCCCCGGATCTCGTCGTGCTTGCCCCACATGACCTTTGGCGGGCCTGTGATGCCCTTTTTCTCCAGGAATGGGAACAGAAGGTTTTCCTTCCTTAGGTAATGTTTGTCCACATCCATCAGCTGATGAAATGCAGATTTGAGTTCCACGACCTTCGGGCTGATCTCCTCTGCCTTATCCGTCCCTGACAGCAATCCTTCCACGCCTGTGATGACTTTTTTCAGCTCCAGGTTCTCTCTTTTGAACGTATCCACCGGATGCCCCCATGGTATGGGTTTAGCATGAGAAAGGTCTATCTGACCTTCCAACGCTTTGGAATGAAGGTCGCAAAATTTCAGGATCTCACTGTCATCCAGGATGTTTTCCGAGATGAGTTCCTGTTCCACTTCCACCACCTCCCCGTAAGGGATCTTTTTCAGTAGGTTGACCAGCTGATTGCGCACCTCTTCCGGAGCATGACCTTCATGAAGCTGAAGGATCATGTGCTTCAGCAGTTCCTTCCTTTTCTTTGAGTTATCCAATAATTCGCTCATTACTAAATTGTTAAATTGTTAAATTGTTAAATGTCTCTCTCCTTTCTCCTCTCTCCTCTCATTGTTTGATCATCACCAGCATCATTTTAAAGTCCTCAGTCGCTTTTACGGCATGCGGCACGTCGGCCGGCATGATGATCATCTCTCCTTTGCTGAGCACGTAGGGAACCTTATTGATCAGGATTTCCGCTTGTCCGTCGAATACATAGACCATGGCATCGAATGGTGCCGTATGTTCGCTGAGTCCTTCGTTTTTGGCAAAGGCGAACAGTGAAATGTTGCCTGCATTCTTTTTGATCACTGTTTTACTTACAATACTGGCATCGGCGTACACAACTGATTCAGATAGTCTGAAAACGGTGGATGCCGGGAATTGATTTTCGTTCATGACATGTTGATATTAAAGGTTATTCAATAAAATATTCATAAGAATGATCTGCCATAGCTTTAGGATGGTTTGATTGCCGGTATGATATCGCTGATTTTCCGTTGCCTGAAAAAGGCGACGAACTCCTCTGTCAGCTTCTCGCGAATGTTACCGTAGACACAGCCGGAGAATGGACATTCATTCCCGTGTGCCATGCAGTATTCAATTTCCGGTTTGCCTTCCATCAGTTCATAGATCTCGTAGAGGGTGATCTCGCCCGGAGCTTTTCTCATGGTAAATCCTCCGCCGGGACCCCGGGTTGATGAGAGGAAGTTGTGCTTGACCAGTTGCTGAAGAACCTTGGCAAGATGGTTCCTTGAAGCACCCAGGTGCCTGGCCATGGTGGAAGCGTTCAGTGATTTTTCGCTTACCGACACCAGTGCCAGACAGTGAATGGCCAGTGAGACTGCTTCCGAGAGGTGGATCAATTGTCCCATTTATTATATGTATTTAGGTATTTGAATGCGCAAATATACAAAATAATTAAATCATACAAAAGAAATAATTTTTTTATTCAGCCAACGCTTGATCTTCAGGTTGGGTAAAATGCTAATTTTGTCGTCAGTAAATCAATTCATGATGAAAATCAACAGATTAAAAAAGTGCTTCCCCTACACCTTGCTGGGCTTGACCTTATTGTTAAGTTCCTGCGGGTTGTTTGAACAGGTGGGGCAGATGGCTACCCTTGCCAAATGTGAGTTCAAGCTGAAGTCCGTTCAGCAGCTGACCCTAGCGGGTGTAAATATTCAATCGATCAAATCGATATCTGATCTGGGGCTTATTGATGCCGGTGTGATTACCGCATCCATGGCAGGGGGAAAGTTACCGCTGAGTTTCACGCTGAACATCGAAGCTAAGAATCCAAATGACCAGCTTGCGGCCATGAACCGGCTGGACTGGATCCTGTTCATTGATGACATTGAGATGATACAGGGAGTACTGGAGGAGAGAATTCAGATCCCTGCCGGCGGAGGTACAACGGTGATTCCGTTGAATATGAACATGGATCTTAAGAAAGTCCTCTCGGGCAAGTCTGCCGAAACGATCATCAATTTTGGATTCAATCTTGCCGGACTGGGAGGGGAGCCCACGCGCATCACTGTAAAAGCCAAACCCACGATTATGGTTGGCACTCGTGAGATCGTATACCCTGGGTATATTTCCATCACCACAAAATATGGCAACGAGTCTGACAGTAAAAGCGGGAATATAAAACTGAACTAAAACAGGCCGCCGTTCTGATAGATCTCCAGCTGTACTTCCGAGAATTTGTCCGCCATCATTGATTTACCTTTTGTGACGTTCGTCACTTCCCCGGTTTCAAAGTTAAGCCGGATGTTATCGCCGTCTTCCAGGTCAATGGGCTGAACGGATCCGTACGTCATGATCGGCAGAGCTGCATTGATGGCGTTGCGTTCATAGATGGCTCCGAATGATTCTGCGAGGATGGCCTGAACACCCAGTGACGTGAAGCAGTCCACAGCCTGTTGGCGCGACGAGCCGCTGCCAAAATTCTTCTGTACCACCACAATATCTCCGGCTCTTGCTTTTTTGGCAAAATCCTCATATCCTTTCAGGTTATCGAATGTGTACTGCCCCATCTCATTGATGTTGGTGATGGTCAGATAACGGTTGTGGAAGATCATATCTGTATCGATATCATCTTTTTTGATAAACCAAGCCCTGCCTTCGACAGTGGTGGGTTTCTGTTCGGGGATCGGCGCTTTTACTCCGGCGGCTTGCTGTGGCGCTGCTTTTTCTTTAAACGTGTAAACCATGGGCTCTTCAGGGATATCGCCAGGTGTGGTGATATATCCTGCTATTGCCGATGCAGCCACGACTTCAGGGGAGGCAAGGTACACCTCGCCTTTGCCCTGTTTGCCAGGGAAATTACGATTCCCTGTGCTGAGGGTAATTTCTCCAGGACCATTTTGTCCGACCTGTCCTGCAGCACATCCAGCGCAGCCGGCATTGGAAACCAGGGCTCCAGATTCCTTGAAGATCTCGATGATGCCTTCATTCAGACACTCCTGCCAGATTTCATCCGTAGCAGGTACGATTTTCAGCACAACCCCTGGCGCCACTTTCTTGCCCTGCAGGATGGAAGCTGCTTTCTTCAGATCTTCCATTCGTCCGTTTGTGCAGCTGCCGATAAAGGCCGAATCGATTCGCGTGCCTTTCACATCTTGAATATCAACGGTATCATGAGGTTTTCCAGGTCTGGAAACGCGCGGTACGAAACGGCTCAGGTCGAGATCGAAGGTTTGTTCGTACCTGGCATCGAAATCGGCTTTAAGCAGGGTGATCTTCTTACCGGCTCTTTGTGAGCTGTACTCAAGTATTTCGGGTGATGGTGTGAACAGGATGATGATGGCTCCCATCTCTGTTGCCATAGAAGCGATGGTGATGCGTTCATCCAGCGTCAGCCTGTCGACTTCATCACCGTAGATTTCGATGGAGTATCCCAGCAACTTGTTGGCACCGAATGTATGGAGCAAATTCAGCACGATGTCTTTGGCGCTCAGCCCTTCGGGCCTTTTCCCGTTGAGGTTGATCCTGACCGAAGGCGGTACTTTGAACCACACTTTTCCTTTGGCCCAGGCAGCAGCGATATCCTGGTCCCCCATTCCCTGCCCGAAGGCTCCGACAGCCCCGAGAATATTGGCGTGAGAATCGGTGGTAACCACCGTGGATCCTGAATGTGCCAGTCCCTCGTGGATGAGGATGTGGGTTCCGATCCCTTTGTCGATGTCGTACACCCTGATCCCATGCTCCCGCGCGAACATACGGCAGATCTGCTGATTCTGTGCGTACTTCTGATCCGAGCCGGTGGGATTACAATCAAAGGTAAAAAATGTCCTGTCGGGATCATGAACAGATAGGCCGTGATCGATGATGTTCCTGACGACGTTGGCTCCGCCAAAGTCCCTGGCAGCTCTGACATCCAGTTCAATATCAACAATATCTCCGGGTTTTACAGATTCATACTTCGAATGAGCAGCAATTATTTTTTCAATAAGGTTCATTATAATAAACTGTTAAATTGTCAAATTGTCAAATTGTTATTTAGCTAATAGGGGATTGGTACTGGAATTTGTGATTTGGAATTTGTTTGGATCCTGGATTTTGGGATTTGGAACTTAGATCTTCAGCCTTTCCTTAAAAGGCAGAAATGTCATAAAATCAGCATGATGCACGACATAAGCCTCGGTTGACCGTTTCACAAGGTCTCCTTCATGGGCATGGGCGGCGATGATATGACAGACTTCGGCCGGAACGCCGCACTGTTCAGCCAGTGAGACTCCGGAAAAGGGATGCCTGAGGTATTTTCCATAATTGCCCTGTACGGCGACTCCATTTTTATCCAGTGTGTATTCAAGCAGTTTACCGACGTCTGCCAGGATAGCTCCCGCAATAAGGACATCCATATCGACGGGGAGGTCGGCTTTGTAGAATTGATTCATGATTTCACCTGCAGCCCTGGCAATGTGTACAACTGACCGTTTGTGGTCCATGAAGGTCACCTTCAGGTCGGGGCCGCATAACAGGGTGAAAGGGATCCTGTTCAGATCCTCGGGCGTTAGCACACTTTTTTCGAGAGCCATTTCCCATGTCCGTGCGGTTTTCTCCCGTAGATCCTTATCCTTGATCCAGTGGAGTTCAGGCCATAATTCGTAGATGTTCATTGTTAAATTGTTAAATTGTTAAATTGTTAAATTGTTAAAATGCTGACTGCTGATCCTGATTTCGTTCCACTCATCAGGACTGACTGCTGACCGCTGACCGCTGACCGCTGACTGTTGATCCTTCGTCTCTGCGTTCCTCGGGACCATGCTGCGAATTTACCTCAGCTTCGCGATCACAGCATCTGTCATCTGTGAGGTGGAAGCGGCGCCATGGTTGATCACCTCGGGGCTGCCCTTCATCTTCAGCATATCATACGCTTTTACATGGCCTTCTTCGACAACGGCAGCAACAGCGTTTCTGATACGGGTTGCAGTTTCCCCTTCGCCGATATGATCCAGCATCATGCAGGAAGAAAGGATCATGGCGATCGGGTTGACGATGGATGTTTCGTATCCGGCATATTTGGGAGCAGAGCCATGGGTGGGTTCGAAGACCGCTACAGAGGGACCAATGTTTGCGCTGCAGGCAAACCCCAGGCCTCCCACCAGTCCGGCGAATCCATCGGACACGATGTCGCCGAACATATTACCGGCAATGATCACATTAAAATCCTCAGGATTTTTGGTGAGCCACATCATCTGTGCATCAATGTTTACATCCTGAACGCGGATGTCGGGATATTCATTTTTGGCCATTTCCTGCGCAATTTTCAGCATCATCCCGGATGTTTCCCGTATCACGTTGGGCTTTTCGCAGACAGTCACCGTCTTGAATCCCTTCGATTTTGCATATTCAAAACCGGCTTTTACGATCCTGGTCGTGTATTTTCTGGTAAAGATACGCGTGGAGACCGCCAGATCGGGACGGGGACACCAGGCGAAATTTTCCCTGAACTTGGGATGGGTCATCAGAGCGTCATAGACTGTGTCGGGTGGATTGGTCCATTCCACTCCACCGTACAATCCTTCCGTGTTCTGCCTGAAGATCATGGTATCAATGAAGGGTTCCTCAACCGTATTTCCTGGTCCTCTCCGGATGAAATTCAGCGGATTTCCCTTGAAGGTGCGGCAGGGACGCATGCAGATATCCAGATCAAAATGCTGGCGCATGGAAACGATCGGACTGTAATACTGAAAGCCCTTTCCCTGCAGATCAGGAGATAATTCGGCGGCTGCCTTGTCTTTTGGTTTGGATGTGATGGCCCCGAACAGGGCTATCTTATGCTGTTCCAGCAATTTCAGCGTTCTGTCGGGCAGGGGATTCCCTTCGTTGCACCAGAATTCCCATCCGATATCACCGTATTCATAGTTGGCTTTGAAGCCGGACGCTTCCAGAACCCTGATCGCTTCCTTCAGAACGATCTTTCCAATCCCATCTCCGGGTAAGGCTACGATAGTGCGTGTTGATGTCATATTGTTCATGTTATGGGTTACAGTTATACGAATTACTCATTATTGACTTCGTCAAAATCCAAATCCCATGGTCCAAATTCCAAACAAATTCCAGGATCCAAATCCCAATCCTTCTTCTGACCGCAGACCGCAGACCGCAGACAAAAATCCACTGCAAAATTACAACTCCTCGACCACATGGCCAAAGGTTCGCTTTCAAATTGTTACCTTTGTCGAAAATTCAATAGTCCTGAAACAGTATCTGACACATCCGGTTTTTGAGACCATCGCACGGGCATCGCAGGAGCTCAATCTCAATGTCTTCGTGATTGGAGGCTTTGTCAGGGATATCCTCCTGAACCGCCCATCAAAGGATGTGGATATTGTTGTACTGGGTAGCGGGATCGAATTGGCTGAAAGGATTACCCGTATGCTGGGAGGCAAGGTTCAGCTGAGTGTATACAGGAACTTTGGCACTGCCCTGATTACCTGGAGGGAGAATGGTGAGAGCTGGCAGATCGAGTTTGTGGGCGCCAGGAAAGAGTCGTACCGGCTGGATTCCAGAAAACCGCTGGTAGAGAATGGTACGCTGGAGGATGATCAAAACCGGAGGGACTTTACTGTCAACGCGCTTTCGATCAGCCTGAACCAGCAGGATTATGGCAGGCTGATCGATCCGTTTGGCGGGTTGAAGGATCTGGACAGGAAAATTCTCAGAACTCCTCTCGATCCGGATGTGACTTTTTCTGACGATCCACTTCGCATGATGCGGGCGATCCGCTTTGCCTCGCAGCTGGATTTTACCATTGACCCGGAGACCTACAGTGCGATCCCCAGGAACAAGGACCGGTTGCACATTGTGTCGATGGAGCGTATCATGGATGAGTTCAACAAGATCATCATGGTCAGGAAGCCATCCGGAGGACTTTTTCAGCTGTTTGAAACAGGACTGCTGGAGATCTTCTTTCCCCAGCTTGCAGCTCTCAAAGGCACTGAAATGGTGGATGGAAAAGGTCACAAGGATAATTTGCTGCATACATTACAGGTGCTGGATAACCTTGCCAGTAAGACGGATGATCTGTGGCTTCGCTGGGCTGCCCTTCTTCATGACATAGCCAAGCCCCTTACCAGGAAATATGACCCGGAACTTGGCTGGACTTTTTACGGTCATGATTTTCTGGGTTCCAAAATGGTACCCCAGATCTTCTCCAGGCTAAAGCTCCCGTTGAATGAGAAGATGAAGTACGTTAAAAAGATGGTGCTGCTTCATCTGCGTCCCCAGGTTCTGTCCGACACCGAAGTGACGGATTCGGCCATTCGGAGATTGCTTTTTGATGCAGGAGAAGATATTGACGATCTGATGCTGCTTTGTGAAGCAGATATAACCTCTAAAAACCAGGAAAAAGTTAAAAAGTTCCTCGCTAATTTCCAGCTGGTCAGGGAGAAATTAAAAGAGGTGGAAGAAAAGGACCGCATCCGCAACTGGCAGCCTCCCATATCCGGTGAACTTATCATGGAAACCTTTGGAATTGGTCCCTGTCGGGAGGTGGGAATGATCAAGAATTCCATTCGGGAAGCAATCCTCGATGGGGTCATTCCAAATGAATATGAAGCTGCGTTCAGCTTAATGATGGCAGAAGCGAAAAAAATTGGCTTGTCACCCCGAACTTAGTTTGTAATCAGATTATGGTTATTTTTGTACCGGTATTTTCAAACTAAAAAGAGCTATGCACGCTTACCGGTTTCGACTTTTAAGTGATGAAAATGATAAGTTCGTGAGGGATATTGAGATCAAGGCCACACAGACCTTTAAGGAGTTCCATGAAGTGATCCGCCAGAGTGTCCAGATGGATGGCAATGAACTGGCCTCTTTTTTCATTTGTGACCGTCGGTGGAACCGTGTGAAGGAGATCACCTTGATTGATATGGAAGACCGGATCGATGATAACTCCGAGGAAGATGAAAGTGAATCGTATAGCATTCCCATGTCTGTGATGGAAGAATCGGTATTGAAGGATTTCATTGATGATCCCCATCAGCGGATGCTTTATGAATATGATATTCTGAAACAGGGATCCCTTTTCATCGAATTGATGAAGATCGTCCCTGCGGATGAAAAGGCTACCTACCCTGTTTGTGTCAAAAGCGAAGGGATGCTGATCCCCAAAAAGGTCGTTGATGAGGATTTTATCCCCCCTGACGTGGATGAGGATGAACTCCTGAAGGAATTTGAAGAGATGATGAACGATGATGAGACCACAGGGGAGGGATTTGAAACATTTTTCGAAGAGTGATGCAATCCCCGCCCGATTCCACTCGATCTCCATCATCCAACCTGCTTCTTGTCATAACCGGTCCGACAGCTGTCGGGAAAACTGCTGTAGCATCAGCCCTTGCCAAGTATTTAAGGACAGAGATCATTTCTGCCGACTCACGTCAGTTTTACAGGGAGATGACCATTGGAACGGCTGTCCCTTCCCCGGAGGTATTATCCCTGGTACCGCACCATTTTATCGGACATTTATCCATAACCGAGACCTATAATATCTACAGGTACGAAAATGATGTGCTGAACTTGTTGAAGGAACTTTTTACACACCATTCTGTCATTCTTCTGACAGGGGGCTCAGGATTGTACATCCGTGCCGTACTGTATGGTATCGATGACCTGCCGGATCCGGATCCGGTCCTCCGGGAAGAGCTTCACGGCAAGCTATTGAAGGAAGGCTTAGGATCATTACAGGAAATGCTCGCAGGACTGGATCCGGAATATTACGCTGAAGTGGACCGAAACAATCCTAAACGGTTGATGCGGGCCATTGAGGTTTGCATGGCTACAGGAAGTAAATATTCGCTACTCCGGAGAAAAACACCGGCTGCGCGTGATTTTACTTTTCTTCAGATCGGTTTGGAGATCCCCCGTGATTTATTGTATGCAAAGATCAATGAAAGGATCGACGGGATGATGGAGGCAGGGCTGCTGGAAGAAGCCCGTGCACTCTATCCGTGCCGGCACCTGAATGCGCTGAATACCGTCGGCTATAAGGAATTGTTTGAATTCTTCGACGGCAGGATCACCCTGGAACAGGCGGTGAAGGATATCAAGACCCATACGAGAAAGTATGCCAAGCGGCAGCTTACCTGGTTCCGGCACGACCCTTCCATCATCTGGATGCACCCTGACAGGCTGACAGAGATGATCAGCCTTGTTGAGCCGAGGATCAAAGGTCGCTCCCCGTCAGACAGTTAACGTTAGGATTTGTGAAACTCGATGAGTCCATCCATCGGATTCGGCAGTATCCTATCGATGCTAATACCGAATTCGAGTGCTGCTTCGGAAAGGAAATCCCGGTAGATCCAGGCCACCGAACCCAGAGCCCTGACAGGCAGATCCTTATACCCTTTGTATTTTGTCACCTGATGAACAAAAAATGCCCTGAATGCAGTGCGGATCAGGTTCCGGATATGTTCGTGGTGTAAATTGGCTGCCAGAAAATAGGAAAATGAGGCCAGAAACCGGTTGGGAGAGGGCCTGTTATACACCGCATTCAGGATGTTCTCGAGGCTGTAGTTATATTTTTTATCAAATGCTTCTTTTAAATCAGCCGGGAGTTCGTCCAGGTAAAAATCCCGTATCAGCTGCTTGCCAAGATAGGCACCGCTGCCTTCATCTGCCAGCACATACCCCAGAGAACTGACATTCTGGGTGATGAAAATACCGTTATAACTGCAGGAATTGGAACCAGTGCCCAGGATACAGGCGATGCCTTTTTCCCTTCCCAGCAGTGCCCTGGCGGCTCCCAGAAGGTCATGCTCCACACTGATATCCGCATTGAAAAAAAAGTCTTCAAGGGCATTCCCGACGATATCGCAATTGGTGGGTGTGGAACAGCCAGCGCCATAGAAATAGACTTCCTTCACCAGCTGGTTATTGACAAAAGGAAAAAGGTTTTTATCAAGTTCTTCTTTAATGCCATCGGTCTTTATAAAATAGGGATTGAATCCAATGGTCTGTGCCTTTGATATTTCACCATTCCTGCCGATGAACACCCAGTCGGTCTTGGTGGCTCCACTGTCTGCGATGGCAATCATTACCAGAATACTTTTAGATTATAGAAAAAAGCGTGTAAAGATATAGAATCCTGTCTATCATCATACAATCGGGAATATAAAGTGGAAACTGTCGGATGGTTATAGGGTGTATCAGGGAATGGGGGCAAATATTTTGCCTTTTACTTGCAAAAAGTTTCCAGTTTATGTATTTTTAGTCCATTAAACTCAAAAATATATAGTATGAACAAGATGAATTCTATTTATGCATTACTAGCTGTTTCATTGCTGTTATTTTCAACCAGTTCAGGGATAACTGCCAGTACGATACCGGAAACAGAGACCCTTTCTGAATCCAATCTCAACATACCGGACGTACCTGCTCTTACAGAGGATAATGGCTTTCATTGCGCAGATGTAAATGAAGATGGATTTATCAATGTGCTGGATATCATTTCCATGGTAAATTACATCATGGGAGGGAATCCGAGTCCTTTTAACCTGGAGGCTGCTGACATCAATGCGGATGCTACCATCAACATCCTGGATGTCATTGCTATCGTAAACATCATTATGCAATTACCGGGCATGCCGTGCGGATGCGTTGCCCCGGTGGTTTACGAAGAGCAAACCTATACCACTGTACAGATAGGCGACCAGTGCTGGTTCAAAGAGAACCTTAATGTCGGGACGATGATCAACAGCAGCCAGGGAGGACAATTGCAGACAGATAATGCCATTATCGAAAAATATTGTTACGGCAACAATCCTGAAAACTGTGCAGAATATGGTGGATTGTACGAATGGCAGGAGGCAATGCAGTATGTGACCGAAGAAGGTGCCCAGGGTATTTGCCCTCCGGGATGGCATATACCAAAAGATGGTGAATTTGGTGTGCTTGTCAGCCTTTACGGAGGCTATCCAAATGCTGCAGGCGATTTGAAAGAGGCTGGCTATGCACACTGGAATCCTCCCAATACCAATGCCACGAATGCAAGCGGATTTACCGGCCTTCCGGGCGGACTGCGCAGCAGGTGGGTTGGCAGTTTTACATCACTGCACGAAGTCGGGTACCAATGGTCTTCAACGCAAAACCTTTCGGCCTGTGCATGGACTAACGATCTGTGGTATAACTATCCCCTGGTCGAACGGGCCTGCCTGGAATCAGATTTTGGTCTGTCGATCCGTTGCGTGAAAGGTTGCTGGCCTGAGCCCGACCAGGCCAATGCCGGACCGGATCAGCTGAACGTTCCCGGCACATCCACCACCATGGCTGGCAATACTCCCATGTATGGCGCAGGAGTATGGGGAATTGTAAGCGGAACCGGAGGAACGTTTGTGGATCCATGGAGTCCGACGGCGGAATTCCAGGGTGTGGCAGGGAATGAATATTTACTTTCATGGACCATCAGCACTGATTGCGGAAGCACAGCAGATACTGTGGTAGTCAGCTTTGCTGCTGCTTCATTTACCTGTGGCGATCCTCTGATCGATGAGCGTAACTGGACATCCTACAATACTGTGCTGATAGGTTCACAATGCTGGATAGTTCAGAATCTGAACATTGGAGAACCAATCGCGAGTAACTCAGGAGGCCAGCTGCAGACAGACAATGGAATTATTGAAAAATATTGCTACGAAAATAGTCCCTCCTATTGCAGCGGTTATGGAGGACTTTATGAATGGAATGAAGCCATGCAATATGAAACCATTGAGGGAGCACAGGGCATCTGTCCCGCAGGCTGGCATATTCCGTCAGATGGAGAATGGACAATCTTATCGGACTTCCTGGGGGGCGAATATGTCGCAGGTGGCAAGATGAAATCCACAGGTACCATTGAGGATGGAACAGGCCTATGGTACGCTCCGAATGAAGGTGCAACCAATGAAAGTGGTTTTACGGGTGACCCGGGCGGCGTAAGGGGCTACTACTACAGGGACTTTTACAACGTTAATGCTCAGGGCAGTTTCTGGTCTTCAACACAGTCCAATGAGATTAAAGCATGGAACCGGGAATTGGATTTCGGCTGGAGCGACGTGACCAGGGGTAACAGCTACAAAGACTACGGCTTATCCGTCCGCTGCCTCCAGGATTGACCCCCTGCCTTCGCAGGGGTCATCCCTGCGTAAGCAGGGATCTGGATTAATTGATTAATTGAATTCCGCCGAAAGCGGAAGAGGCACGCCGTGAGCACCGAACGCGAGGGGCGCATGGATTCCACGTCACGCTCGGGATGACGGTGCAGGTAGTGCAAAATCGAAGCGGCGCGGCACACCATTGTAAACTTTCAAATGAGTGCCGCGCCGCTTCCTTTACTCTCCCGCACCCGTCATCCCGAACGAAGTGAGGGACCCGTTTGCCCTTATCACTGCCCGTCATCCCGAACGAAGTGAGGAACCCGTTTATAAAATAATTACAACAAACCCGGTACAAAAAACCATCTTTCCGGATTAATAGATAAAAACCATGAAAGAAAGCTACATCTATATCCTGAGCAACAAGAATCGGTCGGTCTTTTATACTGGAGTTACGGCTGATTTTTCCACCAGAATGAGATCACACCTTGAAGGCAATGGATCTATTTTCTGCAAAAAATACAATGTAAATGAGTTGATTTATTATGAGTTATTTATGAACATTACCGATGCCATCCAGAGGGAGAAGGAGATAAAAGGCTGGCGCAGGGAGAAGAAACTGGATCTCATCAAACGACGGAATCCGGAGTTGAAAAATTTACTAAAAAGAGGGGATAAATTCTGATTTATGGCATATTCTGACAGATCCCTGCGCAGAGCTTGGGATAGGTAAGAAGATTAATTCAACAGGTCCCTCGCTGGCGCTCGGGATGACGGGTGCGAGAGGGATCTTTTCCTGAACGCATTAGCTTGTTTGCTGGATAAAGAAAGATATGATTCGATGGAAAGAAGTAATTTTGAGGATATTTTATCACATGAAGGCTTTCGCTGACTCGATCATCCTCTTCTTCAAATCGCTTGAAATCGATACACAGCTTCCTGACGGAATTTCCATTTTGAATCCTTATCACGATGCTGAGGTCATGACCCTGGTGGAAGCGTATTTCAGAAAATATTATGATGACACATCACCCCGGATACCTGTGATGGGTATCAATCCGGGACGATTTGGAGGCGGGCTTACGGGGATTTCGTTTACTGATCCGGTGAACCTGGAAGCAAAATGCGGCATTCCCAATCCTATCGAAAAACGTCCGGAATTGTCATCAACCTTCATATTCAGCGTTATTGACCGATTCGGCGGAGTGGATGCCTTTTTTCACCGTTTTTTCCTTACGGCGATTTGCCCACTGGGATTTGTAAAAGAGGGAAAGAACTATAATTACTACGACGACAAGGCGTTGAAAAGAGCTGTAACACCTTTCATCACCTACACAATGGAACGGCAACATGCCATTTGCGGATATCCTGAGGATTGCATCTGCGTTGGAGAAGGAGAGAACCTAAAGTTCCTTACGGACCTAAATCACAAGCTTGGTTTATTCCAGCGTGTCCATCCGCTGCCACATCCGAGGTTCATCATGCAGTACCGGAGGAAAAAGATGCAGGATTACACTGAATTTTATATTCATATTTTTAATAAGCTTTCTAAAATATCCAACATACGAACATACGAAGTAGAAGTAGAAGTATAAGGTGAAGTAGATTTTAGATTAGAATTAGAAAACTGAATTCCGCCTTCTAATCATAAATCCCCTTCTACTTTCGCTTTGCCTTCCACTTCGTATGTTCGTATGTTGGATATTCAATAGAACCGATTCCTCCCTCAATCTACCTGTCAATCGGAAACGCCTCATGTTTCGGCCAGGGACGCGGATCTTCCTTTATTTTTTTCAGCAGCACTTCCACGCCTTTCATGAGCTGTGCGTCGTATCCCTTTGCGACTTCGGCCGGATGCAGGTCAACGATGATGTCCGGTGTCACCCCAGTATTTTCCACGACCCATTTGCCTTCGGGAGAGTAGATGCGGTAATCCGGAGCCGTCATTCCGCCCCCGTCGATCAGCGGGATGAACATGGAGACACCCACCAGTCCGCCCCAGGTGCGGGTGCCGATGACGGGACCCATGTTAAACTGCTGGAACTCAAAGGGAAGTTCATCGCCGCCGGAGCCTGCCTGCCGGTTGGTCAGGCAGACCATGTGGGCACGCGTACTGTAAGCCGGACTGGTCTGGTCGTAAGAGTATCTGCGGGTCCAGTAGGAGTGAGGCTCAGCCTTAAGCCGCTTCAGGAATATATCCGGGTCAAGTCCGCCACCGTTGAAGCGGCCGTCGATGATCAAACCTTTTTTCTTTGTCTGGGAATAAAAATAAGCAGGGAATTGAACGGCTGTACCGGTATAGGTATCCGGAAAATGCATGTACCCGATCTGCCCTCCGGAAACCTCATTGACAATCCTGCGGTTGTTTTCCACCCATGCCATATAGCGAAGATCATTTTCAGAAGCGACAGGCTTGACGACATACGTCCTGGCCCCATCCATGACCGGTCTGTCATTCACGGTTATGGTCACCTGTTTGTTCGCCAGGTCCTGAAAATAACTGTAAATATTCTTATTGGTATAGACATCAACACCGTTGACCTGCAGCAGGTAATCGCCCTCCTTCACATGAATCCCTGGGCGGTCAAGGGGCGGATATGCCTCTGATAACCAGTTTTCATTACGCAGGATACGTTTGAACCGGTATCTTCCGGCAGTGTTGTCCGCTTCGTAATCTGCTCCAAGCAGCCCAACGCTGATGCGGTCAGCTTTTCGCTGTAAATCACCGCCGTAGACATACGTGTGGGATGTGTTCAGCTCGCCGATCAGCTCGCCGATGATGAAGACCACATCCTGGCGGCAGGTGGCGTTGTCGAGCATTTTGCCGTACCGTGCCTTCATCAGGTTCCAGTCGATGCCATGCATGTTGGGCTCGTAATAGTAATCCCTTTCGTACCGCCATGCCTCATTGAAGATCTGTTTCCACTCCGATTTGGGATCCAGCCACATCTTCAGATCCCCCATTGCAAGCGGCTGTCCCTTGGAATCGGATACGCTGACCGGCAGGATGCCCACCTTGTTGCCCTGCTGGTAGACGATCTTCTTCCCGTCGGCCGACAGCCTGTACCGGTTGATCTCTTTTATGACCACTGATTCTTCCTTGTTAGAAAAACTGAACCGGTAAAGGTCCATGGTCTCAGGGACGCGGAACTCAAATTCATTGAAATCACCTTTATCGCTGTTAAGATAGAATAATCCCTCCTCGCTCAGTGCGAGATGCCTGTAATTGCCTGCAGGTAAGGGGAGTGCCTCAATGCGGTCATAGAGCCCTTCGAAATCAATGACCGTTTGCTGGTTTGCAGCTACCTCTTCCTTTTTGGCAGCCGGTTGATCCTCTGATCTGGCTTCATCGCTTTTATGGGGAAACAGTGGTTCGCCATCCTGTGCCAGCGTCAGGCAGTAGATCCCGGCGACATTTTTATACACCATCTGCCATTCAAAATCACAATAGGTCGGATCAAACCGCCGGTTGGAAATAAAAAACAAATACGCACCGCAGGGTGAGAAGACCGGATTGAAATCATTGTACATGGTGCTCAGACAATGTATTTCCTTGTTTTCCAATGCATAGATATAGATCTTATTGATCAGGTCGGCATCTCGTTTAGTGTACGTGATGTACCTTGAATCGGGTGACCAGGAAAAATCATAGATGGGTTTCACGTCGATGCTGACGTCAATATTCTCATAGTCGGCCTTATCAACCGTGGTGACCTGTTTTGAGGCAACATCAAGGACGTAAAGTGTTAGCGTCTGATCGGTAAAACCAATCTTTTTGCTGTCGGGTGACCATTTTAATGTATGCCTGTAACCATTTTTACTTGTTGTCATTTGGACAGCTTCCTTCTCACCTTTCGGATCAGCGATATAGATCTCGTATTCCCCCGTTTTATCTGACAGATAGGCAACCTGTTTCCCGTCGGGTGACCACACGGCATCTTTATCTCTGGCTCCACTACTTTGCGTCAGGTTCCGAACCGGGCCTTCCTTTTCGGGCACCGTGAACACATCGCCCCTGGCGACCACAAGCGCCCTTTCACCCTTAGGAGAGATATCGATATCTGTGATGAAATCTCTGACATCCTTCAGGTACGGACGCACTTCTGGCAGATCGGTCAGGATCCGGACAGGGACCTCGTTTGTTTTTTCTGAATCCAGGTTCAGCACCATGAGTTTGCCACCGAGTTCATACACAATTTTATTACTCCCTTCGCCTGGCCTGCGCACCTCATAGTCTGTATGGAATGTCAGTTGTTTCATTTCGAGTGTCTCGGGATCGACTCTCCAGATGTTCGACACCCGTGAGCGGTCTGAATTAAAATAGATCTTATCGCCAATCCACATGGGCAGGCCGTCGGTTCCGTCGAAATTCGATATATTCCTGTCTTCGTTGGTCTTGAAGTCATAGATGTACAGATCGGGTGCCAGTCCGCCGCGGTATCGTTTCCATGTCCGGTGTTCGGTCGACACTTTTGTATAGACGATCCTGCTGCCATCCGGAGAAAAGCATCCGTTGCCGGATTCGTGAAGGATCAACTCTTCGGTGCCGCTGCCATCCGGGGATACCAGGAAGAGTTTGGTGAATCCGGGATAGTCACCGTTAGCGGTCAGATAAATGATCTTATTTTTTGTCGGATGCCATCCTACAACCTGTTCGTTTCCAGGATGATAGGTAACACGAGTGATATTCCCGCCGTATGGATTCATGACGTATACATCCGGATTGCCGTCGTAATAACCTGTAAAAGCGATCAGGGAGCCATCGGGGGAGAATCTCGGGTAGCGTTCTTCACCATCGTGGAAGGTGAGGCGTTGTGCGATGCCGCCTGTGGCAGGGACCGTCCAGATGTCTTCGCCCGAAACAAAGACGATATTGTCCTGATGGATGTCCGGAAAGCGCATCAGGGGTGTCTGGGCATATAAATTCACAGAGCACAGAGCAAAGAGCAAAAATGAAAGAGAAGAAAGGATTTTTTTGGTTTTCATAGCAAGGACTTTGATGATGATTTTAAAAATTATAAAATCGTATGATGATTCAGTTTCGGGTCAAAATTAGAGATTATTAGGGTATGCGAGGTAGGTATGTTTGTATTAAAATAATTTAGACTGGCTTGTTTTTTTGCTCCACGGCCGCAGGGCCGCACCATCGCAACGCGACTGCGCCTGGTGCTATCTCGCTTCGTTCGATTGCCCCGGCCAGGTTCCGGCTGGCCGGGGCACCGCACCAGCCAAGGTCGCTGATGCGATGGTTGAATAATTTTTTTTGGGTTGCGTTTACAATGACGAACTAACTTCTGAAAAATTTACCACTCTACTAAAAAATCCTTATTTTTGTACGCTCAATACGCGGAAGTAGCTCAGTTGGCAGAGCATCAGCTTCCCAAGCTGAGGGTCGCGGGTTCGAATCCCGTTTTCCGCTCGGGCGTCAAATAAAAGCGGGTGATCTTAAGTCACCCGCTTTTATATCAATCGACCTCGAGGCAGCGGACGGAGAATCCATAGGCTTTACTGTAGTAACCCCGGCCAACCCAGGTATAGTTGTGGTACAGGAGACGAAACCATGCAAAGGAAGTATATTCTGAGGAAGACCAGAAGTATCCGTTAAAACCAAGGCGGTCGAAGGTTCCATCGTTATAGTAGCGATACCCACTCGGCAGACCTGTGAATCCACTTTCGTTGGTACCCGTATTGGGTGTGTGCCAAAGACCGGTGCTTCCTTCAATGGTACCGGTGGATTTCATTTTTCCACCGGCAATTGTTGCTCCCCCAAAAAAGTCTGCCCAAATCCACCATTCATCATCCGTGGGAATGTGCCAACCAATCGGGCAAATGCCCTGTGCCCCCTCATCAGTCACATATTGCATCATCTCCGGCCATTCATATAATCCACCATAGGTATCGCAATTGGCTTCATCGTTGAGATAACAGTACTTTTCAATGATTCCGTCATCCTGTTGCAGGAAGTCTCCTGATGTGCTGTTGATCTTTGTACCCACATTCAGGTTCTCCGCCATCCAGCACTGGGTGCCAATGAGCACAGTGGAATAGGATTGCCCGTCGCGGTCATCCATTAACAGATCACCGCAGGTGAAATCTTCTGCGAAGCTTATCGTGACGGCATCTCCCGAGCTGCCGCATTCAGTGCTGATTACCCAGGCCAGGACATACTCATTCCCTTCGAGACCATGGAATCCGCTTACGGGACTTAATGAATCATCAAGAATACCTCCTGTTCCGCTGATGATATACCACAATCCGCTTCCGGATAAGGGTGAGTTCCCTTGCAGGACTGTCGATGTATCCGGGAGATTCAGCTGATCCGGACCGGCATCGGCCTGTGTGGGTAGCTCATCACAGCCCTTGATGCAGCGGACGGAAAATCCATAATCGTTTCCAAACCATGGATAACGCCCGATATAGGCATGGCCATAGTAAAGTACCCGCTCATAACCATAGGGTTCCCCTTGTGTTGATGTCCAGAAATGGGCATTCTCGCTCAGGTAAAGGAAATGACCATTGAGGTTATAGCGGTAACCTCCCGGAAGAGCTGTAAAACCACTGGAATTCGTGGCGCCTGTATTAGGCGTCTTCCAGTGTGTCGTTCCTGTCTCTTTGAGGTTGCCGCCAGCATCCAGTCCACGATCATGACTGATCCGGTTCCACTCAGGATCTCCCACTGGGTACTGAGAATCTACGGTTCCTTCCAGTATCTTCCACTGGTTATCCGTAGGCATGAGCCAACCTAATGGACAGATTCCCTGAGCCCCTTCCGTTGTATCATAAAACATGGCTTCTGTCCATTCGTAAAGGCCTCCGTAGACCTCGCACTGAGCGGGGTCATTATTGTAACAGTACTTTTCAATGATCCAGTTATCGGACTGCTGAAATCCACCTGTCGTGCTGCCGATCATCTCACCCACATTCAGGTTCTCTGCCATCCAGCACTGATCTCCGATAAGGACAGTGGCATAGGATTGCCCGTCACGGGTGTCAACCAATGCTTCTCCACAGGTAAATCCAGCTGCAAAACTGATCACCACTGTATCTGCGGAGTTCCCGCAGGCAGTGGTGATCGTCCAGGTAAGTGAATAGTCATTGCCTGCCAGTCCTGTAAAAGCACTGACCGGGTTGGCAGTATCAGCTATTGTTCCGTTTGCACCGTCGATAATAAGCCATACACCTGTGCCAGATGTGGGTGTGTTGCCTGCCAGTGTCGTGGATGTCCCCGGAATGTTTACCTGATCCGGTCCTGCATTGGCTGGCGTTGGCTCAGGCCAGCATCCTTTTACACACCGGACAGAATAACCGTAGATTATATCATACGCATTTCGATAAATATCAGCATGATTCGTGCTTAATTCATGTGTCCATGCATCCGTTGACGTATTGGGACTGGATGTCCAGAAAGTCCCGTACATTCCAAGGTTGTCAAAGTTTCCGCCCCAGTAGTCACGGTATCCGGCCGGAAGTGCCGTGAATCCACTTTCATTGGTTGCTCCGGTATTGGGGGCGATCCAATGAGTAAATCCTGTCTCTTTTAAATTCCCCCCTGCATCAAGGCCACGCCAGTTTGTTGTTTCCCATACAGGATCTCCAACGGGGTATTGGCTGTCAACAGTCCCTTCCAGAATCTGCCATTCACCATCCGAGGGTATATGCCATCCCACCGGACATATACCCTGGCAGCCTTCCAGGACATTGTATTGCATGGCTTCACCCCATTCATACAGACCTCCATAAATGTCGCATCGTGACGGGTCATTATTAAAACAATATTTCTCAATAATTCCATTATCCATTTGTTGTTGATTACCAGGTGCGGTACTGTTCACCATCGTGCCAATATTCAAATTTTCCTTAAACCAGCATTGATTCCCAACCTGGACCGTTGAATAGGTTTGCCCTCCGTGGATGACTGGCGCCACACATCCGCAGGGAATGCCCTGTAGCTGCATGATGATATTCACCATGGAAATGACATCCAGGATGTTAATGGTACCATCCGCATTGATGTCTGCTGCTTCCAGGTTAAAAGGTACCGGATTTCCTCCCATGATGTAATTGACCATGGAGATGATGTCCAGTACGTTGACCAGGCCGTCCTCGTTCACATCAGCACAAAGGAAGTCATCCTCCTGTGGTAAATCAGGAAAGGATGGGATTGAACATGCATATTCGACCTCATTGAATGGATATACGCTGCTTTCGTTATTAGTAAAAGCAATATTCGTGTAAAATGACAATAAGGCTGTCATTACACCGAAAAGGAGAAATGAGGCTTTCATTGAATTTATGGAATTGCGTAAAAACTTAAAATAGTGCCGGAAATATAAGGAATAATTCGGGATAAGGCAAGAGAAATCTTTTATGATTCAGCATTCAGAATTTGTGATTTCGGATTTATTTCTCATTTGGGATATCCGAAAGGATCAAATAAATTTCCAAATACTGAATCATAAATACTGAATAAGAAATTTCAGGTGTCATTCCCGCGAACGCATGATCTGTATCTCTCAATTATCCCTGATGCAGCGGACGGAGAATCCGTCATCCCCGAAAGTGCTATCGGAACGTTCGATTGCGGCACTGTTGAAGATCAGCCTACGGAACCACACAAAGTCCGTATAGTGTCTGGACGATGACCAGAAGGAACCATCAGCGTGAATACCCAGGAAGAGGGATCCGGTACTGCTCCGCGAGCCACCGGGAAGCCCGGTGAATCCACTTTCGTTGGTCGCACCGGTATTCGGCGCATACCACAATCCTGTAGCCTCCTCAAGAGTGCCGGTGGATTTCATCTTACCACCGGCGACAGAGTTGCCTCCCAGATAGGTCGTTAATACTGTCCATTCCCCGTCGGTCGGGATATGCCAGCCATAAGGGCAGATACCCCGTACTCCCTCGGCAGTCTCATACTCCATTGCCTCGTGCCATTGATATAAACCACCGTATGTATCACAATTTCCGGATTCGTTTTCATAACAGTTCTTTTCAACTGTTCCATTGTCCGATTGTTCGATTGTTCCGACAACCATGGTCCCGGTGTTCAGGTTTTTGGCCATCCAGCATTGATCACCGATCTGGACGGTGGCGTAGGATTGCCCGTCACGGCAATCTTCCAGAATATCACCGCACGTGAAGGAGACGACGGGGGCAAAGCTGATCAGCACCGTATCTGATGTGCACCCGCATGACGTGCAGATTTGCCAGGAAAGTGCATAGGTAGTGCAGGCCAGACCCTGGAAATCGCTGGTCGGACTGGCAGGATCTGTGATCGTACCTCCGGTGCCGCTTAGGATTGTCCATGCTCCGGTACCTGTTGAAGGCGTATTCCCCGCCAGGGTGGTGGATGTGCCGTATATGGTTTGATCCGGCCCTGCTTCGGCCTGTGAAGGCAGTGGCTCGCATGCGTATATGCACCGAACGGAGCGGCCATCCTCTTTACCGGCATAGGACCGGTACAATTCAGCATTGATGTAATGCAGCCTGTAGTTCCAGGAATAAATGGGTATAGCGGTATACGTAGTGGAAGACCAGAAGTAACCCCGCTGGGTAAGCGTTTTGAAAGTTCCGCTGATGGCCTCCCTGTAACCTCCCGGCAAGCCGGTAAAGCCGCTTTCGTTTGTGGCGCCAGTATTCGGTGGATACCAGAGACCCGTTCCATTACCGGTGTTGCCCGTCGATTTCATCTTGCCTCCTGCCACGGTGGAACCTCCCAGAAAGTCGTTCAGAACCGACCATTGCTCATCCGTGGGAAGATGCCAGTCTGCCGGACAAATTCCCTGGACGCCTTCTGTGGTACTATATTGCATCGCTTCATCCCAAGAATACAATCCACCGTACGTATTGCAATTACCCTCATCGTTGTTATAGCAGTATTTTTCCATGGTTCCATTGTTCGATTGTTCGATTGTTCCTGAAACCATGGTCCCGATGTTCAGGTTCTGTGCCATCCAGCACTGGTATCCGATCTGTACCGTTTCGTAGGACTGACCGTCACGGACATCCATCAGCATATCGCCACACTCAAACGTACCGTCACTGGCAAAACTGATCGTTACCATATCTGATGAGCTTCCGCAAATCGTACTGACGGTCCAGCTGAGGACATATTCCTGATCGGCCACACCCTGGAACTGGCTGGTCGGATTCGATGGGCTGACAATGGTCGCGCCCGTTCCGCTCACGATAGCCCAAAGACCATCACCCTCAATGGGTGTATTGCCTGCCAGTGTGGTGGATGTTCCTGCAATATTTAACTGGTCCGGACCGGCATGGGCCTGTGTCGGTTCAGGCCAGCAGCCTTTGAGGCAGCGGATTGAAAATCCGTTTGCTTTATCATAATCGAGCCGGTGGACAGTGGGGTATTCGTAGTAGAGTTCCCTGCTCCAGGTGTAGCCTGCACTGCACTCTGATGAAGACCAGAATTGACCGAAGTTACCAAGACCCATAAAGTAATAACCATAGCCGTCCCGATACCCTCCCGGGAGGCCTGTAAATCCGCTTTCATTGTTTGCACCCGAGTTTGGCGGAGTCCAATTGATAGTTCCAATTTCCTTCAGGGAACCACCTGCATCCTGGCCTCTCCATCCGGTATAATCCCACTCAGGATCTCCAATTGGAAACTGACTATCAAGAGTTCCCTCAAGTACTTTCCATTCATTGTCTGTTGGTATATGCCACTCGACAGGGCAAATCCCCTGAGCTCCTTCTGTTGTTACATATTGCATCGCCTCAGGCCATTCATATAAACCAGCATAGAGTTCGCATTGTGCAGGGTCATTATTGTAGCAGTACTTTTCAATAATTCCGTTATCTGTTTGCTGATAACGCCCTGGGTAATCACTGAAGATCATTGCCCCCACATTCAGGTTTTCCCTGAACCAGCACTGATCTCCAATCTGTACCGTAGTGTAGGTCTGCCCGCCATAGACCACCGGGGCGACACAGCCGCACGGTATCCCCTGGACCTGCATAATGATGTTCACCAGGGCGATGATATCCAGTATGTTGATTCCTGCATCCGCATTGATGTCGGCCGCCTCCAGGTCAAAGGGACTTGGATTTCCACCCATGATGTGGTTTACCAGGGAAATGATGTCCAGCACGTTGACCATTCCATCCTCATTGACATCACCACACAGGAAGTCATTCTCCTGGCATACATGCGGTAATGATGGGAAAGAGATTTCCAGTTCCACGAAGTCAGATAGTACAGACCTTTCAGAAACTGGAATAAATGCCGAATATCCTGTGCCTGAATAAAGCAGAGAAGCCAACATAAAGACGATCATCTTTTTCATAGGAGAAGGAATATAATGAAGAATGAAGAGTATCATTTAATGCTCTAAATATAGGAAATTATCTTTGGGAAAAGCAAGTGCATTGATTAAAAAATAGTCAGCAGTCAGCACTTGGCAAGAGCCCCTCTCCAATCCCTCCCCAATTGGGGAGGGGCCAGGGGTGGGGTAACAATTTAACAATTTAACAATTTGACAATTTGACGATTATGATGAATAATTGTCCACTATAAACCACTTTGCTGAGTGTGCTGTTTTTTCTTAAAATACTGTGAATCAATATAATATAGAATTCTCAACGATAAACTGTTGGTGGCCGGAGAAGATAGGGTATGGTCAAGGTTCTGAAAATAGGATTCGTTGACATCATCAGCATCGAAAAGATCAATGGCATTTTTCCAGACGATCGCGATTTCGCTTCCGGGTGAGAATTCCCACTTGTAGGCCATATCGATGGTGAACGCATTATAACTGAAATCCTCGTCGGAAGAATAATTGTTTGGGGTCAGGTGACCATCGGACTGGAGGTCATAAAAATTTTCGTAGATTCCGAGAAGCCAGTAATGACGAACTTTGAGGGAGAGCGACATTTTATTGTTGAAGATATATCGCGATGTTAGGCTATTGGTGACATTGGTCACATCCCGTTTTCCGAAGATGATGACCTCCTGGTTTTCCGGGGTCAAACTATCAGCGACATAGCCTTTATCGTTCAGCGCGACAGAGTAACCCATTGAAAGGGTGATAAACAACTTGTCATTGATCCTTAACCGCGGCGAAACAGTCAGCGAGTATCCCCGCTGGTGATCCTCGTTTGTCAGGTAATATTCTCCTCCCACATCAGCGATGAACCGTTTGCGATAGTCAGGGGAAACGAAACCTGAAATGGCCCAGACGGGAGGAATGGCATAATACCAGCCGTCGACACGGGGTTCATAATAATCGTGTTCCTCAATGGGACGATAATAGTTCTCAAAGGACAGGCTCAGGTAATTCCGGAAGGTTGTGTAGGTGTGCTGTCCGAACCCAAAGTCAGTATATTTCAATGGTTTATAAAGGGAGGAATATTCAAGGTACAGACTGTTTTGCATTTCAATGAATATTCCAAACGGATCATAGATGTTGTACTCAAATTCCAGTTCGTTTTCGATTTCGTTGTTGTGCTGAAGGTACCCCATGTCGTTTGGATCATAGGTATCGGTTTTCAGGTTATTTGTAAGTGCAAAAGTGAAATTTCCACTGGTTTTACCTGCTGCAATGTAATGGCTATATCCATATACGGGAGCAGATCCTTCTGAATATTTCTGGCTGACGATGGCCTGCCCTTCCATGCCATAGGTGTTGGGCTTGTTGATAAGACGAAATTCGCCCCCCGTCACGTTAGCGCAATACTTGTTTTCAGGCTGATATACATTGGTATTGAACAGGCTCACATAGGAGTTATTTTTCAGCGATTGCTCAAAAACCAGCATATTATAATTCGAGAAGGGCTCCGTGAGAATATTTCTTTTTTCTCCGGTCACCGTATCTGTCACGGTGGCATAGGTATTGGCCGTCATCCCGTTGAAAAATCCGATGGCAAGTCCTTTTGGATTTTTGCCCGTGATCTTTGTCGCATTCAGCATTTGAGCCTCTTCAGGATTTTTAGTGATCTTTTCGTTCTCCCTGAGGTTCTGGTCCACTTCAGCATAGCCATCCGGAGTACCACCAACCCGCCTGGAGTAGAAGACGTCCCCTTTGTCGAAGAGTTCTGTTCCTTCCGTAAAGAAGGGCCTTTTCTCTTCATAGTACACTTCAAAGGGTGAAAGATTATAGATCTCTTCATCGGACTCCACCTGCCCAAAGTCGGGGATCAGGATCATGTCGAGGGTATAACTGTCATTGATTCCGTAGATCAGGTCCATCCCGCCCCTGTACGAAAACCCCCATTCTTCATTGTAGGGTGTTCTTTTTACATAACCCGATACATAAGGGATGAGTGCAAGCCGTAAGGGAGACTGTATGTTGGTTACTCCGGAAAGCTCACCGGCCTGGTTGTTCACGCCCATGACTTTCCGGTCCACCGGATTCCAGGAGGATATCTCCCGGTACCGGCGGATTTCCCTGAAACAGTTTATCCCCCAGGCATTACCCGCTTTTTCAGGGAATCGTAAAGCCGAATAGGGGATCTTCATCTCAGCCACCCAACCGTTCTGATGGATTTTTGTACTGGAGTACCAGACGGCATCCCAGGAACGATCCTTATCAAAGGAATTCTGATCTTCCATGCCCAGGCTTTTTGAATCCACCTGGACGCCTGCCACCGTCACATTGAATTCATAGGAAACAAGTGCATCGTTAAAAGGGTCAATGCTGACACCAAAATAATCTGTATTTGAGATTTCGTCCCGGACGCTCAGCTCTTTGAGGATGCTGTCGGGTGAAGGATCGAACATCATGGCTCCGATATACAGCGCATGATCGTCGTAGATGAAGCGTACTTCCGTGCGAAAGGAAGCAGCCTGCCCGAAAACCGGCTCTACCTGGATGAATTCGCCGGCAGGCGCTGCCTGCAGCCATGAGGAATCGTTCAGTATCCCATCGATTTTAGGTGGTTTTACTATGCGAACTGCCTCTGTACGCTTCCTGGGAATGTCAGCCTGCGGATATGCCTCAGCGTTGGCAACCAGCAGAATGATCATCACCCAAAGAAATCCTCTCTTCATAGTAAATAGTAATGGGGTGAGTTATGTTGATATCTTCCTTACAAATAGTTGTGACGTTTCATATTTCACCACTTCAACAGCCTCGTCTTTTTCAATATATCCTGTGATGGCCGTGGCATCATAAACTTCATCCCCGATGATCACTTTTCCCGCTGGCCGCAGGATGGTCAGGGCTTTTCCTGTTTTCCCTGACATGTTCATATAGTGGATATCTGCAGAGGTATATCCCTCTGCTTTTTCCTGCACCGTATCCAGCGCCAAACGACCGAAGATGGTGGTTGTCAGGATCTTTCTTCCCAGGTAAAAAGAGATCACCAGTGACATGAATGAAGCAATGATCACCAGGAAAATGGAACTGATCAGTGCTTTGAATGCACCTTCCGGGAAATGGAATCCAATGTTTCCGACCATGCTGAGGGCCAGCCCTGCAACAATAAGGATGATACCGGATATCCCCAGCACTCCAAATCCAGGAATGGCAAACAGCTCAATGGCCAGTAGGACGACACCCACGATGAAAATCAAGATTTCCCAGTGTGCGGCCAGTCCTTCCAGATAGAGCGGAGCGAAGTAAAAAAGGGCAGCGGTGACGGCTGCAGCCAGTGGAAAGCCGATACCCGGGGCCTGCAGTTCAAAATAGATCCCACCGATGATGATCATGATCAACAGAGCACTGATGATGGGATTGATCAGGAAGGCGATGATCTTATCCACAGGCCTGAGTTCCTGCTGGACCAGCTCATAGTCGTCCACCTGCAGGAAATCCAATACATCTTCGATATCCTTTGCCTCGCCCTCGCAAAAACCGTATTTAATGGCTTCTGATGATGTAAAGGTCAGAACCTGGCCGGTATCTGTTATTCCGGGTACGGCCATCCTTGGATCGACCATCGCCTGCGCGATCAGCGGATCCCGTCCCTGAGCCTCCGCCGTGGAGCGCATCATCGAACGCATGTAGGACTGGTACTTGTCGGGCAGCGGTTTCCCCTGCTGGTCTACCACCGTCGCCGCACCGATATTGGCTCCGGGACTCATGTAGATGCTGTCGCAAGCCAATGAGATCAATGCACCTGCCGATGCGGCGTTGTTATCGATAAAAACATGGATGGGATAAGGGGCGTTGAGGATCCTGGTGCGCAGCGAGTCAGCCGTTTCCAGCACACCTCCGTATGTGTTCATGTGGATGATGACCATATCCGCCGGCAGGGCTTCAGCCTGCTGAAAGGCTTTTTTGGCTTTGTGCCAGATAGGAGGGGCGATCTCTTCCTTGACGTCAAAGACAAATATTTTCAGCTCTTTTGAAGGACTCTGGTTCTCCTGGCAGAGGCCATACACGGGCAATGATATGACCATAAAGGCTATGAAGATCCTGACAATGTGCACGCACCGGTGTCTGGATGGGATCATGCTGGAAGATATTTTCATAGGTACGTAGTTAAGATATGAGGGACTGAAAAGTTCAGGTTCTGTAACAATACATCTTTATTCTTTCACGATGAAATATTTTCGGAATATATCCATCAAATGAATATGGATGTGAGGATTAGAAGCTATGATCTCCTTTCCGTGGATGAAGTTCCTTCCTCCCCTGAAATCACTCACCTTACCGCCAGCCTGTTGCACGATCAGTGACCCGGCCGCCACATCCCATGGATTCAATCCATATTCATAAAAGGCATCGAAACGGCCGCAGGCGACGTAGGCCAGGTCGACGGCTGCGGATCCGAATCTCCTCAAACCCCGTGAATTTTGCAACAGATATCCCAGTAGCCTGAGATTTTGTTCCATGTATCCAGGATCTGAATAAGGGAAACCGGTAGCCAGCAGTGAATCATCGAGCATCGTTGAGCACGAGCACTGGATTGGTTGTCCGTTCAGAAAAGCCGGACTGCCCTTCCATGCAGCAAAACACTCTTTCTGGTTCACTTCATAGACCACTCCCAGCACGATTTCTTCCTGATCCATCAATGCGATGCTGATCGAGTAGATGGGCAGGGCATGGATGAAATTGGTAGTACCGTCCAGTGGATCGATCACCCACTGAAACCTGCCTCCCGTTCTGGCACGGGTTCCTTCTTCGGCAATGAATCCCGCATCGGGCAATAAAAGTGACAATTCCTTGACCAGGAAAGCTTCCGACATCTTGTCCACATAGGTCACGTAATTATGACGCCCTTTCAACTCAATATCTTGCTGCTTGATCTTGTGTATGTCCCGCCGGATGATCCCTCCGGTGGTCCGTGCCAGATCACAGACCTGCAGGCAAAGTGTTTCGAGGTTGAGTGTTACAGGTTGCATGTTGCAGGTTACAGGTTAAAGGTCTCCGTTTTCGGTGCCTGTATTAACTTTTGATTATTGATTTTTGCTCTTTGATTTTCTTTTGAAGAACCAGAATCCTGCAGCCCCCAATAAAACCAGGCCGATCGCGATCCATTGTGCCTGAGACAATTCCAGACCCAGGAAATGATAGCGCCTGTTGACCCGGATAAATTCGATGAGAAATCGTTCTATTCCATTCAGGATCAAATAGAAACTAAATAAATAGCCAGGGATTGCCCATCTTTTCCGGGTGAACCATAAAATAAGAAATATGACCGTTCCCAGGAGTGTTTCATAATAGGATGTGGGAAAGACTGGTACTGCCAGTGCAAAGCAGTGGTCGCCGGAACAGTTGCTGATGCGGATGCCTTCACTGATCACATTGTGCGGGAAGTCAAAGGCCCACATCCAGTCGGGCAGAAATCCCATCCATCCGGGTTTTGGATTCGGATTTTCGATTCCCCAGCAGCCATCACCTGACAGCTGGCAACCAATGCGTCCGATGGCATAGGCAAGGATTAGGGCAGGTGCGACGATATCAGCAATATGAGGCCAGGGGATTTTATTTCTTTCTGCGAAGATGGCAACTGCAAATGCGGCGACGATCAGCCCGCCATAAAAGCTCAACCCGCTGAAAGAAAACAGTGTCCCCACCGGATCCTGAAATAGATCGTCGAGATGCTCAAAAATGTCAAATATTTTCGAGCCGATGATGCCGAAGATGGCAGCCACCAGCACGATGCTCGCTGTCAGCTGGTAGGGGTGAACCGTTTCCTGGATCTTTACCGGTTTTTCCAGCCTGTTTTTTTGTTTTTTACGATAAGCCAAATAGACAGCGATTGCACACAGTATGATGCCTCCTGGCCAGCTACCCTGGCCGGAGAGGATAAATTCCTGGGGATTATCTGCAAAGTAAGAGTAACGCAGGATCATTCCTATGATCTTGAATCCGACAATGAATCCAAGAATCGCGGTGCTGACCAGCTCGCCCGCCGAGGCGGGCTTTCCCTTCCAGATCTGTTTTGTCTGCGCCGCGATGAGGCCTTCTTTTTCCTTTCTTTTCAGTTCAAGCCATACGATCCAGGCTGCCACCAGAAAGGCAATGGCCATAAAGAATCCATACGTCTGGATGGGAAGGTTGATCCTTACTCCAAAGATATATTCCAGTAAGTTGCTGAGTTTTGGAAACACCGTTATCGATTGTTAAATGGTCAAATTGTTAAACTGTCAAATTGTTGATAATATTTCATCTTTCATTCTTCATTCTTCATAATAAAATAGGATCCCTGATCATCCTGTTTATTAAGCTTTACAAGAACGATCTCATTGACAAGGGCATGGTCAAAGTCAGCCTTTACATGGATGTAATTCTCTGTGAAACCAAAGAGCTCTGTTTTGTTTGGATCAGACTCGAAAAGCACATTAAAGTTCCTTCCGGCATTCTGATCATAAAAATGCCGTTTCTTGATTTCTGATAATGCATGAAGCCGTTTGCTCCTTCCTTTTTTGATTTCAGCCGGGACTTTCCCTTCCATGAGCACTGCTTTCGTACCCGGGCGTTCTGAATAGGTAAAGACATGCATATACGATATATCCAGATCTTCAACGAAGGTAAACGTTTCATCGAAATCATCCTCTGTCTCTCCCGGAAAACCGACAATCACATCTGCTGCGATGCATGCATGAGGCATGACCTTCTTTATTTTCTCCAGGCGACCGGCAAAGTGTTCCCCGCGGTATTTTCTTTTCATCAGAGTCAGTATCCTGTCAGAACCGGATTGAAGCGGAATATGGAAATGCGGCATCAGTTTTCCGGAAGACGATATAAGGTCAATGATGGAATCTGTCAGCAGGTCGGGTTCAATGGAAGAGATCCTGATCCTGGGAATGGGCAGGATCTTGTCCATTTTCCAAAGCAGGTCGTACAGGGTTTCATGATCAGGTTTACCAAAATCGCCTATGTTGACCCCGGTCAGGACGATCTCCTTTATTCCTTCATCGCAGATCCTGCCGGCGGTCTCAAGGAGGGATTCAATGGTGGGGCTTCGGCTCCTTCCCCGGGCAAAGGGGATCGTACAGTAGGCGCAGTAATAATCACATCCATCCTGTATTTTCAGGAATGATCTCGTCCGGTCATGCAGGGAATACGACAGGATGAACTCATTGTTTACATCGTGCATCGGAGCTTTATCCTGCTGCTCATTCCTTGCCATCTGCTGAAGATGCCTGCCCAGATCGAATTTTTGATCATTGCCAAGTACAAGATCCACTTCGGGCATTGCCCTCAGTTTGTCCGGTTTCATTTCGGCATAGCATCCCATCACCGCAAGCGTGGAGCCCGGATTTTCCCGTTTCAAATGCCGTATAAACTGATTGCATTTTTTCTCGGCAGCTTCAGTGACCGTACAGGAATGGATCACGTACACATCTGCTTTTTCACTGATATCCACCAATTCGAAATCTTCCGCAGGCAGAATTCTTCCAATGGTTGATGTTTCGGCGAAGTTCAGCTTGCATCCAAAGGTGTGGAAGGCTATTTTCCTGCGGGCAGTCATGGGATGATCGAATAGGAGGCAAATGTACTAATTTAATCGTCCTTATCTTACGAGCCGCTGCAGCACGATCCCCGCCACAATGAATATCAATCCGGCGATCGTATACCCCATGATCTGTTCGCCAACGGCAATGGATACCCAGATCAGTGACAGGAACGGGGATATGAAGATCAGGTTGGCCACTTTGGCCGTCGTGGCACTTAATTTCAATGCTTTCAGCCAGATGATGAACGTGATCCCCATTTCAAACAGTCCGATATATGTGACACCCAGGATGGCTTTCACCGATGGAAGCTGGATTTCCGAAAAAATGAGAACTGCCGCGAGTGTATACGCAAATCCGAAAAGAAAATTGAAGAACATTTTGGATACCTCTTCCCTTGCATCTTTCATGTTAAAGATAAAAAACAGCGACCAGAAGACCGTACAAACCAGGGCGAGAATGACACCGTCAGTGCTGGTGAAATGAAAACTGCTGAAGTTGCCCTTGACAGCAATGATGATCACACCCAGGAAGCTGATAAGAATGGCCAGGATGCTTTTCCATCCGATTTTTTGCTTCAACATAGGAATGGACAGCAGTGTCAGGGTGATCGGCCATACATAATTTAAAACCACTGCTTCCTGTGCCAGCAGGATATCATAGGCTTTCAGCACGGTGACATAAAACAGAAAAGGATTCAGCAAGCCGAGCAATGCGGAATGGAGAATGTCCTTTCGGGTGACTTGGATCAGCAATGACAATCGGCCCCGCAAAGCAAGAATAGCGAAAAACACTACCAGCGAAAAAAAAGATGCATACAGCAGGATGTTCATGAAATCAATGTGCCGGAGTGTGAGTTTGAATGCTGATCCTATGGTCGACCAGCACAGAACGGCGACTAAAGCCAGGAGGGTTGCTTTTTGCTGACCGGATAGTGCGGTTTTTGTCATATCATTTCTTAACCAATGATCCCAGCGCTAAAGGTAGTCAAAAACTCCTATCAGAAAAAAATCTATCTTTGCAGAACAACTAACCTGAAATATTCTTTATGAAACGACTAGGTGTGGTTGCCTTCGGTGGGAATGCCCTCATACGTGACGGCCAGAAGGGAACGATCGATGAGCAGGAAGCGAATGCTTACAAAACCTGTGAAAACCTGTTCAAGCTGCTCGACCGTGATTATAATCTTGTGATCACTCACGGCAACGGACCCCAGGTGGGAAATATCATGCTGGCCAATACGGCCGGACACAAGCTGTACGGATTGCCCGACATGCCCCTGGATATCAGCGTGGCCTATTCCCAGGGTTTCATTGGTTACGTGATCGAGCAACAAATGCGTAATGTGCTGATGTCGAAGGATATGGACCGTGATATTATCAGCATCATCACACAGGTGCTGGTCAACAAGGAGGATCCCGCATTTCAGAATCCTACCAAACCCATTGGTCCGTTCTATTCTAAGGATGAGTCGGATAAGATCACGTCAGAAACCGGAGCCAGGTTTGCCAAAGATCCCAGGGGGAGAGGATGGCGCAAGGTAGTGGCTTCCCCCAAACCGCTCGTCATCTCGAATGCGCGCTCCATTGAACGTCTGGCAAGGGATGGACAGATCATTATTGCCGTTGGGGGTGGAGGAATACCCGCTTTCTTTGTGCAGGAGAACAAATTACAGGGTATCGATGCGGTCATTGACAAGGATCTTGCATCAGCCCTGCTTGCCGTACAGATCAATGCGGATAAATTCTTCATCCTGACCGATATCGACAAAGTGTACCTCAATTTTAACACTCCTCAGCAGAGGGCACTGGACCGCCTCTCCCTGTCGGAGGCAAAACGGTACCTTGCCGAAGGACATTTTTCGGAAGGCAGCATGGCACCCAAGATCAGGGCTGCTATTCACTTTGTGGAGAACAGGGGAAAAGATACCATCATCACCCATACTGACAGACTGGGAACTGATGGTGGCGGAACACGTATCGTTTTTGTTTAATGCTTAAAAATATTTCGTCATGCCATTCAATCTCAGACACCGTAACTTCTTAAAGCTGCTGGATTTCACCCCGCAGGAGATCCGTTTTTTACTAGACCTCGCCGTCGACCTGAAAAAGGCCAAGTATGCCGGCACGGAACAACAACGCCTGAAGGGAAAAAACATCGCCCTGATCTTTGAAAAATCATCCACCCGGACACGTTGTGCCTTTGAAGTAGCTGCCTTCGACCAGGGAGCCAATGTCACTTACCTTGGGCCTTCCGGCTCGCAGATAGGGCATAAGGAGACCATGAAGGACACGGCAAGGGTCCTCGGCCGCATGTATGATGGCATTGAATACCGGGGATTCGGGCAGCACATCGTGGAAGAGCTGGCCAGGCATGCAGGCGTTCCCGTCTGGAATGGCCTGACCGATGAATTTCACCCCACGCAGGTCCTGGCCGATATCATGACCATGATGGAACACAGCGATAAGCCGGTGCAGCAGATCAGCTATGCCTACCTTGGCGATGCCCGCAACAACATGGGTAACTCGCTGATGGTGGGTGCAGCAAAGCTGGGGATGGACTTCCGTGCAGCAGGTCCGCGCTCCTGCTGGCCACACGAAGAACTGGTGAACACATGCCGGGCGATGGCAGAACAAACCGGGGCGAGGATCCTCATCACCGAGAACCTGGAGGAAGCCGTTGCGGGAGTCGACTTCATCCATACGGATGTTTGGCTCTCCATGGGCGAATCAGCCGACCTTTGGGGTCAGCGGATCAAAGAGATGATTCCCTATCAGGTGAATGCTGAAACCATGAGCAAATCAGGTAATCCGAATGTGAAATTCATGCACTGCCTGCCGTCATTCCATAATACAGATACAAAAGTGGGGAAGGAGATCTATCAGAAATTCGGAATTGGTGCCATGGAGGTGACCGACGAGGTGTTCGAATCACCGGCTTCCATCGTCTTTGAACAGGCCGAGAACCGGCTCCATACGATCAAAGCAGTCATGGTAGCCACACTGGGCGATTAATATCTCTGCTCCCGAATACGGGCTTTCTTACCACGAAGCTCCCTGAGGTAGAATATTCTGGCTCTGCGAACCATCCCTTTTTTGTTAAGCGTGATCTCGTCGATGAAAGGGGAGGAGATTGGGAAAATTCTTTCCACACCCACGTTACCGGAGATTTTTCTGACGGTGAAGGTTTCAGTGGGACCGCTTCCTGCACGCTGAAGCACCACACCCTGGAAACTCTGTATACGCTCCTTGTTGCCTTCCACGATCTTATAGTTTACCGTGATCGTATCACCAGCCCTGAACTCCGGAAATTGCTTTACAGGTACCAGATTCTCCACAAACTGTAACAATTCATTCTTTCCCATGACCATTCAAATTTAAAGGGGGTTCCCGAAAAAGTGTGCAAATATACGTAGTTATTTTAAATGACAGGCTTATCAGATAAAAATATTTACATTCTTAAGATCATAGAGTAAAAAGCAAAAATCAAACATCAAAACTACTTTTGATGTTTGCTCTATGATCTTTGCATTGTGATCTTAAGAGCCGAGTAACCGTGGTCTTTTTTTTACCGTTCGTTCCAATGCCTGTTCGTAATTCCAGCGGGCAATCTCTTTTTCATTTCCGGAAAGCAGCACATCGGGTACTGTCATCCCCTTGTACGTTGAGGGACGTGTGTATACAGGCGGTGCCAGGAGCCCATCCTGGAAAGAATCGGAAAGCGCTGAGGTTTCATCGCCCAGAACGCCTGGCAGCAGCCGGATGACGCTGTCACAGAATACCATCGCCGGGAGTTCTCCACCCGAAAGAACATAATCACCGATGGATATTTCCAGGGTGATCAGGCTTTCCCTCACTCTTTCATCCACTCCTTTGTAATGACCGCAGAGCAGGATGATGTTTTCAAGCATGGATAACCGGTTGACCATCGGTTGTTCCAGAAGCTCTCCGTCAGGGGTCAGGTAGATTACCTCGTCCACATTTCTTTTCATCCGTAAGGCTTCGATGCACCTGTCGATGGGTTCGATCATCATCACCATCCCCGAACCTCCGCCATAGGGATAATCATCCACGCTTTTATACCGGTTGGTGGCATAATCCCTTAGGTTATGCACTTCAATGGATGCCACTCCTTTCTCCAATGCCCTTTTAACAATGGAGTGGCAGATCAGAATTTCAAATATCTCCGGGAACAGAGTGATGATATCAATATGCATGGCCTGTTAAATCGGTTAAATGTAAAATTGGCAATAAAATTATCCTAAATATCTGCAGGAGTTTGATTTTATTGGATTATTCTTGTCTTACTTTTGTAAAGGCTACGGCATTGTCATGAAAAACAGGATAATCTTATTAGTCGCCATGCTGGTTTCCCTGTCTGTATTTGCACAGGAAGCCCCTTTGATTTATAAAGTGACATTCAGGGATAAGCACCAGTCGGATTTTTCGGTCAACCGGCCGGAAGAGTTCCTGAGTCGGCGTGCCCTGGAAAGAAGGCAGCGGTATGATGTGCCCGTGACAGATGACGATCTGCCCATATCACCTTCCTACATCCGTTCCCTGGAGAATTCCGGGGCAAGGATCCTGGCCCGCTCGCGATGGCTGAATATGGTCATCGTTGAACTGGAGTCCAATCAGGATTCAGATCAGATAAGCCGTATGCAGTTCGTTGAACGCATGGAAGAAGCAAGTACAATAACGGCCATAAAGAAGAACGGGAAACCTTTTTTTATGGTTGAGCAAACGGATATCCCTTTCTTTAAACCTTCACCGAAAAATACATCCACCGCAGTGTCGTTTGATTACGGGCCATCGCTCAATCAGGTTGACATGATCAATGGCCTGCCCCTGCATCATGATGGATATACAGGGAAAGGGATCATCATCGCCGTGCTGGATGCCGGATTCAGGGCCGCAGATACCATGGCTGTCTTTGATTCGTTATGGATGCAAAACCGGATGCTTGGTACAAAGGATTTTGTGAATCCCGGTGGCGATATTTTTGAGCCCTCGATCCATGCGCATGGAACCATGGTCCTTTCCATCATGGCTGGCAACCTGCCCGGTCAGTTGGTTGGCACTGCGCCGGATGCCGGATATTACCTGATCCGCACTGAGGATGGTACGGCAGAGTACAAACTGGAAGAATATTACTGGATGATGGGTGCTGAATATGCCGACAGCCTTGGCGCAGATATCATCAATTCTTCACTGGGTTACACGGAGTTTGACGATCCCGCTGACAACCATACCTATCAGGATATGGACGGTAATACCACGCCGGTCACTATAGGAGCCGACAAGGCAGCCGAAAGGGGGATACTTGTCTGTAACAGCGCCGGCAACAGCGGAAACAGTCCATGGAAGTACATTGGCGCTCCTGCCGACGGAGACAGTGTCCTGAGTGTCGGAGCCGTAGATCCGCTGGGCCGCTGGGCTACCTTCAGCTCTCTAGGACCATCCTCCGACGGGCGTACAAAGCCGGATATAGCTGCTCAGGGACAACAAACGATCATTGCCACTCCCTGGGGAGGCGTCACCGCAGGTAATGGAACTTCCTTCTCATCCCCGGTAATCGCTGGCATGACCGCCTGCCTGTGGCAGGCCAAACGATCTTTTACTAACATGCAGATCATCAGTGCCATAATGAAAAGTTCCCGACAGTACAATACACCCGATGATACACTGGGATACGGTATTCCCGATTACTCACTGGCCAAAAGCCTGCTGGATACCACGGATGTCGAAATGGGCACACTGCAGATCTATCCCAACCCCTTTAGCCAAAGTATTGAATTCTGGATCAACCTGCCTGATCATCAGAAAGTAAAGGTGTTCATTTTTGATATCACCGGTAAACAGATTTTCTTCCGGGAAATCGAACTCTTTAAAGGCATCTCACAGGTTACTCTCGAAAATCCGGTCAGGGTATCAGGACTCTATATCCTTAAGGTACAGACACAGAATGAATCACTTGTCGGCAAGATAATCCATACTCAATGAAAAAAGTAACGGAATTGGTAAATGATACGAAATTTATTTATTTTTATCAAGAAATCCTTATACATTACAGGTATATGAATGTCTAACCTAAATTACTAAAGGAGAACAAGTTATGGGAATGATGAAAGAATTTAAAGAATTTGCCATGCGTGGAAATGTCATGGACATGGCGGTAGGTATTATCATTGGTGCCGCATTCGGCAAGATCATATCATCCTTTGTCGGCGATGTGCTCATGCCGCCCATTGGCTTGCTGGTGGGGAACATGGATTTTTCAAACATTGCCATCACGCTCAAACAGGCCGTAGGTGAAACGCCTGCTGTAACCATGAAGATTGGTCAGTTCATCAATTACATTATTGATTTTCTGATTGTAGCACTGGCTATTTTCCTGGTCGTGAAAGGCATGAATTCCATGAAGAAAAAACAGGAGGCTGCACCAGCCCCCCCTCCGGAACCTTCCAAGGAAGAAAAACTGTTGACGGAAATCAGGGACCTGCTGAAAAAATAAGGATTTACTTTTACTTCAGGTTTCGGCAAGCCCTATCTGCATCAAACCACTGACTGCGGGGGCTTGCTGTTTCGTAGCTTAGATGTAGCTCCGAGTGGAGTATTATTGCTACCTTTGCATCAATATGGACCGTCAGCCGACACTCTTTGAAGATCGCAGGATCTACTCGCTGTTTGAACTTGCCGGAAATATCAGGGAAGTTCTCAGGGAGGTTTATCCTGATGTCTATTGGATAAAGGCAGAGATCGCCAAACTGAATTTCTATCCGAAGAGCGGGCATTGTTATGTTGATCTGGTGGATAAGCAGGACATGGTAATCCGTGCAGAGATGCGCGCCACTATCTGGGCGTCCAGTTATCCGATGATCAGCTCCAAATTCAGGCAACAGACCAGGGAAAACCTTCGCGATGGCATGAGCATTCTTTTTCTGGCATCCATCAGCTTTCATGAAGTTTATGGCCTTTCTCTGAATATCGTCGACATAGAACCCTCTTTTACCCTCGGAGAGATGGCAAGGGAAAAACGGGAAACCATCGAGGCACTGAGAAAAGAAGGGGTCTTTGATCAAAACCGTAAAAGGATCCTGCCGCTGCTTCCGCGCAGGATAGCGGTCATCTCCGTCGAATCCAGCAAGGGGTATCATGATTTTATCACGACGATCCGGAATAATCCCCATGGTTATGTATTCCATTGCAGCCTTTTCCCTTCAGTTCTCCAGGGTGAACAGGCGATCACGACCATCATCGGTCAGCTAAGGAATATTGCCAGGGAGTGTGCCCGGTTCGACGTCGTTTCCATCATCCGGGGAGGCGGAGGTGAAGTGGGCCTGAGCGCCTATGATAATCTGAGGCTTGCACGGGAAGTGGCGGTCTTTCCTCTGCCTGTCATCACCGGGATCGGGCATTCCACCAACGAGACCGTCGTTGAGATGGTGGCTCACACCAACCTGATTACCCCGACAGCTGTCGCCAGTTTTCTGATCGAACGGTTCAAAGCCTTTGAAGACAGGATCGATTCGCTGAGGGATGTACTGACGGCAGATGCAAGACAGATCATGGAAGATTCGCTGTCCCGCCTTGAAACAGTTTACCACCGTTTCCATTCTGCGACCCATCGCCTGCTGGAACGGCATCTGGGCGTTCTGATGAACAGCAGTGAAAAAATCGGTATCTTTTCCAGGCATATCATCCAAAAGCAAGGTCATGACCTTGAAGTATATCAGGAAAAGATCGGATTGCTCGATCCGAAAAATATTCTTGGCAGAGGATACAGCATTACATTGCTGGATAATACACCGATCAGGGATGCTTCACTGGTCAGGAAAGGGATGAAGATCAAGACAATCCTTTTTGAAGGAACTCTGGATAGTGTTGTGGATTAATCTGTTACCGCATATAAAGTAAACTTTAAAATGAAGAACTATAATACGGCTTTGAAGGAACTGGAGAAGATCGTGGAGGATCTGGAAAGGGGAGAGGTATCGGTAGATGTTCTTGTCAGTAAGGTCAGAAGAGCCTCCGAACTTATCAGGCAATGCAAAGGCATCCTGAGGGATACCAGCGAAGAAATAGAAAAGGTCATTGGCGGGATGGATAAAGAGGAATGAGCCTTTTCGCTCTGATTCGGAAAAGATGAAAAAAAGAAAATTCTGTATGTACTGTGGCCGGGAGATCACTCAAAAACCGGAGAACGATATCATAAGGGATTATTGTATTCAGTGCGATCAGTTCTTTTATGATAATCCGCTTCCCGTCGTTGCCGCCATTGTCGTCGTAAAACGCCAGATCCTGCTGGTGAAACGGAAGATCGAACCTCAGAAAGGCAAATGGTGCCTTCCTTCTGGCTATGCAGAATCCGGAGAGAGCATCGAAGCGGCTGCCCTGCGCGAGTTGCACGAAGAAACCGGTGTCATCGGAAAGGTCATCGGTTTTGTGGACATTGATTCAGGATTCAGCTCACATTCCGGTGACCTGCTTTTTGTCACGTTTGAAGCCGAATGGATGAGCGGAACGATGAGACCCGGCGACGATGCAGAGAAGGTCAGGTTATGGGATATCGAGAGGATGCCGCCTCTGGCCTTTGACTCACACAACCGTGCCGTCAGCGTTTACTGCAGGAGCAAAAAAGAATACTGGGACATGATCGATTCCTTCCATCTCTCGGTCGGAGAATCCAGGTCCGGCAGGAACGGGGGAAATTTTCTTTCCGATAAACTGGTCAGAAGCGTTGAAATCAATGCTGAGGTCATTGCCAAACGATGGTTGGAAGAAGTCCGTTCCAATCCCACCACACCGACGTATGCCCTGGTAGAACCAACGACCAGCTATCAACGCAGTCTGTTGATCCTCAGGCATTTCAGTCAGTGGCTGAGCGGGACCTATTCGGATGTGCTGGAACGGGAATTTTACAGGGGATTAGGATCTTCAAGGAAAGAAGAGGGATATTCCCTGAGCGAAATGCTCACCGCACTGAGCCTTCTAAGGAAAACCATCTGGGATTTTGCGCTGGAGCAACATGTACTCACTTCCACGATCGACATTTATATGAGCCAGGAACTGGAACGCAGAATGATCCTGTTCTTCGACCGGGCTGCCTATTACATGGCAAGGGGATTTGAAGATAAAAACTGACGCTCAGCTGTATTTCTTTTTCCGGAAGAACTGTACGAGCACAGCCAATGCAATCAGTACAATCCCGGCAGTGGCTGCGTAAACCGTCAGGCGTTCCTGCCCTCCAGGTGCCGCTGACCGTTTGATGACGATGCCTGTCAGAGCCCAGAGAATGGCCATGGCAAAGGCAAAATCCTTCCTGGTAAATAATACGGTTATGGTCAGCGCTGTGAGAAATGCCAGTACCATAACCACCCAGAAGACCTCACTGAAACCCCACCTGCCCCAGCCCAGCGAAACAAGGAATGCCGTGGCGTTTGCTACCGTGGCGACACTGATCCATCCCAGGTATAGGCTGAAGGGAAGAAAAATAAATACCTTTTCGTTACAATTGGCACAACAGCCACCAATATCCAGCCTGCGATAAATGACGATCAGGGTGCACAACAGCATCAGCATGATGATAAGGGATAGCCATATTACCTGGTAATGCCAGGCAAAGATCCAGGAAACGTTGAGAATGCACGAAACAACGAACCACCATCCGATCCTCACAATGGAGAGCCCGGTGGCAATTTCCTGGCTTAGCAGCGAATATAACTGGTAAATCAGCAAAACCGCCAGCAATAAATAAATGACTCCCCAGATGGAAAACGTGATACCAGCCGGTACAAAAAGATTCGGCAGGGCATCTGCCAGTTCACCGGTGGTCTTATGGTTGAGAGGAAGTGCGTTGGCCAGCCCGTTAACCACCAGCATGGCCAGATAACCGATAATATTGCTGAAAACGTAGAGGCGTTTTTTACGTTGTGTGGACACAGGCAAGATATTTCGCTGGTAAAGATAGGGATTAATTTCAATTTTCAAAAACTTATCGTATATCTGAAATGGCCTGATCCCTTCATCGTTGACAAACCTTTCGTTTTTGTCATCAGGGAACGCACCACGAACACAATTCTTTTCATTGGTAAAGTAATCGAACCCCAGTACTAAGGAATCCAGGATTTTTATATCTTCACAGGCGATAATATCGTCTGTATCCATGTACACTATTCCTCGAACCCGGATCGTCTGGATATCAGTTGTATTCCTGGGTTCATTGCTTTTTCTTCCTTTTCTGGGCTCCGTGTCGCTTTTCGACTGGGATGAGATCAATTTCGCAGAAGCCGCCCGTGAAATGATGGTGACAGGTGATTACCTGAATGTCCGGATTAATTATATGCCTTTCTGGGAAAAGCCCCCGCTTTTTTTCTGGTTTCAGGTACTTTCAATGAAAGCATTCGGCATCAATGAATTCGGTGCCCGTTTCCCGAATGCGGTGTGCGGAATCTTCACCCTCATAGTGCTCTACCATATCGGAAAAAAGTTATTTGATCACCGGATGGGTGTCATCTGGATGATCGTATATACCGGTTCCATCCTTCCTTTCTTTTATTTCAAATCTGGGATCATTGATCCCTGGTACAACCTGTTCATTGTGCTGGGAATCTATTTCGGAGCATCGTACCTTCTGCTGGATGAACGCCGCGCATTGAACGCCCTGCTGTCAGGATCGTTCATAGGCCTTGCCGTTCTGACAAAAGGGCCGGTCGCTTTGTTGCTTTTCGGGCTGACCGGCCTGGTGTACCTGATCCTCACCAGGTTCCGGATGCGGATGCATCTCATGCATATTCTGCTGTTTCTCGGAGGGCTGATCCTTACCGGTGGTTCGTGGTTCCTTGTACAGTATATGATGGGAAACGGTGATGTGGTGGCTGATTTCATCGTTTATCAGATCCGGCTGTTTCGCACACAGGATGCCGGGCATGGGGGATTTCCGTTTTATCATGTGCTGATCCTTTTATTTGGGGTATTCCCTGCATCTGCGTTTGCATTCAGCGGATTTAAAGGGATAAACAGCGAACATCCATTCCAGAAAGCATGGAGTCAGGTATGCCTTATACTGCTGGCAGTGGTGCTGGTTGTTTTTTCCATCGTCAGGACAAAGATCATCCACTATTCCTCGCTTGCATATTTTCCGCTGACCTGGCTGGCTGCACACTATATTTACCAGGTTATAAGCCAGAAAGGTGTCTTCAGCAAATTTACCAGGGTGTCGGCTGCCATTGCCGGAACGGCCTGGCTACTGGCTGTGCTGTTCATTGTAGTACTGTTTCTGAATAAAGATGCGATCTTATCTTCGGGATGGATCAGGGATGCATTTACAACAGCCAACCTGCAGGCAGAGGTTTCCTGGAGCGGTTGGGAAGTTCTGGTTGTTCTGCCACTCCTTGCCGGACTGATCACGTTTTATGTTACCAAGGATCCATTGCGTCGTGTGACTGTGATCTTCATCGGTACACTGGTTTTTTCGTTTGTCACAATGGGGTTCATCCTGCCAAAAGCGGAAGGTTATACGCAGCGGGCAGCCATCGAATTTTATAGGGAGAAAAGCCGGGAAAATTGCTACATCCATACACTGGGATTTAAAAGTTACGCTCATTTGTTTTATGGGAGCAAGATGCCTCCCGTCAATCCGATGTCGTATGACCAGGAATGGCTCCTGAGGGGACAGGTCGACAAGCCGGTTTACGTGGTGTATAAAATAACACGTAAAAACAGGTACCAGGAGGAATATCCACAGCTGAAGATCCTGTACGAAAAGAACGGATTTGTTTTTAACAGGAGAGAAATACCCGGGGAATTTGCCAAATAATTACGTAAAAATTAAGTCCATGAAATCCTATCGCAAAGAATTATGGTTCCAGACCCCCACACGACGCCAGCTCATCAACATTACCCCAAAAGTAGTGGAGTGTGTGCATGAAAGCGGTATCAGGGAGGGTTTGTGTCTCATCAATGCCATGCACATTACCTCCAGCGTATTCATTAATGATGATGAAAGCGGCCTCCATCATGATTTTGAGATGTGGCTGGAAAAACTTGCCCCGGAGAAGCCGTATTCTCAGTACCGGCACAACGGGTATGAGGACAATGCCGATGCTCACCTGAAACGTACGGTCATGGGACGGGAAACCGTTGTTGCAATAACGGAGGGTGAGCTGGACTTTGGGCCCTGGGAGCAGATCTTCTACGGCGAATTCGACGGTAAACGCAGAAAACGTGTCCTGATCAAGATTATCGGTGACTAGGTGTACGCCCTTAAAAGGATCAATATTATGCCAAATATGAGAAATATTCTGTTCGTTTCATTCATCATTTTAACTCTGACCAACACCATGGGACAGCAATTTCCGGATAACAGCCTTGGTAAAATGATCCATTACCTGGAAGGTGAGCAATCGTTACTTATCCAGACTGACAATGGATCTGTACTGATACAGGTCTATGCTCCCGACATTTTTCGGATCCGCGTTTCCAGGATGATCTTTACGGATGATTTCTCATATTCGGTTGTCGGAAGAAGGTACCCGTGCAATGTGGTCCTTCAGGAACTGGATGAGAGATTATCCATCCGTACAGATTCCCTTTTGCTGGAAATCAGCACGAATCCTGTACGGTTCACCTTCAGAACCCCTGAGGGTCAGGTTATTAATCAGGATGATCCGGCACTGGGTACAACATGGGTGGGAGAGGAAGTAACTACCTATAAAATTCTTCAGGATGGTGAACATTTCCTTGGTCTCGGTGAAAAGACCGGTAACCTTGACCGCAGGGGGGAATTTCATACCAACTGGAACACCGACAACTTCTCATACCGAACCACCGACGACGAGATCTACTCGTCGTTTCCCTTTTACATTGGGGTGCATCACGGACTTTGCTACGGGATATATCTGGATAATACCTACAGAAGCTATTTCAATTTTGGGGCTTCCAATGACCGCTTTTCTTCCTTTGGAGCGGATGCCGGGGAAATGGATTACTATTTCATCGCAGGCCATGATATTCCTGATGTGATCATGGAATATACATGGCTGACAGGCCGCATGCCTATGCCGCCTCTCTGGGCACTTGGATTTCAGCAATGCAGGTGGAGCTATTTCCCGGATAAGGAGGTGCTGAATACCGCACGGACCTTCCGGGAAAAAAAGATCCCCCTGGATGTCATTTACCTTGACATCCATTATATGGATGCATATAAAGTGTTCACATGGCATCCAACACGGTTCCCGCATCCGGAAAATCTGGTCGGCGAGCTGAAGAACATGGGCGTCCAGACCACAGTCATCATCGATCCCGGAGTAAAGGTTGAAAAAGGGTATCATGCGTATGAGGACGGAATTGCCCGCGACATGTTCATCAACTATCCGGATGGAAAAGAATATACGGCCCAGGTGTGGCCGGGATGGTGCCACTTTACGGATTATACGAAAGCCAGTGCCCGGGAATGGTGGGGCCAACAGTTTGCTGATCTTGTCGGCCAGGGTGTTACCGGTTTTTGGAACGACATGAACGAGATTGCGTCCTGGGGTGAGGGAGCCACCCCCTCGGTCGTCAGGTTTGATTGGGAGGGTAGGGGCGCAAGCTACCGGCAGGCCAAGAACGTCTATGGGATGCTGATGGCCAGGAGTACCTACGAGGGGGTCAGATCCCTGATGAATGGCCAGCGTCCGCTGGTTCTTACCCGGGCTGCCTTTTCAGGTGCCCAGCGTTATACAGCCATATGGACCGGGGATAATTTTGCCAGCGAAGAGCATATGATGCTGGGATGCCTCCTTGTCAATTCACTGGGGATCAGTGGTATGCCATTTTCCGGCACCGACATTGGCGGATTTGCGGGTGAAGCCTCAGCCAGCCTGTTCGCCCGCTGGCTGACCATCGGAACGTTTACCCCGTTTTTCAGGGTACATAAGGCCTATAACCAGAATGCCTCTGAGCCATGGACCTACGGAGAGGAGGTGGAGAGCATTGCAAGGAATTATATCTCCCTGCGTTACAGGCTCTTACCTTACCTGTATTCGGCTTTTTATACCTCACATTCATCCGGTTTGCCTGTCAACCGTGCCCTGGTCCTGGAGTATAGTGGCGATGATCAATGCTGGGACCCCGAATTTCAACACCAGTATCTGTTCGGACCCGGTATCCTGGTTGCACCGGTAGAGAGCCAGCAACGCTTTGCCAGGGTTTATCTGCCTGAAGGTCAATGGTATGATTTTTTTACTGGAGAAAAATATGACGGTGAGCAAAGGCTTCTTACTGATGCACCCCTTGATAAGCTGCCCGTTTTTGCCAGGGGAGGCGGATTCATTCCCATGCAATCGGTTATCCAGAGCACTTCCCAGTTGCCTTCCGATACACTTTATCTGCACGTATATTATGGCAATGCCCCATCTTTTTTCACCTACTATGAGGATGACGGCATTAGCATGGATTATGACAAGAGTACCTTTATTACCTGTGAATTTCTTTTTGATCCGGACAGCCGACAGATCGTTATCGGAGAAATGTCTGGGACTTATACCAGCAAGTACAGGCACATTGTATTGGTACTACATGGCTTCGACATGACTCAGACTGGCTGGAAGGTTGATGGCAGGCCGGTCATGACGGAACAGACCAAAATTGATCTTTATTCAGCCCTGACCGAAAATGATCCGTTGTTTCTAGGCGGCAGGAAATTCGAACAGAATGTACAGATCCTGCAGATTGCCGGATTTGGTGAAAAACAGGTAATTGCCTGGTAAATAAGAATGTAGAGCCCTTATCCATTCGTGTTTTTGGCATTTGTTTTTTGTGATTTGTTTGGAATTTGGGATTTGCATGATTGGGATTTATGACCAGACCCTGCTAACAAATTGTTAATAACTTTCCCCTCTTAACAGGGTCACATTTTGGCGCTTTCCGGATTAACAGGTATGGCAGAGAACTTTTCGGAAGAAAAAATCGTTTACGGTTTTCAGAGCGCAGAAAATGAAGTGCTCAGGTTTGTCTACCGGGAATATTTTCCCTCAGTTGTCCATATGGTCAAATCCAACAATGGAGCTGTCATTGACGCAGAGGACCTGTTCCAGGACGCCCTGGTTGTGATCTTTGAAAAAATCCGGTCTCCCGGCTTTGCCCTTACCTGCACGTTCAAAACCTATCTCTATTCTATCTGCAGGAATCTGTGGATGCATCGCCTGGAAAAAATGAACAGGGAATTCATCTCCTACGAGTTGATGGAAGATAATCTCCCGGCTTACCACGACACGGAAAAGATCTTTCTGGAAGCGGAAAAGGACAAGCTCTTTCATCACCATTTTTTAAGGCTTGGAGAAAATTGCCAGAAGATCCTGACACTTGTCTTCAAGCGGTTTACTACCAGCGAAATTGCGCAAAAGCTCGGGCTGAAGAGCGAGCTTTATGTCAGGAAACGTAAATCTCAGTGCAGGAAAACACTCATCCGAAATATAACAAATGACCCCTTGTATATACAAATAAAGAACCAACGACATGAAGAGCGACCTTGATCTGATTTGGGGATATTTTGAAAGGGATTTAAGGGAAGATGAGATGGAAACAGTGGAAGAGCGATTGAAAGGGGACCCTGAATTTCAGCATGCATTCAGGGAGCAGGAGGAAATATTCCTATCCCTCCAAAAAACGGAGACTATAACATTCAGAAAAAAACTTCGGATGATCAGCCGGGAGCTTAGGAAAGATAAACCCTCGGGTAGGATGATCATTCTGAGCTACCCCTGGTTCATTGCTGCCGCCGTCGGACTGTTATGCATCACCACAGGCTATGTGCTACTGCGGTTATCGGCTGCTGAAACAAATCCTCCTGAAAAGATCAGCATCACACAAATGGAAGACACCAGCAGCGGAGTATATGATTCCGTCAGCCTCCCAAAGGAAGGAATAACAGGTGAGAAATCCGCTGACAGCTATCAAGTTGGTGCAGGGAATACAGAATCTGACAAAGGCCTGTTGCTGTCTGACGCATTTGAGATCAATCCGGCACTGGAAAAGCTGATCCAGCTCCACTACAGAAATGCAGTTGTCAGGGATGTCCTGCCGATGAACGGACATACCTTTTCGGCCGGAGCACTCATCTGGTTCAGACACAACACTCACACAGACGACAGTATCTGCTTAACGATCATGGACAACAAGGCGGGGATTATTCTTAAAACAGATATGCCATGGAATGGATTTCAGTGGAATCCATTGGATAAAAAAGGATTGTTCTATTTCCAGGTGAGTACAGGCAAGGGAATCATTTGTACACGAAAGATCTTCATCAGGTAAGATCTCACGACCCGGGAGCCGTTGCTAACTATGGATCTCGCCCTCCAGGAAGGTGACTGATCTGCCGGAGATCAGGACCCTGTCATCGTTCAGCTCACAGAATAGTTCCCCTCCGCGTTTTGACAGCTGCAGGGCATGCAGGGTTGTTTTACCCAGGCGGTCGGCCCAGAAGGGAATCAGCGTCGTATGAGCTGATCCGGTTACGGGATCTTCGTCAACACCTATCACAGGCGCAAAGAACCTTGATACGAAATCCACTTCCCGTCCGGGAGCTGTTACACAAACTCCCATTTTATCCAGTCTACCGAAGAGCTCAAAATTGGGTTTTATGGCAAGGATCTCTTCCTGCCTTTCAAAAACGGCCATATAATCCCTGGTCGCATAGAGTTCGGATGGGATGCATCCCAGCGCAAGGATCAACTGGTCGGGGACAGGTACTTTCTCAGGTTTGCTGGCAGGAAAATCAAGCGAGATAAGATCATTGTTCTTACGGGCGTACAATGGACCATGTTTTTTGGTGTCAAACATGATGACATCATAGGGGTAATTTAAGTGATTGAAAATGATATGCGCCGAAGCAAGTGTGGCGTGCCCGCAAAGATCGACCTCTGCCGCAGGAGTGAACCAGGTGATCTCAAACCATTCACCCCTGTCGACAAAGAATGCGGTTTCCGAGAGGTTGTTTTCGGTAGCAATGCGTTGCATAAGAGCATCATCAATCCATTCCACGAGAGGACAAACTCCGGCCGGATTGCCACCAAATAACTTTCCCGTGAATGCATCAACCTGATAAAAAGGAATCATACTGTTAGATTGTTAATTGTTAAATTGTCAAATTGCTAAATTGTTGAATGGTCATAATTCGTTTAAACGACTTCCTGACGTTTCCTACCCACCATCTGGACCGTCCGGTTGGCCGTATCGATCCGCATTATCCCGGTCAATCCCGCATCCTGCATCCATCCGGTCACTTCCTTTTCCGTGTAGGTAGAGCCTGCGTCGGTGTTCACCAGCATATTGATGGCAAAAAGGGCACCGTCGACGGGAGATGTCCGCTCTTCATCCATGATGTAATCCTGAATGACGAGCATCCCCCTGTCTCCCAATGCCTGTACACATTTCCGGATCAGGCCTCTGTTGGCTTCCGGTGAACAGCTGTGGATAATCGCAGAAACGAAGATCATATCGTAACCTGATCCGATGTCATCATGCATGAAATCGCCGGATAACGTGAATACTCTTTCAGTCAGCCCTTCTCTGTCAATATAATGCCGGGTCAGGGGGATCACTTCAGGGAGATCGAAAACCCAGGAAGTGATGTCAGGATACATCCGTGCGATTTCCATGGCATACGTCCCAGGTCCCCCTCCGAGATCCAATATCTTTCGGCTTCCTCCCAGGGGCAATTGGCCGACAACCTGGGAAGCATTCCTTTTTGCCCTGTCATGCATGGCTTCGATAAAGGGAACAAGCCATTCAGTCCCCAGTTTCTCCTCATCAGCCCAGGCGACCCTGTGCCCCTTTTTTACCGCTTCTGTCAGTGTGCTCCAGACTCTCCAGAGTGAAATACTGTGGTGCAGACCCGATAGGTAATCCTCCGAGTTCCTGTCAAGATATCGTAAGGATTCGGCTGTATTGTAAAAAATCCCTTCCCTCTTCTTCAGCAGTTCAAGAGCGCAAAGAGCGTTCAGCATCATTTCCGTTGAACGTTCACTGGTGCCGCACCTATTACTTAACTGAGCCGCTGTCATTCCATTACCCCCAAGCAGTGTGAAGAAATCCAGCTCAAAGGCCGACAGCAGGATGCGGCTGACCCTGTAACCATTGAACATCTCTCGTATTGTATCAGGTGTCTTCATCAGGTACGGATCCGATTGAGATGTTAAAGATATGCATTGGAAAATGATTCAAAACAGTATTAGGTGAAAAAGCGATGAAAATTATAAAAAAAGTATATTGAGGAATTGGGTTTGAATCTGTATTTTTGATAAAATTTTCTGGATTTTTTCAACTTCTCTAAAATTCAAACGTATTTATGGTTGAAATCGACGATCATTCAATCATAAAGAAAGTCCTGGAGGGAGATACAGCGTCATTTGCAGAAATCGTGGTACGGTACCAGCAAATCATTTTTAACCTGACGTACCAGATGACAGGGAATGAAGAGGATGCAAGGGATCTGACACAGGAAATCTTTATCAGGGCATATATGAATCTGGATAGGATTGATCCGCATTACAAGTTCTTTAGCTGGCTGTACAGGTTGGGAGTAAATCAAACCCTCGATTTTATCAAGCGAAGGAAACCGTTGATACTAACAGAGAATTTGATGGCTCATGACAGGTACGCAGAGAATGAGAATGGGAATCTGACTGAAAAAAAGACCTATGTAAGAAAAGCCATCCAGAAACTTAAACCGAAATACCGGCTTTTAATTGTCATGAAATACTACTCGGCATTGTCATACGATCAGATGAGCCTGATCACAGGGATCCCTGAAAAAAAGGTGAAGAGCAGGCTTTTTGAAGCACGTCAGATGCTGAGAACCACGCTGAAAAGTTCTATGGAAATATTATGATCAGCCAGAAAAATAAAAGAATGTTGCGGCTATATCTGGAGGGTAACCTGACAGATACAGAAAAACTACAGTTTGAAAAAGAACTGGCCGTTAACACGGAACTAAGCGCTTTGCTGGAGGATATGAATCAGGTTGAGCACCTGCTGGAATCTTCTGCAGCCTCATCAACCAAAGCAGACCTCCTGGAACCGATCATGAATTCTGTTTGGAAACTTGGAAAGGTCTATGAAAGGAAACAGCGACTGCAGGATGACCAGATTGCGGCAGGTACATGGCAGAAAACTGCCAATCGTATTTTTCCCACTCCCCACTGGAACCTTGCCTGGGGGTTCATTGCCGGTGTAATCGTTGGTGTAGCCATTCTGAGCTTCTTTCATCCCCGGCAACCTTCAGGAGGATTCTCCGAAATGGATGCGACAGGAACGTTTGCACAAAAGGATGCAACGGGTTTTTTAATTCTGCCTGTCGATCTTCCGGCTGTCAAGCTCAACCTGGCTGCAAATCCACTCCCTCAGAGCTTTATACAGCTGAACCTGGATGTAAGCTCCGAAGAAAACTGCCTTGTCCAGCTTTCTTTTAATACCTCCAGTTTTCAGGTCTGGAGCCTGAGGCAGGTCGGGAACAAACCCAATTGTCAGATCCTGGCAGGGTATAATTATGTGGAAATTGGCAATCTGGGTCAGAATTCTTATATTATTTTACTGAAAAAACTTACAACCATTGAGGAAGAACTTTCGGTTTCCATCTTCCGTGATGGTAATCTCGAATACAATTCACAGGTAAAGATTTAACATGTCTCGATAGTTTATCATCAAAAAAAACCATAACCATGAAAAATAAAGTATTAGCACTTACATGGACCCTTGCCATTCTGGCTGGTCTCTTCATGATCTCCTGCAAAAACCGTGTAAGGGAAGACGAAGCAGGCGGTACCATCGCCAAGGTAACCAAATACAGAAAAGACCAGATGTCGGAAAAAGATATCCTCCTGCGGAGTGATATCATGAAGGATACTGCGAAGCTGACGAGCATCATCCAGGGCCTGGTGCTGTTCAATGCATATACGAATAACCTGGAACAAAGCCTTTCCGACAGGCTTATTGATATCGAATCCATCAGGAGCTTTGATGAGCAATACGACCGCTATATCAATGAACTGACGGATTTCAGGGATTTTCTTAAAAATAACAATGAGGTGCTCACCAACACAGTGTATATGCTGGGTGACTTCTATAAGGATACGATCAGCGAAAGTTCAGCCGATGTGGAAAATAACCTCCGGGCGTTTGCGAATTATGTCCGGAAGCTCGAAGAAAAGGATTCCATCCTCACGGTGATGGTCAACAACCTGGATACGTATATTGAGGCTAATGAACAGCAGATCGTCGACAAGCAGCAACTTGCCCAGCTGAAGGGGATACGTGATGAAATGCTGATCCGTGTCGTGCAGCAGGCCTATGTGTTCAACGACCCCTCCGCGTTGAAGTCCATTGGAGATAAAGTGATCCAGGATATTGCCGGCCTGAGTGCTGTTTATGACATGCCCCAGCTGACAAATGCCGTTGGAAACGAGTGGGTGGCAGCGGTTGGTAACACCACGATCGGCTCCTATACACTTGGATTGGAGGGAGGGATTGGATCCACTGCCGGTGATGTCGGTGCACCAGCAGGTAATGGTGGCGATGGTGGGAGCGGAGCATTGCCTCCTGTCCATCCGCCCTCAGATCCGAGTGGAGCGGGTTTCGGCGGTCTTCAGAATTTCTTTCTCTATGACCAGGGAGTCCTGTCACAGATCCAGAGCCTGAGTTCCAATGAGGCTTTAAATGTTGTCATTAATTCCATTGTTATTGGAAGCAGCGGGGTGGGCGCCCAGGGTTCGCTCTCAGACATTCAACCGCTGAACGGGCTTGTGTGCGGAAGTGCTATCCTCTCAGCCCAGGATTTCATTGGAAGCAGCGTATTGCAGGTTATTCCTGAACAAAATTGACCAAATAGTTCCATACACTTATCTTCAAGATGATTGGAGGAAAATTCGGCTCCGAAGATTCTTCGGATCAGACCAACGGTTTAACATACATTTTTCTGACCATCATTCTATTCTTTCTGACGGTTGCCCCTTCAACGGGGCAACCTAAGCTTTTTCAGTTTGATACCAGGGATCTCCGGACCATTTATATGGGACGCGGGTATTCGTATATGGTGCCACACCAGGCACGATGCTATGAGAATGCCATGAGCTTCCACCGCTCCTTCTGGAACTATGTCCCCTCCGAGGAGGTGACTGTTTTGCTGAACGATTTCAGCGATGTCGGAAACGGAGGGACCCTGGTCATACCCTGGAATATGATCTCCCTTGGGATCTCGCCGTTCAATTACACCTATAACATCATTCCCACCAATGAGCGTTTCCAATGGCTGATGAATCATGAGCTCACTCATGTGGTCATGTGCGATAAAGCTGCACGAAATGATATCCTGTATCGCAAGATCTTCGGAGGCAAGGTGATGCCGGATGCCACCAATCCTCTTTCCATGGTATACAGCTATATGACCACTCCGCGATGGTACTCCCCCCGGTGGTACCATGAAGGCATTGCCGTATTCATGGAGACCTGGATGTCGGGGGGCATGGGACGTGTGCTGGGAGGATACGATGAAATGGTCTTCCGTACCATGGTTCACGACAGCAGCTATTTCTATGGAGTGGTCGGCCTTGAAACAGAAGGCTCAACCATCGATTTTCAGGTGGGCGTTAACGCTTACCTTTATGGAACGAGGTTCGTAAGCTACCTGGCCTATACTTACGGAGTGGAAAAATTACGTAAGTTCTACGACCGGAGCGATTCCAGCAAGCGTTTCTACGCAGCTCAGTTTAAAAATGTTTACGGAGTGGATATCACTACCGAATGGGATAAATGGATCCAGTGGGAAAAAGAGTTCCAGAAGAAAAACCTGGCCCTTCTGCATGAGTATCCTGTCACAAATCGCAGATACCTGACTGGAGAACCCCTGGGAAGTATATCCAACACATTCTATGATAAGGAAAATGACTGTATCTATGCGGCAGTAAATTACCCTGGAAAGCTTGCCCATTTCGTACGCATAAACGCAACCGATGGGAGCATGGACAAGATTGCCAATGTGAGCAGTCCTGCCCTGTACTACGTGACTTCCGTGGCTTATGAAGATTCAGCAGGGATTCTGCTGGCTACGACTCACACAACGGATTGGAGAGGCCTGGAAAAGATCGATACAGAAACCGGTAAAAGGGAGCGACTGCTCCGTGTGACCAGGGCAGGAGATCTGGTCATCAATCCAGTCGATAAATCCCTGTGGGCACTCCAGCAAATGAACGGAAGGGTGACCATCATCCGCTTTCTACCCCCATATACAAAATGGGAGGAAGTGCATACGATTGCGTTTGGAAAAAGCCTCTTTGATCTGAGTATCTCCCATGACGGGCAGTATCTCTCCGGGATCCTGTCTGATGTCGCCGGTCACCAGAAACTGATCCTGTACAGGATAAAGGATCTTTTACTGGGGGATGAGCATTTTGAAGAACTGTATGAATTCGAGGAGAATGCAATGTCGAATTTTGTATTTTCAGAGGATGACCGTTATTTATATGGTACTTCATGGTATACAGGTGTTTCCAATGTGTTCAGGATCAGTGTTGAAACACGTCAGGCAGAGCTGGTCTCGAATGCTGAAACAGGCTTCTTCAGACCGGTGCCACTTGGAGATGATTCTCTTCTTGTTTTTGAATACCACCAGAATGGGCTTCAGCCATGCATTATCCCTGTTCATCCCATCGAGGATGCAAATGCGGTCATGCTTCTGGGACAAATGGTATATGAATCCAATCCGGCAGTAGAAGACTGGATGCTCCCCCCTCCATCCAGGGTCAACATGGATTCATTGAAGACCATTGAAGGGAATTACCGTCCTGTGAAAGAAATGCGTTTTGCCTCTGCCTACCCGATCATTGAAGGATACAAGAAAATGGTGTCATGGGGTTACAGGTTCAATTTTCTGGATCCTTCCGCACTGCAAACACTGAAGTTATCCGTTTCCTATTCACCCTATGATTTTCTCCCCGAAAAGGAAAGGATCCACGCCAATCTTGAATACAAGCTCTGGGGCTGGAATTTCAACGCAAGCTACAATAAGGCTGATTTCTATGACCTGTTCGGGCCGACCAAAGTCAGCAGGGCAGGGTATGCCTTCACGTTGAGATATCAACGTACGCTCAGGCATTTCCGCCCGACCCGGATGGATTTTTCAGTACAGCTGGGGGCCTACGGCGACCTGGAAAAGCTTCCTTCGTACCAGGAAATTGACGCCCCGTACAAAAACATGTACACTGCCAACGCAAGTTTTCATTACAGTTACCTGCTCAAATCGCTGGGTGCTCTGGAAGCCGAAAAGGGATTTGAATGGACATTTTTCGTTTATAATTACCTGGCCAATGAATCCTTCTATCCGCATCTGGTCTCGAACCAGGATGTTGGATTCCTTCTCCCTTTAAGAAATACTTCCTTCTGGCTCCGTTCTTCTGTTGGCCAGTCGTTTGGCAAGGAGGATGATGCATTATCTTATTTTTATTTCGGGGGATTCAGAAATAACTGGGTTGACCACCAGAGTGTGCTGCGCTATCGTGATTTCATGAGCTTCCCGGGAATGGAAATCGATGAGATCCCTGCCATGAACTACGGTAAGCTGATGGCAGAGCTCAATCTTCAGCCGCTGCGTTTCCGGCGGCTGGGATTTCTTGGATTTTATGCAACCTATGCACGGCTTTCCCTGTTTGGTATGGGCTTGTTTGCTGACATCACTGATCCCGAGATCAGCCGCACCTATTACAATACCGGTGCACAGCTGGATGTTGAACTTGCTTTGTTTACGCTGATCAAATCCTACCTGTCGGTGGGCTTTGCGAGAGGTTACAGCCCATCGATGAGACCTGCTGACCAGTGGATGGTTTCGCTCAAAATCATGTAAGATGATGAAGCCGGAAAAACGGATATGATACGTTCAATGTTAATCCATCCAGGAACCGGTACATGAACATAGTGATCGCCCTTCTGCCTGTCGTGGTTTTCCTGCTGTTCCTTATCCTGATGGATAGCTTCAAGCTTGTGAAAATCCCTTACCTGATCCTTTGCATCCTCTGGGGCATGCTATGCGCTGTGGGATCCTATTTCATCAATTCCTTCATCTTGACGGAAACAGGTGTGGAACGGCAGATCTTGTCGAGGTATATCGCTCCTGCCATTGAGGAAACGTTGAAAATGGCGGTCATCCTTTTCATAATCAGGAAAGGAAAGGTCGGTTTCATGATCGATGGTGCGATTTATGGTTTTGGTGTCGGTGCAGGTTTTGCCCTTATCGAGAATATATGGTACCTGTCGGAATTGAACTCAGCCAGTCTCCTGCTCTGGACTGTCAGGGGTTTTGGTACGGCCATCATGCACGGCGGAACCACCTCTGTATTTTCCATCCTGCTCATGCAGGCCTTTGATAAGAGAACCAGCCGTTTCTTACCCGTTCTTTACAGCTGGCTGGCTGCCATCCTTATCCATTCCTTTTTTAACCACTTTGTCCTGCCTCCGGTGGCAACCATGTTTTTCACACTGGTGATCATTGCAGTGGCAGAATATATCATCTTCAGATACAGTGAGAAGAACCTGAGAAAGTGGCTGGAACTGGAGTTCGATAGTGAAGTGAAATTGCTGATGATGATCCGGAAGGGACAGTTTGCCAGGACACATGCCGGAGAATACCTTACCTCGATCAAATACCGGTTCTCCCAGATGGCAGTGGTGGATCTGCTGGCATACATCGCCCTTTATCTTGAATTATCGATCAAGGCCAAAAGCAGGCTTATGCTTCATGAAGCAGGTTTACCGGTGGGTAGGGATGAATCCGTCAGCGACCGGCTGGCGGAATTAAAAGCGCTGGAGAAAAATATCGGGTTGACAGGAATCCTTGCGATCTCTCCTGTATTGCGAATTTCACGTCGTGATCTGTGGAAATGGTCAACCCTGAGGTAAGCAGCAATCTGACATGTTATTTTTTCATGGTAGCCGCATAGGATAAAGCTGCGCCAAGCAACGCTGAGTCCTTAAGCAGGCTTGACAATGCCATCTGGTTGCCAGCCTGAACACCGGGAAGGTGTATGGCAAGGATAAAGATGAGCAACAGCACGGCCAGAAGGATCCCTGCGAGCCTGCCAAAGAATCCGAACAGGATAGCTACGCCGCCCAGTACCAATGCAGCACCTGAAAGATAGATGAGTATCTCTCCATAAGGCCAGCCACTGATCATCGTAGAGGCCATCGAAGAAGCGTTCATGAAATGAAAGACACCAAAAATTACGAACGGAATGGAATAGATGATCCTTCCTATGGTACCCAATATTTTCATATTTTAATGTATTGATGATGAATAGTAATAATACGGGAAACTATCTTCAATTCATTTATTCTCATACTGTTCTTTGATGTTCATGATCGATTCATGGGGTCCGTCTGAAAGGAACATATTTACTAGCCAGGCAGGAAGACTTCCCCCGGGCTCGAAATACCCTTCCATGATCATCTTCACATGGTGATCATCCACTTTAACAAGAGTCGTCACTTCGTCGTAGGCAGTCACAGCAACGAGTCCTTTCGGCTGGGGTTGATCCGGCTTTTTCAGCTTTGTGGCCAGTATAATCGTGTCGTTTCCAAACGAAATGTGAATGGTAGTGGTCATATCCCTGTTATCAAAAGGGAAGGGGAGATGCATGATGGAATAATAAGTGTATTCGCTGTTGTCCACTTTTGACTGCAAACGGCTGTCCGCACATTCATACACCCATTTGTCATAATTTTCAACGTCGATCAGCACCCTGTAAAGCTCTTCCATCGTCATGGCCAGTGTCGCTTCCCCTTTATAGGTTTTATAGGAAGAACCTTCGGTAGGACGTACGTAGATCCGCACTCCATTTTTATCCTTGACCAAATCCCATCCATCCGCGTATCCTTTAAGCCCTGAAAGTGCACAAAGGATAAAAATAGCAATACATCCTTTCATGGGAAGAATTATCTAATTACCTAATTAAGTGAATGCAAGATGAAGGCAAATATAATTAATTTTTTGAATCAGAGTAGCAGCACAATGTTTTTTTAAACTGTCTGTTCCTGGAATGAAATGCAATACTCAACGATACTTTCCATAACACAACAGGCTGTTGGTGAATAAGGATGGTAATGCTATTATGTCTATTTCACAGCCATGGTAAGCGCCGAAGCACCAAAAAATAAATTATTGGTAATAATTGATTTAAACTTTCTATCTTTAAGTAATGAGTTAAGTTCTTCCGGAGTATAGAAATGAGTGGCAGAGTAAGAAAGATAATGATAGGCCTTTTTATTTCCACTTAAATATCCACCAAAAAATTTGACAAATATTAATAAATATAAATGATATAATTTTCTAATGGTCTTGTTCTTTGGCTGACTTGATTCGACAATAATGAGCTTTCCGCCAGGTTTCAATACGCGGTAGATCTCTGAGAGATAGATTTCGCTTTTGATATTTTTAAAGGTCAGGTTCCTGAAGCCAAAACCAATACTGATCGCATCGATGGTCTCTGTTTGAAAAGGAAGTTCTCCGACATCTGCCAGAATGAATTCCACACCGGTCAATTTTTTTCTGATGAGTTTTTTTTTCGCTTCGGCAAGCATCGGTTCACTGAAGTCGAGTGCAGTTATTTTTGCACCGCTGTGATTGTACCTGGCCAGGTGGCAGGCCAGATCACCTGTCCCTGTGCAGATATCCAGGACGTGTGAGGGATTGTCTTCCATACAACGCCTTGCTGCTTTTTTTCTCCAGGCTTCATCCATTCGAAAGGTAAGGATACGGTTCATCAGATCGTACCGACCGGGCACTTCGCTGAACATCTTCTGAAGCGGGCGGATTGAGTGATTTTGAAAATTCATACGATTATCAACGATATGTTTCTTAATAAATTCCAATTTTCAAAAACCAAATTCCAAACAAATTACAATATCAAACTTCCAAACTTACTGACATCTAATTGCTAATTGATTACCAGGTATTGGTCACTGTTTTATTCATTTGGCAGTAAAAATGAATTGTAGCTTTTTTTACTTTTGTCCGAAGGCTCTGCAATATTATGCGAAAATCCTTTTTCTTCGGATTACTATTCTTTTTATTGTTCATCAGCCTGTTTTTCTGGCAGGATGTTGTCGAATTGCTGGGTGAGGAACCACGCCGGGCGATCGTTTCCCTGGAGATGCAGATCACAGGCGATCACCTGGTCCCCAGAATCAACGGGATGAATTACTACAATAAGCCTCCGCTTTTCAACTGGGTCATGGCCTCCTTCTTTACGGTGACAGGTTCCTCGGAGGAGTGGGTGGTACGTCTGCCATCCCTGGTGGGATGGATTCTCATGGCCGTCCTGCTCTATTTTATCGTCCGGAGGTATATGGGTATCGAGATCGCATTGCTTTCAACGTTTTTTACCCTCACCGCAGCCGACGTCTACTTTTATGGGGCGGTTTTCTCCGGGGAGATTGATCTTTTCTATGCACTTCTTGTCTTCATCCAGATCATCTCACTTTTCTGGTTCTACTCCCGGCAAAGGCTGTTTTGGATGTTCATTGCCTCTTATGCATTTACAGGGCTTGGTTTCCTTGCAAAAGGCCTGCCTTCCTTAGCTTTTCAGGCTCTGACCCTTTTGGGGATGGCGATCCTTTACCGGCGATGGAAATGGCTGCTGTCCTGGCATCACCTGGCAGGCATCCTGTTTTTTCTGCTGCCTGTGGGATTATACTATTTTCTTTATTCCCGCCATGGTGACCATATAACGTATTTGTTCAACCTGGTCAAGGAAGCTTCTCAGCGTACAGGCCTCGAGAGCAACCTGCAGGATTTCCTGCTTAACCTTGTCAAGTTCCCGTTGGACATTGTGAAGGTGCTTTTACCCTGGTCGCTTCTGATCATATTTTGTTTTCAAAAACAATTCAAACAAACGATTCAGTCGAACGAATTACTGAAATTTATTATCATCTTCCTGATCTTTAATATTCCAGTATACTGGTTGACAGGCGAATTACGCAATCGTTATTTATATATGTTCGTTCCATTTTTTATGATCATTATTGCCAGTTTTTATATAAATTTCAAAGATTTATTTCTTAAATTCAATATCTGGACAAATACTGTTTTTGCTGTATTTGTATGTATTCTCCCTGTCATTTTTCTGATTCCCTTGTTGACGCCATTGACTAAATCCATTCCTTTTTACTGGTTAAAGTCCGTTGTTCTTTTTCTGGCCGGCACTGCATGTATTTATGGTTTCTTTTACTGGCGTAAAGATCTACGGATTTATGTCATCATTCTTGCGTTGATCCTCATACGGATTGGGCTCAATGTGTTCTATCTGCCGGCCTACCAGGTGAACGACACGTATGTATATTATGAGAAGGTGTCCAGTGACATCAGTGCACTGACCGGAGATGAGCGGATTTATTTTGCTGGAAATACGCAGGATTTCGATCCACGGATCCAGATCGGGAATCACCGGTTATATGAGCGTCATCTGGTCGTTCCTGAATACATCCCTTTTCAGCTGACGTATTATATTGAGCGGAAGACCTGCTCTGTCCTGCAATTTACCAGTAAGCCTGAAGCCGGCATGTGTTGCATCGGAAGGGAATCTTTTTTTAACGGGTCACACTGCCAGGAACTTTACCGTTATTATGACCGTAGGGCCAGGGAAAATTTTCTGCTGGTAAGGATCACTCCCTAGCGCATTCCTTTTTTCTTCAGTAATGGTTCGATGCCGGGTTCGGCGCCTCTGAATCTTTTATAAAGCACCATTGGATCTTCCGTCCCTCCCTTTTCCAGTATATTCTGGCGGAACGATAATGCAGTAGCCGGATCAAATAACGAGGTTTGCCGGAAGGCTTCAAATGCATCCGAATCTAAAACCTGTGCCCAGATATAGCTGTAATAGCCAGCGGAATATCCTCCGCTGAAAATATGCTGGAAATAGGTGCTGCGGTAACGTGTGACGATCTCGGGGATCAATCCTATATGCTTCATGGAATTGTCTTCAAACCGGAGGACATCCGTCTGAGGATCGGATGACAGGGTGTGCCAGTCCATGTCGAGGTAGGATGCGGCAAGGTACTCCACCATGGTAAATCCCTGGTTGAAATACTGGCTTTTTTTGAGGCTCTCCAGCAACCCGGTGGGGATGGGCTGGCTGGTTTGATAGTGTCTGGCAAACATGTTCAGCACCTCAGGTTCAGTGGCCCAGTTCTCCATGATCTGTGAGGGTAGCTCGACAAAATCACGGGGCACTGAAGTGCCTGACAGGCTTGGGTATGTGCAGTCCGAAAGCAATCCGTGCAGTGCGTGGCCGAATTCATGGAAAAGGGTGCTCATCTCATCATAGCTCAACAGGGAAGGCTGGTCAACGGTCGGCTTTGAGAAGTTGGTCACGATGGTGACCACAGGTGAGATGGGCTGTCCGTTTTGCCTGTACTGGTCCCTGTAGTTGTTCATCCAGGCGCCAAAGCGTTTGCTTTCGCGGGGAAAGAAGTCCATGTAAAGAATCCCCACGTGCGAACCGTCGGATTCCTGCACTTCGAAAGCCTTGGCATCGGGATGATATTTTGGCAGATCGGCTCTTTCGGTGAACCTCAGCCCGTACAGCTTGTTTGCCACCATGAAAACGCCACTGATGACATCTTCCAGTTGAAAATAGGAGCGGAGTACTTCTTCATCAAAATTGTATTTTTCCTTCTTGATCTTTTCGGAGTAGTACCACCAATCCCACGGCTCAAGCCTGAAATCACTGCCTTCGTTCTTTATTCTGTTCTGAAGCGTTTCGGCTTCTTTTGCCGCTGCCGGCGATGCTGACTGCCAAAGCTTATCCAGTAGTTCATATACCTTTTTCGGTTCCTTGGCCATGTTCTTTTCCAGGATAAAGCTGGCGTGGGATTCATATCCCAGCAGGTGTGCACGTTCGATCCGAAGGTCAACTATTCTGGACACGATCGCCTTGTTGTCGGTGCTGTCGTTATGATTTCCCTTATTGATGTAGGCCAGGAACAGTTCCCTTCGAAGATCCCTGTTGTCGGCATAGGAAAGAAAAGGCAGCCGGCTGGGATTGTCGAGCGTGAACACCCATTTATCAGGCAACCCTGCAGCCTTTGCTGCATCGGAGGCTGCCTGGATTACAGAGGTTGGCAGACCTGCCAGATCAGCCCGGTTCTCAATGACCAACCTGAAGGCGTTGGTTTCTTTGAGCAGATTGTCGCCGAATTGAAGCGTCAAGGTGGAAAGCTCTTCGTTGATCCTGCGAAACCGTTCCTGTTCCTCTTTGTTCAGGTTGGCTCCTCCGCGGACGAAATCCTTGTATTTGTTTTCCAGAAGCATATACTGTTCCTGGTCCAGTCCAAGGCTGTCGCGTTGTTGGTAAACTACCCTGATACGGTCGAAGAGCTGGGGATTCAGATTGATATCATCCCTGTGCTTTGACATGATCGGTGCCACTTCTCTGGCAATACGCTGCAACTCATCACTTGTGTTGGATGAGGTCAGGTTATAGAATACATCACTGACCTTTTGCAGCAGCGGTCCGCTATATTCCAGCGCTTCAATGGTATTGGCGAATGATGGTGGTTCCTGATTCCGGATGATCAGATTCACCTCCTCCATCTGCTGCTTCATTCCTTCCAGGAAGGCTGGCATAAAATGATCATTTTTGATCTGGTCAAACGGTGGTACCTGAAACGGAGTAGTATACTCAGTGAAGAAAGGATTCACGTTTTCAGTCATTTTGGGTTGTTTTTCACGGCAGGAGGTCAGCAGGAGAGCCAGAACACCTGTCAGGATGAACATTTTTCGCATTGTGATTACATTTAGTTACCAATTTTCCTTTCGAAGATGACATCGAAAAACGTTGCAGCTCCATAGCTCCCAATCCCGGGTGCAAAAACCTGTACAAAGCGCCAGCCTTTTTTCGAATTTTCTTCAATGATCCTCTGATAGTCCTCTTTTGGCTTGCCAAAAAAGGAGATCCGGATGCGGATAAATTTGTATTCGTACATACTGCATTCTTTATTGTGCAAATATCTTTAAAATATTTATTAACAATTGCTGTTTATTTAATAAACTAGTTTATATTTGTATCGAGTTAATGGAATTGATGTTGACATTCATTAAAACAGTAAAAAATGGAAACTAAATCGGACTATGCCGACAAATTGGGCCTTATTTACGAAATGATTGAGAATTCAAGGGCTCAGATCAGGGAAAATGCATTTTTCTTTCTTCTTTGGGGCTGGCTTGTGCTGATTGCCAGTCTGATCCATTTCATCCTGATGAAACTTGGTCATTATCATTCATTTTTGGCCTGGCCCATCATCATGACTGCAGGGATGGTAATTTCTGTGATTGCAGGGATACGACTTGGGAAAAAGTCAACCTACCGGACCTATGTGGATACAGCCATTATCTATCTATGGTGGGGATTTTTCTTTCTTATACTGGTAGTCCTTTCCTTTGCCATTTTTGGTCTGATCCCATGGCATATCCTGAACGCGCTGATCATTGCCATGTATGGACTGGGTACCTTTGTTTCAGGGGGCATTTTAAAATTCAGACCACTGATCATTGGCGGTATCTGCAGCTGGATAATTTCCCTGGGTGTGTTTTTCGTACCGGGAGATTATATGTTGTTGCTTGTTGCACTCTCAATCATTATTGCCTATCTGATCCCGGGTTATTTGATCCGTCGGTCTGTCAAATAAGAACGATATGTTTGAAGAACTTGATCCGTTGCTGCATTCACAGCTCAGGCTGGCCATCATGTCGGTTCTTATCGGTGTTGAATCAGCCGATTTCAATTACTTACTGGATCGAACCGGTTCCACACGGGGTAACCTTAGCGTCCAGATAAGCAAATTGAGTGATGCCGGGTACATCCTGGTGGAAAAAAGTTTTCGCAAAAAGATGCCATTAACCACCTGTAGGATTGCCCCTAAAGGTATCGAAGCATTTGAAAAATACGTGACAGTCCTGCAGAGTTACCTGAACCGGCAGGCATAAGACCGTAACAGGCTTTCCCGACCGTACTTTGGCCGATCATCCGATCTGGAGTCTGATGGACTGAGGATGACTGGCACACTGTGTTTCACCAGGTTTAGGTAATGACCCCGCCCCCTTCACCCCGTCCCCTGGTTCTCCGCGAAAGCGGAGATCCGGGAGGGGGACAGGGGGTGAGGTCATCAAGGGTAAATTCCCCGGTGCTTGCACCGGAATTAGGGTCCAGGGCTTGCCCTGGGGTTCATACCAGTGATTGTACATTTGAGCCTGACCACTCGTGAAAGTTTGGGTATGGGTCGGAAAGGAGTGCCCCCGGTAAAAAAAATCGCATTTCTTCATTATTATTGGTTCTTTTTTTATACTTTTCGAAGATTCCTTTAATTTTACAACTCTTTCAGGATGAAGCGATCCATCATTCTTTACATCCTTGCAGCTGCCCTTATTGCATTTGCGGCTGTCAAAATAGTACGCAACAAGCAGAAAAGTAAATCCATTGTTCCTGTTGCCACGGTTCAGACGCTTGCCGCCGACGTTTACCTTGCCAGGGATACCCTGGTCAGTTATCAGATCAGCTCAGTAGGCAGTCTGCTGGCCAACGAACATGTACTGATCCAGAGCGAGGTAAGCCAGCGGTTGGTGGCAATTTATTTCCAGGAGGGTACCTTTGTCTCCAGAGGATCCATGCTTTTCAAACTGGACGATGCCACCCTGCAGGCTGAGTTGAACACCCTGAAGATCCAGGAGGAACTGGCGGCACAGAATGAAAGCCGCGACCATGTGCTGCTGGATAAAGGAGGGATCAGTCAGCAGGCCTATGACGAGACCCTCAATCGTCTGAAGACCCTTCAGGCCGGGATAGACCGCATCCGGGTGGACATTGACAAGACGGAGATACGGGCGCCATTCGCAGGAAGGATTGGTCTGCGCAATGTGAGTGAGGGAGCGTATGTGAAGCCTTCGGATATTCTGACCACCCTGGAAGATGTCAGCCAGATCAAGCTCGATTTTACGGTCCCGGAACGATATGCAGGCAGCATCAGCAAAGGGCAGACGGTGACCTTCACGATCACCGGAAGCCCGGTACTCTATTCCGCCACCATTGATGCCTTCGAACCATCGGTGGAAGCCTCCACCCGGAATCTCAAGATCAGGGCATTGACCAGCAATAAAGAGGGGAACCTCATCCCCGGATTATCTGCCAAGGTTTTTCTTGACTTTCGGGAGACCAGTGCCAGTATCTTCATACCAAGCCAGTGTCTTATCCCGGTACTCAAAGGTTACCAGGTATATGTGTGCAAGCAGGGCCTTGTCAGGGTATTCCCTGTAAAGACAGGCATAAGGAACAGGGAAAGCGTCCAGATCCTGGAGGGCTTGTCGGCCGGCGACACGGTTGTGATGACCAACCTGCTGAGGTTAAGGCCAGGAATGAAGATAAAGATCGTAAATACATTCTAATTATGAGCCTATCCTCCGTCAGTATCAACAGGCCTATTTTGCCCATCGTATTTGCGATCCTCCTGATCATTTTCGGTACGGTCAGTTTCTTTCTGCTGGGTGACAGGGAATATCCTGATGTGGAGCCTCCTATTGTCAATGTATCGACCATCTACGTTGGCGCAAATGCAGAGATCATTCAGACCCAGATCACCGATCCCCTCGAGGAAGCCATCAGCGGCATAGAGGGAGTCAGGGTGATCTCTTCCCAGTCGACCGAACAATCCAGTCTGATCACTGTGGAATTCAACATTGGGGAGGACCTGGAGCGGGCTGCCAACGATGTCAGGGATAAAGTGGCCAAGACCATCCGTTTTTTGCCCAAGGACATTGATCCTCCCATTGTGGAAAAGCTTGATGTGAATGCCAATCCGATCATTTTTATGACCGTTAAAAGTGAATCCCGTGATCTTCTGCAGGTGTATGATATTGTCGACAGGCTGATCAAAGACCGTCTGCAGACGATCCCGGAGATCGGCGGAATAAAGGTTTTCGGAGAAAAGAAGTATTGCATGCGTCTCTGGCTGGATCCTGACCGTCTGGCAGCACATGATCTCACTCCCCTGGATGTGCAGCAGGCTGTTGTGCGCGAGAATGTCGAACTTCCTTCCGGGAGAATAGAAGGGGAGACCAGCGAGCTCAGTGTGCGGACGCTGGGACTGCTGACCACACCCGATGAGTTCAACAATCTTACCATCAGGGAGAAAGACGGATCGGTCCTGCGATTCAGCGATCTGGGCTTTGCAGAGCTTGGAGCGGAAAATGAGCGGACCATCTTCAAGAGCGACCTTTTCCCATGCGTTGCCATTGGGGTCATTCCCCAGCCGGGAGCCAACACCATTGATATTGCCGATGAGTTCTACAAACGCATGGATGAGGTCAGGGAGGTTTTACCGCCCGATATTGACATGAGGCTTGGCTTTGATTTCACGCTGTTTGAGCGCAATGCCATCAAGGAGGTGAAGGAAACGATGCTCCTTGCTTTCTGCCTGGTTGTCCTGATCATCTACTTTTTTCTTCGTGACTGGCGCTCTGCGGTCATCCCTGTGATTGCCATCCCAATTTCGATCATCGCAACCTTTTTCATCATGTACCTGACCGGTATTACGATCAACGTGCTGACCCTGGTGGGGTTGATCCTTGCCATCGGGCTGGTTTGCGATGATGCCATCATCGTTCTGGAGATCATATATACAAAAGTCGACTCGGGTTTTTCTGCCATGGAGGCGGCCCATAAAGGCATCCAGGAAATCTATTTTGCCATCATATCCACGACACTGACCCTTGCGGTGGTCTTTATACCGATCATGTTCCTGCAGGGACTGACGGGTAAGCTGTTCAGGGAGTTTGCCCTCGTGGTGGCAGGCTCTGTCATGGTATCCGGTTTTGTGGCCCTCACACTTTCTCCCATGATGGGATCACGCATCCTGACGCAGCAGCGTCATCTTAACCTGAACTGGTTCTTTAAGCTGACCGAGCCATTCTTTCTTAACCTGAACCGGCGATACCGGTATTCCCTGGCGGCGTTCATCAAATTCCGCTGGGTGATCTGGCCTGTTTTTGCCCTGGTAGCCGTACTGATCTTTCTCCTTGGAAGGGACATCCACTCTGAGCTGGCGCCTTATGAGGACAGGTCGAATGTAAGGATCATCACCCTTGGGCCCGAAGGATCGTCGTATGAATTCATGGAGAAGTACATGGATCAATTGAGCCAATACGTGGCTGATTCGATTCCGGAAGCCACACGCAATTTTGCCATGATCGCCCCCAGTCTCAGCACCATTGATGCACCCAACAAAGGGCAGGAGATCGTTTACCTGAGCGATCCGGATAAGAGGGACAGGACGCAGAATGAGATCTTTCAAAAGGTTTCCCGCGATCTTCAGCACATTACCGGAATCAGTGCATTTCCCTTTGAACCTCCGACCATTGGAAGCCGTTTTGCCGGACAGGCACTTCAGTTTGTGATCCAATCCTCCAATTTTGATTCGCTCAAGCGTGTGCTGCCCCTTTTTCTGGAAGAAGCCCGAAAAAGCCCCATCCTCCGTTTTGTGGATGCCAACCTCAAGATCAACAAGCCCGAGCTGCGGCTGACCATCGACAGGGACCGCGCTGCGATGATGGGGGTTTCGGTGAGGGATATTGCCACTACCCTTCAATTCGCACTCAGCGGCCAGCGTTTTGATTATTTTTACATGAACGGTAAACAGTACCAGGTGATTGGTCAGGTGGCACGTGAGTACAGGGATTCCCCTGAAGACCTTAAGTTGCTGAATGTACGAAATAACAGGGGAGAGCTGATCCCTCTTGAGAACCTCATCGTATGGGAGGAAGGCATCAATCCCTCCACGATTTTCACATACGACAGGTATATCTCTGCGACCATCTCTGCCGGCACCGTTCCGGGAATGACGCTGGGGGATGGCATACGCGAGATGGAGCGCATAGCGGTGAAGGTTCTGCCTGCAAACTTCAGGACTGCCCTGGCAGGGCAGGCAAGGGATTACGCAGAGAGTTCGGCGAGCCTGAGGTATATCTTCATGCTGGCACTGGTGCTCATTTATCTTATTCTCGCAGCCCAGTTCAACAGCTGGCTCGATCCACTGGTCATCCTGATGACAGTGCCCCTTGCTTTGTTCGGCGCATTGCTGTCATTATGGTTCTTTGACCAGACACTCAATATTTTCAGCCAGATCGGAATCATCATGCTGATTGGCCTGGTCACTAAAAACGGGATCCTGATCGTTGAATTTGCCAATCAGCGAAAGCTGCGAGGGAGCGATAAGTACGATGCGGTCCGCCACGCTGCCGCCACCCGGCTCAGGCCCATCCTGATGACCGCTTCGGCGACGATCCTGGGTATATTACCGATCGCACTCTCGATCGGCGCTTCCTCTGGCAGCCGACGCTCCATGGGGATCGCAGTGGTAGGAGGGATGCTCTTTGCCACCTTCTTTTCCCTGTATATCGTTCCTGCCCTCTATACGTATTTATCCAGAGATAATATCAAAACTATTACATAATGAATCCACTTTATGTGAAAAGTATGCAACCTGTCATTGACAGGCTGTATACTGCCAGAATTGCCCTGTTGATCGCCTTCATTCTTGCAGGAAACTCCGGCAGTGTCGGACAGCCGCTCCTCAGTCTCGACGATGCCATAAAAACAGGACTGGAAAGCAATTTTGGGATACGGATCGTCAGAAATGAAGAGAATATTGCCATGAACAATAACACGGCGGGGAATGCCGGCTTTTTGCCTGAGATAAGCCTCACGGCCGGATATGAGACGAGCGTGAGGCACGCGGATGTCAGGGTTGTCTCCGGAACGGAACTCAATGAGAACGCAGCCGGCACGAACTGGGTGGATGCAGGCGTTTTTCTGAACTGGACGTTGTTCGACGGGATGAATATGTTCGTCAACCGGAACCGGCTGGCCACATTGGAGCAAATGGGGGAACTCGAGGTCAGGATCGCCATGGAAAAGACCCTGTCCCGGATCATCATCATCTATCATGATATCGTAAGGAATCAGATGATGGAGAATGTACTCCGTGAGCAGGTGGGACTGTCGCGGGAAAGGACCCGGATCGCTGAAACCAGGAGCAGTATCGGCGCCGCTTCGGAACTGGAATACCTCAGGGCGCAGGTGGATCTGAATGCGGACGAATCGGCATTGATCCAGCAGCAGGCATATACCGAGAACGCCCGTATTGCACTCAATGAATTACTGGCCCGTGACGCTGCCACCGCCTTCCAGGTAGAAGATACGATCCTGATACAGGAAAGCCTGGACATCAAAGCCCTGACGGATTATTGCCTCAGATCCAACACAGAATTGCAGAAAGAGAGGTACACCACGGAGCTGAACCATTTGGATCTTAAAAGCATGCAGGGTGTCCGTTATCCTGTGCTTACCCTCCGTTCAGGTTATAACTTCGTCGAAAATGAGACAGAGGCCTCGTTCATCGAGTATAACCGTCAACTGGGACCGTACATAGGGCTCTCGCTGGATTTTATTCTTTTCAATGGAATGAACCGCACCCGCGAGGTAACAAATGCCCGTATCAATATCGAAAATGCGCAGCTCAGGGAGGAAGAACTTCAGCTGAACCTGGTTGCCATCCTGAATCAGTTTTTTAACCAGTATACCAGCGAGTTAAGGGTGATTGCCCTGGAAGAACAAAACCTGGTCCTGGCGCAGAAGAATATGGATATCGCGGGCGAAAGTTACCGGATTGGTTCCCTCTCTTCCATCGAATTGAGGGAAGTACAGGAGAATCTGCTGGAAGCCAGCAGCAGGATGATCAAGGCCTTGTTCCGTGTAAAGATCCAGGAAACAGAACTGTTGCGGCTCAGCGGGATCCTGTTGCCGGAGGGGATCAAGTAAACTACACTTCCCTGTGTCGGCCTTTTAATTTGTAATCTGGAATTTGTTTGGATTTTGGTCTTTGTGATTTGGAATTTGTTCAGGTCACTCCAGCACATTCACTTCCAGTATCTGTATTAGTCCCTCTATCGATTGTCTGACGACAATAACAGACTCGCCTTTTTTAAGAGGCTGGCTGCCCACATTTCGCATGTCGTACTGGCAGTTGTGGGCGTCGGTGAATACGCAGCTCTCCCGTGGCCTTAGCGGGCAGGGGCTTTTAAATACCTCTCCCTGCTGGTAGACTTTGATGGGACAGATAATGCTCATGGTCCCGCCAGCATCTTTGACCTCACCCTTCCTCGGTAAAAGGATGATCAACGCAACCGCTCCAAGGATCAAGGCTACGATGACCGTCCAGACAAGTTTTTTTCTTTTTGAAAGATACATAAACTGACTGATTTGATGATGTCCTTATTTTTTCCAGCGGCAACCAGACCGGGCCCCCCCGCTATAAAAGATCATAGCTCCCAGGATGAATCCCAGGTTGTATAACTTGCCCACATTGTTCACCTCATAGATCGTCACGTTATCATTGAACAGGCTGATAATAAAGGTAAAAAAGGATATGAATCCGTGCCAGAGACCTGCCCAGAAATTGGCTGCTGCTGCATCGAATTTTTCATTGCCGGGTGCACAGGAGGTCAGGATCAGGAACAATGCTACGAATAAAAGCAGCGTGTGAGAAGGTAGGAGCTTTTTCATTGTTAAATTGTTAAATTGTTAAACTGTTAAATTGTTAAATTGTTATTCTGTCAATGGACACACTGTTGATATCTGTGGAGAGGGGGATCCGGCATGAGTGGAGCAGGGGTTAGGGATCACTTTCGGAACTCTTTCCTGCATACCTTATTGCGGTGACAAGCTCGGTCAGGATGGAGATCAGGCCCAGGATCATGACAACCAGGAGTATGATCTTCACGATCCTGTTGAGCTGTTCGGTTGGAAAATTAAAGGGAAAGACGACATAGAACATGATCGCGGAAAGCGAAAAGGCAATGTTCGTTATGGCCTTCAACAAATGCCGGAACCATTTGGGATCGTACAGCAAAAACACGGCATAGGCGATAATGGCTGCATAGAAGGAGGCACGAATGTACCAGAGCAGGCTGTCGTATTCTTCGGTCAGAAAGGGGACATTCCAATCGTAAAGATGGAGCATGATGTACATACAAATGAACTGCACAACGATGGTGATGATGTAACCCAAACGTCTTGCGGGCAGTGATTTCGCTTTTTTATCAGTGATTGATTCCATAAAATGTTAAAAAACATATAAAAATAAACAAAATGTCCTAAGATTGGATTTATGACCGTAAACTTGTATGAAATTTCTGTTTTTATTTGTACTTTTGATTTCACCAAAAAAAAGATTATGCATCTGAGCGGGAAACTCATTTCCATTTTACCAGAAGTACACGGAGATGGAAGAAACGGACCCTGGAAGAAACAGGAATTCATTATTGAGACGGAGGAGAGCTATCCAAAAAAGATCTGTATTTCAAGCTGGAATGACCGTGTGGAATTGAACCAGGATCTCCTTTACAAGCCGGTGAAGGTGGAAGTAACGATCGAGAGCCGTGAATTCAACGGGCGGTGGTATACGGATGTAAGAGCCGTATCCATGCAGGTGGAGAAGCCTGAAGCCCGCGCAGCAGATGCAGATGAGCGGTCAGCCAGGAGAGCTGAAACAAACGATGAGATCACAGAGGATACGTCAAACAGGGCATCCATGCGGATGGAAGTGGAGGATGACCTTCCTTTCTGATGATCGAACAAAAACTGACGTCACTTGTTTAGTTTTTAATTCCTTATTTACGTACCATGAAAAAGTTTGCCTTGGGGATTATCCTTTTCCTTTCCCTCGCATTTACCGTGACTTCTCAGGTTAAACTGGAAAAATCTGAGATGAACCCTGCTTTGCTGATCATTGACACACAGAATGCATTTATGCCAATGATGTCGAAGGAGGATCAGGAACGTGCCGTACAAATGATGAATTATGTCCTGACGATGTTCAGACAGCTTAACCTGCCCATCATCAGGATCTACCATTCCAGTGCAGAATATGGTGTCACACCGGATGTTCCCGAATTTGAATACCCGGAATCCATCCAGATCAAGCAGGAGGATCTCAGGGTGATCAAAACCTACCCCAGCGCTTTTGTCAGAACCAACCTGGATTCGCTGCTGAAAGCCAGGGAAATCAATACCTTGTTCTTATGCGGATTAAGCTCCGTTGGCTGTGTACTGGCCACCTATATGGATGCATTTTCATACGACTACCAGGCCTTTATGATAAAGGATGCCATGTTAAGTCATGATGCGGAATACACCGATCAGATCGAGGGCATGTTTAATGCCCTGGACCTGGAAACCATCATGTTCATGCTTAAGATCAGCAGCCAATAAGCTGATGTAGGATCATCGAATACCGGAAGGATATGCCGTACGTGGACAGCTCATTGAATTCTTAAAAGATATTACAGGCAGGAAAATATGTTAAACCTTAAAAACCAAATAATTATGAAAAAATTGTTTACTATTGGTATCATAGCTTTTATCAGCATGATCGGATCATTTGCTGCGAGCGCACAGACTAATCCGGGCATAAGGAAGGATGTCCTTAATAATCCGTATTTAAGCAAACTGGCCGAATACCTCGGTCCGGAAAGTATCCTGGCTGAAGGGCTTCCGCAAAAGACATGGGGCTATTACTGGATAACGGACTGGGAATTGCAAACGTATGTGGAAACGTCGTATTATCCGAATGGAAATGTTCACACTGAACTGGATTATGATATCACCACTAATCTGCCCACGGCCCGGTGGACCTATACCTACCAGGGACCTGACGGATCTGGTCAGCTGACGGAAATGCTTGGAGAATCAAACGAAACAGGGTCATGGGAGAATTCCATGAAATATTCCATTTCGTATGACTCGCATGGTAATATAAGTGAAGTGGCCGCCTATATGTGGACCGGAGACTCATGGTGGATCGTGTTCGGGTACCAGTCCATCTATGGCTATACGCCTCAGGATTATGTTTCTTCCATCACGTCAAAGACCTATGACTTCATGTCGGGATGGGTGTGGGATACAAAGGATATTTATACGCTTGACGGGAACGGATATCCTACTCAGGTACTATCACAGGTTTACAACGGAGCCTGGGCAGATTCTTCGAGGTACATTGATATTGACTGGTACGAATATTTTCCGCAGGTTGGTTACGGGAGCTTTGAATATTATGTGGAGGAGTTATGGGATGGAGGTGCATGGATCACAAACCTCCGGGAATTGACCGATTATGACGGAACAGGCGGCTGGGTGATGACCAACCAGGTCTATACGGGTGGCTGGGTGAATTCATTTCGTGAAACGATGACTGTCCAGAATAACAGGCCTACCCTCTATAAGTACGAGGATTGGGTTGACGGTGCCTGGTTCCAGTCCGGGGGAGAAAAGTATTTCTATACGTTCACAGGGGATAACCTTACCGAGGAGATCATTCAGACCTACGATTCCGGTTTGCCTGGTTATGTGAACTATTCCAAGTACGTCTACAGTGATTTCTTTTACACCACCGGGCTCACTGAGACCATCTCCGCCTCTGCATTTCGTATCTATCCCAATCCGGTGCAGAATGACATGACCATTCAGGTGGACAGCGAAGTGTCGGCTGAGTATTATTTCGAGGTGCTCAACCTCACAGGTCAGGTAGTTGCATGTGCAACCCTTGACCTGAGTACATCCCACATGATTATCATTCCTGTCGGCAATTTGCCAAATGGTGTGTACATAGTACGGGCAAGCGCAGGTGATCAATTGATTACCAGTAAGTTTCTTAAAGAATAAATAACTTGATGCGCTTTTTTTTGCTGACCGTACTGGGTCTGTTTTCATGCTCGCTTTCCAACGGGCAGCATCAAAATATTCTGATCAGTACGGCAGATTATCCGGAGGAACCCACCATCTTTATTGATCCCGGAAATACGGACCGGATCGTGGCAGGTGCCAATATTGACCGATTTTACATCTCAGAGGACGGGGGCTTTACATGGAGTGAAAGCTCCCTGTTCTCTGAATCACTGGGTGTCTGGGGCGATCCCTGTGTGGTGACCGACACAGCAGGTGCCATTTATTTTTTTCATCTCTCAAACCCACAGGAAGGCGAATGGATCGACCGGATCGTATGCCAGCGGTCTGATGATCATGGCAACTCATGGAATGATGGATCCGGAATCGGCCTGGTGCCGGGAAAAGCACAGGATAAGGAATGGGCGGTTGTCGACAGGACCAATAATCATATCTATGTGACATGGACACAGTTTGATGAATATGGAAGCTCTTTTTCCAATGACAGCACCATCATTCGTTTTTCAAAATCCACGGATCGCGGAATGACCTGGTCGGAGCCAGTGAGGTTATCCAAAGTAGCTGGCAATTGCCTGGATGATGACCTGACCGTCGAAGGAGCTGTCCCGGCGATAGGACCCAACGGGGAGATATACACCTCCTGGTCGGGCCCGGCGGGGATCGTTTTCGACCGGTCGCTGGACGGAGGAGAGACCTGGCTGGATGAAGATATTTTTGTTTCAGATCAGCCGGGAGGATGGGCTTTCGATATCCCAGGCATTTCCCGGTGTAACGGTATGCCGGTCACCGCCTGCGACATCAGCGGGGGACCTTACCAGGGAACCATTTACATCAACTGGTCGGATCAGCGCAATGGCGGAGATGATACCGATATATGGCTTTCCAGATCGACTGACGGCGGAAATACCTGGTCTGCTCCTCTGCGTGTGAATGATGACCCTCCCGGAAAGCATCAGTTCTTTACCTGGATGACCGTCGACCAGGCAAATGGCAATCTGTATCTTGTGTTTTATGACAGGAGGAATTACAGCAGTAATCTGACGGATGTTTATATGGCAGTTTCGGAGGACGGCGGACAGACATTTAAAAACTTTATGATCAGTGAAACCTCATTTTTACCTAACTCATCCGTCTTTTTCGGTGACTATACGAATATTTCCGCCCATAACTGCATCGTAAGGCCCATATGGACAAGGTTGCACCAGAATATACTGAGCGTCTGGACGGCTATCATTGATATGAACTCACTGAATGTACCAGAAAATGACCATCCGGTTTTTTCGCTGGATCAGAATTATCCGAATCCGTACGAGGAAACCACCTATATTTCATTTAAACTTTTCCAGCCATCACCTGTCACCCTGCGGGTGTATGACCCGACAGGAAAGATCATAGCTACCTTAATCGAAAATAAGACACTGCAGCCCGGAAAGTATGTGGAACGCTTCGATCCAGCATCGGCAGGGATCTCTCCCGGAATGTATTATCTTTCGATGATCAGCAACAACGTGATGATGAACCGGAAAATGATCTACATGAAATAGGCTAATGCTCCGAATAGACTTTCTCTCCTGCCGTGATGCTGACAGGGAGCTTATTCTGGTCGGGCGGCAGGGGACAGGTAGCAAATTCCGTGAATGCACAGGGCGGATTGTAGGCTTTATTGAAGTCAAGGATGACATGCCTGTTCCCGTCCGGCGGAGGAGCATCGATAAAGCGCCCCCCTCCGTATGTTTCCATTCCGGTCGTTTCGTCGGCAAAGATGATAAACAAAGATTCACTGCCAGGTTCCTGAACAGGATCAAGCCGGTAGGTTTTCCTATGCAATTTGAACGAAAGATACCCAGGTGCCGTCATGGTATCGATGGTCCCAATGACCGTTGCGATCGGCAATAGTTTCGGTGGATCATAGGGAATGAAATCCGCCTGCAGGCACCAGGACGGATCGACAGGGAAATATTCCACTCCCCTGAACTCACGGAGGATCTTGCTTTCGTGGTCTATCAGTCGCAATGCAAAGCGATGGCCTCTTTTGATGATATGCCACTTCAATGATCCCAGCGTAAGATAAGTTGGGATGCCATCCCTGTCAGTCGTCATACTGACCTCCCTGACAGGCTGGCCTTCGCATTGTACATCAACGCCTTCCTGGATGCGGATGGTCACCTGGTCATCCTTCTGAACGATGAACCCTACCGTATCAGGGCTGGTCCCACGGGGAAATATGATCTGGTTACCCCGGCCGGAACCGAAACTCTGTACGCCTTCTTTTATCCAGTACCGGCCTGTCAGTGCGAGCCATCCGTCAGGGGAGGTTAATTCCCTGGCCCGGCCCTGTTGCCAGGCAGCAATCGAATCCATGTAAGCGGATGATGAAAATCCGGGTACAGGAGATCGGTCACATGAAACAAAGCAGCTGATCACCATTAAGATCATCAGAACAGGAAATAATCTCATGACAACATGTATTGATTGATCTGTAAAAATACGAATTTTGACGTGGAAAGATGAATTACCATTTTCTAGCTGTTGATGATGCCCTTTTACCAGATCTTATATCAGATTTCCATCCTTGCCATCATCACCGTCATTGGTGCAGGGGTGTACAGGCTTAAAGTACTGAACAATGATTCCAAAACCATTCTTGAAAAACTTGTATTCCATGTCACCACCCCGCTGCTGATCCTGACGAACATCTCATCGCTCTCCGTGAATGCTGAGATCCTTCGCAACGGATTGTTTGTCATTGTGTTCGCATACCTTATCCTGCTGATACAGAATACAGCCGGCAAACTCTCCGCCCGCCTGTTACGGCTGCCGCCCTCGCAGGCTGTGATCCATCAGCTTCATACATATATGGGCAACATCGTCTTTCTGGGTTTTCCGGTGATCAACGCTATTTATCCGGGCGGGGAGGGATTATTGTACGGAGCGATCTATCAGCTGGTCTCCAATTCTGTCCAATGGACCCATGGAATCATCAAACTGGCACCCGAAAACAGATCAGGGGGACTGGCACAATTTAAGAACCTCGTCAACCCCAATACGGTGGCACTGCTGATTGCCATGATCCTGCTTCTGTTTCATCTTAAACTGCCTGCCATACTGATGGATTCACTCGGTGGCATCGGATCTACCACTATTTATCTGGCCATGTTTTATATAGGTATACAGATGGCTCAGTCTGATTTTTTTAAGGTTATCAGGCGTATTGATGCCATTCTTTTGAGCTTCAATAAGATGCTTATTATACCTCTCCTTATGGCATTCCTCGGAGGATGGTTGATCAACAGGTTATCCTTACCCATGAGTTTTCTGGCCTTTTCGGTGGTGATCATTCAGTCGGCCATGCCATGCATGACCCTGCTGGTGATCCTGGCAAAACGCTATGGGGCTGACGATGAACGTGCCATGGAGTATTTTGTGGTTTCCACCCTGTTGAGCATCCTCACATTACCGGCGGTCATTTATCTTACCGAACTCGTACAGCAGTTTTTTTAAATCGCTCGTACAGGGTGATGTTCATGATGAAAAGTCCGAAAAAGTAAATGAAATCGTCGGCAGGGATGGTATAAAAGCGAAAATTCAGGTTTTCGAGGTCATTGTAGGAAACCACCGGCAGGCTGGTCAGAACTCCGTTGACCACAAATTTCGGAATCAGGCATACAAGAAAACTGATATAGAAGAGGCTGAGATAGGTTTTATGCGCTCCTGTCACCAGCTGAATGACAATGAATACCAGGCCAAACAGGGAAGCGGCGAGCGTATAGACACGATCGTGAAATACAATGGTCAGCAGGATAAAAAACACTCCCAGCATTAGGGTTATCCACCTGGCCCCGTTAGGATAGTAAATCTTTTTTCCCCAATATGCGTCGAGCACCTCATAAATGAATACAGATGCATACGGAACGATGATAAAAAAGAGCCATTCCTCCACCGGAAGGTGAAGGATGAAAAGCCCAAGGACGTAATCCCTGTTGAATGACCAGATGCCATTTTGTGTAAATAGCGTATCCCATACGACAAAAACGGCCAGGGTAATTAAAATGGCAGGGAAAAGGTACTTCCATCGTGTGTGGAAATGCACCTTTTTATCGAAGCTGAGAATGAAAGGGAACAGAATGGAGCCAGCCATCAGCCCTATATAGATGAATTTTTCCATGAATTAGTATTTTCTGATCAGATGGTTGAAATAAGCCGCTACGACAAGGTACAGTTTTTTGGCATTTGAAATTCTGGAGCGATGTCTGACCAAATCTTCCGCTTTGATCTTCCGGATTTTTTTGAAAAGGTGTATATAGTAAAAATAAGCGATGTAAACTCCGAAGCGGGAATCCGTGGGCAATTTCCTGATTCCGATGAGCGATTCGTCAAAGTCGTGCTGGATGTCCTTTTCCAGTTCCTGTTTAGTCCTGTCATCAAAGCGGGTCATATCCACCTGTGGAAAGTAAGACCTACCCCGGTCGATGTAGTCATCTTTCAGGTCCCGGAGAAAATTGATCTTTTGAAAAGCTTCTCCCAGCTTCCGTGCATAGTATACCAGCTCCTGGTAATTTCCTTTTTCGCGGGTGAAGACCTGCAGGCACATCAATCCCACCACTTCGGCTGATCCATAGACGTAATCCTGAAAGCCTCCCTTGTCATATTCCTTGTGATAGAGATCCATTTCCATGCTTTTCAGAAAGCTTTCAATAAGTTCATGATCAATATGATACTGGTTGACCACGGCTTGAAAGCTGTGAAGGACGGGATTAAAGCTGAATCCCTTCGCAATGGATTCATAGGTGTCCTTCCTGAATTTCTCAAGCCAGTATTTCTGGTCCTGTTCAAAAAATGTATCAACGATTTCGTCGGCATACCGCACAAAGCCATAGATGGCATAAATGGCAGGTCGGAATTTTTTATCGAGCAGTCTGACGCCGATCGAAAAGGAAGTGCTGAATTTTTTCGTGATCAGCTTGCTGCAGGCAAATGCACTGTCGTTATATAACTCGATCATGTTTGAGAATTCTTTCGGTGACCAGACGGGAGCTGATGACAACCATGGGCAATCCGGTGCCGGGTGTAGTAGAGGCTCCTACATAGAATACATTCGGGAACTTCTCATCATAGTTTTTAGGCCGGAAAGCGCCCATCTGATTCAGGTCGTGGGCCAGCCCTAGTCCGCTGCCACGGTGCAGGTTGAATGTTTTTTCCCAATCCACCGGATCGTAGATGGTTTGAGTCAGGATATTGGAGGCAACATCGTACCCCGAGCGTTCGGAAAGATCCTGGATGATGTTCCTGGCCAGTTCCTCGCGGTCGGACCAGTCTGGCTTGTAACGCAGATCGGGCACGGGGCACAGGATAAAGATGCTCTCGCACCCTTCGGGAGCGGATTCGGGATTGAATTTGGAGTTGACATTCACGTAATAATAGGGTTTATTCAGGCTGATCTGGTTTTTGAAGATCTTACCGGCATATTCCCTGAAGTTGGTTCCCAGGTAGTAATTGTGATGGTGAAGCGTATCTATCTTGCCCTTGACACCCAGGTAGATGGTGAAAGGAGCAAGCGTCCATTTCATTTTGTCGAGATGCTCCGTGGAGTATTCCGTCCGTTTGAAGATGGCATTCCTGAACCATGCAGCATCCGCATTGACTACATAATGATCGGCGGTAAAGGTGTTTCCAACACGATCCGTAAAACCGGTAATTCGACCATTCTGTTCTGTATAGCCTGTGATCTCGGTGTTGTAATGGATATGCACGCCTTCTTTCTTCAGCTCTTCCAGGAGGCTTTCTACGATCCTGTACATCCCGCCCTTAACGTTGTGGTACCCATCGTGGACCATTTCGGTATACGACAGGATCGTGTATACGGCGGGCGTGTCGAATGGGGTGGCTCCGAGAAAAAAGGCGACGAGTGAGAAAATCTGTTTTACCTCATCGGATTCAAAATAGCGGTCGAGCTCCGACCAGACACTGCGGATCATTTTCGGAGCGTGTCCCCAGGGTACCCTGGCCATTTGCTGCAGATAGCCCATTTTGCTATTGAAATTCCGGCGGATGATAATATCTTCCACATCATGGAACAGTTTACCGGCTGAAGTGAGGTAACGCTTCATTTTCTCCTCAAAGCCCGGTTCAATATTTTCGAATTCGGCGGCCAGCCGGCTCAGGTTCTTGTGGATCTGGTAATACCGCTTGCTTCCTGCGAAGTTCACCGCATACAGGGGATCCAGTTCCACAAACTCAAAAGGCATATCCATGCCGCACGATGCCATCAGTTCCCTGAATTCATAGCTCATGCTAAAGAACGTGGGTGCCATATCAAAGGTAAAACCTGCTTTTCTGATCTGGTTGAGCCGTCCTCCCGCCTGGTGGTATTTTTCTACCATTTCAACCGTATAACCTCTCTTGGCCAGACGCAGGGCAGTGCTCAATCCCCCCAGGCCGGTTCCGATGATGAGTGCTTTTTTCATAATTAAAATTTGCTTGTCAGTTAACAAACATACCTTTTATTTTGTTTACTTGCATATTTATTTTTAACAATAATTTCAATAGCGTGAAGAAACATGCAGCCATCATAGGTTCGGGGGTATCCGGCATCGCTTGCTCCATATGGCTTGCAAAGATGGGCTATGAGGTGGATGTGTACGATAAGAATGAACATCCGGGCGGAAAACTGTCGGAATGGAGGATGGGTGGTTACCGTTTCGACATGGGACCCTCGCTTTTCACCCTGCCCGATATGATCGGAAATCTTTTTGACCTTTGCGAAGTCCCATCGGAAGAATATTTTACCAGCAAACAACTTGATATTGTTTGCAGGTATTTCTATGCGGATGGGACCCTTATCAATGCCTTCCGGGATCCTGACCGGTTCGCACAGGAAGTGGAATCCAAGACCGGCGAACCAGCGGAGCATGTTCGGCGGTTTCTCCGTCACAGCAGGGACCTTTACAATATAACCAATAAGGTATTCATATTCAGTGCATTTCATCAAATAAAAAATATTCTTACTAGGGATGCATTCCTGGCCTTGTTCTCGGCGTGGAAACTGGAACCCTTTACGACCATGCACCGTTCAAACAGCAGGCGTTTTAACGATCAAAGGATTATCCAGCTATTTGATCGCTATGCCACCTATAATGGATCCAATCCGTATGTGGCACCGGCCACACTGAATGTCATCGCGCATCTTGAACACAACCTGGGTGCTTTTTTTCCTGAAAAAGGAATGTATCAGATCATTGAAAGCCTGGTCAGCCTGTCCGACAAGATGGGTGTGAGGTTCTTCATGAATTCACCGGTGACGTCCGTAGTTCTGAATGGCAAAAAAGTAACGGGTCTTGTGAGCAACGGGATAGAAAAAGCATACGATATCATTATCAGCGGGATAGACATCTATACCCTTTACAGGCAGTTGCTGCCTGAGAAACTGGCTCCCCGGCGCCTGTGGAAAACTGAACGATCCTCTTCCGCATTGATCTTTTACTGGGGAATCAACAAAGCGTTTCCTGAAATGGACCTGCATAACATCCTGTTCTCGGAAAATTACCGGGATGAATTTGATCATATTTACAAGAAAAAAATCATTTACAGTGATCCGACCGTTTATATCTTCATAAGCTCAAAGGTGGTGAAAGAGGATGCACCCGCTGGCGGCGAGAACTGGTTCGTCATGATCAACACACCGGTCAATCACGGTCAGGACTGGGACGGGCTGATCCGTTCAGCCAGGCAGGACATCATCCGCAAGATCAACAGGATGCTCGGCACTGACATAGAAAAATTCATCGAGCATGAGCATGTTCTTGATCCGGTTGCTATTGAAAGAAATACAGGCTCGGCGCACGGGGCCATTTACGGCACCAGCTCCAACAGTCCCTTCGCTGCATTCCTGCGTCATCCTAACCGTCGAAAAAGGATTCGCGGGCTTTATTTTACCGGCGGAAGTGTACATCCTGGAGGTGGAATTCCGCTGTGCCTCGCCTCCGCTGCCATCGTAGCCGAAACAATCATGAACGATGAAAAATGAACGTTATAATGAATCATAAGATAAAAGCTGTTTACGCAATCGCTGTTCTGATCCTTTTCTTTGCAGTGGGAGTCGCCGGGCTGGCCATACCCGCCACCCATTCCCTGTTCGTAAGACTGACACCACTGAGCCTTCTGCTGAGCTTGACTGTATTGCTGCTTTTTCATCCTGCCTGGTCTACCCGTCTGGCGATCTACTTTCTGATCATTTTTACAGCAGGATTGCTTGTCGAGGCCATCGGAGTGAACACTGGGGTGATCTTTGGTGAATATGCCTACGGATCCGTGCTTGGCCTGACCATCTGGGGCACTCCCCTGATGATCGGGGTAAACTGGCTGATGCTTATCTACACTACATGGGATATGACAGGTCGGATCAGGATGCCTGTCTTTCTTCGGATTCCTGCTTCTGCCATTCTTATGGTCACCTTAGATTTTGTCATGGAGCCGGTGGCCATCAAAATGGGCATGTGGACCTGGAGCGGCCATGTGATCCCGCTTCAGAATTACCTGGCGTGGTTTGTCATATCCTTATTGTTTTTCGCGCTTGCTTCCATCATGAAAATTGAACTCCGGAATAAAATGTCCATCCCGATCTGGCTGATCCTTTTTACATTCTTCATTCTGCTTCAACTGTTCAATATCTGATCCTATGGGAATTTTCATCGCCACACTGATTCTTCTTTGCTGGGCATGCCACCTGTTCTATTCGCTCAGTAATGTGGCTGTTGATCCTGCATCCCCCTGGCTCTACGTTCATATCCTTATCCAGGCCTATCTGTACACCGGGTTGTTTATCACAGGCCATGATTCCATGCATGGCACGGTTTCCCGGAACCGAATCATTAACCGGTCGTTTGGCTACCTTTCTGTTTTTCTTTTTGCAGGCATGTGGTACCCCAAATTGCTTAAAAATCACTGGGATCATCATTTTTTTGTGGCCACTGAGAAAGATCCCGATTACAGCACCGGTTCACAGAACTTTTTTGTCTGGTGGTTCAGGTTTATGATGCATTATACTACCCTCATTCAGCTGATCATTATGGCTGTCCTTTTCAATGTGCTGAAGATCTGGTTCGATACCTGGTCCATTGTCGCTTTCTGGATCATTCCCGCATTTCTTGGCACCTTTCAGTTGTTCTATTTCGGAACGTATATCCCTCACAAAAGACCTCACACCGCAGAGATGGCGCCGCACCAGGCACGTACACAGCGGAAGAACCACCTTTGGGCGATGATATCCTGTTATTTCTTTGGATACCACTGGGAGCATCATGAAGCTCCTGCCACACCCTGGTGGCAACTGTACAAGTCCAAAAAAGCCACATCGCGATGATCAGGGCCCGGCATAACTCCTTTTGGGTCTGGTTTTTCCGGATGTATACAAAAAGCATGATCCGCTGGCATTTTGCCAGTGTCACCATAAAGGGAGACTGGACCAGCCGGGACCTTCCTGTTTTATTGATGGGAAACCATTTTAGCTGGTGGGACGGATTTTTAGCTAACTATCTGAATATTAAAATATTTAAAAAAAGATTCCATGTAATGATGCTGGAGGAACAGTTAAAACAGAGGATGTTTCTCAGCGGGGCAGGAGCATTTTCCATCGACAAGGGGAAACGTTCGATGGTGGAAACCTTTTCTTATGCGGTGGACATACTGAAAAACAAGAAGAATCTCCTGGTCATATACCCCCAGGGCAAATTCCAATCGATCCATGACCGTCCCATCCTTTTCGAGAAAGGGTATCTCAGTATACTCAAAAAAGTTGCAGAATCCGGATTTCAGCTTATCTTTTACGTAGCTTTGACAGATTATTTCTCGTTTCGCAAACCCATGCTGACGATCCATTTTAAGGAGCAATCCTTTTCTTCTATCATTACCGCCACCGAGTTGGAAACCATGTACAACGAATTCTATCTGGATGCCGCAGACCAGCAAAAGGAGTTGGTATGATCGTACTGGCCATTGTTGCATGGGTGTTTCTCCTGGTCAGGTTGGGAGTGGTTCTTTCGAACCTGCTGGGGAGGCAATGGCTGAAAGATCTGTCGACGGATGTCATGCCTGCGGTTTCCATCCTCATTCCTGCCCGTAATGAGGAAAAAGTGATCGGCAGGCTTCTGGACTCCGTAGCAAAGCTGGAATATCCTGCCCTGGAAGTCATCGTGTATGATGATGATTCCACGGATGGCACCTCACGCATCGTAGAGGATCGTACAAAGGGTGATACAAGGTTCAGACTGATCAGGGGAGGGCCGCTGCCTGAGGGCTGGCGTGGGAAAAACCATGCCTGCCATCAGCTCGCGATGAATGCCAGTGGAGAGTATTATCTTTTTCTCGATGCAGATGTCGAAATTGGTCCAAGGCTCATCCAAAACGCCCTGGCGCACCTCATAGGTAACCATCTCCAGCTGTTTTCCATTTTCCCGCAGCAGATCATGATGACCTGGGGTGAAAGGATCACCGTGCCGGTGATGAATCATATCCTTCTGACGTTGTTGCCTCTGGCGCTGATAAAAAATGATCGCCGCGCTTCCCTGTCGGCCGCCAACGGCCAGTTCATGCTCTTCGACAGTGCCATTTACAGGCACCACTGGTTCCATGAGCAGCTGAAGGATCAGGTCGTAGAGGATATCCGGATCATGCGGTATATGAAAGAAAAAGGATTGCGGGTGCACACCCTGTTAAGCGACGGACAGATCCGATGCCGTATGTACGGGAATTTTAATGAAGCCATCAGGGGCTTTTCAAGAAATGTCATCGATTATTTCGGTGGTAATATCCTGGCCATGATCCTCTATGCGGTTTTTTCGGTGTTTGGATTCATCTTTGTGTTTTTTAGCCTTCCCCTTTGGTACTTTATCTTCTACCTGCTGATCAACGCCCTGCTGTCGGTTTTTGTTTCATGGCTCAGCCGGCAGCCAGTACTTCTTAACCTGTTGCTGCTGCCTGTGCAAAAAATTGCATTTGTCATGATGGGGACAAGGGCCATCACGAACAGAATTACAGGAATACCAGAGTGGAAAGGCCGTAAACCAAACTGAACAGAGTAAGCTAACGTTAAAATCATCCTATGAAGTCATTTCTATCCATAATGATCCTGGTTTCAGTGATGAACGTGGTATCTTCTCAGGAATCCTTTAACCAGGAACTTTACCGGTTGTACATTTCAAACCGGATGATCGGGTGGGAAACGCCCATGCAAAGAGTTAAAAAACAACTTCAGCTATCTCCGGACCGTGATCTGATGGTTGACCTTCTGCTGGCTGAATATGGATTTATCGGATACTGTTTCAGTCAGGATCGGAATGATAAGGCTGCGGAATGGATAGATGATGCCGATGCACTCGCGGATCAGCTTATTTCACTGGATCCTTCCCTGTCACCCGTGTATGCCATAAAAGCTGCCATTTATGGTTTTCGTATCACCCTCCATCCGGCCAAGGCCATCTTTTACGGCCCTAAAAATCAACGTAACATTGACAGGGCCGTTGAATTGGATCCTAATGAACCTCTTGGCTGGTTCGTATACGGCAACTCGGAGTTTTTCCGTCCTGCTGCATTTGGCGGCTCCAGGACCAAAGGTATAGAATACTATCGAAAAGCCATTGGACTCATTGAGAAGAACACTGCGGATACTCAGAATAACTGGCTCTATATCAATATGCTGATGATGCTTGCCGACGCCTATGAAAGGACCTCCCAGCCTGCCCTGGCACGACAGACCTATGAAAAGATCCTTCGGGTAGAACCGCGGTTCACTGCTTTGGAAGAGAAGGTCAAGTAAAGTCAAAGATCAAAGATCAAAAATCAAAGATTCAAAGGCTGCTTCTCGAACTTTAGTGGTTTGATAACAAAGTAAATTCCGAAGAACGAAACGATCACGGTGATGAAGTAGAACATCAGGCTCAGTGCCACCGACAGGTGGGTATCCACTCCAAGGAACTGTGCCCCGTAGAGGAACGTGATCTCCCTCATGCCAGCTCCTCCCACAGTGATCGGAATGATGGTGACGATGGACGAGATCAGAAAAAGGAACAGGTATGAAAAATTTTGCTCATGGTGATGAAAGGCCATCAGGATGCAAAAAGCACACAATACCTGCATGAGCTGCACCCCGATGGAATAGATGCTGATGGGCAGATAAACGGATAAGTAATCCCGGAACAGCCAGCGCATCCCCAGGTAAAGACCGGCAAACAGCAGCGGGATCGCGATAAAGATCAGGAACCGGTAGGGGATGTGTGGATCCACAAAATAAAGAAAGCAAAGGGCTACCACCCAGAGCATGACGATGCCGGCCACCCGGTCCATGAAGACAGCGCCCAGGATCTTCCGTGCCTTGACATCGAAATGCCTGTTCAGCAGGTAGATCTTGTATCCGTCGCCACCGATCCCCCCGGGCAGGAACAAATTGTAGAACATTCCGATCAGGTACAGCTTCATGTTGGTGGCCGACGAAAGCGGAATGCCGATACGATGGAAAAGAAGGTTCAGACGAAGGGAAGACAGCACCTTGGAGCCTGCAAAAAGCAGCAGGGCCGCGATAAGATACATGATGTCAGCAGTCCTGTAGAGAGCAAGGATCTCCGAAAAATTGATCTTACGGAAAACAAAATAGAGCGCAACGGCTGTAACGCCGAATTTCAGCGTTGTCAGGATATATTTCTTAAGCTTGCCTGCCACCCCTGTAAATGTTTCTGATCCGGTACGGCTTTTTGTTCTGTGACTCGAAGTACGTCCTCATCTGGAGTTCCGCAATGATGCCGGTGGTGATCAGTTGAAAACCAGCGATCACCAGCAGGATTCCCAGCAGCAGAAGTGGCTTGCCCCAGATGTCATGGCCTTCGATTTTGAGGACGAGCATGTAAATGTTGATGATGACTCCTGCCAATAAGATCAGAAATCCCCATTTTCCGAAAAAGTGCATCGGACGTTGCAGGTATTTCTTATTGAAGGTTAGCAGCAGAAGGTCGCTGATCACCTTGAGGGTGCGTGAAAGGCCGTACTTTGATCTCCCATGGATCCTGGGATGATGACGCACATCCACCTGCGTTATCCGGGCTCCTTCGAGCGCGGCCAGCACGGCGATAAAACGGTGCATCTCACCGTAAAGGCCCAGGCTCTTTGCCGTATCGCTCCTAAAGACCTTCAGTGCACATCCATTGTCCCTGATCCTGACACCGGTTGTCTTCATGATGATCCGGTTGGCAATGAAGGAAGGTATCTTACGGATAAAAAAATCATCCCTGCGGTTGACCCTCACACCGGCCACCATGTCAAAATCGCCGCTTTCTGCCAATCTGATCATGGAGGGAATATCAGCAGGGTCATTCTGGAGGTCACCGTCCATCGTAACGATGAAATCGCCTGTGGCGTAGTCGATGCCCGCCGCCAGGGCGGAACTCTGTCCGTAGTTTTTCTTAAAAACGATCAGGTGAATACGGGGGTCGGGGATGGTGCGGATCACCTCTGCGGTGCGATCCCTGGAGCCATCGTCCACGTAAATGACCTCATAGTCCATACCCTGTAGCGCAGCTGTGATCTGTTCCACCAGCGGCAGGATATTATCTTCTTCATTGTATACAGTGACAACAACGGATATCTTACTCATTATTAAGTAGTTAAAATGTTATTTGCCCTCCGTGCGCCTCCGTGTTATCCTCTGCGCGCCTCTGTGGTAAAATGTATTTTTACCACAGAGGCGAGGGAGGTTACGCAGAGGCGCGCTGAGGGAGAACAAAAGTAACAAGATTAACGTAATTCTGCTCCGGGAAATATCCTATCTTTGAACCAGTAAACCACACAAGAGGACATCATGCCAACAGTTCTTCTGACCGGCATAGCCGGATTCATCGGTTTCCATCTCGCCGGCCGCCTGGCCAGGGAGGGCCACTCCGTCCTTGGGATCGACAACCTGAACAATTATTATGACCCGGATCTCAAGCTTGCCAGACTGAAAGAGCTGGGCATATCCCCCGGATCTATCCGGGATCATACAGAGATCCCATCCAGGATCCATCCGGAGCTGCGGTTCTTAAAGATGGATCTGTCTGACCGCAGCCAGGCCGAGCGGTTTTTCAGGAACGAAAACTTTCCCCTTGTCATCCATCTTGCGGCGCAGCCCGGCGCCAGGGCAAGCCTGACACACCCCTATTCTTATATCGACAACAACATCCTTGGATTCATCAATCTTCTGGAAGGCTGCCGCCATATGCATACCGATCACCTTCTCTATGCCAGCAGTTCCAGTGTCTACGGCGGTAATACAAAGCAACCCTATGCCGAGGACGACCGTGTGGACACACCCGTCAGCCTGTACGCCGCCACTAAGCGTTCCAACGAACTGATGGCCTATACATACAGTCACCTGTTCGGCATTCCTGTGACGGGTCTCAGGTTTTTTACGGTCTATGGGCCCTGGGGAAGACCGGATATGGCATATTATAAGTTCGTGAAAGCGATCGTTGAGAACAGACCGGTCGACGTGTACAACGAAGGCAATCTGGAAAGGGATTTCACATACGTGGATGATATCATTCAGGGAATCCTTAACATTCTGAAACGAAAACCTTCCGGTACTCCCCCGTACCAGCTTTTCAACATCGGTCATTCCGAACCGGTCAACCTGCTTCGCTTCATTGAGGTGATTGAAGGTGCACTTGGGAAAAAGGCCATCAAACGGTTCCTTCCCATGCAGGCAGGCGATGTTCTCTCCACATTTGCTGATACCCGTCGGCTGGAACAATTTTCAGGATATAAACCGACCACTTCGATTGAAGTTGGGATAGGCGAGTTTACGCGCTGGTACCTCAGGTATCACGCTTTAAATGAATAGCAATGCACATCAGAAGACCGCCATCACCGAATTTCTTCTTCATCCTTGCGATGGTGCTTGCCATTCCGGCCTTTCTGATGTACCTGGGACTGTTGCCTTTTATCCCCGACGAAGCCATCCGCTCACTGGTATCCCTCGAAATGATGCAAACCGGAGATTATTTTACACCCACCCTGGGCGGTGATCTCTATATCAAGAAACCTCCTCTTTATAACTGGATCATTACAGGATTTTTCTATGTCAGCGGTCACCCGAATGAATTCTTCATGCGGTTACCGGTCATCGTTTTTTTACTGATCTATGCCTTCACCATCTATCATTTTGTCAGAAAAGAACTGGGAGACCGAATGGGGATCCTCACGGCACTCATGTTCATTACCTGCGGCCGCGTCCTTTTTTACGAATCAGAGCACGGTTTGATCGACATCACCTTCTCCTGGCTGACCTACCTGCTTTTCATGCTTATGTACCGTTTCATGAAGCAGAAGAAATACCTGACCTTGTTTCTGACTGCATACGGGATCACTGCCATATCGTACCTGATGAAAGGATTGCCCAGCCTGGTTTTTCTGGCCATCTCACTGCTGGTGATCTTCGTTGCTGAAAAAAAATTCAGGCTGTTGTTTAACTGGAGACACTTTCTTGCCATGGGACTATTTGTGCTCATCGTCGGCCTTTATTATTTAGTCTATTTCAACAGGAACAACATCGCTCCTGAGTCGCTTTTTACTGCCCTGATGGGAGAAACAACGCGAAGAACTGTGTTACGGTTTGGCTGGGAAAGAACTGTAAAACATCTGGTTACATTTCCACTTGAAATGTTCTATCATTTTCTTCCCTGGACCATTCTGGCAGCACTTCTCTTTGTGAAGGGAAGCCTCCGCAAGATCCGGACTCATCCCTTTCTGTGGTTCAATGCGCTGATCATCCTCTTCAATGTCATCGTTTACTGGACGTCGCCGGAAGTCCATCCGAGGTATATATTAATGCTGATCCCGCCTTTCTTTACCCTGCTGCTTTACCTGTATTTCAACCTGAAAGATGAGGGAAGTATCCTATGCAGGTGGATTGAATATATCCTTGGAGGAGTGTTGATCGTACTTTCCCTTGGAATGCTGCTACCGTTGTTCATCGAGCCTGTCCGTCAGTTCCCGTTGATAGGTCTGACCAGCATCAGTCTTCTCTTGACCCTGGGACTGATCGCTTTCAACTACTGGAAGCAGGCTGCCGTGAGGTTTTTCTGGGTAGTCATCGCATTGCTGGTTTTGCGGATCGGTTTCAATCTGATCGTATTGCCCGCAAGGTATATGGAAGCTAAAGAAGTCCAGAGCCGTGATATCGCAAAAGGTGTAGGGACTCAAACCAGAGGGACGCCGTTGTATGTCTGGTGGAATCCGGACCGCACCCCGGATCCCTACTATGGCAGACGGCGGACAGAGTACGCATTCATGTTCTATATCAGTGCGGAGCGGAGGGAACAGCTCAGATTTTCATCGGAGATTGACACGCGGGCGCTCTACATTGCCAGGGAAGAAGACCTGGAAGGGTACGACGTTGATACGATCCAGCAGATCACCCCGCCCGATCATCAGGGCGTTCTCTACCTGGTTTCATTCAGACACGCGGAAGAGCCTTAAAGAAAATGCTCATCGGACCAGAGCTCTCCGGTAGGTTTCGATCGCTCTTTTTCTTGCCATTTCATGATCGACCATGGGCCCCGGATAACGCTGCGGGTCGCGGTATTCGGGGACCCACTGCTGTATGTAGATCTGTTGGGGATCGTATCGTTCAGCCTGCAGGTAAGGGTTAAAGACACGGAAGTAGGGTGCTGCATCACAGCCTGTCCCTGCGGCCCACTGCCATCCTCCGTTGTTGGATGAGAGCTCGAAGTCGAGGAGCTTTCTGGCAAAATAAGCTTCTCCCCAGCGCCAGTCGATCAGCAGGTGCTTTACCAGAAAGCTGGCTGTGACCATCCGGAGCCGGTTGTGCATGAAACCTGTTGCGTTCAGCTCCCGCATGCCGGCATCCACCAGCGGATACCCGGTACTCCCTTCGCACCACCTGGCAAACTCCTCTTCGTTGTTGATCCAATGGATATGATCGTATGCAGGTTTAAAAGAACCATTAACGACATAAGGGAAGTGCCAGAGGATGTTACCCATGTAAAATTCCCTCCAGATAAGTTCATTCAGCCATTTCTCGTTGAGCTGCATTGCCATGCGAACCAGGCGGCGTACTGGGATGGTACCAAAGCGCAGGTGCACGCTCATCCGGCTGGTGCCTTGCAACGAGGGGATGTCACGCGTGAGATGATAGTTACGGATGATGCGCTCATCAGGTTCTGCGTCGGGGAAAATGACCTCCGCTGACTGGAATCCTAACTCTTCAGGTGAAGGCAATGGGCTGGGTGGAGCCTTCCTGTAAGAGGAAGCATACGCATTTGTGTCGTAAGGGCTGGAATGATTATCAGAATAAAGCCCTTTCCACCGGTTCATGTATGGAGTGAAAACCGTATAGGGCGTTGCGTCTGACTTCAGGATTTCATCTTTTTCAAAGATGACCTGATCTTTAAATGTTTTGAATTCAATACCCAGATCCTGAAATAATTGGGAAATCCTGTCATCCCTCTCCCTTGCGGAGGGCTCATAGTCATGATTACAGTAAACGGCACTGATCTCGTGACGGGAAGCAAGCACTTTGAAAACCTCCGGCGGATCGCCATGGTAGATCTTAAACGAGCTTCCCAATTGGATAAGTTTGGATTGAAGGGAGGAAAGTGCTTTCAGGATGAACAGGATACGGGAGTCTTTCCTGTCTTCAAGCCTGTCCAGAATGTTCCTGTCGAAAATGAAAACGGGCTGCACATTTCCTTTCTCTTTCAAGGCATGATAAAGGCCTGCATTATCTTCAAGCCTGAGATCCCTCCTGAACCAGAATACGGTATATGCCATTAAGAGATAATATTGCTATCTACCAGATGAATTCTTCTGCATTGAATTCGTGCGTGTCGCCCTTACGGTAATAGCGCCAGTACCGGTTGTCCACCTGTTTTTTAGACCATTGGTTCCAGAAAGCAGGGGAGACCTTTTTGCTGTCTCTGGTTTTCAGGCGCATCTGGTATACGGCAATGACAGGATTGAAAACCAAGTCAGTAACACCAAGGGTCATCGTTGCCGGTGCTGAATCATCCTCTTTTTTGTCTTCCTGGAGGTGGACTTCAAACTGATTGTGTTCAAGCAGCTCTTTGAGAAATGCCGCACGTTTACCGTCAATTCCTTTTTCCACGATAGTACAACGTACTCCGTTCACCTCTTCCACGATATGCTTTCCCTTGTTCAATGCCATGGTAGAACGATTTATGGTCCGTTTATGCCAATGCTGAGTGTATTGATCCATTCATACACAGCGCTGTAAAAGCCAAGTGCAACGATGCCAGCAGTGCAGATCAGAAGACCTATCCGTGTGGTAACATCCGATCGGAAGGGTTCAATGGGATGATCGTTCTTATTGATGAACATGGCTTTTACCACCAGGAGATAATAATATAAGGAAATGGTCGCGTTAAGCACTGCGATGAGTACAAGCCAGTAATAACCTCCCGAGGCTGCGGATGTGAAGAGAAAGAACTTACCGAAAAAGCCTGCGACAGGCGGTATACCTGCCAGGGAGAACAACGACAGCATCATCAGGAGGCTGAGCCTGGGATTGGTATGGTAGAGCCCATTATAATCTTCCATATTTTCTTTTCCAGTTTGGTTGTAAATGGCAGCAACCACACCAAAGGCTCCCAGGTTGGAAAAGATATAGACCAGGATAAAATAGATGACGGAAGCCATCCCCAGCTTTGATCCTGCAATGATCCCCAGCAGGATGAATCCTGCCTGGGCAATGGATGAGAAGGCAAGGAACCGCTTCAGGTTCTTCTGGCGGAGTGCAAAAAGATTCCCGATGGTCATGGTGATAACGGCGATGAAGTAGATCAGATCTTTCCAAAGGAAGTCGATAGAGGTGAATACCGTATAGAGGACGAGGATGAAAATAAAAACAGCCGCACCTTTGGAAATCACCGAAAGGTAGGAGGTGACATTGACAGGGGCTCCTTCATAGACATCGGCCGTCCACAGATGGAAAGGGACAAGGGATATCTTGAATCCCATACCGGCAAAAAAGAATATGAATGCCAGTACCTGGAGCGGTTCACCCGTAAAGGAAGTCTTCACCTCGCTGAAGAAAATGGATCCGGTGGTGCCATAGATCATCGACAGGCCAAAAAGAAGAATCCCCGATGAAAGGGCTGAAATAAGGATCAGCTTTATGCCGGCTTCGGCCGACCGGGTCTGGTGATGAACATAGGCAGCCAGTGCCGCCATGGGGATGGTGGCCAGCTCCAGGCCGAGGTAGAACATCAGGAAATCGCCCGAGGAGATCATGAAGTTCATGCCGATCAGGGTGGCGAGCAATAATACGTAAAACTCGCTCATCTTCAGGTGGTTTTCTTCTTTTTTCAGCCATGCAAACGATTGCAGCATGACGATAAAAAAACCGATGTTCAGCACATTTTTCATCAGAATGATCAGGTTGCTGGTATGATACATTCCACCGAAAAGCGACCCTTCCCTGGCAGGGAGAAATCCGATGAGAAGATTGATGAAGAATAGTCCAATGGCAACCGGCAGGATGAAGCTTCTGTATTTTGATCCGGCTCCCAGGTCAATGACCAGGATGACCACCGCCAGCAGGGTCAACAGCAGCTCATGCCTCATGATCATAAGATCGTTCAGATTCATAATCTATCGATTAATTGAGTACCAGCGGTACATCATTTACCAAACCTGCTAATTTACTGACAATCGGACCCAGGCTGAAGTTGATCATATCCGACAGCCACAGGGGCGCCAGCCCGATTCCTGCAATGCCGATGACCAGTATGATCGTTGAAATCCGTTCATACCAACGAGCGTCACCAAGGTGTTCATAATGGTCGTTTTTGATTGGACCCAGCAAAAGGATGCCGATCACGCGAAGGATATACACTGCCGTGATCACGATGGATGTGGTCGCCACAATGGTCACCACCCTGTGAAATGTATCTGCATGCTGGAAAGCACCCACAAAAATGGTGGCCTCTGCTACAAAGCCGCTTAATCCTGGGAGTCCCAGGGAAGCAAGACCTGCGATCACATACACCACTGACAAAAAGGGGATCACCTTCATCAGTCCGCCCATTTCATCGATGATGCGGGTATGTGTCCGCGAATAGATCATCCCGATCAGGGCAAAGAAAAGGGCTGTCATAAGTCCGTGGGAGATCATCTGGATGATGGCCCCGTTCATGGCAGTCTGGTTCATCATCAGCAGTGCAAAGAGCACGAGTCCGCAGTGACTGACCGATGAATAGGCGTTGATGTATTTCAGGTCCTTTTGCCAGATAGCTCCAAAGGCTCCATAGACAACGCTGATGGTGGTCAGTATGATGAAGATCCAAGCCAGTTCGCTGGCTGCTTCCGGCATCAGGAACATGGCCACGCGGAAACACCCGTACCCTCCCAGTTTCATCAGGACGCCGGCGTGGAGCATGGAAACGGCCGTGGGTGCCGAGGAATGACCGTCGGGCGACCAGGTGTGCAACGGGAACAAAGCTCCCAGGATGCCGAATCCGATGAAGGTGAACGGGAAAAAGAAACGCTGAGCTGTGACGGGTATGCTGGCACGGGCAATCTCCAAAATATGAAATGTGCGCTGCCCGCCTTCAGGCGCTGAATAAAAATAAAGGCCAAGAATGCCAACGGTAAGCAGGGCCGATCCCCCCATCAGCATCAGGGTCAGCTTCATCGCCGAGTATTCTTTCGGTCCCGACCCCCAGATACCGATCAGCAGGTACATCGGTATGACCGCCAACTCATAGAAGAGGAACATGGTGAACAGGTCAAGGGAAATGAAGAATCCAAACACACCGGAGGAGAGCAGGATCAGGCTGATGAAGAACTCCCTGGAGAGAAACTCCATCTCCCACGATGCAAAGACACCTGCAAAAATGACGATCGCTGTAAGGGCGATCATCGCAACGGAAATGCCATCCACACCGATGGCGTACCGTATGTTCAGGCTTGGGAACCAGCTGGTGTCCGAAGTAAAAAGCATCTCATCCGTCACACCCGCCTTCCTTGCTCCGAGGTACATGAAAACCAGTGCTCCTGCAAGGATCAGCTGAATGCTCATGCCAACCGCACTGGCCCACCGGGCTCCTCTCAGATCCCGGGTGAACAGTATCGCCAGGATGGTCAGCGCCGGTACGATCACGAATAAATTCAGAAAGTGCATCTCTGTCCGGTCCTTTTAGTATAACAAATAAATGAAAACCAGGATCAGAAGTACAGCACCCGATACAAACACGATCGCGTACTGCTGCAGCTGACCCGACTGAAAACCCTTGATCCTGTGACTGGTGAACTCAATCACCCATGCAATCCCGTTCATGGTCCCGTCGACCACATGCCTGTCGAACCAGGCGACAGGAGTCGATATATACCTGAAGATGATCTTTTTGGTGACGAAAAGGTACACTTCATCGATATAGAACTTATGGAATGACCATGTGTACAGGTGTCTGAATGTTGAAGCCATCCTGGCAGGAAGCGTACTTTCTTTACGGTACATGACCGTCGCAACGGCAATCCCGGCTGCTGCAATCAGTACCGAGGGTATCGCAATCCCCCATTCGATATGTGTTTCGAGGTGCATTCCATCACTGGTAACCAGGTTATGGAACGGTATGAATCCCGTGAATATGGATGCGGCAGCCAGAAACATCAGCGGGATGGTCATTACATAGGGTGCTTCGTGCGGGGTATGGTGGTAGTGTGCCTGCCTGCCATGGAAAATGCTGTAATACAGCCGGAACATATAGAAAGCGGTCAGGCCGGCCACGAGATATTCGACAACGAACAGCACCTTATTGTGATGCCATGCTGCTGCCAGGATCTCATCCTTGCTGAAAAATCCGGAAAAGGGAGGGATTCCTGCGATGGTCAGGCATGCAATCAGGAAAGTGATGTGAGTGATGGGTAAGAACTTCCGTAATCCTCCCATCTCATTCATATAGTTGCTGTGAACGGCATGGATCACTGCCCCCGCACAGAGGAAAAGCAGTGCCTTGAACATGGCATGGGTGAACAGGTGGAACATGGATGCCATGAATCCCAGCCCCTCATGTCCTCCATAACCGGAAACCCCCAGCGCCAGCATCATATACCCGATCTGCGACATGGTCGAATAGGCAAGTACCCGTTTGATATCCAGTTGCGTACAGGCTATCACGGCAGCAAACAATGAAGTGAATCCCCCGACATAGGCAACCACATTAAGTGCCGGGATCCCGGCAAGGGCATAGATAGGGAACAGGCGGGCCACCAGGTAAACACCGGCAACTACCATCGTGGCGGCATGGATCAGGGCAGAGACCGGGGTGGGGCCTTCCATGGCATCCGGCAACCAGATGTGCAACGGGAACATGGCCGATTTGCCGGCTCCTCCCATGAAGACAAGGATCAGCGACCAGGTGATGATGGACAGTCCCAGAAATGTGGCGCCTCCCGCATGGGTCACAGCAGGTCCTGCAGGATCGGTGAGCGTTTTAAAATCGAACGTGCCTGTGGTATAGGAAAGTACCAGGATGCCGATCAGGAATCCAAGGTCGGCAAACCGCGTAACGATGAATGCTTTTTTGGAGGCCGCCACTGCGGAGGGCTTCTGATAGTAGAATCCGATCAGCAGATAGCTGGAAACGCCCACCAGCTCCCAGAAGATGTACATCTGGAAGATGTTGGTCGCCACCACCAATCCCAGCATGGAAAATGTGAATAGGGAAAGGAACGAGAAAAACCTCTCGTATCCCCGTTCCCCCTTCATGTAGCCGATACTGTAGATGTGAACCATCAACGAAACGGTGGTGATCACGATCAGCATCATCACCGAGATCGGATCCAGCAAAATTCCCATGTCAATGTGCAGCTTTTCCGTCAGGCGAAGCCAAACAGAGTTCATGGCAATGATCGCAGAATATCCGTCCTCACCGTGAAGTGATGTAAAGAAATACCGGTAGGCAGTGATCAGCGACAGGGCGAAGGAGACCAGCAGACCTGCCGAACCCACGATGCCCGAGATAAGAGGCTTGAACCGGTGGCCGGACAATCCCAGGAAGATGAACAGGAGAAAAGGGATCAGGAGAATATAGAGCGTAAATGCGTATCCGTGAATTTCCATAGACTTAATGTTTCATTTCGTCCACTTTTTCTACTTCGATCGAACGGAAATTTCTGTATATGTTGATGATGATGGCTATGGCAATGGCCGCTTCAGCGGCCGCGATGGCAATGACGATCATGCTGAAAAAATGCCCCTGCAGTTCATGGGGAAAAAGGTATCGGTTGAAGACCACAAAGTTGATGTTTACCGAGTTCAGGATCAGTTCGATCGACATCAGGATGGTGATCAGGTTCCTGCGGGTCAGAAAACCAAAGATCCCGATGAAAAACATCAGGGTGCTGAGGATCAGAAAATAATGAAGTGGTATACCTTGATGCATCGGAGGGGGTTTTTCTATTTGACTTCTTTTTTGGCAACAATGATGGCTCCGATCATGACGGCGAGCAGCAGGACGGAGATGACCTCAAAGGGTAACGCATATCCGTTATCGCCGTAATTGATCAGCTGATTTCCTATCGATTTCATGGTACTGGGTACAGCAGTTTCGGCTGAGGGTTTGAATGCATAGCTGTAAATCGTATAAAGCGTGACTCCCGCCCCCAGGATGACCACAAGGGCTGAAGCGATCATACGCCATCGGCCGGCCATAGCTGCCCTTTCACTGATATGGCTGGTGAGCAAAATGGAAAAGATGATCAGAACCACGATCCCGCCAGCATACACCGTCAGCTGAACTGCCGCCAGGAACATGTAATCCAGCATGAAATAAAGCCCCGCGGTCGCCAGAAGGACAAATAAAAGAAATACTGCCGAACGCAGGATACGCCGGGTGAGTACCGTCATCAATGAAAAGACCAGTATCAAGCCCGACAAAATAATAAACATGACCATATTGTTCATAGCCTGCCAGATTATTCTTTGATGCCCTCCATGATCTTTGATCCGGGCCTGTTCAGTACCTTGGTCAGCTGAGTGCGGTCCCACACGGCATGCTCAAAGGTCTGAGCCATGACGATGGCATCCGAGGGACAGTTCTTCACACATAGGTTGCACAGACTGCACATGCCCAGATGATAGATATGTTTGTCAATGATCCTTTTCTTCTTGCCGTCAGGGAGCAGCACCGTCGCTGTGATGATCTCGATGGAACCATTGGGACAGCTTATCTCACAGATTCCGCAACCTGTACATTTGTGCTCGTTGTTCTCATTGTGCGGCATGGTAACCTCGCCCCTGAACCGCTCGAACATCACCAGTTTGCGCCTGTTCTCAGGATATTGCTGAGTTACGATCAGCCAGGGTCTGAAAAAGTAATGACCCGTCACCCGCATACCCTGGATGAGTGTCCATATGCCTTTTAAAACGTCAGATAAATATTTCCAGATCGCTCTCATCTTCTTCTCTCTCTGTTAAAAATGCCATCCCATCAGTACGATCACGGTCATCAGGATGATATTGAACAAATTGATGGGTAAAAGGAATTTCCACTCCAGGGTCAGGATCTGGTCGATCCTCAGGCGGGGGAATGTCCATTTGAACCACATGATCAGGAATATCACGAAAAACACCTTGATGAAAAACCAGAAGACCGGTGGAATGAGATCCATCACATGGTTGAATTCCTCCAGGTTCCCAAAGTGCAGGGGCATCCAGCCTCCCAGGAAGACCGTGGTGGCCATGGCGGAAACGATGAACAGGTTGACGTATTCGGCCAGGAAAAAGAAAGCGAACTTGATCCCTGAATATTCCGTATGGAATCCTGCGGTGAGCTCGGATTCCGCTTCGGCCAGGTCGAAAGGTCCGCGGTTGGTTTCTGCCGTCCCTGCGATGACGAACACGAAAAAAGCAATGATGGCCGGAATGTGTCCGCGGTAGATGAACCACCCGGCGCGCTGGGCTTCGACGATCCCAGAGAGCTGCAGCGTGCCTGCCAGGATCACGATGGTGATCAGTGACAGCCCTACCGACAGTTCGTAGCTGATGATCTGTGCACCGCTTCTCATGGCACCGATCAGTGAATATTTGTTGTTGGATGACCAGCCTGCCAGCAATATGCCAATGACGCCCACGGCAGTGATGGAGGTCACGAAAAATACGCCTATGTCAAAATCGAAGGCCTGCAATCCTTTGGCAAACGGTATCACCGAAATGGCCAGGAAGGTGACGATGATCACGATGAACGGCGCTAGGTTGTACAGGAATTTATCGGCCCTGGCCGGCTGGATCAATTCCTTCATTAAAAGCTTGATAAAGTCGGCGATGGTCTGAACAAGACCCCACGGGCCCACCCGCATCGGTCCCAACCGTTGCTGGAAAAAGGCGCATACCTTGCGTTCGGCATAAACCAGGAACAATCCGAAGACCGCCACAAACAGCAGGATGACAATCCCTACGATCACCCATTCCACAGCAAGCGTCCCCGCGGGCGATAGCCGGTTACTCAGCCCTTCGTGGATGGACTGTGTGAAGGAGGAAAAATCGTATATACTGAATGCCATATCGTTGGTTTTACCTGTCAATATCAGGGATTACAAGGTCGAGCGACGACATGATGGCCACCAGGTCGGCGATCTTCCATCCTTTCGACATCGCATGGAGTGCCGATAGATTGCTGAATCCCGGTGAACGGAATTTCAGCCGGTAGGGGCTTTTCTTGCCGTCACTGATGATGAATACGCCAAAATCTCCCCTGGCTGATTCCACCCGCTGAAAATATTCTCCTTCCGGAAGTTTGACCACCCCCTTGAGTTTGACCTGGTAATCCCCCTCGGGGATGTTGTCAATCAGCTGTTCGATGATCGACATGGATTCCCACATCTCCCTGATCCTGACCTTATAACGGGCCAGCGTGTCGCAACGGTCGTCCAGGGCTTCCTGGAAGCTGACGAACGGATAGGCACTGTAGGGATGATGTTTCCTGACATCGCAGGAAAACCCCGATGCCCTTCCGGAAGGACCTGTGACGCCATAATTGATGACAGCTTCCCTTGGAAATATTCCGATGCCGCGCGTCCGCTCCTGGAAAATGACGTTGCCGGTCAGCAGCTGGTCGTATTCCGGAAGCTTTTCCCGGAAATAGTTCAGAAACTCGTGGACCCGGTTCCTAAAGTTCGGATGGATGTCGAACATCAGCCCGCCGGGGATGCTATAGTGAAGTGTCAGACGCGCCCCGCAGGTCTCCTCGAAAATGTCAAGAATTTTCTCCCTGTCGCGCAATCCATAGAAGAAGGTGGTCAAGGCTCCCAGGTCCATCCCCATCACGCACCACCATAACTGGTGGGAGGCCAGACGCTGTAACTCGCTGAATATGGTACGGATGTACTTCACCCGGTCGGGCACCTCCACGCCAAGTGCATTTTCAATGCAAAGGCACACCGCTTCTTCATTCATGTGCGCGGAGAGATAGTCCATCCTGTCGGTAAGGTAGGGGATCTGCGGATACGTGAGCGATTCGCACATTTTTTCTATCCCGCTGTGGATATAACCGATATGAGGATCCACATGATGCACGATCTCGCCTTCCAGCTTGAGCAGCAGCCTCAGCACACCATGCGTCGAGGGATGCTGGGGCCCCATGTTCACCAGGTATTCCTGTGTCTCGATCCTATCCTGTTCAGCTTCTCCCATGGTTTAACGATCAACGATCCTGACTTCATCCACATAATCTTTTCTCAAAGGAAATCCCCATTCCTCCGAAAGAAAAAGCCTCCGCATATCGGGATGCCCCTTAAACCGGATCCCAAGAAGATCAAAGACCTCTCGTTCATGAAATTCAGCAGTTTGCCAGATATCGCAAACCGTAGGCAGGACGGGATTGATCCGTGAAAGAGTCTTTGTCTTGAGTACGAGGACAGTATTGTGAACGGTGGATTCCAGATGGTAGATCACCTTCATATGATCTTCAAAGTCAGCTCCGGTAAGGCAGATCAGGTAATCCATTGCAGTGGATGGATTTTCTTTCAGTTCCAGTGCCAGCTGATGCAGCCTGTCATCAGGAACCATAACTTCGGGGAACTGCTTTCCCTGGACCACCTCAGCGGCCGGTTCGATGGACTGAATGAATGTGTTGAGATCTTCCAGGCTCATGATAGTTCCCTCGGTAAAGTTGATTCGGCTGCCGGTGCCTGCTTTTTCCCTATTGTCCGCTGCTTTTTTATCTTTTTCTGAAGCTGCATGATTCCATAGAGTACAGCTTCGGGGCGTGGAGGACATCCGGGAATGTACACATCGACGGGGATCACATGGTCGGCTCCCTTCACTACGGAATACGAATTATAGAAAAAAGGACCTCCGGAAATGGCGCAGGCACCCATCGCAACCACATATTTAGGTTCAGCCATCTGATCGTACAGCCGTTTTAAAACAGGAGCCATTTTGTATACGATCGAGCCGCTGATGAAGATCACGTCAGCCTGACGTGGAGTGGCCCGTGCCACCTCCGCACCAAACCTGGCGAAGTCATGCCTGGAGGCGCCGGTTGCCATGAATTCAATGGCACAGCAACGCGTTCCAAAGGTCAGTGGCCACAATGAGTTGGCCCTTGCCCAGTTGACCAGCGCGTTGAGGTTTGCCAGCACAATGCCGCCATCCGCATATTGCTCAACAATAGGGTACTGGTTTTTGTAAAAAGGATCGTGTATTTCTTTTTTCCGGATTATTCCCATTTAAGTGCGTGTTTTTTCCAGGCGTACAACAGGCCCAGTGAAAGAATAAAGAAAAATATCAGGATCTCCACCAATGCAACGATGTTGCCCCTGGCCACCGTCACCGCCCATGGAAATATAAAAACTGTTTCCACGTCAAAGATCAGAAAAAGAATGGCAAAGAGATAGTACCCAACGGTGTACTGCAGCCACGCTCCCCCGATCGTCGGGATGCCGCATTCGTAGGGCTCGAATTTCTGTGGATTATAGGATTTGGGCGGTATGAAGCCTGAAAACAACAGAGCGGCTCCTACCAGCACCACCGCAACAATGAAGAACAGGACCAATGACTGACTCTCCATAGGGATTTTTTTTCAGGATGGGCAAAAATATGAAAAAACATACATACATGTAAAAAAAATATATTAACAGGAGATTGTTTAGATTAAGTTTAATTAAAGCACAGAGTAATGAGAGGAGAGATGAGAGAGGAGAGAGGAGAGATGAGAAAGGAGATATGGAACGAGAAATTATTCTATATTTTCCTTTTGATACTCTTGAATGATGTTGAGGGCTTGTTCGTAGTGATTTTCGGTGACGTAGATCAGGGCGGAGTCTTCCGGAGCGCCGGACGCCCATCCTGCTATAATGCTTTCTTCCAGCGTGTTGCGAAGCATAGCTTCAATGCCGTTCTCCTGAAGAAGTTCCATCAGATAGGTGGCTTCAACGATGGATCCGGTATAAACGCGTTTAATCCCAGCCTGCTCTTCCATAGACATTTGTTTAATTTGCAAAATTAGGCAAAAAATACTAATTTTTATGCTTTAACCTGATAATTTTAGTATATTGCACAACTATAACGACCATTGGGATTGAGTCATTTAATCTCCATCGAAATGAAAAAAGCATTACTGATCCTGACCGGCTTATGGTTAGCTTTCGGTTCAATGTCCCAGACCCTCGACCAGCAGGTCATTGCTACCGCCGGAAATTACAGTGAAGCAGGCGGGATATCACTTAGCTGGACGATGGGCGAATGTGTCATTGCCACTTTCGGGAACAATGATATCATCCTGACCCAGGGATTTCAGCAGCCCCTGATGACATTTACAGGTCAGTTGTTGCATATTCCGGAAGGATGGAGCGGGATTTCAAGCTGGGTAGATCCCACTGTGCCACTTGCTGAAGATATTTTCGAACCTGTCGTCGCCAATCTGGTGATCCTCCTCAATCCACTCGGTCAGGTGTTCTGGCCGGCCCAGGGTATTAATCAGATCGATCCACCGCCGGCAGAAGAGCCGGGCTGGGTGCCTCATCACGGCTATATCGTCAAAATGGACCAGGAAGCACTCATCCTTGTGGAAGGTCTAGCCGAATCCGACCTGTCAGTGAATCTCCCGGCCGGATGGTACACGATTCCAATTCTTGCACAGAACACAGTGCCTTCCTCCAGTTTGTTCGGCCAGCTGGATCCCAACCTGGTGATCGTAAAGGAAATAGCTGGAAACCGGATCTGGTGGCCCGCCATGGGAGTGTTGTCACTAACCAGCATCGAACCCGGTAAATCCTACCAGATACTCCTGACCGCGACTGACGTGCTCGACTATACAGCCTTCAACGCTCCTGCCCCTGTAGTCCCTTCGAACATTGAGCTGAACCAGCTTGCCAATAATACACCGTGGAATGATGTGATCTTCACCGGTACCTCCCATACCATAGCCATTGATGAAAGTGCATGGGATCACCTGGCGGGAACAGGTTATGGTGACTATCTTGGCGTTTTCGACCAGAGCGGTCTTTGCAGCGGGATGATCATGTACTCCGGCAAAAGAGAACCCCTTTCCATTACCGCTTTTGGTGATGATTTGACCACCTCAGTCACGACGGAGGGTTTCATCCAGAACGAATACATGAGCTTCCGCCTTTACCGGCCCTCCACCCAGGAGGAATTTGTCATAACCGCCACCTTCGATCCAGACCTGCCCGATACAGATCGCTATCAAATCAATGGTCTCTCGAAGATCACAGATATGATGATGATGGCGACAGATATCGGGGAGAATGGACTGGGTGATGTTGAAATTTATCCGAATCCGGCATGTGACCGTGTGATGATCAAATGCATCGGCCATATTTCAGGGGATGCTGTCCTTTCGTTGTACAGCATGGGAAGCGGCAAGTTGATCAGGGAAGTTAAACCGGAAAAGAACATGACCGAGCTGGACATCAGCGGTCTAGCCCAGGGCGTGTATTTTATCAGGATTACCGATGGGCAGGATGTCATCATCAGGAAACTTGTCAAACAGTCAAACAGGATCAATGATTAAATAAGGAGAAATGACCATGAACATAAAGTCCTTTCATCTTCTTTTCAGCGTGCCGGCCATTATTTTCCTTTTGCCTTTTTCACTCAAAGCCCAATTGCCACCAGGATGGGAGTATACGCCATCCTATTCATCTCATGTTATTGTCATCCATCTCAGCGCCAATCCAACCCTAAACGGTGAACCGCTGAGCGCAGGGGATCATATCGGTGTATTTTATGATGATGCCGGTATATTGAAATGTGCCGGAGCTGTCATCTGGAACGGAACTTCCAATGTATCGGTCAGCGCCTGGGGTGACGACACCTATGAGGCAGGAAAACAGGGCTTTTACGAAGACGATCTGATCCATTGGAAATTGTACCATTGGGCCACCTCTCAGGATGCCGATGCTGAAGCGACCTGGCAGATCGGTTGTACGGGCTGTAATTTCTGGGACGGTAACTGGCACGATTTCGGACTCTCAGCCCTCGCCTCGCTGGGAGCCACTACCACCGTACCGGGGGATGCCAACTGCGATGGCATCGTCAACGTGCTGGACATTATCACGATCGTGAACTATATCATGGGACTGAATCCTTCTCCCTTTTGCTTTGCCAATGCAGATACCAATGGCGATACGGCCATCTCTGTCCTTGACCTGATCATAACCGTCAATATCATTATGGGAGGATGATAACCTTTATTCATTTGAAAGAACTTCCGATTTTTATTAATTTGACGATTTTACTTGACTTTCGCTTTTATCGTCGTACATTTAACCTTTAATTCTTTTCTTTACGCCTTTAACGTTTGCTGTCATGAAAAAACATGTACAACAGATCATTTCCATCATGGGATGGATGATTCTCTTCATGAGTTTGCCATCAATCCTGCACGCCCAGGCACCGCAATCCTTTTCATACCAGGCCATTGTCAGGGACGCTGGCGGGAATCCGCTGGCCAGCCAGTTGGTTTCCATTCAAATGAAGCTTCATCAGGGAACAGAAACAGGAACTGTATTCTATTGCGAGACGCATCTGCTCACCACCAATCCATTGGGACTGGTCATGCTTGAAATCGGGCAGGGAACGGTCGTTTCAGGCAGTTTCCAAGCAATTGACTGGGGCAGCGGTCCTTATTTTCTTGAGCTGGAACTGGATCCTGCCGGCGGAACCGCTTTTATGCCGATGGGGACCACCCAGCTGGTATCGGTTCCGTATGCCCTGTACAGCGATAATGTTGCACGTATTCAGGATAATCCTGTTGCCCCGGCAACTCCCTCAGAGGGTCAGGTACTGCAGTGGGATGGATTGCAATGGTTACCATCAACGATATCAGAAGAAAGTGGAGGCTGGTCCCTTACCGGCAACAGTGGGACCGATCCTGAAGTGAATTTCCTGGGCACTACAGATAACCGGCCTCTTAAATTCCGGGTAAACAATCTGTCTGCAGGAGAGATCAATCCGGTCAATGACAATATGTTTTTCGGCAGGCAGGCAGGAGAAAATTCAACCGGCGCTCCCAATGTGGCTATCGGATCCTATGCTCTTCAATCGAATGTTGCGAATTCCCGCACCACTGCCATTGGTTACGGCGCTATGTCCAACGCTGATGACAGGACGATCGGCAGAGAAACATACAATACTGCCGTAGGCTTTGAAGCATTGAAAGGTAGTTACCTTCCTGCAAATAATACTGGTTTGTTTAACACGGCCCTAGGCGATCGGGCGCTGTATGCAAACACGACCGGCGACAATAACACAGCCAGCGGAACCGGTTCTCTTTACTCCAACACAACCGGGCAAGAGAACACAGCCGTCGGAGCCGGGGCTCTTCATCGCAATACGGAAGGCTATAATAACACCGCTACCGGAACCTATGCTCTTTTCTTCAATACGACTGGTCACAGAAACACCGCCATCGGAGAACAGGCACTGAATGGCAATAGAACAGGCAACGGTAACACTTCTACCGGTGTTGCTGCACTTGGTTGCAACACGGAAGGCAATAGCAACACAGCCAGCGGTGAACAGGCACTATATTCCAATACGACCGGAAGCGTAAACACAGCCATTGGATCCGCTGCCCTTTATTCCAATAAATCCAACAGCCGAAGCACTTCGGTGGGTGCTGGTGCTATGTTTTATGCTGATAACCGGACAGAGGGAAGAGACACATATAATACTGCGATAGGCTATGAAGCATTGAAAGGCAGCAGTACGCCTGCGAACAATACTGGCCAGTACAATACAGCTATAGGAGACCAGGCGCTTTATTCCAATACTACCGGCCACTCCAACGTAGCTGTCGGTGTAAGTGCTTTATACAGCAACACTACCAGAAACAATCTTATCGCTATCGGAGACAGTGCACTGTATAATAATGGACTTGGTGCGACTTACAACGATGATGCAGCTGCTAATACGGCGGTCGGATACAAAGCACTCTATTCCAACACGACTGGCGGCAATAATACTGCCAGTGGATTCCAGGCACTTTCCTCCAACACTTCAGGCGATCAAAACACCGCCATTGGAACCTCGGCACTACGTAACAACATAAGTGGATTTAATAACACATCCAGTGGATATTATGCACTTTATTCGAACACAACAGGGGTAGGTAATACTGCCAGCGGACGTTCTGCGCTTGCTTTCACAACGACAGGTAACAATAATACCGCTAACGGACTGCAAGCTCTTTATTCAAATACAACAGGATCTAGTAATACTGCTATTGGGATTGATGCACTTCATTCCAATACGTTGGGCCATTCGAATGTAGCTATCGGATCGGGAGCTTTATACAAAATCACTACCAGTAGCAACCTGGTTGCTATTGGTGACAGTGCATTATATAACACTTATATTGCAGGTGCAATAGCGAGTACGGCCATTGGTTCTAAGGCGCTCTATTCCAATACGTCCGGCAGCAATAATACTGCCAACGGAGACCATGTATTATATTCCAACACAACCGGCAGCGATAACACAGCAAGTGGAGTTGGTGCACTTTACTCCAATACTGTCGGCAGCCATAATGCGGTCTTTGGAATCCATGCATTGAAAAACAATACGACAGGCAGCTATAACACTGGTTGCGGAAAGGAAGCACTTTATGCGAATCAAGCTAATAGCCGCAGCACAGCAATAGGTTACCACGCTATGTTCAATGCTGATAACAGGATATCTGGTGCTAGAGAAACATTCAATACTGCTGTGGGGTATGAAGCATTAACTGGTGGCAGTATACCTGCAAACAATACAGGTCAATGTAATACAGCCGTGGGCGACCAGGCGCTGTATGCAAACACTACAGGCGACAATAACACAGCTGTTGGATGGCATGCTGGAGTCCTCAATCAGACAGGATATGGCAATACTTTCATTGGGGTTAATGCTTATTCTGAATATGAGAATGCGATCAACTCCACCGCTATAGGTCACAATACCGTGACCTATTCTAATAATGTTAGAATAGGCCACATTGGAATAGACAAGATCGGAGGGTACTCAGCTTGGTATCACTTCTATCCGAATGTCAGGTATATGAAGAGTATACGTGAGGATGTCCCTGGACTCGCATTTATCAAGCAACTCAAGCCAATCACCTTCATACTGGATATGACCTCCCTGAACACAGACATCCAAAAGAATAGATCCACTAAATTAGGAGAAGGTGAGGAACTCCTGGTGGAATCACCTGAGGAAATAAAATGCAGAGAAGCAAAGGAAAAAATCGTGTACACCGGTTTTTTAGCTCAGGAAGTAGAAGAAGCTGCAAAGAAGATTGGTTATACCTTCAGCGGGGTGGCGGTACCACATAACCAGAGTGATAATTATGGCCTTGCATATTCCGAGTTTGTGGTTCCCCTAGTCAAAGCCGTGCAGGAGCAGCAGGCGATGATCGAGGAGCTGCTGAGAACCGTTGAAACACTGGAAGTCAAGGTAAATCAATTAATGAACGATCAGACACGTAAATGAAGATCAAAGAGCAGAGAGTAAAAAGCAAAAATTAAAAGTGATTTTTACTCATAGCAGGAACAGTTTTGCTTTTTGAAATTTGCTTTTTGCTCTTTGATCTTATAATCCGTTCATCAGGTCGACAGGATACAGGATACGGGATACTGGATACTGGATGCGGGAGGAGGAATACAGTTTGGAATTTGGATATTGGAATTTGCTTGGACCTTGGATCATGGAATTTGGAATTTGCGATAGCTAGAACTCCGACACATCATAGTACTTCCCGATCGGCATGATGTACAAGGGCTCTTCCTCTTCGGGCAGTTGCATCACTTTCCGTACGGCTTCATCCTCGAAAGCACCGATGGCACAGGTCCCCAGGTGCAGCGCTTCGGCCTGGAGATAAACGTTCTCGGCTGAATGCCCCAGGTCCATGCACACATATCGCTCTCTCCCCCGGTCGCCGTACCTATCCGTTGTCCTGCTGTAGACCGCACTGTAAAACAAACATGCCGGGGCCTCGCTGATCATCTCCTGATTCAGCGCAGCAACAGCCAGCTCCTGTTTGATATCCCTTTCGATGACCCTTGATATTTTATGCTCCCTTGAATCATACCTGTATACTCCCGGTTCGATGCCCCTGACGTTGCCGACAAGCGCGTAGATCTCAAGGGGGTACCGCGCACCGGCTGAGGGAGCGGTCCTGAGCCCTCCACGGGTCTGCGGATAACCCTGCAGAGGCTTGCTGATCCCATAGGCGGCCCATAGAACCTGCGACAGTTCCTCGGCCGTAAGGGCATCGTTCATATAGGACCGGTGGGAACGCCTGTGATTGATGGCTGTCTCCACCGAGGTGCTCCCTTCCACCCGGGGCGAAGGAAGAACATAGGTCAGTTGTGGATTTTCTATCATGGTAAGATCATTTTGTACTTCCGGTGTCTGTACCTTTTGGGTGCATCCAAAACCTATAATCAACGGAAGAAGCATCAGAAAACTTCGTTTAACAAGTTTCATTTCGGTTCAGTTTGTTGTTAAGTTGCACATAATGACAATTACTTTTACCAGTAAAATCAAAGAGCAAATATCAAAGAGCAAATATCAGAAGTACTTTTGATATTTGAAATTTACTTTTTGCTTTTTGATCTTCAGATCGGTCCTATGTTCAGCAGAGATCCTTATCAGTGTTGAATTTGACATTCTGATGATGAGAATCTGATCCATCACTCTCCCCACGAGATGCTCCTGTCGGTCACCCCAGCGGCAGACGTGATTTGAGTAAGGCCTGTACGGTCGGTTTTGATCGTGTAAATATGCGAACCGACGTCCTGGCCATCCGGTCTGGTAAATGCGATCTGCGATCCATCGGGTGACCAGCACAGGGAATAACTCTTATCGCCCAGCCACATCTGGTTTCCTGTTGCAGGCATAGTGACCAGTGTATCCGCATTGGTGCCGTCGGGGGCGTACAGCACCACTGCCAATGACTGGACAGCACCACTATCCCATTGGAGTTCCAGCACTGCCAGCTGGTCGCCTTCGGGCGACCAGGCAGCGCTATAATGATGGTAATCCAGTGTTGATTCAATGATGTACGTTCTGTTTGATCCATCCTGATCAAAGGTGAAGATGCCATAAAAAGAAGATACTGCTATTTTGCCGCTGGAAGAGACGGAAATGGAGCCGTCCTGGGGTGAGGGATCGAAAACAGGATCCAATGCAGAGAAATTAATGAGCAGCTCGCGATCCGGAGGATCCTGGGCAGGGGATTGCCGGTAAATACCGGTCACAACTGTCGAAATGGATGGCAAGGTAAAGGATCTTGCTGCCGGTTGGATTCCAGCAGGGGATGTGTTCCTGGCCGGGGATATTGGAAATCCGTTCACGGTAAGCGCCATCAATGCCCATGATATAGACGTCGTAAGCAGTTTCATCGTTAGTATAGGTCGTGAAGACAATTTTCTGTCCGTCCGGTGAAACAGCCGGGCCGTCCAGATCCCCGTCGCTGATGCCCCATGCCTTTTGTTGAGATACATCGAGGACGTAGATGCCGCTGTACGCATTATCCATTGGGCCGATACGTTGAAAGACTAGTTTTCCCTCGCCCAGCGTATCATAAGGAATCACGTCGGATAGCGGTGGGAAGGTGGGTATGACGGGCTCCTCATCGGGTGGATCCTTGCAGGATGAGATCAGCAATACGGGAAACAGAAAGAACAGGAATGCTATGCAATTGGCAGATCTACGCATGTCGCATCGTCCTATGGAACCAATGATGAATTTACCCTTTATCTCAAACAAATATAATTTAAAATACCATGTATCCATGACCCATCAGGTATAAATTGTAGGCAATTGATCCGGATCCGTAAGATAGCTGATCCCATCATGTTTCTTCCTTCATTCGCAGCTATTTTGTCCGGATAAATCTATCCGGACATATTTTTCCATTATTTTCGTTAACGGAATCGGCATTCTACTGTAATTTAGCGGTCATTAATCACAAATTCTGATCATATCATGAAAAAAGTCTTTTCGGTTATAATCATTTTATGCCTTGCGTTCTTTCAAGTAACAGCGCAGGACGTATCAAATTCAGTATTGCCTGATAACGGCACAGACAACAAGGAGGTCGTCAAATTGTCTTCAAACAGGGCAGATCAACATGCCATGCAGATGGAAACAGATCTGGGGAATGCCGGAGCGATACAGCTGGTTTCGATCAGGCCCATTCCGGATCCTGATAGCAAAATGAAAAGCAGGGAAGTCACCGCAGTAAATAATGATCCTGGCATTGTCAATCAAAAAACGGAGGGCAGCTCAGGCAGCCGGGCTATTACTGATCTCACCTGCCCTGAATCATCCATTTATTCACAACCCCCATTGGGGAGTTTTGGTATAAGCATCGTAAACGGATATGCAGCATACGATAATGTGCTCACCGATCCTGGTGAACCAACCATCAGCATCACCTGGTGGATGGAAGAAGATTATGCTGAACCGGCACTCACTTTCGACATTACCATCAGGGAAGATGATGGTACAGGGAAACCTGATATGGTGAGTTTCCCTAAAGCCAAGTTCACCGGCCTGGTCGTTCCGGGGGTCAATACCGGTGAGATAGCCTTTGAACACCCCCTCTATGTTTTTACCTATTATTTCCCCTACGAAATTGACATCAATGCGGGCGACTGGATCGGCATTGCAGATTTCCCTGATAATGGATTTCATCATTTCTGGATCAATTCAGGTGTGGGGGATGGTAAATTTTATCTACCAAGCATAAATGGTTTTAATAACCGCGATCTTGCTTTCTGCCTTGGCGGATCAGAACTGGACCTGTTTTGTCCCCCCGGTTCGATCTATTCCCAGACTCCTAACGGAGTGAATGGATGGTCGGTCGGAGGCGGAAATTTTATGTATGAGAAGGTCCTTTCCAATCCTGGAGACCTCGTCACCAGCATCAGCTGGTGGATGTCCGAAAGGGATGTCGAACCTGATCTTTCGTTCAATATTGAGATCAGGGGGAATGATGGCGGAGCGCCCGGCACATTGAGGTACAGCTATACTGATGTCGATTTCGATGAAGTGAATACAGGCGAAACATTAGAAGGAGATCCAATATTCCTGTACACATTTGAGTTACCTGATCCTGTATATGTCTTTAATGATGATTGGATCGGAATAGCTGTTCTGCCAGGTTGGTCTGACGGAGCAGACGCTCATCATTTCTGGTGCTCATCATTCACCGGGGATGACCTATGGCGTTATGGACCTTCATTCACTCCATACAGCGGCAATGACCTGGCCTTTTGCCTCGGGAGGTATGAACCAGGTCTATTCTGTCCTGACGGATCCATCTATTCCCAGACGCCCTGGGGATGGCCCGGGTGGGCAGGAGCAGGTGATGTGGTCATTTACGATAATGTCAGCGGGGCATTGTATGGTAACATCGCAAGTATTACCTGGTGGATGGGTGAGTCAGAAATTATTCCCGGACTTACGTTCGACATTTTCATCAGGGAAGACAACGCAGGGGTTCCTGGCAACCTGATCGCCAGCTTCACCGGTCTGACCATCACCGGTACCAATACGGGCAAATATCTCTGGACAGACCCCATTATCTCTCCGATATACTCATATACCTACAATTTCCCAAGCCCTGTCGTGATGGGGGCGGGAGACTGGATAGGCATCCGGGACAATCCTACAGGATTTCATCATTTCTGGGTGACATCGCATGATGGTGACGGGACGGGTTATACCCTTTCAGGGAGTGAGTATACGCAGTGGGACTATGATTTCTCTTTCTGCCTGAGTCCTGAGCCCATTGTACCCCTTTCCAACTGGGCAATCGGCGTTGGTATTTTCCTGATCATCGCATTTACTGTCTATCGTTTCAGAAGGGCATGATGGGTTGATTTGTTTAATAAATGGTGAAGAGCTGTCCTCGGTGGGGGCAGCTCTTTTTTTATCATGTCGTTTGGAAATTGGATCATGGGATTTGGAAGTTATGCCTGGCTATTCGATCTTCCAGGTTTCCCGTCGAACCGATATAAAACCTCCCAGTAGTGACAGATTGAATGATGTAGGTGTGAAACATCGTAAATATAAAGCTTCAGGAAGAAACTTTCATC
>JAKLFC010000010.1 GCA_022711405.1 Bacteroidota bacterium
ATGGCAATGAAGAAGAAGAAAATTATTTTTGCCTTCTTTAAAAATATCCGGAAATTATTTTCTGCCGTTCAGGAAGACTTAACTTTTAATTGGAATCTCGGAAAAGTGAATTGTTAAGGATTAACTATTATAAGAAAATATCCAAAGCCACTTCACCAATTGTTGGGATGCAGTTTTTCCAGGTGGAGGGTTATATCCTTTCCGCCATTCGTCTTTACATTCTCGGGGAAGTACCGTTCGTTCAGAAGTAGAAATCTGATTCAGAAGGAATAAAATACAAATCCGAAATTAAATCCCAGGTTCGACTGGGCATCAATATCCCCGGATTTGGCTGCCCAGTTGTACCGGGTGTTGAAGGTAAAACCAGCCGCATCGGAGAACCAGTAAATAAATCCAACCTCAGGATAGAGGGCAAAGTGCCACTGGTGGTCTTCAAGGGTGTATAATCCGAAATCGGTCCTCTTGTTGATAATAAACGTCCCGAGACCAGCACCCAGGAAAGCTTCAAAATCTGAGTCAGAGTTAAGGTAATACTTTACCACACCCATTAAAGGGTATACATTTGTATAGCGCCACATTCTGCCGGATAACGTGAGTGTGGATCCGTCAATGTTATAATACGTGTCGTAGTCGTATTCCTTGTAGAAGCCGTTCCAGGAAAATTCGAGACCGAGCGAAACATTGTCGTTCAGCCAGGCTCCGGCTTCAATCCCAAAGCCACGCGGGCTGGTCTTATCAATAAAATCTTTCGTGTTGCCAAGAGGGAGAGCTACATTGTACGTTGTGGTCACATATCCCTGACCAAGGGTGATGATACCTGAAAAAAGTGCCAGGCTCAGAACAAGATATCTTAAGTTTTTCATAGGAGGTCGATAATATATGTTTCGGTGAAAAAGAATACTTGCCGGATTATAAATAGTCAGACTGTTTAAAGACCTGATCGATGCCACGTTTTACCCTTTCATTGATATTGGTCTGGCCACCCTCGGCCAGTCCGTTGATGGCTCCGATCCAAACAACGGGTATCTTTTCATTTTCAATGTCCACATTGTTGGGATCCATCATCTGTATCAGCACGGTACCTGTTGTATAACTGTAAACAACGGTTCCACCCCAGGGATAATAGGGATAATACCCACCGCCCCAGTAGGGAGGCCAGTAGGGATAGTAGCCCCAGTAATAGTACCAGTAATCATAATAATACCCGACATAGGTGGATGAAAAAGCAGTCAGGGTTACATAAACATCAGGGTATCCATCGATTGTGTCATATTTACGTTCATAACCAAGCAGTTCGAATTGCTCTGCAACCTCATCAAGGATGAGTTCCTGCATTTGTTTGTCGACCGGCTCGGCGTCTTCGGAATTGTCTGGATCATATACTGGCATGACGGTATCGGGCATGATGTAGGTGTTTACCTTTGTAAAATCGAAGGTTGCATCATACTTTGTGGCGACAAGATCCATGTCCTCAACGTATTCAGGTCCTCCGGGATAACAGGACGATAATACAAGGGGTAGGCTGAGGATCCACAGCAATCCCCATTTTCCTGACTTTTTTCTCAGAACCATGGTTTTCATATTTGATAGAAATTTTTTGTATTTTAAGTAACTTAAGGCATTTAAACCGGGCAAAAATACAACATATATCCTATTTATATCAATAAAAAGAATTCCATAATTTCCAAATAGTTTTACATTTGTGCCATCCAAATAAATAAGTCAAACCTATGAAAAATCTAAGAATAATAACTATCCTGACCTTACTGATCCTGGCTTGCTGCACAGAAATATATGCACAGGGAAGACCGGTTCAGCTGTATGCCGTTGCCGGTTACCAGTTTGGCGGCCGTTTGGAATTCTACGAAGGAAATTTCAAGATCGAGGACCACGGGAACTGGGGACTCGGGCTGGATATTGAAACGCAACCGGGTATGAAGGCTGGATTTTCATACAGCAGGATGAACACCAAAGGTCATTTTGACTCCTATTATCCTGTAACTTATCCTGAATCAGATTATGACCTGACCGTCGACTATTTTCAGTTGAACGTTACAAGAGGCGGTAGTAAAGATAATATAGAAGGATATGGACTTTTCTCCCTGGGTGCCACCTGGTTCAATATGCTGGAGGAAGATGTTGAGGACGGTTGGATGTTCTCCGTGGCTCTGGGTGCGGGCATCAATTATTTCTTCACGGATCGCGTAGGCATAAAAGCCCAGGGCAGGCTGCTCATGCCGATGTATTTCGCCGGGATGGGCATGTTTGTCGGCATCGGGACCGGCGGGGCCACAACGGGTGTCAGCGCCAATGCCTGGGCTCCGATCATACAGGGAGACTTCAGCGGAGGGCTCGTTTTCAAGATCAAAGAATAAGACATCTTCTCATTCGGACTGTATCCATCGATAACCTAATTGCAGGAGTGCATCGGCTTCGTTATAATATGTAATACTCTTTGCGATCTTCCCGTTTTCGATGAGGTAATTTGTATTGGCCCAGATGGTGACCGATCCCCTGTCATTTTTGCAGACAATACGCAGTTCGGCCCAGTTTGCCACCCATTCTCCTTTATTATCGCCCTCGGGGATGGTCACTGCAGCGAATTTTGAGCGAGTCTATTCAATCTTTTCATACAGGTTGGCAAACATACGAATTCCAGTTTTCAACCGCTTCCTCTTTTCTGATGGAATCTCCATAGGAGGACCCCATACCAGGGTAGTCATCATTAAAAGCCCGGAAAATGCTTTCATTAAATGTTCTGTTTGCATTTTAAATTATTTATTAACTGAAGTTTCCAGTCGATGTCTGCATCAATGAAAAGGCTGTCCAGATCTTCGTTGCCAACAGAATACGGTGTGATCCCTCTGGCACCCATGGTGGATTTTACAATGACCCCGGTAGGGATGAACAGTTTGGGCTTGATCTTAAAATGGAATTTGCTATTTATGATGAACTATTTTTTCTGCTCAATGGTCACTTTATCTATCTTTCCATTGAATTTGGATGAGGTTCCATAATCTGCCACCCAGGTGCCATCATCCACTCCTACGTCAGCCAGGTCATCTACTGAGAAAATGCCTGCCTGTATGCGTTCAATTCTTTTTTCGGATACCTTGTTACCATCAACGGTAATCGTTCCGACACCCCCCTTCGCAGGACCTCCCCCGTCATAGTTGAAATCATACACGATCTGGTATTTGCCGGGTTTCAGTGGTTGGGAAGCCATCACATCCGTTGACTCCATGCCGAGATAATTGTATGTAAATGCAGGTTTGCCATTTTTCATATACAGGGAGAAACCACCAAATCGGCCACCCTGGCATACAATCACGCCGTTTCCGTTGGCTTTCACTTCCACATCTGCCGTTATCGTGTAAGCCATATTTTTCAGGTCAATGAAAATATCGACGCCCATTCCTTTCATCCCTTCAAAGTAGGAAACGGTAGTCCGGTCTCCCAGGAGCACGGGTCTGCCAGCCAGTACGGCATCTGTTCGTTCCACCACCCGGTCATCGATGGGCAGTACATGATATTTTTCAGCCTCTGCCATGAACTGATCCTGCATTGTCTTCAGTTTATCCGGGTGCTGGGCAGCCAGGTCGTTGGCCAGGCTGAAATCTTCCTGCGTATTATATAATTCCCACGTATCTTCCTGCAGAGATGCTAAAGGCAGACCCCAGGGAAGACGATGTATGGTCCTTGCATACCAGCCATCCTGGTAAACTCCGCGGTTACCAAACATTTCGAAGTATTGCACCGTATGTTTCTCCGGCGCACCGGCATCATTAAATGTATAGGCGAGGCTTTTGCCTTCAATGGGATCCTGTTCAATGCCATTCACCATTCCTGGTGCAGGAATCCCGGTGATTTCATAAATGGTAGGTGCAATATCAATCACATGGCCAAACTGTGTCCGGATTTCACCTTTTGCTTTAATGCCATCAGGCCAGTGAATGACCATGCCGTTCCTTGTACCTCCAAAATCGGAAGCAACCTGCTTGGTATAGGAAAAAGGTGCGTCGAGCGCCACTGCCCAGCCGGCTGAAAAGTGCGGATAGGTGCTTGGAGATCCCCATTCATCATAATGTTTCAGCATATCCGGAACAGTTTCACGTACACCGCTGAAGTACGTCATCTCCTGATACATGCCATTCATCTGTCCTTCTGCGCTTGCACCGTTATCTCCGGCAATAAATATGATGATCGTGTTGTCCAGTTCACCCAGATCTTCAATGGCCGCAACGAGTCTTCCGATTTCGTAATCCGTCTGTTCGGCAAATCCGGCATATACTTCCATCTGGCGGGTGAATAATTTTTTCTCATCAGCAGAGAGTGTTTCCCAGTCTTTGATATCAGCTGGCTTGGGGGCCAGTTGCGTATTCCGGGGAACAATTCCCAGTTTTTTCTGCCGTTCCAGAGTCTCTTCACGGAGCTTGTCCCAGCCCTGGTCAAATTTTCCTTTATATTTTTCGATCCATTCCGGCGCAACATGATGGGGAGCATGTGTTGCCCCGGGGGCATAATAGATAAAGAAGGGTTTATCGGGCTGCAGGGCTTGTTGTGCTTCCACCCAATCAATGGCCTGATTGGTCATGTCGGTTGTGAAGTGATAATTGGGGTCATCGGGTGTTTCAACGAGGGTAACGCCATCATAGATCAGCGGCGCCCACTCATTGGTTTCACCTCCCAGAAAGCCATAAAATTTCTCAAATCCTGATCGGGTTGGCCAACGATCCTGAGGTCCATTGTTGGAAAGTTCCCATGGCGGAACCTCATGGCACTTTCCAAACTGGGCGGTGTTGTATCCATTCTGCCTCAGCACTTCAGCCATTGGTGTAATGGTCTGTGGCCGCACGCCGGTATACCCGGGAAACGTAGTTGCTGCTTCGGTAATAACACCCATATTGTTTGAGTGATGGTTATAACCGGTGAGTAACGCCATACGGGTTGGGGCACTCAGTGCCGTTGTGTGGAAGCGTGTATACCTCAGACCGTAGTTAGCAAGCCGGTCAAGTGTTGGCATAGGAATGGGCCCTCCAAATGCTTCGGAAACTCCAAATCCCATGTCATCAATCAGTACAACCACTACATTGGGAGCGCCCGCCGGGGCTTTCACCTCGAAACGCGGAGGCGCAGTTGCATTGCGTACGTCAAGTTCTTTAAATGTTGGACGTACAGGCTCCCTGATTGGAAGCACCGTACGGTCAGGTTCACCTCCCGCTGCCGGTGTGGTGGCCACGGGCTCAGTCGCGGGTTTTTGAGTGCAGGAAAGCAGTGCACCTGAAAGATTAGCCAGGATAAAAACAGATTTCGTGATTTTCATCGGTTCGAATAATTATGAAAAGTAAAAGTATATCATTTGAAATCTATAGACTATACCTATCATTAAGTATTTTATAACTTTGCCGTAAGAGCTGTGTTGTACATGAGAACCCCGACATCCTTTTTTCTTGTTGTCCTTTTATGCTTTTATTGCACTTTTTCATCCGCCCAGGTGGAACAGGACAGCCTGTTCCGTCTGAATGCAGAAGATCTCCGGGAAGACAGCATAAGTAGTAGAACAAAAGTGGTTTCCGCCAGCCGGTCCGAGAAATTGGTCAGTGAGCTGCCCGTCACTGTTTATGTCATTGACGGTGAAGAAATACGACTCAACGGATATTCAACCCTTGCCGATGTGCTCCGGTCCATTCCCGGGATCAAGGTATCCCAGCCGGGCAGTGCCATCGAAGGAGAAATGTTCGTTATCAGGGGATTATTCGGGAATTATTATACCAAAATCCTGCTTGACAATATTCCGGTCCAGCCCACGGTGGTCAGCGGAATGCCGGTGGCGGAACAGCTCCCGGTGCGGCAGGCCGAGCGCATTGAAGTCATCATCGGACCCGCCTCTTCCATTTACGGAGCGGATGCCATGACCGGGGTGATCAACATTGTGACACGATCATCCGAACGTCCTGTTCATGCAGAAGCAGGGATCAGCCTGGGAAGTCCGCGCTACTATTCGCTCAACGCGCTTATCAGCGGTAAGGCGGGAAAGGCAGGGAATACGATGAAATATTCATTTTACGGGAATGCTGCCCGCCAGGGGGATATGAATGTAAAATATGATCTGCCTGGCCTGTACAATCCGGCGGTCTATGACTCGACGTATCAGTATCTTCAGGAACCGCGTTACCAGGGAGATTCGACCCACCCCGTACTGAACGACCTGCCCCAGGAGAGCAACCTGCTCGGGATCAGGGTGGACTACAGGGGAATAAATGCCGGATTTGACATCATGCAGAGGAAGACACATTCCTCCATCGGCCAGAATACCGCCAAATATTCCTATGCAGATCCATCCGCATTCTGGGGCGAAACCATTTACCGGGCATTTCTGCAATATGTTCATTCGTGGGCAAAGATCTCTTCCGCCACCCAGCTATCCTACCTGCGTTACCGGCTCGATAACCAGTCGTCCTTTACGATGACATCTGATCAAAGCCTGTCGGGCAAAGCCTTTAAATATGCAGGCTCCGACGACCTGTCGCTGGACCAGCAGGTGACATGGCAGCCCGTTCCAACGCTGGAACTGACCGGCGGCATCTCTTTCCAGTACTCGGGTAACCTGCCCAAGACCAATGATCTCGCAGAACCCTTTGATACGAAAGATTACCCTGCCTTTTCACAAAAAAAGATTAGCCACCAGGGACCCCTGGGAGACTTCGGATTTCATCCCCTTGTATTTTCCAACACCGGCGCCTACCTGCAGGTGTTTTACAAGACCGGAAAACTGACGGCGCTGGTGAGCGATCGTTACGATTATCATTCCCTTTACGGTGGAAGCAACAACCCAAGGATCTCTTTTTTATATGCGATCAACGGGAATATGTCGGTGAGGATACTCTACGGCCAGGGTCTCCGGGCACCATCCACCTGCTATACCTACAATTCTCTTGCTTTTCCAAAGGATAGCGGTTATTATTACCAGATCGTGCCCAATCCGGATCTGAAGCCGGAAAAGCTGCATACTGCAGAGATCGGATACCGGTTTGCAGCGAACTCCGGTCTGACACTGGACCTGGTAGCCTACTACCAGCAGCTCCGTGACTATATTTCGTTGTCGCTGGTATTGCTGGACCCCGGTGAGTACCCTGATGCCGTCAATCCTTCAGGCCTTGCCACATCCTATAAGAACGATGAAAATTCGGAATTCCGGCTGGCCGGACTGCAGGCCGATTTATCGGTACAAAAGATCATTCCCTCTGTTGATCTGTCGTTTGACCTCTCCTTGAGTGCATCCAAAGGGAAAGAGATCCTGCCAGGCAACCTGGGAACACTGGATGATGTGAGGATGTATCCCCGGTACATGTCACAACTGGACATATCGCTCAAACCTGTCAAACGGATTTACCTGATCATTCACAATACATATTGCAGTAAAAGCGCAAAACGGTTCTTCCCCCTCGAGCCTGAGGTCATGGAGCAACTGGGTCTGCCTGTGTATGTGGAGGGTTATTATGTACTGGGCGCCACGGTCCGGATCAGCATTACACGTCAGCTGCAGGCTTACCTGGATGCGGATAACCTGCTGGGAGCCGAATATGGCGGTACAGATGCTTACGGGTACCCCTCCGATCTGATCTATAATCCTCAGTATGGAACGAATGTCAGGTTTGGACTGAATTTTAAGCTGGATTGATGAACAAACGGGGATCAATACAAAGGATTCTTGTTTCCATGGCCTTCATGGCAATGGGTACAAGTTTCATTCAGGCGCAGGAGTCTGATGTCCCTGTTCCCATCAGCCCGGTCCATCCGCTGGCAGACACCGCCCGTATACAGCAATGGGTAAAACAGGCAGCCAGTCAGCTTGACGATAAGGTCTACGACAGTGCCGGTTTCTTTGCGACAAAGGCTCTTGATCTTTCCCGCCAGTCCTTCTACCGGCCGGGGAAGGCATCAGCGCTGTTCATCCTGGGACAAAGCGCTCTGGAACAGGGTCAGTATATTTTATCCATCCGGCATTTTTTCGGTGCACTCAACGAATTCGGGATGCTCGGTGATACTTCCGGGATGGCCCTGACCAACGTTCAGATCGGGAAGATCTACAGCAAAGCGGGGCTGCACACCAAAGCCATTGAGTATTTTCTTGCAGCAGAGCAGCTTGCTATTGCCAATACCACGATTATTAATCCTCAGGAAATACGTTGGGAGAAAGCCAGCAGTTACTTCTTACTGGGGCAGTATGAAAAGGCTGCCAGTGATTATCAGGGATTACTGGATCTTTTAAAGGATCATCAGGATCCCGGCATGATGGCAGGGGTGATGAACAGGTTGATCCTTTGTTATCAGTTCACCGGACAGTACGACAGCGCCCTCGCCCTGAACGGTCAGCTGCTGGATTTTTACAGGAACTCGGGCGACAGGACCCATGAAGTACTGTCCCTGAACAATAAAGGATTCATCCTTCAAAAGATGGGTGAGTATGATGAAGCGCTTCGTTCATTTGAGGGATCCCTTCTTCTGGAGCAATCCCTTCATCCCGGTCAGCCGGAAAACACGGTCATTCTGCTGAACAAAGCCATTCTCCATCAAAATCTCGGCGACTATCCATCGTCTGTCAGGACGCTGCTGGATGCCATCCGCATCACTGAAAGAGAAGGGGATGAGGCTGAGACGGCCCTGCTGTATCACATCCTTGCGAACATCTATTTTCTGGATCAGGATCTCTACAATGCCGGCGTCTGCAACAGCAAAGCACAGGCGCTGGCTCTGAAGAACCAGGATCAGCCATTGCTGTCGGATATTTACCTTCTCGGATCCAAAATTGACGAGGCCCTTTACAATTTCGAATTTTCCTTTGAGTATTACCGGAAACATCTTGACATCAGGGATTCGCTGGCCAGGGAGGAAGAGAGAAAGCAGGCGGAGCTGGTTCAGCAGCGCTATATTGTGGAAAGGGCAGAGAGGGAGATCAGCCAGCTGCTCAGCGGACAGGAGATCAGCGATCTGGAGCTGATCCAGCTCAGGCTGGAATCGACAACGAGGCAGCAGCAGCTGGAGATCTACCGCAAGAATGACTCGCTGCAGAAGGCGGTCATTCAGAATCAGCGGCTGGAAAGGGATAAAGCGTTGCAGGAGCTTCTGCTGGCGGAGGAGCGGCTGGCCGCTGAGCGGAAGGACAGGGAGATTGTGGACCTGAGGCAGCGGGAGGAGATCCAGTCGCTGGAGCTTCGCCAGAAAGAGCTTGAACAGCAGCAGGATCAGCAGGAGATCGCATTGCTGACCAGGGATAAGGCATTGGGTGACCTCGCCCTCAGCAAAGCCAGGGCCCGGAATTTATTTATGCTGGGGATTTCAATGCTTGTCCTGGCCGTCCTTTATGCGGTTTACCGCGGGCTGAGGTTCGCCAGGAAAGCCAACCGTAGGCTGGCCCGTCAGAATGTGGAGATCAACCGGCAGAAAGAGGAAATCAACCGGAACCTGATCATCATCGATGAGGAAAGAAGAAAATCGGATGACCTGCTGTTGAACATTCTTCCGGAAGAAACGGCAAACGAGTTAAAGGAGACCGGGCAATCCATTCCAAAGCACTATGAAATGGTCACAATCCTGTTCACTGATTTCGTCGGTTTCACCTTCGTTGCCGAACGCATGTCGCCCCAGGAGCTGATCGCAGAGCTGAATCATTGCTTCCTTGAGTTTGACCGGATCATCGATCGATACGGAGTGGAAAAGATCAAAACGATTGGCGATTCGTACATGTGCGCGGGAGGTATCCCTGTAGCCAACCGCACCAATCCGGTGGATGTGGTGTCGGCTGCGCTGGAGATCAGGGATTTTGTGACACGGACAAGGCAGGAGCGCATCAGCGCCGGAAGGGATTACTGGGAGGTGCGCATCGGGGTGAACACGGGCCCTGTGATGGCCGGTGTGGTGGGGAAGAATAAATTTGCTTACGACATCTGGGGAGATGCTGTCAACACCGCCAGCCGGATGGAATCCAGCGGCAAGTCGGGGCAGGTGAACATTTCGGGCAACACCTATGAACTCATCAGGGATCAGTTTCATTGCACTTACCGCGGCAAGGTACAGGCAAAGAACAAGGGGGAGGTGGATATGTACTTTGTGGAGAGGAGAGAGGGGAGAGGAGAGAGGAGAGAGGAGAACGGAGAGAGGAGAGAGGAGAAATAATTTTTTCTCTATCTTTTTTAGCCTTAGCTGGGTCACAAATTGATATCACTCGGGATTAACGGGAAAAGAACGTTGTCATGGAAGAAGAAATGTTGATCCCTTACGAAAAGATCGATCGTGCCATCCTTTTGATCAGGGGTAGGAAAGTCATGCTTGACGCAGATCTGGCCATTATTTATGGTGTGAAAACTTTCAGGTTGAATGAGCAGGTCAAACGAAACAGAAACAGGTTCCCGGAAGATTTCATGTTTCAACTTACTGATGAAGAAAAGCGAGAGGTCATCGCAAATTGCGATCACCTCGAAAGATTAAAATTTGCTTCAACAAATCCATATGCATTTACCGAGCACGGTGCTATTATGCTGGCCAGCGTCTTGAATACGCCTTTGGCCATACAGGCCAGCGTTCTAGTGGTCAGGTCCTTTGTCAGGCTAAGGGAACTTCTGGTTTCAAACCGCGAACTGGCGGGAAAACTGAAAGACCTGGAAACAAAGGTGGACAAGAATTTCGCCACTGTGTTCAGGATCTTCCAGGAATTGATGAAACCGCCTGATGAGAGCAGTCGTCCGAAAATTGGATTCAAGATTGGGGATAAGGAAGCTGGAGAATGATTGTCGATTATCGATATGGCGATTTTCGATGTTTGATGTCGAAATTCGAAAATCGTCCAATCGACAATCGTGCAATCCTTCAGCTGATCCCGGCTTAAGCCGGGATGACGATCGCAGCATACGATGGGAGAATTCCACCAGGACTTCTGGATGGCTGATCCCGGCTTACGCCGGGAGAATTCCACCAGGACTTCCGGATGGCTGATCCCGGCTTACGCCGGGATGACGATCGCATTTTCAGGGAGAGACAGGGGGCTGAAAAGTGCATGCACTTTTCAGCCCCCTGTCCTCATTCCCTGCGGCTGAATGTTATCCCGACGAAAGTCGGGACCCCTTCTCTGTTATCGTATTATGACCATCTTTCTGAATCCTTCTCGAGAACTGGAACTGCCATAATAATAGATTCCTGAGGGAAGGGATTTTCCCCTGTCATCGGTCCCATCCCAGGTGATCTGAGTTGCATCTGGTTCTAATTCCAGCACACGGACAACTTCTCCGAGCATGTTCAGTATTTGAAGATACATTGCAGAATGATCACCTGGTGTGCAGGTAATCGTCGTCCTGTCTGAGAACGGATTCGGAAAATTCTGGCGGATGGATGGTATCACTGGATCTTCAGCAGTGCCCACCAGATCATAGCAATCGCTAATCCAGGAACCAATCACTTCTGCTGCCCCTGAACCTGTGCTTTGTTCAATAACAAATGAGGTACTGCCGTCGTACAGTGTATCCATTTCCCAGTGTTCCGTATGGTATACGTCCACTGAATAAGCTCCTGGCAGCAGTGGTCCTGCCGTCACTGAAAGATCAAAATAACAATCACAGTGAACCATATCGCCTGTATCGCTCTCGAGCCAGGTCAATTTATAATCATTCACTGCGACCACCATCTGATAGGAAGCACTGCAATTTCTGTGTGCTGAAATATGCCACAGGGTGACCGTGTCGTTACTGACGACGGCAAAGATGGAGTCTTCCTGCGATTTTCCAGTCAGATTCAATGTGAGAAGGATCATTAATCCTACTATCGTTTTCATAGTTGGATCATTTGATTTATTTGTTCTTTCCGGAATTCTATAATCAGTACTTGCCTTTTTAAACTTCCCTGCCTATTTACTGATCAATACTTTCTGAATCCCGACCTGATCATCTGTAGTCAGATGAATGACATACAATCCGTTGGATAGGCCTCTTAGATTCAGAACATAATGGTTCGATCCTTTCTCAGCATTGTACTCCCTGGAAATGACAACCTGCCCGTTTGCACTGATCAGCTTCAGACTGGCTTTGGTGGATGTTGCCGAAGTAAGGTCGATATTCAGAAGATCTCTTGCCGGATTAGGGTAAACAATCATTACTACTGCTTCTTCAGAAATTGCATCTTCCGCATCCATTGATTTTTTGTTAGAGGATGAGATCGCTGCCTTCAAGGTGTAGCAAACGAGGGGATCATAGGCTCCGTCAGCTCCGTAAACTTTCACGTAATAGGTGCCGACACTATTGGTATTATAGATGATCGTTTCATCTAACATTCCGGGATTCCGTGAGATGCCTACCTGGGTTCCGTCTGATTTGTATAACGCGACATCGTAGTTGGCCGGCAGGTTAGTAAGAGTGATCTTGATCTTTTTCTTGCTGCCGGTGTTGTTAAATTTAAACCAATCCAAATCGGTTGAAGTACCGATCCTGGCTGTGACATCCGTGTTGACAGTTATGGAAGCAGCTGTCACCATCGTTTCGTTCGGCTCATAATTGTCCGGACAGCCACTTCCCTGGGTGACGGTGATATAGTCAGGAATCGTCAGTGTGCCTGATCCTCCCCCATTGGTGACAACCAGGGTAACATCAAACGATCCTGCAGTATTGTAAATAATTACAGGATTTTGTAAGGTACTGGTGGCCGGAGTGCCCCCTTCGAAGGTCCACAGCCAGGATGTCGGATTGTTTGAGGACAAGTCTGTAAACTGAACGCTTTCCCCGGTACTGATTTCGGTTGGGGTTCCTGTAAAATTTGCCACTGGTGGTGGAGGTGCTATAATGTCTAATGTGTAATCTTCCACCTCGCCATAGTTAAAGTTTTCACAAGAGGAAGGAATAGCATTGTACTTCAAAGAAACCCGCATCCTCGTCTCACCGCTGATCCCCGCAGGAATGTTTATATTTCCTGACACAGGAGCTTTAATGCGATTGGCTGCAAATACCTGTTCGCCCGAATCTGTAAAATCACCATCCATGTTGTAATCAATCCATACACGGCACCATTCCCTTCTGGAACTGCCTGAAAACCCTGGCGTAATACCCAATCCATATGACATTCCACTTTCAACGGTGATCGGATTTCCGGTGAAATCGCCATAACCAATATCATCGCCGGAATTATTTGTGTAACTGCCAAGGATGAATTGCTGGATCCATTCCGTGTTCGTGTTGCATCCGGATGAGGTGCAGTAAAATGAATTTAACAATGAGCAATCAAGGGCAAAGGCCAGAACTTCATCGATACCAGCCCTGGTGCCCGCAATCGTTGGATGAACTTCATAATCCGGAATAATGCCAACCCGCTGAGTGGGCGTATAATCAGGATAATAGGTTCCTAATCCCGTGAAATTGGTGTAGATTTTTCCGGTCAGGTATACCCTTGAGTTGTTGCCATCAGCGGCTGCAGTTGTACTGCCGATTTTAATGCTGCCAGGAAATTGCCCGAGGCCCATGCAGGTATATTCCGCCTGGCTCAGTGTTCTTTCATCAAAAAGCAGGATTACCTTGCCGCTGTATGGGCTGGCAGTACCCGTGCCTATTGTAATCGGATACCAGAATAACCTTCCCGGGTAGGTGATGTCGGGGGTTGTGAAGTTGGCAATGTGGATCGGGGCCGGGAAAAGATAGTTCACCAGCGTCCATAAAGTACCCTGCGGATAGTTCCTGATATCGAAAATAATGGCGTCTTTTGTGCCGAGATCAGCATACATGTCAGCGATCTGTGTTGTTTCAAGCCGGCCCATGTCAACAATTCCAAAAGTGCAATTATTAATGAGTGTGTCTTTCCAGATCGGGCTGTTATTCACGTTAAGTGCACTTAAATTTGTACTATTCCTGTTAAGTGTTGCAGAATGAGTGCCTGAAGTATTTTCAACTGTAATTTCAAAATCCCCCGAATTTCCCAAAAGAATAATATCATTCAGGTTTTTATCAATGCCAGATTCATTTGATCCATGCGCATATTTTCTCAAATTGGCACGCAATTCATAGATATTTGAACCATCAATGGCTTTGATTATGTCACCAACGGCCACAGCAGTTATTTCAGGCAGAACTTTTATGATCACCATTTCATTTTCTATGAATCTTGCAAGAAAGGGTGGAGAAGCGATTCCCTGCCAGCTATTGAATGTGGGACTATGATAGAATCCATGCCCGTCATTAATCCTTGTTGTGAATTCCCTGAACGCCAGATTAAAGGAAAGAGCATCTTCTGCTTCTACAACCTGTGGGATGAACTCAACCAGTGTTGTATCCCAGTTCTGGTCCATTATCTTTTTGTATGGGAAGAAGTAATGGACCTGGTTCCAATAGCGAAACATGGCCAGGATGCGTTTTACTTCCGAAGGGTAATCCGATTCTGAATAAAACATGGAATCATAATCAAAAAGAGGATTTCCATTGGAAAACACCTCATCAACATAAACATTGCTTTGCGGACGGAACTTGGTTTTTATATCGTTAAGCACTGCCCTTACAGAAGAAGAAAGGAAGGGATCCTGGAGCCAGCCCAGGTCATTGTTGTTATTCAGGCTATCAGGAACTACTGGCAAAGGAACAGTACTGGTGCCCATAGGCCCGGCATTGTTGAGCATAACTAACAGAGAATCATTAAATGCCGCATCCGTAGGGGCATTTTTTGCACCACTGGCTGCTTTCAGAAGTTCGTTGTCCCAGTTCACCAGCCCGGCAGCAATCCTGGTGTGGTAATACTTTGCATGGCCCCATGTTTTGCACAAATAAAACAAGCGCTGATTATACACGCTGTCAGAAATTTCTTGCGGAGAAACCTGGTTGGCTACTGCAATAAGAAGTAGCATCAAAATAAAAATCTTTGTTTTCATGATAAGATGTGTTAAAAGCTTTGCAGATGAATGATTTACCGGGTTACATGGAATTCATTTTCATACTATTCCATTGTAAATGTAAGGAGGGCTGATTGTTTTTACCGGGGGATTGAGTGAGTGGTGCGGTTGGGTGAGTGAATGGTTGACGGTTGACGGTTGGCGGTTGGCGGCCTGTCCCGGGGAATGAAATGACGAGGGATTGACGGTAGGCGGTTATGCTAATCAGTAAAGAATTTTTCTAATAATCCTTTAAGCAACGAGCACTGAAACTGTCGGACCTTAAGTTATATCCCCGGCTTATTTCTATGGAGTTGCTATCCAAAAAGCGGGCCCAGGCAAAGACAAATGTGGGCGTCGATGTCCACCAGTAGCCCCTGCTTCCAGCGAAAAAGAAACCACTGCTGTAAAGTACTCCAGCTGGCAATCCTGAAAAAGAATACAGGTCAATGCCATTTCCTTCATTGTTCCAGCCAGTAGTGGTTTTCAGGTTTACACCGGCATCATAACCACGCATCTCTAAATAAAGGTCCCATTCCGGGTCTCCTATGCCATACTTTGTGTCCACTGCACCTTCTAATACTTTCCATTCTTCATCCGTCGTGAGATGCCAGCCCGGCGGGCAAATACCCTGTGCGCCCTGTACTGTGGTGTATTGCATCATTTCGTTCCACACATAAAGTCCACCATATTTGGTGCAACTGTCAGGCTGGTTGTTATAACAGTACTTTTCCATTATGCCGTTATCAGTCATATCCTGGTTATCCTGCAACATGGTCCCCACATTTAGGTTCTCCTTCAGCCAGCACTGGCTGAAGACCTGGATGGTGTTATAGACCTGTCCTTGGTATGTCACTGTGGACGTTCCCGGGCAGGGAATGTTGGTAGCGAACTGGAAGGTATAGTTTTCACTGGTTTCGGGGACACACAGGATGCCGGATTGGAGGCCAGTGGCGTACCCAATACAGAGCAGTGAATCGCCCGGGCTGAAGGAGAAGGTTTGAATATCTTCTGTTGCTTTATACTGTGGAAAAGAAAGCTCACTGCCCACGTATTCGAGGGAACATACACAGGTTGAATTTGAGGAGGCTTGAAGGATTTTAATGCAGCTGGTCTGCCTCCTCCATTGAGCGGTGAAAAAATAAAGATTTGTATTGCCGGGAATAAACCGGAAGGAATGTATCCCGTCATCTAACGGCCTTTCAGCTTTAAGGATTAACCGCCCTAACTGATCTGTAACGATCAGGCTCACATTGTCCTTTTCTGGAATGAATAGTGAAATGATGGTTTGCTCAGCCACCGGATTGGGATAGTTCTGGAATACCCGGAATGAATTTTCTCCAATGGAAATACCGGGAATTCCAACATAATTAATGGACAGCACCGTATCAGGCCAGTATAATAACGTATCGCCCCCCTGTGTGCGGTTTATCACCCTGATGCTGTCCAGCTGGACATAAGCTGCACTGTCGATGGCGGTGAAATTCAATTCAAAAGCAGGACTCTGTGAAAATAATCCTGATGAAACGATTGCAAAAAATGCAATAAGAATTAGTTTCTTTGACATGGCAAGTGGTCTTTATTTTTTGATGATGATCTTATGGGATTGAATTTGATGATCGTACTCAATTTCTAAGAAATAGATCCCATCCTGAACACCGGTCAGATCAATCTGGAAGGATTGGTTTTCTGGTAAATTTACATTGGCTCTTTCATAAATGGTCTGTCCGCAGGTGTTTACGATACGAATGACAAGATCCTCAGTATTGCTATTAATGAGTCTTAAACTGAAGATGCCATTGGATGGATTAGGGAACACTGCCTGCATGGTTTCGACGGCTGGAATGCCTGTAAACACTCCGCCAGTTGGATTCCTTTTGTAATAAATTTCATAATTGTCATCCCGGTAATCAGCCCAAATGACATGCAAAACGGTACCAGAAACCGCTATTTGGGGGTGCTCCGATGAGGATGAATAATCATTCAGCCATGTGTTTTTTATCCAGGTTTCTCCTCCATCAGTTGAATGATCGTAATAAATTTCATTATATTCATTGGACCCCCACTGCCATTCCTGCCACACCACATGCAGGACTGAATCGGAGAGGGCGAGGTTTGGAAACCTGGACTCCATATCATAATCGGTTATCCATATATCTTCGCCCCAGCTTTCCCCACCATCAATGGACCCTTTAAAATAGATACCAAATGTTCCGTCTCGGGTATCTTCCCAGACTATATTAACGGAATTTCCTGACACTGCAATTGATGGAACTGCTGCATAAGAAGTGAAAGAATCATAGGTCAGTTGGATTTCAGGTCCCCAGGTTGTGCCATTATCAGATGATTTTCTGTAGAAGATCTGAAATGTACCTTCACTTGCATCATTCCAGGCAATGTGCACCTCTGAACCTGAAATGGCTAGTGTAGCATTATAAGCATAGGTCTGATCAGGAGTTAACCACTTATCTTCACTCCAGTGTAATCCCCCATCGGTCGAATTCATATAATGGATCCCATAGATATCCTGGAGAGCATCATAAATGTGCCATGCAACATGGACATTATACCCGTCGGAAGCAATCCTTGGGTGGCGGGAACTTTGAAAACCACCCGTCAACCTGGTTTGTTCGGCCCAACTGTGGCCTCCATTTATCGATCGCGTGAAAAAAATATCTCTGGTGCCTTCAACTGTCTCATCCCAGACAACATATACCATGGATCCTGTCACTGATATAGAAGGATTCTTTGAGAACTCTCCGGCATAAGTTAACCGGGTATCCGGTTCCCAATTTACCCCGTTATCCGTTGAACGTTTGTAAAAAATCTCCCAGCTATCCTCAATCTTTTCATACCATACTACATGGACTGTATCACCATTGGTTACAATGCCATGGCCTGGCGACCAACAGAGAAAGGATGTATCAGGGGTTTCAGTGAGCCTGACGTCGTCTTCCCACTGTGCCTGTGCCATAAAAGAAGGGATCAGGGCGATAATAACTAAGAAAAGCGTTTTCATTTTTTATATATCTTCTATTGTTCTGTTGTGTATAGATTTGAAATTTTATCTACCTCCTCAAAAAGCCATTTATCTGGCTTCCAGCAGCCAGCACCTATGTCTCCTTTTCATAGCTCACAGGTAACACAATAGTCACTCGTGTTCCCGGATTCGGACTGCCGGGAAATGCGTCGGAGACCTCCAGGGAGGTTTTTACTCTGTATTTTTTTCCCAGGATCTCGATCCGTTTCCGGGTCATTTCCATGCTCATGTGAAGATGGGTTCTCTTTCCCTGCCCAAAAGCCTTTGACTGGGCCACTCCCACACCGTTGTCCTCCACGATGATCTTTATGGTGTTTTCCGTGACCAGAGAAATGGATACCGTGATCAGTCCTCCTGATTCCAGCGGAGAAATGCCATGCAGGATGCAATTCTCCACAAAGGGCTGCGTGATCATCGAGGGGATCATGATCACATCTTCATCCAGATTTTCGTCAATAATGAATTTATATTCAAACCTGTTATCCATACGGAAGCGTTCCAGCTCAAGGTAATTCTTCAGCCGCTCGATTTCTGCATCCAGGCTGATCATAGCGCTGTGGATGCTTTGCATGTTCTGCCGTATCAGGCGCGCAAACTGTGAAAGATAAAGGCCCGCTTCCCCGGGTTTGTTCTGAAGCAGAAAGTTCTGAATGGATCCCAGTGTGTTGAAGAGGAAATGCGGATTCATCATGGATTGCAAGGCTTTCTGCTCCAGGGTGACCAGCTGATGCTCCATCTCCCTTTTCTTCAGCTGACGGTTTTTAACGGCTAAAACCGTCAGGGATATCAGACCTGCCACGAAAAGGGACAATAAAACATAAAACAGCGGGAGCTGCCAGAAAGTGGCCTGGATATTAATAGTGAATTCAACAGGATCACTCCAGGGGGAATTTGATTTGCCCGCCTTCAGCAGAAAACGGTAGCGCCCTGCCGGGAGATTTGCGTAGGCAATACCCTTTATGGTGCCCGTATTCCATTCGTTATCAAAGCCTTCCAGCATATATGAAAACAATACCGGGTTGCGGGAATAATCAATGCTGCCGAATTCAAAGCTGATCTTGTTTTTCCCTCTGAGGGTCAGTAATCCGGCATAGGGATCAGTTTTGCTGTCGTTTGCGCTGATAGCCGCGAAATAAGGAACAGGAACCGATGATTGGATCTTATTGATCAGATCCACAGGGATGATGGTCAGTCCGTCTGCTGAACCAATATACAACGAGTCATTACAGGCCAGGATATCCCGGATATCCGAGAAATTGATATCCATAAGGCGTAAGGGTATGCTCCTGTTATCCTTGATATTCAGGGGATCTTCAATTTGATAAATATTTCTGTAAGTGGCAAGATACAATACAGGCGAATGATAAGTGAACCGGTTTACCGGCGTATTCAGGGCCTGATCAAAGGAAGAGGTCAGGTTGAAGGTCAGATGCTGATTCATATTTACAAGATACAGGCTGTCGTACATGCTCAGGAAGAGATCAGCGTCAGAATCCAGGATCCCATGTTCCGTTGTTATGGCATACGAAAGCGTTGTGAAATCATAGCAGGGGACCTTTTCCTTATTTTGTATGATAGAATCCTTATGATAATATCCCCTTATGACCAGTTCATCCCTGGCATCATAGAAGACGTGGGTAGTGGCATCGCTCACAGGTACCTTGTTGATTTCCCTGAAATGCTTGTCGACTGAATAAGTGACGATCTGGAACTTATACTGATTAAAAAGTGTAACCTCGTCTTTCTGTTTATTGACCGTGTACGTGGCCAGAGCTCCTTTGAAAACAGGTATCACCTCTGAAGATCTCAAGGTTTTGGTGACCGGATCTGCTGTGACATCCTTCAGGACATAATAATCGGAACCGTCGCTGTTGATCATTAACATATTGTTTTTCAGTCCATCTATACGTCTGAACAGGCAATTCAAATAACCGACGTCCTTGTTGTATAATTCTCCGTTTTCATACAGAAAGATCCGGTTGCCGCTGATCCCGAATACACGGCCCCCAGGATCAGCAGATAATGCATACACCCCCTCTCCGGGGAAATACGAGTTGTCAAGATGTTTGGTTAACAGTACCTCAGGAGAAATCTTATAGGCTCCGTCCTGGGAAGTAGCCCAGATATTTCCTTCGTGATCTTTGCAGATCCATTCAGATTTTTTTATATCCAGATGATAGATGATCTTTTTGTTTCTCAGACAGTATATACCTTTCTGGGCAGAGTTTAACCATACATCTCCGTTGTCATCTTCAAGAATGTTACTGCTTTTATCAAGCGAAGCTTCGGTGAAAAAGGTCGTATCCACAGGCACGCCATTGAGATATTTAGTTAACAGGGTAGATCCTGACTCAGGGTAGGCGATCATATCATACATGAGAGTGTCATTTACCGGATCGATATTGTGATACCTGTCAAAGCGGATTATTTGTACAGGGCGCTCAGAAAGTTCTTTCATTTTATATATCCCGGTGTATGTCCAGATCAGATAATCACCCGAAGGGATCCTGGTCAGGTACTGGATATTCATACCATCATCGGTTATAGAATCAGATTCAAGGGGTAAGCTGGGGAGTTCATATATTTTTACATGGTTATTCTTGTCCAGCATCTTGATGTAGCGGGCATGATAGGCATAAAAATAAAGGTTACCCTGCCGGTCCTGAATAAAATTCCAGGTGCCCCTGAGTGAATCGAGGAACGGCTCATCACTCCGGTTATGGATCTTATTCTGATAAAAATAATTCAGCTGTGATCCGCTGCAGAAGAACCAGACCCGGTTGTATGAGTCTGTTTTGATGTAGGGAACAAAATTCCTGATCAATCCCTCCCGGCTGGTGAATGCCTTGAATCCCGATCCATCGTACCTTACCAGGCCTCCCCTTGTGGAAAACCAGATAAACTTTTCATCGTCCTGGAGGATGCACTGAATGGCATTTGATGGTAATCCCTCGTTGACCGTATAAAGGTGTACAAAAGGATTCTGAGCCTGTGAGAAAATGCAGGGGAGAAGAGTGACAGACAATAATATCAGCTCTTTTCTGAAGATCATGTCAGCGATCTTGAAAAATGATTGACCGCCTCCCTGAACTCATTCACTTTCCGCCGTGAGATACTCAACCTCGTCCCATCCGTAAGTTCCGCAAAATTCCCTTCATAGCTCGAATAGGCCTTGAGGAAATTAAGATTGATGATTGTTGATTTATGAATTCTGAAGAAGGCTGGCTGCTCCAGGATCTTCTCAAACTCCCCCAGCGACCTCGTGGCCACGATCTTGTCGAGCCCCGACAGGTGCAGGATCGTGTAGTTGCTGTCGGCCTCCAGGTACATCAGGTCCGCCACCCTCACGATCCGGAATCCAAACTGCTCGGCGATGGTGATCTTCCCGATGTGCTGCTTTTCGGAATGAATCTGGTCGTGCAGGTTTTCCAGGGATTCGTTGTAAACGGAACGCACATCGGCCTTCATCCTGCGCATCTCAAGGTACTGGATGGCCTTGCCCACCGCATCCTGCAGCTCAAAGGGATTGACCGGCTTGAGCAGGTAATCGATGGCGTTGGCCTTCAGCGCCCGCAGGGCATATTCCTGGTAGGCGGTGACAAAGATGATCCCGTATTTTTCTTTCTCGATGGAGCGCAGAAAAGCAAATCCGTCCTCCTTCGGCATGGAAATATCCAGAAAGATGAAATCCACTTCATGGATCTTCAGCAATTCGCGTCCCTCTGCCGCCGAGGCAGCAGAACCACAGAGATGGATCTCAGGACAGTACTGACCGAGCATCAGCCCAAGCGCTTCACGAATGTTCTTCTCATCATCAATGAGAATGGCGTTGTAGGTTTTCATGAAACGAAAATACAATCCGAAAGATAGTGAATTTTCGGGGAATGTGTGTAGGGTAGGGGCGGTTTATTGAATGGAAGGAATCCAGGAAGGAACGGCGGAAAGATAGCCGATCGCCGATAGCCGCTTGCCGATCATGCGATTTTCTTCCCTATATTTGAAAGGACATTAACCTCCACTTTCCCATGAGTAGCATTGACCGTTTATTACAAAACAGGAGATACTGGATCCTGTTCTTTTCGCTCCTGGCACTGATCGTCCTGCCAGCTTTTATGAACACCATTGTATACACGAATGTCCTGTTCAGGATCACTTTTTCACTGGTCTTCTTCACCAGTGTCAGTGCCGTGATGACAGGGAGAAGGCTGATTCTTTTTGGATTCTCCCTGGCCCTTGTCGCAGCCTTAATGCAATGGCTGAGTGATTTTTTCAGGGACGAAACTCATCTGTTCATCACAATAAGCATCCTTTATCTTGCCTTTTATGTTTATATCATTCACCGGCTTTTTCTGGTCATCATTAAAAGTCAAAAGGTCAACCTCGATGTGATCGTGATCTCGGTGAGCATCTATTTGATTGCAGGGATCATTTTCGCCGTCATCTGCAGCACCCTGGATAAGATCTACACGGGAGCCTACACCGAAATGGCCGTGACAGGACCACATATCTATGAATTTGTTTATTATAGTTTTATCACGATGGCAACCGTCGGTTATGGCGATATCGTCCCCAAAATCCCTGAAACAAGAGCACTGGCCGTTCTGATTGGGATCACCGGACAATTATATATGACCGTTATTGTGGCCATTTTAGTCGGTAAGTTTTTGCAGCAGTCTTCGGAATAGAAAAAAGGAGGCTGAATCAAAAGTACTTAACCACCAAGGAACTCAAAGGTTTTCTTAAAGGTACACAAAGTATTATCATTGATTATCAATTACTTGGTGTTCCTTTGTGAAGCACTTTGTGAACTTTGTGTTTAAAAAAACAACTTTTGATACACCCTCCTTTTTTCCTATTTTTGCACCTTAAATTTTCCGACCATGGATACCAGCACTAGTGCCGAGCCGGCCCGTTCCCTGAACTTCATTGAGCAGATCATCGAAAAGGACCTGTTTGAAGGGAAAAATGAAAAACGGGTACACACTCGTTTCCCTCCTGAACCCAATGGCTACCTTCATATTGGCCATGCCAAGTCGATCTGCCTGAATTTTGGCCTGGCGAAGAAATATAACGGAAAGTGCAACCTGCGCTTCGACGACACGAATCCCACCAAGGAAGAAGAAGAATATGTGAACTCGATCATGGAGGATGTGCGGTGGCTGGGATTCGACTGGGAAGACCGTCTTTTCTATGCTTCCGATTATTTTGAGCAGCTCTATGAGTGGGCCGAGAAGATGATCATGGAAGGGAAAGCGTATGTGGATGATCAGTCGGCAGAGGAGGTGAGCGAACAGAGGGGAACGGTGACGACGCCGGGGAAACACAGTCCTTTCCGTGACCGGACGGTGGAGGAGAATCTTGATCTGTTCAGGCGGATGCGTGCCGGTGAATTTCCGGACGGGACAAGGGTGCTGCGGGCAAAGATCGACATGGCGCATCCGAACATGCTGCTGCGCGACCCGCTGATGTACCGCATCCTTCACGCCACCCACCACCGTACCGGCGATCAATGGTGCATCTACCCCATGTACGACTATGCCCACGGGCAATCGGATTACCTGGAGGGGATCACGCATTCGATCTGCACGCTCGAGTTCGAGGTGCACCGTCCGCTCTACGACTGGTTCCTGGATGAGATCATCACCACCAAGTACCGGCCCCAGCAGATCGAATTTGCACGGCTGAACCTGAGCTACACGATCATGAGCAAACGAAAGCTGCTCGAGCTGGTGGAAGGCGGATACGTGAGGGGATGGGACGACCCCAGGATGCCGACCATCTGCGGCCTGCGGCGCCGGGGTTATACACCGGAATCCATCCGCTATTTCGCCGATAAGATCGGGGTGGCCAAACGGGATAATACGATTGACGTATCCCTTCTGGAACACAGCATCCGCGAGGATCTGAACAAAAAGGCACCACGCGTCATGGCGGTCCTCAATCCCTTGCGGGTGGTGCTCACCAATTACCCTGAGGACAAAACAGAAGATGTTGAACTGGTCAACAATCCGGAAGATGAAAACGCCGGCACCAGGAAAGTGCCTTTTTCCCGTGTTCTTTACATCGAACAGGACGACTTCATGGAAACGCCTCCGCCCAAATATTTCCGTCTGTCACCGGGCAGTGAGGTGCGGTTAAAAGGAGCGTATATTATCAAATGCGAAAAGGCCATAAAAGATCCTGCAACCGGGAAGATCACTGAAATCCATTGCACATACGATCCGGAGACCCGCAGCGGTGGCGAACAGAGCAACCGCAAGGTGAAAAGCACCATCCACTGGCTCCCCGAGCCATACGCCATACCGGCCGAGATCCGACTGTACGACCGCCTGTTCCTCGACGAAGACCCATCGAACCATAAAGAAAGGGACTATAAGGAATTCCTGAATCCTGAGTCGCTGAGTACCATCAACGGATTTGTCGAGCCGTCGCTGCAGACCGCACAATCCCTTGATAAATTCCAGTTCATCAGGCTGGGATACTTTTGCGTGGATCCCGATTCTAAGCCAACACAGCTTGTTTTTAATCGTACCGTTACGTTGAAAGATTCCTGGGTCAAGCTATCCTCTAAAGAATAACCAACATTCGAACATACGAAGTTGAAGTAGAACTGAAAGGCGAAGTAGAATTGCGATTAAAAGGAAGAACTCTGAATTCATCCTTCTGATCGTAATTCGCCTTCTACTTAACCTTCTACTTCGCCTTCGTATGTTCGAATGTTGGATATTCGATTGCAGTTCGTATGTTGGATATTTATTGCAGATTACTCTCTTTTGCCCGAAGGTTTTTTTCCGCTGTCTGGATGCTTTTCACAAAAATGGCTATCAGTTCACTGTTCTCAGCCACCAGAGCAAGTATTACATCGTTATTATCCAGGTCTCTATTATGGACAAGGATTCTCAGGGAAACATGACATTCCCTGAGTTCTTTCAGGACAATTTTAATTTTATGAATGAAATCTTTTGATGATTCTGCACTCTGTGCTTCAGCGTAATTTAGAGCTGTTGATGTGGAAGATCTGCTGAGCTGATTCGCCAGTTGTGAATGAAAATACGTATTCGGAAAAGTTCTTAGAACATCCTGAATGTGAACGACGAAATCAATAAGTCGGTTTTCGATCTGGTAAGAGGTAGATTTTGGTGTCATCGTCTTTTTTTATGTTAATCCCGAAACTATCCTAAATGTGACCCTAATTGCACAACTTTTTTTAGCTCAGAACATACGAACATACAAAGGCGAAGTAGAAGGTTAAGTAGAAGGCGATTTACTATCAGAAGGAAGAACGCTGAGTTTTGCCTTCTAATCGCAACTCTACTTCGCCTTTCAGTTCTACTTCAACTTCGTATGTTCGTATGTTGGATATTAAAAAAACCAACTCCCAGTATGAATTTTCATAAAATTAGATATCTTTGTGCCTTGTTTCCTTGCCCGATGGTGTAATTGGCAACACGTCTGACTCTGGATCAGAAAAGTCTAGGTTCGAGCCCTAGTCGGGCAACTCATGCAGGGATCACCCATTTCGCGGGTAAGCTCGTTTATTCATACCATATTGTTAACCAAACTTTAATAGCCATGAAAAAGTATGTGCTCTTTCCTTTATTGATTGCCCTGATGGGCTGTGTCACGGTGAGGGTGAACTATGATTATGACAGCCAGGCTGATTTTGGAAAATACAAGACGTATGCTTTCAGCGACAACACAATGAAGATGGCCATTGATCAGCTCAACCGCGACCGGCTCATCCAGGCCACGGAAAAAGAACTGGCGGCGAAAGGATTTACCAAATCCGATAATGCGGATGTTATTGTCGATCTTCATCTGAAGGCTGAGCAGATCCAGACTGCAACGGCCACTTCCACTGGTTACGGTCCCTGGGGATGGCGTTACGGCGGAGGCTTTTCCACCACCCAGATCAATTACGATAAGTATACTGAAGGTACGCTGTTCATAACCCTGGTGGACAAGGCGACCGAAAAGATCATCTAGCAGGGCACCGGGACAAGGACCATCGAAGAGAATGCCACCCCGGAGGAACGGGAAGAGAACATCAATTACGCGGTACAGCATATTATGATGAACTATCCGCCCAAAAAGTAGCGGAGCTACTTAAAATTCCAAATACCAGGCACCAAATTCCAAACAAATTCCAGGTTCCAAATCACAAAACCAAAGACCGGTACTTGTGATTTGTTTACTGGATTTTGTTTGGAATTTGTATGTTGGAATTTGGGATTATGACCCTTTCCGGAATATTATTCCGTATAAAGACACCCTGCATATTTATTGTTTAACTCATTGTGACTAACTTTGAAGATTATTGGTCACAAATGAACAGGATGAAATGAGCGATCTGAAGGAAGCTGCGCGTGAAAAAATTGCCCGTTTGGTCGAGCGTTTCCTTGAGCACATCGACGAATACAAACAGGGTGCGTACAAAGAATACCAGGCCAGAATCGATTACATCGACCCTTTCTTCAAGGCACTGGGCTGGGATATGGACAACGAACAGGGACTGGCGGAAGCGTACCGGGAGGTGATCCATGAAGACAGGCTCAAAGTGGGCAGATCAACCACGGCACCGGATTATTGTTTTACGGTGTATGGCCAGCGTAAATTCTTCGTGGATGCCAAAAAGCCTTCGGTGGATGTGAAGGCTGATGTCTCACCAGCCTATCAGGTGAGGCGTTACGGCTGGAGCGCCAGGTTGCACATTGCCATCGTTACCGACTTTGAGGAGTTCTCGGTGTATGAGTGCTCATCCAAACCCAAACCAACCGATAAGGCATCCGTTTCAAGGATCGCATATTTTACATTTGACCAGTACCTGAAGGAATTTGATTTTTTCTGGGACATCTTTTCAAAAGAAGGTGTGCTGAAGGGTCGGTTTGATAAGTTCGTTCAGAGCGACACCAAAAAGAAAGGCACCGCCACGGTCGATGAGGAATTCCTGAAATCCATCGAGGAATGGAGGACGTATATGGCAACGACCATTGCCCTCCGGAATAAAACGCTGAACGAGGATGAGATCAATTATGCTGTTCAGAAGCTCATTGACCGCATTATCTTTTTAAGGATTTGTGAAGACCGGGGAGTGGAGCCTTATGGGGAACTGCAAAGAGCTGCTGAAAAGGGAGAGGTGTATCAGAACCTTTGTCAACTGTTTCGTACCGCCGATGAGAAGTACGATTCCAGCCTGTTCAATTTCAGGGAAGACAGGATCACTCCCGGACTGATCATTGACAACAAGGTGCTGAAGATCATCGTTAAAGACCTTTACTACCCGAAATGCGAGTTTGAATTTTCTGTGATGCCGGCTGATATTCTCGGTAGCGTATACGAACGGTTTCTGGGTAAGACGATCCGGCTGACGCCGGCGCATTATGCCAAAATTGAGGATAAACCGGAGGTGCGCAAAGCCGGAGGGGTTTATTACACGCCCAAATACATTGTGGATTACATTGTGGAGAACACAGTGGGTAAACTGGTTGAGAACAAGACTCCGGGAGAAGCAGCCCAGCTAAAGATCTGCGATCCGGCCTGCGGTTCCGGTTCCTTTCTCATCGGAGCCTATCAATTCCTGCTCGACTGGCATCTTAAATACTACCTTGCCCATCCACCGGCAAAGAAAAAGGATAGTCCGTTGACGCCAGATGGGCGTCTTACCACAGCCGAAAAGAAGCGAATCCTGCTGAATAACATCTATGGTGTGGATATCGATTCCCAGGCGGTGGAGGTGACGCGGCTGAACCTGTTGCTGAAGGCGATGGAGGGCGAGACGCAGGCGTCGATCAGCCAGCAGCTGAGCATGTTTCACGAGCGTGTGCTGCCTAACCTGGACAAGAACATCAAATGCGGCAATTCCCTGATAGGTACTGACTTTTACGACAATCAAATGGAGCTTTTTCCGGAACAGCTAAAGAAGATTAATGCCTTTGACTGGGAAACAGGATTTCCGGAGGTATTTAATAAGAAGACAGGCATGCCCGCTGAAGCTTCAGCGAAGGCGGGATTTGATGCGGTGATCGGGAATCCGCCGTATGGTGCGTCTCTTTCTGAATCGGAAGATGTTTATTTACGAAAGAAATACCATGTCGCAAAGTATCAGTTGGATACTTATACATTATTTGTAGAACTTGCCTCAATTCTTACAAGTTCAGTTGGTGTCGTGGGTTTTATTATTCCATCAGCATGGATTGCATCTGTTTATGATATTGAACTTCGCAAATTTTTATATCATAATGTTAGACTTGAAAACATTGTAATTACCCCAAAGCAGACCTTTAAAGACGCAACTGTTGAAACACTAATTCTTATTTATTCGAAACTGGCTGGATTTTATGAAAAATTCAAAGTTGAGAGATGGGATAAAGATGACATCTCTTATTTTGTCAATTTATATGAGGTTGATAATATGAATTTTTCATTCCCTATTTATACAAATCCAAGTATTTCACAGATAATCCACAAGATTCGGTCTGTTAAAACAGCATTAGATGATTTTGCTGAAGTTGTCTGGGGTGTAAAGGTTTACGAAAAAGGTAAAGGGATCCCACCGCAAAAAGGCAATGAAAATAAAATAAAAGTATTTCACAGCCAAACTAAAACATCTCAAACTCATAGACCTCTAATTGGCGGCAAAGAGATTTTTAGATATGGTCTTAAATGGCATGGAACATTTTTAAATTACGGAAAATGGCTTGCTGCACCCAGAAGCCCAGATTGGTTTGATGGGAAAAGAATTGTGGTACGAGAAGTGACTACAAACGGTGTAATTCAAGCAACCATTATTTATTCTGATTTTGTGTTTTCAAATTCTGTTGATGGTATTCGATTAAAAGATAATAAGATAGAGTTAGAATATTTGCTTGGAATAATTAATTCCAAACTTATCTCCTTTTATCATCTTCATACCTCACCAAATGCTTTTAAAGGGACTTTTCCAAAAGTCCTATTAAAAGATTTAAGAGAGCTTCCTCTTCCATCACCGCCTAAAGCAGTTCATGATCAAACTACTCATTTCGTTAAGAAGATACTTTCTTTACAAGAGGAATTTTCAAAGACCAATCTCGATATCTATCACCAGCAAATCAAACGCACAATAGATCACACCGACAAGCAAATCGACCAGCTGGTGTACGAGTTGTATGGGTTGACGGAGGAGGAGATAAAGATAGTGGAAAAAGGAGGTTAATTTTTGCCTTTTATTCATCAAATAATTCACCCTGATAACCTGATTCAAGAGAAGGTGAACTTCTTTGCAGACTATTTTCATTTTGTTACAGAAAACATCGGTGTTTATGATAATCTGGAAATCGAAAACTATTTATCCCTCTTTGAAAAAATAACATATCAAATTGAGAGCAATTTGGAACATTGCCCCAAATATTTAGATCGTTATTTTTCTCATCCATTATTGAAGAAGGATAATAAGGATCTAATCAAATATCAACAATTCAGAAATTTTCAAAATCTGATTAAGGGATATGAACAAGCAGGAACCATACACAAGAAAAGTAAATGGATCGAAGAAAATGCTCAGTTTAAAAGAACACTGAAAGCCTTAAAACGAGAGCTCAATCAAAACATGTTTAGTTCTGCACTTAAAGAAGTAATAAGAATGATAAATGATGATCATGAGCTTAGGGAATACTGTGAAGATATTAAATTTTACACACTCATTTTAGTCAGTGAGTTTCTACTTAATAATAGAACTAAAAAGGATGTGGGTAAGGTATTTCAAAGAATAATGTCCGAAGAAACACACAAATTTCCTTTTCCACAATCGTTAATAGAAATATATAAAGGACAGGACTTGGATGAAGCTAAAAAAAGATATATTCAGGAAAGAACATTTGACCAGCAGTTCGAAGGTATTTTCAACATTCTGAAAGAAAAAGGTACAAGACATTATTTCTTATTTCGGATTGTAGACATAAATGCAAAATCTGATTTCAGCTTTAAATATAACAGAGTCACTTTTTATCATCCGGAACATATAAAGCTCAGGGAAATTAAAAAAGTCGTTGAAAAAGGAATAATTAAAGACTTTTTTAATTTCATGCCAATGCTAATTGCTTCTGTTAAAATTGATTATTACAGCTCTGAATTAGCAGCACAGGAGGCTGTTGACATCATTAATAAGGAATTGAAATTTTTAAATAGTGTCTGCAAATCAAATGCTCATATTGAAAAATACCACTATTTATGGACATCTGATTTTAAAAGTATTGGATTTCATTTCGATGTATCTGAAAAGAACCACACTATTGGTGAAGACGATATTAAAATGCTGAAAAAAAATCCTTTCAAAATCTTAAAAAATATTAATAAAGAGTGTAGGAGTCAAATAATAAAATATGAATACTTGTATATACAAGCTTTATCAAGCTTTAGTTTGCATGATTACTGGCATTATTTGGAAGTACTTATCCCAACTAACGAAAAAAGTGAAAAGCAACTAATAGATATAGTATCAACCATACTTATTCTTTCCGACGAAATTAATGATAAGTCCCGGTTAAAGAATTATCTTATCAATGCTATTCTCCCATTCAACTCATCTTCTGATTCCCTTGGCATAACAAGTAAGCGACATAAGGAATATGTAAATCAATTAATAAATCAACGAGGTATTGATTTGAATGAAATCGAAAAGGAAATTACTAATCCATTTTTATGTAGTTTGTTTAAATTACTTTCTAATCCTTATGGTAAAAGAAAGCTAAGAGAAAAAAAAGAATATTATTCCAGAGTTCTATGGGAACTACAAGCACAAAGAAATGCTATTATTCATTCTGGTTATGGGAATAAAAAGGCAATGATTTTATTAAGGGGTACTTTACCAAATTTGATCAGTAGATTTAGAAGGACCTTATTTGATGCAATGGAGAACAATGAGGAAAATACGTTTAAAGAGTTGATAGACAATTTAAAAAAAAAGTCTGAAGACCTGTTATGATATAAGAGAGTTCTTAGTACACGACAAAATTCCGTAATATTCTGAATATCAATAATATATGTTAATAACGTGGTGATAACTTTTCGGTATAAAATGATATAAAGCCCTGATATTCAGTACCTTAGACAAAATACCGTCAAGTATGAATCCAAGGTACACGAACCCCAGGGCTGAGAGTAAAAAAAGCATTTTATTCGAAACATTGACACAAATTTTTGGGGACAAAATGATTTTGGCCCGCAGTAAGTTCTTTGGCTTATTTATGTGTGCTCTTTACAAGGTTCAAACCGTCTGTTTCGAGAAACTGGCAACCGGTTTTGACTGCCCGGCTAAAGTGGATTCTTCCCTGCGCATGATCCAGCGGTTCATGGCCGAATATATACTGGACACACGGCTAATTGCCCGGTTTATCTTCGCCTTGTTACCGCACAAGCCACCGTATCGTCTGACCATGGACCAAACCAACTGGAAATTCGGATCAACCGATATCAATATCCTGGTACTGGCCATAGTTTATCAAGGGGTGGCCTTTCCGGTACTGTATAAGATGATGCCCAAGAGAGGCAACTCTTCCACCCGGGAGCGAATCGCACTCCTGGAAGAGTTCATCGGACTGTTTGGTGCTGACAGCATTGAATGCCTTTTGGCTGACCGGGAGTTTGTTGGCCAACACTGGCTGTCCTTCCTCAACCACCGACATATCCCCTACCATATCCGAATCCGGGAAAACTTCTGGGTTGTTATTCCACGAAATGGACATCATGTAAAAGCATCCTGGCTGTTTAACCACTTAAAGATCAATCAGTATGAATTTTACCTGGGGATCGTCTATGTCAATGGTCAACTTTGTTACCTGTCCGCCTCAAAAATCAAAAACAAGCAGGGGGCTCTGGAACTCCAGATCATTGTCTCGTTTAACAAACCCGATGAATCACAGTCATTATACAAAGAACGATGGCAGACTGAATCTGCATTTAAAGCACTGAAAACAAGTGGTTTTAACATTGAAGGCACCCACTTGACCGGTTTGGACCGTATCAATAAACTCCTGGCACTGGTTCTTTTTGCTTTTACCTGGGCGTATCTGGCAGGAATCTTTCTGGACTTGCTCGTCCCAATCAAAATCAAAAAGCATGGAAGAAAGGCAAAAAGCTTATTCAAATGCGGATTAACCTATCTTGCGAGTGTCCTGTTTTCCAACGATATAGATAAGTTTAAAGATGTTTGTAAATTTTTGTCATGTACTTAGCTTACAGCTATTAAATGCCTCATGTTCATAATATATTTTAATTAATCATCACAAGGGAAATTTGTCACTAATTTTGTACTTTAGAAATAAAAAAAATGGCTGCAGCGGATCAAATAAAAAGCTTGGTAAAATCCTTTGGTGAAGGTGACGAAGAGCGATTTTTTACAACGGCCATGCAGATCGCTGCTTCGGAGGCACGTAATGGACATACTATTTTTGCTCAGGAACTCAAATCCTTAATAGAAAAAGCAAAAAAGAACCGCTCACTTGCTTTTCTTGATCGCAACAAGACCATCCCGATTTTACAACCATCTCGTGAGTTACATGAATTAATAGAAGTGTTTCAGCCAAAGATCAAGCTGAATGATATGATTCTCACACCTGAGGTTAAGGAAGCCCTGATAAAATTAGTGAATGAACAACGTCATTGGGAGATTCTTCGTCAATATAACTTAATGCCTCGAAGAAAACTTTTACTTCAAGGACCTCCGGGATGCGGTAAAACTATGACAGCGCAGGCTCTTGCAGGAGAGTTAGGAGTCCCCGTCTTCATAGTACGTTTAGATGGATTAATCTCAAAATTTATGGGAGAGTCAATTTCTAAGCTACGATTAATTTTTGACGCGATGCCCAATCACAGGGGTATTTATTTATTCGATGAATTTGATTCTATCGGCTCACATAGAAATCAGGGACAAGACGTTGGTGAAATTAAACGAGTCTTAAACAGCTTCTTAATTAACATTGAAAAAGATCTAAGCAATAGCGTTATTATTGCTGCAACAAATATGCCGGAATCTTTAGACAAAGCTCTCTTTAGAAGATTTGACGACATTATTACCTTCCCTCTGCCAAATGAAAATGAAATAATAGATACGATCAAAAAGAACCTTGCCGGATTTAAATTTTCTCAACGAATCAATTACCCTGAGCTTGCCATAGAAGCGGAAGGCCTAAATTATTCCGATATTGTTAGAGCTTGTGAAGATACTATCAAGGAAATGATTCTTAAAAGGTTGATAAACCTTGAAAAATCAGATATGATTTCAGCATTAAAAAAACGTAAATCATAAATGCCCAGCCATTTTAACAAACCCCACATTGATAAAATTGAAGATTATGCCATAGGTCATCGCTATATTGATCGCAAAAGGAAAATTGAGTTTCCGATTCGATCACGTAATCGAGATGCGCATGGACGAAGGATTTTAAGGCAACTTGAAGCAATCCGTCAACAATTTGAAATCGAAGAAGATAGCGAAATTCCTGAAAATATTGTCAAGGATGATGCCATTTATGTATCATTTGTTTCCGATTGGGACTATCCATTAAAATTTGAGCAACTGAACCAAAATACAGATGTGCCTAAATATCAAATCATAAACATTAAACAGGAACAAAATCCTGAAAATGAAAATCAATTTCGATATAAAGTTCTTGTAATGCTCACCAAAGGCGGGATAAGCCATTTTATAAAAAAAGCAGAGGAATATTTAACAGAGAATATAAAAGATAGGGAAGGTAATCTTACAGATAAGCCTAAATCATATCAATTGATATCAAACATTCAAAACATTCAAATAGCAGCACTTCAGGCATTTTGGTCAGATGAATCGGAAATAAATTTTCCTGATTATGACGTAGTTACTTGGTGGGAAGCATGGTTTAGAAAAACAAATGAAGGTACAGCGAAGATTAATGCTGTAGAGAATAATCTTACCAGCCGAGGAGCTGTGTTAGGAGAGTTACAATTAGAGTTTCCAGAGCATTATGTAAGGTTGGTCAGAGGTACAGCATCTCAACTATCGCAGTCGTTAATGTTATTGGATAATCTCGCAGAATTACGTAAACCACAGGTTTTATCTGATGTTATTTCATTAGATAATGTAACTTATAACGAAAGGGATCGTTGGCTAAGGGAATTGCTAAGTCATATCGAACATCGAATCAGTGATAATTCGGTTCTGATTTGTTTACTTGATAGCGGTGTTAACAATCAACACCCATTGATTAATCCATCACTTCCTGATAATAGATTGTACTCGTTGAATCCTGATTGGGGTAAATTTGATGGTGAACGAGGCGGTGGGCATGGAACTGGAATGGCCGGTTTGACTCTTTATGGTGACTTGACTGAAGTAATCTTATATCCTGCAAATATTCAGATTAGATATGGCCTTGAATCTTTTAAAATTTATAACCCTAATTCAGCCAATAACCCCAAACTTTATGGTGCCATATACGAATTAGCTTGTAGTAAGCCAATTGTAGATCGACCAGAAAATATTCGAGTCTTTTGCTTGTCAGTGACAAATAAAGATTTTGTTTTTCATGGCAGGCCATCATCAAGTTCAGCTTCAATAGATAAAATCGCTTTTGGGAATACGTTGAATCCACCTGATCCGCAATTGATTTTAGTAAGTGGTGGAAACGTTATAATAGAAAGAGCAGAGGAATACCCATTGAATAACTTCTATGAATCAATCCAAGATCCAGCTCAGGCTTATAACGCTTTGACTGTAGGAAGTTATACAAGAAAAATTAATGTTAATCAAGAACAATGGCCTGGATGGAGGCCATTAGCTAATTGTGGCGCATTCGCCCCATCCAATTCAACTTCGGGAACCTGGGAGACAAAATGGCCTAACAAACCTGATATTGTAATGGAAGGTGGCAATCTTGGGTACAATGGAAACGACGTCAGTTATTTAGATAGTTTGCAATTGTTAACAACCCATAAGAATTCACAATTAAATATTTTCCAAACATTTGGACAAACGAGTGCGGCGGTCGCATTAGCATCAAAAATGGCTGCTGAACTGAGAACCGAATATCCAAATTATTGGCCTGAGACCATTCGAGCTTTGATTGTAAATTCTGCAGTATGGACTGAAGAAATGTTAACAGGTAAAAATCTTGACTTGGAAGCTGACAGACGATCAATATTGCGTTCGGTTGGATATGGAGTTCCAAATTTAGAAAAAGCACGCTATAGTGCTAATAATTGTTTGACAATGTTAGCTCAAAGAACAATCCAACCTTTCAGGGTAGAAGATTCAAAGGTAAAGTATAATGAGTACCATCTGTATGAGCTTCCTTGGCCAGTTGATGTATTAAGGGATGGAATTGGAGATAATGACGTCACCATCAAAGTAACTTTATCCTATTTTATTGAACCAAATCCAGGTAATCGTCAATATGCAACAAACTTTCGCTATCATTCTCATGGGCTTGATTTCAAGTTGATTAAACCTACTGAAACAATAGAGATGTTTAGGAGAAGAGTATCTGCAGCTTCTTTGGAATCTGAGGAAACCGATGATGATACTATCGATACATCAGCTGAGGACTGGACGTTAAGAGAAAGAATTAGGAGTAAAGGTTCTATAAAAAAAGATTTTCTAACAACCTCTGGCATAAGTTTAGCAAATAGAAATGTCCTTGCAGTTTATCCTAAAAACGGGTGGTATCGAACAAGGAAAATACTTGGGAAGGTCGAATCATTAGTCAGGTATAGCTTAATTATTTCTTTAGAAACACCTGAGGTCGAAATTGATCTTTACACGCCGGTTTTAACTGCTATTCAGACGAGTATTCCTATTAATACCTAAGGTTTCAGAATAAGAGATTAGGCCACTGCAATCTTGGAATTAGTTAGGTACTCCCCATTCTTTAGACCACCAAATGCCTTTTCTTAATTGAATTTAATGTTACTTTTTGTTGTGTTAATGCTGTTAATATGTAAGCCTTCGGTGTGATGCATATTGATCCGTAAGCAAAAAAGACTTTAATTCCAGCACGATATTATTTCAGATTTCCAGGGAGATTAGACCATCACAGATTATTTCGAACAAATGTAAATTTCAATTGAAAAGTATACCAGTATTTCAGTTAAAGAGCATATCACTTTTCAAAAGTAAAAATAACAATGATATACAGCTAGAAAGGGCATACATCCAAATCTTTAATGAGCCAAAATCAAAAATTCAAAGCGATTGATCTGGACAATATTGAGGTTCTTTACCTTGGATACAAAGTCCTTTTTGGATAGATCTTAAAAAGAGTGAACGTTAAATTGGAATTATTTCGAAGCCATTAAATCTGATTACTTGAAGAAGGTTATATTTTAAAAAAACTATCAAAAGCGGTAATTAATTTTATTATTGTGTATATTTGCATCACTTTTTAGACATAAAGATGGTTGCAGATCTAACTGCAAGAATTAAAATATACTTAAAAGATATAAAAAGAGCCGTCCGGATTTGTTGACGGCTCTTATTTTTTTATTTACAGTTACAGATAAGGAATTTCATGGCACAGCATCCATTTATTTCCGAACTATTTAATCCTGCTATTAATCTGTAATGTGATGCCTTTTGACTTCTCACTCTAAAGAGCGGACCAAGTCAGACTTTGTTGTGAATCGTTCCTGTCCTGGTATGGAATTTTGACCCTACAATTTTCTGAAATTTGGATCCTGGAATTTGTTTGGAATTTGTATGTTGGGATTTGGGATTTAAGATCCGGAAAGCGCTTCAACACCGGTAATAATCCTCCTGACGGTTTCAGCTTTCCCGATGGTCTCCATAATCTCCGTCAGGTGCGGCCCGATGCCGGCACCGACCAGGCACAGCCGTAATGCATTCATCACCTGCCCCGTGCCGTAGCCTTTCTGCTCGATCCAATCTTTCAGCCTTGCTTCAAGGGCTGACGACGTAAATGGTTCAAGGTCTTTCAGCAGGGTTGCAGCCTCTGTCATAATCGCAGGCGTTTCTTGCTTCCAGCGTTTCCTGACCACCTCCTGATCGTAGCTTTCCGGGGCTTTGAAAAAGAACCACGACTGATCCCACATATCTTTAACGAAATCAACTCGTTCCCTGACCATTTCCACTACTTTGCGGATCCGGGAGTCATCAGCCCGAACGCCTTTTTCTGCCAGCACAGGGCGGAACTGATTCACCAGTTCTTCCACGGGCCTCTGCTGCAGGTACTGCCGGTTGTACCATTTCGCTTTTTCGGGATCGAAACGGGATCCGGATTTGCCAACCCGTTCAATGGAAAAAGCTTCAATGAGCTCATCCATTGAAAACAGCTCCTGCTCTGTCCCCGGATTCCACCCCAGGAACGCCAGCATGTTCACAAAGGCTTCGGGGAAATAACCGGATTCGCGGTAGCCGGATGATACCTCTCCCGTGAACGGGTCTTTCCACTGCAACGGGAAAACGGGAAATCCGAGCCTGTCGCCGTCACGTTTTGATAACTTGCCTTTGCCGTCAGGTTTCAGCAGCAAGGGCAGATGGGCAAATTCCGGTTCTTTCCATCCGAACGCCCTGTACAGCAGCGCATGCAGGGGCAGCGAAGGCAACCACTCCTCACCGCGGATCACATGGGTGACCTTCATCAGGTGATCATCCACCACGTTGGCCAGGTGGTACGTGGGCATGCCGTCGGACTTGAACAGGACCTTGTCGTCGAGGGTGGATGAATGTACGATGACCCAGTCACGGATCAGGTCATATACGCGCACCTCCTGGCCGGAAGGGATCATAAAGCGAATGACATAAGGCTGGCCGTCATTCACTCTCTGCCTGACCTCCGTTGCCGGAAGCGTCAGTGAATTGGTCATCGACATACGGGAAAGGTAACCATAACTGGTATTGATGGCTTTTTCGCTTTCCAGCCGCCTGCGCATCTGCTCCAGTTCCTCCGGTGTATCGAAGGCCAGGTAAGCTTTCCCTGAGGCGACAAGCTGCTCGGCATAGTCACGGTATATGGCCTGCCGGTCGGATTGCCGGTAAGGGGCATACGGCCCGCCTTCACGGATCCCTTCATCGAAGTGCAGCCCGATCCAGTGCAATGACTCGATGATGTAATCTTCTGCACCGGGCACAAACCGCCCCTGGTCCGTATCCTCAATGCGAAGAATGAACCTGCCCTGATGTTTCCTGGCAAACAGGTAATTGTACAATGCAGTCCGAACACCCCCAATATGTAACGGTCCGGTCGGACTTGGCGCAAACCGTACCCGTATCTCTCTGGTACCTTCCATAAATTCATTGAAATTGAGGGACAAAGATACGTATCCTGCTTTGAATTATGGGAAGATTGACTAATTTTGCCCGTTTACAACCTTCATATCCTACAAAATCATAGTTATTATGAAAAGACTCATTTTTGCAGGTACATCCATGGTAATTTTGTTCCTTGCAGCCTGCACAACAAAACCTGTTATGACAGAAGACCAGAAGGAAAAAAGTCATCCCGGTATCCTTCCGCAGCTTGAAACCTATCAACCCTCTTCACAGGCCCGGGTAGATGCACGCCTGGCCATCTATGCCCCCGTTGACCTGAAAGCGGATATCAGTCACCTGAGTGATAAGGAAAAACAGATCCTCCCATTGCTGTTCGACGTGGCTCAGATCATGGACGAACTTTACTGGCAGCAAACCCTGGGAAACAGGGAAGCTTTTCTGGGTAAGATTCCGGATCAAAACACGCGTACATTTGCAGAGATCAATTATGGTCCCTGGGACCGCCTCGACGACAACCGCTCCTTCATTGAGGGAGTCGGTGAAAAACCGGCAGGCGCCAACTTTTACCCGCTGGATATGACCAAGGAAGAGTTTGAGGCATTCAATGATTCCACAAAGACCAGTCTGTATACCCTGATCCGCAGGAATGAGGACGGGACGCTCCGCAGTGTCTGGTATCATGAAGCCTATGCGGAGAAGATCACTCAGGCTGCTGACCTTCTTGAACGTGCCGCCGCCCTTGCCGAGGATGAAGGTCTGAGAAATTACCTCAGCCACCGTGCAAAGGCGCTGCTGACCGACGACTATCAGCAGAGTGATTTCAGGTGGCTGGAGATGAAAAACTCCAACATTGATTTTGTAGTTGGCCCGATCGAAAATTATGAGGACGGATTGTTCGGATACAAGGCAGCCTATGAATCGTTCATCCTGATCCGGGATAACGAGTGGAGCCAGCGGCTGGCCAGGTATGCTGCCATGCTGCCCGGCCTGCAGAAAGGATTGCCGGTAGAAGATGCATACAAACAGGATACCCCCGGAACCGATGCCGACCTGAATGCCTATGATGTCATTTTCTACGCGGGCGACTGTAATTCCGGCAGCAAGACCATCGCCATCAACCTGCCCAACGATGAGCAGGTACAGCTTCAGGCAGGCAGCCGCAAGCTGCAACTGAAAAATGCCATGCGCGCCAAATTCGACAAGATCCTGGTTCCGATTGCACAGATGATCATTGACCCGGAACAGCAGAAATACGTGACCTTCGATGCCTTTTTCAGCAATACGATGTTCCATGAAGTGGCCCACGGTCTTGGGATCAAGAATACCATCAACGGGAAGGGAACGGTCAGAAGCGCCCTGAAAGAACAGTATTCGGCACTGGAAGAGGGGAAGGCGGATATCATGGGCCTGTACCTGGTGACCAAATTATACGAGATGGGAGAGATCACGGAAGATGCACTGAAGGAAAATTACATCACCTTCTTTGCAGGCATTTTCAGGTCTTCACGTTTTGGGGCGGCCAGCGCGCACGGAAAGGCCAACATGATGCGCTTCAATTATTTTGAGGAAAAAGGTGTGTTCACAAGAAGCGATCAGGGATACTATACGGTGGATTTTGAAAAGATGAAGGCAGCCATGATCTCTTCCGTCCAGGACATCATGCATGTGCAGGGCGATGGCAACTACGACCTTGCCAGGCAATGGATCGCAGAAAAGGGAGTGATCATGCCCGGGCTGCAGGCAGATCTCGACCGGCTGAACGGCTCCAGCATCCCTGTTGATATCGTGTTCAACCAGGGGAAGGCGGTTGCGGGGCTTGAGTAATTGATTGCACCTCCCCCTGCCCCCTCCCCATTCGGGTAGGGGTGACAATTTGACAATTTGACAGTTTAACAATTTAATAATGTTTATTTTATGAAAAAATTCATTTTTGTTTTCTTGATGATCCTTGCAGTTGGTAGAAGTATGATTGCCGGTGTTCCACCGGATGAAGGAATGTGGCTGCCCATCTTTGTCGAACGGCTGAACTACGCCGATATGCAGAACCTGGGGCTGAAACTTACTGCGGAGGAGATCTACAGCATCAATCATTCCAGTATGAAGGATGCGATCGTGAACCTGGGAGGCTTCTGCACCGCTGAGGTGGTATCGCCGGAAGGCTTGCTGCTGACCAACCATCACTGCGGTTATGATGCGATCCAATCGCACAGTTCCATCGACCACGATTATCTCACCGATGGCTTCTGGGCTATGACGCGGGAAGAAGAACTGCCCAATGAGGGCCTGACAGCTACTTTCTTCGTCCGCATGGAGGATGTGACCGCCAAAGTACTGGCAGGGGTCAACGATGAAATGACGGAAGATGACCGCCGGAAAGCCATTGATGAGGCAAGCCAGAAACTGGAGGAAGAAGCTGGCGAGGACGGGAAATACGATGTGGAGGTCACCGAGTTTTTTGAGGGGAACGAGTATTACCTCTTCGTTTACCTGACCTACCTGGATGTGCGCCTGGTGGGTGCACCGCCATCTTCGATAGGAAAATTCGGAGGGGATACCGATAACTGGATGTGGCCCAGGCATACGGGCGACTTCAGCATGTTCCGTGTCTATACGGGTCCCGATGGCAATCCGGCACCCTTTGCCAAAGAAAACATCCCTTATAAGGCACCCTATCATTTACCCGTATCCATCAAGGGCTATAAGGAAAATGACTTTGCCATGATCTGGGGTTATCCCGGACAGACTGACCGCTACCGGACGTCCTACGGGATACAACTGACCCTGGAAGATCAGAATCCGGCGATCATCCATATCGGCAATGTCATCCTGCCCCTGATGAAAGAACAGATGGATGCCAGCAAGACCGTCAATATACAGTATGCATCCAAGTATGCCAACATTGCCAATTTCTGGAAAAACAAGATCGGTGAATCCCGTGGATTGAAACGCCTGAGGGTCATGGATGAGAAAAAGGCACTGGAAGACCAGTTCGGGCAATGGGTGAATGCAGATCCATCCAGGACGGAGAAATACGGAAAGGTGATCAGTGATTTCAAAGAAGGCTATGGATACCTGAAGGAAAAACAGATCCAGAAAACGGTCTGGTATTTCCAGATGCCCCTGTTCGTGTCATCAGCCATGATCTTTCCCATACAGAATATGGGGCTGGAAGGACTCCTATCCCGTAAAGATCTTGCCCAGCAGGAGCTGGATCCTTATTATGCACGTTCTGAAGAGCATTTCAGGGATTATGATGCCGCCACCGAACAAAGGATCTATGCGGCCGCACTGAAACTGATCTATGACAATGTTCCCTCCGACCTGATGCCCGGGATTTTCGCCAGCCTCATCACACCCAAATACAATAATGATTTTGATGCCTTTGCCAGGGATGCCTTCGCCACTTCCCTGTTTGCGACAAAAGCCAGTTATGAGGCTTTTCTGGCCAAACCGAACCAGAAGAAGTTCCAGAAGGACCTGATGTACCAGGTAACTTCATCCATTTACCAGGGTTTTATGATACTGAACGGATTATCCGGCGAGGTGGGATCGAAGATCGACCAGGCCAAACGGCTTTATATTGCCGGATTGCGTGAAATGTCACCCGGCAAGGTGTTCTACCCCGACGCCAACAGCACCATGCGGCTGACCTATGGACAGGTGCTGGATTATTTTCCTGCCGATGCGGTGCATTACGATTATTTTACCACACTGGACGGCGTGATGGAAAAGGAGGATCCGTCCAATGAGGAGTTCATTGTGCCAGACAAGCTCAAAGAACTGTACAGTAAAAAGGATTTTGGCATTTATGGTGAGAAGGGTGAGATGTACGTGTGCTTCCTGACCAATACCGACATCACAGGTGGTAATTCGGGAAGCCCGGTCATTAACGGTGACGGAGAACTGATCGGGATTGCCTTCGACGGCAACTGGGAAGCCATGAGTGGCGATATTGCATTTGAGCCCGCCCTGCAGCGCACCATCAGTGTGGATATCCGCTACGTGCTGTTCATCATCGACAAATATGCCGGAGCAAAGCACCTTGTACGTGAAATGACACTGAAGGGCTGAAACAGATAAAATTCCAAATCCCAACATCCAAATTCCAAACAAATCTCAAGATTCAAATTCCAACGCATTGTCAAGGCTTTGGACCCTGGGATTTGGAATTTGTTTGGAATTTGGTGCCTGGGATTTGGGATTTGCGAGGTTTATTCCGAGAATATATTTTCCAGTCTGACCCGAAGCTCTTCTCCGCGAAGATTTCTGGCAATGATGACCTGTCCGGGATCCAGCAGGATGTTAGCGGGGATGGCATTGATGCCATAAATCTTACCGGCAGCATTGTCCCAGAATTTAAGGTCAGAAACATGGTTCCAGGTCAGGGTGTCCTCGCCGATCGCCCGAAGCCAGTCTTCCCTGTTCCGGTCGAGAGAGACTCCCAGAATCTCAAATCCCAGTGCATTGAAATCCCTGTAACAGGCCACCAGATTTGGATTTTCAAGCCTGCAGGGCTGGCACCAGGAGGCCCAGAAATCGACCAGCAGATATTTGCCCCTGAAGGAAGACAGCGATACCGGATTACCGGCAGAATCCGCCATGGTAAAATCCATGGCAGGCTGCCCGATCGCTACTTTTCTCAGTATGGTCACTCTCTCTTTCAGATCCTTTACGTATTGTGAAGAATCGAGGGCAGGCGACAGTGAGGCTGTTATTTTTTCAAGGTCCTCCAGCTCAAACATATAGGAATTTGACCTTGCAAGATAGGCAGCCACATAAGAGGCCGGATGCTCACTGATAAACTGCATCATATCCTGCTTGTCTTTTTGGTCAAGAAGTTTGTATTTCTCTTCTATGGCCTTCATCTGTTCGGCATTCCCTGAGGAGTCTGCCAGCCGGTACTGCTCCGAAAGGTCCTCGTACTGCTGGTAGAGGGCTTCTTTCGCAGCCATGTAGGCAGTGTATTCATCATGGCTAACCGATCCTGAGATACGGATCTGGTCAAGGCTGTCGGTGGATCCTGTCATCGTGATGGAAGCATTTTCCATGAAAACTGGCACGCTGCCCGACACTCCCCTGAACCGGAGATACATCATGGCAGGAACATCAACCTGGCCGGTCATTTCGAACGTTCCCCCTGCAGCCATCACCGAATCCACGGTGATCCATGCCCCGCCTTTCCGGATCTGCAAAAGTACCCTATCTGACGGAAGTCCGCTGATGGTTCCCCTGAGGGTGTACCCATCCGGAGCCGGAGCATTGCAGGCTGAAATAAGAAGAAGCACAAGTGATCCAAATAGCAGATTTTTCATATGTCAATAAGTAAAGTTAAATGTTGTGCAAAAGTATAGGAATAATTTCAGAGAAATTACCTTAATTAGCGAAAAATAATCAGGGGAGGGCATTCATCATGTTTTTATCGGGCATTGACTGGATGATTATCGGGATCTATTTCCTGATCAGTATTTCTATCGGCATTTACATGTCGAAACGGGCAGGCAGAAGCACCAGCGATTTTTTCCTGACGGGCAGGAACCTTCCCTGGTACATTGCAGGCACGAGCATGGTGGCCACCACCTTTGCCGCCGATACTCCGCTGGCTGTCACCGAGCTGGTGGCGCAGAACGGTATTGCCGGTAACTGGCTCTGGTGGAACATGCTGCTGGGCGGGATGCTGACGGTGTTCTTTTTTGCCCGGCTTTGGAGGCGGGCAGGGATCCTGACGGACTGTGAATTTGTATCCATCCGGTATTCAGGAAGGATTGCGGATTTTTTACGAGGATTCAGGGCAGTATATATCGGGATTTTTATGAATATGATCGTCATCGCATGGGTCAACCTGGCCATGGTAAAGATCCTGCAGGTCATGTTTCCTGATTTGCTGTTCTTTGGGATCAGAGAGGTTTCGGTGCTTGGGATCACCCTGTCATCCCATCTGCTGGCGGTGGGGTGTATCATGCTTTTTGTGGGGGTTTACTCTTCCATCTCCGGTTTGTGGGGTGTTTCGTTTACCGATTCGTTCCAGTTTGTGATGGCGATGTCGGGATGCATTGTACTGGCGGTTTATGCCATTAAGGCTCCCCAGATTGGCGGTATAGAAGGGTTGAAGGAACAGTTGCCCGACTGGGTGTTCAGGTTCACCCCGGCGCTGGAGCGGCATCCGGAGGGTGGAATAACGGCCGGCGGGGCTCTGAAGATGGGCGCCGTGGCGTTCATCGCCTACCTTGGGGTTCAGTGGTGGGCCAGCTGGTATCCGGGTGCAGAGCCGGGTGGAGGAGGGTATGTGGCGCAGCGCATGATGTCGGCAAGGAACGAGAAGCATTCCCTGATGGCTACGCTGTGGTTCCAGATCGCCCATTTTGCACTGCGCCCCTGGCCATGGATCATCGTCGGTCTTGTAGCCCTGGTGCTTTATCCGGATGAGGCCGACAAGGGTGCCACGTACGTCATGGTGATCAGGGACCTGCTGCCTGCAGGGCTTCAGGGACTACTCATGGCTGCCTTCCTGGCTGCTTACATGTCAACACTGGCTTCCCAGACGGTTTGGGGAACCTCTTATATCGTCAACGACCTGTTCCGTCCCTACATAAAACCAGGCGCAACAGAGAAATATTACGTCAGGGTATCGCGCATCACCACGTTCGTGCTGATCCTGCTGTCACTGCTGATCACTACACAGTTCACACAGATCAGCGATGCATGGCGGTTCATCCTGGCCTGCAGCGGTGGCATCGGCCTGGTGCTGATCCTGCGGTGGTTCTGGTGGCGCATCAATGCCTGGTCGGAGATCGCCGCCATGCTGGCACCCTATGCCATCTACCCCTTCCTTAAAGCCAGGGGGGTGGATTACGAGCTTTCCCTTATGATCATTGTCCTTTGGTCGACCATCGTCTGGGTGGCGGTAACCTTCCTGACGCGGCCAACCTCCTCCGGGCAGCTGAAAGCATTTTACCGCCGTGTTCATCCCGGCGGGGCAGGATGGCGAAAGGTCGCCCGTGAATTGCCGGATGTGAAAAGTGATTCGGGATTCACAAAATTGTTCTTAAACTGGTTCGCAGGATGCGGCCTGGTCCTTTTCATCCTTTTCGGGATCGGTCAGCTCATCTTCAGGGCTTATCTCTCAGCCTCTCTTTATGCCGTCGGGGCATTCCTCTGCGGCCTGCTCATCTACCGGAACATGAAAACGATGGGATGGGAGAAAGTGGTGAAATGAGGTGGATCACCTTCTTTTCATAAAGAGGAACTGGCTGAGCAGCACAAGAAGCGTCGTAAAGACCGTGTTGATCAGGATACGGTACAGCGTCGCGGGAAAATCGTGGAATCCGAAGGCCTCCAGCATGAACAGGAGAAAATGGTGGAGAAAGACCAGTATCAGCGTATAGGAAAGGAACCACCTGAATCCAAATCCGCTGATGCCCGGCGGCATAGCCGGATCATATTCCCGGCCGGGCGACAGGAGCTGTAGCACCGTCGGCCTTAGAAATGCCATAAAAACTGATGCAGCGGCATTCATACCCAGTGAATGGGAGAAAAGATCGACAAAAAAACCGATCGCAAAGGCAGATGTCAGCAGGAGCCACCTGGGAGTGTTAAAAGGAAGCAAAAGGATGAAAAGGACGTAGAGATAGGGATCCAGGTATCCCCTGAAATTGATGTTGTTCAGAATGAAAATCTGAAGCACAACCAACACAATGAACCGTATGACATTCCTGACCATCATTGTACCTGTTCCATTCCTGTTGAAACCCGGAGTCTTTCCATTTCTTCAAAATGAAAATTCCTGACGATATATACCTGGCTGAGGCTGTTATAATCCACTGAAAAATCAAGTGACAGCGTATAGAAATTATCACCCTCGTCCATATCGATATGACGCACCGTACCAATCATGATCCCTTCCGGGAATATCTGCGACATACCGCTGGTGATCACGGTGTCACCTATGGCCACCACCGCATGGGTCGGCACATCGGCCAGTGTGCCGTGCCGGTAGTTCAGCCCGTCCCACAGCACGGTGCCCAGCTGGTTTGAGGTTTTCAGCTTGGCGCTGATCTTCGATTGACTATGCAGAACGGGCAGGACGGTACAGAAATTCCGTGACACTTCCTTGACGATCCCAACGATCCCGTCGGGAGCGATGACGGCCATGTCTTTCCGGATACCCTGCAGGATGCCCTGGTTCAGCATGATAAAGTTATTGCTTCGGTTCACGGTATTGCCTACCACCCTGGCGGGAATGTACTGATAGACCTGCCCGTAGGTGGTGTCCCTGACTGTCATTTCCCGTATTTCACCAACCGTCAGCGAATCGCTGAGGGCCGAGCGCAGGATCGCATTTTCCTCTGTCAGCTTCTGGTTTACCCTTCTGAGTCCGAAATAATCCCTGATGGAATGGAACGTGCGGTTGATCGATCCGGTAAACTGGTTGGTGGAATTGACGATGGCTGTGCGCTGGTAATTAGAGTGATTGGAAATCATGATAACCGATATGATTTCCAGCATCAGGAAAAGAATGACAAAATGATGACGTATGAGGAATGTCAGCAGGTTTCGCATGCAAGGAACTACTTGATGAGGAACGGGAACTTGTTAAAGTTCTTCAGGGCGATACCGGTTCCTCTGGCCACGGCCCGGAGCGGGTCGTCGGCAACATGGACCGGAAGTTTGGTCTTTTGCTGAATGCGTTTATCCAGTCCTCTGAGCAAGGATCCGCCACCAGCCAGGTAGATGCCTGTCCGGTAGATATCGGCCGACAGTTCAGGAGGTGTCATTTCAAGGCCGTTCAGGACAGCTGCCTCGATCTTGGAGATAGATTTGTCGAGAGCATGTGCAATTTCGGAATAGTTGACCGTGATCTCCTTGGGGATGCCGGAGAGCATGTCACGTCCGTGAACGGCAAAGTCATCGGGTGGGTTATCGATTTCCGTCATGGCAGCTCCCACTTCGATCTTGATGCGTTCGGCGGTGCGCTCACCGATGTTGATATTATGCTGTTTCCGCATGTATTCTTCGATGTCGGCATTCATGTCGTCACCGGCAATGCGGATGGATTTGTTGTTCACGATGCCTCCCAGTGCGATGACGGCGATTTCGGTGGTTCCTCCCCCGATGTCGATGACCATGTTCCCTGTGGGCTCCAGCACGTCGATCCCGATTCCGATAGCGGCTGCCATGGGCTCGTGGATCAGCCTGACCTCCTTGGCGCCGGCCTGCTCGGCAGAGTCTTTCACCGCCCTTTCTTCCACTTCGGTGATCCCCGAAGGAATACAGATGACCATTTTAAGAGCAGGGGGGAAGAGCGAATTTTTAAAGCCGATCATCTTGATCAGCTCTCGGATCATGTATTCTGCCACCTGGAAGTCAGCGATCACACCGTCGCGGAGCGGACGGATCGTCCTGATATTCTCATGGGTCTTGCCGTGCATCATCATAGCCTTCTTACCCACAGCAAGGATCTTGTTCGTGCTTCTTTCCAGTGCGACGATGGAAGGTTCATCTACCACCACCTTGTCATTGTAAATGATGATCGTATTGGCCGTACCCAGGTCGATCGCAATCTCTTTTGTTAAAAATGATAAAAGTCCCATAAGAAAGCCCCGTTATTTTAATGTTTGAAATGTCGTATTCCCGTGAACACCATTGAAAGTTCATGTGCATTGCAGTAATCCACTGAATCCTGATCCCTGACCGATCCGCCGGGCTGCACGATGGCCGTGATACCCGCCTTGTGGGCTATTTCGACAGAGTCGGCAAACGGGAAGAACGCGTCCGACGCCATCACAGCTCCATGAAGGTCAAAGCCGAAGGCGATGGCCTTGGCGATGGCTTGTTTCAAAGCATCCACACGTGATGTCTGTCCAACACCGCTGCCCAGTAACTGTTTGTTTTTTGCCAGTACGATTGCATTCGATCGGGAATGTTTGACGATCTTATTGGCAAATACCAGATCCTCCAGCTCCTGCCCGGTAGGTAAGGTGCGGGTGACTGGTTTTAAATCCGTTACCGTTTCTGTCTTCAGATCTTTCGATTGCTCGATGACCCCGTTCAATGCGGACCGGAAAGTCCGATCAGGCAGAACGACCTGCTTTTGCCGCAAAAGTATTCTATTTTTCTTTGCCTGCAGCACTTCCAGTGCTTCTTTTTCAATATCCGGCGCCAGGAGGATCTCGAAGAAAAGTGCATTGATTTCCTGTGCGCAGGCAAGGTCCACCGGCCTGTTGGTGACCAGTACGCCGCCAAAGGCTGAAACCGGATCGGCAGCCAGCGCGTCTTTCCAGGCCTCCGCGAGCTGTGAACGGCTGGCCAGGCCGCAGGCATTGTTGTGCTTGATGATGGCAAAAGTGGGCTCCTCAAATTCTCCGATAAGGTTCACGGCAGTATCCAGATCACCTAAATTGTTGTAAGAGATCACTTTTCCATGCAACTGCGAGAAAACGTCATCCGGATTGCCGTAAAAATAACCATCCTGGTGCGGATTCTCTCCATAACGGAGCGTATGTGCCTGAAGGATGCTTTTCTTGAAAGATCCTCGCTCTTCCTTCAGGAACCAGCTGTAGATCATTGAGTCGTAATGGGAGCTTATATTGAATGCTTCCCTGGCCAGCCATTTCCGGTCGGAAAGCGACAGGCAGCCATTGCCACTGACATACTTTTCAAGGAACGGATCATACAGGTCAACGGAAGAAACCACCACAACGTCATGGTAATTCTTGGCGGCGGCCCGTATCAGGGCAATACCTCCAATGTCGATCTTCTCAATGATCTCCTCCTCATTCCGGGTCGTACGGACCGTCTCTTCAAAGGGATACAGGTCGACCACCACCAGGTCAAAGGCGGGTATCTGGTAAAAATCCATCTGCATGCGGTCCTCATGCTGATCCATTCTCCCCAGGATGCCACCGAACACCTTGGGGTGAAGCGTTTTGACCCTTCCTCCAAGAATGCTGGGATAAGAAGTGAGCGATTCAACAGTCTGAGCCCTGATGCCGAGTTTGTGAATGAACTCATACGTTCCCCCCGTGGAATAGATCTCCACACCGTTCCCGTCAAGTGCCCGCACGATCTTTTCCAGTTTATCCTTTGAATAAACGGATATAAGGGCTGTTTTTATCTTTTTGATGTCTTCCATGAAGTGATGAAAAAAGAAAGATCGGCCACCGGAAATCCCGCCCGGAGCAATTCCCAGTCACCTGATTCTGAAAAAGTTTGCAATGTTATTAAAAATCAGGGCATAAAACAATGAAATTCCCGTTAAAATTTCATTTTAATTGTACCTTTACGCGGCAATTCCGAAATCCAGATGTTTTTTATCAAACTGCTGATCGAAAGTTTTTCGTTCGCACTCAATGCGATCACGACGAACAAGGTGAGGACGGTTCTTTCGCTGTCGGGCATCACCATTGGCATTTTTTCGATCATTTCTGTCTTTACCGTATTCGATTCCATGGAGATGGCCATTAAGAGCAACCTGTCATCTCTTGGCAACAATATTTTGTTCGTCACCAAATGGCCGCTGATCGGAGATGCGAACCTCCCCTGGTGGAAATACTGGAACCGTCCCGAACCTGCCATCAGTGAACTCAGGGAGATACAACGGAGAACTCAGGGAGCAGAAGCCTCTGCGATCGATTTTGCCCTTGGAAGGACCATCAAATACCAGGGCAATTATGTGGAGAATGCTACCGTCCATGCCGTTTCACAGGATTATGACAAGGTCATTTCGTTTGATATTGCCGATGGCAGGTATTTCAGTCCTATCGAATCAGCCGGCGGAAAACCGGTCACCGTCATCGGTAGCGAGATCGCTGAAAATCTCTTTGAAAGCCTTGATCCGGTCGGCAAGGAGATCAAGGTACTGGGCAGCAAGGTGCAGGTGATCGGAGTGATCAAGAAAGAAGGGAAGGATAACTTTGGGAACAGCCATGACACCCAGATCCTGCTACCGATCAATTTTGCAAGGAATTATGTGAATCTCAATGAAATAGGTATGACCATCATGGTCAAGGCAAAGCCGAATGTATCGGTTGAGGAAATGAAGGATGAGCTGACCGGTGTGATGCGTTCCATTCGCAAATTAAAGCCTGCTGCAGAGGATAACTTCGAGATCGGCGAGATCAGCATGCTGACCTCCTTCATCGACAAGATCTTTGGTGTCATCAGCATTGTAGGTTGGATCATCGGGGGATTTGCCCTGCTGGTAGGAGGTTTCGGCATCGCCAATATCATGTTCGTTTCGGTCAAGGAACGGACCCGCCAGATCGGCATCCAGAAAGCGCTGGGAGCAAAAAATTACTTCATCCTTCTGCAGTTCATCTTCGAATCGGTGTTCCTATCCCTGTTCGGGGGTGTTGTGGGACTCTTTCTGGTATTCATCGGTACCCTGATCGCGGAAAAACCCATCGGGATGCAGTTGTACCTGACCTCCGGCAATATTTTGATCGCACTGCTAGTGTCGGGAGGTATCGGGCTGATATTCGGATTTATACCCGCCTTCAACGCGGCCCGCCTCAATCCCGTCAATGCCATGCGGTCGACGTTCTAGCGTTCCTGAACCCTCAGATCATAAACGCGCAGATCCTTATCGTCAAAGACAATCCTGTAGGGTAATTCTGTAATGCTGCCGGTGATCCTGTTCTTGTTCAGAAATAAGTACCTGCATCCCCTGGCGATCGCATCCTCAAGGGCCGTTCCGCTCAAAAGGTCTTCATTCTGACACGTCCAGCCCCTGCGGTGGGTGAAATAGATATCCACCGGGCTGATGCCGCCATTGATCACGATCAGGTCATCCCTCTGGCTCACCTGATCTGCTTTTGCCTCCAGATCCAGTAAGTAACGGTTTTCGGGTTTTATCCTGAAATCGTGCTGCTGATTGATGATCCCTTCCGCCATCAGGATGAACATCAATCCGAGTCGTACCCACCGGATGCGGATACGGCTGACCAGATAACCGGCGGCCATGGCCATGACCGGCACGTAGGGTATGATGTAATAATTGTGATGAGGGAAATTATATCCGGCCTTGATGATGAATATAATGAAAACCGCAGTCAGCAGCAGAAATGGCAGGGTAATCCTTTTCTCTTTTTTCAGAAACGCCAGGGCGATCCCCGCCAGGAAAACGGCAAATCCGGTAAAGGAATACAGTGCCGAGAAATAGAAGTTCTTGGCCGTATCCGGCAGATGTCCGAAGATCTCATGCCATCCCTGCCGGAAAGAGTTCCCCATGTAGAAATGCCAGAATCCGTACTCCCGTACCAGGCAGGGAACCCAGTAAAAGTACCAGACGGCAACCGGAACTGCCGCCAGCGCACCTACGGCCAGCAGTCTCCACTTTCGTTGCGTGGGATAGCTCCTGTCAAGAAGAGGGAAGGCCAGTACCGGCACCATGCAAAGAGAAGGAAGCTTTGACAGCACCCCCAGGCTGAGCAGGATTCCCGACATTAGCAGCCAAGGCCATCTTCCCTTCTCCAGGTAGTGCACACCAGCCCATAATCCCGCCAGCACCAGCGCCATGCTGAAGGTATCGGGCATGATCTTCCGGGCATAATTGAACCATATAGAGCTCAGCAGAATCAGGGTGGCGTAGAAGGCGGTCTTTTCTTCAAGGAATTTGCGTAACAGCAGGTAAAAGAAATACAGACCGATGGACGTGACCGCCAGGTTGATCAGGCGGCCGTACCAGTGGTCGAAACCTGCCAGCAGGGATACCAGGTAGATCAGGTAATTGAGCAGCGGGAACTCCATGCCGGTGATCCCGGTCTTTTCACCGGCAAAGTCAACACGTGGTAAAAAGATATCGGGGCTGGTTTCATAGAAATTGCGTGCGACCATGTTCACCGTCACCTGCCTCCACGCATGGCCTACCTCCGCGGGCGGCAAGGTGATACCGTACATCCTCATAAGGAAAAAAACGATGATCCAGAAACGGATATCGGACGTCCATGCGAGAAAGATATGTTTAATGGAGGAGGTCATTTGGTTTTCAAACGTACCGGAAAGTTAAAAAAAATCCGGACAACAGGGTAACAAATTCCTTCGAAACGTATTAAATAAAAAGCCTGTCCTGATGATGTCATTCAGATAGGTATGTTTTTATTAAAATTATTTCTTAATAAGTTGATAAAATTGAGCTAATTTTACATGGGGAAAGCCTTCCATGAAAAAACGCTGGGTTCTTAATAAAGCTGCTGATTTTGAGGTTGTTAACAATCTTGCCCAGGCATTGAATGTCGACCATAGCATTGCCATGCTGCTGGTTCAGCGGGGTATTTATACGTACGAAGACGCCCGTGAGTTCTTTCGCCCCGAATTGAGCAGGCTGCATGATCCTTACCTGATGAAGGACATGGACAGGGCCGTGGAAAGGATCGGTCAGGCATTGCAAAAGGGAGAGAAGATACTGATATACGGTGATTATGACGTGGATGGCACGACAGCGGTGGCACTGGTTTACACTTTTCTCAGACAGTTTTCAGACAAGATCGATTATTACATTCCTGACCGTTATTCGGAAGGCTACGGTATATCCACACGGGGCATCGACTATGCTGCGGATGAAGGTTTCAGTCTGGTGATTGCCCTTGATTGCGGCATTAAGGCTACCGACAAGATCATGTATGCCAGGGAAAAGGACATTGATTTCATCATTGGGGATCATCACCGTCCGGATGACACGTTGCCGCCAGCCGTAGCAGTACTCGATCCAAAGCGGGATGATTGCCCATACCCGTATAAGGAACTGTCGGGTTGCGGTGTTGCCTTTAAGCTGGTTCAGGCCTATTGCCTTCGCCACGGATTGCCGTTCAATCAGCTGGAGAAATACCTTGACCTGGTGGTGGTCAGCATTGCAGCGGATATTGTTCCCATCACGGGAGAGAACCGGATACTGGCCTATTATGGTCTGAAGCTGATCAATTCAGATCCGCGTCCTGCTTTCGAAGCCATCCTGAAACATTGCAATGTCACCCGTAAGGTGGTGGATGAGGATAATCCATCCAATTTCATTTTTACCAAAGAGCTTTCCATCAGTGACCTTGTGTTCCTCATCGGCCCCCGCATCAATGCAGCTGGCAGGATTGAAAGCGGTCGCAACTCGGTCGACCTCCTGGTCTCGGATGACGAAATGAAAGCCAGCCAGCTGGCCGGGCAGATCAACGAATTCAACACAGAGCGGAGAAATCTTGACCTGCAGGCCACCCAGCATGCCCTCGAGATCATCGCTGCGGATGACATGCTGAAAAATAAAAAGACCACCGTGGTCTATAATCCTGAATGGCACCAGGGAGTGGTGGGCATCGTCGCCTCGCGGCTCACCGACACCTACTACCGCCCCACCATCGTGCTGACCAAAGCCAATGGACTGATCACCGGTTCGGCACGTTCTATCAAAGACTTTGACATCTATGACGCCGTCGACGCCTGCAGCGATCTGCTGGAGCATTTCGGCGGCCATAAATATGCCGCCGGGTTATCACTGAAGCCCGAAAACCTGAACGCTTTCATCGATAAATTCGAAGACTACGTCAGCACCCATATCACGGAAGAAATGCTAATGCCTGAAATCGAGATCGACCTTAAGATCAATCTCAACGATATCCACCCGAAGTTCTACAGGATCCTGAGCCAGTTCGCCCCTTTTGGACCGGGCAACATGAAACCGGTGTTTCTGACCAACGGACTCGCCGATACCGGCTATGCACGGATCGTAGGTAAGAACCATATCAAAATGACCGTTGCACATCCCGAGATCCGAAGCTTCTTTTACCCGGCCATCGCTTTTCAGCAGGGGGATTTCCTGCCGGTCATCGAAAAAGGAGTCCCCTTCGATATCTGCTACCACATTGAGGAAAACGACTGGAACGGAAACGTGTCGCTTCAGCTGAACATCAAGGATATCCGCATCAACGGTCAGCGATGACGGGATCAGGAAGCCATTTTCCTTACCCTGAACGAAGTTCCCACCAGCATGACTCCCACAATGAGGGAAAGGATCCCAATGATGATCGTCATAAAAATGGTGGCCGGCACAGGATTGAAAACCATGAAGAGACCGGCAATGATGGCCAGAATTCCAATATACAACCCCATGGAACCCTTACGGTTCTCCTTGCCGGCCGAGAAATAAACGTACAACTGGTAGATCCCCACCAGGAGGGCCCAGAGGCCGATCAGAAAGGTCACTACTTTCAGAGCCAGGTTAGGTGTCACCATGATAAAAAGGCCAAGGGCAATATCAATGACGGCAAAGGTCATCAGTCCCACCCATCCTTTATTGTCCTTCTTATTCAGCAGCGACAATCCCAGAATGATCAGACCCCCGAGAAGAATGATCAGTCCGAGAAGGAATATCATTTTCTGAGGTGTTTCCCTGGGATAGAAGGTCAGCATGCCTCCGAAAAGGACGAACAATAATCCCTTGATAAAAAGGAACCACCAGCTTTTTGATAATTGTGCTTTCATTTTCAGTTTGTTATGTTAGACAGATCCGTTGTCTTATCAGAGCCATTCAAGGGATACCCGAACGATCAGGATCACTCCGAATGCCACCAGTGCGATCCCCACAAAACGGTTGATCCAGAGCAGTATCCTGGGCCTGAGGTAATTGCTGATCTTGTTCCCGATGAAGCTTTTCAGCACATCCAGGGCAAAGATCGTCACCAGGGTTCCTGAAAAAAATACGACCGTGTATACCGGCAGTTTCTCCTCCTGGGCCCTGGATGCCACCCAACTCATGGCAGTGAACCAGAAAAGGAGAATGAAGGGATTCAGGAAATTCAAAAAGAATCCCTTTAAAAGGTAGGTCAGCGGCCCGGGCTTTTTGGCCGGGGTCTTATACTTCGGGCTGCGTCGCAGCAGGATATCGGGCTTGCGGCTGAAGGTCCACATTCCGAAAGCGATGAGGATGATCCCGCCGATCATTCCGATGTAGAGCTTGCTCTCCGGATTATTGACGATGATGCTGGTACCAAGGTAGCAAACCGTGATCAGGGCTGTATCGCTCAGAATCACCCCCAGTGAGGTGACGAAGGCCATGTTGAATCCGCGCTGCAGGCTCGTCTGAACGATGGTGATGAATGCCGGACCCGCGGTGATGGAAACCACCAGCCCCAGTATGATCCCCTGTATGAAAAGACTGAACATGGCCCGTCAAGTTATTTTTTTAAACCTTTCAGATAGTCTTCCCATTTTTGTAAAGGCTCATTGCGAAGGACACGGGGGAATTTGTTCTGCGATCCTTCCCTGCCGCAAATTCTCATCCAGTCGTAGAAAACACGGGACGGGTAGACCTCGGCGATAACGTCTCGTATGGCGGCAACACGTTCCACCCGGTAATCATCATTGAGTATTTTCAGGTAACCGTCAATTTTGCTGGCGGCAATGGCAGGATCAATAGGATGATCGGTCCCCAGGTACCATTTGTGCGCGAACATGGATCCGGATTGTATGGGGGCGACAGTGAACTCACGCACTTCGATCCTGCATTCATCTTCCAGCATCTTGATGGCCCGGTTCATGTTTTCCTGCGAGAGGTGTTCCCCGCAGATATTCAGGTAATGTTTGGTGCGGCCGGTGATCACGATCTCGCACAGCGGGGCGGAGGTGAATTTGATGGTGTCACCGATCAGATAACGCCAGGCTCCTGCACATGAACTGATCAAAAGAGCATACTCCTGATCCTCCTTCACCTGACCGATCGTCAGCACCTCCGGATGTGCCCTCAGGTTGCCCTGCTCATCAATGTTCTTATCGTTGAACGGGACAAATTCGTAGAACAGGCCGTTATCAATGACCATCTGCATGGAGTGACCGGGCAGCGACTGATAGGCAATGAATCCCTCACTGGCGAGGTATGTTTCCATATAAGTGAGAGGCCTGGCCAGCAATTTCTCAAACCCGTTCTTATAGGGTTCAAACGAAACACCACCATGCACGAAGATGGAAAGGTTTGGCCAGATGTCGTGGATCGTCTTCAGCTGATACTGAGAAATGATCTTTTCCATCAGGATCTGCAGCCATGCCGGAACACCCACGATGACACCGATATCCCAGCTGGGGGCATTTTTGACGATTTCCTCCAGTTTGGTTGACCAGTCCTTTTCTTTGGCGATCCGTTTGCCGGGCTTGTAAAAATGCTGGAACCAGAAGGGAATCCCGCTGGCCGTGATCCCCGAAAGATCACCTTCATAATACGTTCCGTTGTAATGCAGGTGCGTGCTGCCGCCCAGCATCAGGGCTCCTTTATCGTAGAATTCCGTTGGGAAATCATAATGAACCAGCGACAGAAGCTGACGAACACTGGTCTTTCGGATCGCCCGCACCATATCGTTGGTGACAGGAATATATTTGCTTGAGGCTTCCGAAGTCCCTGAGCTTAAGGCAAAATATTTCACCCTCCCCGGCCAGGTCACATACGCTTCCCCGTTCAGGGATCTGTACCACCAGCTCTTGAAAATGGCGTTATAATCGTGAAGAGGTACTTTTGCCTGGAACTCCCTGACCGTATCCTCTGAACGCAGGATGCCATTGAAATCATAATGTTCGCCAAAATAGGTAAACTCCGATCTTTTCAGCAACTTCCGAAGAACACGTTTTTGAACGTCATGGCTATCCAGATGCCTGTGCTCGCGGGGTAACCTGCTCCGGAGCGCTATCGTCTTTTTAAGGATGGATCCGAGGATAGGCATGGGGTCGGTTTTAAAAGTGAGTAAAAATACAAAAAAAATCAAAATTATGACCGAATCAGCCGGAATGTGTATTTTTATAGAAAATATGCAACATGGCTGAATGGATTAAAATCATCCTGTGGATCCTCCTGATCCCGGTGGGGCTTGTCATTCTTTATCTGGCAGGCGTTATCGCCTGGGGGATGATCACCCTGTATTCCCCACCCGCGGTTGAGCCAATGGCAGTCCCCAGGCCCTGCTCCGATGACCGTCCGGGGCAGGACACCCTTACCCTGGTGACGTGGAACATCGGCTATAGCGGATTGGGTAAGGAAATGGATTTTTTCTACGAGGGCGGTGAAAAAGTCAGACCCGGCCGGGATCTCTATGATCGCTATATCAAAGGCATCGCGGATTGGATCCGCCATCACGGTCAGGCCGATCTTTTTCTTTTCCAGGAAGTGGATCAGAAAGCAAAACGAAGCTACAGGGACGACCAGGTCAATCGTATCCGCGACCTCCTTCCCGGGCACCATGTACTGTTTGCTCCCAACTACAGGGTCCGGTTCGTTCCCCTGCCCTTTTTTCACCCCATGGGATCTGTCAGCAGCGGTCTGGTGATGGCCGGCAGGATCTGTCCGGACTCAGCCCGCCGGTATGCTTTCCCGCCGGATGAATCCTGGCCCACGCGTCTTTTTATGTTGCAGAGATGCTTCCTGCTGACGGAAATGACTGTGAACGGCAAAAAGCTGACAGTGATCAATACCCACAATTCAGCGTATGACGAGACAGGAGAGGCAAAGTCGGTCCAGCTGGAAATGCTTCGCACGCAAGCACTGGAAGCTTACAGGAACGGTGGCTTTGTCATTGCAGGGGGCGACTGGAACCAGAATCCACCTGGTTACCTACAAACGGGCATCACCAGCGGTGATAAGGTGAAGACGCTGCAGCCACTGATCTCCGACAGCCTGATGCCGGAGGGGTGGAAGTGGATCTATGACCCGACCCAGCCCACCAACCGCGACGTCAATCAATCCTATGTCAGGGGTGAGACCCTCTCTACCATCATCGATTATTTCCTGGTATCACCTAATGTGGAAGTGCTGGAGGTGAAAACCATACCCGTCGCCTTCGAATTCACCGATCATCAGCCTGTATTCATGAAAGTCAGGCTGACGGGACCATGATCACTCACTGACCATAAATAGCTCCGAAGTGATCCTGTCGGCAAACAGCATACCGCTTCGGGTCAGCCTCAGGATGTTCCCCTGCAGCGTCAGGAGTCCCGATTCGATCCAATGGCCGGCAAACCGGAGCAGATGGCTGCGGTACTCCGGCCCGAACTGTTCCAGGACAGTATCCGCGTTGCATCCCCACATCGTACGAAGTGTTGTCATTACGTACTCATTGTAATGCTGAACAGGATGAAGTGTCTCCAGTTCAAAAAAAGGCTGATCCTGCGACAACTGATCCATCCAGGAAACCAGATCCGGCGTGTTCCACTGCCTTGTATGCCCGTTATAGGAATGGGCCGACGGCCCCAGGCCCAGGTAAGGCTCATTGGTCCAGTAACTGACATTGTGCCTCGCATACCTGTCATCCCTGCAAAAATTGGAGATCTCATAGTGGGTATAGCTGTATGTATCCATCAGGTCGCATAGGATGTGAAAATGTTCCACCATCCTCTCTTCATCCGGAACCTGGATTTTTCCCTTTTGGATGAGATGCTCCAGCGCGGTGGAGGGTTCCACCGTCAGGGCATATGCCGAGATGTGCGGAATGCCGTTGGATAATACCCTTTGCAGATTGTCAGACCAGCGTTCAGCAGTCTGGGTGGGAATACCGTAGATGAGATCGATGCTGAGGTTGTCAAATCCTTTCCTCCGTGCAAGATCGATGCATGACAGGGCCTGATCGGACGAATGAATACGGTTAAGATAACGGAGGTCCTCGCTGAAAAAAGATTGGATCCCGATGCTCAAACGGTTCACCGGCAGATGCCGGAGGCTGTCCAGATAGTTTTCGGTCAGGTCGTCGGGATTGGCCTCCAGCGTGATTTCAGCGTCCCGGGCAATCCGGAAGCTGGAGAAAAGGGTGTCAAATATCCCGGCCAGGTCATCCATTGATAACAGGGAGGGGGTCCCGCCTCCGATATAAATGGTCTGTACGGGTTCCTGAGGCAGGTATGCCTTTCTCACAACGATCTCCTTCAGCAATGCATCCTTGAAATCCTTCCGGTACCGGAGGAGGGTCGTGGAATAGAAATTACAATAATGGCACTTTCTTCTGCAGAAAGGTATGTGTATATAGATGCCGGGCATTATTTATTCAAAACGATCCGGAAGGTCGTACCCTGGTCAATGACCGATGATCTGACAAAGATCTTTCCCCTGTGGTAATTCTTGATGATCCGTTTGGATAACGTCAATCCCAGTCCCCATCCGCGTTTTTTGCTCGTATAACCCGGCGAGAAGATCGTTTTTTGGTGCGATCTTGGAATTCCCTTCCCGGTATCCGACACATCCACAAACACCCTTCTGGAGTCCTCACTGATGCTGACACTGATGGTTCCTATTCCTCCCATGGCGTCAATGGCATTTTTACAGAGGTTCTCGATGACCCATCCGAAAAGGTGGGCATTCAGCGGAACGATGATCTCGTGATCGCGGGGTATGTTGATGGTATACTGGATCTTTTTGGATGTCCGGTTCTTAATATACTCCACTGCGTCATAGACGGCCTCCACCAGGTTTTCGGGCGACAGCCTGGGAGGGGAGCCGATCTTGGAGAACCGTTCGGTAATGTTCTCAAGCCGGGTGACATCCTTTTCGATTTCCTGTACGATCTTATTGTCGAGCTGCTTCAGCTTGAGCAGTTCAATCCAGGCGATCATGGATGAGATAGGCGTGCCCAGCTGGTGAGCAGTTTCTTTTGACATTCCGACCCATACCTGATTTTGCTCGGAACGTCGTGCCGTGCTGAACAGGAAATAGGCCAGCAGCAGGAACAGGCCGATCACACCGAACTGAATGAAAGGGTAATAGCGCAGCTGCGTCAGCAGGTAGGAGTCCTTCCAGAAAATATACCATGTACCCTGCTCGACCAGGTCGAGCCGGATTGGTTCATTCTGGTCAGCCATTTCATGGAGTAGCCGGCTCACATATCCCGGATCATTGATCTTCAGGGAATCAATGTTTCCAAATTCCAGCACCCTGGTCCGGCTGCTGTCGGTGATGATCACAGGTACGGATGCAGAGTTCAGGACCACCTCCGAGATGAAGGAACGCACCATGTCTTCCAGATAGGTGCGTAATTCGGTGTAGGTCTTTGAGTCCTTATAGTAAAGATAGCTTACATTGCCATATGTGCTTACCTTCACGGGTTCATAGATGGAAAATTCATCCCTGAGGGTGCCTTCCAGATAAGGTACGTCTGCAATCTCAAAATCGACATTCTTGACGCCGATGATCTTTCCCCTGCTGTCGGTCTGGATGACGGGTATGGTCGTATTGCCGGCGATGATGTCGGAATAGAAGGTCAGTTCCTCTGAATTTTCGGCATAGATCAGTCGTTTGGTGGCCTCTGCCAGCAGTTCGACCCGTTTTCGTTCTTCTTGTTTTAGGGATTCAAAAAAGTCTTCCGTGTAGTCCACCAGGCTGACCCTTCGCTGGATGGCATTTGCCCAGATCTGGATGTTCCTTTTTTCTTCGCTGGAGATCTTTCTTACCGTGATATTGGAATACCAGAGCGATGCAGCCACGATCAGGACCGCCAGCAAAAAGAGACTGAACTTCCATCGTTTTTTCCGAGTATAGATATTCAAATCCCGGGGAGATTAAAATATGGTCACAAACTTTTGTACTTTTGGCAAAAATAACGTAAATCAGGTATTTAACTGTTGTATCTCACGTTTTATTGTACATATGATGGCAGAAAAACGATCCAGAAGCGCTGTTGGGGTCTACAGGTCACAAGCCGGCCTCCCGCCGGGAACACTCACGTATGATAATCCTTCCGGTTTTCCGGATACCAGCATTCACCTGACCAGGTATAATGAAACGGATTTTGATTTCATTCCACCCGACAAATCAGAGGAATCGTATGTGCATTTGAGGGAGGATCACGTAAACTGGATCAGCATCATCGGTTACAGCAATACGAAACTGATCGGAAAGATAGGGGATCAGTTCCGGCTTCACCTGCTTACCCTTGAAGATATACTAAATACAGATCACCTGCCCAAGATCGAAACCATTGATGACCGTTTGTTCCTTACGCTGAAAATGTTCACGGTCAGGCAGTCTGATCACCGCATTGAAGATGAGCATGTCAGCTTCATCCTGGGAAAAGGCTACCTGCTTTCATTTCAGGAAAAGGAAGGGGATGACTTTCAGGTGATCAGGGACCGCATCAGGGCAGGGGTCGGAAAGACCAGGATGAAAGGCAGCGATTACCTGCTGTATTTGCTCATTGACCGGATCGTGGATAACTATTATCTTGCCCTGGATGCCTTCGAAGAAGTTATGGATAACCTGGAAGAAGAGCTGGTCCACAATCCGAAGCCGGATATGGCAGAGCAGATCCTTCAGCATAAAAAACAACTTACGCATCTGCGCAAATTCATCGTACCTCTCAGGGACGAGTTCGGGAGGTTGCTCAAGGATGAGAGTTCTCTGGTTACAAAGTCCGCTCTCACCTATTACCGTGATGTGTATGACCATCTGATCCATCTGACCAATACCCTCGAAAGTTATCGCGAGAACATGAACGGATTGATGGAGTTACACGTTTCCAACAATGCGGAACGGATCAACAGTGTGATGAAGACGCTTACGATGATCGCCACTATTTTCATTCCTCTCACTTTTCTGGCCGGGGTATGGGGAATGAATTTTCACTATATGCCTGAACTTGATCAACCCTGGGCTTACCCGGCAGCGCTGGGTCTCCTGTTCACTGTGGGCATATCGATGTATATATATATGAAAAGAAAGAGATGGCTGTGAACAAGCCGGTGCCTGGATTGTTTATTTTTGCAAAATAAGCCGCCACTCAGATTCAACAATATCAGGGTGAGGAAAATATAAACCAGTATTTTAATGGAACAACCTGTTAAATTATCTTTTTTCAAGAAATGGCTGATCAGTGCCAGGCCTTTTTCGTTTCCTGCATCTACCATGCCTGTTGTCTTCGGCTCGGTGGGTGCAGCTGCTTATGGCGGTTATACGTTCAAGCCCGGAATGTTTATCCTGTCGTTCCTGGGGATGGTCGTCCTGCATTCGGGTGCCAATATCCTGAGCGATATCAATGATTACAGGAAAGGACTCGACAAGGTTCCCACACCGGCCAGCGGAGGCGTGGTAAGAGGGATCATATCCATCAGGGAAGCCTGGATCTCATCTGCGATCCTGCTGGCTACAGGTGCATTGATCGGATTTTACCTGGTGTGGAAAAGCGGTCCCCTGTTACTGGCCATCGGAGGGCTGGGACTGCTGGTAGGAGTGTTCTATACCCGCGGCGGGAAAATTGCGCTGAAATACCATGCACTGGGCGACCTGGCCGTTTTCCTGAATTTCGGCATTCTGGGGTCTCTGGGCTCGTGGTACGTTCAGTCGGGTTCCTTCTCATGGATCCCTGTCATCTGGGCAGTACCTATGGCCATGCATGTGATCGCCATCCTCCACGCCAACAACTGGCGCGATATCGTCTCTGACAGGAAAGGCGAAATTTCCACAGTGGCTTCGATGCTGGGGGATAGGGGATCATTAAGGTATTATGCCTTTATGATCTTCGGACCCTTTGCCATCGTGCTGGGTTTGATCTTTCTACCCATGATCCTGCCTGGAAACCTGCCTGCCATGCCCCTGCCCTTTCTCCTGACCCTTCTCGCCCTGCCCCTTGCCATACAGCTATGGCATAAAGCCATTCGTCGTAAAGAACCCATTGATCCATTGGACTTCATTGCGCTGGACGGTGCCACTGCAAAGCTTAATCTGCTGTTCGGGGCTTTGTGCACCATTTCGCTTCTTGTCAATGTGGCGATCCTTTCCTTCCTATGAGAGGTACGGATCTTCCCGAGAAAAAACTGGTTTGGCTCATGATCCTCCTGGGATCAGCCATGTTCGTTCCCATGTTTGTCATTCAACACCTGGGCGGGTTTGATTTCTGGTGGTGGATGAGTACCAGCCTGCTGGTACTTGTATCGCTGAGCCTCCTGACCGATAGGAACTATTTGTCTTTACTTGGTGCCGACCTGTCGGAAAATCTCTTCAGGAAGATCATGATCGCACTGGCATCGGTCATTCTATTATATTTTGTTTTTTATTTCGGCAACTGGATTTCCCGGCAGTGGTTCTCATTTGCCGGAGGCCAGATCACGGGCATCTACCATTTCAAAGGAGAAGCCTCTTCCTGGCGGATCATTCTCCTGATGGCGCTGGTGATCGGTCCCGGGGAAGAACTGTTCTGGCGGGGGTTTGTTCAGCGGCACCTCTCCGGGCGGTACGGCCGGCTTACTGGATTCTTCATGGCGGCAGCCGTCTACGCTGCGGTGCACATCGCCACAGGTAATTTCATGCTGGTCATGGCAGCGCTGATCTGTGGCCTGTTCTGGGGCTGGTTATATCTCAGGTACCGCTCCATGCTCATCAACGTGCTTTCACACACACTCTGGGATATCGCTGTGTTCGTCGTGTTTCCTTTCTCCTGATAGAAGTCATGCAGTACTTCGTAGGAGACCATTATCAAATTGTTAAATTGTTAAATTGTTTGACTGTTGATCCCTCGTCACTATGTTCCTCGGGACATGCTGCTGATCCTTCGGGCTTCGCCCTCAGGACATGCTGCCCATTGCCAACTAATATATTCCCTACCTTTGTCCAAAAATTTACTCAATGAAGAATCCCATTGATTTACGCAGTGACACGGTCACCCGACCTACACCCGGAATGCTGGAAGCCATGATGAATGCAGAGGTCGGGGATGATGTTTTCGGTGATGATCCGACCGTGATCGCACTCGAAGAAAAAGCAGCGGCGATGTTCGGAAAAGAAGCTGCGGTTTTTTGTCCATCCGGTACCATGACAAACCAGATAGCCGTCAGGGTACACACGCATCCTGGTGACGAGGTGATCTGCGACGCCCTCTCACATGTCTATCATTATGAGGGGGGAGGGATGATGGCCAACTCGGGAGTCTCGGTGCGGCTGGTGAATGGCGACAGGGGGCGCTTCACGGTCAATGATGCCGTGAGCAATATCAATCCCGATGATATCCATCATCCACGCACCCGCCTGGTCGTGATCGAAGACACATGCAATAAAGGGGGCGGAAGCATCTGGAGCATCGAGGAGATCAGGAGGATCTATCTTGCCTGTCAGCATTATGGGCTCAAATTGCACCTGGATGGAGCCCGTCTGTTCAATGCCCTGACAGAGACCGGCGAGAAACCATCTCAGTACGGAGAACTGTTCGACTCGGTTTCGCTATGCCTCTCCAAGGGTCTGGGCGCTCCGGTGGGTTCCCTGCTGATGGGCGACAGGGCCTTCATCAAACAGGCCAGGCGCATCCGTAAGCTTTTCGGTGGCGCCATGCGTCAATCGGGATTTCTTGCCGCCGCAGGGATCTATGCGCTCGATCATCATATCCGGCGTGTAAAGGATGACCACACCCGGGCTAAGATGATCGCCCGGACACTGTCGGAAAGGCCCTTCGTCAAAGAGATCCTTCCGGTACAGACCAATATTGTGGTGTTTACTCTCCAGGATCATATTTCAGAAGATGAATTCATTGAACGTCTACGGAAATCAGGTATTCTCGTTCTTGGCTTCGGACCGCGAAAAATAAGGATGATCACCCATCTGGACTTTGGCGATGAGGAACTGGAGAGGGTCGTGCAGGTACTGCAGAATCTGTTTTAAATATCCAACATACGAACATACAAAGTTGAAGGCGAAGGGTAAGGAGAAGGCGATTTAAGATTAGAAGGATGAATTCGGATTTTTCATTCCTATCGTAAATCTACTTCGCCTTCCAGTTCTACTTCTACTTCGTATGTTCGTATGTTGGCTATTCGTTTACTATTTTTGTGACCGATATTGATACTTGAGTCGAATACATGATACCTCATCACGCATCTCAGCATAAGCCCGACTGGCTTAAGATAAAGATCCCCGCCGGGAAACAGTATGTGCAGGTAAAAGATATCGTGCACCAGCATCAGCTTCATACGATCTGCGAAAGCGGACATTGCCCCAATATGGCTGATTGCTGGGGCAGAGGCACAGCCACTTTTATGATTCTGGGCGACATCTGCACCCGGTCGTGCAAATTCTGTAACGTAAAGACCGGCCGTCCCCTGCGCGTGGACCCATCAGAACCGGAGCAATTGGCTCAATCAGTGAAACTTATGGGCCTCAGGCATTGCGTGATCACCTCTGTTGACCGCGATGACCTTCCCGATGGTGGCGCCGGAGCCTGGGCCAGTACGATCAAGACCGTTAAAGAGACCAATCCGGGAACGACCATTGAAGCATTGATCCCTGATTTCGACGGGATTGCAGAACGGATCATCCAGGTCATCGAAAGCGGGCCGGAGGTGATCTCCCATAACCTGGAAACCGTCAGGCGTCTCACCCCACTGGTCAGGAGCCGTGCACGGTATGAGGTCAGCCTGCAGGTGATCCGGGTCATTTCTGCCACCGGCGTCGTGGCCAAGTCAGGCATCATGGCAGGACTGGGAGAAACAGAACAGGAAGTGGCTGAAACCATGGATGACCTTCTGGAAGCAGGGTGTACGGTGTTCACCATCGGGCAGTACCTTCAACCCACCCGGAAACACCTTCCTGTCACTGAATACCTTGCTCCCGGGCAGTTCGAAAAGTACAGGGAAATGGGACTGCAAAAGGGATTTCGCTTTGTGGAAAGCAGCCCCCTGGTAAGATCATCGTTCAAGGCGGAAAGACACGTAATGGGATATCTGATTAACGATTAACCGATATCAGATATCTGATTTAAAATCCCAAATCAAATATCGGTTAATCGTTAATCAGATATCATGAAAGTCAAATACACCGATCTCGGCCTGATCTCCTATCAGGCTGCCTGGGACCTCCAGGAAACGCTTTTCCGGCAGATCATCAGCGAGAAAACCGTTGTGGATGCTGCCAGTCGAGAACAGGATCGTCTGGCCGGACATCTGCTCTTTTGCGAACACCCACATGTGTATACCCTGGGCAAAAGCGGCGCTGAACGCAACTTGTTGATCAATGAAGAGATGATGCAGAAAAAGGGGATCTCTTTCTTCCGGATCAACCGCGGAGGCGATATCACGTATCACGGCCCCGGACAACTGGTAGGATATCCCATCCTCAACCTGGATGCTTTTCACCTGACCATCCGTAAATACATCTATATTCTGGAAGAGGCAGTGATCCGTACACTGGACTCGTATGGCCTGAATGCCGAACGGCTCGAAGGTGCCACCGGTGTCTGGCTGGAACCGCATACCCATGCCCGGAAGATCTGCGCCATTGGCGTCAGGGCCAGCCGGAACGTCACCATGCACGGATTTGCATTCAATGTCAACACCGACCTGAGCTTTTTCCAGTTCATCAATCCCTGCGGATTCACCAACAAAGGCGCCACCTCCCTGAAGGCTGAAACGGGTTCGCCCGGAGATATGGACCAGATTAAACAACGCATGCGATCCCATCTCGCTGAACTGATTGGATTTGCCTGGGCAGAATGATTCAGGCAAAAACCTCGCGGAGGATCAGATGCGACTTGATATCCCTTGTGAAGGGTGAATGAATGCCGTAATATTCAAGGATCTTCCCCAGCAACTCGTTACGGACAGAGGATGAAAGCGGCAGGGTGTTCATCGTTCCAAAATCCATACGCAGCAAATCCGAAAAAATAGCGGTCAGGGGTGGCTCCATGTAAATGCCGGGATTTTCTTTTCCTGCATAAAACTCACCTTCGTTCATGTTAAAGTACCTGACCTTGTCCGAATAATTGTTCCGTGGTGCAAATCCGAGAAATCGCACAAGATGGGCCAGAAAAACCAGGTGAAAGTTCATTACGGGTTCAGGAGTAAGGTCCAGCTTCAGCAGCGACTGGTGGATAAAGCCGAACAGATCCTGGTTGGGTTCTTCCTCTCGGATCGTTTTGCTGAGGATATCCGTGAGGAACAGGAGAACAGAGCTCTTCCGTATATCCTGCATGGCAGTGGTGTACCAGTGTTCGCATCGTGCGTCTTTCAGATGCTGGAGGGTGTGTTTTTCATTTTTATAAACGACCAGGTCAAGCAGGTTACCTGTCTGAAAAAGGTTATAGGGCATCCGGGCTTTCCTGTTCCTGACCCCTTTGATCATATATGACTGCAGTCCGAATCTCTCTGTATAGATCCGGGCAACGATGCTGGTCTCACCGAATTTTACATGGTGCAGTACGATTCCCCGTGTATGGAAGAGAGCTGGCATGCCGGAGAAGGTATAAGAGTATGAAAATGAACGCTTCCTTAATTGATGAACAGGATCTTTGTGACCATGGTATCGGAACCATCCTCGTTGCTGATGAAAACCAGGTAGACCCCTGTGCGTGCCCTTCTGCCGTCGAAGTTGTGGCCATCCCAGATCGCCTGACCACCCTCAGCCTGAGTAGCATAGATCAGCGTTCCACTGACGTCGGTGATCTTTACGTCTGCGTTTTTCACCAGCCCTTTGATGGCAATCACCCCGTTATAGTTTTCCCTGACCGGATTAGGATAGGCATATACGTTTGTATTGGCTGGTGGAGGAGGAGTTGCGGTGCTTTTATAGGAAATGATCCCCTTGGCTGTTCCGAAGAAGACCTCACCGTCGTCGTTGATCACAATGCTGGTAATGGAATTGGATAGCAGCGGGCTGTTGTCCTCATTGAAATGAAGGATTTCCTGTGTTCCGTCATCCGACATCAGGAACACACCGGCACGGTCGGTACCGAACCACTTACGGTTGGCACCATCAATGGCAATTGCTGTCACAGATTCTGTTTCAAGGAGATAACCAATATATCCATCCTGTTCCACAAGAATGCGCTGCGCATCATAGTTCCCTCCGGTGAACACATTCCCGGGCGAGTAGATCACTGCAACCCCTTCATCCGATCCTATCCACAGTTCCCCTTCCTGGTCCACGGCGAAGCTGAGGATCTTCAATCCGGGCAGGGCTCCGTTTCCGGTATTGGCATTGAGTTTCCGGGTCCGGTCATCCAAGGTCTCATCAAGGGTATGGTTATCATTGAAGACCAGCAATCCGTGATCCCTCACCAGCATCCATTTCTGTCCGGTGCTGTCGATCACGATCTCTCCCGCATCGATCCCCGAGGCGACGGAACCCAGGTTGAACGATGTCCATGTGCCGTCGTTCTTCTTGACACACAGCAGGTTTGCCGCATTGGAGTTGGATATCCAGAGATGATGATCATGGTCGAAACAAAGTCCGCCCACGTTGATGCGTCCCGTACCGGTATACTGTTGCAGGGTGCTGTTCTCATCCGTATAGATCTCATAGAGGCCATTGTCCCTGAGTTCATAGAGACCGTTTCCCCAGGAGCCAATGAATACAGTTTTGTTATTGGCCGGATCCACTTCCACCACCAGCATATCGCGGGCAGGCTCGAGCTCGGGCTGTTTCTTGTAGTCGAGGTAATCCCAGCTGTTTTCGATGAACCAGTAAACCTCCCCTCTTTTCCAGACATTTCCCCAGGAGGGATCACGACCGCCGGGAACAACATACAGATCCTTTCCACCGACAGACATGTCAAATACATTGGCCGATTTTGGACCGTTGGGCCGTATCACGTCGGCGTTCCAACCATTGTTATACGTCTGGAGCAATCCGTAAAAACGATCGGCGATCCAGACCGATCCGTCCTTGTCAAGGATGGCATCACTGGGCGCCACCCCAATATCGCTGGGCTGATATGTAAAATAGATGCGTGTCAGCGATTCATCATATACACCGACATTGTAAATGTTGGCAATCACCATCCGGTCATGATTGACCTGTATGTTCTTCCTTGTGGAAAAGGAAGCTGCATCAAACCGCTGCCAGCTGCTGCCGTCATACATGAATACGGTATCTGCATCGTATTCTTCATGGACATTATTGGCAAAGACCTTCCCTGCATAATAGGCGATGTGGTTATAGGAAAGGTCAGGATGAGGTATAGACGGATCTTTGGTCCAGGAGTTATAATCCGCCAGATTGGGGCTGTTGAGCGAGGCCCTGTAAATACCGCTTTCCGTGGCAGCGAAAATGTTGCCGGCCGGGTCAAAGGCCAGGTCGTACACATTGATCTGGCTTCCATCAGGCCCTATGTAGTAGGTGTCGGCAATCTCCTCTTTTTCAATGTCCAGCACCACAATACCGAAGCCGCAGGCCAGGTAGGCATAATGATCCCTGAAAAGGATGCTGTTGATGGTTTTCAGCCCGAGGATCGATTTGCGGTAAATGTCGGAGATATTGGTGATGGTATTGTCCCTGATCAGATCAATGTTGGTGTTGGAATAGGCAATCACCAGCGTTTGCAGTCCGGTGTGATAGCTGATGGTACTGATCCCGATGTCGGACAATCCGGTCACCTTGTTCAGCCGTATCAGGCTGTTGTCGGTCTTATCGAAATAAAAAATGCTGTACCGCGTGGCACAGTAAATACGGCTTTCGGCTTCGGTCACCGAGATGCCTTCGTAATAAGGCAGATGTTCCCGCCACTGCCCTATGCCGATGTCCTGTGCAGAGGAAAAAAATCCGTTCAGTAACAACAAAAAGAGTAGGGAGAATGTATAGAGTAGTTTCATTATCAGCAGATATTGGAGTGCAAACTTACGAATCTTTACCTTCTGATAAACTGATTGCAGGGTGAAATATTGTGCAGGGGGTGTATCAATGGCGACCTGACTGAGATCCTTAAGGGGTTACTGGCATTGAGAAGGTTCGAGAGATCCAGATAGCCCCGCCTCATATCATTTTTTTGATTTTGTCGCGACGTAAATATAGTTGAAATTAACCGTTCCATCATTGAACATCTGATGCTGCGTGTCAGGCGGTACGAATCCAACCGTCCCGAATTTCAGAATAAGCGCACCGCGATCTGTGATCATCAGCTTACCCTGCCCCTCTAAGGGTATTATGATTTCCTCATAGATTTCTGTACTGTGAAGATCCCCATACTGACCCGGGGCGAGTGTCACCACCCCGGAATAAAAAACGACAGAATCTTTCGGGCCGCTGAGGAGTTCCTGGTAATCTGTCAGGGTGGGATCAAATGCGATCACCCTGGGTTGGGGATTCACCGCAACTTTATCAGGGATTTGAGCATAAATGGGTTGTTGAATGCAGGCAAGTATCTCTGTCATCAATAAACCGAATAACATCATGCAGAGTTTGCTAAAACGCAGGGATGGCTTCAATGGTATCATTTATTGGTATTTACTCTTTTCATTACTTTCATAGCGCCTGCCTTACAGACCACCGGGATCGGAAAATGCCTGATTGTGTATGAATACCGTATCCGTTAATGCCATCAGGAAAGATTTCAGATCGGCTTTTTCTTTTGGGGTCAGTTGCACGCCACCCCTTGAAACATGATGCATCAGGGGATCAATATACGGTGACCAGACGACATGATGCGAATAAAATTCGATCACCTCATCCAGGGTTTTGTAGCGACCATCGTGCATGTAGGGCGCTGTGAGGGCGATATTGCGCAGTGTTGGTGCTTTATAGGAACCCAGGTCCGATGAATTCCCGGTCACATGAGACCGGTCGCGCGGATCTTCAAATTCGCCCGTGAACAGAGAGTCCTTTCCGTTATTGTAATACAGACTGGTAGTCCAGAGCGGGTTGCCGGAACCGCCATGGCAATGAAAGCAGTCGGCCCCCTCCTCGGTGGTAAAGAGGATATAGCCCGATAGCTCCGACTCGGTGAGCTGCTCCTCTCCGCGCATGTACCGGTCGAATTTGCAGTCACTGGAAACCAGCGTCCTTACAAACTGGGCAATGGCCTTGCTGATGCGATCGACAGTTACTTCCTGTGATCCGAATACTTTTGCAAAAAGTTCCGGATACCCTTTGATGCTTTGTATCAATGCTTTTGTGCGGTTGGTGTCGCCGGCCATCTCATGGGGAGCAACAATGCCCATCCATACCAGGGATTCCAGGTTCTGATGGTAAGGGGAGGGATTACCCCCGGAGATCAATCCGTTCCACAAATACCCATTGGAGTTCCATACCAGGTTGATCAGGGGAAGCATGGTATGGGGTGTCGGTTTTCCTGATAATCCGAATGTTTTTCCGCCAGTAAAGGTGGGATGGTCAATGCCACACTCGAATGAATTGGCCTGGATATGGCAGGTGGCACAGCTCATCATCGAATCCGGATCCGTCCGCCCCGACAGGCGTCCGTCATAGAACAGGTACCTGCCCAGCTCAATCCCTTCCACCGTCATGGGATTGTCATCCGGAATATTTAATTCCGTAGGATAGAACATAGGTATGTCAAAGAAATAGGGCGTGGGATGGTGATCCACTTCCTCTTCGTGCTGGCAGGAAAGGAGGAAAAACAGGCAGCTAATGTCGACAAGAAATATATGTAGCAGTCGGATCATAGAATAAAATCAAAAAGCAAAGAGGAAAGATCAAAAATCAAAAGTTAGTTTTACTTTTTGATTTTTGCTCTTTGCTCTTTGATATTAATACGGTGAACACCCCTTTTTTACCGTTCTCACATCCCACCCGCATGCATTCCTGGCATTGCATGATGTTGAACGGGAATGTCGAGAGGTCGATGGTATGGGGACCGGTGAACCATTGTTCAATGTTCATACTGACGGCTACATGTACGGTATCTCCTGTTGTCATCTGAAAAGAGGAGCCCGGCAATGTCACCCGGAAGTTATTGTGTACAAATCCTGTGATGTCATTTACGTCAATCGTATCGCCGGAATAGATCTGTCCGATCCCCAGGTGAAATTCGAACGGCCTGTTCTGCGACATCCCGTCATTAAGCCATTTACCATTGAGCTTCATATAGTGATAGCCTCCCCCCAGTACATCCGGCCAGAACATATCCCGCTCGGGTGGATTCACAAACATCAGGGAAATGTTTTTCTCCTGGCTGATCCCGAACATGAATGAAACGGAGTCATAGGATCCGGCCGGGATCTTATCGAATACCTCCCAGGTCATGGTCGAAGGGATATCATTGTCAATATAGTAAATGTCTGTCCAGTCATCGATCAGGAACCCGGAACCACCGGACTGATGCAGAATCACATCGGAAATGAAATACTGCACCTCGGTGATCAGGTAATGATTGCCCGCCGCATTCGTATAGATCATCGTATCGATCTGAAGAGGCTCACCTTCCACCCTGTGAAAAAATGTAAAGATGATCTTGCCATGATCTTCGGACTCAGGTTCTTCCCCATCGCATGCACACATCATGGTCAAAACCATCCATGCCATCACTACAAGCATGCTTCTCATACCCATCAAACCTCCTTCCCTCACTATCATTGTAACTCTCTCCTCTCTCCTTTCTCCTTTCTCCTCTCTCCTCTCTCCTCTCTCCTCTCTCCTCTCTCCTCTCTCCTCTCCCTAATATGGCACCGTCCCCGACACCACCACAAAGTTAGCGGTGTCATACAGGCTTGACGCTTCCCTGAAGATCTTTCCGTCCACCAGGATCCGTACCCTGATCTTCGAATTCACGTCATAATAGTTTGCTGAAATAAACACGATCTCTCCCGGATCCGTCTCAAAGGCATACTTCCAGACATCCGTTTCACTATCGGTCACCACTGTTTCCGAAACCAGTTTGCCGTCCGCGTTCCTGTACCGCACATCGAATCCTGAGTCAGAATCAGTTACTACATACGTGACAGCCACTCCTTCGACTGCCTGATCGCATGCAATCAATGAAAAAATCGTCAGAAGAAATATCATCGAAAGCTTTCTCATCGCCCAAATCATAAATACTGAATACTAAATACTGAATATCAAATTAATGTAAAAGTTCCTCCCCGGTTCATAGAAATCCTTCTGGGTCCCGATCAACCGCCTGTTCAGGTGTTCATAGTAGGTACTGTTGAAAAGGTTTTCCACTCCTCCCGTAATGGTAAAATGGGCGTTGTGGAAATAGGAGCAGGAGATCCCTGCGACAAAGAATCCCGGTGAGGCTGACTCATAAAATGCCTTTGAAACCTGGTTCTGCCTCGCCACAAAACGGCCCCTGAGCTTTGGGATCAGCTGCCCCTTCAGGAATTTATAGCCAACCGTCAGCGTTGATTCAAAAGGAGGGATCTCGGCCAGCGGATCATTTTTAACGACCTCTGTTCCGGTAACCTGACCACTTTCATTGATGATGTTGCGGACCGCTTCGTTGATACTGGCATGCGTATAAGAAGCGATGAATTGTACATACCATTGGATCTGTGACGGGGAACCATAGGAAAGCTCAAAACCCCTGAACCGGGCATAATCTGCATTATAGTACTTTTTTACACCCTTTACCCCGTTGGTGGCTGGTTTTTGCTCTGAAGGAGGGAGTATCTCTCCGGTGATGTAGTTGGTGACGATGGAGTAGAATCCATTGATCTCAAGGCTCCCGAAACCGGGATCCTGGAAACGGCCGGTCAGGTCCGCCTGGTTGTTGGCCTCGGGTTTAAGCGAAGGATTCCCAAGGTAATCGTAATTATCGTACCCAACCGGCAGCAGGGTGATGAACCGTTCGACCATATCGGGGCTTCTTACCCCCCTGCCCAGCATCAGGCTCAACGAAAGATTATCCATCAGCCAGTAGACAAATCCCGCGCTGGCACTGAGGTTCGTGAAACGGGATTCATTCTCATCGCTGAAATAGATCGTCTTACCCATTTTTTCCAAAACGATATCGTCCGAATTGGCATGGTTGAAATCGATGCGTGCCGAAGCGATCAGATCTAAACGGCTGAAAGCCCTGCGATATTCGGCGAATAGACCGGCATTGCTTATCACGGCGTTGTTCCATATCTGTTCTGTGTACACTGGCATGGTCGGCTGCATGATGAGGGTTTTGACACGGTCACCGTCCTTGGTGATGTATTCGAAATCGGCACCGATGGCCAGTATGTTGTTCCCTGATTTGAATCCGCTTTCCAGCCGTCCGCCGGTATTGTAGGCCTGAACGGTCGTCACGGCAACCACAGTATCTGAATTGGGGCGTTCCTTGTTGTCCATGGTGTGTTTCACATCGGAACGGTAAACCTTTACCGTCCATGGCAAAAACCTCTCCGAAGGAGTGTTCCACGAATAATCCAACGACATCAGCCGGGTCCTGTCTTCGCGCATATCCATCGGCAACGCGGGATAATCCACATCCTTTCCGACGGAGTAGCTGTACGAAAAGAGCAGGTTATGATCCTTTCCCGGCATAATGCCGAACTGACCCCTGATATTGTACTTTTTGTTTTCAGCATCGAACCAGTTCCCATCACCGTCCTGGTAATCCCCATTCTGTTTGTTTGTTCCAGAGAGGCCGAAATAAACCAGTCGGTTGCCGCCGTTCAGCACCAGGTGTTCCCGGGTGCCGGAGGGATTGCTGGTGTATCCAAACAAAGCGGATCCGTCGATGGTAAATCGCTCGTTGACGGGTGGTTTTTGTGTCTGAAGGTTGATGATCCCCCCGAACGAAGGACCGTATCGAAAGGCGTAAGGTCCTTTCAGTATTTCAAGGCTCTTAATGTCCTCAATTTCAATATGTGCAATGGCAGGATCCATCCGGTTAGGGCAACCACCCTCGATCTTCTGGCCATTGTCGACCTGAACATTCAACTGGCTGTACTTGAATCCCCTGACCACCGGATCCAGTGTGGAGCCCCCTTTCCGGATACCCGATACATTGGGTATCCGGCGGATATAGGTACCGATATCGGTGACAGGTGTTTGAATGATCTGTATACTGTTTACTTCTGAATGGAGGTAAGGAAGTTTTAAGGTTGATGTATCAGTTTGTGAAAATCCCGTGACCTCGATACCTTCCAGTGTTTGCATCTCCGGTGTGAGCAGGATATCGAGACTGAGGATCCCTCCTTCTGGCAGTGTGACTTTATGCGTATAGGATCTGTAACCCAGGTAACTGACCTCCAGTACACATTTACCGGGACTGATCCCTTCCAGAATGAATCTTCCCGACGGATCGGTCATGGTACCTCTTTCGTGAGATTTCAGGAATACCGAAGCACCATAGAGTGGATCCTTTGTCTCGCCATCCAGAACATATCCCTGAATAACAGATTGCCCATAGCTATGCACAGACAAAGTCACAATGAACAGACAAACGGTGAAGCACCAGTAAATGGTCGGTTTCATATGCAAATGTAACAAGGATTTCACTGATTTATTGTATCTGAATGGTTCCCAGTCCTTGTTCCAGGTCTTCGATTATGTCTTTCGCATCCTCAATGCCTACCGATAACCTGACCAGGTCGTCGGTGATACCCGATGCAATCTTATGTTCGTGACTGACTCCTGCATGGGTCATGGATGCCGGGTGCTGGATAAGCGTTTCCACTCCCCCCAGCGAGACTGCCAGGAGCGCCAGATGTACGTTGTCCATCAGTTTTCTGCCGGCCTCATATCCTCCTTTCAATCCAAAACTCATCATGGAACCAGGTCCGGTCATCTGCTTCACTGCCAGTTCATGCTGAGGATGGGATTGGAGTCCCGGGTATTTAATCCAGGCCACTTTAGGATGCGACTGCAGAAAATCAGCGACCATCATGGCATTTTCCTGGGCACGTTCAATACGTAACGCCAGGGTCTTGACACCACGTAAGACCATGAAGGCCTGGGTGGGATCCATGTTGCATCCCATGTAAACCATCGAATGACGGATTTTTTTATATAGTTCAGGTTTCCTGGTAACAATGACTCCGCCGACAATATCAGCATGTCCGTTGATGAATTTCGTGATGGAATGCAGGGTGACATCAGCACCCAGATCGAGCGGTTTTTGGAGGAAAGGCGAGCTGAAGGTATTGTCGACCACCAGTACCAAATGATTCTCCCTGGCAATCCTTGCACAGCCTTCGATGTCCGTGATATCCATAGTGGGATTTGCAGGGGTCTCAATGTATACTACCTTCGTATTAGGTCGAAGTGAATTTCTGATTTCATCCAGGTTCGAAGTGTTCACGAACGTCGCCTCGACACCGAAGCGGGAAAAATCCTGTTGCAGCACCCCTCTAACCGGGCCATAGACTGCGCCGGTACTGATGATATGGGTCCCTGCACCCAGCAATGCCATGAAAACGCTATTTATAGCTCCCATTCCAGAGCTTGTTGCAATGCCGTCGAATCCGTTTTCCAGTTCTGCAATGTTCCGTTCAAAAGCCCTGATAGTAGGATTGGCGATGCGCGTATAAATATAGCCGTCGCTTTTTCCGGAAAAACAATCCGCTCCATGCTGTGCGCTCTTGAATTTAAATGTGGATGTCTGGTAAATGGGCACAGTGGCACTGCCATACGCATCCTCAAATGCACCGGCATGAATCAGTTTGGTATTGAATCCTTTGTCGTTTATTTTCATTGAAATTTTGGTTATATATTAGTTCAATACGATTATTATAGTTCAATAAAAAAGGGATACATCATCATCAGATCAAATTTTTCTCCTTGAGTATGGCAGCCATAATTTGGGTGTTATATTCACTTAATCTGGTCATGGGTGGACGTAAGGCTCCATCGATGAGTCCCATGAGCTCCAATGCTTTTTTAGCCCCCATTGGATTGGTTTCGAACCTGCAGGCTTCAAACAAGGGATAATACTCTGTATGGAGTTCCCTTGCCTTGTCATGGGTTCCATCCAGTGCATGATGGATCATCCGGGCCATGACATCAGGTACAATGTTGCCAGCGACTGTAAAGCTGCCAGCTCCCCCAAAAGAGACCAGCGGATAAGCAGTGGTATCCTTGCCCGTAAATACCAAAAAATCGTCATTTCGGGTCAGAAATACAATCTTGGCCAAATGATCGAGCATCTTATTCCCATCTTTTGTTCCCACAATATTCGGATGTTTGGCCAGCTGTGCTGTCATTTCCGGCGTTAATTCCACACCTGTTCGATTTTTGGAATTATGTAAAATTATGGGAATGGGGGAAGCATCTGCCAGCTGCTCAAAATACTGAATGAGAGCTGAGGCCGTGGGTAGAATAAGGTATGGGGAATAGGCAACTGCATAATCCGCACCTGTATCCGCATACATTTTTGCCCGATCGATCGATTCACGTGTTCCAGCAAGGCAGATATCCGGCATGACCGGTATTTTGCCATTGACTTCCTCCACTACAATTTTCAGAAGCCTTTGGACCTCATCATTAGTCATCAGCGAATTTTCCCCAGTGACTCCTAAGGGAGCAATCCCGTCAATATCCGAATCAACCTGTCGCCTGACAAGCTGGCGAAGATTATTTTCGTCGAGAGAATAATCGCTTTTAAAGGGAGTAACCAGTAATGTAAAAGCACCTTTTTTCATTTCATTATTAATTTGTTGGTATATATAATGCTGAATTTTTTATTCCATCATTGTATTTACTGTATCCAGGTTTTGAGTCTTGTTATCATCCGGAGATGTAAACCAGTAAATAGCATTATGGGGGCATGATGACACGCAAAGTCCGCACGAATCGCATTGATCATAGACAATAACATAGTGCACAGGATTACAGGGGACTTGCATGGTAAGGCAATAGCCGATGCATTTCGCACATGCATTGGTTGTTACTTTTTGTATGGCGGTGGTTGGACACACCGTTATGCACAGATCACATCTTTTACACTTTGATGAATCGATCACAGGGACTGTGAATGAATTCGTTTCCATATATTTCTGATCTCTTTGCTAGTTTGGGATTCGGGGGCCCACTCGGTCATGCTTTTACAGCTCACCATGGATTCCACTACAATGGGATCGAAAGGGAGTTCCCCTGCAATAGCCACATTTCTGCTTTTACAAAATATATTTATTCTGTCTCGTAAATCCGGATTGATGTCATTTTTATTGATTACGACCCAGACCTTCAGGGCAAATTTTTCTGTGATCCCCAGGGTGCGCTCCAGGTCATGAAGTGCTGAAAGGGTTGGTTCGGTGACAATCACGACCGAATCGACTCCGGTCACTGTTGAAATAACCGGGCAACCAATTCCCGGTGGCCCATCAAGCAGTATGGTTTCGATTGAATTCTCCCTGGCCACTTGTTTTGCCCGGTCGCGTAACTCATTTACCATTTTACCCGAGTTTTCCTCCCCTGCGGCCAGTCGTCCGTAAACCATGATGCCATTCCGGAAGGAGCCGGTATACATGCGGCTTTTATCGTTTTTGACCATCGAAATAGCTTCCGCGGGGCATATACGGGAACATAAAAAGCAACCGTCGCAGAAGGTTTCTGAGATTTCTACCCTCCCATCCGTGATTGAAATGGCATCGAAACGGCAGTATGTCAGACACAGGCCACAATGGGTGCACTGGGTATAGTCAATGATAGCTTTTTGACTGCCCACATATTCAAGTTCCTCATCATGCGAAGGGTTGAAAAGGATATAGAGGTTGGCGGCATCCACGTCACAATCCACCAGGACCACTTTTTGACTGAGGGTGGCAAACGCTGCAGTCAGACTTGATTTTCCTGTTCCTCCCTTACCGCTGATAACAGCTACTTGCATGATATGCTTTTATGGTATTCATCATGGCAAGCAACTGTTCCTGCCAGCTGATTGTTTTTTGAGCTATTAGTATCCCTGAAGAATAGAGCGATGCAATCATTCTGTCGTATGGAATTTCAAGCAACAGGTCGATGTTTTCATCCCGGAGATAATTGTATACATCAAGATTTCCAATTCCTGAGCGATTTATAATAACGCCGAAGGTTTTGTTCATTATCCGCAGGGTTTCTACCGATTGTTTCAGGTCGCTCAGGCCAAAAGGCGTAGGTTCAGTGACCAGGATGACGTAGTCGGCTGAAACAACCGTTTGAATGAATGGGCATGAAGTACCAGGAGGTGCATCCATGATCGTGATCTGATCTGTTCTGCCTTCTTTCAGGGCGGCCTTTATTACCGGGACCGGGGAAAAGATGCCAATTCCTGTACGTCCTTCAACAAGACGTGCCAGGGGATTGATCCTGTAGCTGTTCACGTTGCCAAGTAAAACGTCTTTTTCAGTAATAGCACCCTCCTTGCAGGCGATCAGGCATGCCCCGCAGCCATGACAGAGATCCTCCATGACCTGAATGATCTTAACAGGAGGTAGGATAAAAATGGCATTGTAGCTACAATACTCATGGCACTTTCCACAAAAGGTGCACCTGTCCACATCAATGAAAGGCACCTTCTGGGTGACAGGTATGGTTTTATTCAATTCTCCATTGAAGAAGATTTTTGCATTGGGCTCTTCTGCATCACAGTCAATCAGTGTTGTAGAATTTCCGTTGGTATAAAGGGAATAGAACAGGTTGGTTGCAATCAGTGTTTTACCTGTTCCACCCTTACCGCTGGCAATAGCAATTTTTATTTCTTCCGGATCAATCATAGTTCAGCCGCATCTGCTCTTCAGTCAGTGTTTCTTTAATGGCATTTTCCCAGAAAGGAGTGTCCCAGGAGTGAAGAGTGCTGTGTGTTACCAGGTACTTCTGAGGAATAGGATGGGTACCGAAGATCACTTCCAGTCCAAACTTTTCCTTTATGAATTTCTCAAAATATTCCATATACGGGCAGGGAGGATATCCTACCAGAAATCCTGTGGCGAAATGAACATGCGTTACCCCATTCTTCTTCATTTCAATAAATGCTTGCTCAATATTTCCTCCCGGACAACCTCCACAGGTGGTATACCCGGCAAGTTCTGCCTCCTTGTCATTATAAACCGAGAAAGCTCCCTCCCGGTTCCGGAATGCCCTGAAGCACTTTCCTCCGGCACACATTCGGTAGCGATCACAGATGATGATCCCGATTTTGATTTTTCCCATGGTGTTTCTTCAGTTTAATGTCCGCATTTACCATGTTCGTGAGGATGATCATGGTCGCAATAATTGGCACTTAGGCTCAATTTATTGGCAAGAAAATCATTGACAAGATCCACAGCTGGTTTTATGGGCGCACCCACGAAAGCATTGATCTGATGTTGATTGAAAAGCATGATCGCCTGTTGCCCCATGCCTCCGGCGATGACATCAGTAACACCGAACTGAGCAATCCAGCGTGGATACAAACCCGGTATATGTTCCGGGGGTGTGACCTCCCTAACCTCGGTAATTTTGTTATTTTCAACATTTACGATGGCAAATGCCTGGCAGTGCCCGAAATGGGGGCATAATACCCCGTTTTCCAATGGAATGGCTATTCTTTTGTTCAACATAATTTCATCATGTGTTAATTTCCTCCCCTGAAGCGATTTTGTCTTCCCATACCACTTCCCTTTCCTACTCTGCCGCGACCCCGTCCCAAACCTTTTCCGGCAGGGTTTTCAGGAAGATTTTCATCCTTGTTTTCATCATCGGATGACACTGACTTTTTCCGGCCCTTACCATAATTGGTACAACGGCCCATTTTACGGCCTGACATGGGACCCTGCCCTTCGGGACCTGTACGATCAAAACCTGGCATAAGTACCTCCTTTTTAATGATTTAACATTTCTATGATTTCATGGATTGTTTTATTCGGATTTTTTACAACAATCATTTGTATATTCAGGCTATCCAGCAATGGTTTGATTTTCATTCCAAATTCGCCCGAAATGATCTTGCTTATATTACGGGAAGCAACCAATTGAACGGACGCCGGTCCTGCTCCTTCCTCCACTTCCCTGTTGGGATTGGGAATATACTCCATGGCCCTGCTCTCCGTATCGTATACAACAAAGTAGGCACAACGGCCGAACCGTTGATCAATCAGTGATTCAAGGGAATTCCCCTGGGATGTGATGGCAATTTTCATCTTGATTAGGTATTTAATGGTTACATTTCGATGTTCTTTTGCGTATCATTCCAATTAAAACCTTCAACCTGCCGGCTGCCGCACAGGGGACAACGTTCCACTTTTATCATTCGTTCTGGATTATTGAAATGACACAGGCACTGCTTGCACTGATACCAGTCGCTGTCGAAATATACTTTTCCACCCTCGATGGTGATCTGTCGTCCTTCGACAAAAGCCCTGGCAATTTTTTCACGTGCCGATGCATAGATCCGTGTATAGGTCGGGCGTGAAATACCCATGACGATGGATGCATGATGATGATTATACCCATCATAGTCACATAGTCGTAACGCTTCGTATTCCTCATATAACAGGTAAACTGGCTCAACTTTCTGGTTTTTCAAATCGGAACCGTATGGCTTGAAACCCTTGATTAGTGGAGGATTTACCACCTTTCTAATTCTTTTTAGCCGTGGTGTCATCGTTATAATGAGCAATAGTTCGATACAAAAATAATAAACATTTGTTCATTATAATTAATTTTGCATCATAAAATTTTATTTATTTACATAAAGATTGCCGGGATTGAATACTAATAGGAGTACAGGTATTTGAGTTGATAAAACAAGCTTATGGAAAAAGTTAAGTAATTTTATCCCCTGAAAGATCATAAACACAAAACTGGTTCTATTCTGTGGATGAATCTTCCTCTCAAGAGCAAACTACGATCCTTCGCCTGAAGAATATGACGTGCAGTTGCTGTGTCCGTATCGTCAGGCAAGAACTGGAAAAGATTGGGGTAAAGGTGAATTCGGTCAGCCTCGGCGAGGCCGATATCACCTACGATATTTCTGATCCGGGATTTGATATGATACGGAAGGTACTGGCGGAAAACGGATTTGAGCTTGCCCAGAACAGGGAAGAAGCCATTGTAGAACAAATCAAAATTGCAGTGATCGAGTTGATCCACCTGTCGAACAACAGCAACTCCATCATCCGGAACTCGGATTACCTGGTGGATAAGATCCAGCTTTCGTATCAGTACCTTTCCAATCTGTTTTCCCAGCACGAAAAAATGACGCTGGAGAAGTTCATCATCCTGCATAAGATTGAAAAGGTGAAGGAGCTGATTTCCTATGATGAGCTTACCTTAAGTGAAATTGCTTTCCAGATGGGTTACAGCAGCGTGCAGTACCTTTCGACGCAGTTCAGGAGCGTTACGGGCTTGTCGGTCACGGAATATAAAAAGGATCCGGTAAAGAACCGGATCCCGCTGGATGATCTGCTGACAAAGGATGAAGAGTAACTCGGGTTTTTACAGCGTGGACAGGCACCCGCATCCTCCAAAGCCGGATTCATGTTCTGAGTTGATGATCTCGTCGAAATATTCCTGGCTGATGTACTGAGGAGTATAATCGGCACCGCGGAAGACCAGGTTTCTGTAAAACGCACGCAGGTGATTCCTTGAGCCACGCTCCAGGTTTTCAAACACCCAGGTAATGTCCTGGTTGTCCACCACGTTTTGAAGTAAATTCTGCAAATCAAAAATGTCCATATCCTCTATGGTGGCACCTGCTGTCAGCCCGTCGATAAGGGAATTATCTGCAAGATCAGTGAGTTCATTGTACGCTGTCTGTAACTCCTGGTTGATGAACACACCGGGTTGATGATTTTCACCGGGATCCGTCAATTCGTACTTGTCAAGGAGATATTTGACCATGGTGGTATGCTGCGTTTCACTCTTTGAGATATTATTGAAGATGGGAATCGGATAGAGTGCATATGCAAACACATATACATCCTTTGCCAGCAATTCCTCTTCACGCATATGAAGCAATGCCTCTACTTCTTCTGCACTTAACTCCTCGAAGGGAAATGTATCAATACAATTCATTACAGATCCCATCGGGCTCTGTTCAAAATTCCCTGTCAGGAGTATGGTTTCCTTTAATTCAGAACTCACAGCATCAGGTGTGCCCACATCAGGTGTCTTACTGCAACCCGGGATCGCCAGGCTTACGATGATCAATGCCGGCATTACAAGAATGGAAAAAATTTTTTTCGTTTTCATGACATTTTTTTTAAAGTGATTATTCAAAATTTAACCGTACAAAATTGGCTCGTGAATTTTAAGGAGTTGTTACAGAATCTATGAAAAGTATTATGACATTTCTGTCCGTTAAAACTGTTATAAGTGGCAGAATTCCAAAATATTAAAATACTATAACATAATTATAGGATTATATACACCGGGCTTAGCTAACCCATCGTTATTTTGTAGAAAAAATGAATCAATGAAAAAATTCATTATCATTTTATGGGCATCCCTGCTTGTTCATCAGGGTGTCTCTCAGGTAAACCTGGAAACGATATATCAGGTTTCAGGAGCGTTGACACAGCTCGAAAAATCAGGGTTCAAATACTATGTGATGGATTGGACCAACGTTCAGTGCCGTTTATACAATATGGATCATTCGCTATGGAAGGCGGTCACTCTCACCGTTCCCACCGGCTATTACCTGTACGATATCCGTTATGTCTCGGAACATCTTTTCAATACGGATGATCTGGTGGAAATGGCCGTTACTTATTTCTATTATGAAGAAGCAGGCCAATACTATATCTACGGCAGCAAGATCGTCAATGAACTGGGAGAAGAACTGGTGGTCATCCCAGGAGCTTCTTATTTTCAGGTATATGATGCCGGTGACTATGGCCGGAAGTTTCTTGCCTATGTCTACGATTATTCGGTTTATCCATATCCGGTTCAGACATGGGTGTACGACCTGCCTGGAGGAGAAAATTCAAACAGCGTCATGAATCCGCCAGCTTCCATGGGATTGCCGGCTCCCTATCCTAATCCGGCCAGCTCATTCGTCGTGATAAACGTTGAATTGCCAGACAATCCGACCAATGCTGAAATTCAGGTCATGGACCTTCAGGGAAGGATGATTAAAAGCTATCCCATCACCGTTGGGAGTAAAACCTATCAGCTGAATATCAGTATGTATCCAAAAGGCGTATATTTGTACCGGATCGTTGCAAATCATTATTGTTCTGAAAGTTTCAAACTGATCAGACAATAATGGGGAAAGCGTTGCAGAAGCCAAACCACATCAATTCAACAGGAATATGAAATTAAAGGAAAACATCGCCATCAGTGATTCAGGATACCTCTTCAATCCTTCCACAGGTGAGTCTTTCGTTCTCAATCCCCTGGGTATGGAAGTTTTACAGTTCGTGAAAAAGGGAAAATCCTTCGAAGAAATATCAAAGGAGGTCCTGACCCGGTACAGTGTGGATTCCATTACCTTCGAGAAAGACTACCAGGATTTCATACACCAGCTCAGGCAGTATCTGTTAATCGGCAGCGATGAATAAGAAAAGGGTAACGGTGGGCATCTCAGGGCTGAACGCCATCGACAGCCCCGGGCCCGGGATGGCGGTAGCCATGGGCCTTCACGAAGCCAGATCATTGGATGTAAGGATCATTGGCCTTGCGTATGAATCGCTGGAGCCGATGATCTACATGCACGACCTGGTCGACAGGACCTACCAGCTGCCGTATCCATCCTCCGGAAGCGATATGATCCTCTCAAGGCTTGAATACATTCAGGAGATGGAACACATCGATGTGATCATCCCCAATTTTGATGCGGAACTGTATTCTTTCATGAAGATCGAGCCCCAGCTGAAGAGAATGGGCATCCGCATGTTCCTGCCTGCTATGGAACAGTACGAGGAGCGGCATAAAGTGAATCTGTCCAAATTCGGTGAAAAATATGATATTCTTGTGCCCCATGGCAAGGCGGTCTTTGAACCCAAAGAGGTGTTCGATATCAAATCGGAGTTTACCTTTCCGCTGCTGGTAAAGGGTAAATGGTACGATGCCTATATTGCCTACAACATAGAGCAGGTGCTGACCTGTTTCAATAAGATCAGTGCCAAATGGGGCCTGCCCGTGATCCTTCAGAAATTCGTACATGGCTCTGAGTACAATGTAACGGGACTTGGTGACGGCGCCGGTACCACGGTGGCTGCCGTGGCCATGCGCAAGCAATACATCACGGATAAGGGAAAAGCGTGGGCGGGGATCTCCATCGACGATACGTACCTTCTTGAACTCACCCGCAAGTTTGTTACTGCAACGAAATGGCGCGGTGCCTTTGAACTGGAGATGATCAAGACCCAGGATAATAAATATTACCTGCTGGAGATCAATCCTCGTATACCGGCATGGACATACCTTGCCGTGGGAGTCGGGCAAAACATCCCGGAAGCCCTGGTGAGGCTCGCCCTGGGGTTGAAAGTCCAGCCTTACGAATCCTATGATGTGGGAAAACTCTTCATCCGGTACTCCAAAGACATGATCGTCGACCGGGAGGAGTTTGAAAAACTCTCGATGACCGGTGAATTGTGATCCCACTCAACGTAACTTCAGAAAACAAAAGATAACTATACTGATAAAACTTTCAGCATGGAAAAACAACGATATGAACGACCGATCCTGAAAAAACTGGAAATGGGCATGCCCGGTAAATTCGGCGTAGCTGCCAACCTGCCTCCCACTACCCATATTGACGGGATCTCCGTAGACTCGCTGGTGGAAACCTACGGCTCACCCGTGTTCATCCTGTCCGAGAAAACCATTCGTTCGGTTTTCAAAAGAGCAAAAAAAGCATTTACAACCCGCTATCCCAAGGTCCAGTTTGCATGGTCCTATAAGACCAATTACCTGAATGCAGTGTGCAGGATCTATCATCAGGAGGGTTCCTGGGCTGAGGTCGTTTCAGGATTTGAATACGATAAAGCGATCGCCAATGGAGTACAGGGACAGCACATCATTTTCAACGGCCCGGATAAATCGGCGATATACCTGGAAAAGGCCATCCGTAACGATTCCATCCTTCATATTGACCACCTGGATGAACTGTACACGATCATTGAGCTTACCGAAAAACTGGCGAAAAAGCCGAAAGTGGCCATCCGGGTGAACATGGATACTGGCATACAACCCATGTGGGACCGCTTTGGATTCAATTATGAAAACGGCCAGGCCTGGGACGCCCTCAACAAGATCATGCATTCAGGAAAACTGGATCTGGTGGGGCTTCACACCCATATCGGGACGTTCATCATGAGCCCGCAGGCCTATGGAGTCGCTGCCCAGAAACTTGCCGATCTTGCCATCGGGATCCGGCAGAAGTACAACCATACGATCAAATACATCGACATGGGAGGCGGCTTTGCTTCAGCCAATACCCTCAAGGGATTCTATTATCCGGGCAGCGACACCAATCCCACGTTTGATGACTATGCGGAGGCCATCACATCGGCATTGCTGAACACACAGTTCACACCGGATAATCTTCCCCTGCTGATCCTGGAGACCGGCAGGGCCCTTATCGATGAGGCCGGCTATCTTCTTGGAACCGTCATCGCCAATAAAAGACTCTCTACCGGTAAACGGACCACGATTGTCGACATTGGCATCAACCTCCTTTTCACTTCTTTCTGGTACGAACATAAACTCACCCCCGCACGGCATTATTCACAGTACACGGAAGCAACTACGGTATATGGTCCCCTGTGCATGAATATCGACGTTATCAGGGAAAATGTCAACCTGCCGTTGCTGAACAAAGGCGACCATTTTGTCATCCATCACGTGGGGGCATACAATATGACCCAGTGGATGCAGTTTATCACCCTGCGGCCCAAGATCGTCCTGATCGATCAGGACGGTACTGCCCACGTGATCCGCGAAAATGAAACCATGGACAATGTGATGAACATGGAACACCTTCCCGCCCATCTGAAATGACCCGGATCATGAGCCGTATCAAAGCCCTTTTCACCAGCTTTATACGAGGCATACTCAATAGCTATGCACAGGTCTTCTTTTCTAACCACAGCCTGTTTGCCGTTTTTCTCATCCTTGTCTCTTTTTTTGATATCTATGCGGGTATTACCGGCCTGATGTCAGTGATCATATCCAATACCGCTGCTTACCTGATCGGCTTCAACCGGACTTTCATCAGAAGGGGATACTACGGATTCAATAGTCTTTTAGTTGGCCTGGGTCTGGGTATCTTCTATCAGCCCTCGGTCGAACTCTGGCTGCTTGTTTTCTTTACAAGCCTGCTGACACTTCTGCTCTCTGTCATGCTGGAGGGAGTCATAGGGAAATATTACCTGCCGTATCTCAGTGTCCCGTTCCTGCTGGGGATATGGATGGTCATGCTTGCTTCGCGCAGGTTTGAGGCACTCGACATAAGCGAACGCGGCATCTATATGTTCAATGACATGTATGCGCTGGGAGGCCTGAATCTGGTCAAAGTTTACGACTGGTTCACCCGGCTTGCACTGCCCGATTCGCTGGAGGTCTATTTCCGATCCCTGGGTGCCATCTTATTTCAATATCATCTATTTGCAGGTATGCTGATCGCTCTCGGACTGATCATTTACTCGCGCATCGCTTTTGTGCTGTCGTTGGCCGGCTATTACCTGGCCTATATGTTCTTTCACCTGTTTGGAGGAGATTTCACCACCCTCAATTACTCTTATATCGGATTCAATTTTATTCTCACCTCCATCGCCGTCGGTGGATACTTCATTATCCCATCACGCTACTCTTACCTGTGGGTGGCCCTCCTCACCCCCCTGACCATTATTGTGATCATCAGTGCCGGAACCCTGTTCTCCATTTTTCAGCTTTCCATTTATTCATTGCCCTTTAATGTCATCGTTCTCTTGTTCCTGTACATTCTGAGATTCCGGGAGAGAAACCTCGGATCTCCCCAGCTGGTGGTGGTGCAGCATTTTTCCCCGGAGCGGAACCTCTATTCACACCTGAATTATTCCGGCCGGTTCAATCCTGCTTTACCCGTGAACCTATCACTGCCCGTTTTCGGAGAATGGAAGGTGACCCAGGGTCACCGGGGCGAGCATACCCATCAGCATGACTGGCAGCACGCCTGGGACCTCGAAATAGTGGATGAGGAAGGCCATGCATACAGCCGTTCAGGGAAAGAACCGGAGGATTTTTATGCCTATGGTAAACCCGTTGTCGCCCCTGCTGATGGCTGGGTGGAACAGATCCAGGATGGAATTGACGATAACGCGGTCGGCGAGATCAACACGGTGCAGAATTGGGGAAATACGATCGTCATTCGACATACGGACTCCCTTTTTACAAAGCTCAGTCACCTCAGAAAGGGATCGTTCAAGGTCAAAGAGGGAGAGCAGATAAAGAAGGGGGCACTGCTTGCCCAATGCGGAAATTCAGGGCGCTCACCGGTACCCCATGTTCATTTCCAGGTCCAGAATGAGCCGTACATCGGAGCTCCTACCCTGGAATATCCATTAAGCCATATTGTTCATCATGCGGAAGACAGGCAATGGCTGGTTGCCTGGGATGTCCCTGTCAAAAATGACCTTATCTCCAATATCGACCGTCATAAAGTGCTGGAAAATGCCTTTCATTTTGTTCCCGGCCAGTCGCTCCTGATGAATGTCAGCGAGCAGGGTTCCCCCATGCGTCAGGAAATGCTGGTGGTCAAAGTGGATTCTTTGAACAATCAGTATATTGAATGTGAAAGGTTTGGCGCCAGGGCTTTTTTCAGGAATGAGGACAATGTGTTCTATTTTACCGGATATTCCGGATCGAGACGGTCGGTGCTCTATTATTTTTTCCTCGCCCATTTTAAGGTGGTCAAAGGATTCTACTGCAACATGTCCATAGAAGACCCAATCCCTGTCGATCTTTTTCATAACCGAGTCCTGTTGTTTTTCCAGGATCTGGTGGCACCTTTCTTTATTTTTATTAGTTCAATGTACACACTTTCATATACCCGCATACAGGATCAGCTGTCATCCCCTGTCATCACCCTGAATGCTGCATGCGAAGCAAGGACATTAAAATCGTCATCCGGTCACATGGATTTCGAGACCCGGATCGATGAAAAGGGGATCAAGGAATTCAGGGTGATCAGAAAAAACCGCGTCATGGAGGTAACATGCATCTGAAGACGTTTATCATCTCCGTACTTGTTTTATCGTCTGTCTGCCTGTATGCGGAGGATCCTCCAGACTTCGTGGAGGTGGACACGACCACCTATGGGTATTACGCCAGAAAGCAATGGAATGAACTGGTCGAAGCAGGGAACAGGTATCTGAAGTATGGATTTGATTACTATTACCTCAGGATGCGGATCGGAGTGGCTCATTATGAGCTGCAGAACTATATCAGGGCAGCTGACCATTTCACACGGGCGTTGAAATTCAATGAAGGAGATACTGCTGTACTTGCTCTGTTATATTACTCCTATCTTCAGCTCAACAGGACAGATGCTGCTGACAGGGTACTGGGTATGCTGCCTGTGGAAGAAGCCCGGAAATTCCGGTCGGGAAAGTTCAGCTTCCTGGAAATGGTCTACCTGGAGACCGGTCCACTGATCTCTTCGGGAACGTCGGACAACAGCCGGATGAACCTGGATGGAACCGATGATGTCTATGGAGAGATCGATCACCTGATCAGAAATTCATATTACAATGGATTGGGACTTGTGACAAGGCTTGCTCCCTCCGTGAGACTGCAGCTAAGTTATATGGATCTCTTTCAGGGCAGGACTGCCCAGGTGATGACAGGCGATTCCCTGATCTTTGACAAGGATCACTCCCTTCAGCAGCACCAGTTCTACATCAGCCCATCTTTCCGCTTTGGAAAGGGATTTTCGGTGATACCTGCCTTTCATTACCTTGACATTACCTACGACCAGCTGCATGTTCAGTACAGTCAGGAAACAAAGAATTATTCGTTTGATATGGACACCGTCCATCAGAGGGATTACCTGGCGTCCCTCTGCCTGAACAAGGACCTGTCACTGGTGAGCCTGACGCTGACAGGGACGTACGCAAGGCTCAACATGTTCGATCATTACCAGGCGGAAATTGCCCTCACGTATTACCCCAGGGGAAACCTGGATTTTTATTCCCAAACCATCGGACGGTATATTCATGGAAGGGAAGACCACTTCCATTTTGCCGAAACTGCCGGGCTGAAGATCAGCAAGGGATTGTGGATGGAAGTATCGGCCACGTTCGGGGAAGCGGCCGAGTTTTTTGAAAAAAACGGGTACATTGTGTATAACCTGCCTGAGGACATGTTGTTGAAATGGGGTTTCCAGCCCTATTACCAGATCTCGGATCGGTTGCTTGTCAGTGTGAAATATGAGAACCTGTATCGGGAAAGCAGGTTTCTGCAATATGATTATGAAGAGAATTCAGGGCAGTACCTGCAGGTATATAAACCATTCACGTATCATCAACATCTCATCATCGGAATTTTAAAATTGAACCTATGAGCAATTTGCGTAAATTAACGGGACTGGTCCTGCTGGTGATCATGCTCCCGGCCATGAACAGGGCACAGGATTACCCTGCGATGCAGCAGGCCTTTGGTACGAGCTACAGCTATGAAAACAAGGGAGAGTATGCCAAAGCCATTGAAGAACTGAAAAAGATCTATCTTGAAGATTCCTACGAAATCAACATCCGGCTGGGCTGGTTGTCGTATTTAGCCGGGGCGTTCACCGAGTCGTCGGCCTACTACGAAAGGGCCATTGCACTGATGCCCATGTCGATCGAAGCCCGGATGGGATTTGCCCTTCCCTCATCGGCCATGGGCAACTGGACGCTCCTCATTAAACGATACGAAGAGATCCTTTCCATTGACCCGAACCATTCCATAACGAACTACCGGCTGGCCTCCATCTATTACAACCGGAAGGAGTATCAGAAAGCCTTTATCTATCTTGAGAAAATTGCCAACCATTATCCGTATGATTATGATATTGCAATCCTGTTTGCATGGACCAATTATCAGCTCGGAAAACTGCGGGAAGCTAAGGTGTTATTCAACAAGGCCCTTTTAATCAGACCACTGGATGGTTCTGCGCTGGAGGGACTGAAGCTGATCCAGTAATCCGGTGGTATGTCATCCTGTAATGCTGATGCTGATCAGTTTTTCCTTATTGAGGATACTGAAATCAAGCCCTTCCACAGCCAGAATGCCGCTATCCTTGAATTCTTTGATGATCCTTATAGCACTTTCTTTGGTCATGGCTGACAGGTCAGCAATATCCTGCCTGGAAAGCTCAGTGTGGAACGAATCGGTGCCATAGACATGGTTGGAAAGGTAGAGCAGCGTTTCTGCCAGCCTTCCCGGCATCTGCTTCATGGTCAGGGTGACCATACGGTCAAAATTTTCGATCATCTGTTTATTGATCATTCTCAGCAATTCGAAGGCAAACTGGTTGTTCCGGATGATCGTTTTATTGAACGCTTCAATATCGATCAGGCATGCATAACAATCTGTGATGGCTCTGACCGAGTAATGCAGTTTATTGTCGACAAACAGGCCAGGTCCGGACGCTATTTCAGTGGGTTTCAGGATACGCAGAATCAGCTTGCGTTTACGCAGGCCCTCGATGTAAATGTTCGCCGATCCTTTGGTAAGGCAGACAATATGTGTCAGAGGGGCTCCCTGTTTCAGAATGATCTCACCTGCGTTAAAGCTTACCTCGTGCCGGTTCGCATCCATCATGCATAGTTCATCATCAGTGAGATGATTGAACAGAGGTATCTTCCAGTGACAGGAACTGCATGATAAACGATTGATAAATTCAGGCATATCGGATGATCAACTTTCTTTTACAAAGATTATTAAATCTTCTGTAATAAATCAATAGTTTGTTGATATATATCATTATAATTATATAGATATATCAATAAATCCTTATTATATATCATTCATAACAGATTTATATGTAAATATATTTATAGTAATATTGGTCATTATTTCAAACTTACCTTAAAATTTCTTCATTATGAAAAGAAAGGGATTCTTGACATTTTTAATGTCTGCCTTTGTGGTCGCTGTTTTTGTGATGTCGGGATGTACCAAAGAAGGTCCTCCGGGCCCTGCGGGTCCCAAAGGGGAAGACGGGATCAACGGTAACGATGGGACAGTAGGTTGCATCCAGTGCCATAATTCGGATCAGACATTAGCAGCACTCACTATGCAGTGGGAGTACTCGGTTCACGCTACAGGAGGAAATTTTGAAAGGAATACTACTTCCTGTGCGCCGTGTCATACGAGCCAGGGCTTTCTGGAACGAATGGCCGCAGGAACCCAGGTCACAGCCGAAGACATTGCCAATCCCAATCCCCCCAATTGCTACACCTGTCATAATATTCACAAGACCTACACGGTCGATGACTGGGCTCTTACGTACGCAGATCCGATAACCCTCTGGTATCCTGCCGGAGCAGAGGCAGTGGATTATGGAAAGGGGAATATTTGCGGCAACTGCCATCAGGCAAGGATCGTCAACCCGGTACCGGTTCCCGGAAGCGGTGTTACCTACAAGTTGACGAACAGCAGGTATGGCACACACCATTCTCCTGTGGCTAACATGCTGGCAGGATTGGGTGGTTATGAAAAGGAAGACTACGATAACTCCCCTCACGGATCACTGGTAGAGGACGGATGCGTCACCTGTCATATGGCTGATGCGTACGGCTGGCAGGCAGGAGGTCATACAACAAAAATAGAATATGACTATCACGGTTCCATCGAAGTCAATTTTGCAGGATGTACCACCTGTCACAGCGATGAGGATAAGCTTGCAACGGAACTGGAAGAAATCCAGACGGAAATCGCAGGCATGATCGACAACCTACGCACGATCCTCAAGGACAGGGGGTATCTGGGCGATGATGACCTTTTCCTGGCCTCCAGTGGCTCGCCCCTGAACCTGACTGCAGATGAACTGGGTGCCTGTCTTAATTTCCAGATGGTCCTCGAAGATAAAAGCAATGGGGTTCATAATTATCAATATTCCAAGAAACTGCTTGAGGAATCCATTTCCGATTTAAGCAAATAAAATTAGAAAAGAAGGAATACACATGGCTTCATCAAGCGATGCCTTCCTTTTACTATGATAGCCTTCTTTCAAAATACCCATGCGATGAAAAAAATTCTGATTGTCCCGGTGCTGATAGGACTTGGCTTGCTGCTTCTCCTTACTTCCTGTGAATATGAGTTCATTGATTCCGAACCTGAATCCTCCGACACTGCGAACGTTTCTTTCAAAACGGATATCCTGCCCATCTTCAACACCAACGACAACTGCACATCCTGTCATAAAACAGGATTTACTCCTCCTGATCTGACGGAGTCCAATGCGTACAACAGCATCATTTCCACCGGTCTGGTTGATCTTGCAACACCAAAGAACAGCAAGATCTACAAAGTACCCGGTTCATCCGATCACGCCTGGAAGTCCTATACACAATCACAAAGTTCCAAAGTGTTGAACTGGATCAACCAGGGTGCTCCGGACAATTAGCCAATTAACGTTTAATCCTGTACAGATCATGAAAAAGCTGGGCATCTATCTGATCATATCTCTTCTGATCGTCACTCTGGTCAAAGGCCAGGACTCGGTACCGGTCCAAAAGGACAAACCCATCCGGTCACCTTTTGAAAGCGGAATGCTGATTGACAATGAGACCATGGTGATCCCGACGGCAAAAACGCTTGAACTGGTCATCCAGCATCGCTTTGGAGAAATGAGCAACGGCATGGAGGATTTTTACGGCATCTGGGCTCCCTCTAACATCCGGCTGGGTTTCAATTACAGCATACTGAATACCCTGATGGTGGGCGTTGGCACTTCCAAAGATTACCGTCTCCAGGATTTCCGTATGAAATACAATCTGCTTCAACAAACCCGTTCCGATAAAATTCCCCTGAGTATCACCCTGTATGGCAATTTTGCCATCGATGCCCGAAATCAGGATGTATTCGAAGGGTACTCGAGTCCTTATGAGTTGATTGATCGTTTCTCCTATTTTGGTGAACTAATCCTCACCCGGAAATTTTCAGATATCTTTACGTTACAGTTATCCGGAAGTTTCTCCCATATCAACAAAGTGCCCGAAGGAATTGAACATGATAAAATAGGTCTTTCCTTTGCAGGAAGGTTTAAAATTTCTCCGCAGTCTTCCATCCTGTTCCAGTATGACATTCCGCTTGACTGTGAAAAAATGAAAGAAAACGCAGTGCTGATGAATGTTAAGCCCAATTTTGGAGTTGCCTGGGAAATTGCCACGTCCTCTCATGCCTTCCAGATAACCCTCAGTTCAGCAAAACTTCTGAGCCGTCAGTATGATATGATCTATAATGAATATGACTGGACAGAAGGAGATATCATGCTGGGATTTAATATGACACGCCTGTGGAGCTTCTAATGGGGCACTTTATTTACTAACAGAATGAATTTTTATTTTTAAATGATACGACTATGAAAAACAAAAATCTTTTAACAGTGGCAGTTGTATTCCTGGGGGCACTCCTGCTGGTTGCATTCACGATTCCTCAGGATCAGAAGAAGGGTGGTCCCTGGAACATACCTGACAAGTACAAAACCATGAAGAATCCCTATACAGGGAATGCTGATTTGACCAATGTCGGTAAAATGCTCTATGCCAAACATTGCAAAAGCTGTCATGGCAACGTGGGACTTGGAGATGGCCCCAAGGCTGCGACCCTTGCCACAAACTGCGGTGATTTATCTTCAGCCACCTGGCAGAAAGCCAACAGTGACGGTGCCCTTTATTACATGTCCATTATCGGCAGGGATGAAATGCCCAATTTCGAAAGCAAGATCCCTGAAGAAGAAGACCGCTGGGCAGTCGTTAACTTTCTCAGGACACTGACGGCCAAGTAGCAACGGTTAATTGACCGATTATGGTGCTTTTTCTGGCTCTTGCCGGATCAGGCACCTTTCCGTTTATTGTCAGAAAGCTTAAAAAGAGGAATCATAGTGAAAAGCCATTTGATTACTGGCCTGATCCTTATCATCAGTCCTGGCATTTTTGCACAGGAGCCGGGTAGCAATCCCGCCCCTAAATTTGTGTCCGAAAATATAGAATGTCTTCAGTGTCACGGCAGAAAAACGTATTTTTACCACAATGAATGGACGGATATGATGGTGAAGGAAAGGATGAATCCTTATTACATCATTGACTCGGCATTGTTCTATGCATCTAATCACCGGAATTTTAAATGCACGGACTGTCATTCGTCTGAATATCAATCATTTCCTCATTCGGGTTTGCTGAGAATGGAGCTCGGCTATACCTGTATGGATTGTCACGGTGGAGATGAGAATTTTGCAGATTTTCAATTTGAAAGGATCGAGGAGGAATTTATCCACAGCGTCCATTCGACACGACACAGCGAAGATTTCACCTGCTGGATGTGCCATAATCCTCATACGTACCGCATCAGCGCCAGAAGGGACCTCATCCCTGATGTAGTGGCCTATGATAATGAGATTTGTCTGAGCTGCCATGCCAACATCAATAAATTCCAGCTTTTAACGGATAAAATAAATCCCGGTATCCTGGAAAAGCATGAATGGTTACCCAATCAGAAACTGCACTTTTTAAGTGTGAGATGCATTGAATGTCATGCTGAACAGGAAAACGACATGCTGGTGGCCCATAACATAAAATCAAAGGAAGAAGCCGTCAGACTCTGCGCAAACTGCCACTCACAGAACTCACTGCTGTTCACTTCCCTCTATAAGTACCAGCTTAAGGAGAGCCGCCGTGAAAAAGGATTCCTTGCTGCAATGGCTTTACAGTGGAGAAAAAATAACCTGATTACAGCAATGGATTCAATAGCAGAAGTCAATGATAGGAATGAATCCACCGATGGATCCGTTGCATCTGTCGTCCCGCCTTTTATCATTGGTTCCGGAAGCAATCCCCTGATGAACCTGATCAGCCTGATCCTGTTCTTTTCGGGGCTCCTGGCAGTTATGGTCCATGTCATTTTACGTATCATCTATAAAACAAGCTGATCGGATGTCGGAGTACTATTATTTCTACCCCAAATGGCTCAGGTTATGGCATGTTTTGAACGCCCTTTTATGTCTGGCGTTGATTGTCACAGGGGTCAGCATGCAATATACCACGCATGTCAACTCGCTCATCCGTTTTGACATCGCCGTCAATATCCATAATTATTGTGGTGTTGCCCTCACGGCAACCTATTTTCTTTTCTTTGGCGGAAATCTGCTCACCAGCAATGGCAGGCATTACCTGCTGAAAAGAAAAGGGATATTCAGGGATATCATCAAGCAGTTCCATTATTATTCTCTCGGGATCTTTAAAAAACGACAACCCCCCTTCCCCTTGAACGAAAACCGGAAATTCAATCCTTTACAGCAGTTCAGCTATGTAATCATCATGTACATCTGTATGCCTTTCATCTTTATTACCGGTTGGGCTTTACTGTTTCCCGAGGTCATTCTGGAGAAGTTTCTGGGTTTTGATGGGCTACAGATGACTGATTTTTTTCATATCGTACTGGGCTTCATCATCACCCTTTTCCTGATCATACATATTTATTTCAGTACGATCGGGATCCGGAAATCCAATAATTTCATCAGCATTATAACGGGCTGGCACCGCTCCCACTAAGGCATGACCTTAATAGAGTTCCCGGTGACACTCCGAACAAAGCTTCTCTTTCCATGCCTGCCTGTTGTCGTTCAGGTGATGAAACTCGAGGGATTCACCATTGACAGAGGTTTGCATGTTATCCGGTGTCCCCTGTGAGAGGATGTGGTGGCAATTGTTGCAATCTCTTGAAATAACGGCGCCATCACTGCTTGTATGCCGGTTATTGTGGCAGCGGAAACACCCGTCTGATTCCACATGACTGAGATGGTTGACATAAGCTTTCCAGGTCACTTTCATTTCAGGAAAGATATTCTTCCTGAATTCTCCCTGTATGCCGTTGATAGCCTGATCTACCATCTCCCCCTTACCTTCCGTGATCTCAGGGTACATCATTTCATAATAGGCCCTGACTTCACTGTCGAGGAGCAGCATGGCACTATCCTCGGTAGAGTACTCCTTGTGGTACAGCAGATCCATTGCAAGGAACTTGATGTCGGGCAATTCCCTGGGGATCTTGCCGGAAGTAAGGGCATCATTGATGAACGTGATCGGCGTGTTGTAATGATGAGAGGGCCTGTTATGGCAATCGATGCAATCCATGGTGCGAATTTCCAGTGTATCCAGCTGTCCTGTCTGCAATGGATTTTCTGAATCCTCATAAATAATTTTCTTTCCCGTTTTTTTATTGGTATACCTGACCCATGGGATGATTTCCCGATCCAGGGAAGTGGAAACATATTCAATGGTAACCTCCGGATTGATGTGCCAGTGGATACCTTCCAGAAGACCGAGCGAACTGTGTTCGGGGCCGATCTTCAGCATCAGGTTCATCGTCCATTCTGTATTGCTCCCATCGGCCAGGTAATGAACCTTTTTGACCAACTGGTGGGCATAAAATTTCTCTGGCCAATGACATTCTTCGCAGGTTTCCCTGGCCGGACGTAAATTTTTGATGGGCGTCGGGATAGGTCGCGGATAAATATTCAATAGGGTAGCATACACCTGGTATAATCCTGATAATTTCGATCGTACATACCAGTTCGCCCCTGTGCCTACATGACAGTCCACACATGCAACCCGCGCATGGGCGGAGTTTTGATAGGCCACATACTCTGGCTTCATCACCCTGTGACATAATGTGCCGCAGAATTTTACAGATTCAGTATAATGAAAAGCTTCATAACTGCCCATTGCAGACAGGAGAAGAAAAAGAGTGGTGCCAATGGCAAACAGGGAAAATCCATTCCTGGTCCGTTGTTCGTTGAAATCAAAAATAGGCCATCTTCTCACCCTGGATACCTCCCCCCGCTTATCCTTCCTGTGTTTACGGATCATGCCGATGGGAATGATGATCAGGCCAAGGACCAGAAATACAGGCAGTACAATATAGATGACCAGACCCAGGTATGAACCGCTTTCCCTGTATATCAGGGAAATGATGAACAGAAAGATGATCATGAACAGACTGATCAATGCGATCGTGGCTCCAATGAGTGATGTCCAGTTGTAAAAGGATTTTGGGAGTTTCATTGTACCCTGTATTAATCCTTTCAAATATAAAAAATAAAATATGATCGGACAATGCGATGGATAGTTTGGAGCATGTCTAAATAGAGAGGAGAGAGGAGAGAAGAGAAAGGAGAGAGGAGAGAGGAGAAAGAATGGATGTTTTTAGTACTTTTAGGGCTTTGAAGATCGACGTTTTCCGTGAGTATAAATCCGTATCCCTTGAACGATAACAGTTCATCCCCTGTCCGCTTCATAACCAGGGTGGTGAGGGTAGGCGATGTACCGATGGGCGGAGATTATCCCGTCAGGCTCCAGTCGATGACCACCACCCCCTCGCTGGATACGGTCCGAACCGTTGAACAGGCACTCCGAATGGTGAAAGCAGGATGTGAATACGTGAGGATCACCGCACGGAACGTAAAAGAAGCCGAAAACCTTCTATCCATTAAAATGGAGCTGAAAAGAAGGGGATGTCATGTACCTCTCATCGCCGATGTTCATTTCAATCCCTCCGTCGCGGAAACGGCTGCAAGGATCGTTGAAAAAGTCAGGATCAATCCGGGTAATTATCTTTCAGAAGACAAAGGACTGCTGCGCGCATCAGAGGCTGAGATGAAGGAACGGCTAAGGAACAGGCTCCTTCCCCTGATCAGGATATGCAAAGAGCATGGAACCGCTCTGCGCATCGGCAGCAACCATGGTTCACTGTCAGAAAGGATCATGGCCCGGTTTGGTGACACACCCATGGGAATGGTGGAATCAGCGCTCGAATTCGCCAGGATCTGCCGTGAGGAAAATTTCAACGAACTCATCATTTCTATGAAATCCAGCAACACACGGGTGATGATCTATTCAAACCGTCTGCTGGTACAGCGCATGCTGGAAGAAGGGATGGACTATCCTGTTCATCTTGGGGTGACGGAAGCGGGAGAAGGAGAAGACGGGCGCATCAAGTCGGCCATTGGTATCGGAACGCTCCTCAGGGAAGGGATCGGGGACACGATCCGGGTATCGCTGACAGAGGAGCCGGAGTTTGAAATTCCTGTGGCAAGGATGATACTACAGTCAGCAGCCTGTCCTGATGAGTCCCGCTGTCAGCGGGATAAACTTCGCGAAATCAGGATCAGCGGGCCTGTTGAATATAAGAGGCGGAAAGCCCTGCAGGTTGGTGAGATCGGTGGGACAAAGGTGCCTGTTGTAGCCACCAATGAACCCATACCCGGACATGTCATTGCGGTTAAATTGGGTGAGTTGACGGACGCGATGATTTCCAGCATGAAAAACGACCCTGATGCAGTACTGATCGCTGACAGTGATGCGGATACCGGTCATTTTTTTCAAAGGTCCCTGTTCCGGCGACTGACTGAATCCCGTTGCCTGGTACCGGTCATCATCAGGATACGTTATCCACGCATGGATGAGCAGGAACTGCTGATCAGGAGCTCCATCGATGTTGGTTCACTGCTGATCGACGGGTTGGGTGATGGAATTTGGTTGGAGGCAGAAGGACACTCCTCCGGCTATATTAACCGTTTGTCATACAGCATTCTCCAGGGGAGCCGATGCCGCTTCACCCGGACGGAGTTCATCGCATGTCCCTCCTGCGGGCGAACGCTCTTCGATATCCAGGATACATTGCTCCGTGTAAAGGAAAGGATGGGCCATCTGAAAAACCTTAAGATAGCCGTGATGGGATGCATCGTCAATGGCCCGGGTGAGATGGCCGATGCGGATTATGGCTATGTGGGAGCCGGACCGGGCAAGGTCACCCTGTATAAGGGCAGGAGTATCATCCGGAAAAATGTGGATGAAAAGGATGCGCTGAATGCGCTGGAGGAGCTGATACGGATAAATGGAGATTGGGAGGAATAGATGCCTTTTGGGATATCCGATTAAATGATTAACCGATATCTGATATCTGATTTGATTTCAGATTTAAATCCTATATCAGATATCGGTTAATCGTTAATCAGATATCTTAACGACCATCCCCTTCAGATACATCCCTTCCGGGAAATGAAGCATCACCGGATGATCCGGTGCCTGGGTGAGCCATTGTAGGATACGGGCTTCCTTACCGGCATCCAGTGCTGCGTCAGCCACGATCTTGCCAAAAAGCTCACGGGTCACCAGACCGGAACAGGAGAAGGTAATGAGGATCCCTTCGGGACGTAATAATTTGAATGCTAATAAATTGATATCTTTATATCCCCTGCCGGCCTTTTCGACCTGGCTCATGGATTCCGCAAATTTAGGCGGATCAAGGATGATCAGATCAAACGACCGCCCTTCATCACGGAACCGCCTGAGCCTTCGAAAAACATCATCTTCCATAAAGACTGCCCGGTTTGCATCCAGACCATTGATGGAGATGGTTTGCCGGGCCAGCTGGAGTGCCTCTTCGGAGGTGTCGACGCTGGTGACCGAAACAGCTCCTCCAGCCAATGCAGCTGCCGTAAAACTTCCCGTATAGCAAAAGCAGTTCAGTACATCGGCCTCTTTGCTGTACCCTAGCACTACCTCCCTGTTGACCGTTTGATCCAGGTAAAAGCCGGTCTTGTGACCTTTCCTGACATCTACAGGGTACGACTCGCTGCCTATCTTTACTGTTATCTGCTCAGGAGGCTCCTTGCCCCAAAGCACTCCAATCTGCTGCCTGAGGCCTTCCTTTGTCCTGACATCTGCATCCGAACGCTCAAAGATACCCTTGCACGGGATCATGGTATGCAGGATCTGCACGACGCTCTCTTTCCAGTATTCAGCTCCTGCCGACAGGAACTGGCATACCAGGAAATCACCATATTTGTCAGCGATCAGGCCAGGCAGTCCGTCGCTTTCGGCATAGACCAGCCTGCAGGCATCCGGCAGTGCACCACCGTAAAGCTTTTTCCTGAAGGATACTGACTTTTCAATCCGTCTGAAAAAGAACGAGTCATCGATCATATCCTGCTGGTCAAAGGTCCAGACACGGGCAGTGATCTGTGAGCCGGGAGAGATAGCTCCCCGCGCCATCCATTTTCCTGATCCTGACAGAATATCAACGGTTTGCCCGGGATTAGCACCTCCCTCTGTTCTCTGAATGGCGCCCGAAAACACCCACGGGTGACGGCGTAAAAGGGATTTTTCGCGGTCAGGTTTAAGATGAAGGGGCATGGGGTATATTTCTTTTTAAATTGTTAAACTGTCAAATTGTCAAATTGTTTTACTGTCAACAGCCAATTGCAAACTGCCAGCTGATGTAAATGTAGGCAAAATGTTGATTAAAAATCTGCATATTTCATTCTACATATTTCATATTTCATACCTCATAATAATGATGTAATTTAGTCTTCCATTTGACGAATATGCAGGAGCGCCACACTAACCGCCAGCAGTACTTTCAGGAGCAGGTTTACACGACCTCGCAATACGTGATCCCTTTTATCCGGGAGGTATTTCCCCCCGGCAACAACACCACCGTCCTGGAGATCGGATGCGGGGAAGGAGGCAACCTGAAGCCATTCCTCGATATGGGCTGCCGGGTCACCGGGATCGACATTTCTGAAAGCAGGATCACCCTGGCCCGCTCATTTCTTGACGATCCGGATTATAAGGACAGGCTTGAGCTGATCGCAAACGACATATACGACGTTCATGAACCTTTCATAAAATTCGATCTGATCATCCTCAGGGATGTGATCGAGCACATTCACAACCAGAAATGGTTCATGTCGTACCTGAAGCGTTTTCTTCGTCCCGGAGGAATGGTCTTTATTGCATTTCCGCCATGGTACAATCCTTTTGGCGGGCACCAGCAGGTCTGCCGGAACAGGATATTGTCGAAGCTACCATACGTTCATTTGATGCCTTCGTTCTGTTATAGAAAATTGCTTAAAGCCTTCGGGGAGAATGATGCAACGATCCAGGGACTGATGGAGGTGAAGGAGACAGGTCTTTCGATTGAACGATTTGAACGGATCCTGAAACAGGATGGGTACAGGATCGTTAAAATGCAACACTACCTGATCAATCCGAACTATGAAATCAAATTCAGGATGAAACCCCGGAAACAGAACCGGCTGATCGCTGCGATCCCTTTTGTGAGCGATTTCCTGACCACATCGAGCTATTACCTCGTATCCGTCGAAATGGAATCCTGTAAACATTAATTATCAGTGAATGAGAAAATTTGTTTTACTAATGATCATCGGGATGTTTATGATATCCTGTAATCCAAAATCTGACACGCCAGGTATGATCCGCATACAACTTGACCAGAACTGGGAATTCCGCCAGGCAGATACAGGTTCATGGATGCCTGCGACGGTGCCGGGAACCGTGCATACTGACCTTCTTGTCAACAAAGCTATTGAAGATCCCTTTTACCGGCTGAATGAAAGGCAGTTGCAATGGATCGACAAAAAAGACTGGGAATACCGGACAGCCTTTGTGATGGATCGGACGACCCTGGCCAGGGAGAATATTGATCTTGTTTTTCAAGGACTGGATACGTATGCAGAAGTTTTCCTCAACGAAAAACAGGTCCTTCAGGCAGATAATATGTTCAGGACATGGAGGATAAGTGGTAAGGATTATCTAAAAGAAGGAACGAACTCACTCAGGATCAGGTTCTTATCTCCAGTCAACGAAGGTCTGAAAAAGCTGCAGGCAAATGGTTATCCCCTGCCTGCTTCCAACGACCAGTCGGAGACCGGGGGCCTGGGGGATCAAAGGGTCAGTCCGTTTGTCAGGAAGGCACCGTATCATTTTGGATGGGACTGGGGCCCTCGCCTGGTAACCTCGGGCATCTGGCGCCCGATATGCCTGGAAGCATGGGATGAAGGACGGATCAGTGATCTTAATGTCCGTGCGATTAAGATCGATCCGGATCATGCAGACCTTGAAGTACAGTTCAGTGTGGTGTCGGGTAAAGGAACACGGCTGAATGCCAGGATCTATGCCGACAGCATGCTCATCCATGAAGAAGCCCTGAACCTTATGCCGGGGGAGAATCCCGTTCGCATTCCTGTATCTATCCAGCAGCCTGAACTCTGGTGGCCCAACGGCATGGGTAACCAGAAGATCTACAGGATCAGGGTCATTGTGGGGAAAGGGAATGAAATGGCAGATGAAGCTGAGATCACCACAGGACTGAGAACCCTCAGGCTGGTGCAGGAACCGGATCCTGACGGCAGCGGAAAAAGCTTTTATTTTGAAGTCAACGGAGTACCCGTTTTTGCCAAAGGAGCGAATTACATCCCGAACGATGTGTTTCTGACCAGGGTCACTCCCGACAGGTATGAGTACATTGTCAGGTCTGCAGCTGAGGCCCGCATGAACATGCTTCGCGTCTGGGGCGGTGGGATCTATGAGAATGATCTTTTCTATGACCTGTGCGACCGGTATGGGATCATGATATGGCAGGATTTCATGTTTGCCTGTTCGATGTACCCGGGCGATGATGCTTTTCTGGAGAGTGTCAGGCTGGAGGCCACCGATAATGTAAAACGTCTGCGCAACCACCCCTGCATTGTGCTCTGGTGCGGGAACAATGAAATTGAGACTGCCTGGGCTGAGTGGGATGAAAACAGGGGATGGGGATGGAAACAGCAGTACAACCACGAACAGCGATCGGCGATCTGGAAAGCATACGATACCCTGTTCCATAGGATGCTTCCTGCCATTGTGGCGGAGTATGACCCGGCGGTTCCATACTGGCATTCCTCTCCCTCGGCGGGATTCGGGCAATTGGCAGGCTATGATACAAGATCGGGTGATATGCACTACTGGGGTGTCTGGCACGGCCTGCATCCCTTCAGCGATTTCAGGACGTACCGTGCCCGTTTCATGAGCGAATACGGATTCCAGTCGTTCCCTGAATTCAGTTCAGTGAAACGGTATACATTACCTGAGGATTACGATATCGAGTCGGAGGTGATGATGTCGCACCAGCGGAGCGGCATCGGCAACCTGCGCATACGGCAATATATGGAACCGGATTATAAGGTCCCGAAGGATTTTGAACAATTTCTGTATGTGGGTCAGCTGCTGCAGGCGGAAGCCATTAAAATGGCCATTGAATGCCACCGGTCCGACATGCCGTACTGCATGGGAACGCTGTACTGGCAGATCAATGATTGCTGGCCCGTGGCTTCCTGGTCGGGCATTGACTATTATGGCAGGTGGAAGGCGCTGCATTATTTCGCAAAGGAAGCCTTCAAACCCGTTACGCTGGTAATGGATGAAAAGGAAGGCAAAGTACGGGTACATATCATTTCAGACCTTCCTGAAACACGGACACCGGAGCTGGTTATCCGGCTCATGAGCTTTGACGGGCACGAACTCTGGAAGCAATCACTCACCGTTGATGTTCCGGGCCGTTCATCTGCCATCTACTTTGAAAAAGATATCAGCGGATTCGACACTACCCGGACGGTGCTGGCTGCATCCCTCGCAGCAGAGGGTGCCCATCTCGATGCAGGATTTCATTATTTTGCCCGGCCGAAGTACCTCAGGCTCACCCCTCCTGACATCTCGTTGGATGTGGCCGAAACAGAAAGTGCATTTGAAGTGACTCTTACCAGCAAAGCACTGGCCAGGAACGTATTTCTGGCCGCAGAAGGGTATGGCGGGCAGTTCTCCGATAATTTTTTCGATATTCTGCCCGGAGATCATGTAAAAGTGACATTCCCCAGATCCGGCAACCGGGAACAGTTTAAGGATCATATAAAGATCATGCATCTGCAGCAAACGATGTGACAGGAAAGGATCAGTATTCCTTCAATAAGGCTTTTCGCTCTTTATAGTCCGGCAGAATGGCTCCGACCCTGTTCCAGAACCTTGCCGAATGGTTCTTTTCAACGGTGTGACACAATTCATGCACCACCACATAATCGATCACAGATTCCGGTAGCAGGATGAGCCGCCACGAAAAACAGAGCCTGTCTGCAGGGCTGCAGGATCCCCATCTGGTTCTCGCGCCGGTGACCGTGATACCGGTATGCCGGAAACCGTGGGTATTTGTATAGTATTGAACTCGATCGGCGAGGGTTCGGAGGGCTTCGTGGGCGTACCAGTAGGTCATAGCCCGCTCTGGGTGGGCAAGGTAACGTTCAGGAAAAAGGATATGATGGTCGTTCAAACGGATCGATTGCTCGCCGGAGGTGATCATCAGCGGATACTGTTTTCCTTTGTAACGGAACAACTCACCATCCCTGAAGGGATTCATCCGGTGGATGGTCTGTTTATGTTGCACCTGGGTCAGCTTTTTGGCGATCCAGTTCCGTTTCTGTTCAACGAGGGCTTCAATCTCGGTTATGGTTGTGTGCACCGGGGCCCTTACGACAAGGCGTGCATCGCGGGTGATGACCAGAGCGATGGTTCGCCGGCGGGAGCGGAGGATCTGGGATATGGGGATTTTCATCATGATGCAATCGCATGCAAAATTACAAATCCCATGCTTTCTACCGATATGTTGTGCCTGCGGCACAAATACTGAATGCGGAAATTGCCTTTTCTACCGATATGTTGTGCCTACGGCACAAATACTGAACACAATTTCTTGCTACTTTCGTACAACATTATTATTTATAGCATTCCCGATGTCCCTTGATTTCGATTTTGTCCGCAGCCAGTTTCCTGCACTGGATCGCGATTGGATCTATTTCGACAATGCCGGCGGCACGCAGACAGCACGGCAGGTAGGCGAGCGGCTTACCGAATACCTGTATCAAACCAATGTCCAGCTGGGCGCTTCCTATGAGATCTCCCGGCTGGCAGGCCGGCGTGTAAAAGAGGCTCAGGCTGCATGGGCAAATTGGATCGGTGCTGCTGAGCCGTCAGAAATCATTTTTGGTTCTTCCACTACCCAGTTGCTGCAAAACCTATCGAAATCGTTCAGCATGATGTTCACACCCGGCGACGAGGTGATCGTCACCAACTGCGATCACGAGGCCAACATAGGCCCATGGCGGTACCTGGAACGTTTCGGGATTATCGTGAAGGAATGGAGGATCCATCCGGATGATTTCAGGCTGCATGCCGAAGACCTTCTGCCATTGCTCACCGACAGGACACGCCTGGTTGCCTTTACGCACGTTTCGAATATCCTTGGGACGCTGAATCCTGTCAGGGAATTCACAGATCTTGTACACCGTTACGGAGCGATGGTTTGTGTGGATGGTGTAGCCTATGCACCGCACCGTATGCTGAATGTGGCGGTTTGGGATGTTGATTTTTATGTGTTCAGCCTGTATAAGGTCTATGGTCCCCATTATTCACTGCTTTATGCAAGGAAGAAACTTCTGGAAACGTTGCCCGGCATCAACCATTTTTTCATCCATGATGATGAGATCCCGACGAAACTCCAGCCGGGATCTGTGAACTTTGAACTTACCTGGTCCCTGACAGGGATCCTGGATTATTTCAACCTTATCGCATCACATCACATCTCAGGCCATCCAGGCGATGCCCGTATCCCGCATCCGGCTCTCTTCGATGGCCTTGCCATCCATGAAGAGGAACTATCGGCCACGATCCTGGATTTTCTTTTATCCCGGAAGGGAATCCATATCATTGGCGAGAAAACGGCCGACAGGTCCATCCGAGTCCCCACCATCTCTTTTACCTCCGACCATATCCGCAGCGACGAGGCCGTTTCCAGGATCGATCCCCACCGGATCGGCATCCGGTACGGTGATTTTTATGCCCGCCGCCTGATCCGGGATCTTGGCCTTTCGGTGCACAACGGCGTGATCCGGGTAAGCATGGTGCATTACAATACGGTGGAGGAAGTAAAGAGGCTCATTGGGATTTTGAATGGGATTCTTTAGTAGTAAGATGCCTGCAGCTTGAAGCTAATTTACCATTGTTTTCCCCATTTCCCCGCTGATCCTCAGTAGATCGGTCTCGGCTTTTTTGGCAAGAAACTGTGAAAGGAGCAGCTGATACTGCGCATCAATGTACTTTTTCTGGATTTCACGCAGGTCAATGTCATTGATGGTTCCCAGCCGGTACTTTTCAAAGGCCACTTCAAGATTCTTTTTCGCCACATCCTGGTTGATCCGTTCGATCTGCACGATCTCCAGCTGGGTGAGGTAATCCGTGTAGAGCTTGTACAGATCATTGGCAAGGGAAAGCTCCGTGTCCTTCACCAGGTTCTCATGGGTATTGATCGTCAGCTTTGCATTATTAACTGTACGGTTCACGTTCAGTCCGTCGAAGATGGGATAGGAGAGGGAAAATCCGACGGATGGGCCCAGGTTGTGGCTGTATTCGGCAAATCCTGTCTGTGAGTTGATCTGGTTATAACTGTAGCCTGCGTTGAAGTTAAGGCGCGGATAACGCTGCGACCGTGCGTCTTTCAATTCTAATGTACTGATATTTAAGTTATTACGCGCAATCAGCAGATCGTTGTTCTGTTGGAGCGCCGTGGCGAGCAACTGATCGAATGGCAGCGGTCCATTGAGGTTGATCGAGTCAGTGAAGATAAAAGAGCTATCAGGATCCAGGGCCATCAGCCGGTTCAGGTCAGCCCTTGTCTGTTTAAGGGCCGATATTTCGCGGATCAGGTTGATGCTGTCGGTGTTCATATCCACCGTAGCCTGAAGCAGTTGCATCTCGGATCCGGCTCCCAGGCCGATCTTGGCCCGGGTGATGTCCCTTCGCTCCTTTGAAAGATTGAGTGCGTCCTGCATGACAGCGATCAGTTTCTGTTGCTGTATCACTCCGAAATAGGTCAAAACAACGGCGGATACGGTATTTTCGATGGCGATGCGCACCTCGGTCCTTCCAGATCCCTCCAGGATCTCGAGCATATCTTTGCTGGCAAACATGCTCAGTCCATCGAAAAGGGTCCATGTCAGCTGGACGCCAGCATTCATCGACCTGTTCTTGGCATTGTCGATGTCTTTTACCGTGCCGTTGAACATCTCCTGGTGGGTGCTTGTGAACGTATTGTTCTGTGTGCCGGTGATATTTACCAGCGGGAGGAAACCTGCATTGCCGATAGTGTTGTTGTTACCGGCGATCTGCGCATAGTTCTTCTGGATAACGATGGAGTAATTGTTTTTCAGTCCGGTTTCAATGGCCTGTAACAGGCTCAGGGATTCCTGGGAGTTGACATTCAGCCATCCTGTGGCAGACATCAGAATGAGCAACAGGGAGATGTTAACTTTCGACCGTGGTATCATGATCGGCTTTCTTGAGTTTTCTTGACATATAGGTATACAGGGCAGGGATGACGAAGAGGGTCAGGATGAGCGAGAAGATCAGCCCCCCGATGATGGTGATTCCCATGGGTACACGGCTGTGCGACGCAGCACCCAGTGAAAGGGCAATGGGCAGGGCGCCCAGTGCGGTGGCCAGACTGGTCATCAGAATGGGCCGAAGCCGGCGCGTCGCCGCATCGATCACCGCCTCGCGCAACTCCAGTCCCGCCGCTTTACGCTGGTTGGCAAACTCAACGATCAGGATACCATTCTTGGTTACGATACCTACCAGCACGATCACTCCGATCTCGCTGAAAATGTTGATCGTCTGACCGAATATCCACAGTGATAACACAGCTCCCGCCAGGGCCAGGGGTACCGTGAACATGATGATCAGGGGGTCGATGTAGCTTTCAAACTGCGCGGCCAGTACCAGGAAGATCAGGACCAGCGCCAGCAGGAACGCAAACAGCAAACTCTTTGAGCTGTCCTCATATTCTTTTGAGGTTCCTGTCAGGTCGGTTGAAAAAGATTCATCCAGTGTCTCCCGGGCAATGTTACGCATTTCCTGGATGCCCTGGCCAAGCGTAACTCCCCTGGCAGGCTGGGCGGATACCCTGGCTGATACATAGCGGTTGTAGCGGTACAGCTGGGGAGGATTGCTCTGCTCGGAAAGCCTGACCACGTTGTCGATCTGGATCAGCTCGTTTCGGTTGTTGCGGACGTAGATCGAACTGAGGTCGAGCGGTTCATTCCTGTTTTCCCTCGTCGCCTGACCAATCACCTGGTATTGCTTGCTGTTCATAATAAAGAAACCATACCTCTGCCCGCTGAAGTATAGCTGAAGGCTTTCGGCCACATCCCTTACATTGATGCCCAGGGCCCGTGCCCGGTCGCGGTCTATTTGCACGGCGATCTCCGGCTTGCTGAACTGCAGGTTGATATCTACCACCTCGAACACAGGACTGTTCTGGGCTTTCTCCATAAATTCAGGAATGACCTTCCTCAGCTTTTCGAAATTCGGCGACTGGATCACGAACTGGACAGGCAACCCTCCTCCACGTCCTCCCCCAATGGTTTGTTCCTGGGTGGCAAAAGAGCGGGCAAAATTGTAGCTGCGCAGAATGGGTCCCAGATCGTCCACAATTTCCTGCTGGCTGCGCTCCCGTTCGCCTGGATCCACCAGCGATACGCGTATGAATCCATTACTGGTCGAGGATGCTGAACCCCATCCGGGTGCCGTCATCACCAGCAGGGTCTCCTTTTCGGGGATCGAATCTATGATGGGCAACAGCTGCAGCATGTACTCGTCCATCAGTTCGAAGGATGTGCCTTCGGGTGCAGTACAGGTAATGGCAAAGCGGCTTTTATCTTCCAGGGGGGCAAGCTCGGAAGGGATCAGCATGCCAATGCCCAGAATGATGACTGCTGAAATGGCGATGATCACCAGTGAAATCCACCGGTGACTGATAAACCGGGTGAGGATGCGGTTATATCCGTTGATCAGGTTATCGATCCAATGTTCTGTCCGCAGAAAGATGCCGCTGTGTTTCACATTTCTCCGGAGGAGACGTGAGCTCATCATCGGGGTAAGTGTCAGCGAGACCAGTGCCGAAACCAGAATGGTTCCGGCCACCACCACACCGAACTCACGGAATAACCTTCCCGTCAGCCCGCTCAGGAAGATGATCGGCATGAAGACGGCTGCCAGTGTGACCGTAGTGGAAATGATGGCGAAATAGATCTCCTTTGAGCCTCTGTGGCCTGCCTCGATGGGAGGGATGCCTGATTCCACCTTATGATAGATGTTCTCCAGGACAACGATGGCATCATCCACCACCAGCCCTGTGGCAAGCACGATGGCCAGCAGGGTGAGTATGTTGATGGAGAATCCGGCGATGTACATGATAAAGAACCCGCTGATGAGGGAGATCGGGATGGCGATAACAGGAATAAGAGTGGTACGCCAGTTTCTGAGAAAGACGAATATCACGAGCACCACAAGAGCAAAGGCGATGAGAAGGGTATCGAAGACTTCGGTGATGGCTTTGCGGATCGTTTTTGTGGTATCCAGGGCCGTTCCCTGGATGATATCGGAGGGCAGGTCCACCCTGATCTGTTCCAGCCTTTTGTATACCTCATCCGCAATGGCGATCTGGTTCGCCCCAGGCTGAGGTACGACAGCAACCCCGACCAGCGGGATCCCGTTGTTTCCCCGCATGATGGTCCGTTCATTTTCAGGGACCAGAATTGCCTGACCGATATCGCGGAAACGGACCAGCGAGCCATTGGATTCACGGATGATCATATTGTTGAACTCTTCCGGGGTGGTGAGCCTGCCCTGGGTGCGGATGACCATTTCGGTCCGGTATCCTTCGATCCGGCCCGAAGGCAACTCCACATTTTCCCTGAGCAGTGCATTCCTCACGTCGGAAGGGGTCAGCTGATAGCTTACCAGGAGAGCCGGATCCATCATCAGTTTGATGGCATACTTCCGCTCGCCCCAGATGCGGATCTCGCTCACTCCGGGGATGGTCTGCAAACGTTCCTTGAAAACGATATTGGCAATATCCGACAGCTCCATCAAATCGCGGGCGTTGCTTTGCAGCGTCAGCAACAGGATGGGCGAAGCGTCAGCATCGGATTTGGTAATGATGGGCGGATCGCAGTCCTGGGGCAGGTTGCGGATAGCACGGGAAACACGGTCCCGGACATCATTGGCCGCTGCCTCCATGTCCACTCCCAGCTGGAATTCGACCGTGATGTTGCTGCGGCCGTCACTGCTGGTGGAAGTGAGCGACCGGATGCCGGCAACACCGTTGATGGATTCCTCCAGGGGTTCGGTGATCTGTGACTCGATCACATCGGCATTGGCACCGACATAACTGGTTGAAACTGATACAACGGGCGGATCAACACTCGGGTATTCCCTCACTCCCAGAAATGTGTACCCGATCCCTCCGAAAAGAACAATGACGATCGAGATGACACTGGCCAGAACAGGTCGCTTGATGCTTACAGAAGAGATGTTCATCGTCGGTAAAGATTATAACATCAGAGGGATTCCTGAATACGGATTTTGACCTTCATGTCATTCCTTAACTGCAATAATCCGGTGGTGATCACCGTATCGCCCGGATTCAGACCATCGGTCACCTGAACTTCGTAATCCGTTCGGATTCCGGTAATCAAATACTGAGTTCTGACCTTGCCCTGCGCGCACAATAATACTTTTTCGCCTTTAATATCAGGGATTACTGCCTCGGAGGGAATGACCAGCGCATCCTGAACGGTCTGCAGGATGATCTCTACTTTGACAAAAGCGCCCGGCACCAAACTGTTCTGCGGATTGGGGCACTTCGCTCTGACGGTGAACGACCGGGTCATCAGGTCAATCCTGGGTTCAATGGCATAGATGATCCCCTCGAATGCATTTTCCTGCCCGGCAACGGTAAAATGGATGGTAGATCCTTTTTGGATATTGCTGATGTATTTTTCAGGAACAGTAAATTCGATTTTTATAGGATCTGTTTGCTGCATACGTGCTACCACCAATGAAGGGGAAGCATATCCTCCCGTACTGACATAACGTAATCCGATGTGACCACTGAAGGGGGCATAGATGGCAGTTTTTGCTATCTGCGACCGTACCAGCTCTATCTCTGCCTGGATGACACCCAGCTGATTCTGCGAGATCTGGTATTCTTCCTCGGTGGCGGCCTTGATCTCCAGCAGTTTCTGTTTCCGGTAAAGATCATCCTGTGCCAGCTTTTCTTCCAGCTGCAGCTTCTTTAACTGTGCCTGCAGTTCTGAATCATCGATCTTGACCAGTAGGCTTCCTTTACCGACAAACGTCCCTTCTTCAAAAGAGATGGCCGTTACCCGTCCCGAGGTTTCCGGTCTGACCTCCACTTCCTCGTTCGCTAATAGTGAACCCGTAGAGGTTATCTTTTGCTCCAGAAGACGGGGATGGATCACAACGCCTCTCACTTCCACCGTGCGGGGCGCATAGGCAGATGATGCTGCAGGTGCAGATTTTTCTTTGCATCCTGCTGCTATCAGAATAACCCATACCGCATAAAAAACTGGTATTATGCCACGTAAAACATTCATAATCAATTAAATATATCTATTATTCCCGTTTTGGAAAATGCAAACGGGCCACGAAGTTAATGATTTGTACATTATCCCTGAACAAAATTACCTATAAACTGTTATATAGATATTTAAATATGAATTTATTATGAAAGCAAAAGTCATCTTAACATCATTAACACTCGTATTGACCATGACAACACAATCTTCATTATTCAGCCAGAGTTCTCCCGCACAGAGCGGAAAACCGGCCTTTGAATTTCCGGCGCTTCCCTATAGCTATGATGCCCTGGAGCCGTTCATTGATAAAATGACCATGGAGATTCATTATACCAGGCATCACCGTGCATACTATGACAATTTTGTGAAAGCCATCACCGGAACGGAGTGGGAAAGCAAGTCATTGAACGATATTTTCGCTGGTATCAGCAAGGCTTCGGCCGTGATCCGCAACAACGGGGGAGGGTATTACAACCATATCCTTTTCTGGGAGAACATGGCCCCCCAGGGACAGGGAGGCCAGATGTCGGCGGAACTGAAAAAGGCGATCGAGTCGGCATTCGGAAGCGTGGAGGATTTTATTAGGCAGTTCAATGATGCGGCCAAAGGAAGATTCGGCAGCGGCTGGGCCTGGCTGGTGAAGGATGCACAGGGAAACCTGTTTATCAGCTCCACCCCCAACCAGGACAATCCCCTGATGGATGTGGCCGAAAAGAAAGGAACACCCATTTTAGGACTTGACGTCTGGGAACATGCGTATTACCTGAAATATCAGAACCGCCGTCCCGATTACATTGAAGCATTCTGGAACATTGTGAACTGGAACGCCGTGAATGAGCGGTTCGCGCAGTAATACCCCTATCCACTTGTCCCCTTCCCCCATTTGGGGGAAGGAGAATACTTTATTTTACTGCAATGCAAGAGATTTCCACGTGCGCTCCTTTGGGCAGCGCCACCACCTGAATGGCTTCCCTGGCAGGTGGCGATTCCCTGAAGTATCCGCCGTATATGGAATTGATGAGCCCGTAGTTCTTGATGTCGGTCATGAAAATGGTCGCTTTGACGACATTCGGGTATGACATACCTGCTTCTTCCAGCACCGCCCCAAGGTTTGACATCACCCTGCGGATCTCGGCTTCCAGGTTAAGGGTATCCATCTGTCCTGTGGCCGGATCCAGGGGGAGCTGCCCCGAAACGTACAGTGTGCTGCCGGCAAGGATCGCCTGACTGTAGGGCCCGACGGCCTTCGGAGCATCGGGTGACATAATTACCTGTTTTTCAACACCCTGCCCGATGCCCATGATGGACAGAAAGGCCAGGAACAGAGAAAGAATGTATCTTTTCATCATGACTATGTATGAGGATTATGGTTTTTTCAAAGCCAGTTCTTCAATGGCTACCACCAGCTTGTCAAGATCCCTCAGGGTGGTATACACATGCGGGGTGACCCTTACCCCGGCTATGTTCTCCCAGATAATGCCAGTAGTATGGATCTTATGTTTATAAAAAAGGAAGGCGTCGATGTCTTCAGGCTTATAGCCTTCAATGGAAAACAGACCGATCACGCAGGCAAATTCGGATTTGAAGGAAGTATGGATCCTGACGCCTGGGATGTCCTTCACACGGGTGGTCCAGTAATCCTTCAGGAAACGCAGCCTTTCCTCCTTGCGTCTGGTGCCTATGGCGAGGTGAAAGTCAAGCGCGCTGCCAATGGCCATTTCGGTAGCGAAGGAGCGCGTGCCCAGCCGTTCGAATTTCACGATCTGGTCGCTGAGAGGATTGTCATCCGGGCAGATCGGCCATATCTTCGGGATCTTTTCCTTGTTGACATAGAGCAATCCGGATCCGAAGGGTGCACACATCCATTTATGCAGGCTTGTGGCAAAGTAATCACATTCGAGGTCGGGAATCCTGAAATCCAGCAGGGCAAAGGTATGCGCCCCGTCAACCAGCACTTCAATTCCTCTCTGGTGGGCTGCCTGTGCGATCTTTTTCACAGGAATGATCTGTCCGATCCAGTTGATGATATGGGTGACGTTCACCAGTTTGGTCTTACCGGTAAACTCTCGGATGTACGCATTGGCCAGCTCCTCTTCATCCTCTGAGGGCAGTTCCAGGTTCACCCATTTTAAGACGATCCCATCCCTCTTCTCAAGGACCCTGAAGGTATTGATGACGTTGGGATAGTCCTGTCTGGCAAGCACCACCTCGTCGCCGGGCTGCAGGTTTAGGCCGTAGATGATGTTGTTCATGGCTTCGGTGGTGTTCCGGTTGATGGAGATCTCTTCCGGACCGCACCCTGCAAAGGCCGCCAGATCGGCCCGCAGGGCTTCCCGCCCCTGGTCGAGGATGCGCCACATGTAATAGGAGGGAGCTTCGTTGCAAAGCCGGTTGTACCGCTCAAAGGTATCCTGCACCACTTTTGGCTGGGGGCTTACACCACCGTTGTTGAGGTTGATGATGTTGGGAGAGGTGGTATACGCCTGTTGCATCCAGGCCCAGAAGTCATCATCGGGCGTGTTTTCGGGAGGAAATCCCAAGATCGCCTCATTGAACCATTCCTCTCCGAATGATGTACCGGGTAGTAAAGTGGCTGCACTCATGGTAGCGGCAAGTTGTTTGACAAAAAGACGACGATTGATGGACATGGCATCATGAATTTGATTCAAAGATAAAAAATCATTACAGGGAGAATGTTATTTCGGTTACACCTGCAGGTAATAAAAATAGCGGTGTTAAAGGTACAGGTGTTATGTCCACTAATCATCAGGTAATGAGCTTCAGATAATGATTGATGAACTTTGTGAAGAAGTTCGTTTTCAGTAATAATTGGTTGTAGAGTGTCATACCTGCAATCGCACACAGTACTCCGAGTATTGCATCTATTACATAGTGATGACCGGAGTAAACGGCAGCAAACCAGATACCTGCCATGAGTAGTCCAAACAGGTAATTGACCCACCCGCACCGGGCCTTCAATCCATAATAAAGTACAATCAAAGGGTAGGCACAATGTAAGGAGGGTACAGCCGCAAAAACGTTCGCATTCTTTGAGTAAATGCTGCCGAAGACCTTAAGATGAATAAGTTGATCGAACCGGCTAAGACCGGCCGAGTTGCCTTCTGTAGTTAAATCCAGATCAAATCCGTTCCTGGCAACATACCATGGTGGAGCGGCAGGATGTATGTAATATATTATAAATCCCAGGAGGTTGACAAGCAGAAAGGTAAGCGAAAAATCCAGGAACATCCTGCGATCAGTATAAAATAAGTAAGCGGCAAAAGCCAGGGGTACGGGCACCCAGTTTATATAAGCAATGCCGGCTAAGAAGTCCACGAAGACATTGTGTTTCATCGCAAAGTATTCGTTTGGAGTTACTCTGATCCCGTTGAAAACAAATCCGAATAATTCTTTTTCCAGGTTATAGATTGGAGCTATATCCACCGGATTGTACTGATAATTCGGGAAAACACGCAACAGGTCGTAAATTATGCCGTATACTACAAAAATTGCAAAGCCCAGTATAAATTTCCTGCTTTTTTTGCCGGCATAAAAACAGATATTGATTCCGAGGATAATAGCCCAGTGCTCCATCCTTAGCCCTTCAAGGAACAAAATTCCGAGAAGGTAAATGAGAGAGAAAAGGGTCAGTATGAATGAGCCTTTTGGCAGATGCTTCTTCCAATATCTTCCTATCATTTTATTTCATTAGTTTTCAGTGAATTACCAGCTCATGAACTCGGTGGGTGGATGGATCAGTCCCGAATAGGTCAGCGAAGACAATAAAAAATGTTTTATTAGAGATCCCGGTTTCCTTTTTCAAATTCATGTTTACAGTCTCTGAGCCTCCTGATGGCTGTAAGATTGGAAAGAATAGCCACGGCGACAAGTGGGTAGATAAAAATTGAAATGGTTTCAGCAAATTTAAAAGGGATACGATCAATGATGAGTTCCTGGTTACCCCCCGTCATATGCGATACGATACCACAGAGCAATGCTGATACTCCAATGGTCACTACTCTTTCAGGCCGTTGCATGAGTCCCCCTTTACATTCAATGCCCAGGCCCTCAGCTCTTGCCCTCACATAGCTTACCATCATCGAACCGATAAGGGCAATAAATCCCCAAAGTGAACTGATAAAATAATGGCGTGAGATCAGGAAATAGCAGATCCCAAGGAACATTATTAATTCGCTGTAACGGTCAAGGGTTGAATCGTATAATGCTCCGAATTTGGAGCTCATTTTTCCTCTGCGAGCCAGGCGGCCATCCAGAATATCAAAGAATCCAGCGAAAAGAATAAGGCCACCACCCCATCCTAAAGTCGACAGATCCCCTTTTGTACCGTGATCAGCACCATATATTAATACGGCGGCAGCAACAATATTAATTAAAAAGCCCATGGTAGTGATCATGTTAGGACTCACATTAAGGGCGATAAGCAGCTTCACCAGTGGTTCAATTAATTTATAGATCCATTCCTGTAAAAATGATTTCATAAGAGCTTTTATCAATGTATGATTTACTGATTCTCACGTGTTGAATTAAAGACAAAATATTTTTGAAGCAAATAATTAAAGGATATACCAATGATGGTCGCCGTAATAATTTTTGACCACAGGTAATTCATATGACCAAAGCTTGTAAGCAGAAAGACAAAGCAGATATTCAGCAGTATACTACCTCCCCATACCAGTGAATAACGTAATGCTTGTCGCCAGGGAGGTAGAAAGGTCACGCAGAAAACCCAGCGCCTGTTGAGGATAAAATTTGTAATCCCCCCCAGCACAGTGCCTGTTATTGTCCCGGTCAGATACCAAAGCCCGCAAATCTCTTTAAGAAATACTGTGATACCAAAATCAACGACTGTAGCTACTAATGATGATATCTGAGCTTTGATAAACTTGTTCATCCTACGAGGTTGACTAAAAGATCAATGTTCCGGGAATTAACCTGAAAATCACCTGGAGCAATAGATTGGTATAAATACCGGCCAGGATATCATCGGCCATAACGCCCCATCCGCCCCTGAGGCTTTCGCATTTCCTGATTCCCAGAACTTTTGTGATATCAAAGAAACGAAATAGTCCAAATCCTGTGATGAGAGGCAACCAGCCTTTCGGTACTGCGATTAAGCTGATCCACATCCCGACAAATTCATCAATTACGACCCGGGGAGGATCCTTTCCCCATTCTGCTTCAACCTTAGTGCATCCAATGGCGCCTGCAATGGTGCATATCAGCGCCAGGGCAGTTAACATTAAGACAGGGAACCGGGTATAATGCCCGAGTAATAAGGCAGGGACCAATGCACCGATAGCGCCCATGGTACCGGGAGCAAAGGGGCTGTATCCCAATCCAAATCCGGTAACAAATAACTTCCAGGCCGGCAGATTATTCTTCTTCATAATAATCGAGACCCAGGTGCGTGATCAGGTTTTCGCCCTGAAGGTGACGCAGCGTATTCTCGAGTTTCATCAGTTGCCGGAACAGGTCATGTATCGGTGCCAGGCCCGGCGCTGACTGTGGGGATTTGAAAAAGAAAGATAGCCATTCCTGAATGCCATACATCCCTGCGCGTTTTGCAAGGTCCAGGAGCAGCGCCAGGTCAAGGACGATGGGTGCAGCCAGGATGGAGTCGCGACAAAGGAAGTTGATTTTGATTTGCATCCTGTATCCAAGCCATCCGAAGATGTCGATGTTATCCCAGCTTTCCTTGTTGTCGCCCCGGGGCGGATAATAATTAATGCGGATTTTGTGATAAATAGAACTATAAAGATCAGGGTTCAGTTCCGGTTCAAAAATGTTGCTCAGGCTGCCGAGTTTTGAAACTTCTTTGGTTTTGAAACTTTCGGGATCATCGAGCACCTCACCGTCACGGTTTCCCAGAATATTGGTCGAAAACCATCCATCCACGCCAAGGTTACGTGCTTTCAGGCCCGGGGCGATAACTGTTTTAAGGAGGGTTTGACCTGTTTTGAAATCTTTTCCGCCAATAGGAGTTCTGGTTTGTTTTGCCAGTTCAACCAAGGCAGGATAATCGCACGAAAGGTTAGGTGCGCCATTAGCGTACGGGATTCCCGATTTAACGGCAGCATAGGCATATATCATGCTGGGGGCAATATCGGGATGATTGTTGCGTAAACCCTCTTCCAAAGCAGCGAGAGATTGATGCACTTCCTTTTCCTGCATGTAAACTTCAGTAGAAGCACACCAGACCATCACCAGTCTTGAACAGTTGTTCTTTCGTTTGAACTGCTCAATATCTTCGATCAATGCTTCAGCAAGGTCCATTTTGGTTGGAGCTGATTTTACATTTGTCCCGTTTAGGTTATGAACAAATTTTCTGTCAAAAACAGCTTTCATCGGAACAATAGCTGACAATTCAGGTTTAAGTTTGTCCAGCAGTTGTCGGTCGATGACGCCCGCGTTGCATGCTGCCTCATACGCATTGTCCTCAAAAATATCCCATCCGCCGAAAACAATATCATTTATATCGGCGAGTGGAACAAAATCCTTGATTTTTGGAATACGGTTTTCGGTCCGTTTTCCAAGCCTGATAGATCCCATTTGGGTGTATGAGCCTATTGGTAACCCGATCCCCTTTTTTACGGCGAAGACACCCGAGATCATCGTCGTAGCAACAGCCCCCAGGCCAGGTAGTAAAATCCCCAGTTTTCCCTGAGGTTCTTCAATTTGGAATTCCATTATAATTAAAGTTTAATTTTTTCATATCATTGGTATAGCAAAGTTATTGTAATAATTTACACCACCCCCGGATAAAATAATGATTATTTTTTCCGGTGTGATGTGGATGGCAAAGTTACCCGAAAGGTTCCCCATCAGTTCCTGCACTCTGACTTTCACCTGCCTGTGAACCTTTAACGTCCTTGCCCGCATCGGGAGTGATTTCGTATACGTACTGAATCCCTTGAATGATTTTGTTGCGATAAAAGGATTTCATATAATGCCTAAGAAGTGAAAAGTTACGGCTGTTAACTATTTTTTTATGTATATTTAAAGGATTTTTCTGTTAAAGTCCAATTATGTACTTCTCTAAATCTTCTCTCCATGAAACGAGTTGCCTTTTTATTGAAAACAGGTTCACTTCTCCTGGCTGCAATGCTATTCATAGCGACTCCTGGTTGCAAAGATGACGATGAACCGGATGATAATAATAACAACACAAAAGAGCCCGAATGGAAATATGACACGCAGGAGATTCCGTACGGATCCATACCATGGGTTTCAGGAGGTCTTCTGGTGGTTTGCAGCAAGCAGAAAAATTTGGATCTTGGAACCGTTCATTGCCTGAACTCCGCCACAGGGGCACTTTTCTGGAAAACGACGGATTCAACCGTCACCCGGACCAGCCCTGTCGTTTACGATGATTATGTCATTTATGGCGGAATAAATGTCCACGCCCTGAATATACACGATGGCGGCAATGAATGGGACTACCAGGATGAGATCCTGAAAGTTGCCGTTTATTCCTCACCTCTCCTTCATGACGGGTATGTCTATTTTGGTTCGACCCAGAGCATGATCAAGCTCGACGCAACCACAGGGGGGAGGTCATGGAAGAACGACGATCAGCAGTTCTTCAATGCGGGATTGCCAGCGCCGGTATTTTCTGACGGTAAGATCTATTACGCGACGCTGTCTGGTTTTGTCTTCCAGCTGGATGCCGGTACAGGGACGATCGGGTGGCCGCTTGAGTTTGAAAATGGCCTTGACAATGCCCCGGTCGTCACCCCCAATACCATTCTGGTCGGTGTTCATGAAGCTGATCCGGGCGAAAATTCACTTTTTTGCTATCAGCTTGACGGCTCCACCCTCAACTGGTCGCAAAAGATCGGACAGGTTCTCTGCAATATGACCCTGAATGCCGATAAACTGTACGTGGTTGGCAATACCATGCTGTTTTGTCTTTCATCAGGGGATGGCAGTGAGATGTGGCATTACGAGATGTCGGCAGGATCCAATGGCGCACCGGCGGTTACAGGAGGCAACGTTTATGTGGGCAACGGGAATGGACTCCTGTGCCTGGATGCTACCACCGGGAGTGTGAAATGGAGGTATGCCACCCCTGACAAGAATGGCTTTGGCGGTCCGGTGGTGAGCGGTACAAAGGTGTATGTCTCCTGTGAGGACGGATATGTCTACTGCTTTCCGTTATGATCCGATCGGCCAGCCCCGGCATGTTCCCCTGACCGTGCCTTTATCAGTATTCCTTCACAGAATGAATGACCGGCTGCGATGAAAGTGCTTCTGGTGATCGATATGCTCAATGGTTTCTGCAGGAAAGGATATCCACTTTCATTACCCGATCCGACCGACAGGATCGAGAAATATATTGCTTCCCGCATTGAGCAGACCTTCAGTGAAAGAGGGAAGGTTATTTTTCTGTGTGACAATCACTTACCGACCGATCCTGAAATAAACAATCCCTATCCGCCCCACTGCATGCGGGGAACAAAGGAAGCAGAGATCATCGATACGTTGAAACCTTATTCTGAAAAAGCGATCATCCTGCCCAAGCACACCCTGAGCATTTTTCTGAATACCGGACTGGATAAGCTGTTGAAGAAATTCAAACCCGAAGAAGTAGAGGTGACAGGCGTATGCACCGATATTGTCGACCTGTTTGCTGTTTATGAGCTCAGGATCCGGGGTTATGACGTTTTCATCACCGACGAGGGCGTGCTTCCCCTTGATTCAGGCAGGCAATCCAAAGAGCTCGAGTTCTTTAAATTGCGACTTGGCGCAACAACCTGAACCTATGAATGTCCTGATCATCATCGACATGCTGAACGGTTTCTGCCGCCCTGGTCATACCCTCTCATTACCGGTATCCACGGCGGAAATAGAAAAATATGCCGCTCAGCGGATCGGGCAGGTCTTTGCAGAAGGCGGCAGGGTCATTTTCATCGGCGACAGCCATTCCCTGTCCGATCCCGAGATCGGCCATCCCTACAAGCCTCATTGCCTGGAGGGAACCGAGGAAGCTGAAATCGTGGATACACTGAAGCCCCTGGCGGAGAGATCCATCGTCCTGATGAAGAACACCCTGAGCATTTTCCTGAATACCGGCCTTGATAAACTGTTAAAGAAACTCAAACCAGCAGAGGTGGAGGTGATCGGTGTCTGCACCGATCTGAGCGATCTGTTTGCCCTTTTCGAACTGAAGATCCGGGGTTATAACGTTTTTATTTCCCCCGAAGGCGTCTTATCCCTTGAGCCCGGAAAACAACGGGAGGATCTGGAGTATTTCAAAAACCGGCTTGGAGCCAGGACCATTTAAGGTCAAAACCTGAGGATCCCGGGATATCCTCTCCGACGATCATTAAACCAACCCATACGTTCGTTTGATCCTTTCCCACGCTGGCCAAAATAAGTCATTCATGGCACAGTGGTGGCTTATATTTACTGCCTGGAATTTGGATTTTGGAATTTGTTTCCTGGAATTTGGAATTTTAAAATTTTATAGTCATGAAAAAACTATTCTCCTTCACGTTCAGCTGCCTGATCGCAGCAACCCTGCAGGCCCAGGTCATCCATGTGCCTGCCGATTACCCCACGATCCAGCAGGGTATCGATGCCGCAAACCCGGGCGATACGGTTTTGGTGTCCGACGGGACCTATTACGAACAGATCAGCTTCCTGGGCAAGTCGCCGCTGATGGTGGCCAGCGAGTTCATTATGGATGCCGATGAGAGCCATATCGCCGGCACGGTCATCGACGGGAGCCAGTTGACCGATATGGACAGCGCTTCGGTGGTGTATTTCATTTCCGGGGAGGATACCACTTCGATCCTGTGTGGTTTCACCGTCCAAAATGGACACGGGACCTATTCTCTGCTAAATATTGAAGCGAGTCGCGGTTTCACCATAAAAAATGGTCATGGAACCCATTCTCCGGAAAATCTTGAGGCGGGTTTTGGTTTCACCTTTGGGAATAGTCGTGGAACCCATTCGCGGGAAACTCTTGATCTCAGAAATGGAGGCGGGATCTTCATTTCCGGTGCAAGTGCCAAAATCCTTCACAACAGGATCACGCACAATAGCCTTGATTTAACGCAACCGGTGAATGGATCGTATGCAGGAGGTGGCGGAATCGGAACACCATGGGAAGAAAGCGACCATTGGCTTATCATGGAGGATAATACGATCGACAGCAATTCCTGCGTCTCCGATGTCAATCCCGGTCAGGCATATGGAGGAGGTGTTGCCACCACATGCAATTCCAGGATTGTCAATAATATCATTACTTATAATTCCTGTAACGGATATTCCGGTGCTGTCGCTACCTCCGGCGGAATAGATTGTGGCCAGGACCCCACCTGGACAACCCCTGTTGTCATGATGGTCGGGTATAATACGATTTCATATAATACGACACAATCACAGGGCAACTGGGCAAATTCGGCTGGTGTCCAGGGTGAAGGCGTACCGTTAATATTTTCACATAATGAAGTGGATTTTAATACTGCAAATTCAGGGGCGACCGTCGGCGGGGTTGGGGGACTTTTATTATATGACCCTGACCCGGGAAGCGTGGTCAGCAATAATGTGTTTAAAGGGAATGGAACTAATGTGTATTCCGGAGGATTGGGCCTGGAAAATTCGATGACGGCTGATAATACCGTTCTTGTTGAAAACAACTACTTTATTGATAATGAGGCGAAACATGGTGGCGCTGTTTGCGCTTTTTCTATTCCTGTAGTTCTGCAAAACAACGTTTTCAGTGGTAATCAGGCAGGGCTCCATGGTGGAGGGATCTATTTCAGTGATCAACTTGCCTTACTCTCTCCATCCATTCTGGCCAACAATAGTTTTTCAGGAAATATGGCTAACAATCTGGGAGGTGCCATTGCTATTTTTTCATCTGTCTGGTCGGAGATGGTGATCATGAATTCAATTTTCCGGGCAGACGGCGCAACGACTGGTGCCGAGATTCATGGCTCCGGAGAAATTCCCGTTGAACTGGCCCACTGCAACATTGATCCTGCTAAAATCTGGGGTACCTGGACCGATGGGGGCGGGAACATCAATGAAGATCCGCTTTTCAGGGATCCGGTATACCTGATCCCTGAAGACTGGAACAGTCCCTGTGTGGATGCCGGAATAGCTGAATATACCAGCAGTACGGGGATCCTATGCAGTGCTCCTGCTTATGATATTCTGGATACCCCGCGGCCGAACGGAGAGGGCTATGATATGGGAGCCTACGATCAGGTGCAATATGTCGGGGTGAAGGATCATCCGGTCAGCGGTCAGCAGCTGGCGGTCAGTGTGTATCCGAATCCGGCCGGTGGAACAGTCGATTTTCGGTTGTCGATGACCGATGGCCAGAATATGACCTTGAAGATCTATGATCTGCAGGGCAGGGTAGTGGCGGTGGTGCTGGATAAAAGCCTGCCTGCCGGGGAATACCTGGTGCCGTTCGATGTTTCGGGGCTGGAGGCGGGGATCTATTTTTATCAGTTGGCGGTCGGCGGTAAGCGGTCGGCGGTCAACGGTAAGCTGGTGAAGCTTTAGACAATTTGACAAATTTTCTTGTATTTTGCTATGGACTTCACTACTTTTGAGGGAAACAATACCGAGCAGTTGATCCGGACGATCATTATCGACGACGAGTTGCATGCGCGTGAGACCCTCGCCAGGCTGGTATCACTGTATTGTCCGCAGGTCAGGATTGCAGGGGAAGCCGACGGTGTGGCCAGCGGATTGAAGATGATCCGTGAGCATCGCCCGCAGCTCGTCCTGCTGGATATCAAAATGGATGACGGAACCGGATTTGACCTTCTCCGCCTTTGCGATCCCCTCGATTTCAGGGTCATCTTCATCACTGCTTATGAGAAATATGCGGTCCAGGCGTTCCGGTTCGCAGCAGTGGATTTCCTGCTCAAACCGGTCAATCCCGAGGAACTGGCCGAAGCGGTGAAGCACGCGGAGACCCTCATCCAGGAGCACTTTGTCACCCAGCTCCAGGCGCTGGAGGAGAACCTGCGGACCGACCTCCGGCAGAAAAAGAAGATCGTGCTGCGGACGATGGACAGCATCCACCTTGTGGAGGTGCAACAAATCACCTATTGCGAGTCGGACAGGGCCTACACCCTGGTCCACACGACTGACGGTGAAAAGATACTGATCTCCAAAACACTCCGTGAATTCGATGATATGCTTGCTGACAGCGGCTTTTACCGTGTCCATAAATCGTACCTGATCAACCTGTCGCATATCAGCCGCTTCGATAAGAAGGAGGGAGGGTATATCATGCTGAACGGCGGCGACAAGGTGCCGGTTTCGTTCCGGAAAAGGGAGGAATTGCTGGAGATGTTTGAGAAACTATGAGGTCGGTCGGCGGCCTGTCCTGATGAGCCCCGACTTTCGTCGGGATAAACTTCGCGAAATCAGGATCAGCAGTCAATAGTCAACAGTCAGCAGTGTGTGCTGTAGAAAGCAGTGACGAAGGATCGGCATTCAGTAAACATTTAACAGTTCAGCCAGTTTACAATGAACCGGGTATTGCTCATATTCCTTTCATGCTTGCTTAGCGGTATCTCTGACGGCCAGATCCAGAACCATACACGCCAGGAGGTCGTCGACAGCCTGTTCGTCTTGCTTCCGGATGTAAGCGGCACGCAGAGGGTGGATGTCCTCAACGGGCTGTCGATGGAACTTGCCCCGCGAAACTTCGATTCAAGTTTTCAATATGCGGGTGAAGCCCTTGCATTGTCCGAAAAACTGAACTATTTATTTGGTAAAGGCGTTGCTGTCTTTAATACGGGCAACAGCCATTTTTTCAACAACGACATTAAAGACGCACTAACAAAATATCTTGAGGCCTGGAGGATCCTTGAACCATTCGAACCTGCCCGTGAAATTGGCGATCTGCTGTATCAGCTTGGCTCAATCAATGAATATGTCAGGAACACAAAAAAGGTTTTAAATTATTACAGCAGGGCGGCAAAGAATTACGGGGCCATTGGCGATTCTGCCCGCCAGGTACTAACCTATATGACCCTTGGTGCCTCTTATTATTATAAATTCCAGGCCCTTTACGCGATTGACCCTATCCCGGAAGAAGAAGCACTGGCTATGATGGACAGCGCTATCAAGTTCAACAACGTAACAAGGGAATATTTTTTAATTCCACGGAAAGAATACCCGTGGGGAATCTCTGCAGAACATGTTTTATCCAATAACGACAATTATGATGGTTGCTATTACAGCGCTAAAGGTGATCATCAGGCTGCACGGGATCATTACCTGAGCATCTTGAAAATAACCGAAAAGATGGCGGATACAAATTTCAGAAATGGCATGAATGGAGTGGCTTCCAGTAATTTAAGCTATGAATATTATTACTTTCTGGATAGCGAAGATTCGGGTATGTATTACGTAAAAAAAGCAGAAGGTTTACTCAAAAATACTGACCGGTATGACCTTTATGCAGTGCCTTTATTAAATCTCGGAAATTTCTCCAGGGATCGCGGGCGGTATAAAGAGTCGGAAATGTACCTGATGAAGGCACTTAATGTCAGTGACACTTTCCTCTTAAAAGTAGGTGAAATCGACGAACCTGACCCGAACTTCCGGCTCTGGGGTTTAACGCATATGCGGCATTTTCGGTTGGGGATACTCACATCACTGGTAGCACTTCATTCTGAGACCGGTGATTTTAAAAACGCTCTGTCTTACCAGAAAAAGCTGGAAGAAGAAAAGGAGCAGCAAACCAGGGATGAATTAACCCGGCAGATCATCGGCCTGGAAACGGATTACGAGGATGAACAGAAAAGGCAGGAGATCGCAGGAATGGCTCGTGACATTGAACTTCGGCAATTGAGACTCACCCAGGCCAGGATTCTGTTTGCCGGCATCGGGGGCTTTTTGCTCATTGCGTTTTTGATTTCTATGCTTTGGATTCAGCGCAGAAGATCCCGGTCCGACCGGAAAGCCATGGTCCTGGAGCAAAAGCTACTCCGCGCCCAGATGAACCCGCATTTCATTTTCAACTCGCTCTATAGCATCCAGAACTTCATTGTGACAGAAAAATCCGAAAAGGCCAGCATTTACCTTTCCAAATTCGCCAGGCTGGTAAGGAACATCCTCGATAATTCCGCCGAAGAATTCGTTCCCCTGGAAAAGGAGATCAGCACCATCGAGAACTACCTCGAGCTGCAGCAGGTCAGGTTTCCCGGCAAGTTCGAATACAGGATCGATATCGCCGATGACATTGATCCGGAGATCCTGAAGATCCCGCCGATGCTGGCCCAGCCGTTCATCGAGAACGCCATCGAGCACGGCATCCGTCACCGGGAGACGCCGGGGCACATCGGCATCCGCTTCAGCCTGAGGGATCATACGCTGATCTTCGAGGTGGAGGACGATGGCGTGGGCCGCCAGAAAGCAAGGGAGATCGAGGTAGTGATGAACCCGGAGCACCGGAGCATGGCCACTTCCCTCACCCGCGAGCGGCTGGCCAACCTCAGCCGGAAACTGAAAACAAAGATTCCGCTGGAGATCATCGACCTGCAGAATGCCCTCGGACAGGCCAGCGGAACGATGGTAAGGTTCACCATACCCATATTCTGACTCACTTAACGTTCGCCAAACAACTCGGTCTGCATATTCCCCTGTTCCAGGAGCAGCAATTTCCTTTTCACATTCAGGCCGCCTGCATATCCCGTCAATTCCCCGTTTGCTCCAAGGATCCTGTGACAGGGGATGAAGATGGAGAGTGCATTGGCACCATTGGCAGAGGCCACGGCCCTGAGGGCATCAGGCCTTCCCACCAGCCGGGCCAGTTCCGTGTAACTCAGGGTTTTTCCGTAGGGGATCTGCAGCAACTGATCCCAGACCTGTACCTGAAAGTCCGTTCCGGACATCAGCAGAGGAAGACTGAAATCTTTGAGTACACCGCTGAAATACTCATGCAGTTGTACTTTGCTTTGCGCAATAACCGTCGAAGAGCCCTGAAGGTATTCCGTCCCCAGCTTTTCCCTGACGCGTTTGTCAATGGTCTTCCTCATTTTCCTGTGCGCCCAGTCACAGAGACACAGACGCTCCCCGTACGAGCCCAGCAGAAGCATTCCGAAGGGTGATCTGAACTGGTCAAGAATGATTTTTTCCATCTTCTGAGAAACTGGATATTGTCCATTCATTCCGCCACTACATCAATCCCTGTTGCCTGAGGTCAAAAATCACCTCCGACATAGTGGCCTTTCCTGCTTTACGAAGAATATTCCTGCGATGGGTGTTAACCGTATTCAGGCTGAGGAATCACATTTCAGCGACCCTTTCACTGTTGAGGCCTTTTGCGGGCATTCGGATGATATCAAACGCCATCATCAGGCGATCATTCGGATCGATCCCTGTAAATCCCTCTGGTCCATACGTTTCAATACATTTCAGGAACAAATCGTAATTAGGAGGATGATTCATTGAAGATTCAGTCTGATACTTTTCCGGAGTAAAATTATCATTATTCAACCGAAAAATACGTAGGATTTAGTATTTTTAACCCTGTCAAGGCATTCGAATGACAAATTTCATAGAAGCTTTTGATTTTGAGGGAATTGGAACTCACTTACAAAATCTAATTTCAACATGTCCACAATCTTAACTCCTCTGACATCAAGGGCTGACCGGTATGCATCAGGCAAAAGACTGCGTCAGTCATGTCCCCGCAATTCACATTCAGCGTGGAAACCGCCGGCTGACCGGCCTGATCCGGTCCAGCTGGTGCTGTCGGCTGGTGAGGGGCGCCTTCAAGAGCTACTTCCTCTGCGTCACGGGCGAATGGCTCAATCCCCATTCACCTTTTACCGGGGATCCGCTCTCAATATGGCCTCCGACCTGGCGGCCACCCCCAGCACAGGTATTCGTGTGCAGTGCTGTGGCGATGCGCATCTGATGAACTTTGGCGGTTTTGCCACACCTGAACGAAACGTGATTTTCTCGATCAACGACCTGGATGAAACCCTGCCTGCGCCCTGGGAATGGGACATCAAACGCCTGGCTGCCAGTTTTATGCTGGCCTGTCGTGATAATGGCCTGAGTGAATCCGTGGCCAGGGAGGTTGTCCTTGCCTGTATCAGATCATACCGAGAACATATGGCCGGATTCGGCGAAATGAAAACCCTGGAATTATGGTACTATTGTCTGGATAGTGATATGCTGATCTCCTCCATAAAGGATCCCAGGATGCGCAAGAGGGGGATCCAGCGTTTGGCAAAGGAGCGGGGACGCAGTGTGGCAGAAGATATCTTTCCCAAACTTACGCAGGCTTCCGGTGAATCGCATATCATAAAAGATCAGCTGCCTGAAATTTTTCACGCAGAAGGCCATCAGCCGGGGGAAATCGATGAGGTGGTCAGTGAGGCCTTCGACCGTTACAAAGAAAGTCTTTTGCCTGCGTATCAGAGCCTGCTGGACCGGTTCGTGATGAGGGATGCTGCCATTAAGGTGGTGGGAATCGGCAGTGTGGGTACTATGTGCTGGGTGTTGCTTTTCCTGGCCGGAGAAGGAGACCCTTTCTTTCTCCAGGTCAAGGAAGCACGCTCCTCGGTGCTGGAACCGTATGCAGGTAAGAGCCTGTTCTCCAATCATGGCCAGCGAGTTGTGAACGGTCAGCGGCTCATGCAGCCCTATAGTGATCCCTTTCTTGGCTGGACACAGGGAAGATTCGGGCGACACTTCTTTATCCGGCAGCTGCGTGACATTAAAATTTCGATGCGCGTGGAAACCTTCGGTAAGCCGGAAATGCTGATTTATGCCGACTGGTGCGGCCATGCGCTGGCACTGTCCCACGCCCGCTCGGGAGATGCTGTTTTACTCAGCGGTTACATGGGTAAAAGCGATGCATTCGACCAGGCACTCGCTGCCTTTTCGAAAGCTTATGCCGATCAGACCGAACGCGATCATGCCCTTCTTAAACAGGCGATAAAAAATGGGAAAGTAGAAGCTGTCATCTAATGATCTACCAGGAAGACATGCATTCAATGTCAGGATGGTGTTTTACTCAGGTCACTTCGGCTTATTTTTCCGCTTCGGCCGGCTCCACATTCACCACCTCGTACATGTCCTTTCCATCCACCTTTACAGGCTGGTAATAGGTTTCACCCAGTTTTACGTAGGTCACATCCCCGATCCTGACCTCTTCTCCTCCTTCAGGCAGGTTCTCTACAACCGTTCCGGCGGTTGGGGGCACGACGGTGTAGCCATCTTCCGTTTTTTCATAATACGTTCCACCATAGTAATAATTATTGGTGGTCTCATTCACCACCACGGACTGGGATCCTTCGGGCAGAACCTGAATGGTGGCTCCGGGTGGAGCCTCCACCACTGTATAACCACCATCGCTTTTAATATAATAAATCCCTGAATCATAGTAGTATTGTTGCTGTTCCACGCTGACAACAATGGCTGTCACCGCCAGTGCAGCAACAAAAAATCCCCAGGGATGATAGACCGGTCCCCAGTAATACGGATGATAGGGATGATAATAATATGGGTGGAAACAGTTATAATGGTATCCGCCGTATGCATAGGGAGGCCTGGGATAGGGCGCAACCGGACGCCTCACGTAATAATTGTCCCGGTCCACATTGATGTTGACATCCCTGCTGTTGTCAATGTTTATATTGCCCACATTGGTTCTGTCACCTGTGGAGACATTGGTTCTGTCACCTGTGGAGACATTGTTTCTGTCTCTTGTGGAGACATTGGTTCTGTCACCTGTGGAGACATTGTTTCTGTCTCTTGTGGAGACATTGGTCCTATCACTTGTGGAGACATTGGTCCTGTCAGCGGAGGAAATGTTTTTTCTGTCCGCCGTCGAGACAGATGCCTTATTACGCGAGGCAGAAGACTGATTGCCGCCGTTGATCGATCGGTTTGCGGTACGATCGGAGGTACCCGCAGAGACAGAACGGTTCTGTGTTGGGGTCTGGCGGCTCTGTGTGCTTGACGCGCGGCTGTAGCTGGATGAGGAGCGGCTGTAGGAAGAAGAGGATGGACGGCTGTAGGAAGAAGGGGAAGGGCGGCTCATGCCACCGCCGCCACCACCATGTGAAAATCTTTGTGCATCAAGGATCAGGGGCCAGAGAAAAGCAATGGCAAAGAGGAGCAGTACAGTTGTCACCTGGAATAAACGGAACCTGGTTATCATGGTCTAAATTTGTTATGAAGGTTTTTATTTGAATCTGGGCAATATGGATACCTCCCGGGTTGCAGGCGGGGGAGTGAATTCAAACACTGAGGCCGGGATTGCCGGATTAAGCTGCCAGTTGCTGAATGCGGCTTCATATTGCCTGTTCCCTTCCTTTTTATACAGAATGACGAATTTTTGAGGCAGGGTAAATGCATCGGCCGAAAACCACATCTGAACACTGACGACAGGATTGGAAGACAGTATATGAAAATATTCCTGACCGAATACCTTCTTTTTCCCAAGGAATACAACGGTATCAAAGTTAGCCAGGATGTCATCCGTAAAGGTCGGGTAAAAGAAATCCGCAGCCGGGAACTCAATGCCATAATTCTTGTTGATGGTGTCGATCATGTCGATCAGGTTATCCGGTGCTATGATGGTGGCAAAATTATTCTCGTCGAAGGAGTATGTGATGGCCTGCCACCCGTTATACCAGAATCCCCGGTGACCTTTGTCTCCCTGGGTCTTTATATACATTTTGTCCGGACCGCCCAGGTAAACCTCATCCGTCCAGGTCTGTTTTATCTGGCCGAAATCCGGATCATTGACATCCATGGAGGTGTTCAGCGTGAAACTGCATGAAGTCAGGTCACCGATAACGGAAGCCATCCGGTCGATGATCATGACCGCGACGGTATCAACCCGCAGTTCCTGCGCGGGGGCTGACAAGTACAGGGCAAGCCCGGTGAAAAACAATAGGACTTTTTTCATGATGAAATGATCATTTTGTACAAAAATAATTAAAAAATGACACCATTCTGATTGGTGTTATGTTGCATAAAACGGATGAACTGACCACCCGATTTCCGGAGCAAATTGACCGGCCTGTTTTTTCCTCATTTTCCTGGATTTTATCTTCCATCAGACGGGTATACAAATATACAATTCCTCCTTGTTTTTCTTATCCATTTCCAATTTCAGGATAGTTGTTGTTTGCGCAATGACTCTCCAGCCAATTCAATGCGATGAGCATTGTGAACGATACGAAAGAGCAACTCCAATGCGGAATCGCTCATACCCAGGATCTCTTCCAGAGATCTGTCCGTTGCAATAAACTCCCGGATAAACCGCTTGACCGTGTTGCGGCTCGCCCCGGTTTTCCTGCTGATCATTGACTTGCTAACACCCCCGGTGTATGCCTGCAAAATCTGTATTACTTTACTCCTAATGGTTAATTTGTCAGGCATAAATGATTAAATGAGTTTGCGTTAAGCATACCAACATGAAGCATTTATGCTTTCTGAAGAGAAGATCGAATCAAAGAAAAGAGGTGGTCAGTTTATCCGGTTTTTCCAATGTGTATTTTTTATGTATCTTGCAGATAAAATCCTATCATCTCAGGCACAAGCGGGAAAAAGATAGTTAAACATAAAGTCATGAAGAGAATAAGAATATACCTTTTTTCGATTATCGTTACAATATCTGCAAATGCGTTTTCACAACATATTGAAGTTGCAAAACTTGATTCTGCCATCACTTTTGCTGACAAATTAATTGAAACCGATCCCAGGGAGTTCTTTAAAAATGTGGAAAGTTTTATCGTCTGGTCCCAGGGTAATATTATATCAGAAAAGTATTATCATGGGTATAAAGACACCTTGCATCATACTCAGTCGCAAACCAAAAGCATTGTCTCTTTGTTGATGGGAATTGCCATTGATAAAGGATTTATAAAAAGCGAAAATGTGCCTGTATTCTCATATTTTCCAGAGTATTTTAATGCAGACGACAAATTAAAATATTCCCTAACCATAAGGGACTTACTTACCATGTCGGCTGGTTTCGAATGGGAAGAGATGATTCCTTCCAATGATCCCAGAAACGATAATATGAACATGTATAACAGTGGAAATTATTTGCATTATGCACTTACACGACCCATGGCAATTAAACCTGGCGGCCAATTTAAATACAACAGCGGGTGTCCGGTAATTATAGCCGGGATCATTGAAAAAGCAACACATCAGCCTTTGGATAAATTTGCCGAAATGTATTTATTCGGGCCATTAAATATTAAGGATTATTATTGGTTAAAAGACAGCACCGGATTTTGCCATGCCGGGGGTGGATTGTACCTGAAGCCTGTGGATATGCTTAAACTCGGTGTTTTAGTTCAAAATAAAGGCAAATGGGAAGACAAACAAGTTATTTCTGAACAATGGATAACCAAGATGACACAAGCTTATTTTGTTACATCATTTGACAATTCAGGTTATGGCTTCTTTTGGTGGATAAAAGAAATTCACACTAAGAATGGTAATATCACAAAAATGATCAGCGCTGAAGGTGCCGGAGGGCAAAAATTGTACCTTTTCATGGATTATGAACTTATCATTGCCTTTACTGAGCATAATTATAATACTCCCCAGGTAAGCCCAATATTCATTAAACAATCAATATTGCCGATTTTACAATAAGTATATAATTAAACGGAGTAAAGAAGAAATTACAGGGCCACAACGGACGAGGCTGTAGCGCATAATGGCGGTGGGTAGCGTGCGGTTGACCAGGCCCTTTTTTATTCCATGTTTGCGAAGAAGCCGGGGCACCGCACCAAACAAGGTCGCTTATGCGATGGTTGGGATGAGTCAGCCCGACCACAATACCATCAATCGCTTTCGTTCGGATCGCCTCAGGGATGTGCTCAAAGAGATTTTTTCACAAGTGGTCCTTCTGCTGGTGGAAAACGGATTGATTAACTTAAAGCAAGTCTACCTGGACGGTAACAAGATCGAGGCAGTAAATCCTTTACTATAATGAACAGCAAGATTGCTTTTATTGCCCCATGGGACAAAAGATGGTCAAGGTGGATTTAGAGACGGTTATAAGTCGACTTTATTCCTGAAATTACCAGTTATGGCGGAGCAACCTAGGGAAGCGGACTGAGGCCTGAGGGCTGTGCCCGAAGGACCGAGGGAGCTTTCCAGTTGCGGAGCCATAACGCGGCCATGCGGCCGGGGAGCAAAAAAGGAGGCTGCCTCGAATTATGAGACAGCCTCTTTTTTTAACTTTCGTTGACAGTTCGTTGACACCAAGTTGACAAAAATAAGACAGGCTAAAAAGAAAGCCACTGGATTACAGTGGCTTATAAGAATTAAGGGTACCCGGAGCCGGACTTACTATTATTTAAATCAGGTTAAATGATGTTTCGTTAAGATACTAATAATCAATACTAATTAATTATGCACATTACCCTGTTTAAATTCGGTTAAATAAAATTTAATAACTTTCTGGGTACTCATTCAGGATACTCAGTATTATTTTATAGGTTTGCTTCTCATCCGTTATTGCACAAAAAGATGATTGCAAATGTACATTTTTACCTGAAGCCGGGAAAACCGAACAAGAAAGGTGAAAAACCCATTGTCATGCGAATTACCTACAACAATCAGCGTTCGGTTATTCATATTGGCTTCATGATTAAACCAAAATACTGGGCGAAGAATCAATTGGTTTTACCAAATCCGGCGCACGAACCGGATAATTTTCACCAGATAATAAACAAGAGAATTAAGACCTATCGGAAAATAGCCGAAGACACTATCAGTAATGCGATTGAAAATGGAATTTCGCTTTCTGATGCCTACCTGAAGAACCAGATCAAGAATGTGGGTCAAATGGAGTCAGGCAAAAAAACATTTTTCACTGCCATGCAAGAATATATAGATTCAAGTAAATCGACCAAGGCAGAAAGAACTATAAAGGGCTATACAACCACCAAGACATTCTTGAAGGATTTTGAAGATGCTACCGGATTTAACATTGACTTCAATACGATCAATTTAACGTTTTATGATAAGCTGAGAAATTATGCCTTTTTAGAGAGGGAAATACTTGATAATTATTTCGCAAAAATAATTTCTACCCTGAAATCATTTATGAATTGGGCAGGGGACAGGGGTTATCATAAAAACCAGTTCTATTCTAAATTCAAAGCAACTGAAAAGGAAAATGAGGTAATATTTCTGACTCTGGAAGAACTTATGACCCTCAAGGATTTTACATTCGAAAAAAATAATTATCGGAAAGCAAGAGATATATTTTGTTTTGGATGTTTTACGGGACTTAGAATCTCAGATATCTTACAGTTGACAAGGGATCATGTTAAGAACGGTCAAATTATTAAATCTATACAAAAGACCAGACGAATGGAAATGATCCCGATCAACAAATTCGCCCAGGAAATTATTGATCGCTACCCAAAAGACTCCGCCAGACTTCTACCTAAAATGTCGCAACAAAAATTAAATCAATATATTAAAAAGTGTTGCGAGGAAGCGAAATTCACTGAAATGATCAAGATTGTAAGATTCTCTGGCAACCAACCAAAAGAATATACCTATCCTAAACATGAATTAATCACTTCTCATGTTGCCCGAAAGACTTTTATAACAAACTCACTCATGTTAAACATGAATCCCAAGGTAATCAAGGAAATTGTAGGGCATAAAAAGGATAGTACACTAAATAAGTACCTTAAAATAACTGAACAGTTTAAAGCTGACCAGATGAAAAATACCTGGGATCTAGTCGATAAAAAGCCCAGGAAGTCCAAAAAGAAAGTCAAAAACATTAGAAATAGTAAAAAAGATGAGTAGGTACGATTATGATGCGGTAGGAACCCGATATAAATACTACCTGGATACTGCTTCAGGTAGAATTTACGAGTTTGAACAGGGGAAAGATTTTGCTCAGAAATACATCTTCTTCATGATTAGACATATCCAGAACTTCAATCATGCGCAACTGGATAGACTGCTAGAATTCCATTTCAGAGAAAACTTCGAATCAGACATAACGGATTTTGAACATTTTATGATCCTGGTTATCAGACAGGCAAGAAATTCTTACTGGAAAGATGATGTAAACAATACCGGAAAGATTGAAACCATTTATGAGTGGATCAATGATAAGAAAATGATCATCCAGAACAGTAAAAGAAAACAGGATGGTGCTGGCTATCATCTCAGTTCTGCAGCAAAGATCGAATGTTTAAGAGATCATGGAAGTTTGCTAAAAATTCTTACTGAGTTAAATAAAAACTATAACACTGGACGCGATAAGTTAATTTTAGACATAGAAGGAAGTATACAAGATTTTGTTTTTGAGAACTTTATCTTCCCTAAATATAATTTCAAGGTTCAGAATGCTTATACGGTCAAATGGAACGAAGAATGCAGCCTGCTGATTTCATTAATGTGGTATCTGAATAACAGGGGATACTTTAAACAAAATCAGAAAAAGAAAATAAAATCGTTTTTAAGAAAGGAGTTCGGTGAACAAGGATTTACGGACAGTAACTTTGATAGGTACTGGTATAGAGAAGATGCCAGGGAACTAGCCATAGCAAGAATGGAAAAACTAATAGGTATCAGTTTGAAATATTATCTATGATCTTTCAACTTATCAACACGTAAGAATCGGTTTATCAGACATATAGCTTTCTTATAAATACAGCCTGCAACTACAGGCTGTATTTTTTTTGCTTAAACCAACCTTTTTCTTTGCCAGCAGAATTCAATCAATTTAAAGATAATCTGCCATGGTAAAATCAATTTTTATGAACTTAAATATCAATGAGTTCAAAGATCTTATCAAAGAATGCCTTTCAGAAGTGAAAGACACGAATCCAACCATGAGAAGTAACCTGGAAGAAGATTTATTGACCCAGCGTCAGGCAGCCAAATATCTACAGATATCAGAGCCGACAATAATAAAGTGGAAAAAGCAAAAGAAGTTGCCATATTATCAGAATGGCCGAAGCATCCTATACAAGAAATCGGAGCTATTACAGGCTCTCCGGAAGAATAATCATCTAATCGAGAACTAGCAGATGAGCAGCACAGATATGCCCAGAAACGATCTTGCGGCAGCAAGACAGATCATCGATTCGATGGATATCTTCTTCTATAATCAGTCCTTTTATTCCTATATCGATCATTACTGGCGACCGATTGAACTGGAGATCATCAAGAAAAAGATACTGGAGCTGCTTGATAAAAAGTACCGCCAGTCCCGGGTAAACAATATCGTGGATATTCTCAAACTGATGACCCACAAGACGGAAGATGAGATCAATCTGAATTTTCATGAGTATGCACTGAATACCATGAATGGGATCTACTACCTGAAAGAAGGAAAACTGGTGCCTCACTCTGAAGATACCAAGCACATGTTTTCCACCAACAGGATCAATGTCACGGTTGATCCGGAAGCCACGTGCGAACGGTGGATTCAATTTGTCAGTGAAATTTTCGAACCGGATCACGACCGCAGGGATAAGATCAAGCTGCTCCAGGAGTTTTTGGGGTACTGCCTGACACCGATGGTTTCATTTCAGAAAGCGTTGATACTGCTTGGCACAGGGAGCAATGGGAAAAGCATTATTCTACAGGTCATGGAAAAAATCCTGGGAGAAGATAACTATTCCAGTATTGAACTCAATCAGCTGAGTAATAAGAATTACATTGTCGAACTGCAAAACAAGCTGGTAAATTTTTGCAGCGAAATTGACCACAAAGGATCTTTTTCCAGTGGGATTTTTAAACGAATCATTACCGGTGAAACATTGACCGGAGATGCAAAATTTAAGAATCCGATTAAGTTTCAACCCTACTGCAAACTGTTGTTCGCCACCAACGATCTGCCCCAGACCGTTGATACCACGAAAGGATTCTTCAGAAGGATTTTCATTTTAAAATTCAACCGAAGCTTTGAAGGCGACCATTGCGATCCTGACCTGTTAAAAAAGCTGGAGTCAGAAATCAGCGGGATCTTTAATTGGCTGCTGGAGGGCCTGGGACAGCTGATCCATGATCAGGCCTTCACTGTCCCTTCAAGCTCTGAGGAAGAAACCTACAATTACCTGGAAGGATGCAACAGTGTGGTGGCATTCATCAATGAACGGTGTACGATCGAAAGCAATACCTACGAAGTGTACCAGGACCTGTATGAAAGCTACACGGAATATTGTGCTCAATCCGGCAATAAGCCCTTCAAGAAAGCCAGTTTCCGAAATGAAATCGAGAAAAACTACTCACCCAGGATCCTTTATACACGCAGCGGGGAAAAAGGAAATCATTTTAAAAACGTCCGGATAAAAAATAATACTATATATCCCTAAAAAACCTACACTTTTTACACTTTTAGAGATAACTTATTGAAATATAATTATATAGCAGTGACAATGCCGTGTAAAAACACAAGAAAACCGTGTAAAATCAGTGTAATTTTTTACACGGTCGGCAAAGACCAGGAAATGAAAAGTTTTGTAAGTATCCCTTTTTACACGGTATTTACACTGAAATTACACTGCTTAAATAATTGATATATAATCATATAAAGATAAAAAGTGTAAAAAGTGTAATGATTTTCAGATATACACAAATATAAAATGCAGATAGAAGAAGCTAAAAGCATAAAAATCTCAGACTATCTCAGTTCCATTGGGCACAGTCCCGTAAGATGTACAGGTAACCGGGAATTATTTTACCTCTCACCCCTTCGAAACGAAAAGAATCCCAGTTTCAATGTCAATGATCGCAAGAACCTATGGTATGACCACGGGCTGGGCATCGGAGGCTCGATCCTTGAGCTGGTCATGCACCTGCATCATACAGACTGGCGGGGAGCCCTGGAGATATTGGAAGGAAACACTTGTCAACCTTTAATCACAAATAACCTTGTTATGAAAAATGATCCACGTTTATCCGCTGATGATGCAGGGAATGAAGGAAACCTGAAGATCATCTCAAACAAAATTATTGAGGATACCCGGTTGAAAGAATACCTGTTCAAACGACAGATCCCTTATCGGATAGCCGTTTTCTTTCTGTCGGAAGTCAGATACAGGATCATTTCCAGCGATAAAACCTATTATGCGCTGGCCTTTAAAAATGACAAAGGCGGATATGAACTGCGCAGTAGGTACTTCAAGGGATCCACCAGTCCGAAATACCTGAGCACGGTTCGTGGACCTGATCCGGAGCAAATCAACATTTTTGAAGGTGTATTCGATTTTCTGACTGCTGCCTGTTACTTCAATTCGTTCCCAAATAATACATCCATTATTCTTAATTCCGTCTCCTTTGCCAAAAAAGCGGTGGATATTATTGCCGGGTATTCCAAAGTAAATCTGTACCTGGATAACGATACGGCAGGAAAAGAAACCGTCCGGTTTTTTCAGGCGCATCATCCCAATGCAGTTGATCTTTCATCACATATCTATCCGGATCATAAAGATTTTAACGAGTTCTGGGAACAAACTTCCAAGAAAAATTACTACAGTCATTTCTTTAGGAGAGGAGAAATCTGTCCTGTAAAAGCTTTTTACCCGGACCTTCCCCATCATGGATTACAATTGAATGGATCCAACTGGGATCGGCATCATTAATTCCAATTAGGTTTGTGAGCATAAAAAAAGGTGCGGCCATTATGGCCGCACCGCGCAGTGGCTAACTGATCAGGACTGTTTCTGATCTACTACCTGGGCATTGGAGTACAGGTAGCGTACCGGAAAGTAGGTGTAGGACTTTCCGTATTCATCCGTCCGCTCAACCGGGCGACCCCAGATGAGGAAAGGTCTGGAGTTCTTCTTAACGACCTTTCCGGCCTTGATCCAGCCTTCATAGGTGTTGAAGATGGTGTGCTTTGCTGTGGCATAGCTCTCCAGCAGGGCATCATTGACGGTTTTGAATTCACCAGCGGTGATTTTCGGTCTTAAGCTCTGGGTTAAGACTTTCAATGATGCTCTTTGAGCTGCGATGGCAGTGGTGTTTTCTGTTGCATTCATGGC
>JAKLFC010000011.1 GCA_022711405.1 Bacteroidota bacterium
CCTACCTGTGTTATGATGCGACCCTTAACTGGCTTGCCCCTGGAGTGGGAAGCCCGATAGGATACAATATCTATCGTAACAATGTGAAGATCAATGCTGATCCGGTCACTGCCCTCACCTACACCGATGCCGGCGTCGAGCCCGGAACCCAGGCGTACAAGGTCACCGCTGTTTACAGCGGCGGTGAATCCGTCCCGACCAATACGGTAACCCTGAATGTGGAGTCGCTGGATCCGGTCACCAACCTGGTCATCGACAATGTACTCGGTGAGCCGGATGTGTACCTATCATGGACAGCGCCCGCCAAGGCCCTCAATGGCTACAACGTTTACCGCAACGAAACGCTTCTGACGACCACACCGATCACTGCAACATCCTACAACGATCTCGGCCTTGCCAATGGCTCCTATACCTATTGTATTAAGGCCGTTTACCAGACCGAATGCGAATCCGAAGCGGTGTGCGGCGAACAGCCGATCATCATCGCTGTCGGTATCAGGGAACTCGAGAACAGCTTCTCGATCTACCCGAATCCTGCCAATGAATCACTGACCATGCAGTTCACGGTCCCGGTCAATACCGTTAAGATTCTGAACGACATGGGAGCTGTGGTGTATTCCAGCGAAAAGGTTGGACAGAATGGAATCCTGAAGGTGAATGTATCATCCTTCGAACCGGGTATCTATTTTGTCCAGGTGACCACCGATAAAGGCATTGCCACAAAGAAAGTGACAGTGAACTAAGAGTCGCCCGATCCCGATCGAAAAGAGGCTGTTCCCGGTCACGGGGCAGCCTCTTTTCATTTGAGCGAAGTTTTCAGTTCAGGAGACAAAGGGGCCATCTTATCCTGGTAATCCTCCGTGTCGCGGATGATCTTGTCGAGCAGCTGTATGGCCTCGAAAATGTGGTCCCCTTTGTTCAGCATTACACATTCGGCCTGTTGCGACAGGGCAGCATCCGTGATCTCGGCCCTGGATGGCAATCCCTTTTTGGCAAGGTTCTCGAGCACCTGCGTGGCCCAGATATCCGGCAGGTGGGCAGCCTCACAGATCCGCAGGATCTCCTGCTGGATGCGGGCCATGTTCTCCCAGCCGCATTCGATGGCCAGGTCCCCGCGGGCGATCATCACTCCCACCGGAAAAGCTTTCATCGCGGCAAGGAGTATTCCCGGGAGATTGTAGTATCCTTTCCGTGTCTCGATCTTTACCATGATTCCCAGGTTGGAATTGAGCCGGTCCAGCTCATCCAGAAGCTGCTGAACATCAGCGGGATCGTTGACAAAGGAAAGATTGGCTATGTCCGCATGCCCGGCGATGAACTCAAGGTCTTTTTTGTCTTTTTCAGACATTCCGCAGAAACCCAGGCTGCTCTCGGGGAAGTTGATCCCACGGTCGGCCCTGAGTTTGCTCCCACCGGGCTTGGCACGCGTAATCCTGACCGATATTTCACCAGCCGCTGTTTTTTCAATGGATCCGGCGATCTTGCCATCGTCGAAAAGTACCGACTCTCCGGGTTTTACGCACCCGAAAACCTGGGGCAACGTACAGGAAATATGGGCTGGTTTGATCACGATTCCTTTCTCATCGCATACCGACGGCTCTCCGGGAGCTGCATCTCCGTGCAATACAAGCACCTCACCCTCTTTCAGGAGGATGTACGGATTTCCTTGCGAAAGATCGCCGTTGCTTTCGGATAACGGCCTGTCACTCTTCTGAAAATGCTCCGGAATCACAGGTCCCGTCCTCAGCTTTGGTCCGGCTATATCCATAACGATCCTGCAGGTACTGCCTGTTTCCGATTCGGCCTGCCGAATGTTGCTGATGATCTGTTCCCATATCTCCGGTGCGTCATGTGCACAATTGATCCTGGCCACATTCATGCCTGTCTGCAGCAGCCGCAGGACCAGATCATACCCGGATGCCGCCTCTCCCGGCAGGGTGACCATGATCCGTGTCCGCCTTCCCTTCGGCTTGTTCCCGAACAAAGCCTTGGTGTTGGCACGCATCAGCTTGGTGCTTTTCTTTATGGAGATGGCCTGCCTGGCGGGGATCGCTTCCATGTTGCCCTTGAGCCGGTTCAGGATCAGCCTCGTACTGTTCAGGCTGGCCATCACGTGTGCTTCCGTTTTTGCCATCCGCGACAAACCAAGGTAGCCGAGCTTCTTCTGAAGATCCCTGATATCGTGATTGCGCAACGCCAGGTAATAGATCAGGTTCAGGGCGCTGAACCTGTAATTGGGGTGAACAGCGGCCAGCTCACGGGAATATTTTTTCTTAAATCCGTTGGTTTCTTTAACGATCAGATCAAGGCTGGAAATGAGTTCATCGATTTTTTGAGTCTTTATTTTCATGGATTAAGGTAAAGTAAAGCGAAAGTGGCGTAAATATAAGAAATTTACTCAATTTTGTTACAGAATTCAATACATCAAAATGAAACTGACACAAATCCTGCTTGCATGCGCGCTGATGGGCCTGATGATCTCCTGCCATCGTCAGGACCAATATCAGGGCACCCTCATTACCGACCGTATCCAGTATGATGTGGACATAAAAAGTCCGGATCCGGATTTCGACTGGTGGGTTCAGAATATCGAAGGGTCCAAAAGAGAAGTCTTTATCCGCCGGGTAATGGATGCTGCTTACGAGGGTAAAGTGAGAACCTTCAGCTATTTTAACGAGCCTCTTACTCCGGAGCAGGTCAAAGAGATCGGGTTTCAAGCCGACACGCTCACCTTCCAGCGCTCCACGCCGCCCTATGAGTTCTATGATACCGTGGTCGAACGCAGGATAAACCTGCAGGATATCACCCGCTTCCGGTTCCTGGAAGAATGGTACATGGATCCCGAATCCTTCATGATCAGCAAGAAGGTCATCGGGATTGCACCGGTTCTCCGAAGGTACACCGAATCCGGTGAGCTGATGGGATATATGCCGCTGTTCTGGATCTATTTTGACGAAAATTATCCGAAATGAATTACAGGGAATACAGGTTGCCCAGTGGGATCAGGCTGGTACATGAACCTACCGGCAGCCCGGTTGCGCACTGCGGCGTTTATATTGGTACCGGCAGCAGGGATGAAGAAGAAAGGGAGCACGGAATGGCCCATTTCATCGAGCATGCTATTTTCAAGGGCACCCGCAGGCGCAAGGTGTACCATATCCTGACGCGCCTTGAGAATATCGGGGCGGATCTCAATGCCTTTACCACAAAAGAGGAGACCTGCGTCTATGCATCATTCCAGAGAGGTTATTACGAGCGTGCCCTGGAGCTGATTGCGGATATCCTGTTCGATTCGGTTTTTCCCGAAAAGGAGCTGCTCAAGGAAAAATCGGTCATCATGGATGAAATCAACTCATGGAAGGATAATCCATCCGACCAGATATTCGACGATTTTGAAGAGCTGGTATTCGCCGGCCATCCCCTGGGCAGGAACATCCTGGGGAAAAAGGCCAACCTGAAACGGTTCACCCAGGCACACATACGCCACTTCATTGAAAAGAACTACACCCCTGACCAGATCATCATTTCTTCTGTCGGGGACATTCCTTTTCAAAAGCTCATCCGGCTGGCAGAAAGGTATTTTGAAAAGGTTCCATCCGGTAATGGCACCCGTCACAGGATTCCTTTTTCGGGATATCAGCCTGTCAGAAAACAGGTCAGAAAAAACACGTTTCAGACGCACTGTATCCTTGGGAACCTTGCCTGCGGTTTCGGTGATCCCCGGCGGATCCCCGTGGCGCTGCTGAACAATGTCCTGGGCGGTCCGGGGATGAATTCCCGGCTGAATCTGTCGGTTCGCGAAAAACACGGACTCACCTATAACATCGAATCAGGATACACTCCCTATGCGGATACAGGCCTTTTCACGATCTACCTGGGAGTGGATAACGGATTACTCGACAAAACACTTCATTTTGTTGACCTGGAGCTGGAAAAGCTACGGAAGATAAAGCTGGGCACAAATCAGATGAACATCGCACGGAGACAGTTCATCGGGCAGCTGGCCATTGCCTGGGAATCCAACCTGGGAAGGATGCTTTCCATGGGTAAAGGGATCCTGGTCATGGAAAGGGTACAGTCACTGGAGGAAATGTGCCGTCAGATCGGGTCCGTCACCGCGGAACAGCTTCAGGAAATTGCATGCGAAATGCTGGATCCTGACCGGTTGAGCCGTTTGACCTTTCTTTCCAGGTAGATGCGCCGGATACGGAATGCTAAGGCAGCGGATCGCATTTGAACGGGTATTCCACCTTGCGCAGTTCGTTGTTTGCCTTCACTACCTTGTCCTTCAGGTCATTCTTGAAGAGGATCAGTTTCTGCCGCAGGGCATCATTCCCCGTGGCAAGGATCTGTGCGGCAAGGATTCCTGCGTTGCGCGCGGCATTCACTCCCACCGTGGCCACCGGGATGCCCGGGGGCATCTGAAGGATCGACAGGATGGAGTCAAGCCCCTCCAGCGATGCTTTTATGGGTACTCCGATGACGGGCAGGGGAGTAAGAGCCGCCACCACGCCCGGGAGATGGGCTGCCATGCCTGCACCGGCGATGATCACCCTCACCCCGCGATCGGCAGCGGTCCGCGCAAAGGTGTCCACCAGCTCGGGAGTACGGTGTGCTGAAAGGGCATTCATTTCAAACGGTATCCCAAGCTCGTTCAGGATTTTAGCGGCTTCTTCCATGACCGGCAGATCCGATGTGCTGCCCATGATGATGCTTACCAGTGGTTTCATAGTATGTTCATTAATACCAGAACAAATTTAAAAGAATTTCCTTTCCTCATGTGGTTAAATCATATATTTGTAGGTAGTGATTCATTGGTTCATCATCCTGTCATATTATGAAAAAGATCAAGGTCAAAGACAAAGAGTTCATCCCCTTCGTTTCGGAACATAAGATCCAGCGGGCGGTGAAACAGATCTCTCAGCAGGTAAACCAGGACATGGCAGGGAAGGTGCCCCTCTTCCTTGTCATTCTCAACGGAGCCTTTATTTTTGCCTCCGACCTGCTGCGAAAGATCACTGTTGACTGCGACATTACCTTCGTTAAGCTGGCCTCCTATGAAGGTACGTCCACCACATCCACCGTAAAGGAACTCATCGGACTGGGGGAGGTAGTGAAAGACCGAACCGTTATCATTGTGGAAGATATTGTCGATACAGGCATCACGATCGACCATGTCATTCAGATGCTGAAGAAAATGGAAGCTTCCGATGTGAAGGTGGCAGCCATGTTTTTCAAGCCGGATGCCTTTCAGAGGGACTTCCATATCCACTATAAGGGTATGGATATCCCCCCGGATTTTGTCGTAGGGTACGGGCTGGATTATGACGGATTCGGAAGGAACCACCCCTGCCTGTTTCGCCTGGTTTAACAGTGATGATATTATTGAATATTTCATATTTCATGCTTCATGCTTCATATTTAATTGTACCCTACCCCTGCACCCCTCCCCTGCTAGCAGGGGAGGGGACGGGGGAGGGGTAAAAGGGTAAATTCCCCGGGGATTGCCCCGGAATTAGGGTCCAGGGCATGCCTTGGGATTCATACCAGTGATTGTAATTAATTGATAAACAGTAGAATATGTTCAATTTAGTCATTTTTGGACCGCCTGGGGCGGGAAAAGGAACGCAATCCATACAGATTGCCGGTAAATATCGACTGGCGCACATTTCCACGGGCGACATTTTCAGAAGCGAGATCAGGAATCAGACCCCGCTGGGGTTAAAGGTGAGTGGCATCATCGAGCGAGGGGAGCTGGTACCGGATGAACTGCTGATCGATCTTCTCAGGTCCGCCATGCGGAAATGCACGGATGTCAGGGGTTTCGTCTTCGACGGATTTCCGAGAACGCTTCGGCAGGCTGCAGATCTTGATCACCTGCTGGAGGAGGATGGTGAGAAGGTCAACCTCACCCTCGCCCTGGAGGTGGAAGACCAGGAGCTGATCACCCGCCTGTTGATCCGGGCACAGCGGGAGGGCAGGAAGGACGACACGCAGGAAGTCATTGCCAACCGTCTGAATGTATATCAGAACCAGACCAGCCCGCTCATAGAGTATTATAAGAAACAGGGTAAATTCAAGGCGGTGCGCGGGCAGGGAACGATTGACGAGATTTTTGACAGGCTATGTACGGAGATTGAGACTTCCTTGAGTAGCCGTTAGCCAGTCAGCCATCAATATATTGGCCGTAGGCCATAAAGTATTGTAGCAGTCCGCAGTCAATAAATTGGCCGTAGGCCATCAAGTATTGTAGCATGTCGAATCCGAATTTCGTTGATTATGTGAGGATTTGGTGCCGCTCGGGAAACGGCGGGGCGGGATCGGTGCATTTTTACCGTACCCGGGTCAATCCCCGCGGGGGACCCGACGGAGGCGACGGCGGAAGGGGAGGCGACATCATCCTGAGAGGCAACCGCGACATGTGGACCCTGCTCCATCTGCGGTATACAAAGCACGTGAAGGCGGGTGACGGGCAACCCGGGGGAAGACAGCTGTCGACCGGAGCCAGCGGAGAGGATGTGGTCATTGAGGTCCCCCTGGGAACGGTGGCCCGTCATGCAGATACGGAACAGGTCGAATGCGAGGTGACGAGGCATGGCGAGGAGGTGATCCTGCTCAAGGGCGGACGCGGTGGACTGGGTAACGATCACTTCAAATCAGCCACCCACCAGACACCCCGTTTTGCACAGCCGGGAGAACCAGGCATTGAAGCGTGGAAGATACTCGAACTAAAGATCCTGGCGGATGTGGGACTGGTAGGTTTTCCCAATGCCGGTAAATCAACCCTGCTATCCGTTCTGACTGCAGCCAAACCCAGGATTGCCGACTACCCGTTCACCACCCTCCAGCCCAACCTTGGCATCGTGCACTACCGCGATCACAGATCATTCGTCATCGCCGACATCCCGGGGATCATCGAGGGAGCCCATGAGGGTAAAGGACTCGGATTGCGGTTTTTAAGGCATATCGAACGCAACTCGGTCCTCCTCTTCATGATACCGGTGGATACCCCGCACAGTATCTCAGAGGAATACCGTATCCTTCTGAACGAGCTGGAGCAGTATAACCCTGAGTTGCTCGACAAGTCGCGCGTGCTGGCCCTGACCAAATGCGACCTGACCGACGAGGAACTGATACGCGAATTGAAAAAAGAACTTCCCGGCATACCATCGGTTTTCATTTCCTCGTTTACCCGAAAGGGATTGATTCGCTTGAAGGATATGTTGTGGAGGGAATTGAATAGCCAGTAGGCAGTCGGCAGTCAACGGTCAGCAGTCAGCAGTCAACGGTCAGAGGGAAACGGATTTGAAATTTTGGATATTGGAATTTGTTTGGGATTTGGATCATGGAATTTGGGATTTTTAAGGCATCACCATGCTGAATATGTCCATTGTTGAAAGGATCAAAGAACTCGACAGCGATCTTTTCCTGCTGATCAACGGCTGGCACAGCCCCTTCTGGGACACGGTGATGTACTGGCTGAGTGACAAGCTGATATGGATTCCCCTGTATCTGCTGCTGATCTATTTCCTGATACGGTATTATAAGAAACAAACGGTCATCATCCTTCTGTTTGTGGCTATCCTGATGTTCCTGAGCGACCAGACCTCCGTGAACCTGTTCAAGAACATTTTTCAACGGTTGCGCCCCTGTCATGAACCCTCCCTTGCAGGGCTGGTCCATATCGTAAGGGACAAATGCGGCGGACAGTACAGCTTTGTTTCCTCTCACGCTACCAACCACTTTGCCATCGCTGTCTTTCTGATCCCTTTCCTGGGTAAGAAACTGAAATACTTCACCCCGCTGATCCTTTTCTGGGCAGCTATCATCTGCTACAGCCGCGTATACCTCGGGGTACATTATCCGGGCGACGTGATGGGTGGCGCTGTTCTGGGATCAGCGCTGGGACTGGCCCTATCGATCATCTGTCAGTATACTCTGAAAATTCCAAATTCCAGGACCCAAATGCCAAACAAATCACAAAATTCAAATTCCATGCGTTAACAGTATGTGATTTGGATCTTGAAATTTGTTTGGAATTTGGTGCTTGGGATGTGGAATTTAATACCCGTATGTCCTTCCTTCAAACCGGTCCGCCACGCACTGATAAACCTTCACGTTCATGAGTGCGGGTCTGCCGAACGTATATTCCCTTCCGGCGTACTTTTTCATGATGACATTCAATGCGCGGGCCTTGTCGGTGAGATCCTCCAGAAACTCGATGTGGCCATATGCCAGCACACTCCGGTACTTCATGCTCCAGCTGCAGGCTACCTCTTCGTGCTGATAACGCAGCAGGTAGTCGGTGCTGAAGGCGATGCAGACCTGATGGTTGTGCTCCAGGATGGAGATCTTCTTTCCTTCCGGCGCTGAGTGCAGGTAGATCGTACCATTTTCGAATCCGAAGTTAAAAGGCAGTACATAGGGTTTGTTCTCCCGGTCGACCATGGCGACGTGACAGACCTCACACTTTTGTATGATCTCATAGATGGTGCTGCGGGATTCTATGGGTCGGCTCTTCATGATGATTGCTTTTTCCTGACATTGATCAGCGAATTTACAAAAGAAATGATCAGGCTGAACAGCAGCGCCCACCAGAATCCATCCACTTCGAACCGTTGCCCGATGAGGTGATCGGCGATCAGGATGATGACCGCATTGATCACCAGCAGGAACAATCCCAGGGTGATGATGGTGAAAGGGATCGTCAGGATGACCAGCAGCGGTCTGAGAAAGAAATTGAGCAGCGCCAGAACCACTGCAACCAGCAGGGCGGTCCAGATTGAATCCACATGCACGCCCGGTAAAATGTAGGCTGTAACCAGGATGACAGCGGAGGAGATCAGTAATCTTAACAGGATACGCATTTCAATAGGAATTATGATTCAAAGGTAATGGTTTGTGTGATCCGCATTCTATTAATAAAATGAATTGACATCCATTGAAAATAAAAATTGGAACATGAATTCAGACTCCTCAGGCAGGTAAATGGTTCGTAATCCCATATCAAAGGGTGCCAGGAACCTCAGTACATGCATATCGGCCGTGAGGTCAAGACCCAGTGACTGGTAGGTATCCCTGTGGAGCTGGTTTTTGCTATCCCTGTACTCACCGGTCGCATAATCCCAGAAAATATTGGCTTTCAGCCTTTTAAGATAGATCACCGGACCGAGGGCCAGGTCGGGGTACCAGAACGGGAATTTATAGCCTGCTGAAAAGCTGAAGGCATCATCCAGGTAGATACCGGAATACCCCCTGGGATAATTGATCAGATCGGCAAAACGATAGGTGCCGGGATCCTTGCGCTGGTATGCCGTATACAGCCGTAGTCCATGGTGCCTGATAATGCCGGGCAGGTAGAAGTAGCCTTCCGCTGATCCGATTTCTCCGAGGGGGATCCCGCTGAAAGGCGTATGCCTGAAGTTCAGGTCGAGCGTCATTCCCCACCTGGGATAGAGATCGCGGTACGAGGTTTCCATCTGCCCGTACGCCAGCAGCCGGTACTCCATCACCTGGAAAGTACCGGTAACAAAACGGGAAGGAGCGTTCTCGGGATGAGTGATATGCATAAAGGTGGCTCCCACAGAAGGCTGCCATCCGACGATCCACCTCGAGACAAGGTATTGAAGAGGTACCCTGAGCATTGTCCTCAGGTTATCTTCCCTCCAGGAGTATTCGACCTTGGTATCAAGCGAATCATAATAATAGCTTTTACGCTTTCCTATCTGGTAGGTGATGTCGGCCACCGGGTAAAGCCCGCGGTAGCTGAAGTCGGCAAACCAGGTCCCCTCCCTTTCGTTCATATCGTACCGGTAGCCCAGGGTTGTGAAAGCTGTGCTGAGCTTGTTCTGCGACATGATGGATGCCCCGGGGTAGAAGTCCTGGTTGTCCACATCCACATAAAAGGGCCCCCAGCTGTGAACATTGAACAGGTTTTTCCAGTCGCGGTAAGGTCTGCTGATGTAGTGCGAATCAGCAAGTGCTTCGCCATCAAAGAGATATCCCTCAACCGATGTGAGCGAATCGGCCAGGCTGGAAAGGATATTGTTTTGCTCTTCCACCGGTTCCCACTCCTCCGGCACCAGCGGCAGGCGTTCGATCCGGTAGCCGTCGCCCGTATAGTTTGCATAATAAAGAAAGCGGTGATCATCGGTAATGAAAGCATCCGTCGCGCCCAGTGCGACACTGGTGACCTGCCGGATGTGGTGGCCCGAAGTATCCACGGCATAGATCTGATCCACGCCTGAATATCCACCGGTGAAATAAACATATTTTCCCGCCGCCCTGGGCAAATAAAGTTCCGTGTGCGACCATGGAGTGATCACAAACCATGATTCCGAAAGCAGATCACAGACAATCAATGCTTTACCTTTATCGCAAACACCCACTGCGACGATCTTTCGTTGATTTTCCATCCAGTCAGGGGTCATCAGAGATATGCCGCCGGGTGCAGGAATACGTTGCCTGACAGCCCCGGTAACCGGATCGAGGATCACCAGGCGGCTCCCGTCGAGTGAATCGAGCTCCACAGCGGCTATGCTGTGTGCGTCAGGCGACAGGGCAGGAGCAAAGATTCGCTGATGACGGGTGAGATCCCTGACCCTGCCTGTTTCGATATCGTACACCTGGACGTCGGCGTAGCTCCTGTTGTCCCACCGGGGATCTGATCTTCTGGCCGACCAGGTGACCAGGTGGTGCGAAGCGGACAGGGTCTGGTTGAAATTAAATCCCGGGGTAAGCAGGACGGTTTCCTTACCATTCCTATCAATAAGAATGTAACGGTTCACATCGTCGATGCTGCTTTTTTCTGCCAGAATACCCCGGCCGGGTATTTCAGCCGGGTGGCGGTAGTTCACGTAGGTCGAACTTCGGTTGGCAGAGCCGGTGGACATTAATTGTGATTCATGGTCATTCACTGTCATACCTTCATCGCCTTTCCAGCAGGAATCAAGTTCTGAGAGGATGGAGTGGTATAGTTGGGATTTGGTGAGGCCTGTGTTCTTTTTCAGGGCATGGTTCCAGGGGACCAGCATAAATGGTTTGCGTGCAGCGGTATTCATGGCGTCTTCCCAGATGCGGGGGCCGTAGCTGATCCGTGAGGCACCCACAAGGTAATATCCCAGCATGTAATGATTGGGAACGAAATCCTTATAAGAACCATAGACTGCCTTGTCGTAGGAATAGATGCCATGCGATGCCAGCTGACCCCTGAGGGGCATGGAAAATGAGGGCTCCCTTCCCCTGCCCGAAAGAGACCACCCGGTTTCGGCGGCTACTGCATCCCCTTCCAGGAACCAGAAGGGTACAAAAAGACCGATCATGGCGGCTGCAGCCTGTTCGCCAAAAACGTAATAAAGCCCCCTGGTGAATCCCTGGTTCATTTTTTCGATCTGCTGCACATGCCTGTATTCATGGAGGATCAACTGATCGAGCCAGGGCTGGGAATAGTTATCCTGTGGAGGCGGGGTAAATATTTCCATCCTGCGGGGTGCCCACGGTACCATGGCATCGCTGAGAACGGAGGTGGTGTGAAAGATGACCGGTAGTTTCCGGGGACTTGAAGTGAGTGTTTGCACGCCCCTGGCTGTGACCTGCTCAAGCCCCGCTGCAAAATAGTGCGCCTTTGTCTCGTAGTAATCCGGAAAAATGACCTGGAAATGCTGCGTATTGATCTGCCTCCACTTCAGCGCAGCCGGATCCTGCCCCAAATCAAAATATTGAGTAAAACCGTTCGTAGAAAGTAACAGGAATATGGGCAAGACCGCCCAAAACATGCTTCTTCCTATCTCTCTCATCTTTCCTCTCTCCTTTCTCCTCTCTCCTCTCATATTTATTCGGGCTTCATCACCACCCCGATCCTCTTTCTCCCGTCAATGAAGATCTGAAGTGGATGCTCAAAATGGACATGGCGCAGGTATTCATCTTCATAGACCGGTGGAATGGCGGAAAGGTAATCAAGGTCATAATACCCGTCCCTGATGTACGGATTGATCGTAAAATAACCCACCCGGAATGAGGTAAGGTTCTGGAAGAAATGGGTTCCCTGGCTGGGGTCGATGCGGTAATGCGACAGTCCTGATTCAACGATCAGCCGTGCAGCAGATATCTGGGGCCATTTGACGGGGATGCCGAGCCAGGGATCCGCAGATCCCCAGCGGCCCGGGCCTACCAGGATATAATTCAGTTTCCTCGAAATGAACCATTCGTTCATGCCACTGACTTTCATCGCAATATCGTTTGTCTTGCTGGCAATGAAAGCCTGGGGCTTTACATAAAGAATATCCTGGATATTTTTGATGGTGCCGTTGCCCAGTGCTGACCTTGAATACAGGATCGTTTTTTCGCAGGGTATCTCATCCAGTTTTTCCTCAATGACTTCCGTATTATCGACAATAGGCCGGATCTGGAGGAGGTTGAAGACCATGGGTTCTCCCTTTCCCGGGTTCAGGTCAATGGCAAATTCGATCTCCACGGGGCGGCTCATCTCCTGTGAACCCATTTCCAGTGCCATATGGATGATCTCCGCCAGTGGAAATACGTTGTGGTTCAAGATCTTCGAGAAAGTGATGATCCTCTGGCCGGGGTATTGTGTACCGTCGCGCAGCATATTGTTCTCGAAATCCCAGGTAGAGGCAATATTTTTCAGGGAATTGTCTTTATCTGCTTCATTTACAGGAAGTTTGATCATATTGATGGCATCATCCACATCCGGTTTGAAACTGGCCGGATCCAGGTTCAGGGCATAGAACATCTTCTGCGTCTCTTTCAATGCCATCTCCGGGGAGGAGAGCTGCAGGATCTTCCGGGGATGTTTGGGTGAGAAACGGAGTGTCATGCCTCCTTCCATCACATATTTTCCAAGACCGAATGCAACATTGGCGATGCCGTCCTCGGGTTTTTCGGGTTCGATCGGGTAGAAGTTGATGGAGCGTGCCACACCGGAAATGGAAGGATAGAAGCGGTCGTTATACCGCTGTCCGCAGACGGTCTGCAGTACGATCCCCATCTTCTCCTCGTCGATCACGTTGGAGGTGGCGGTCATGTAGGATTTGCTGTTCCGGAAAAACGCTGAGGCATACACACATTTGATGGCCTCGCTCAGCAGGCGGATCATGAGCCGTTCGTCATTGTCGACATACGGGATCATATAGGTATTATAGATCCCTGCAAATGGCTGGTAATGACTGTCTTCCAGCAGACTGGATGACCGGATGGCCAGAGGGTTCCTGACATAGCTGATCAGTGTGTACAGGTCCTCATGGATCCGGAAAGGAAGCCTTGCTTTGGCAAACTGTTCCAGGATCTTTTCATCCGTAGTTTCTGACAGGGCGATCCGGTACAGATCATTTTGCTCGATGAATTCGTCGAAGACGTCGGTGCAAAGGACAACCGTTTTGGGTATGGAAACGATGATATCGTCGTATTTGTCGAGGAAGCGGTATTTTTTGATCAGCGAGTCGAGGAATGCCAGTCCGCGTGCTTTTCCGCCGATGGATCCGTTTCCGATCCGTGTGAAGCTGAGGTACTCATCGAAGCTTTCCTTGTTGAATTCGGCGATCACGCCCCGTGATTTGTACATCCGGAAGCTGGCGATGGCATCGAAGATGAACCGGCGGATGGCATCCAGGTCGTTGTCAAAGTCGGCCATGCGCAGGTCGCGCAGCAGGTCGGCCAGGGGGAAAAGGGTCCTTGCGCGCAGCCACTTGGAGATGTGGTTATGGTTGATGTGGTACAGCAAAGAGTCATCGGGCACCTCGAACATCTTCATCTGCAGGGTCTTCAGGTCCGGCGCCCGGTTGATCTCCTCCATGGTCTCCGGGTCCTGGAACACGAAGTCGCCGAAGGCAAAGAACTCGATGATGAAGTTCCGCAGCTCGATCGACAGGGTTTTGGAGGTTTTGTTGATGAATCCGACCTTCAGCTCCTTGGCCCGTATTTCGTTGGCCGCATCCGAACTCTGCAGCAGCAGCGGCATGAAGACATCGTCCTTCTTGACCTTCATGCACAATTTGATCCCGGCCTCCTTATCCATTTCACCGCCACGCTTGTAACTCACGTCGGTGATGATCCCCAGGAGGTTGTTTTTGTATTTTTCATACAGGATGACGGCTTCATCGTAGTTGGTGGCCAGCAGGATCTTGGGTCTTCCCCTCATCCGGAGCATTTGCTGGTGCTCATTCAACCCTTCCAGCTGGAACGCCTTCGACTGCTTGAAGATGATCTTGTAGATGTTCGGCAGGTAGCTTGAATAGAACCGGATCGAATCCTCCACCAGGATGATGGCCTGCACCCCCACCTCGTTGACATCATGTTCCACGTTCATCTTATCCTCGATCAGCTTGATGATCGCCAGCAGGATATCAGGGTTCCCAAGCCAGCTGAAGAAGTAATCCACATAGCTGTAATCTTCCTGGCTCACTTTCATGCTGACTTCCCTGGAGAACGGAGTCAGTACAACGATGGGCTTCCTGGGGTATTTGTTCTTGATGCGTTTGGCCAGGTCAAAGGTGCCGACGTTGTCGGCGCTCAGCATGATGATGATCAGGTCGATGCTTTCATTGTCGAGGATCTCGAAGGCTTCCTGGTTGGAGTGTGTGATCATGAACTGCGGAGGGTAGCGCAGGTTAAGGGCCACATACTCATTGAAGATCTGTTCATCGATGCGGCCGTCACCTTCCAGGATAAAGGCATCGTAGGAGCTCGACACCAGAAGCACATGGTAGATGCGCTTCTTCATCAGGTTGATGAAAGGAGTGTCGGAGAAGTAGTACCGCTTGAGGTTAAGGATCTTCGGGTTGACAGTCATGCCGTAAGGAGTTACTGTTTAGCAGGGAGATGTTCTGAAAACGCATCATCGAACCGCTTATTCAGAATATCGCAGCCGTGGTGGAACATCCGGCCGCTACTGCTCCCGCTGGTCACCTGGAAAACAAGCCGCTGCAGTTCTTTCGGAACCGTCAGCAGCGAAAGCGCCTCCAGGTGAATGTCTTCGATACTGCTGCTCCCGTTCAGGCCGAACAAGCCCAGCAGGTTGCTCAATTGCTGGTAGCCGGTCTGCTCCACCGGACACTTCAGAACCTTTTCAAATGTCTGGATCATCCTCTGGGTGTTGGTGAAACTGCCCCCCGATTCAAAGGGCATGGAAGCCGGAAGGATCAGATGGGCGTGCCGCGCGGTATCCGTCATGAAATAATCCTGCACCATCACAAAGTCGGCAACGGACAACCATCCGGCAACCTTCACCTTGTTGCTGGCGCACCCCAGGGGGTCTTCCCCAAAGATGAACAGGTTCTTCAGCTGCGCATTTTCAAGAAGCTCGTACAGGTTATTGACGGGTCTTGGAATGGAACGGATCTGCCACTTTTCCTTTAACCGGTGATGCAGATCCCTGTCGCTGATAGGTATACCGCCGATGCCAAGATCAGGTGAAATCCCCATGTCCGTCAGTCCCTGGGAATTGTTCTTTTCCTTGAGGACAAGGATGCCATTGGCTGTCTTTCCCAGCTTGCCCGTGAGCATGGCAAGGTTGTAGATTTCCGAGGCAGTGCCGGCGCAGCATTCCTTTTCCGAGAAGACAATGATGGCGTTCATTTCCCGGTTGATCTCCTTGGCAAACTCAATGACCTGATCCATGATGGGCACTCCCGAAGCGTTCAGCAAACCGACGAAGTCTTCCTTCAGGAGCTGCTGCCTGTAGGTGTCGAAATTGTCACAGTTATCATGGATGAAGAGACGGTTTTCGAACCCATTGGCCACCAGGTAGTAATTAACAGCCCTGATAAAATGATAGTACGATTTGATGATCAGGCTGGAGTCTGCCTTCCGGATCATGGTGCTTTGCGGATGAACGGTGACCAGCTCCACAGGGATATGGTACTGGTACTGGGCCTGATTGATCATGAAACCGGCCACGGCATTGTCGCTGTTTATTTCGGCTCCAATCAGGTAGATCTTGCTGGCATGCCGGATCTGTTCAAAGGGAACATTGTGGGACGAATCAAAATCATATCCTTTCCCCCTGTTCAGGTAATGGAAGCTACTGATATTGTTTGTGTTGACAGCGGCTCTTGCCATTTTCTGGACCAGGTACAGCTCCTCATTGGTCAGCCGTGCCCCTGCAAAAAATGCATTATCGTCGGCTTTCACACTATGGATGCGCTCCCGGATGATCCGGAACGCCTCGTCAAATCCGATTTCGTGAAAATGTCCGTTTTCCCTGTGAAGCGGCCGGGTGATCCGTGAACGGTCATTGATGTAGTGATACCCGAATTTGGCGTACCGGCACAGGTTGCCGTCCTTGTTGATCTCTCCTTCCGTGCCGGTGACCCTCATCACAAAACCGTTCTTATGATGAAGCATGATGTTGCATCCCACCGAGCAATAATTACAGATGGTCTCTACTGGCTGCAGACTGACCGGCCCTGGCTTGAAGGGTACATTTTCGGTGATCGCACCTGTGGGGCAGGTGGATATGCAAAGTCCGCACGATTCACAGGTCGTATCCTGCAATGCATTTCCCATACTGGGTGCCACGAAGGTGTCAAATCCCCGGTTGATCAGTCCCAGTGCATTGGCCCCGACGACCTCCCGGCATATGCGGATACAGCGTGAGCAGAGGATGCATTTGTTGTTGTCGATTTCGATGTAGGGGTGTCTGAAGTCGATGGCATACTCGTTGAATCCCCCCATATAGCTGTTCTGTTCTGCTTCGTATTCAGAGCAGTACCTTTTCAGGTCGCAGGTGAAATATTCCACGCAACCGCACTCCAGGCAGCGTTGTGTTTCGTGCAGGGCCACCTTTTCGCTTGGGTATCCCAGTTCCACTTCATGGAAGTTCATGCGGTCTGCCGGATCCAGGGTGGGCATCTCTTCTCTGGCCTGATGTGCGAAGTGAGCGGTATAATCCTCCGGAGTTTGTGTTTTGAAATGATCTTTTTTGCTCAGGAATTCTTTTTTAACGGATTCGACCGGTTTTCCCATCAGGAAAAGGTGGCAGCTGCGGGAGGCGACCTTTGCCTGCCCGATGGCCTGTATGAGGGTGGCCGGTCCGGTGACACCGTCGCCCGCGGCAAAGATGGAAGGGATGCCGGTCTGCAGGGTAAGAGGATCTGCATCGATATCTCCCCACCTGTTGAGCTTCAGTTCTGCGCCGTCATGGTGTTTGTTGATGCCATCCAGGAATTTGGCATCCGTTTTCTGGCCTATGGCGGCCAGGATATAATCCACTTCCACGTCAAATTCCGAACCTTCAATGGGTATGGGCCGGCGGCGCCCCGACCTGTCGGGTTCGCCCAGCTGCATTTTCTGGCAGGTGATGGATTTAACCATCCCTTTTTCGTCCTTATTGATCCTTGCCGGATTCGTCAGGAGCATGTAGTCGACTCCTTCCAGCCTGGATTCATGTATTTCGATGGGATTGGCCGGCATTTCCTTTTCTGTGCGGCGGTAGATGACGATCACTTCCTTTGCTCCGCATCGCCGTGCGGTCCGGCAGCAGTCCATGGCGGTGTTACCGCCTCCGATCACCGCAACCCTCTTGCCGCGGAAGTTGAACCGTTCACCGGTCAGTTCCATCTGCTTCAGAAAATCGATACCCGAGAACACGTTGGTGGCGTCTTCTCCTTCACAGCCGATGTTGGTGCCCTTTTGAGAGCCTATGGTGAGGATCACCGCATCGTACTTCCTTTTGATCTCTTCATAATCCTGGTTTTCTCCAAACCTTTTATTGAAATGGATCTGGACACCCAGTTCGGTGATGTTGTCCACTTCTTTTTGCAGCAGGTTGTTGGGAAGCCGGTATTCGGGGATACCATACCGGAGCCATCCGCCAGCCAGGGGAGCGGCCTCAAAAAGATCTACCTGGTGTCCTTCTTTTTGCAGGAAGAAGCCACAGGAAAGGCCTGCGGGACCTGCTCCGATCACGGCGACTTTTTTCCCGGTGGAAGGCTTTACCTGTGGTTTCCATTTATTGGGCGATTCAAGATCGAAGTCCGATGCAAAACGTTTCAGGTAATCAATGCCCACCGCATGACCTTCGCTGAGCAGGTTGCGCCGGCATGCCACTTCGCAGGGTCTGACGCATACCCTTCCGCAGATGGCGGGCAAGGGATTGGTCTCCTTTATTAAAGCGACCGCTTCGTGATACATCCCTTTTTCGATCAGGGAAATATACCCCTGCACGTCCACCCCGGCCGGACAGGTATCCTTGCAGGGCCCGATGCAGTCCGCATAATGATTGCTGACCAGCAGGTTGAGCGCCGTCCTTCGTGCGCCGCGTATCCGTTCGTTATCGGTGCAGATCTTCATCCCCTCGCTGATCCTTGTGGAGCAGGAAGGTTGAAGTCCGCGGAAGCCTTCGACTTCGACCACGCAGAGGTAACAGGACGTATAGGGCACCAGCCGGGGATCATGGCAAAGGGTGGGTATCTGGATGCCATGCCGGCAGGCAAGCTCCAGGATGGTCTCACCGGGTTTGCCTTTGAGTATCTTTTCGTTGAGAATTATGTTCACTTCATCACTCATGGAAAATTCTCCTCATACCTTCAGTAGTTAGGATAACCTGATCGCTTCGAACTTGCATTTAGAAAAGCATACACCGCACCTGATGCATTTTTCCTGGTGAATGAAATGCACCTGTTTCCGTTCGCCGGTGATGGCTTCCACCGGACAATTCTTTGCACAGACCATGCATCCGGTACACTTGTCAGGGATGACCTCGTAGGTCAGCAGCTGCTTGCAGGCCTTGGCCGGACATTTTTTATCCCGGATATGGGCTTCGTATTCGTCCCGGAAATATTTGATGGTGGTCAGCACCGGATTGGGGGCAGTCTGTCCCAGGCCGCACAGGGAGCTTTCCTTGATCTGGAAGGCAAGGTCCTGCAGCCGTTCGATATCACCCTGTTCTCCTTTGCCTTCGGTGATGCGGGTGAGTACTTCGAGCATTCGTTTGGTTCCGATGCGGCAGAAGGTACATTTCCCGCAGGATTCTTTCCGTGTGAAATCAAGGAAAAATTTGGCCACATCCACCATGCAGGTGGTTTCGTCCATGACCACCATTCCTCCTGATCCCATGATGGCGCCTGTAGCGGTAACGGAGTCATAATCGATGGGCGTATGGGCCAGGTACTCAGGTATGCAGCCTCCTGAAGGGCCTCCCAGCTGCACTGCCTTGAATTTCTTGCCATCGCGGATGCCGCCGCCCAGCTTGAAGATGATGTCATTGATGCTGATACCCATGGGTACCTCCACCAGTCCCGACCGCCGTATTTTTCCTGCCAGTGCGAAGACCTTGGTCCCCTTGCTTTTCTCCGTGCCGTACCTGGCATAGGCTTCCGCGCCGTTGAGGATGATCCACGGAATGTTGGCATAGGTCTCCACGTTGTTGATGTTGGTCGGCTTTTTCCATAGGCCGGAAGAGGCGGGAAACGGAGGCCGTTTGCGCGGCATTCCTCTTTCACCTTCCACAGAAGCGATGAGGGCTGTTTCTTCCCCGCAGACAAAAGCGCCCGCGCCTTCTTTAATATGAATGTCGAAATCAAAACCCTGTATCCCCAGGATGTTGTTCCCCAGGTAACCTTTCCGGCGGGCCTGTTCAAGGGCTATATTGAGCCGCTTGATGGCCAGCGGGTACTCCGCCCGGCAATAGATCACTCCCCCGGTAGCCTCGATGGCATAGGCCCCGATGATCATCCCTTCGAGCACGGAATGCGGGTCCCCCTCCAGTACCGACCGGTCCATGAACGCTCCCGGATCCCCTTCATCCGCATTGCAGATGATGTACTTTTCGGTAGCTTTGTTATCATTGGCAAATTTCCACTTCAGCCCTGTCGGGAAACCTCCTCCGCCACGGCCGCGCAATCCTGAGGAAATGACCGTCTGGACCACATCCATGCGGGAGATCCGCTGGCCGGCTATTTTTTTTATCGCACGGTATCCCTGCCTGGCTTCATACTCGTCGATGTTCTCAGGATCAATATAACCACAGTTTCTCAGCGTGATCTTGATCTGGTTCTGCATGAAATCATTATCCGCGGTAGGAAAGAGATCTGTCTGGACCACATGCTCTTTTACCGGGGTATGATGGATGACATGCCGGTCGATGATCTCCACGGCCCTGATCTCATCGATTTCCCCATACAGGTAGGAACCTGTCTGGTCAATGATCTCCACCAGCGGTTCGCGGTAACACATCCCGATACAGCTGGTCTTCTTAAGATCAAAATCAAGGTTCTCAGCCTGGCGCAACGCCTGGATCTTTTCGTAGGTTTTCCCTGCACCGGCTGCGATCCCGCAGCTTCCCAGCCCGACAATGACTTTTATTTTTTCCATAGGAGCATGGATAGGATTGTACCAATCAGTTATTTTCTTTGATGCGGATATCCCGTATGATCCGCACAGCTTCCTTGCCTGTCAGTTTTCCAAAGACCTCTCCGGCCACCATCATAACGGGAGCCAGCGAACAGCAACCCAGGCATGCCACCGATTCAAGGGTAAACAGACCATCCGGGGTGGTCTCGCCATCTTTGACGTTAAGGGCTTCTTTCAGCGAGTCGGTGATCGTGTTGGCATTCTGCACATGGCAGGCGGTGCCGTGGCAGACCTTGATGATGTTCTTACCCACCGGGTGGAGCCGGAACTGTGCGTAAAAGGTGGCCACACCATACAGATCGCTCAGCTTCAGTCCCGTGGCATCGGAAATCCTTTCAAATACATTCCAGGGTATATAGCCATAGATCTCCTGAGCACCCTGAAGCAAGGGAATGAGGCTGCCCTTTTTCCCCCGGTATTTCTCAAGCAGGGGCTCCAAAAGAGAGAGATCCGCAGGGTCCTGCTCCTGTTTTACCGTTTCCTGGTGTATCCGTGTAATTCGCATGGTTTCATGAATTGAAATGGACATGTAAAAGTAAAAAAATGTTTCAAAGGTGCTTTAAAATGGAGGAATTATTGCCGGACGCCAGCTTTTTATACTTTTGCCTTGCAATAGGATTCCGTATGAATTATTCAAACAGACAGACCATCGCACTTATCGCTCTCAGAATCGCCCTGGGCTGGCACTTCCTGTACGAGGGACTCACCAAGATCTTTCAGCCGGGATGGACTTCCAGCACATACCTTATGGATTCCAAAGGATTTCTCAGCGGTTTTTACACGTGGATCGCATCCCATCCTTCCGTGCTGTCAGCTGCGGATTTCCTCAATGAATGGGGTCTTACCCTGATCGGCCTTTCGCTGATCCTCGGACTTCTTACAAGGATCAGTACCATCGCCGGAATGCTGCTCCTGCTCTTTTATTATTTCTCCCACCCTGCATGGATCGGCTTTGAATATATCTTCCCGTCTGAAGGTGCTTATTTTATCGTTAACAAGAATATCATTGAGATTTTTGCTTTGCTGGTGATCTGTTCCTTCCCCACGGATAAAATCCTGGGAGTGGAAAGATTGATAAAAAGGAGAAAAGGTATAACTGGTGGGTGATAGTTATTCGTTGTTATTCATTGTCATTCAAATAATGACCACAACTAACCACAACTAACCGCAATGACGAATTTTTCACGCCGTGACATCATTAAAGGCCTTGCGACGCTTCCGGTGATCGGAGCGGTCGCCTACGGAGTATACCGACGTCAGAAAAGATACAGGGAACTGAACCGCAATCTGATGGAAGACATACAGGTGCAGCTTCCCGATGAATTACCGGCGGTGAAGGGTGACAGGCTCCGCATTGGCATCATTGGCACAGGAAGCCGGGGCCGTTACCTGCTTAAGGCACTTGGGTATGTGCAACCCGAATCCCTTGACAGATGGCAGGTAAGTGCCAGGGAAGATCCATTTTACAGGGAATACCTGCAAAACTTTCTCGAACAGGAAGACCTGAATGTGGAAGTCACAGCGGTATGCGATATTTTTGATGCCAATGCGCGGAAGGGAATGCTGGCATCCTCGAATCCGGATCGTACGGGCACCGGAGGCAAATCCGGAAAAGAACCGGTGCGCTACAAGACCTATAAAGAGTTGTGTTCGGCATCAGATGTGGATGCCGTCATCATCGCCACACCTGATCACTGGCATGTCCCCATGGCACTGGAAGCAGCCCGCAACGGAAAACATGTATATTGTGAGAAGCCCCTTTCATGGACCGTTGCCGAAACGTACGAGATCAGGAACGTGATCAGGGAAAGCGGAGTGGTGTTTCAGCTGGGACATCAGGGACGCCAGACCGACAGCTACCAGGTGGCCCGGTCGCTGATCCGGCAGAACGTGCTGGGCAAAGTAACCCTGATCGAGGTCTGCACGAACCGGAATGATCCCAATGGTGCCTGGGTTTACGAAATCCCGAAGGAAGCCGGCCCCGGCAACATCGACTGGAACCAGTTCATTGGTCCTGCACCCTGGCATGAATTCAGCCTGGAACGCTTTTTCCGCTGGCGCTGCTGGTGGGATTACAGCACAGGGCTGAGCGGAGACCTGTTCACTCATGAGTTTGATGCCATGAACCAGATCCTCGACCTGGGCATTCCTCATTCTGCGGTGGCCTCCGGCGGGATCTACTTCTTCAAGGATGGCCGTACCGTCCCCGATGTGCTGAACATGTCGTTTGAGTATCCCGACCGTGACCTGACCCTTCTTTACAGCGCCACACTGGCCAGTGAAAAGAACCGGGGAAAGGTGATCATGGGGCACGACGGTTACATGGACCTCAGCGAAACGCTGGTCATCAACGCGGATCCTCAGTCCACACGCTATCGGGAAAAAATGGATCAGGGCCTCATCGAACCCAACAAACCTATCTATTCCTATGTCCCCGGTAAGGACAAAGTAGATGCGGTCACCTCTGCGACCGAAAAATATTTTGCGGGAAGGGGATTGCTGTATACCTACCGCGGAGGAAAAGAGGTGGATACCTCCCATCTTCACCTGAAGGAGTGGCTTAACTGCATCCGCCGTGGAAACGGAGCCCGGCCCAGCTGCCACATCGATGCAGCTTTTGAAGAGGCTATGACCGCTCACATGGGAACCATCGCCTATAAGGAAGGCAGGAGGGTTTACTGGGATAGCGGGAGAGAGAGTATTGAATAGTCAGCAGCATGTCCTGAGGGCGAAGCCCGAAGGATCAGCAGTCAGTAGTTTTGGAATTTGGATATTGGGATTTGTTTGGATTTTGGAAACTGGGATTTGGAATTTATACTGAATCATGATCATCAACACTGCAATTATCGGTTACGGCCTGTCGGGCCGCGTCTTCCACGCACCCTTCATCCACACGCATCCCGGATTCCGGCTGCATACAATCGTGACCTCCGGTAATGAAGCGGCAGAACGCTATCCCGGCACCCGGATCCTGAGGGATGTGGATGCGGTCATTCATGACGGTGAAATTGACCTGGTGTGCATCTGCTCGCCGAATGAATTTCATTTTGATCAGGCCAGGCAGGCGTTGCGTTCGGGTAAGCATGTCATCCTGGAGAAACCCGTCACCCCTTCCTCCCGCGAGGCTTCCGATTTGCTCGACCTGGCCCGGCAGACACAGTGCCACCTTTTCCCGTTCCAGAACCGGAGGTGGGACGGGGATTTTCTGACCCTCCGCCAGATCCTCGACCAGGAACTGCTGGGGAATGTCCTGGAGTTTGAATCCCATTTCGACCGCTACAATCCTGAGATCAGCAGGGCATCCTGGCGGTATGTGAACACCACCGCGGGAGGCACCCTGTACGACCTGGGTACTCACCTCATCGACCAGGCGCTGGTGCTTTTCGGCAAACCTGAAAGGATCTTCTGCCGGCTGTTCAACCAGCGGAAATACAGTGTGGTGGATGATAGCTTCCACCTTAACCTCCTCTATCCCAACCTGAATGTGACCCTGAAGGCGGGTGTCTTTGTCAGGGAAAAAGGACCCCGTTTCACTGTTCATGGTACACGGGGATCTTTTGTGAAGTTTGGACTGGATCCCCAGGAAGATGCACTAAGAAATGGGAAATGGCCCAAAGGAGAAGCGTGGGGGAGTGAATCCAGAAAAAACCGGGGAATCCTGAATACAGAGGCGAATGGTCATATCATCCGTGGCCCTGTCGAAACCTTCCACGGAAATTACATGGGATTTTTTGATAATGTGTACCAGGTGCTGACCGCACATGCGGAACAGGCTGTGAAGCCTGAGGAGGCGATCCTTGCACTCACCGTGATCGAAAAGGCCAGGGAAAGTCATGCCTCAGGGCAGGTGGTTTCCATGGAACACGGATTACGCGGATGACGCAAAATTTTCACCGAACCGTCTTAAAATTCCCTTCTTTTTATAAATTAGCCTGTCGAACCAGGATGTAAACTCACCGGATATGACCACACGCAGAGATTTTCTGAAAACCATGGGTGTTCTTGGTGCCGGGACCATGGCCCTGAATGCTTTTCCCTCCTGCAGCCGCAAGAAAGACATTGGATTGCAGTTGTATACACTGAGGGATACGGTGGCTAAGGATACACTGGAAGTCCTCAGGCAGGTAAGCGACATCGGATACAGCCATATCGAGCCCTATGGTTTCGACGGTAATTTTTTTGGTATACCGGCCATTGAGTTCCGAAAAATAACTGACGATCTTGGCATGCGCATCACCTGTACCCATACAGGCATATCTGCCCAGAATGCCGATGCCTATCTTGAGGCAGCACAAAAGGCCGGCCTCGAATATATCGTACTGCCTTCCCCTATGGGCAGGAAGACGGAAACGGCCGATGATTACCGCAGGATGGCAGGGGAGATGAATCAGATCGGTGAAAGGGCCCGGCAGGCAGGCATACGGTTCGGATACCACAACCACGCTCATGAGTTTACATCCGGCGCCAACGGTGTGTTCTATGATATTCTACTGCAGGAAACAAGTCCGGAACTGGTCTGCTTCCAGCTGGATATTTTCTGGATCATCAAGGCTGGGTACGATCCTGTTCCTTACTTCCGGAAATATCCGGGAAGGTTCGCCCTGTGGCATGTGAAGGATATGGATTCCTCAGGCGAAAGCACTGTGGTCGGTGGCGGGAATATTGACTACAAGGAAATGATGTCCTATGCCGGTTTGGCAGGAATGGAATATTTTTACGTGGAACAGGAAAGTTATACAAAGAGTCCCATCGAATCGGTTCAGGATAGTTACAGGTATATACGGGATCAGTTAATTTAGAGTGATGTTTTTCCTCCTTGCGCCTCGGTGTATTCCTCTGTGCGCCTCTGTGGTTAAATGTATTTTTACCACAGAGGCGAAGGAGGTTGTCACAGAGGCGCTCAGAGGGTGTAAACAGGAATCTGTATCAATAAAAACAGGCATACTATGAGTGACAAAAAACAAAAACAGGGAAAGGGTGCAATGGACCGTCGCACCTTTTTGAAAACTGCCGGTGTGGCAGCAGCCGGATTCACCATCCTGCCCAGTTATGTCGTATCCGGCCTGGGACACCGTGTGCCAAGTGATAAGCTGAACATCGCCGGCGTGGGCGTGGGAGGCCGGGGCGGCGGAGTGATAAAGGCCGTCAAAAGCGAAAACATTGTCGCCCTGTGCGATGTGGACTGGGACTATGCATCGGGTCTTTTCAATGAGTTTCCGGATGCCGTGAAGTTTTACGACTGGAGGGAGATGTTCGATAAGATGGCCAATCAGATCGATGCCGTGGTAGTGGGCACACCCGACCATTCCCATGCCATCATTTCCATCAATGCGATGAAGCTTGGAAAACATGTGTACTGCGAAAAACCGTTGACCCATTCTGTGTGGGAATCCCGCCAGATGACCGAGGTGGCAGCCAACTACAGGGTGGCCACCCAGATGGGCAACCAGGGTAATTCGGGCGAAGGCATCCGCCAGACCTGTGAATGGATCTGGGACGGCGCCATCGGGGAAATAAGGGAAGTGCATGCGTGGACCAACCGGCCGATATGGCCGCAAGGGCTGGAGCGTCCGGAAGAGATCATGAAGGTCCCAAAGACGCTGCGCTGGGATCTTTTCCTTGGACCTGCGAAGGATCGGCCGTACCACTCCATATATCACCCATGGAACTGGAGGGGATGGTGGGATTTCGGCACCGGCGCCCTCGGCGATATGGCCTGCCATATCATGGATCCCATCTTTAAGGCGTTGATGCTCAAATATCCTGTGAAGGTGCAGGGCAGCTCCTCGCAGTTCAATACAGAATCTCCACCCCTGGCAGAAGTGGTCACCTACACGTTCCCGGCACGGGATAACCTGCCACGCCTGGCCATGCCCGAAGTAAAGGTCACCTGGTGGGACGGAGGACTGCTCCCGCCAAGACCCGATGAACTGCCTGCCGGCGAGGTAATGGGCCGTGACACCAATGGCGGCGTCCTGTTCATCGGATCCAAAGGCAAACTGATGTGCGGCTGCTATGGACGTGACCCGTTCCTGTTACCGCTCTCCAGGGATGAAGCCTACCCGCGCCCCCTCCCGTCCCTGAGACGGATCGAAACCAGCCACGAAATGGATTGGGTAAGGGCATGCAAGGAGAGCCCCGGTAACCGCACCGAAGCAAGTTCTTACTTCGGATATTCCGGACCAATGAACGAAATGGTGGTGATGGGTGTGGTCGCTGTCAGACTCCAGGATCTCAAACGTGAACTGGAATGGGACGGGCAAAGCATGCGCTTCACCAACATCGGAGACAATGACGAGATCAGGGTGGTGACCAGCGATAAATTTCAAATCATTGACGGCCATCCTCATTTCGACACCAAACATGCCACCATGAACGCCAAACAGGCGGCGGAGGAATACATTAAGCATACATACAGAGAGGGGTGGGGCTTTTAATCCAGGACCCCTCCCCAATCCCTCCCCTAAGGGGAGAGGCCAGGGGTGGGGTAACAATTTAACAATTTAACAATTCAACAATTTAACCGGAATGATGAAAAAACTAAGTTTCTTATTAATGGCAATAGTTATGGTTGCAGCATGCAAGAGTCCATCAAAAGTGACACAACAGACAACGACCCCGGGAAAAGTCAAAATTGAAGCAAAAATGGCGGCGCCCAACACCCTTACACAGGCCGAGATCGATGAAGGCTGGCAGCTGCTTTTCGACGGGAAGAGCACCCAACACTGGCGGGGCTATAACAAACCCGATTTCCCCAAAGGATGGGAGGTGGTGGATGGCACCCTCCATGTGATCGGTTCGGGCAGGGGAGAAGCAGGCCAGGGCGGTGACATCATCACCAGGGAGAAGTTCAGGAACTTTGAGCTGTCACTGGAATGGATGGTGGATACCGGAGGGAACAGCGGTATCTTCTACCTGGCACGGGAAGTCGACGGCGAGCCCATCTGGAAAAGCTCTCCTGAAATGCAGATCCTGGATAACTTCAATCACCCGGATGCCAAGCTGGGAATAAAAGGAAACCGCCAGGCAGGTGCGCTCTATGACCTGATCCCGGCTGTGCCGCAGAACTTCAAGGGTCCCATGCAGTGGACCCCCGTGAAGATCATGGTGTATAAGGGTACCGTCGTGCACTATATGAACGGTGAACAGGTGCTGGAGTACCATCTATGGACAGATGACTGGAAATCCATGTGTGCCGGCAGCAAATTCAAGGATTACGACATGTTCATCAACACTGCGGAAGAAGGCTATATCGGACTTCAGGATCATGGGGATGATGTGTGGTTCAGGAACATAAAGATCAGGAAGATGTAACGATATCAGATAAACCGATTAACCGATATCGGATATCTGATTTGATTTACGATTTAAATCAAAAATCAAATATCGGTCAATCGGTTAATCAGATATCATTTCCTTGTTCGCGGATGGGTTTTGGATAATTTCCGGTGCATGGCCCTGGCAGCTATCCGTCCTGCACCCATGGCCAGGATGACGGTAGCGGCCCCGGTGACGATATCCCCGCCTGCATAGACGAATTCCTTGGTGGTCTCCATGGTTTCGGCATTGACCTGTATATATCCCCTTGCATCGAGTTTCATATCCGGGGTGGAGTGGAAGATGACTGGATTGGGCCCATTGCCAACGGCTACGATGGCCATGTCACATTCCAGGATAAAATTGGAACCTTCGATGGGTATCGGCCTTCTGCGGCCAGATGCGTCGGGTTCTCCCAACTGCATCTTGATGCATTCCATTCCCTTGATCATCTTGTTGTCGGTACCCAGAAAACGTATCGGATTGGTGAGCAGCCGGAATTTGATGCCTTCCTGGCCTGCATGATGGACCTCCTCAGCACGTGCAGGCAGCTCCTGCCGTGAACGGCGGTAAATGATGGTCACCTCCGAAGCTCCCGTTCGGATGGCCGTCCGGGCGCAATCCATCGCCACATTGCCCCCGCCGATCACAGCCACCTTATTTCCTTTCGGTTTTGGTGTGTCATACTCAGGGAAGCGGTAAGCCTTCATCAGATTCATCCTGGTCAGGTATTCATTGGCTGAGAAGACATTACCCAGGCTTTCCCCTTCCACGCCCAGGAACCAGGGCGCTCCGGCACCCACACCAATAAAAACGGCATCGAAATGCTCCAGTAATTCGTCAATGGTCAGGATGTTACCAATGATATGGTTCATTTCAACCCTGACTCCCATCTTTCTTAAAAAATCGATCTCAAATTTCACGATGCTTTTTGGCAGACGGAATTCGGGTATACCGTACGTGAGCACCCCTCCCGGTTCATGAAGTGCCTCATAGATCGTGACTTCATACCCAAGCTGGCGCATATCGGCTGCGACCGTCAATCCGCCGGGTCCCGATCCGACCACTGCAATCCTCTTCCCGGTGCTGGTCCTGATCTCGGGAATCTTCACCCTGTCGGATTTCCGTTCCCAATCAGCCACAAAACGTTCGAGCCTTCCGATAGCGACGGGTTCATCCTTTTTGCCAAGGATGCAATTCGCTTCACATTGCGATTCCTGTGGACAAACCCTCCCGCAGATGGAAGGAAAGACGTTGGCTTCCTTGATTTTCTTTATGGCAGCATCGAACTTCTCTTCTGCAATCAAGGCTACAAACGTTGGGATATCGATATTGACCGGGCAGCCTTCCACGCACCCCGGCTTCTTGCACTGCAGACAGCGGCCGGCTTCCAGTAGAGCCAGCTCCGTAGTGTACCCGTAAGGCACTTCCTGAAAGTTACTGGTCCTTACCAGCTGGTCCTGCTCGGGCATCGCCTGGCGCGGAATCTTCAGTTTGATGAACCGCTCATCCTCTCTGGTGATACCGTGCCAGTGACATCCGTATTTCAAACAAAAATAGAAGGGGATCAGCTTGGCATAGGCCGACACGATAGCTTCTCCAACCTTTGATCCGCAATCCGCACACCTGACCTCCGTGTTGATAATACTTTTCTTGCACTGAGGGCAGATCAGATCATCAAGCACTTCTCCGTCATTGAGCGGATAGGAAGCTTTTACTTCAAAGACATCCAGGTAAGGACTCAGCCTGATTTCAAAATCATTTTCATGGTATTTCGCATTGAAAAGAAGACTCCTTTCATTTTGCCTCTCAACGTTGAAGGTTTTCTTACAGTGAGGACAGTAAAAACTGAGGAATGTTTTGAACTTTAAATAACGTACATCCTGCTCTAACATAGTTCAATGCCTTTAGCGTATGGAAAACAACAGGGATGTCTTTTCATCGGCCAGATACATATTATTTCTTTTTTCCAGTTCCTCAAAATCGACCTGGAAACCATCAAAATCAGGTCCATCCACACAGCAGAAGCGTATTTCATCGTTGATCTTGACCCTGCATCCGCCGCACATGCCCGTACCGTCGATCATGATGGGATTCAGGCTGACCATCGTGGGAACATTGTATTGCCGTGTAAGCCGGATGATATTCTTCATCATGGGTATGGGGCCAATGGCATACACCAGTTTGATGTCGTACCTTTCTTCCAGGTATTTTGCCAGGGGACCCGTCACAAAACCCCGTTCGCCATAGGTGCCATCATCCGTGGTGATGACCAGTTCATCGCAAAGGATTTCCATCTCATTTTCCAGGATGAGCATATCTTTTGTCTTTGAACCGATGATGCCAATGACATAGTTACCCGATTCCTTGAATGCCTTGGTAATATGATGCAGGATCGCTACTCCCGTTCCACCGCCGACCATGACGACAGTGCCCTTTTTATCTGTGTCTGCAGCCCTGCCCAGAGGACCAACCACATCCTTGATGAAATCTCCCTCATTAAGGGATCGCATCAGAGCGGTAGTCTTGCCCACCACCTGGAAGATGATGGTAATGATTCCCGCAAACTCGTCTTTATCAGCCACAGTCAAAGGTATTCGCTCACCGGTGTCATTGACGCGGATGATGACAAATTGTCCCGCTTTTACTTTCCTGGCGATTTTTGGCGCTTCGATATCGAAACGGATGATCGTCCCCATCGCCATCTCTTCTTTTCGTTTGATCTGAAACATAAACTAATATCAATTGACTTAATGACCTCTAATATTACCATTCCAGGCTATCTTCGATCTTCATTTCATAAAGATCGTCATCACTCAGGCCATGCCAGCGGCAGCCTTTCTTCGTACAAATGTAAAACGTAATGAACTTGGTCCGGGCAGAGATATTGATCCTGGCAACCGGAGAATGGCACCAGTCGCAGTGTTTGTCTTCCTGCCGGAGGCTTTGATGGCAATGCGGGCACTGAATATCCTTTAGGGTCTCGTGTTCCCTGAGAAATACCGTTGATTTTGAAGTGAAAACATTCAGGTAAGGGCTGAGCATGATCACTCCCGTTTCATTTTTTTCGTTTGTAATATCCAGTTTGATCATGTCATCCTCGATAAGGCTTTTTAAACAATGAGGACAATATGTCTGAAGAAATGTTCCTGATTCAATGATCTCCTTGAATTCATCCACTTTTTTCTCCTCGATGAAGACAGGCCTGACCTCAGGTTTTTGAGACATTCTGCCCCTGAATCCATATTCCTGGTACATCCTTCTCAGGGCATCACCCAGGTCGGTGAATTCCACGGCGTGGTTTTTACATCCCACCCTGGAACAAATGGCGACTCTTCCCCCCGTTTCCAGGTGAAAATGCACCATCGGAGCTCCACAGGTCAGGCATTCCACATTGGAGAGGATCTGCTGCTGACAGTGCGGGCAGTAAAAACCGGCAACTTTCCCAACCGGAAGCTCCATATCACAAATATAATTATAACTGCCGTAGACAGAGCTCAGATGGATGGTGCCCCGCTGTCCCCCCATCTCGATAAGCAGCCTGATGCTGGCTTCATTGTCCACCAATTGCTCATCGTCCATGAGCATTTTCCCGCATATCGGGCATTTGACCCTGAGTGAAAGAAATTCGTACATAATGATTGTAATTAAACGTGGTACAAATATAATGGTTACAAAAGCACTTAGCAAGTCACTCTTTCGTTCCTGCCTGTGATGCCGGATACATCCCGCCTTATTGCCATGTGATCACAGAAATCCTTTTTTTCCCGTCCATCTTGATCATCAGGGGCTTTTCGAAACGGACATGCCGGAAGAACCGGGCCTTTAGTACCTGGGGCTGCTGATCCAGCACATCCCAGCGGATGAACGTCCTGGGATTGTCATCCTGGATCGAAAAATACCCAACGTTCATGGAAGTTACATTATGAAAGAAATGGGATCCGGATGATGCATCCAGGGGGAATCCTTCCAGGCTGGTTTCAACGATGATCTTTGCATTGGATATCTGAGGCCAGTTCACCGGGATGCCAATCCAGCGGTCGCGTGTTCCCCACCTGCCGGGTCCGATCAGTACGTACTTTTTCCCTTCCTGACCCATCTGTCTGTTCAGCTGTTCTATTTCAGCAGCCATCTCCACCGTCTTCGATTTATCAAAAAGATTCCTGTCCACGTAGATGACATCGTAAATAGTGGATATCATCCCGTTGCCCATTCCTTTTTCCGTGTACAGAAGGATCGACTCCCTGCTGATCTCATCCATGTCCACATTGTAATCCTGTGAGCTCCCCAAAAGAGGTTTGATCTGAAGCAGGTAAAAGGATGCCTTGTAATCCCTGTCCTTATTCAAATCTACCGCAAATTCGATTTCAACGGGAGATCCAAGGGCTTCTTTCACCACATCGAGCGTAACCCCGATGGTTTGCGCCAATGGTATGTAATTGTATTTCAATATGTCGGCAAAGTTTACGATACGGGGACCGGGTTTGCTGAGCCCTGGCATGATGGTGTTGTTTTCCACATTATACACCGAGGCGCAATGTGAAAGGGTTCCATGGCGCTCTGCAGCATCGATTTCGAGCCTGACCAGCCCGGCGGTGTCACCCTCCATCAGGTTTATCTTTCTCTTCTTCATATCCACTGCAAAAAATTCGAGCTGGGAGTTCTGAAACTGTGCCTTGGGAGTATTGATCTCCACATTGGGGTATTTTGGCGAAAACCGGTGTGCTTTTTCTCCTTCCACTACATATTTTCCCAGTCCGAGTGCCAGCACGGCAAATCCTTCCTCCGGCTTCATGTAGGAAAAAGGATAGTAATTGTAGGATTGCGCTACACCGCTTATGTGCGGATAGTACGCATCTTCATAGCGGTTCCCTACGACCTCCTGCAGTACGACGGCCATTTTTTCCTCTTCCAGCTTGTAATTGATGGAATGGATGTATCCCCTTGCCACGGGTGAGAATACCGAGGCGAACACCAGCTTGATGGCATCCATCAACTGAGTAAGCCGCTCGTTGGGATCGGGATGGTTATTGGGCAGCAGATACGTTTCAAAGATACCTGCAAAAGGCTGCATGAGCGAGTCCTCGAACAATCCCGACGACCGGACGGCCAGCGGCCTGTTGATCAGCTTAAGGTATGTCTTCAGCCTTTTGATGAGTGTTTCTGTAAGATGACCCTTCAGGAACCATTTTTTGATCTCCTCATAGTCCTCTATGTTGAGAATCCTTTCGTAGAGCTTGTTCCTGATCATGAAGTATTCGAATTCCTCCGTGCCGATGACCGAAGTGATGGGTGTTTTGATGTTGATGTTGGGCACGGAGCCCGTGAAGTCGAAGTTATAGATCAGGGTATTGATGAATGCCAGACCGCGTCCTTTGCCTCCCAGCGATCCTGCCGACAAACTGACCACGTTGGTCTCATCGGTGATCGCCGATTCTTCAAATGGTACCACCTTCCCCTTATTCTGCTCGTCCCTGAACTGCTGGATGACACTGAGCAGGTACTGCCGGATATGTTCCACCGATTTGAACTCGTCCACCTTCTTGGGATGCAGTATCCGTGCTGCCTGTATCTCCCCCCGGGCCATCAGCCAGAGCGAAAAATGATCATGCCGGGCGTGATAAAGCAGCGAATCACCGGGAATGGTCCTGAGCTGTTTCTCAAATTCCTTCAGCGACTGTGCAACGCCGATCTGGTTGCCTTCATTATCCCTGAAAAAGAAACTTCCGAATCCAAGGTAGTGCGTGATAAAGCTTTTCAGATCCTGCAACAGGCTATCCGAATTTTTATCGATATAGGTCACCTTGAGCTCATAGGCAGTTTTTTCATTTTCTCTTTCTGACGACTGAAGAATGACCGGCAGCCGGGGAAGTTCCCTGCGGATCTGCTGTATGATCTCCACCCCTGCATTTTCAAGCGGTATGCCCTGTTTGTCGAACTTCATGTCGGTGATCAGGCAGAGCATATGGTCGCTGTATTTGCTGACAATCAGCATGGCCTGCTCATAGCTGGTAGCCAGCAGGATCTTGGGCCTGACCCGTAGCTTCAGTACTTTATATAATTCGTCGCTACTAACGTCCGTGATGATCTGACGTGTCTGCTCCATGACAATATGGTACAGCAGGGGCAGGTACCGCGAGTAATATTTCGGTGAATCTTCCACCAGGAGGATGATCCTTACCAGTCCGACCTCTGTGTCATTGGCTACGTTGATCTTATCTTCCAGGTACTTGACCATGGCAAAAAACATCTTCGATTCACCGTTCCAGACGAACAAGTTGTCGATGCACCGTGTCAGATCCTGATTATCCTCGAACAGGGCCAGATCCTTATCATTGTTCAGCAGAAGGAACACGGGTATATAGGGGAATTCCCGTTTTACCAGGCAGCTTAGTTCAATGGGTGTGGTCTTGTCCACTCCTATCATAAGAATGACCAGGTCAAAGTGTTTCTTGCGAAGCTGTTCCATGGCTTCATCAATGGTCGACACGCCGGTGATCCTCGGAATGGAGGTCAGGTTCAGCTGCTGGAACTCACCCAGGACATACTCGGCAAATTTTCCTTCCTTCTCAATGTTATAGGCGTCGTACAGACTGGCTACCAGCAGGATCTCTTTCACCTTGAAAGGCATCAGGTCATGGTAGATGTCACGGTTTATATTACTATGGGTCAGATAGTTATGAAGCAGATGCCGGCTGTATTTAGGTTGATCCGGAGAGGATTTGTATTTATCCAGGATCGTCTGATCGGAAAGGGTCTTCTTCAGGATTGCTTTTCCTTTGAGGCTGTTCAGGTATCCGGCGATCAATTCAGACAGGTTGTGTAACAGTTCACGTTCTTCCTTCAGGAAAGGGCCCTCATCAGAGCGGGGGAAATCCTTCAGGTAAAAGATCTCGATGGATCCTTCCTGGTTGTCGATGGTAAGAAATGGTTGCCGTTGGGTCCATCCTGTTTCCCGGAAATTGGGAGAGGTGAATTCCATGCCGGCGAAGCGGATCCTTGCGACGGTGAATTCAGGATACTGCCAGGCCTGGGGGAGGATCATGACGATCTGGGAGAGCGAATCCTCAATGGGTTTGCCCTCTTTAAGAATACCCGTTGTCCGGTTGATACAGGCCATCTCCTTCAGTCGTTCCCTTGTCTCATAGGCGTTTTCCAGACCCTTCACGCTGTTGAGGTAGCCCACCAGGATACCGCTGACGTTGATGATCAGATCGCGCTCCTCTTTAAGAAAGGGACCTTCATCCGACTGGGGGAACTCTTTAAGGTAGTGTACCTCAATGGATCCCCTTTTTCCGTCAATGGTTTCAAAATCCTGCTTCTGTGCCCACGGAGTTTCTTCAAAGTCAACACTGTGATAATAGTGCTTGTCATAAATGATCCTTACCACGGTGTATTCAGGATACTGCCAGGCATCCTCGAGAATGAGGCATACCCCGTTCAGTGTTTCCTCCAGCGGACGGTTGGAACGAATCAGGGCGATCGTTTTGTTGATGGCAGTCAGTTCCTTGATCCGCTCCTGCTTCTCGGCCAGCAGTTTTCTGAACTGTTCAGGATCAATCTGGATATTCTTCACCACAGATGGCTTCTGTTCGCTCATGATCTTTTTTTTATCAAAAATAGAGGACTTTGACCTATCCTTTATCGGTCGACAAAAAATATCATTTTTTTTCTGACTCATGGAAGATTTTAGTTAATATTGCTCGCCTTTTTCTGAAAATCACTAATCCAAAAATTATTAACTATGTCAAATCCAGTTCATGACCAGTTGGTCAAAGAATTCATGGCAAAAGTCATCGCCAGAAATCCAGGGGAGAAAGAATTCCACCAGGCTGTGGAAGAGGTGGTCACATCCCTGATGCCCTTTATCGAGGAAAATCCACAGTACAAGGAAGCCAAGATCCTTGAACGGATGGTTGAACCTGAACGTGTTATCCTCTTTCGGGTACCCTGGGTCGACGACAAGGGCGAGATCCAGATCAACAAAGGGTACCGTATTGAGATGAACAGCGCAATCGGTCCCTACAAAGGGGGGCTGCGGTTCCATCCCACAGTAAACCTTGGCATTTTGAAGTTTCTTGCCTTCGAACAGGTGTTCAAGAATAGCCTTACCACATTACCGATGGGCGGCGGAAAGGGTGGATCCGATTTTGATCCCAAGGGAAAATCAGATCATGAAGTCATGCGCTTCTGCCAGAGTTTCATGACTGAGCTATTCAGGCATATCGGACCCGACACGGATGTGCCGGCAGGCGATATCGGAGTAGGGGGCCGTGAGATAGGGTTCCTTTTCGGACAATATAAGAGGCTTCGCAATGAGTTCACCGGCGTTCTGACAGGGAAGGGCCTTGAATGGGGCGGCAGCCTGATCCGCCCGGAAGCAACCGGATACGGACAGGTATATTTTGCTGAGGAGATGCTCAAAGCCCGCGGTGAGTCATTAAAAGGCAAGCTGTGTGTCGTTTCTGGTTCAGGTAACGTGGCTCAGTACGCTGTGGAGAAAGCTACCCAGATGGGCGCAAAAGTGCTGACCATGTCTGATTCGAATGGATTTGTCTATGATAAGAACGGGATTGATGCTGAAAAGCTGGCTTTTATCAAACAGCTAAAAAATGTGAAAAGGGGAAGGATAAAAGAGTATGCCGACAAGTATGGAGCTGAATATGTAGAAGGTCAGCGTCCATGGGGTATTAAATGCGATGTGGCACTACCGTCTGCTACTCAGAATGAGATCAATGGCGATGATGCCCGGACATTGATCAAAAACGGATGCTTTGTCGTTTCTGAAGGAGCCAATATGCCGTCCACCCCGGAAGCCATCGAAGTCTTCCTTGCATCGAAGATCCTTTACGGACCGGGGAAAGCTGCCAATGCAGGTGGTGTCTCCACCTCGGGTCTTGAAATGACACAGAACTCCATGAGGCTTAACTGGTCGCGTGAAGAGGTCGACCAGCGCCTCCACAGGATCATGATCGATATCCACAAGACCTGTGAAAAATGGGGCAGGGAATCCGATACCTATATCAATTACGTGAAAGGTGCGAATATCGGCGGATTCGTCAAGGTCGCCGATGCCATGCTTGCCCAGGGAATCGTCTGATTTGACCCCACACCTGTACCTGCCGGATCCCCGCGAAAGCGGGGATCCGGAGGAGAGGTCTTTATCGGTAGTACGGTAGCGGCCGGGTGATCCGGTCAAAAACAAAGTACTGGATCAGTACATGGTCCTGCCCGTCATTGATGACCGCATAGAGCCGGTCCCTGTCAAAGATGACAGGATTTCCATCCAGATCGATCTCACCCGGTAAGCCGGGTTTGCGGTACGTTTTTGCCACCTGTTGCCGGCCATCTTTCCGGGCAACCGTGATGATATGCAGCGGCGAACCTGCAAATACCGTGTCTTGTCTCTGCGGATCCATGTCGTTGACCAGTGCCTCAAAACGGATATTCATGAACGATGTCACAAAGTCAAGCACACGGACCGTGTCATAGGCCGGTATCTCTATGCTGTCATTCAGTGAAAAAAGCCGGAATGAAGCAGGAGCCTCCTGGGTTATCCTGTAGGAATAGTCAGGTTGTGCAGGGAATTCTACCGAAATCCAGGCGATCTCCTGCAAGGGAATGGTAAAAATGGAATGGTCACGCCAGTCACTTTCAATGGTCCTGTAACGTGATTGGACAAATCCGCGAAAGCCTGGCATATAAACGATATACGGAACCTTTGAGCCTTCCATCAGCATATACGTGCCAATGTTGCTTTGCGTGACATGACCCACATAGTAGGTCCTGACATTCTTTTCATGCGGGAAGAGCCTGATCTTCCTGAAGAGCTTTATCCGGGGCACTTTCTGGTAGATCTCTACCTTGACCGAATTGGCCGCCAGTAGTTTGATGACCGTATTGTGGGCCGCCTCCGATACCGGCTCAAGGATGGCCAGGTTGAGCATGGTCTTCAGCAGCAGATCAACACTTTCCTTCTGGGCCATGAATTTTCCGTTGAGATCCCATCCACCCTCCGGATTGCGTTCCAGCAATATGTTACGGTTGCTTTTATCCGAAAGGAAGATCTTTGTCACCGAACTGGTGTCACTGATGGCAAAAGAGGCCGTCTCCCTGCGGAGAGTGCTCCTGGAAGAGGTAATCACCAGAAAAGCGGCAAATGCGGCCAGAAGAATGATGAGAACAGTATATATCAGGTTTTTTTTCATGAATTTAAGTCAAGGAACGTGATCGTATGGCATGTACATACCGATGCTTTCGCCGGTACATTCTTATAAGGGCGTATAACAGGATCAGTACCACCGGGAGTACCGTATTGGTCACCTGGATCAGCGTCCGGTGGGAGGTCAGCTTTGTTTTATCCAGCAGCCTTAGCCTCACCTCTTTGGACCTGGCTGCGATCAGGCCTGAATCATCGCATAGATAGTTGACTGCATTGAGGATGAAATCACGATTCCCGAAGTGCTGCCTTGTGTACTGGTCAAAGCCGAGAGGCAGGGGATATCCCTGCGAAACATGCAGCTGATTGCGGATGATGTCTCCGTCGGCCACAACGATCATTCCTGTTGGCGGGCTTTTTTCCCTGAAACCTATTAAAGGACTGTTCTGGATCTGGGGAGGAACCCTGTTTTTATAGAGGGACTCAAATGTTCCTTCCAGTAGCACAGCAACAGGCACATGGGCTGTCCTGTACAGGAGTCGATCCGGTTCTTCCTGGCAGATGCGCAGATCGATCAGCACAGGGGTCTGCATTATCCTTGAATAGGGTGAGGTCTCCAGCAGAATGGTTTTCCTGATCCCTTCCGCCTCCACGGTATCGAGGCTGCTGATAAAATTAGTCATGAGCGCATTCAGGTTCCTTACTACAGGATGGCTGGAAGTCGGAAAGATGATTGGAAAATAATACCAGGGAACAAATCCGATCTGGGGCTGGTCGCCGATCATGCCTGTCACCATTCGTATGGGCAGCGCGTTGAGATCAAGGATCAGGTCGGGATTCAGACGGACACCGTATTTGAAGAGCATATCCTGGAGGTTCAGGTCGCGGGCCAGGCCCAGGGTCGTCGGTGAAGCAACCAGGCTGTCCATGGTGGCGTTCACCGGATCGATCAGCCACAGGACCTTGCCACCCTGCATGATGAACTGATCGATGATGAACTTGTCCTTCTCGCTGAAGGCAGTTTCCGGTTGCGCAATGAGGATGGCGGCATATTTGTTCCGGATGGCGATCGTCCCGTCGTTGGCCGTATCCCGCAGAGCCAACGCAAAAATCCGTTCATCCAGGCTGATACGTTCTACCTTATAGTACTCACTGAGGGATGCAGTGATGTCGTACACATCGGTCTCCTTCAGCTCGCCGTGACCTTCAATGAAGGCCAGCGCAGGCTTTGTACGGAGCGTAAGTTTGTGGATCATGCTGGAAATGTTGTATTCCAGCGACTGCACCGAATGGTTGAGGATCTCTTCGGGTGTCTGATTGATCTGACTTTGCAGCAACTCCAGGGGCAGTTCGGTTTGCCGGTAAGATACGATAGCCCCGGGGAAGATGATCTGCTGACTCGAACCGTCACTCGTCTTCACCATCAGATCGGTGGGATTCAATCCCTTTCGTATCAGCTCTTCCTGCCGGGCTTTTACTTCCGATGGGGTTGCAGCATCAGAGGGATTGATGAATTCGTACTGGATCCTGGAAGAATAGGCCCTGAACTCATCCAGCATCTCTTTAGTCGCATTTCTCAACCGTTTGAATCCGGCAGGAAAATCCCCGTCAAGGTAAACCTTGAAATAAACGATATCGTCCAGATCGTTCAGCAGTTCCTTGGTGGGTTGCGATAAGGAGTAGCGTTTCCCGGAGGTCAGGTCGATCCGGGTGAATACATAAGAACTGATCAGATTGACCACAAGGATCATGATCAACCCCATCCCGAAAGATAAAAGGTCGCTCCTTCTGACGTTTAATCTCTCCTCCCCTGGTTCTTTACCCTGCCGATATGACTTCTGACTTCTGACTTCTGACTGTTGACTGCCTCCCGCCTCCCACCTCCGGCTCTTGATCACAAGAAGGGTCAGCATGAGGAACACAAAGACCAGGCTCAGAAAATAGAACAGGTCGCGGGTGTCGATCACTCCGCGGCTGATGGAGGCATAGTGCGACTGGATCCCCAGGGTCTGGATGAAAAGATCGAAACGTCCAAAAAGCTCCAGCGAATAGATCAGCTCAAAACCGATATAGGCGAAACCGCATATCAGCACAGCCACGACAAAGGCAACGATCTGATTGTCGGTGATGGACGAGGCAAAGAGCCCGATCGCCACAAAACCGGCTCCCAAAAAGAGCAGTCCCAGATAAGAACCCCATGTGCCTCCCATGTCCAGGTTACCGGCAGGCTGGCCGAGCATGTATACCGACAGGAGGTAGATCAGCGTGGGCAGCAGGGAGAAGGCCACCAACAGAAAGCCGGCAAGGAACTTGGCAAACAGGATCTGGAAATCCGTCAGGGGTTTGGTGAGGATCATTTCAATGGTGCCGCTGCGCTTTTCTTCCGCAAACGACCGCATGGTAATGGCAGGGATGAGAAAGAGAAAAACAAAGGGCGCAACGACAAACAAACTGTCAAGCGTTGCATAGCCAAAGTCCGGAATATTAAAATCGCCCGGGAAAACCCATAGAAACAGACCGGTCACCAGGAGAAATACAATGATCACCACGTAACCGATCAGTGAATTTAAAAAACTGTTGATTTCTTTCCGGAGCAATGCGATCATCGGTTCAAACCAGTTTATTACAAGGGAAGACAAAAATAATTATTTTCCGGTTATACTTTTTGCTAATTTCGCCTTTCGGAGGATTACCCCACCCACTGGCCTTCTCAATCAGCAAGAAATTGAATATGCGGCTTAAACCATGGATAGTACTGGTGCCTTTCATGATATGGCCTGTAAGTTATCTGCACGCACAGCAGCATTCAACTTCTTTCCGTATCGATGTGGGCTACTATGCGGGTTTTGCAGGCGGAGAGCTTGGAACGAATACCAGTTCGACTGCTGATATGCACCGGTCGGAATTGATCATCGGATCGGTTGGCAGAGGATTCAGCTTTTCAGCCTCGGGATCCTATTTCCTTGAAAAGAACCTCAGCATTGAGCTGGGCTATCAGTTTATGCTAAGCCCTGACATACTTTTTGAAAAAGTTGATGAGCCTGATTATTACACGGAGTCCATTGCCAGGATCACCTCACATTATGTAAAAATAGGTCCGGCCTTGTACATGCCCTTGAAAAGATCCGATCTCACACTCTCAGGCAGGTTTGGTATTCTGATGCCGCCGGGAAGGTATTTTACCATCGAATCCAGTTCTTCGATCAATTATGAACAGTTTGACTATGCCCAGGCGACCTGGAAGACAGAAAAGTACACGTTTCTTTTTTCCCCGGGATTTTATGCATCCCTGGATGCCGCTTACCCCATCGGGAAAAAAGTATCTCTTTATGGTGAAGTGGCGATACAGCTGGCTTCTGTCACTTATAAATCCTCTGAGATCATCAGGTATAAATCGGTGACCAACGACCTGATGAATGAGTATTCCTATGGCCTGTACAACCTGACGACGGCAGAACGGTATTCAGCGTATCTGAAAGAGCTCACCGATAAAAACAACATTCCGACTTCACCGGATTTTGATGAGACTCAACCAACGGATAGGTTAACACGGCGGTTATCAGCCAGCAGTGTCGGCATCAATATAGGCATCGCCTATTCGGTCAGATGGAAGGATTTGATACACAAGAAATGAGACGGTAGCCTATTCGTTGAATTCGATCCTTACCGGATCGTCGACCTCCATTCCCAGCAGGCTGCTGGCATTTCCCCTGTTCATGGCGATCTCCAGCAATCCGGAGGTCCCGAAAATGGCCAGCATTTCCCCTTCCGGCACATCGCTGTAGGAGGTGCTGATGGCTTGGACGGAATACTGGGGATTACGGAAAGTGATCGTAAAACGGTTCCCTTTGCCCACCGACCGGAACAGATAATGACTGATATTGGTGATCAGATTCTCGTAAACATCCACGTAGATCACTTTTCCCTTGATGACCTGTCCATCCGCAACAGGCTGGAAGGAGATCATCCGGGTAAGGGCGGGCCGCGGACCACCCAACTCATCGATCGGTTTACCCGTCAGAATGTGAACCGCTACCTTGGCAAAAACATCCCGCTCCGAGAATGTAAAATAATCGGAGTCCTGTATGACGTCGATCTCAATGATCCTGTCCGGATCGTGGTCAAAGATCAGTGAAAAGATGCCGTTATCTGCCCCGATAAAAAAATGCCCCTCATAAAGAACAAGGGTATGCGGGGTTTCGATCGAAGCCTCCGTATTGATCCCGATCAGGTGAACGGTCCCGGCAGGGAAGCTCCGGAAACTGTTCCGCACAACAAACGACGCCTGATTCATATCAAAGGGCGTTATCTGATGTGAAATATCCACGATCGTAACATCCGGAAGCTGCGACAGCATCGTGCCTTTGACACTCGCAAGGTAAGGATCTTTCAAACCCCAGTCACTCGTGATCGTTATAATGGCCATAAGCAGATATCGGAAAAGATTCCCTTACGTTTGACGATTTAAGCTATTTTTGTGCACTTCAAAATTACAAATTTGATCTGAACACTTCAGTTTTTAAATAACTTTGATCAGATTTATCCAGTGATATGACCGAAAAGACCTTCAGCATCGAATCCTACAATGCCGTTGATATCTATGGAGTCAATGACCGCAATGTACAAATGATCAGGGATGGATTTCCGCTTCTGAAATTTGTAATACGGGGCGATACGGTCAGGGTGATTGGGGAAGATAGCGAAATTGAACAATTTGGGAAGAAATTTTCATTGATGCTCATGCATTATGATAAATTTGGTAAGCTGACGGAAAACGATGTGGAACAGATCATCGGACAGCCGGAGGACACCGGATTTTATGCGGTCAGTGAGACCGGCAGCGACATCCTGCTGCATGGCCGGCAGGGCAACCTGATCAAGGCCAGGACGATGAATCAGCAGAAGCTGGTGGAAAGTACCCTGAAAAATGACCTGGTGTTTGCCATCGGGCCCGCCGGAACCGGCAAGACCTATACAGCAGTGGCCCTGGCCGTGAGGGCATTGAAGAACAAAGAGGTCAAGCGGATCATCCTGACACGCCCAGCCGTGGAAGCCGGTGAGAACCTCGGATTTTTGCCCGGCGATCTCAAGGATAAACTGGATCCCTACCTCCAACCGCTCTACGACGCCCTCCGCGATATGATACCTACACAGAAACTGCTTTCCTACATGGAAGACGGCACCATCGAGATCGCTCCTATCGCCTTCATGCGCGGCCGGACCCTTGATAACGTCTTCGCCATCCTCGACGAAGCCCAGAATGCCACCATCCCCCAGATGAAAATGTTTCTCACCCGAATGGGTAAAGCCGCCAAATTTATCGTCACAGGAGATATCACACAGATCGACCTGCCAAAAAACCAGCAGTCGGGTCTGGTGCATGCTTCCCAGATCCTCCAGGACATACCCGGGATTGGTTTTGTGCTCCTCGACGAAACAGACATCATCCGTCATAAACTGGTATCCCGTGTTCTGAACGCCTATCACCAACACAGGGAATGAAGAACTTCTGACAAAACTTCCAACAAATCCGCTCTGCTATGAAAAACGCCGTGGTTGAAACCAATTTTTCTTTTCCCGGACAGACAAATCTCTACAAAGGGAAGGTCAGGGATGTATATACACTTGATGATCAGTATTTACTCATGATCACAACCGACCGGATATCCGCCTTCGATGTGGTACTGCCAAGAGGTATACCCTTCAAGGGTCAGGTGCTCAACATGATTGCCTCAAAATTTCTTGACGCCACCGAGGATATTGTACCGAACTGGAAGATCGCCGTGCCTGATCCCATGGTTACCTTTGGACGCAGATGCGAACCTTTCAAGGTGGAAATGGTCATCCGGGGATACCTCTCAGGACACGCCTGGAGAGAGTATCAACAGGGCAAAAGAAGACTGTGCGGTGTGCCGATGCCCGACGGGATGAAGGAAAACCAGCGCTTCATGTCACCTGCCATCACCCCGACAACAAAGGCCATCATAGGTCATGATGAAGATGTTTCCAGGGAAGAGATCATCTCCTCCGGCCTGGTCGGCAGAGAGGATTATCAAAGGCTCGAAACCATGACATATGCCCTCTTCGAAAGAGGCACACGGATGGCTGAGAACATGGGCCTGATCCTGGTAGATACCAAATACGAATTTGGAAAGATCGATGACCAGATCTACCTCATTGATGAGATTCACACACCGGATTCTTCAAGGTATTTCTATAAGGATGGATATGAAGAACGACTGGCAAACAATGAACCCCAGAGGCAGCTTTCCAAGGAGTTTGTCAGGGAATGGCTCATGCAGAATGGATTTCAGGGTAAAGACGGTCAGCAGATACCCATGATGGACGATGATTTCGTGCACCAGGTCTCGGAACGATACATCGAATTGTACGAGATCATCACCGGTGAGAAATTCGAACAGAGTGACATTTCCGATGTGGTGAAAAGAGTGGAAGGAAACACCCGGAAATTCCTGCAGGCTTATTTAAGATAGCTCCTATAACTGCTGCAACCGGTCCATCAGCAATTCTACCAGCTGGCCGACCTTGCTCTTGTAACCGGGATCGTACTGGTTGGAAGCCCGGTTGGCAATGGCAGCACAAACCGTAATGGCTTCATGACCAAGCATCCTGCAAAGACCGTAAAGCGCTGAGGTTTCCATTTCATAATTCGTGATCTTTCTTCCCCTGAAAGAAAAGGAAGCGATCGCATCATTGAGCTCTGGATAGGCGAGGCGAAGTCGCACCGAGCGACCCTGCGGTCCATAGAATCCCGGGGCAGTAAGGGTCATCACTTTCAGGAATCCTGCATCGAGCTTCTGCATCAGGAGCTCGGATCCTCTGGCAGCATAGGGCTGGGATAGCTTTTCCGGCCAGTGGGTGTGTGCACGGAAAGCTTCGGCAAGATCATATTCAAGGAGATTGTTCTCATCGCGGTAATAATTCATCAACCCATCAATGCCGATGGCATATTCCGACATGACAAAAGCATTCAGGGGGACTTCCGGCTGGATCGCACCCGAAGTGCCAATGCGCAGGATGGTCAGCCGCGTGTGGTCACTTTTCCTGGTACGCGTGCTGAAATCAATATTGACCAGGGCATCCAGCTCATGCACGATAATGTCGATGTTATCGGGTCCCATCCCCGTCGACATGACCATCACCCTCTTATTGCCCAGGTACCCGGTATGGGTCAGCAACTCCCTGTTCTGTCCGATGTACTCGATCTGGTCAAAATGGCCTGAGATCATTCCAACACGCTCGGGGTCACCTACAATGATCACGCAGGGAGCAACCTGCTCCGGTTTCAGGTGCAGGTGGTAGACGCTTCCATCAGGATTGATGATCAGGTCGGTGTGCTTGTAAAACGGTTCACTCATGCGACAAAAGTAATCAAACCGCCTGTACATCCATGATGGAAATCCGTAATTTTGTGCGTTCTAAAGCGCATCGCATGAAAAAAGCAGAGATCATTGCCATCGGTGACGAGCTCCTGATCGGGCAGGTCATCAATACCAATGCAGCCTGGATCGCATCGGAGCTGAGCGACATCGGCATTATGACCGTCCGGATGACGGCTGTGGGAGATGACCTTGACGAAATAGAGGATTCCATCAAGGCTGCAACCTCGCGGGCCGGCGTGATCCTGGTGACCGGAGGGCTGGGCCCAACCCGGGATGATATCACCAAAACGGCTTTCTGCAGGTACTTCAACGTATCCCTGCGCTTCGATGAATCTGTTTATGAACAGGTCAGCCAACAGTTGCGGAACAGGCGGATACCAGCCCTGCACTCGCAACGCTCCCAGGCCATGGTCCCTGAAGGTGCCCGGCCGGTACCCAACACCGTGGGAACTGCTCCCGGACTCTGGTTTGAGAAAAATGAACGGATCTATATCGTCATGCCGGGAGTTCCCTTTGAAATGAAAGAGATGATGCAGCAGCACATCCTCCCTGAACTGAAAAAGCGTTTCGCGGAGGATGTCATCCTTCATAAGACCGTACTGACGACGGGTGCCGGTGAGTCAAAGATAAGCGAGATGATCGAACCGTGGGAGCTGGCACTCCCTCCCCATATCAGGCTGGCCTACCTGCCGCAGCCCGGACTGGTCAGGCTGCGTCTTTCGGGAAAGGGCACGAATGCCGAAGAACTTGCCCATGAGATCCATGATCAGATCATCCGGCTCAGCCAGCTGATCCCGGAATTGATCTTCGGTTATGATGATGACACATTGGAAGGAGTGATCGGGAAAGAATTGTCCGAAAAACATCAGACCCTGGCCACGGCAGAGAGCTGCACAGGTGGCTACATTGCCCACCTGATCACCAGTGTTCCCGGGAGCTCACGGTACTACACAGGCTCGGTCGTCGCCTATGCCAATCCCATCAAGGAACAGGAACTCGGGGTTCAGTCCCAATCCCTGCTAACATTCGGTGCGGTGAGCGAACAGGTGGTCAGGGAGATGGCTGAAGGGATCCGGAACCGGTTCGGTACTGATTATGCCGTTTCAACTTCCGGTATTGCCGGTCCGGATGGCGGCACACCCGAAAAGCCCGCCGGGACCGTCTGGATTGCTGTATCTTCCCCCGGAGGTACCACTGCCAGGAAATTTTTCTTCAAGGACGACCGCCTGCGGTTCATCCGGCGTACGGCCATGGCGGCGCTGGATATGCTGAGGAAAGAGATTGCTAATTCATAGCCATTGATGGTCATTCGTAGTCATCTGCCAGCACTCCGTGCTTTACGTGATTCGTAGTCATACATGACAAGGAATGACTATAAATGACAACGAATGACAGAAAAATAACTCTCATTTGTTTATTTGATTTTTTTTCCCGTACTTTGCACCCCACTTTTTGAACGACGGAAAATTTTAAGAAAATGTCACGCATTTGTCAAATCACCGGAAAAAGCATGATCGTAGGGAACAGTGTTTCCCATTCGAATATCAAGACTAAAAGAAGATTCTATCCCAACCTGCAAACCAAACGATTCTTTGTGGAGGAAGAAGGCAAATGGATCACCCTGAAGGTATCTGCAGCAGGACTGAGGAATATCAATAAGAAAGGCCTGTATGCCTGCATTCAGGAAGCCAGGGAAAAGGGATTCCTGGATAAATGACAGATCAAAAGAGCCACGATCAATAATAGATCAAGCAAGGAATGCCGTTACCTGATGGAAACGGCATTTTTTCATTTAATTGGATATGACATCTCTCCCGGCAATTCCCTGGTCCCCGCGAAAGCGGAGATCTGGGAGGGGTAAATAGATTCATTCTTCATTGTTTGCTGAAAATAAATTTCTCCGGGGGCCGTTTTCATTAATCCACCAAATCAAGGTATCTTTGTGGGCTGCCGATGAAACGAACTTACCATATCCTGTTCCTGTTCCTGATCCTGTTCCCGGGTTCAGATCTATGGTCACAGACCGGTGACCAAAAGAAACAGGAAGAAAAGGAAAGGCTGGTACAGTTTTCGGGAGTGGTGGTCACGGCCGACAGCCTTCGTCCGGTTCCCTTCACGCATATCATGGTCAAGAAAAACCGCTGGGGCACAGTGGCCGATTACTACGGTTATTTCTCCTTCGTTGCACGGGCAGGTGATACGATACTGTTCACATCGGTGGGATATAAAAGATCATCCTATACGATCCCTGACACGATTACCAGGAGCCGTTATACGCTGATCAAGACCATGACCGCGGATACGATTCTGCTGGATGAAACCGTGATCTACCCGTGGCCGACAAAAGAGCAATTCAGGGAAGCATTTGTCAAAATGGACATCCCCCAGGACGACCTGGAGCGGGCCCGCATCAACCTTGCACGGGCTGAACTGAAGGAACGGGCTATGTCATCGCCCATGGACGGGAGCATGAACTATAAGAATTACATGCAGTGGGAAACCTATAAACACTACTATATCGGCCAGACACAACCCATCACCATCCTCGACCCCTTTGCCTGGGCGCAGTTCTTCAAGGCATGGAAGGAGGGGAAATTCAAACGCCAGAAGAAACAGTAAGATCAAAAATCAAGAAGCAAAAATCAAATATCAAAAGGTATTCATCATCCCCGATCATGAACGACAACTGCTTATTGCCAACTGCCAACCGCCAACTGTCAACCGGTCAATGATTCGATCCTTCCACCTCATATTCCTTCTTTTATTCCTGTTTCCGTTCTTTCTGACGGGTCAGGAAACGGCAATTATTTATGGTAAGGTGACCGCGAGCCGGTATGAACCACTGGAACTGGTCAATATTTCGGTTGCGGGATTCCCAAGCGGCAATGCGACGGACAAATCAGGAAACTATGAGATAAAGGTACCCGCCCTTACCGAAATGACCGTCGTCTACAGTTTTGTGGGATACGTTACACAGCGTTATGAATTTTACCTGGAACCTGGCGAAAGAAAAGAGATCAATGTCATCCTGCAACCATCCACCACCGAGCTGCCGGATGTGGTCATAGAGGACCAGAAGCTCAGGACTACCACCCTTACCCGGATCGACCCCAAAGACGCCACCCTGATCCCCTCTGTCTCGGGCAGCTCTATCGAGAGCCTGATCAAGACTCTGCCCGGCGTGGCAGGCACCAACGAGCTGAGCTCACAGTATTCGGTACGCGGAGGCAATTACGACGAGAACCTGGTCTACGTCAATGATATCGAGATCTACCGCCCCTTTCTCATCCGGTCGAGCCAGCAGGAGGGACTCAGCTTCCTGAATCCCGACCTGGTGTCGGCCATTTCCTTCTCAGCGGGCGGCTTTGATGCCGAATACGGGGATAAATTATCCTCCGTGCTGGATATCAAATATAAACAGCCCACCCGGTTCGCAGGCTCCTTCTCCCTCAGCCTTCTGGGAGCAACCTTTCATCTGGAAGGTGCCGACCGCAACCAGCGCTTTACCTACCTGCTGGGTGTCCGCTATAAGAACAACCAGTACATCCTCAAAGGCCTTGAAACTGAAGGAGACTATAAACCTGTATATACCGACGTCCAGACATTGCTGAGCTACAGGCTGACCGAAAAACTCAACCTCTCCTTTTTAGGCTATATGGCCAGAAATATCTACCAGGTGGTCCCCCAGTCCAGGGAAACCGCTTTTGGTGCCATCAATGAGGCGTACAAGTTCACGGTCTACATGGAGGGAAATGAACGTGACAAGTTTGTCAATTACCTGGGAGGACTTACCCTGGACTACAACCTGAAGGAAAACCTGAGGATGAAGTTCATTGCATCGGGATTCCGCACACTGGAGACCGAGAATTTTGATATCCTGGGGCAATACTGGATCTCACGCCTGGAAACGGACTATACCAGCGAGGATTTCGGAGAGCCCACCGAACTCCTGGGAGTCGGCTCCTACCTCGATCATGCCCGCAATGATCTGGTAGCGAATGTCTTCAACCTGGAACACAGGGCGATCTATGATGTTTCGCGTCATTACATCCAGTGGGGGGTGAAATACCAGCATGAATGGATCGAGGATGCGTTGGTTGAATGGGAACTGCTCGACTCGGCAGGTTTTTCCCTTCCGCATCCCCCCGATTCCATAGGATACACCGTTCCTTCGGCCCAGCCATCACATCCCTTTGAACTTTTCTCTGCCGCCAGGGCAGACCATACCCTTTCTTCCAACCGCTTCACGGCTTTTGGGGAGGATAGCTGGAGCATCCTGGTCACCGATTCGTCACGGCTTGCCCTGACCTACGGGATCAGGTTTCATTACTGGGATATGAACCAGCAGTTCCTGGTCAGCCCCCGGTTTACCCTCTCCTACAAGCCTCGCATGAAACAGGATATCCTCTTCCGTTTTTCTTCCGGGTATTACTACCAGCCACCCTTTTACCGCGAGATGCGGGATTATGAAGGCAACCTCAACACCGACCTGAAGGCCCAGAAGTCGATCCACTTCGTCCTGGGCAGCGACTGGAATTTCACGGCATGGTCGCGGCCCTTCAAGTTCGTGACGGAAGTCTACTATAAAAAGCTGGATGACCTGGTTCCATATATCATCGACAACGTCAGGATACGGTATGCTGCGACGAATAACTCCCACGGCTATGCAGCCGGCATCGACATGAAGGTGAACGGCGAATTTGTGAAAGGGATGGAATCCTGGGCCAGCCTTTCCTTCATGAAGACCATGGAGGATATTGAAGATGACTACTATTTTGATGCCGACAGCAATATCGTTTACCCCGGGTACATCCGAAGGCCGACCGATCAGAGGATCAATTTCGGTCTGTTCTTTCAGGATTATCTTCCCATGAACCCGACCTACCGGATGCAGATGACGTTCCTGTACGGGACCAATCTGCCGTTTGGTCCACCGGATCAGCCCAAATACAAGCATGTGTTTGAATCGTCACCCTACCTGCGCGTGGATGTCGGATTTTCAAAGCAGCTGATCGGGCAGGGGACATTCTTTTCTGAAAAGAATCCCTTGCGCTACATTGAAAATGCCTGGATCAGCCTTGAAGTATTCAACCTTCTGCAGCATAAGAATACCGTCTCCTACCTCTGGGTGCGGACCATCGACAATTACCAGTATCCTGTTCCCAACCGCCTGACGCCCAGGCAGCTGAATGTAAGGCTTGTAGTGCAATTTTAAGCAAAACTAAGTATCGACTCGCGAATTCTCTGGACCGCATCCAGGATCTGTTCCTGTGTGATCACCAGCGGAGGAGCGAACCGGATGATATGCTGGTGCGTGGGCTTGGCCAGCACACCGTTCTCCGCCATCTTCAGACAGACATCCCATGCTTCCTTTCCGTTCTTCGGTTTGATAACGATGGCATTCAACAGTCCTTTTCCCCTCACCAGCTCGATCATGTCGGATGGGATCTTTTTCATTTCCGACCGGAATAGCTGACCCATCTGTTGAGCATTTTCTGCAAGGTTCTCATCGCGGAGGACCTGCAGGGATGTGACGGCGACCTTTGCCGCAAGCGGATTGCCGCCAAAGGTACTTCCGTGCTGACCGGGTTTGATGGTCAGCATGACCTCATCGTCGGCAAGGACCGCGGAAATCGGATAGGCCCCGCCTGAAAGCGCTTTGCCCAGGATGATCATATCCGGCCGCACGTCTTCGTGGTCGCAGGCCAGCATACGGCCGGTACGGGCAAGTCCGGTCTGAACCTCATCGGCAATGAACAGCACATTCTTCGACTGGCACAGCCGGCAGGCTGAGGAAAGATATCCTTCATCCGGTACAAATACACCTGCTTCCCCCTGGATGGGCTCCACCAGGAAGCCTGCCACATCGGGATCCTCCAGCGCCTTCTCCAGCGCGGGGATATTGTTGTAGGGGATTACGACAAATCCGGGCGTATAGGGGCCAAAGCCTTCCCGTGCATCCGGATCGGTGGATGCAGAGATCACCGTAATGGTCCGTCCGTGAAAATTACCTTCGCATACGATCACTTTAGCTTTTGACTCCTGGATGCCTTTGACATGATAGGCCCATTTGCGGCAGAGCTTCAGCGCAGTTTCCACTCCTTCCGCGCCCGTATTCATGGGCAGCATCTTATCATAGCCGAAGAATTCGGTGATGTATTTTTCGTAAGGGCCCAGTGAATCATTGTAAAACGCCCTCGACGTCAGCGTCAGCGTCTTTGCCTGGTCAATGAGCGCTTGGATGATGCGCGGATGACAGTGCCCCTGGTTGACCGCTGAATAGGCAGATAAAAAATCGTAGTAGCGCTTTCCTTCCACATCCCAGAGGTAAACCCCCTCACCACGCGACAGCACCACTGGCAGCGGATGGTAATTGTGCGCTCCGTACTTCTCTTCCAGCCCCATCAGGTAGGCCGAGGTCATTTTTTCTGTAAGTTCCATAAAATCAATAATTTAAAATCTTCTGTTAATTAAATCACAATACCCTTGCAAAGGTACCGATTTCATTGATACAGAAAAAGCTCCCGGAGTTAATTTCCTATAGTTGGAATTGAAAATATCAGAACGACAGAGGTTTTTTATTTAACCACGGAGAACACAGAGGAAATACGGAGGCGCACAGATTGAATGTAGCCTAATCCCCAGATCCGAGGAGCTGAATTACGGTGGAATTGCTGGCTTGACCCGCGGCTCCGTAGCAGCCAAATATAGGTAGCAGTAGAGGATATTGACCCCACCCCCTAAGCACCTCCCCTTCAGGGGAGGAGTTGGGAAGGGGTGCTTGATTTCAGTACATATTCCCGAGCAAGGTATGTCTCGATGGTATGATAATCCAGGAAGGATCTTGTATCAGTGTACACCTGGATCATATGGTACCACATGGTAAGGGGATTGCCAAAGAAAATGAAGGGATTGGTCAGGTGTTGTCTTTTCCGGAAATGCTCCTCCACGATGCCGTCCCATCCCTCCAGGGCATCCCTCCCCCTGGCATCCACAACATTCCGGTTATAGTGCCACAGGGGATGGATCTTCAGGGACAGCGGCGTATGACTGTTGAGCCAGCGGTCCAGGAATGTTGCATAATCAATGCCTGGTTTTTTCCGGAACAAGGTAAGCAGGCAAACTCCCGGTGTCCGTGTCCCGTCGGCCCAGGTTTTTTGATAGGCGACAGGCAGGGCTTCCGTCACCTGGTATACGCCAGCCAATCCCTTTGGCAGGAAGGTCAGTTCTGTCATCCCTTCGATCTTCCCGGAAATCGACAGTACGGCTGCTTTTCTTCTTTTAAAAGGGATAACCGATAGTGGAGGCGGAGGACCCTCGGTAAGCGTCAGGGATACATTTACTCCCGGTGCATTTGTGGCAACCTTCCTGGCGAAGTCCAGTACGCGCTCCTTAAATGCATTGCAGGATTCCTGCTTTTCGCCCCGTATCAGAATCATGGATTTCATTGTGGTCTTTTAAAGGATTCGTTTTATTTTAGCCTCTTTTTTACAGGCAAAGAAAATAAAATGAGCGTTACGAAACAATATCCAAAAGGGATCAGCATTCTGGTTACCGGCGGTACCGGTTTTTTGGGCCGGCGAATCGTGGAGGAGTTCCTGGCACCCGACTGCCCTGTCGCGGTGTTGGCCATCACCGTTTTTGATGTTAAGGAATCAGTTATTCCTTTGTCATCAAAAGTACGTTTTATACAGGGGGATGTGCGCCATTATGAACAACTCTCCGACGCTTGTAAAGGGGTGGATGCCGTGATCCATTCGGCGGCCATCATCGACTGGGGTACAAAATCGGAAGAAGAGGTTTTATCGGTCAATTACACCGGTACCGTGAATGTGCTCAGGGCCTGCAGGGAACACGGCATCCGGTCCCTGGTGTACACTGGCTCGCTGGATGCGGTGTTCACCGGCAAACCCCTGGTGGATATCGATGAGGCGCAGCCCTATCCCGAAAGACACCAGACGGTCTACTGCCGCTCCAAGTACCTGGCCGAGCAGGCCGTAAGGTCGCTGGATCATGGTTCGGTCGACTGGGTGGTTTTGCGTCCTTCCGACATCTACGGCGAAGCCGATCCCTACCATATCGGCTCGCTGATCGATATGGCCCGGAAAGGCTTTTATGTCCGGCTGGGTAATGGCAGGTCGAAATGTCAGCATGTATATGTGGGGAACATGGCCCATGCGCACGTGCTGGCTGTGAAAGCGTTGCTGGAAAAGGAACCCGGTGTGGCCGGCAAAGTCTATTTCATCACCGACGGCCCGGGCACAAACTTTTTCTCCTTTTTTGACCCTATCGTTACCGGGGCAGGGTACAGGATCTTTCCAAAGAATCTCTGGCTTCCAGAAGGTCTTGCCTATGCCATCGGCAGCATTTCCGAATTTTTTGCCTGGCTGATCCGTCCTATCGTGCGGTATTATCCTAAATTCAGCCGGTTTGCCGTAACCTATACCTGTACTGATTTTACATTTTCTTCAGCCAAGGCTGAAAAAGAGCTGGGTTTCAGGCCGAAATACAGCCAGGCGGAAGCTTTGAAAAGGACAGTGGAATATTACAGGAAGCAGCGGGATTAGGTCAGCGGTCAGCGGTCGGCGGTCGGCGGTCGGCGGTCAGCAGTCAACAATCAACAGTCAAAGGGCAGCGGCTTATCCCGATAAGCGATGTGATGAGGGATTGGAATTTGGAATTTGTTTGGATTTTGGATCCTGGAATTTGGGATTTACACAAGAGAGGCTGCCCTTTTGGGACAGCCTCTAAGAAACAACTTAAAAAGGTCCGCCGGATGACACTATCCGCCGGAAGCGGAGTATTTCTATGGAAAACAGACCAGATACATCATCCTCATTTTGAGGTGTAAAAATAAACATAACTCCTGTCAAATCAATAGCCTTGTTGTCCGGATAAATTTTATCCGGACAAATGATCCGGCTACATATTGATTTACAGTGTTTTGTAAAAAGACATTTGTTGTCCTGATAAATTTATCCGGACAAAATCCGGGATAAATTCCAAATCCCAACATCCAAATTCCAAACAAATTCCAACATCCAAATTCCAGGCTGCCGTACTGGGGCTCCTACGGAGCCTGCCAACTGCCGGCTGCTGCCTCACAGTCGTCCGTCAACCACCAAAATAATCCCACAACGCATCAGCGGGCGGCTGAGCTTCGATCCGGATCGTTTCCTTCGATACAGGGTGGGAAAACTCTACCCGACGTGCATGCAAATGAATGGAACCGTCGTCGTTGGTGCGCGGGAAACCATATTTGATATCACCCTTGATCGGACACCCGACGGCGGCCAGCTGTGCCCGGATCTGGTGATGACGCCCTGTAAGTAATTCTATCTCAATCAGATGATAAAATTCGCCGGATTGAAGAAGCCGGTAATTCAACTCGGCTCGTTTGGCACCCCGTACCTCATGGTCATATGCATAAGACTTGTTCTGCTCCTCATTCCTGCGCAAAAAGTGAACAAGATGACCGGATTCAGGCACAGGCCTGTTCTTTACGACCGCCCAGTAGATCTTCTGAATATTTCCATCCCTGAGCATCCCGTTCAGCCTGCCCAGCGCTTTTCCGGTGCGTGCAAAGATCACCGCACCACTGGCAGGCCGGTCGAGGCGATGGACAACACCCAGGAAAACATTTCCCGGCTTGTGGTATTTCTTTTTAATGTAAACTTTTAAGAGATCAACCAGCGGAACATCACCCGTCTTATCGCCCTGAACGATCTCGGAAGGAAGTTTGTTGAAGACCAGGAGATGGTTATCCTCGTATAGAATCCTTTCAGTACTGTTCACGCTCATTAGGAAACTCCTTGACCTTCACGTCATTGATGTACTTCTGCACCGATCCTTCGATCTCTTCCATCAGGTTGTGATAACGGCGCAGGAAACGCGGAGAGAAATCCTGTGTGATCCCGAGCATGTCGTAAAGGACCAGGACCTGCCCGCTGACACCACCGCCCGCGCCGATGCCGATCGTGGGGATCTTGATCTGTTCTGTCACTTCGGTAGCCAGTTTGGCAGGGATCTTTTCCAGGACGATGGCAAAGCAGCCTGCCTCCTCCAGGATCCTGGCATCTGCTTTCAGCCGCTCCGCCTCCTCTGCCTGTGTGGCACGCACCACATAGGTTCCGAACTTATGGATCGACTGGGGTGTCAGCCCCAGATGCCCCATGACAGGGATCCCGGCCGAAAGGATCCGGTGGATGGATTCTACCACCTCCTGACCGCCTTCCATCTTTACCGCATCAGCACCCGCCTCCTTCATGATCCGGATGGCAGAATTCAGCGCCTCCTTCGAATTGCCCTGGTAGGTGCCGAAGGGCAGATCCACCACCACCAGCGCCCTGTTGACCGCACGCATCACCGAGGATGCAAGAAAGATCATCTCATCCAGGGTGATGGGCAGGGTGGTCTTATGACCAGCGATCACATTTGAAGCCGAATCCCCGACCAGGATGACATCTATGCCCGCCTGGTCCAGGATGCGCGCCATGGAGTAATCATAACAGGTCAGCATGGCGATCTTCTCATCCTGATGCTTCATCTCCTGAAGCACATGCGTGGTGATCTTTTTGGCAGAAGCAAAAATGGATGTGTTCATACACGGCATTTTTATTCTAACAAATGTAGGAATTAAAACATTAATGGTACTTTTGTGCCATGAAAAAAGTGGGGATCATCATCCTTCTTGCCCTGGGACTTGCCTCCTGCAGCACCGATGTGGACCTCATCGGGGATTATGAGGATATCACTGTCGTTTACGGGCTGCTCAACCAGAACGACAGCATTTCCTATCTGAAGATCAACAAGGCATTCCTTGGAGAGGGAAACGCCCTGATCATGGCACAGGAACCCGATTCATCCAGCTATCTGAACAACCTGTCTGTCATCATGGAAGCATGGAAGAATGGGATCCTGGAACAGACCTTTACCTTCGACACCACCACCATCTACAACAAGGAGGTAGGAACGTTTTACTATCCCGAACAGGTGCTCTACCGCTGCGTCACATCCAACAAGCTGGATGATGAAAGCCTTTACCGGCTGGTCATTACCAACGAACTGACCGGCAAGATCATCACTGCCAGCACCCCCCTGGTTTCCGATTTTCCCATCCTTAAGCCGATCGTTAACAATCCTGTCAAACCAACGATCCACTTTCCGGATAATGATAATCCGAAAGACCTGGAATGGCTGTCGGCAAAATACGGCAAGCTGTATAATGCGATCATGCGGTTTCATTATAAAGAAACATTCAGCTCGGTGACGGATACCCTTTATAAGTACGTGGAGACAGCCTACTCGCCCAAAAAATCCGAGACTCTTGAGGGAGGTGAGGAAATGCTGATCCAGTTTGCCAACAACAGCTTCTATAAACTTCTTGAGCAAAATGTCCCCTATGAGCCCGCAAAGGAAGCAACCGTCGAGGCCCGGTATGCCATTTCCGTCGAATACATTTTCTCGGTGGCAGGGGATGACTTCAATACATTCATGGAAGTGAACGACCCGTCCAGCAGTATTGTCCAGGAGAGGCCCGAATATACCAACGTCGAAAACGGGATTGGGATCTTTTCGAGCCGTTACAATAAATCCAGGCTTTACTACATAAGCCCCCTCACCGAAGAGATCCTTTTAACCAAAGGACTGAAGTTCGAGTCGGAGATCGGGAAGTGATCCCCGGATTTTCCTGCCGTTTTGTCACCCATCTGGCAGTATTCCCCGCTTTGGCATAATGATTGAAACACCTCCAGTCATTCAATTTTGAGGTTTCAACATCATTAACATTTTTATACTTAGAACATGGGTAAAATTATTGGAATTGACCTGGGTACGACCAACTCCTGTGTGGCAGTCATGGAAGGCAATGAACCTGTTGTGATCCCTAACAGCGAAGGCAGAAGGACTACACCTTCCATCGTTGCCTTTACCGAGAACGGTGAGCGCAAGGTTGGGGATCCAGCCAAGCGACAAGCCATCACTAATCCCACGAAGACGATCTATTCGATCAAACGGTTTATGGGAGAAACCTTTGACAGGGTTCAGAAAGAGGTTGCACGTGTTCCTTTCAGGGTTGAAAGGGGAGACAACAATACGCCCCGTGTGAAAATTGATAACCGGCTGTACACCCCCCAGGAGATATCCGCCATGGTCCTTCAGAAAATGAAAAAGACGGCAGAGGATTACCTGGGACAGGAGGTGACCGAAGCAGTGATCACCGTGCCGGCCTATTTCAGCGATTCTCAGCGCCAGGCCACCAAGGAAGCCGGTGAGATCGCCGGTCTGAAGGTAAAACGGATCATCAATGAACCTACGGCTGCATCACTGGCTTATGGCCTCGATAAAAAGCACAAGGACATGAAGATAGCCGTGTTCGACCTGGGCGGAGGAACGTTCGACATTTCCATCCTGGAACTTGGCGACGGTGTGTTCGAAGTGAAGTCTACCAATGGGGATACCCATCTGGGCGGCGATGATTTTGACCAGACCATCATGGACTGGCTGGCAGAAGAGTTCAAAAAGGATGAGAACATCGACCTGAGGAAAGATCCCATGGCCCTGCAGCGGCTCAAAGAGGCTGCTGAAAAGGCCAAGATAGAGCTTTCCAGTTCCACCTCAACAGAGATCAACCTGCCCTATATCATGCCGGTCGACGGCATTCCAAAGCACCTTGTCAGGAACCTGTCAAGGGCGAAGTTCGAGCAGCTGATCGATCCCTATGTCCGTCAGACAATCGAACCATGCCGTAAGGCCATGCAGGACGCCGGACTGAAAACATCCGATATCGATGAGGTCATCCTGGTGGGAGGCTCCACACGGATCCCTGTCATTCAGAAGACGGTGGAAGAGTTCTTCGGCAAAACACCTTCCAAGGGGGTAAATCCCGATGAGGTGGTCGCCGTGGGTGCCGCCATCCAGGGCGGGGTACTGACCGGTGAGGTGAAGGATGTCCTCCTGCTGGATGTGACGCCCCTCTCGCTGGGCATTGAGACCCTTGGCAGCGTATTTACCCGCCTGATTGAATCCAATACGACGATACCGGTCAGGAAATCGGAGGTCTTCTCCACTGCATCGGATAACCAGCCCTCGGTGGAGATCCATATTCTTCAGGGTGAACGCCCGATGGCGCATCAGAACAAAAGCATCGGCCGCTTCCACCTCGACGGGATACCGCCCGCACCAAGAGGCATACCTCAGATCGAGGTCACCTTCGACATCGACGCCAACGGTATCCTCCACGTCACGGCAAAGGACAAGGGAACGGGCAAATCACAGAACATACGCATCGAAGCTTCTTCCGGCCTGACCGACAGCGAGATACAGCGTATGCGCGACGAGGCAAAGGCCAACGAGGATGCCGACAAAAAGGAACGCGAGCGGGTTGATAAGGTGAACAGTGCCGACGCCATGATCTTCCAGACAGAAAAACAGCTCAAAGAATACGGGGATAAGATCCCGGCTGATAAGAAACAGGCCATCGAACGGGCACTTTCCGACCTCAGGGCAGCACATCAGAGCAAGGATGTTGCCGGTATCGACAACGCCCTGAACAACCTCAACAACGCATGGCAGGCCGCCAGCCAGGATATGTACCAGGCCGGCCAACAGCAGCAACAGGAACCTCCCCAGGGACAGGGGACAGGCGGACCGGACGAACGGAAATCCTCAGGAAAAGACGAAGAGGTGACCGATGTCGACTTTGAGGAAGTGAAGAACTGATGTTAATAAAAAATTGACCCCCTCTATCATTTATTATGGATATATTTGTAATTGGATAACAGATTAACTGGATCTGACCAATTACAAATCTATTCATCATGAAGAAATTTTACTTTATTTTCCTGATGGTCACCGGACCGTGCCTTTTTCTCAGGGCACAGAATGCATGGATCAACGAGGTCCATTATGACAATACGGGAACGGATGTCAATGAATTTATTGAAGTGGTCATACAGAACGCAGGGAGCTATTCCCTGTCGGACTTTATGGTAACCCTGTACAACGGAGGCAACGGAACCAGCTACGGGACCAAGACGCTTGACCTTTTCACGGCTGGTGCCACCAGCAACGGATTCTCGATCTTCTATTTCGTTTATCCTGCCAACGGCATTCAAAACGGATCCCCCGACGGGATGGCACTGTCGTACCAGTCGGTGCTGATCCCGGGCCAGTTCCTCAGCTACGAAGGAGTGTTCACGGGTTCCGGAGGTGTGGCCAATGGATTGATTTCCGTCGACATTGGCGTGACAGAAGCAGGGAGCGAACCAGTGGGACAATCCCTTCAGCTTACCGGCTCAGGTACCCTCTATAACCAGTTTACCTGGCAGGCTCCCGCCGACGACACCCCGGGCCAGCTCAACAACGGACAGACTTTTGGCGGTACCCCAACCAACGCGATCAGCTACGCCTATGCAAAATCTGCCACCGCCCTGGATGTGATGTATAACCTGTCGGTGACCTCGGTCAACCCTGCCAGCTACATCCTCACCGGAACCGCCCCGATCACGTTCTCCACGGCTGTCATCGACGGGACCGACAACAAGCTGGTGCACCTCACCGGCCCATCCGTCAGCATGACAGGAGATAATGTGGTGGATAAGATCAAAGACACTTCCATCCCATCCGAATATGACTTCTACGCGGGCATCCTGCCGGTTTCCTTCACCAATACCACCAATCCGGGCGGCGTGATGGACAACATCCACTTCGCCTCCTTTCAGGGCATCATCTCTGCAGACGATAATTTCAATAACGTCTGGATCAGCGACAATTCATCAGCCTATCACGGAGTGATGATCTATGACAATAACTTCGACGCACTGGTCAATGCAGGTGATGAAATCCTGATACGATCCAAACGTGATGTGTACAACAACCTTACGGAACTGGTGACACCGGCGCTGCTCAACATCCTTTCCACCGGCAATGCGCCGTATGGACCGGCAGTGATCAACGGTTCCGATATCAGCGAAACATTGCCTGCCAACACCGATCCGGGAGAGAAATGGGAAGGACAGCTGGTCAAAATACAGAATTTCACGGTAGAAGCCTATACGGATTACGATTATGAATGCAGCTGGACCGGCAGCAGAACGACGTATTATTTCCATGTAGGCGATAACGTGGACTATCAGTTTGGCACCACCGAGCTCGTGGTCGGACAGTCATATGCCTCTATCACCGGTGTGGTGGACTGGTCAGGTACAGGCCCGTATTACCGGATCAACCCGAGAACCCAGTCCGATATTGTACCCAATCCAACGTCTGCCAGGATCGTCGGATCGTTCCAGGGATGGAACACGACAGATCCCAATTACGTCATGAACGGAAAACCCAATGGACTTTTCCAGCTGACCAAGACATTACCGGCAGGTGATCATGAATACAAGGTGATCGAGGGGGATAGCTGGAGCGATCCCAACTATCCTGCGAACAACCAGCACATTGTGCTCGGCGCCAGCTCCTCTGTCACCTGGATAACCAACATCGATGCAAATCTTGTGACCCATACGCCGCCCAACGTCTCCGGTAATTTTCTTTCGGAAATGGGTGGTCTTGACTGGGATCCCGGTGCCACCATCGGAGAGATGACGGACGGAAATAATGATGACATCTATACCAAAAAGATAAAGGTGCCCGAAGGCGGTTGGGAATGCAAGATCGCCCTCAACAGGAACTGGGATCAGAGTACAGGGGATAACACATTCTTCCTGGCTAACGGAGTTGATTCCGTGGCATTTACCTATGACATGGCGACCAACACCACGGCGGTAGTCGGCGCTCCCCCGGTCTATGCAGCTATTACCTTTATCATCAACGATGCGGAAGAGCAAACCTTCGGGGGCTTTTACCTGAAAGGGAGCTGGGATGCGTCGGGCAATTATGACCCTGAATGGAACTCCGGCAATGAGCACACGGCCATGTACGACGACGGCACACACGGCGACCAGCTGGCAGGCGATCATATCTTTACAGCCCAGGTCAACCTGGCTGTCGACTACGGCTATCATACATGGGAGTGGGGAGTGAACGACGAGGATCACAACTGGGTGGCAGGCAACTGGCCTTTTACCTTACCCGGGACTTCCCCGCAGACACTGACCCAGGTCTTTGGGCCCATTCCCTCGCTTGTCATCACAGAGATCATGTACAATCCTCCGGAGTCCGGAAATGACACCCTTGAGTTCCTTGAAATCTACAATCCGGGAGCAGTGGCCATTGATCTGGAGGGATTTCATTTTAAGGAAGGAGTGACCTTCACATTCCCCGAAACTACCCTTTTACCTGAAAGTTATACCCTCGTCGCCATCAGCTCAGGCGCCATGGAGAATTTTTTCGGTGTGGAGGCATTTCAATGGACCGACGGAGCCCTGAACAACGGTGGCGAAACCGTCATCCTGGCTGACAACCTGGGCAGGGCCGTTGACTCCGTTGCCTTTGACGACGCAGCACCCTGGCCCACCTCACCGGATGGCTTTGGCCCCTCGCTGGTGTTTTGTGATCCCTCCCTGGATAATTCCATCCCCGACGACTGGTCGGCCTCGTTGGATTATGCCGGCGTGAATGCGGCCAATGACTCCATCTTCGCTTCGCCGGGAACCGGATGCATCTACCAGGTACCCCCCGTCCTCATCACCGAGATCATGTACAACCCTCCCGAAGAAGGAGCCGACAGCCTTGAGTTCATCGAGCTGTTCAACAGGGGCAACGGAGTCATCGACTTCGATGATTTTTATTTTTCTTCCGGGGTGGAATACACTTTCCAGAATCTGCAGCTCACACCGGGCGAACGGGTGGTAATCGCAAAGAATAAATTCGCCTTCCAGAATGTCTTCGGATTCCTGCCACTTCAGTGGACCAGCGGCGACCTGGACGATAACGGTGAGACCATCGAGATCAGGGATCCTTACGGCAACACGATCGACCATGTAGCCTACGATGATGAATCGCCATGGGATACGATCCCCGACGGATACGGACCTTCCCTCTCGTTCTGTTATCCCTATCTTGACAATGCATTACCTGAATACTGGACACCTTCCACTGAATTCGCTGCTGTCAACGGCAATGGCGACACGATCTGGGCATCACCACTGGCGGGATGCACACTGCCGGATTACGAGATCGTCATCACCGAGATCATGTACAATCCCCCGGAAAGCGGTACCGACAGCCTTGAGTTCATCGAGCTGTACAACCGCGGGGCGGAAACGGTCAGCCTGGAAGGATTCTATTTCTCCGAGGGGCTCACCTACACCTTCCCCCCGGTTGTCATTGAGCCGGATGCCTACCTGGTGGTCTGTGCCGATTCATCGGCTTTCCGGAGCGTTTTCGGATTTTCTGCCCTCCAGTGGACCGATGGAGCCCTGAACAATGGCGGGGAAAACCTTGCCCTGAGGGATAATTTCAATACACAGCTTGATTTTGTTCCCTATCTGGACCAGCTGCCCTGGGATACGCTGGCCGACGGAGACGGACCCAGCCTTACGCTCTGTGATCCTTCCCTCGACAATGCCCTGCCCGAAAGCTGGGCTGCCTCCACCGAATTTGCAGCCATCAATGCGGCAGGAGATACCCTCTTCGCCACCCCCGGTGCCGGCTGCGGTATCGTCACACTGCCGGAAGCAGACTTCTCTGCCAGCAGCCGGGAGATACTCAAAGGCACAAGCGTGGATTTTACGGATCTGTCAACCGGTCAGCCTGACACATGGGCCTGGCAGTTCGAAGGTGGGACTCCCGCTTTTTCCGATGAACAAAATCCGTCGGGGATCGTCTATTCCGCTGCCGGAACATTCGATGTGACACTCACGGTCACCAACCTTTACGGGGAGGATACGGAATTCAGGTCAGGTTACATCACCGTGCTTGACTCCACCTTTTATTCGCTCGTCATCACCGAGATCATGTACAATCCACCCGAACAGGGAACCGATTCCCTGGAGTTCATCGAGCTGTACAACAATGACCAGGTGACGGTCAACCTCGCTGGATTCTACTTCTCGAAGGGTGTTGATTTCACGTTTCCGGAAGTATCCCTGGATCCCGGGGAATATATGCTGGTTGCCTATAATTCGCAGGCGATCCTCAATACGTTCGGCGTGAACGCCTACCAATGGCTGGGCGGAGCCTTGAGCAATGGCGGGGAGGAAGTGGAGCTGAGCGATCCCTTTGGCGTGGTGCAGGATTATGTCAGCTACGACAGCGAAGATCCCTGGCCGCCTCAGTGCGACGGACTGGGCCCCTCACTGACCCTGTGCTACCCGGATGAGGATAACTCCCTGCCCGGATCCTGGAATACTTCCACCGAATTTGCTGCGGTAAACCAGGATGGGGACACCATCAGGGCGACGCCCATGGGAGGCTGTCAGGGGATTGTTCCTGATGCAAATTTCGTTGCCTCTGAAACAACTGTCGCGGTGGGAGGAACCATTGATTTTACAGACCTTTCAGTCGGTAACCCGACCATTTGGGACTGGACCTTCGAAGGAGGAACACCTCCGGCTTCTGATGAACAGCATCCCCAGGATATCCTGTACAATGAACCAGGCAACTTCTCGGTTACCCTGAAGGTCACCAATAATCTGGGTAGCGATACAAAAACCATTGAGAATTACATCACGGCCGGCTACGCACCGGTGGCTGAGTTTGTGGCCGATGAGACCGAGGTCACCGTGGGGACGACCGTTTCGTTTGAGGACCTGTCCCTTCACGAACCAATTACCTGGGCGTGGGTGTTCCCGGGAGGTACCCCTTCCACTTCCAATGTACAAAATCCGGAGGTCAAGTATGAAATCGCCGGAGATTTCGATGTGGAACTGACCGTCACCAACGCATTTGGCGAAAACACGGTCACTAAAGTGGAATACATACACGTGGCGGTTGGGATCGATGGTGGGATGGCGGTACCGGACCAGATTTCAATCTATCCGGTTCCCTCCGATGGCGTGGTTGTCCTCGACAACCTACCCGTACCAGTTACTCTGGAAGTATATTCCCTGATCGGTGAGATGGTCTGGGGAAGCAGGATAAACCAGACCCATTGCAGACTTGACTTCGGATGGCTGAACAAGGGTGTTTATTTCGTCCGTTTCATCGGACAGGATCAGGGAATCAATGTCATTAAAAAGATGATCATCAATTAAAAACAGACATGCAATGAAAATTCCTGTTGAGAGGATCCACTGGCTGATCCCTTTTCTGATCTTTCTGATCTTTCTTCCGGCGGTCGTTACTGCTCAGAAGGTCGTTATCAATGAGATCATGTACCACCCCTCTGAGGAGCTGGGTGCCGACAGCGTTTTTGAATACATTGAATTATACAACAGCGATACCGCCGGCTTCGATCTCTCGGGCTGGTCGTTCACCGAGGGGATCTCCTACGTGTTTCCCCAGGGCATAAGCCTGGGGAAGGAAGAGTACCTGGTGATTGCACGGAATCCTGATTCTGTGATGACTCATTATGGAATTGAGAACGTGTACGGTCCTTTTTCGGATTCACTTGCCAATGCAGGGGAAGAGATCGAATTGAGCAACAATGAAGATGACGTGATCGATTATATGATGTACGGTAACGAGGGTGACTGGCCTACTGAGCCCAACGGTAAAGGTCCTTCCCTGGAGCTCATTGATCCTGTCATGGAAAACACAGAGCCGGAAAGCTGGGATGCCAGCATAGTCGACGGCGGTACACCCGGCATTCTCAACTCTGTTGCCTATCATGAGCCTTCCATCGTTGTGACCAGCCCTAACGGAGGGGAGTTCTGGGAACAGGGGGAAGAGTATCCGATCACCTGGACATCCGTCGGGATGGAGGGAGCGGTCAGGATTGAATTGTACAAGGATGGACTACCATTCGGGGTGCTCAGCGATAGTACTGACAACAGCGGCTCATGGACATGGGCCATACCGGTGGGCCAGCCTGCCGGTATCCATTACAGGATCAGGATCTCCGATGAGGCCGACGATGACCCCGCCGATGTAAGCGATACGGATTTTGCGATCATCATGCCCACCGAAGTTCCCAATGTGGTGATCACTGAGATCATGTACAATCCCCCTCAGGGAGAGACAGATAACATCGAATTCATCGAAATATTCAATAACTTCAGTGCACCGGTGAACATGGAGGATTCCTATTTTTCGAAGGGGATCGATTATCTGTTTCCGGATACTGTCCTCTCACCGGGCGCCTATATAGTGATTGCCCGGAACGCCGTGGAGTTTGAGAGCATCTTTGGATTTACTCCATTCCAATGGACCGGCGGAGAGCTGGGCGATGACGGTGATACGATCCAGATCCGTAATCCGCTCAATATCATCATAGATATGGTTCCCTATACGGATGAGCTTCCCTGGGACACCCTGGCCGATGGATACGGTCACTCCCTGACCTTCTGTGACGCTTATCAGGATAATTCAGATCCGGAATTCTGGATGGCCTCTGCCGACCTGGCAGTGATCACCCCTGATGGAGATACGATCTACGCCACACCCGGCGGCGCCTGCGGAAGTATGGCTCCGGTTGCTGATTTCGAGGCCGATACGACTACCATCTACCAGGGTGAGGGAGTCAACTTCACGGACCTTTCGGCAAATAATCCAACCTACTGGTACTGGACTTTCCCAGGAACATTACAAGGCTGGTCCACCGAGCAGAACCCCGGCCCCATCATCTATGAGACTCCGGGACTCTACGACGTTAAATTGATCGCCTATAACATCAACGGCACGGATACCCTGACCAGGGAAGACTATATCGAGGTCCTCTTTATTGATAATACGCCCCATGCCAATTTTACGGTCAGCGACACCATGATCTATGTGGGTTCGGCAGTCGATTTCACCGACCTGACAGCCAATGAGCCCACTGCATGGGAATGGCATTTCCCGGGAGGAGAGCCTTCCTTCTCCAATGACCAGAATCCGCAGGGTATCCTCTACAGCGCTCCCGGTTTGTATGATGTGCAGCTGTTTGTCACCAATGAGTTCGGAGAGGACCTGATGATCAGGAATGATTACATCGCCGTCTTTGACACGATCCCTGCCGGCCTGGTCATCACCGAGATCATGTACAATCCGCCGGAGACCGGCACCGACAGCCTTGAGTTCATCGAGATCTACAACAACGGTGCTTCCCCTGTCGTTCTCAAGGGGCTCCATTTTTCCGAGGGGATCGATTACACGTTCCCCGGAATGGTGCTGTCCTCCAATGAATACCAGGTGGTGGCTGCCAATTCGGAATCCCTGTTCAATACCTTCGGCGTCGCCTCCCTGCAATGGGCCGAAGGAGCCCTGAGCAACAGCGGGGAAGATATAGAGCTATCCGATTTCTTCGGCACCGTCGTGGACTATCTCGAATACGACGATGAGGCCCCGTGGCCCCTGGAACCTGACGGTGGCGGCCCGTCGCTGACGCTCTGTGATCCGGATGCAGACAATTCACTGCCGGAGAACTGGCAGGCCTCCATCGAATTTGCAGCCGTCAATGCGGCGGGAGATACCATTCGCGCCACGCCGGGCCGTGGCTGCGCTACCCCGCCAACGGCTGACTTTACCTCCGATTTTATAGCCATCGCCCCGGGTGATTCCATCAGCTTCTTCGACCTGAGCACCGGCCAGCCGGAGGAATGGCATTGGAGCTTTGTGGGCGGTACGCCGGAATCCTCCAACGGACAGAATCCCCAGGACATCCTGTATACCACAGCTGGTATATATACAGTTTCTCTTTCGGTCTTCAACGACTATGGGGCCGATTCACTGACGCGCTACGGGTATATTACGGTAGGATTCGCACCCCAGGCTGATTTTGTGGTCGATGAAACGGAGATCGCAACAGGTGCACAGGTGACTTTCACCGATCTCTCCCAGGGATTCCCATTGTCAGTGTACTTCTGGACGTTCCCGGGAGGTGTACCGGATACATCTGACGAACAAAATCCGGTCGTGACCTACCCCGATGCGGGGGATTTCGATGTCACCCTCACGGTTACCAATGTGTTTGGCGAGAGTGCCGAGCTGAAAACAGAATATATCCACGTGACAGTGGGTGTGGGCGACATTGGTGAAGACGACATGGTTTCGGTGTATCCTGATCCATCCGACGGATGCGTCAGGATACAATCACCCGTGGTCCCCCTGGAGGTTGAAGTGATCAGCATCCTGGGAGAGAAAGTTTTCGGGGGTACCCTTACCGAACCTGTCTCAGATCTTGACCTGCAGGGATTGCGAAAAGGGATCTACTTCCTGGTTTTTCATTCCGGCAACGACCGTCCGTTGCAACCGGTCAAATTGATGATCTATTAATACCATCTTATAACTCATTGTCATGAAAAGAATTCTGACCTTTATCGCTTTACTTTTTTTGAGCCATCTTGCTTTCTCCCAGAACATCTGGCTGAATGAGATCCATTATGATAATGCCGGAACCGACCAGGGCGAGTTCATCGAAATCGCCCTGCAGAATGCCGGCAGTTATACCCTGTCGGATTTCACCATCACCCTTTACAACGGGAACAACGGAGCGCAATATGACGCCCGGACCATGGACACTTTCACCGTGGGAGGCTCTGTGGAAGGCATAACGCTCTATTATCTGGCATTCCCTGAAAATGGAGTCCAGAATGGAGAAGAGGATGGCCTGGCAATTTCTTACCAGGGAACAGTGGTGGCCGGCCAGTTCGTGAGCTGGGAAGGGGTATTGACCGCTACGGACGGTCCGGCCAGCGGAATGACCTCCACCGATATCGGAGTGGCTGAATCCAGTGCCACGCTGGTTGGACAGTCGCTGCAGCTGGGGGGCACCGGAAGCATGTACAGCGAATTCACCTGGCAGGAAGCCCAGACAGCTACCATGGGAGCGATCAATGCCAACCAGCAGTTCGGTGCCTTCACTCCTGATCCCGAACCCTCCGAATACCCTACCGGCTTTACTGCCATTGCGCAGGGATTCGACATCGTGGTATCCTGGACCGATGCCGGCGGGACCCAGCCGCCTCACCGCTACCTGGTCCTCGCGGCTGACCACATCCTCTCCGGTACACCACAGGATGGAACCCCGGTGGCTGACGATATGGATTTCAGCGACGGAAACGGCGCCGCCAACATTGATATTGGTATCGGTACGGTCACTTTCACCGGTCTGACCTCCGCCACCACCTACTATTTCAACATCTTCCCCTATACGAATTCGGGTGAATACATTGACTATAAGAACGACGGCACTCCCCCTCAGGCCGAAACGTCCACCTCGAATCTTACCGTGATCCTCCAGGAAGATTTTGAGAGCCAGACCCTGGGCGACTGGCAGGCATACTCGGTCACCGGTGACCTGCTATGGGAACCTTCTTCCTTCAGCAACAACTGGTTCGCCCGGATGAGCGGATTCAGCGGCGGACCGCTGGAAAACGATGACTGGCTGATCTCTCCGGCACTGAACCTGGAAAATTACCACAACGAGGTCCTGACGTTCATTACTGCCATGAATTACACCGGCCCTGCGCTGCAGGTGAAAATATCCACCGATTATGAGGGATCGGGCAATCCGGGTCAGGCCGAATGGACCACCCTCGAGGCAGTGCTCTCTGCAGGTAGCTGGGAATGGATATCCTCCGGACAGATCGATATCTCGGATTACGACGGCAACCAGGTATTTGTCGCCTTCCAGTATACCAGCAACACGACAGAGGCCGCCACCTGGGAAGTGGATGATATCATGATCGTCGGTGAAGCGAACGTGGGGATATCCAATCCGCTGCAGACCCTGAACGTGAACGTATACCCCAATCCTGCAGACAGCTACATCCGTCTGGATCTTTCCCGTGGACAATACCGGGTATCACTCTTTACGATCCAGGGAAGGTTAATTGACCAGTTTCTGCTGGATGATGGACAAAATACCATTGACCTGGGAATGGTACCAAAGGGATTGTATTTCCTTAAGGTAACTGACCTTGAAAAAGGCACTACAGGCACTGTTAAAGTCACTATCAATTAAAATTTAATTTAACGTGCTTTCGTTATCAAACGAAGTTGTTTTCAAATCCAATTTAACCACGGAGTACACAGAGGATTCACTGAGAACACGGAGTTCAAATGACTTATTACTAATCCTCTGTGTTCTCCGTACTTCTCCGTGACCTCCGTGGTTAAATAAAAAAATACATTTTGATACAACCTCAGGTTAGAAACATGTCCCCTGACATTTAATTATTGGACAATAGGTTGCATTATGCCAGACCTGCGAAAAATATTCCTTCTCATCAGCTTTTTTTTGTGTGCCATTGCCCTGTTTGCCCAGGAAACCGATGAGAAACAGGTTAAATCCGGTTCCCAGCCGGTTCGGCTGGAGATCGAAACCCGGCAGGATACAGAACCTTTCACCGTGATTCCATTCGGCCCGAAAGGTATGCTGTTGTTCTATGAAAGCGTTGCAGTTACCGACGATAAGGATCATACGGTCTGGATCTTTAAATTGTATGATGTCAATTTTCGTCAGGTCTGGATACAGGAAATGCCGATTCTGAAAGACCTGAAATATGAAAAATCCGTAAGCCATAATGACCTGCTCTACCTGATCTTTTATAATCGTGAAAAGAGCTTTGACGGGAACAACTTCGAGATCGTGACGGTTCCCGGTACCAAAGATGGGCTGATCGCGGCCAAGACCGGTAAAATACCCGACAAGAGCCTGCTCGCCCACTTTACGATCTGGCACCAGAAGGCGCTTCTTGGAATCATCAGCGATGACGACCAGTCCTCCATCATCGGTTTTGACCTGTCAACCGGCGAACAATTCCCGACTCCCCTCACCAATGCAAGGTTTACCTTCCTGCTGGACATGAAGTTGGATACCGCAGCCGGGACCCTTCATGCTTTCTATAAGACTTATGACAATGAAGCCAATGAATTCATCTATTACAGGCAGTTCAATGAGCATGGCGACAGCCTTTTGACGGTCCCTGTTTATAATGACGCTGCCCGCTACCTGATCAACAGCGGTGAGATCCTTTTACCCGGGTACGGACAGGTGCTGATCATCGGTACCTTCAAAGACAATCCAAAAGGGAAAACAGATAATGTATATAACGGACTTGACATTGAATCATCAGGGATATTCGTGACCCGGCTGACAGGAACCTCGGTCGACTTTATGAAATATTACAACTTTTCAGAATTCTCCAGTTTTTATAAGAACCTGTCGGTCAACGATCTGTCGAGGATCAGGAAACGGGACAAAAAGGGAGAGGAGATCACCATTGATTATAACCTGCTGGTACACAATATCATTCGGCTGGAAGACGGCTATGTTTTTGTAGCTGAAGCATATTATCCTGAATATCACACAGTTACGAGAATGATGTACGATTGGTACGGGCGCCCAATGCCGTCCTACTATAATGTATTCGACGGTTACAGGTACACATCTGCTTTCGTCACCCGGTTCGATAAAGAGGGGAACATGTTGTGGGACAATGGCATGGAACTCTGGGATATTCTATCCAACAAACTGGAGAACAGGGTCAATGTGATCTTTGACGGGGAGGAAACCATTCTTGCGTTCAATTTCAAAGGAGAAATAACATACAAGGCCTTTACCGCCAAGGAAGAGCAGCAATCGCTTGAATATGTCCCAATTGAATCAAAGCATACCCGTGATAAAATGACATCCGAATCGGGCAGCAACATGATGTACTGGTACAGGAATTATTTTCTGGTCTATGGTTACCAGCGTATCAGGAACACGATGCTCAGCGAAGAGGATAAACGCAATGTGTTTTATGTGAACAAAATAGCGTTCGACTGAATTATTTGATCCGGCTCTTTTCTGTTTCGATCTGGTCAATACGATCCTTCTGCTCAGAGATCTGCATTTCAATGCTTTCCACCTCATCCTCCAACTGTCCGATGGAGCGTTCGGCTTCCTTGATGTCGTTCTTGTATTCCACGATGTTTTTCTGTTCTTTTTCCCGCTGGTTCTCCATCTTCTTCTTCTCCCGTTCCAGGGTGCCCAGCTCCTTGTCGGCCACCTTATAGCCTTCCGGATCGTATGATTTGAGCGAGGCAACCACCGCTTTCTTGTTCTTTATTTCCGTGTTTTTGAATTCCAGATCACTATCCAGAATATCGATCGACTCCTCCGACCGGCGTATGCTTTCTTCGCTCTCCTTGATGGATTTCTGGTTCTTCTCAATGGCATCCACCTGTTCTTTGCGCTCCGATTCAAGGGTTTTTAACTGAGTGTTCTCATCATTCAACTTCTGCTCGTATACTTTGATATACTGACCCACGGCAAAGTCCCTCACGCCTGATTTCAGGGCGACGGCAAGCTCATTCTGCCTGGGATTTTGTGATGAAGTGCTCAGGAAGACGCTATCGAGCTCAAAACAGGCAATGATCCGGATATTGGAATCCAGGTCATAGACCGAACTATAGACATTGACGGAGTCCAGGGTGATCTTCTTGAAAACGGCGCCCTGGATGTTTAGTTCGTTGGAGACCGCCTGCACCTTGAGCTTTGTGCCGGTCTCAAGGTATTTGATCCATTCTTTACGGATGGTTTCATATTTCCCGCCGGGTATATCGACGATAAAGGCAGGCTGTTCTCCTCTGGAGATCGCTTTGATTTCTTCTTTTACCTCAAGGGTAACCTGTGCGTGAATTACCTGCATGCTCAGCAGAATACTGGCGAAAAGGGTGATGGTTTTTTTCATGATGGATGGTTTAAAATTTTTATGGCCGCGATTTCATCAAATTTAATACCAGACTGTTAATTGGTTGATCCTGAAAGTCGGATAAGCATTACCCCGTGGTGGTTGACCGGGAACTTCATTTCTCTGTCAAAAGTTCCCAGGTCTTTCTGTCGCCACAGATCCCTTGCTTTTTTAGGTCCGGTGATTCCAAGTTCTTCCCATGTTACCGATACCGTTTCGGTGTGCTGGCCGCCCGTCCAGTCGAACATCCCCGCGGGGGATGGGTCGCCGGTGTTGAACAGTCCCACGGCCAGGGACCCATCCTTCAGCGGTTTGGCCCACACCTGCCGGCCGGATTCTTCTTTGATCCTGGTAGCCTGTCTGCCAAGGGGATCCTGGTCTATGGCGATCACCTCGTCGTTGGTCAGCAGGTTCAGGGTGAACGCATCCAGGCTGTTCAGATCGCATCCGATCAGGAGCGGTGCAGAGAGCAGGCACCAGAGACTGATATGGGTATATTGCTCGTCCGGAGTGAGGCGTGAGGGATGCAGGCTGGGTCCCCAGCCCACCTTGCCCACCACCAGCATGTCGGGATCGTTCCAGTGGCCCGGGCCGGCATAAGCTGAACACGTATCCTGGCTGAAGCCGATCCCAGCCATGCTGTTCCAGGTATCGTTGATGTCGCCGGTGGTCCGCCACAGGTTGCCCCCAACCATGGCGCCCCATGTCCACACATCACCCATCCCGTACTGGCAAAGGCTGAAGATGATGTCCCCAGGAAGTTCGCTGAGGGCGTTCTGCATCTTCAGGTAGGGTTTCTGCAACTCAGCCAGGCTGTGGTCGGCGGCGATCCGTTCGTAAGAGCACCAGTCGTACTTGAGATAATCGATACCCCAGCCTGCCCAAGTGCGTGCATCCTGTGCCTCATGTTCCCACGATCCCAGGAATCCTCCGCAGGTATGGGTACCGGGAGAGGAATAGATCCCCAGCTTCAGTCCCTGGCTGTGGACATAATCCCCCAGGGCCTTCATGTTGGGGAACTTGTCGTTCGACAGCAACTCGCCGGAAGGGGTTCGGCTGGCTGCTTCCCACCCATCGTCAATATTGATGGTTGTCCAGCCGTGATCGGCCAGCCCGCTGCTGATCATGGCATCTGCAGCTGCCTGTACCTTCTGCTGATCTACGCTTAGCCCCCAGCAGTTCCAGCTGTTCCACCCCATGGGAGGGGTCAGGCAGATCGTATCGCCAATGATGATCTGAAGCACTTTTTTGACACTGCCGTGTTCATTTGTAGCCTCTATGGTGACCGGATATGTCCCGCGAAGGCTGCATGCCCCTGAAATGATTCCGTTCTGCCCATCCAGCACCAAACCCTCCGGCATACCCTCCCCGCTAAAACGGACAGGCCGTTTTCCGGTTACCGGAATTTTATAGAGGAACCGACTGCCCGGTCTTGCACCGTAGACTTCCGGCCCGTTGATCCGGGGCATGTCGGGAGGTGGAGGAGTCAGAACATTGGGCTCTGCAATAAAAGATCTGACGGGCTCAGGCCTCACCTTATGGTACCCGATCTGCGTGTCGAGCCAGTCGGCGTGATCCCATCCGATGCCATCGCCCCCGTCTGAAACGTACAATCCCAGCTTCCTGACACCCGACACATCCAGCTTCACCTGCCTTGCGGGATCCCCGTAATGCATGAGGCCGCTGTGCCACAGGATCCACCCGTCGGCCAACACGAAAAATTCAACCGACGCTTTCTCACCGCTCTCGTCGTCAATCCCGACAAAGCTGTGAAACGTCACTGCTTTTCCCTTCAGATCCAGCAACAGGGTGCTGATGGCATGCGTGCCGACCCCTCGCTCATACACCTTGCCGGCCACGGTGAGTGGATTCCCTTCCGCGCTTAAGCTGGCATTCACCTCTCCCCACCCGGTTTCCATATAGGAGAGATCCATCTCGTCGAGGTATATAACTGATTCCTGGGTGCTGCAGGAGAAAAAGAGGCTTACGGCCCAAATGGATAGTAAGATTTTTTTCATCTTGATATGTTTTTCATATTTTTGATAAACAAATGTATAAAATCCGTTGAGTTATGGTCGGCGATCCGAAACTTTATGAAATCCTGGCAGAACTCGGTATTCCATTCGAGTACCACGAACACCCGCCGGGATACACCATCGAGGAAGCATTGAAGTACTGGAAGGATATTGATTCCACGCATTGCAAGAACATTTTCTTCCGCAATCACAAAGGCGACCGGCACTACCTGGTGATCATGGAACATAGCCGCCAGCTTGATATCCACGACCTGGAAAAGCGATTGAAACAGGGCAAGCTCACCTTCGCATCACCCGAACGCATGAACCGCTACCTTGGACTTCAACCCGGATCTGTTTCCCTTTTCGGTCTCATCCATGACAGGGAAGATCACGTCCATGTGTTTTTCGATGAAAAACTGCAAAGCGCCAAACGACTTAGTTTCCACCCTAATTTAAATACTGCCAGCCTGGTCATCACGTTCGGTGACATGATCAAATTCCTGACCTGGGCAGGAAATTCCTACGAGTTCCTCAGACTTTACGATGACTGATCATCATTTCTTAATATAATGTTAAATATTTCCATCAGAAATAATTTCTTCAGTACATTTGTACCGTTGCTTGTACTGACGTAAAACCACATTGGCATACTGCCAATCCATGCACACCCATTCTGCATGAAGACACTTATGAGACAGGTAGGAACAGTAAGGATCCCCGGTGTTTTAAAGTTAATCTCCGATTGCAATGAAAAGACTGATTCTGTTCCTGTCCTTCATCCATATCCTGAACTCCCTTGCGGGGCAGCATCCCGAGCTGGCCAATAGCTACATCATCGACCGGTTTGTGGATCCTCATACCAGGAAAGAGGTCATTAAAATGGTCGTGCCTGGAAAACCACCGGATGATTTCCGTATGCCGGCCGTTTATCCATCCCGCGCATCATCCACGCTGGCCGAAGTCCCAGCCTATGACTGGAGCTTTGGATGTTCGGCTACAGCAGCTGCCATGAATGCAGGTTATTACGACCGTACTGGCTATTCCAACATGTATACCGGCCCGACCAACGGAGGTGTGGCGCCCATGAACAACAGTTCCTGGGGAACAGTGGTCATCAATGGAGAGGTCAGGAGCCAGTGTCCCATCAGTGCCACCCGAATGGGCGTTGATGGAAGGACGGAGAGGGGACATGTGGATGACTACTGGATTAAGTACGGAAGTTCTCTTCCCGATCCTTTTATCACCAATGGATGGACCGAACATAGCTACGGCGACTGTACCGGTGATTACATGAAAACGAACCAGTATAATTACGGGAACTCCGATGCATCTACGGTGTTTTATTTCAATAACGATGGATCTCCCTATTCAGGTACTGGCTACGGCGAGGATGGGATGTACGGTTTTAAGCTGTTCTTCGAATCAAGAGGGTATACGGTCACATCCTATTATAATCAGTTTATCTACGGTTACAACGGGAACATCATTGGATTTACCTTCGAACAATTCAAGCAGGAGATCGATGCAGGGAGGCCGGTACTGATACAGGTATCCGGTCATTCCATGCTGGGAATGGGTTATGATGATACGGGGAGTAAAGTCTATCTGCACGATACCTGGGATTATTCCACCCATGAAATGACATGGGGAGGCTCGTATTCCGGCATGCAGCATTTTGGTGTGGGTGTGATCCAGCTTCAGTCAATAACTCTATGTGAGGATTGCCCCGACTATGATTATTCCATTTCACCCGCTACAGGCTGGTCAACCCATTCTTCATCCCATGGAATCCTGGGTTGCAAAATGTACAGGGTAAGCGTCACATCAGGACTTACATACACCTTCAAAACCGGCTGTGGCAATAGTGCCACTGCCACCTACAACACTCTTCTGGAACTCTACAGCTCATCGTGCTCCTTGCTCGCCTCCAATGACGATGGTTGTGAATCAGGCCGTTCCATCCTGGACTGGACCGCCAGTTACACTGGCTACGCTTTTCTTAAGGTCAGGGGCTATCAGAACACGTACGGAAGTTATACGCTTGCCTACACCAGCTGTCCTGTCCCTTCTCAGCCTTCTGCCATAACGGGTAACCAGTCCGTGTGCCAGGGAACCTCCCAGTCTTATTCGGTGACGAATATAAGCGGTACTACGTACAGCTGGCAGGTCCCCTCTGGCTGGACAATCACCTCCGGACAGGGAACAAATGCCATCACAGCCACCGCAGGAGCCCAGAGCGGTACCATCCAGGTGACACCCTCCAACAGCTGCGGCAATGGCCTCTCGAGAACGCTTGCCATCACAGTGTCACAAACACCCGCTCAGCCTTCTGCGATTACGGGTCCTGGTGATCCCTGCCAGGGATCCCAGGTGACCTACTCGGTTGGGAATGTCAGTGGTATAACCTTTACCTGGGACATGCCTGAGAGCTGGAGTATCTCTTCCGGACAGGGAACCAATTCTGTCAACGTCACGGTCGGAATGGCAGGCGGGGATGTCCAGGTCACACCGTCGAACAGTTGCGGATCAGGCCCTTCAGGATCACTGGAGGTCACGGTGATCGTTCTGCCGGAGCCGGCTGGCAGCATCACCGGCGATGCGAATCCATGCCAGGGCACCTCACAGACCTACTCCATACCCGCACAGGACGGAGTTACCTGCACATGGCAGGTGCCCCCGGGATGGACCATCGATTCAGGCCAGGGTACCTCATCGGTCATCGCCACCGTGGGAGCCCTTAGCGGAAATGTGCAGGTCACACCCTCGAATGATTGCGGGAACGGAACATTCAGCGTACTCTATATCCAGGTGAAAACAACTCCGGTCCAGCCATCCTCTGTCTACGGTCCGCCCTCTCCATGCCAGGGAACATCGCAGACCTACTCTGTGGATAACGTCCCGGACGTGGTCTTTACCTGGCAGGTGCCGGCAGGTTGGTCCATTACTTCGGGGCAGGGTACAGGTTCGATCACCGCCCTTGCCGGATCAGCCGGCGGCGAAATCACGGTAACACCCTCCAACACCTGCGGCAACGGGCCGTCAAGGATACTCACGGTCAACGTACTGAGCCCTCCCGGGCAACCCTCGGCGATCAGCGGTCCCATCAATCCATGCTCAGGTACATCCGAGACCTATGCGGTCGAAAATGTAAGCGGTACAACCTATTCCTGGCAACTACCCCCGGGTTGGGGCATCATCTCAGGACAGGAAACACATGCGGTCACCGCCGCTGTGGGTGCAGCCGGCGGAAATATCGTTGTGATCCCCTCCAACAGCTGCGGACAGGGGCCCTCCCGGTCATTGGCTGTCAGCACGCTTGACCTGCCTTCGCAGCCCTCCCCGATATCGGGAAATATGGAACCCTGTTACGGCCAGGAGGAAACATATTCGGTAGTTGCCATCCCCGGCATTACCTATACCTGGCAGATACCCTCCGGATGGGAGATCACATCGGGACAGGGATCCTCCTTAATTACCACAGAAGTTGGAGCTGCCGGAGGTGTACTTGAAGTATTTCCATCCAATATCTGCGGAACGGGTGCCTCCCAATCCGTTTCCCTCCCGGTCAATTCCATCCCGCAGGTTGTTCCAGTGATCGAAGGTGCAGGGGAAGCATGTGCAGGCTCCCAGCAGACCTATTCCGTTGAACAGGAGCCAGGAGTAACGTATTACTGGATACTACCCCCGGGGTGGACCATCACGGAAGGCCAGGGGAGCAGCTTGATCAGCGCCAGCGTGAGCGGGCAGGGAGGAACGGTCTCCGTCCTTCCTTCCACCTACTGCGGCGATGGCACCGTGTCCGAACTGGAAGTGAGTGTACTGGATATCCCAGCGGCACCCACAGCCATTACAGGCACCTCACAGGTATGCCAGGGAACCATTGACGTAACCTTCAGCATTGATCCCATCTCCAACGCGGAGGATTACATCTGGACGTACAGCGGTACCGGTGTTACCATCATTAATAATGGACCAGAGATCCTGGTGAATTTCAGCATGTCGGCGACATCGGGAAACCTGTCGGTGAAGGCTGTGAATACCTGCGGTACCGGTCCCGTTTCGGAGAACCTTCCGATCACCGTTCATCCCCCGGTAACCATACCTGCTTTTGAGCTGGGACCATCCTCAGAGCGGTGCCAGGGTTCCGGGTCAGTGATATACAGTGCCTCTTCTGAAAATGCATTCAGTATCACCTACAGCCTTGATCCTGTCTCGCTGGGGAGTGGACTCTCTATGGATGCCCTTACAGGGACAGTCGACTATCCATCATTCTGGACAGGTGTTTCCGTGATCACAGCCAGTGCGGAGGGATGTCTCGGACCTTCCACTGCTTCCCATACAGCCGTATCGTATGGTTCGCCAGTTGCAACATTCAGCTACCCCGGAACACCCTATTGCAAGAACGATCCCAATCCCATCCCCACGTATCCTGACGGAGGGCAAGCCGGCATCTTCACCTCGTCGGAAGGGCTTGTTTTTATGGATAACAGCACAGGTGAAATTGATATGGGGCAAAGCGAACCGGGCACGTATACCGTGACCAATACCCTTGATGCCGGTGACGCGTGCGGGGAGGTAACAGCCAGCGCTGAGATCAAAATATACAGCCTGCCCAGCGTATATGCAGGTGCCGATCGGTCTGTCCCAGAGGGTACTTCCGTTACTGTGTCGGATGCCAGTGTGTATGGTTTCGCACCCTTTATCTGCTCCTGGTCTCCTGCAGGCATATTTGTCGATGCCACAGTCATCAATCCGACCACAGTCGAACTTTACGAAACCGTGATCTGCACGCTATCGGTCACCGATGATCACGGATGCTTCAGCAGTTCACAGATGATCATTACGGTCACGGGTGGGATCCTGGAGCTTGATCCCGTGGCAGAACCGTTGTCAATATGCCAGGGCGGGACCAGTCATCTTTTTGCCGGCGCCCAGGGAGGATCAGGCACGTATTCGTATACATGGACCTCTGAACCTGCGGGCTTCACCTCCAGCCTCGCCAATCCGGTCGTGGATCCTCTCACCACTACAACCTACACTGTAATGGTGAACGATGGATCCGTCACAGCCCAGGAAAGCATCACGGTGGTTGTTCATCCTCTTCCTGAGATGCTGTGCCCTGACGACATCGAGGTACCCGACACGGATCCTGCGTTCCAGCTCACCGGCGCCTCGCCGGTAGGAGGTACGTTCAGCGGACCCGGCGTTTCAGGGGGCATGTTCAATCCTTCCACTGCCGGGGTCGGCGAACACACGATTACCTATTCATTCCTGAGCGAATTTGGTTGCAGCGGTTCCTGTTCATTCGCCATCACGGTTACTGCAGGTGGCGTCCCCGGCGACGCCAATGGTGACGGTTCGGTTAATGTCTTGGATATCATTATGATATCGAATTACATCATGATGCTGAATCCAGTTCCGTTCAATTTCAGCAATGCCGATGTGAACGGCGATGGCATCATCAATGTGCTGGATATTGTCGCGACGATCAACCTGATTCTGAGCTAACACCGAAGGTACACGAGGGGACTTCGTAAATTCCAAATTCCAGGATCCAAAGTACAAACAAATTCCAGGATCCAAAGTCCAAGACCTGTTATCCCTTTGCTCCATTCCCTTGCCCGTAGGGCATGTAGTATTGTAGCATCAGGACGGGGTAAGGGATTTATACCCTGGAGGGGTTACAGATCGTATATGTTTATCCCCTACGGGGAATGAAGGTATATGATGATATCGTTGTGTTACAATGCTTAAACCGCTACGCGGTATTTAGAAGAAGGGAATAATTATGACACACTTCTATCTTGACGAATTGTCGTTTTGAAATTTGAATTTTGGGATTTGTCTGGACTTTGGATCCTGGAATTTGGAATTTTTATAACCATACTTCCCTATCTTTGCACCGCATCTACATCGAGAGAAACATGAGCGAACGAACCATCTACACGCTTCAATCCACGGTCACCGGTCAGATTTTCGAAGATCCCGGCTGGATGCTGGAAGCTCCCGGGGTGGCGACACCCGGACTGATCCGTGCCATTTACGGGAAGAAGCAGCTGGAGGCGAGGGAGGATCGTTATGGACTGTACAAATTCGCCAACTGGCTGCCCATCCGTCGCTTCCTGCAGGGGTCGTCAGCGCCTGTGACCTACAGGAGCCAGGGTCTGGCCGGCGCGCTGGGTCTGAATGACCTTTACATCACTTTCAGCGGGTACTGGCCCGAAAAGGGTGCCATCATGCGTACCTGCTCCTTCAAGGAGACCGAGGCCTATTCGGTGTGTGCACGGCTGGATCCGGCGATGGGGAAGGTGCTGGTAGTGGCCTCGGCCGGCAACACTGCCCGTTCGTTTGCACGGGTTTGTTCGGATAACGGCATCCCGTTGTTGTTGTGCGTGCCGGAGGATAACCTCGACGCACTCTGGTTCGATGAGCCCGTCGGGGAGCATGTCCGTCTGATCTGCTCCCGTTCCGGAGGTGATTATTACGATGCGATCCATCTTTCGGACATCGCCAAAAAGCATCCGCGTTTCCTGCCCGAAGGCGGAGCCAGGAATGTGGCGCGGCGTGACGGGATGGGCACGACCGTGCTTTCTGCTGTACAGGCGATCGGGCGCATCCCCGATTATTATTTTCAGGCCGTCGGCAGCGGCACCGGCGCCATTGCTGCGTGGGAAGCAAACCTGAGGCTGATCGGCGACGGGCGCTACGGCAGTCATAAGATGAAACTGATGGTCTCACAGAATGCGCCTTTCACACCCATGTACGATGCGTGGAAAGCTGGCTCCCGCAGCCTTCTTCCGATGGATGACTCCTTCGCCCGCAGACAGGTGGAGATCATTCTTGCAAAAGTGCTTTCGAACCGCAAACCTCCCTACGGCATTGTGGGTGGATTGTACGATGCACTTGTTGACAGTGCAGGCGACATCCTTATATCAACCAATGAAGAGGCCCTCGCAGCGGCACGTCTGTTTGAAGAGACCGAGGGCATCGACCTGCACCCGGCAGCTGCTGTGGCGACCGCCTCACTGGTGCAGGCAGTGAATGATAAACACATTGATCCGCGATCGGTGATCATGCTGAACATCACCGGCGGCGGCGAGGAACGGTTCAAAAAGGAACATCAGCTTTATTACCTTGAACCGTCACTGGTCTTTGATATTGATCCTGATGAGGGAGAGGTACTGAGGGGGATTGAGGAGCTATTTGGTTGAAATTCCAAATTCCAGGCCCTGTCCTGAGGGCAAAGCCCGAAGGAATCAAATTCCAAACAAATTTCAAATCACAAATTCCATACGGTTGTGCATTGGAGAGCTGTAAACGCTCATCATCGGCCACATATAGCGAGGAGATGAATTCTTATTTCATCCTTCCTTTCGTCAATCTACTTCTCCATCTACCTCCACCACTGTTTCTGATATCGTTCAGGCTTTCGCACCGTCTTATATTACAGATTGAAGGATTAAAAGAACAATATGTTCAATTTCAAAGGCAATCCTTTTATATTCAAGAACTTCTTTGTCAGACGGAATGTATTGATCACCAGGATATCTGACACTGACGCCAAAATCACTCAGATTTAACGGATTAATATGGTTAAAATCAGGATCAATACCTGCACATTGAGATAATAGAAATTCAATATTATGTGTTTTGATGATTTCTTTTCCATGAAAGATCAGGTAAGCCTTTAAGTATTTCTCTGCCATTTGTTGGCAATGAAAACATATTACGGTCGGAGCTACAATTTCAGGTTCGATCAGCCGTAGAATGGTAAGTTTGTCCTCCTGGGCTTTCTGGATCCATTCGAGAATATAATCTTTTTGCTGGCGATTCATATTAAAACTCCTTCCTGAGATGCATATCGTATAATATGACCTGATCTTGCTTTATTAAGTTTATATTCAGCGTCGCTTTGAATGATAATATCAACCGGTAAATTATTTTTGGCAAGTATTTTCCTGATTTGGGCCTGATAGTTCCATTTTTGCGTAATATCCATTTCTTCCTCAACAATGATTACAAGATCATAGTCGCTTGAGGCATTGTGATCGCCTCTGGCCCGGGAGCCAAATAAAAGAATTACACACTGGGGGAAAATATCATTGAGTGTACTTTTAATAATATTTAATTTCTCATCATTCATAGTAACTTTAAGTTTTCATACTTCAAAGATACAAAATATGGTGAAACTTGAGATAAAGGATCACATCGGATTTCAACCTTCCTTTCGCCAACCTACTTCTCCTTTCACCTCTTCCTCTGCTTGGGTAATCGGCAATCGAACAGCGAACAGCGAACAGGGAACGGCAAATGACAACGAATGACAACTAATGAAAGTTAGCAGCTCCCGAGGAATCCCGACGGAAGGAGGGATGACGAAGGATTGGCATTTGGCAATCTCAATTCCTGAATCATTTATCAAAAATTTCAATCTTGTTTTAATATTTTGTAATATTGTAAAAAAATTCAAACATGACTGATAAAATTGCAATATTAAAGAAATACAACTTCTGGGATGGTCAAATGCCCGATCTAGGCTATATACGGGAAAAATACCTGGAAAATATCAGCCGCTACCTTGGCAACCGGTTAATTAAAGTACTTGTGGGACAACGCCGTGTCGGGAAAAGCTATATCCTCAGGCAAATCATTAAAAAGCTTGTTGATGAAGGTGTCAATCCGATAAATGTCTTTTATCTGAATAAAGAATATACTCCATTCGACTTTGTGACTCATTTTACTGATTTGGAATTGCTTGTGGATGAATACAGGGATAAAATGAAGCCACAAGGAAAGATTTACCTTATCCTGGATGAAATTCAAAATATTGAAGGATGGGAACGACTTATCAATTCTTATTCCCAATCCTATATCGATGATTTTGAATTGTTTATTTCGGGCTCTAACTCTCATTTTCTATCAGGCGAACTGGCTTCTTTGCTTTCAGGAAGATACATTCAGTTCGAGGTTTTCCCTTTCAGCTTTCAGGAGTTCGTCAATTTAAAAAGCCTGGAAAATTCCAGGGGCAGTTATCTGAAGTACATGCAATCAGGTGGTCTGCCCGACCTGTTCCGCTTGCCTGATGAAGAAAGGAAGCGTCATTATCTTTCCGCGGTCAAAGATACGGTTCTGCTTCGCGATATCATACAGCGGTACAGCATTAAGGATGCCAGGCTCCTGGAGGATCTGTTCGCGTTTCTGGTGAATAATGCATCCAATATGATATCTATAAAGAGTATTGTGGATTATTTTCTTGGAAAGCAACGGAAGACCAACTACGAAACCATATCGAATTATATTGAGCACATCAGGAGCACTTTTCTAATCCATCAGGCTGTAAGATATCATATTAAGGGCAAAGAGATCCTGTCAGGGAATTGCAAATACTATATGAATGACCTATCCTTTAAGAATTTCCTGTATCCTGCCCTTGAACATGGATATGGATATATGCTGGAAAACCTGGTATACTTACACCTGGTATGCAGTGGATACAAAGTGTACGTCGGGCACATGCGCGGGAAAGAAATTGATTTCGTTGCCATGAAGAACGACAGGGTCGTTTATTTACAGGTGGCATATCTGTTGACGGATCAGTCCACCATCGAACGGGAATATTCCCCGTTGGAATCTGTCCCGGATAATTATGAAAAGTTCGTGGTCACGCTTGATGACCTGGCACTTCCGAACAGAAGAGGGATAAAGCACGTTTTAGCCTGGCAGCTTGATGAAGTGTTGTAGCTGGATCTTAGAGGGTGTCTCAAGTGTGAGCACCCTCTTTTGTTTTCCCCTCTTCCGATTCCTTCATCCTATTTATTATTCATTTTTTGCTCCCCGGCCGCAGGGCCGGGGAGCAAAAAAAAGGCTGCTTCGAATTAGAAGACAGCCTCTGACTGAAAAAATCCCCTCCAAAATTTGGAATTTCATCCAAAATCGAGTAGTTTTGTTGCTCATTATTGATATACATTTCGGTGATAGAAGCGTTGATCACATCGAAGACGAGGGTAAAGCTGTTGTTGAAGTTTTTTCTCAACAGTGAAACCACCTCCTATCTGCGTGACCTGGCCGGTGAGTTTGGCGAGTCGACGAATGCCATACGGCTTGAGCTCAATCATATGGAGAAGGCCGGTTTGCTCAATACCCGATCCAGGGGGAATAAGAAGGTTTTCCAGGCGAACCGGCAGCATCCCCTTTATGATATCATCCGGCAGCTTTTGCTGAAGCATACCGGCATTGACCAGATCATCGAGAACGTGGTGATGAATCTGCGGGGGCTGCAGAGTGCCTATCTGACGGGCAGCTTTGCGTCAGGAAAAGACAACCCCGTGGTTGACATTCTATTGGTAGGGATGGATATTGACATCACCTACCTGCTGATGCTGATCGGCAAGGCCGAGAGCCTCATTGGCCGGAAGATCAGGTATGTGATCATTACACCGGAGGAAACAGACAAATACCTGGCGGTGTACCCGGAGGCGGTGGTGTTGTGGGAGAAGAAGGAGAATGAATTGGATAATAGTATACTACCAGGATAGATATCTCTAGTCACATTCAAAGTTATTGTCAATCTTATTGATCAGAGTTGGATCTTCGGCAAAAAACGATAAGCGGAGTTACATGGAGCGCTGTTGACAGTGTTGCCAATGTGGGAGTGCAGTTCCTGGTAGGCATTATCCTGGCGCGTGTGATACCCCCGCACGAATTTGGGCTTGTCGGGATGACGACGATTTTTACGGCTCTTTCGGGCACCTTCATCGATAGCGGATTCAGCAGAGCATTGATCCGTAAATCAAATTGTACCGATTCAGATTACTCAACTGTATTTTATTACAACCTAGGGATGGGACTCCTGTTCTATGCAATTCTATTTGTTTCTGCCGGGGCAATCGGTTCATTTTTTAAGGAGCCACTCCTTAAACCCATCATTCGATGGCTGGGCTTGATTGTCCTTATTCGGTCTTTCACGATCATTCAGACTGTTGCTTTGACCAGGCGGATTGACTTCAAATTGCAGGCTAAAATATCAGTACTCTCCACTATGCTTTCTGGTATCATTGGTATTGTGATGGCATACACAGGTTTTGGAGTGTGGAGCCTAGTGGTACGATCCCTGACAGGAGCTCTTTTCTTATCCCTTCTACTATGGTTTTGGAATAGGTGGCGCCCTTCTTGGGTGTTTAGTTTGACCTCCTTCAGGGAGCTTTTTGCCTTTGGTAGCAGATTGCTCATCAGTGGATTGATTGACACGATTTATAATAATATTTATTACTTAATTATTGGTAAGTATTTCACTACGAGTGAATTGGGTTATTATACTAGGGCGCAGATGTTTTCTGAGCAGCCTTCCAGGCAGATCACAGTGGTTTTAGAACGAGTTACATATCCTGTTTTATCCCAGATGCGAAATGACATTGAAACCCTCAAAGGTGCATTTAAACGAATGATTATCAGCACCACCTTTATAAGTTTTGTTCTGCTTGCTTGGGTTGCTGCGGCCGCTGGTCCGTTGGTGATCACACTGGTAGGAGAAGCCTGGCGGCCTTCAATCATTTATGTACAGATGCTTTGCTTTCCTGGTATGATGTTTCCCCTTCATGCACTTAACATGCTCATGCTAGAGGTTCAGGGTCGCTCTGAACTGTTCCTCAGACTCGAGATTATCAAGAAGCTTTTTGCAATACCTATCATAGTCATAGGGGTGATATGGGGTGTTAAGTGGATGATTGTTAGTATTATGGTATTCAACCTTTTATCTTATTTTCTCAATAGTTACTGGTCAGGGAGGTTGGTTCACTATCCCATGCGTGAGCAACTGATCAACATATTACCTTCTTTTATGCTGGCCATCTTCACGGGAATCATCGTGTATGCGGTTGGCATATGGCTTCCCTGGAGTAATTTCGTAAAACTCATGGTACAATTCATGTCAGGGGTAGTCATTGTGATTACTGTTAGTGAGTTACTTCGTTTTTCTCCCTATTTTTATCTCAAGGAAATTGTCGTTTCAAGAACTATTTCATTTCTCCATGTATTGAAAAAATGATAATTACATTTAGACTATCCATCCAGCGCTGCCACATCTGGAAGACTGTGCTGAAGAATTCAGGGTTATTGAAGAAATTTGTAATGGATTCATGTTGATTCCATTTTAAATCGGAATAACTGATTGAAAAATATTATAAGAATTCTTTAATGTTATCCAATGAATAAGAAAATACTCATCCTCGGCGCCTCAGGTATGCTGGGACACACTCTTTTTTTTGATTTTTTAATCAATCGGAAATTTGATGTAGGAGGAACAGTGAGGAGTTTATCTGAAGTCCGTGATTATTTTCCGGTCAATATGCTGAAACGAGTTATCGAATCTGTTGATGCATTGAATATAGATACAGTCAAAGAAGTAATTGAACGTTTTCGTCCTCTGGTGGTCATCAATTGTATTGGTATTATAAAGCAATTACCATTATCCAATGATCCGCTAACGATAATACCATTAAACGCTCTTTTCCCGCATCAGCTTGCTTCAATATGTAAAGATGCTGAATGCAGGTTGATACACCCAAGTACCGATTGTGTGTTTAGCGGATCGAAGGGCCAATATGCGGAGGACGATAAACTATCGGCTGCAGATTTATATGGCATTTCGAAATATTTGGGAGAAGTCAAATACGATCATACTTTAACAATCCGGACATCCATTATCGGGCATGAATTGAGTTCAAAGCTCAGCCTCATTGAATGGTTTTTAACTCAAACAGAAAGCGTGAAAGGCTTTACGAAAGCCATTTACACAGGATTTCCAACAATTGAAATTTCAAGAATCATTGCAGAATATATTCTTCCTGATGAAACGCTATCAGGATTGTACCATGTTTCATCCGATCCGATTTCGAAGTACGAATTGCTAAAGCTTGTTTCGAGAATTTACAAAAAGAAGATCGAGATCATCCCTTTCGATGAGTATACAGATAATAAGTCGCTTCTTTCTCATAGGTTTAGGGATAAAACCGGCTACATTCCGCCCTCATGGGAGAATCTTGTAACAAATATGTACAATAATTTCCGACAATTCGGATATAGACGCTCATACTAAAGTACAGGAGGTTATATGTTTACAGGAAAAACACTTTTGATTACCGGTGGCACCGGATCGTTTGGTAATGCTGCGCTGGATCAGTTTCTAATTACCGATATTAAAGAGATTAGAATTTTCAGCAGGGATGAAAAGAAACAGGATGAAATGCGTCATAAATATCAGAATGATAGAATAAAGTTTTATATCGGAGATGTGAGAGACATTGAGTCATTGCAATCAGCCATGCGTGGCGCTGATTATGTGTTTTCTGCTGCCGCACTCAAGCAGGTACCTTCCTGTGAATTTTATCCGCTTGAAGCTGTGAAAACAAATGTTTTCGGAACTGCTAACACTATTGATGTGGCCATTCAAAATAAAATCAAAAGAGTTATTGTTCTAAGCACAGATAAAGCGGTTTATCCGATCAATGCCATGGGAATGTCAAAAGCTATGATGGAAAAAGTAATGATAGCAAAATCGCGTAATCTATCACCCGGGACGACCATATTATGCGGAACAAGATATGGAAATGTGATGGCTTCAAGAGGTTCTGTGATTCCTTTGTTTATTGATCAGATAATTCAGAAAAAACCAATTACTATTACCAATCCAAGGATGACGCGTTTTATGATGTCACTTGAAAATGCCATTAACCTGGTTCTGTTTGCTTTCTCCAATGGCGAACAAGGCGATATATTTGTCCAGAAATCTCCTGCGACCACAATCGAAGACCTGGCAGAAGTGCTGATGGAAATCTTTAATTCAAAGACAAAAGTGAAAATTATTGGTACCAGGCATGGGGAGAAATTGTATGAGGCGCTTTTATCAAAAGAGGAAGCGGTAAGAGCGATTGATATGGGAAATTATTATAAAATACCAGCCGACAGCAGGGATCTGAACTATGCCCAGTATTTTGAGACAGGAAATGAAAAAATTGAGTTGGTAGAAGAATACAACTCACATAACACCTACAGACTGAGCAAAGAGGAGTTGAAGATCATATTGCTTGACTTGCCTTATGTAAAAGAAAAATTATCGTAGAGAACTAACCCATTTCTGCTGAAAAATTTAAATCTGAATCAAAACATATGAAAGTTATTACTATAGTAGGAACAAGACCGGAAATTATCCGGTTATCAAGAATCATTTCTAAGCTGGATCAGTTTACAGAGCACATTTTAGTTCACACTGGACAAAATTATGATTATGAGTTGAATAAAATATTCTTTGATGAGCTGAAAATCCGGCAGCCGGATTATTTTTTAGATGCTGCTGGGGCGACGGCAGCAGTAACCATTGGAAATGTGATCATTAAGACCGATGAAGTGCTTGATAGAGTAAAGCCCGATGCATTGCTGGTCCTGGGAGATACCAATAGCAGCCTTGCCGTCATTCCTGCCAAACGGAGGAAGATTCCAATCTTTCACATGGAAGCAGGGAACAGGTGCTACGATCAAAGGGTTCCGGAAGAGATCAACAGAAAAATTGTGGACCACACTTCGGATATCAACATGCCGTACAGTGCAATCGCCCGTGAGTATCTTTTGAAGGAGGGATTCCCCGCCGAACAGGTAATTAAAACTGGTAGTCCCCTGTTCGAGGTGCTTTCTTTTTATCATGATGAAATTACTAAATCTAAGATATTGGAGAGATTAAACCTGGAGAACAGGAGATTCTTTGTAGTTAGCTCACACAGGGAAGAGAATGTGGATGATGAACACCGGCTCAGATTAATTTTAAATATCTTGTATAAGTTATGTGATCAATACAATTTCCCGGTTATATTTTCCACTCATCCGAGAACCAGGAAAAGATTTGATGCATTGAAAATTGACAGCTATCCTCTTATTCAGTTCCTAAAACCTTTAGGCTACCCAGATTATATTCAATTGCAAACCCACGCATATTGTGTGATTTCAGACAGCGGAACAATAACCGAGGAAAGCTCGATCTTAAATTTTCCGGCTATCAATATCAGGGATGTCCATGAAAGGCCGGAAGGGATGGAAGAAGGGGCAGTTATCATGGCAGGTTTGAATGTACACCGGGTTTTGGAATCTATTCCTGTAGCCTATAGCATGAAAACTGGAGAAGAAAGGTCGGTTCAACTGGTCAGTGATTATTTTGCTCCAAACGTTTCAGATAAAGTACTGAAAATCATATTGAGTTATACAGATTTCGTTAAACAAAGGATTTGGAAAAATCATGAGTAACCTGCCTTTGGTCAGTATAGTTATACCGGTATATAACGGTTCAAACTTTCTTGATGAAGCGATATACTCAGCATTGGCACAAACGTATTCCAATATTGAAGTCCTAGTCATCAATGATGGTTCAAACGACGATGGGGCAACGAGAAATATAGCGTTACGATATGGTGATAAGATCAGGTATTTCGAAAAAGAGAACGGGGGTGTCGCCACAGCGCTAAACCTAGGTATTAAGGAAATGAAAGGGGAGTACTTTTCCTGGTTGAGTCACGATGATAAGTATTTGCCAAATAAAGTAAGCTGTCAAGTTGATTTTTTATTAAACCTTAGTAATAAAATAGTGGTTTTATATGCTGATATTGAATTCATTGATAAAGATTCAAATATTATCTCACAATATAAATTTCACCATTATCCTCCTGAATGCTTCAGACCTGCATTTATAAGAGAGAGTATAATTAGTGGTTGTACCTTGTTAGTTCCAAAGGTTTGCTTTGAACTATGCGGCGATTTTGATCCAGCATTAAAGACAACCCAGGATTATGATCTCTGGTTTAAGATTTCAGAGAAATTTAAATTTATTCATATTTCGGAGGTATTGATACAATCACGGTTACACGATAAACAGGATTCAAATAAATTACAGAATATTGCACTTGTAGAAAGAGACAGTCTGTATTACCATTTTATTGAAAATATCTCAGAAACAGAAATAAAACTTCTTTCAAAAGGTGATATAGCGAGCTATTATATTTCATTAGCATTTAAAATGACTATTTGTAGGTGTTTAAAAGCAGGAAGATTAGCAATTTCAAAAGCACGGAACAATTTATTTAAATCTACTTTTCTCAGAAATTGTCAAAATATATTTAAGTTAATTTTATTGTTTCTACTGATATGGGTGAGTAAGTTATATATTTGGATACTGGGTTATAATTCCCTAATAAAGCTAAAGAAAAGTATCAGAATTTTTAGGTTTAAAATGAAAAATTAAACACTAGAATAAATATATGTGCCCTTAATCTAGTTGATCTCATGTCGGGTAGTATTGAATCTGAATCATTATCCTTTCCTATAAGGGTACTCCACATCATCAACAACCTTTCTGCAGGTGGAGCGGAGAAACTTATCCTCGATACCCTACCCCTCTACAAGGAAAAAGGAATTGATGTACATCTCCTCCTGCTCAATAATCGAGTCCCAGCATTTTATGAGGAATTAAGAAAAACAGCCTGCTGCCCAATCTACATCCTCGGTAATAAATCCGTCTACAATCCATTGTTGGTATTTAAGATCGTTCCCTTCCTGAAAAAATTCGATGTGGTTCACGTGCACCTTTTTCCCGCACTTTACTGGGTGGCAATGGCGAAGCTTTTAGGTTTTTCACATACGAGATTATGTTTCACCGAACATGGCACGACTAACAGACGAAGGTTGAATCCATTATTCAAAATCATTGACAGATTTATTTATAAGCGATACAATACAGTCATTTCTATTTCAGCTGATGTGGATAAGTCCTTGCGAAACTATCTGGGAATAGATACTGATAAAATTAAACTTATACCCAATGGAATTGATCTCAGGAAAATAAGGGAAGCTGAACCATATCCCAGATCTGTTTTTTTTAAGGAAGAAAATGTAAAGATTGTTATCATGGTTTCTCGGTTTTATGAACCCAAAGACCAGTTGACCATAATAAAATCACTCCTTCATTTACCTGAGAACGTAAAATTACTATTGGTCGGCGATGGTGACCTGTTACAACAATGTAAAAAATTGGCAAAGGAAATTAGACTTCTGAATAGAATTGTATTCACAGGTGTTCGATTGGATGTTCCCAGTATATTAAAGACAGCTGATATTGTAGTCGTTTCCACTAAACATGAAGGCTTCTCTCTTGCCAGCCTTGAAGGTATGGCATCGGGTCGGCCTGTGGTTGCATCTGATGTACCTGCTATATCTGAATTAATTAAAGGTACTGGTGTCCTTTTCCCCGTAGGAAATCCAGAAGCCCTGGCTAACGAGATCCTCCATCTTCTTTCTGATGATGAGCATTACCGCAAGGTGGCCGATGCATGTATGGTAAAAGCATCGGAATATAGCATTGAAAAAATGGTTGATCAGTATATTGCACTCTGGCAAGAGATTACAGGCGACTCAAGTTAACGTGTAATTTGAAATGACATTTTTACTATTCAAGTATAATTAAAGTACAATTTTATCAAAAAATTATCATTGCTAATGCTGATTTTCTATTTATAAATCATATTACCAATATTAAATTGGATGCTTTCAGACGAACTGCTTCACTGATGACAAAGAAACTCCTCCGCATCACCACCGCCTCCGTCAGCCTTGACGTGCTGCTCAAGGGACAACTGGCTTTCCTGAACCAGTACTACGAAGTAGTCGGCCTGGCTTCGGGGGAGGAGGTACTGAAAAAGGTGAGCGAACGCGAAGGGATCCGGACTGTGGAGGTGAACATGAAACGCGAAATCAGCCTGCTGGCAGATCTTGCCTCCCTGTGGGCCATGATCCGAACCATCTCCCGCGAAAAGCCGTTCATCGTCCATGCCAGCACCCCGAAAGGGAGTCTGCTGGGCATGCTCGCAGCCTGGCTCTGCCGCGTCCCCCATCGCATCTATACGGTGACGGGCCTGCGCTTTGAGACGGCCACAGGCTCGTTCCGCCAACTGCTGATCGCAGTGGAAAAACTGACCTGCCGCCTGGCCACCCGCGTGATCCCCGAAGGGGAGGGAGTGAAAAGAACCCTGCTGCAGGAAAAGATCACCCGTAAGCCCCTCACGGTGATCCTCCACGGAAATATCAACGGCATCGACCTGGGTTATTTCCAGCGGTCATCCGAAGTGGAAAGAAAGGCATCGGCCTTGCGAAAGAAGGTTTTCACCTTTTGCTACGTGGGCAGGATGACCAGGGACAAAGGGATCAACGAGCTGATCCATGCCTTTGCACAACTGCATAAGACATGCACCGGTGTGCACCTGCTGCTGGTAGGCCCCCTGGAACAGGAACTGGATCCCATCAGCGAAACAGCCCTGGAAATGCTTCATCATCACCCGGCGATCACCTTCACCGGCTTCCAGGAAGATGTTCGCCCTTACCTGGCCGCATCCGATGCCTTCGTCTTTCCAAGCTACCGCGAAGGATTCCCTAACGTGGTGATGCAGGCCGGGGCCATGGGACTGCCCTCGATCGTCACGGATATCAGCGGCTCCAATGAGATCATCATCCAGGGACAAAACGGGATCATCATCCCCCCGAAGGACCAGCATGCCCTGCTTGAAGCCATGAAGTACTTCGCGGAGCATCAGGATACCGTTACGAGCATGGCCACCAGCTGCCGCCCCCTGATCGCTTCCCGCTACGAACAGAAAATGGTCTGGGAGGAGATTTTACACATGTACCAGTCACTGGAAAAAATAACATAGTGACGTATGTTTTTTTTGTATTCTTGTGTTTTAACTTTTAATGTACCCCACCCCTGCACCCCTCCCCTGCTAGCAGGGGAGGGGACGGGGGAGGGGTAAAAGGGTAAATTCCCCGGTGCTTGCGCCTGAATTTGGGTACAGGGCTTGCCTTGGGACTCATACCTGTGATTTTTCATGAATATTAAAAGTATTACTTTTAAATTTCATGTATTTATGATGTATCGTACCTGGATGAAACGGCTGATGGATCTGATCATCTCATTGATCTTATTCCTGATCTGTTCTCCATTGTTCCTGTTTGTATCCATCGTCCTATCCTTTTATTACCGGGGCTCCCCCTTCTTCCTCCAGCCCCGCCCCGGAAGGAACGGACGGATCTTTACAGTGATCAAATTCAGAACGATGAACCAGCGGCAGGACGAAGAAGGCAACCTGCTTCCCGATGCCGAAAGGCTGACCACTATGGGAAAATTCATCCGAAAAACATCACTGGATGAGATCCCGCAGCTGCTGAACGTGATCAAAGGAGATATGAGCCTGGTGGGACCACGGCCGCTGCTGGTGGAGTATCTTCCGCTGTACAGCGAGGAACAGGCACGGCGCCACGAGGTGCGTCCCGGCATCACCGGATGGGCACAGGTCAACGGACGCAACGCCATCAGCTGGGAACAGAAATTCCGCTACGACGTGTGGTACGTGGACCATCTGTCGTTTGCCCTGGATGTGAAAATCTGGCTCATGTCGGTGACCGGGGTCTGCAGCAGAGAAGGGATCAGCCAGCCGGGGCACCTGACAATGGAAAAATTTAAAGGAAATCATTAATTCATTCCCTATGATATGGATCTATGGTGCCAGCGGGCACGGAAAGGTAATCCTTGATCTCCTCGAAGAGAAGAAGATCGCCGTTGCAGGCTTCCTGGATGATAATGAAGCGCTTGCTGAATTTATGGGATACAGGGTCATCCGTCCGGATGAGTTGACTGACGCCGGGGCTGAAATGATCATCGCCGTGGGTGATAACGCGACGCGGAAAAAGATCGTGGAAAAGAACACCTATCGCTATTTTACCGCCATTCACCCCACTGCCATCCTCTCGTCCCATATCGCTGTCGCTGAAGGATGTGTGATCATGGCCCGGGCAGTGGTGCAGACCGGGACCCTCATCGGAAAGCATACGATCATCAATACAGGCGCCCTGGTTGACCATGATGGTACTATAGGTGATTTTGTCCATGTGGCACCGGGCGTAACCCTGTGCGGGGATGTGACCATTGGAGAATGTACCTGGATCGGAGCAGGTACCACGGTGATTCAGGGTGTTACCATCGGGAAAAATGTGTTTGTGGGTGCCGGGACGCTGATCCGCAAAGATGTGCCGGATAACGTGCTGATCGTGGGCAACCCACAGCGTATTGTGCGGAGATTTTACTGAGACCGAACGAACCATGACCTTAACGATCCGGAACAATGAACCGACCGAGAATCTTTCTCTCCCTGGCCCACATGGGCGGCGAGGAACAGAATTACATCCGGGAAGCCTTCGACACCAACTGGGTGGCTCCCCTGGGACCCCATGTGACCGCCTTTGAACAGGCCCTGTCGGATTACCTGGGAGAAAATAGGCCCGTGGTCGCCTTGGCTTCCGGCACGGCCGCCATCCACCTGGCGCTGATCCTGCTGGACGTCGGGCAAGGGGATGAGGTGATCTGCCAGTCGTTCACATTCGTAGCAACCGCCAATCCCATACGATATCTCGGCGCGCAGCCGGTCTTTGTGGATAGTGAACGGGATACATGGAACATGGATCCTGATCTCCTTCAGCAGGCCATTGAGGACCGGATACGGATCACCGGTAAAAGACCAAAAGCCATCATCCCGGTGCATCTTTACGGTATGCCCGCCCGAGTGGACGCCATCATGCAAATCGCAGATCAATACGGCATTCCTGTCCTGGAAGATGCCGCCGAGGCCCTGGGCTCTTCGTACAGAGGCAGGAAATGCGGCACGTTTGGAAGGTTTGCCTGCCTTTCGTTCAACGGGAACAAGGTGATCACCACTTCAGGCGGGGGCGCATTGGTGTGCCCCGACATGGAAACGGCCGAAAAAGCTCTATTCTACGCCACCCAGGCACGCGACAAAGCGCCGCATTACCAGCATTCCGAGATCGGGTATAACTACCGCTTGAGCAATATCTGCGCGGGCATCGGACGCGGGCAGATGAAGGTGCTGGACAACCATGTGGAGCGGCGGAGAGAGATCAACAGGATGTACAGGAAGGAGCTGTCAGACCTGCCGGGCATCACTTTCCTGGAAGAGCCGTCCACGGATTTCCGCTCCAATCACTGGCTCACCTGCCTGCAGATCGATCCTGAGCAGGCCGGATTCACCCGCGAGGAACTGCGGCTGGCTCTGGAGCAGGAAAATATCGAGACACGCCCGCTGTGGAAACCCATGCACCTGCAGCCGCTGTACGCAGAGGCTCCTTTTTACGGAAATGGTACATCTGAAGCATTGTTTGCAAAGGGCTTGTGCCTTCCGTCGAGCTCCATCCTGACAGATGAAGATGTTTGCCGGGTAAGGGATGCATTCACAGCAGTGTCAAATAAATGGAAATGAAGGAAACGTAACTGTGAAAAAGGAATTCCTCAGGACCCTGTATTGTAATCGAGGAAGAGTGCGTGTTTAAATTTATTGTATTCTGGTTCACTATATTTATTAATTTTGCCAGTAATAAATATAAAAAATGTGATTTTTTTCACAAAATCAGTATTAAAGATGTGATTTAATGGATATCAAAAGAAATGCTCTACAGGAACTGGTGAAGTGGAAAAATAGTCCACGGCGTAAGCCATTGATTTTGCAGGGCGCCAGACAGGTGGGCAAGACGTGGCTCCTAAAACGGTTGGGCAATGAACATTTCGAAAGAGTTGCCTATTTCAATTTCGAGCAACAAGCTGGTCTGAAACAGTTTTTTGAGACCACAAAAGATCCCAGACGCATTCTTGAAAATCTTTCATTATTTTATGGAAGGGCAATCGTTCCACGGACTACACTGGTTATCCTTGATGAGATCCAGGAGTGTAATGATGCCCTGAATTCCCTGAAATATTTTTGCGAAGATGTTCCGGAATATGCTATTGCCTGTGCAGGTTCCCTGCTTGGGGTGGCCATGAGCCGGGGAGCTTCCTTTCCGGTGGGAAAAGTCGATTTCATACGTATCTACCCGGTTACGTTCACTGAATTCCTGGCTGAAGCAGATAATAACCTTCACAATTACCTGGAAAGCATTAGTAAAATTGAACCCATTCCTGATATTTTTTTTAATCCGCTAAAGGATAAATTAAAAATGTACTTTATCTCAGGAGGCATGCCGGAAGCTGTTGCAGCAATGACCGAGGACTTGGATTTGAATTACGTACAAAATATCTTACAAAGCATTCTGAACGCTTATGCACTTGATTTTTCAAAACATACTGACAATAAGAACGTCCCTAAAATCAACTATATCTGGTCTTCGTTACCTTCCCAACTGTCAAGGGAAAATAAAAAATTCCTTTACCAAACTGTGAAAACCGGCGCAAGAGCACGGGAATATGAAGATGCTTTATTGTGGCTTGTCAATGCAGGACTCGTTACCCGGGTCTATTGTTCTGCAAAACCTTCACTGCCATTGATGGCCACCGATGACCTGTCAGCATTCAAACTATATTTATCCGATGTGGGGCTGCTAAGACGATTGTCGTTGCTTGATCCTATTGCCATTTCGGAAGGAAACCGTCTTTTCACCGAGTTTAAAGGGGCAATGACGGAAAACTTTATCCTGCAAAGCCTGATTCCTTTGATTGAAGGGGCTCCGCGCTATTGGCGCTCTGGAAATAAAGCAGAGATTGATTTTTTAATACAGCATGAAAATATCATTCTGCCGGTTGAGGTCAAATCGGATGAAAATGTCAAAAGTCAGAGCATGGCGTATTACCGTAAGTCTTTTAATCCTGGAATAAGTATCCGTTATTCTTTAAAAAATTTCAGAACAGATAAGGGCCTGATCAACATTCCCCTGTTTATGGCAGATCATACAATGAAGATTCTGAAAATGATTTAAGGTTTAGTTCAAATTGTAAGATCCAGACTTAGCCCTCGGTCAATACTATCTCTCCCACCACCAGATACATCAATGCAAGAGCCGCTGCAATGGCCGGAAAAATACCCGGATTTATCATCCCCTGTAAGATCAGGACAATGGTCCCGACATTGACGAGCAGAGGTACAACCGCGTACAGGAAAGTTTACAGTATCACTGCGCCTTCGTTTGGCAAAAACTCTCGTAGTTCTTTTTCCCGTCTGCATTCCCTTGCTTCATCGCTGCCTCAAAATCCTTGCAGGCCGACGCCAGATCCTGCAGCTCATAATGGCATACTCCCCGCAGGTTGACCAGGGCAATGTTTTCACTCTGCCCCAGGGACGCGTTGATCGCCTCAATGCATCTGCGGTGGTCCTTCAGGAAGTAAAGGCTGTAGGCACGCAGCTCAAGGGCAGTGACATATTCCGGTGCGTACGTCAGGAACTCATCAAACAATGTCAGGGCATCCCGGTATTCCTTGCTGTTGAAATGATCCACGGCCTTGCTGTAGAGGGTGTTGTGGGGCGTGACGAACTTCCTTGTGTAGAGTACCTTTCGCTGTTTCTCCACCATGGTGTCACCGGGCAGATAGGTTTTGGCCTCCTGGATCAGCTCCCACGCCCTGTCGGTCTTTCCCATCATGTCATAGACATGGGTGATCTGCAGCCACGCCTGGCTGTTCATCTTATCATGCTGCAGGTAAGCCTCCAGATACGAAGCCGGTTTTTCATATTCCTTCTTCTGCTCAAGAAGCTGGGAGATCAGCAGGATGTTCTGAAGATAACCGGGCTTGAGCGAGTACATCCTCTCCGCATAATGCAGGGCGCTGTCAGGCTGCTTCATGTTCATGAATGCCATGGCCATGAAATACTCACGGCGTCCGTCATAAGGATTGGCATCCTCAGTCCTGAGAAGATCCACCGCCTCCTGGTTCTTATTTTCGTTGAGAAGAAACCTGGCCTTCGAGACCTTGATGGGTTCCGCAAAGCTGTTCAGGGAAGGCATCCAGGGAAAACGAGGTATGATCACACTGGAGGAGCTCTTGAGTTTTCCCGTCATGACTTCCTGGTAAACAATGCGTTGTGCTATGGATGATTTGAAATTCAAATAAAGAATATAAAACGAAAAGGCCTGTGCCAGAACGACCAGGGCCAGCGGGATCCACATCAGTTGGCTTTTGCTTTGGACCGGTAGTCCGGCGGTTGCTTCCACAGCCAATTTTTTCTTCATCCGGTGGATCATGACAATGCCTGTGGCTGCAAAGAAAGCGAAGAGCGCGAGGATCTCGGGTCGGTCGGCCGGGAAGTTGAAAAACGCATCCACGCTGTAAAAGGCAATGCCTGCAGCGGCCAGGAACAGGTACCGGTACTGATCGTCCTCCTCAACGAGCTTTCGTGAAAAGAACCGTCGCAGGAATGCCCAGGCGATCCATGCGAAGATTCCCACGTACAGCAGCCCGCCGATGATGCCCGTCTCGGCTGTGATCTCGATGAAATCGTTATGGTTCTTATACGTGTACACGAAATCGCCATCGGTCCTGTTCTCATACCTGAGCTCGGCGATCTTCCAGTTACCCGTGCCCACCCCCAGCAGTGGATTTTCTTTGATCATTTTCCACGACCAGTTCCAGGCCTCAAGACGGGCGAGGATGGATGCATCGGATGTGCTGATGGTAGCCAGCTGCGCCCCGACACCCTGCGTCAGCCGTCCGGAGGATCTGGCCTTGGGATACAATAATTCGTGGGTGCCGGTGAATGCCAGGTACGCGACCAGCAGAGCCGCCGCATAGGAGCCTGCCTGCAGAACGTGGGTTTTTTGTTTTGTGCGGAAGTACAGGATCACCTGGTAAGCCAGTACCAGGACGGATAGGATGATCAGGCCCAGGTAGAAGGCACGGGTGGCCATGAAGAACACAGCCGTGACTCCTGCCGCAAATCCGAACCATCCCAGCCGCTTCAGCCAGGCATGTCCGAACAGCATCAGCCACAGGGCAAAGGGCAGCTTCACAAAAACTGCCGATGCCAGGATGTTCTTGTTGCTGTAAATGGTCTTGATGTCTGTGATGGAGGTGATCTTTCCGTTAACAAACTGGCCTATATAATAAAAGACCGAGAGGGAATCCAGGATCAGCATCGCCGTGAAGACGATCACCACCCACTTCAGGTAGCGCATATCCTGCAGGATGATCACCGCCAGGATGTAAACGGCCGAGAAGACCGTGAACACTTTGACGAACTGCAGCAACGCTTCGTTGAGGTTGATCGCGCTGAGGAACGACAGCAGGGTCATGGCCAGGAACCCAGTGTAGACCCATCCGATGCCGGTCCTGAAAAAGAAGGTCAGCGCACCCGGCTGCCGGAGGATCTTTTTTTGTGTCAGCAGTACGATGAACGCTGCCAGGTTCACCAGTGCCATGGCGGCGAATTTCGGTGCGTTGGTGTCGAACGCCTGCAGGTTGGGAGTGTAGGTAGGTATCAGGATGTAGGCGAGCAGGATCAGTCCTGTGGCAGGATTATAGGTCTGTGTCCTCAGCGGGGCCTTTTTCGGGGGAGGGGCTTTTACGTTTGGTTTCATGGTTTGTCGAGCGCTTCGTAGATCGAATTGTTACTGATAAAATCGGGCACCATTTCCTTGATCCTTCGTACCATTTCCACGTCATCTCCGTTCTTCCGGGCGTCGTCCAGCATCTCCAGCCCGCGCGTCACCGTGGTATAGTTTTCCGGGTTCACCCGGGCGATCAGGATCCTGGGATGGTGTGTGGGGATGGTATTTTCGTTGGCGTTCAGCAGTTCCTCAAAGAGTTTCTCTCCGGGTCGCATACCGCTGAACACGATGGCAATGTCCTGTTCGGGCTGCAGGCCGGCGAGGCGGATCATGTTGCGGGCCAGGTCGACGATGCGCACCGGCTGGCCCATGTCGAACATGTAGATCTCTCCGCCGTTGCCCATGGTCCCGGCCTCGAGCACCAGCTCGCACGCCTCGGGGATGGTCATGAAATAGCGCACCACGTCCGGATGGGTGACCGTCACCGGTCCGCCTTCCTGGATCTGTTTCCTGAAGAGCGGGATCACCGAACCGCTGGAGCCCAGCACATTGCCAAAACGGGTGGTGATGAAGCGGGTATGGTTCTCCGGGTGTGCGTTGAGGCTCTGGGTGTAGATCTCGGCGATGCGTTTGGTGGCTCCCATCACGCTGGAGGCGTGCACTGCCTTATCGGTGGAGACCATGATGAAGCGGTCGGCTCCATGCCGGCTGGCCAGGTCAGCGATCAGCTTTGTGCCGAACACGTTCACCCTCACTGCCTCGGCAGGATTTTCCTCCATCATCGGTACATGCTTGTAGGCCGCAGCATGGTACACAAGGTTCGGGCGATGCTTCTCAAATACCCATTCCATGCGGTGCGCATCGCTCACGTCGGCCATCAGCACGGTGGCAATACGGTCGAATGCGGGGAACGTCTGCCTGAACTCGAGCGCCAGCTCGTGAAGGGGCGTTTCGGCCTGGTCGAGCAGGATGATGTGTCCCACCGGCAGGCGCAGGAGCTGCCTGACGATCTCGCTGCCGATGCTTCCCGCCGCGCCCGTGACCATGACCACCCTCCCCTGATTCTCGCTCATCACCCTGCTGTTGTCGAGCACGATGGGCTCGCGCTGCAGCAGGTCCTCGATGCGGATGTTCTGGATCTGACGGGCCTGGAGTTCCCCGTTGATCCACGACTCCACGGGCGGAATATATTTAACGGTGACATTGAACGAAAGGCAGGTGTCGGCGATCTGCCGTTTTTTTGAGGTGCTGATGTTCTGGATGGCGATGATCACCTGGCTGATCTTTTTCTGGGAGATATAGTCGCTGTTGAGCACCTCCGGCCCGTGTACCGGTATGCCTTCCATGCTTTTGCCGATCTTCCCGGGATTTTCGTCGACGAAGCACACCACGTTGTAGTCGTTGTCGAGGTCGTTGATCAGTGCATTTTTCGTAAGGATCCCGGCCTGGCCGGCGCCATAGATGAGCACGCCGGTAGGCTTGCTGCGGCCTTTGCGCAGGTTGACCCATATCAGCTTGGCGAACAGCCGTGTGAAGATCATCAGGAAGAGGGTAATGAGGCTGTGGATGATGATGATACTGAGGGGCAGCACACGGCTGAGGGGCCAGTGGTAGAGCAGGATCAGCGTGTTGAGCAGCACCAGGACGACGGCGGTGATGAGCACGGCCTTAAAGATGCGGATCACGTCGTCGGTGCTGGTGTGGCGGATGATGCCCACGTAGGAGCGGGTGACCAGGAAGGCGATGACAGAGATGCCCACCACGATGGGAAGATAGGTGGGGAGCTTCCACAGGCCGACGTCGGTCAGGTCGAAGTTGAAGCGGATGATGTAGGCCACCACCAGGGAGATGATCACAATGAGGATGTCGGAGGCCAGCACCAGGTAGCGCGACACAAAGCGGTTCGAAAAATGGATCAGGAAGCGCTGGATCATGGGGCGATCATTAGTAATGCACCTGCACTTAGAATCTCACGGGCGGTAAAGATACAAAAAGAATATCCAACATACGAACATTCGAAGTGGAAGTAGAGGTGAAAGGCGAAGGAGAAAGGCGAGGGGTCAGGGGTAACATTTTACGCTGTTTCGGGATTAACCGATAGGAACCGCAGACGGCGAACCGGGAACGGAGAAGTACAGAATAGTCTATCATTTGGCATTCGTTGCCGGCATTTATAGCCTAAAACATTTTCAGTTTTCTGGTTTATAAGGTTAATTTTTATTTACCTTTGCATGAAATGCTCTGAACTGCTGAGAAGACTAAAAGCGGATGGATGGATCGTCATAAGCAGAAAGGGATCGCATATGAAAATGGCCCATCCGGTGAAAAGGGGAATCATTATTTTCCCGGATCATGGTTCTCAGGAACTGGGCAAAGGACTTACGAAATAAATACTGAGAGATGCATGCATTATGAAAAGACGGATCCATGAATAAATCAAAGCACGCTGAAATAAGGTTTATCGTTGAAAAGACGGATACCGGGCTTTCAGCATATTCGTCCGACTACCCTGTATTCAGTACAGGTAAGACGCTAAACGCCCTGAGAAATAATTGCATGGAAGCGCTTACTTTATATTTTGAAGATAAACCTCAGGCTGATCTGGCAGATAGCATCCGGTTTGAATTGGATCTACGGCAATTTTTTCAATATTACCGTGTGCTGAATTCCCGGCTTCTTGCCAGCCGCACCGGAATCAATCCTTCCCTTCTATCGCAGTACGTACGTGGTCATAAAAAGCCTTCTGCCCGGCAGCTGGAAAAGATTGTCAGGGGAATTCAAGAGATTGGAAAAGAGCTGTCAGAAATAGAATTGTTTTGGCGTAATTAAAAAGACCTTTTTTTAAATTCCATAGCTGATTACCGAGGCAAGGGGGAAGGGAAACCGGCATACACCCACCTACCCCGTAGGGGTTGAACATTATGCCCGGTTGATCCCCTACGGGGAAAGGATAGGCAAGGGAATCACCATGAGCTACAAGACTGGATCCGCTACGCGGAAGAAAACGGTGGATGGTGAACATCAATTAACAATGGAACAAACGAACAGCGAATAACCATTAATCACGCGAGGCATCCCGACTTTCGTCGGGATAGATCCCGACATTCGTCGGGATGAACTTCAGGCCGGGCAAATCACCACGAATGACCATTGATTTAGAAGTCCGGAAAAGGAACAAGGAGTTCTAAGTCCACTCCGAAAAGGAATTAATGACCCTTAATTTAGGGCTAAAGCCCTGTTTCTTAACCGGTTGACTTACCCCGGGCTTAAGCCCGGGGTAACTGATAATCAGGCGAATAATGGACTTTAGTCCAAAAGTATGAATTTTCTGAGAGAGCTTAACTTTGCAACTTGTCATTCGCTGTTTGTTATTAGCCCTTCATAAAATAACTCCCGCACTTCGTTCCCATTTTCCTCTCTTTCATAAAATAACTCTGTATTTTTACCATTTTTAGGAAATAAGAACATAAACTCTTAAATTTACAACGGCAAAAAAAGCATGTTTCACCCGATTCCATTGCATGAAGCAGCATAATAATAGAAGAATGGATGTTAGAACAGAGGAACAAAGAATTGTGATTTCTGAAATGAAATCAGAAATCAAAAATCAACATTCCTTTGTTCGTAAATGTGTAACTTTGAAGTTTTGCCCGTAGGGCATCAAGTATTGTAACAGGGAAACCGGCAGACACCCACCTACCCCGTAGGGGTTGAACATTATGCCCGGTTGATCCCCTACGGGGAATGGATAGGCAAGGGAATCACCATGAGCTACAAGACTGGATCCGCTACGCGGAAGAAAACGGTGGATGGTGAACATCAATTAACAATGGAACAAACGAACAGCGAATAACCATGAATTACGCGAGGTGTTCCGACTTTCATCGGGAGAGATCCCGACTTTCGTCGGGATGAATTCCCGCGGGGGCAAATAGCGGGATTTAGAGTTCTGATGTGAGCAGTTGATTATGATAAGATGAAAAGAAAGGAATTTTTTAAAATACTTGATAAAGAGAATATTAATCGATTGAGGGTCCGTATTGATATCGAAAATGGAAAGATGGCTAACTTTGCCGTACAGTATGAAAGTCTTATTGACGGCAAATGGATGGCTATTGTGCGGTACGACATGGAGGATGGCTTCTTCCACCGGGATGTGATGACAAAGAGAGGCGAGAAGATAAAGACGCCTATTGAAATAACCGATCTGGTCTCAGCTACAATTTAAGCTGAACAGGATATTAAGGACAAATGGGAATTTTACCGGCAACGGTTTTTAAAAGGGTATTAAGATGACAAACAAGGAAACGGTGCATAGGAATATTGGGCTGATCTTCGATTTGATACGTAAGATCATTGAACAACCTAAGCTGGCTGACAGGATCCCTGACAATTGCACGATAGAATTTATTGACAAGGATTTTGTGATGAAGGGAAAGGACAAGGATAGAAATGTGAAACTGATTAAAGTGAAGAATGAAATTGAAATTACCTGATTGCAGCAGGAGAGCAATATTTCCCGATCCTGCAGTAATCCGGTGAATCAGGAACCACTGCTACGAATGACAATCAGCAGCTTGTCCCGAGGAATTCCAGCGAAAGGAGCGATGACGAGGGATGAGCAGTTGGCGGTAGGCAGTATAACAATCGAACAATCGAACAGCAATTTGACCATTGACCATTAACATAATCGCTCCATCGCGCTCCTTCCTCCCCCGAGTGGGGGAGGGCTGGGGAGGGGGCTGAACAACGAATGACCATAAATCACGCGAAGCCTTAAGGGCTGAGCAAATAACCACGAATGACAGTCAGAATTCAGCAATCAATTTGAGACCAATATATTTAGTCTAGCCGTATGCCGGAAGTTTTCAGAGAATTGGTTTTTATTTTTTTCTTTTATGCCAATGAAGGCGCAGAGCCCATGCATGTGCATGTAAGAAAAGCAGGTGGTTTTGCGAAGTATTGGATGGAACCTGTTGAACTTGAGTTTTCGCAGGGAATGAAAGTGAGTGACCTCAGATTGGCTGAAAAACTGATTATGGAAAATATCGAACGAATAAAACAGAAATGGTATGAAGTATTTAGTTGCTGAACTGTTGTTTACAGCAGTAAAGGCATGGTATGAAAAGGGTATGATCTGTATGTTGCTTTCCGATGGAAAAGAAGTACGATTTCCGGTTTCTGTCAATAGAAAACTGAAAAATGCCACTGATGAGCAACGGGGAAATATCGAAATTATTTGTGGAGGCAGCGGATTACACTGGCCCGATCTGGATGAAGATCTTTCGGTAACAGGGATCATGGAAGGCAGATATGGATGCTGATTTGGAATACTTTGGCATAAAACCGATAAGGATTTAACAATTTAACAATTTGACAGTTTAGCAGTTTGACAATCAATAACAAAAAGATATAACGATGTAGCGATGTAACGACGTAACGAAGGAAAACATCGAACATTAAACATTGAACATTGACAATTAACATAATTGCCCATCTGCGCACCCTCCACCGAGTGGGGAGCCTGCCCCTTCGAAAGAAGGGGCCTGTCCCGTCGAAAGACGGGAACTTACGGAGGGGGCTGAACAACGAATAACCATTAATTACGCGAGGCTCCCGACATTCGTCGGGATGAACTTCGCGCCGGGCAAATGACAAAGAAGATAAAACGAAGTAACGATGTAGCGAAGTAGCGACGTAACGAAGGATAACATTGAACATTGAACATTGTATTGCCCCTAGTCCCCGGCCCTTTTAATATGAGAGGAGAAAGGAGAAAGGAGAAAGAGGGTGGGGGGAAGGGGAAAGTGGTGTTCGCCTCTCCTTGAGAGCCTGCCCCGTCGAAAGACGGGGAGCCTGTCCCAACTCAAGGCGGGAGGGGCGGGGGTGAGGTGGGAAAAAGAAACCCATTAAAAAATATCCTAATTTTGCCTAATAAAGAAAATACGGTTGACTGGCTGCTGCACCTGGGTGCGGACGAGGAGCTGATACGGCGGGCAGGAGAGTTGCGCAAAGTGATGACGGAAGCCGAGAAGATATTGTGGAAAGAATTGCGCGACCGGCGGCTGATGGGAGTGAAGTTCAGGCGGCAGCACCCGTTGCATTTATACATTGCTGATTTCTATTGCCATGAACTTCGTTTGGCCATAGAAGTGGACGGCGGGATACACGAACATGAAGATATCCGAGAGCATGACGAGAACCGTGATGCAGAACTGGAAAGACTGGGTGTAACCGTGCTGCGGTTTATGAATGAAGACGTGATGGAGAAGACGGAAAAGGTAGTGGATAAGATCAGGGGGGTGATAGTTAATTCCCCTCATCCCCTGACCACTTCTCCCTTGGGAGAAGGGGGGAAAGACAAATTCCCCTCTCCTTGAGGAGAGGGGTGCCCGAAGGGCGGGGTGAGGTGCAACGAAACCTTGAGGAGAGCCTGTCCTGCCGAAAGGAGAAGAGGCAGGAGAGGGGATAGAAACAAATACTAAAAACAATTATCTTTAACCCACATATCATTAAAACCACCCAATATGGAACACATCACCTCCTCTAGAATAGAAAATAACCACTTAACTTGTCCTGGACGGGCGGAGAGGAAAGTGTTTTTTGCCACCCTGGTCGGAAACAATAAATTGATTTACCTCAAGGCTGTGAAAATTCATTTTTTCTCCTTGAAGCACCTGCGATTGATGATTGTTATAGCCATATCTTTCGGAATAAATAGTCCAGGTTGGGGACAAACACACAATATGTACTGGACCTTTAATGAGAGCAGTACGAACTGCGCATTGAATGTCTTAACTCAGACACCACTAACCACCAATATAACCGGTAGCTTTACTTATACAGATATTTGTACTACAACGACCGGAACAGCTACTTCAGGTAGCCCGTTTGTAACGGTGAGCACTGCAGGAAACGCATTAAGAAATTTTATTGGTGCAAATAATACTGAGTACTGGTACTTTACCTTGACAGGTACTGAACTAGCATGCCTTTCAGGTTTTCAAGTATATTTCCAGATGAAAAGAAATGTCACTGGTGAAACATACCCTCCAGAAGTAACTTATTCAATTGATGGCGGAGCCTATACAGGTGCTCAAACCATAACTGTAGGTAATGCCAATACCTGGTATGCTTATAATTTAACATTTTCCAGTATATCTGGAATTGCTAATTCGTTGACATTCAGAATTGAGTGGGGGCAGGCCGATGCAGGAACAAATGCAGATCTTGATAATTTTCAGATTCGAGGTACATATGCTAGTACTATTACTGCCGCATTTTCTGCTAACCCTACTCTGATATCCTCAGGTAGTGGTGTTAATTTTACTGATGAAACATCTCCTAGCCCCACCTCATGGTCCTGGTCTTTTGAAGGAGGAACACCATCGACAAGTACTGCCCAAAATCCCACAATAACATATAGTACACCAGGTATTTATGATGTTACTCTTACAGCGACAAGTCCCTGTGGATCAGATGCTGAAACAAAAACAGATTATATTATTGTATATAATGCCAGTTATAATTATACAACAGCGCAAACCAATACTTCGGTAACCATCCCATCTTGTGCTACTGGAGTTACTGTTCTTGCCTGGGGTGCTGGAGGGGGCGGGACTAACGCAAGTGGATCCGGAAGAGGTGGTGGTGGTGGTGGTGCCTTTACAAAAGGCAATCTTACAGGACTTACACCTGGTAACAATTTAACCGTTACTGTAGGTGCTGGAGGCACTGCAGGGACACCGACGAGCAGCCCGGGTAATTATTCAAGGGTGACTTACAGTAGTAACATAATTACAGCTAATGGAGGATTATCTTATTCTAATTCCAATAATGGCGGACCTGGGGGAACTGCTCAAACTGTTGGTGGAATAATAGTAGCTGCATATACTGGTGGAGCTGGGGGGAATGGCTCAACTGGCCAAAATAATGATGCAGGTGGTGGAGGTGGTGGGTCTGCTTTCACTAATGCTGCGGGTGGCAATGGAGGGAATGGGGGGAATTCTAATTCTACTGGTGGCACTGGTGGCATTGGAACTGGAAATGGTGGTAACGGTGCAGCTGCGGATAATAATCCCGCTCCTCAAGCAGGTAACCCACCTGGAGGAGGCGGTGGGGGAAGAGGTGAAGACTCCGGAACATCGGCAAGTGGAGCTGACGGCCAAGTGATATTAATCTGGCAGTATTCCACCGTCACTCCCTCAGTTAGCATTGCGATTACGTCAGGTTCCAATCCAACCTGTTCAGGAAACAGTGTAACTTTTACAGCGACCCCCACTAATGGTGGCTCAACACCTACATACCAGTGGAAATTAAACGGAAACAATGTTGGAACAGGTGGGACAACCTATACAACAACCTCACTTGTCAATAACGATGTGGTCAGTTGTGTGATGACTTCAAATGATCCATGTGCTTCCCCGACAACTGTGACATCAAATTCCATTACGGTGACGGTGCAAAGTGCGTCAGCTGCGCCAGTGGTCACCTCACCTATTTGTGCCGGATCCACTTCGGTCAGTGGTACGAGCACAGAAGCAAATGGATCTATAATCGAGGTATTTGTCGATGCAGGGTCCGTGGGGACCACAACGGTTACAAGCAATGCCTGGACGAAAACAGGATTAACTGCATTGACAGCCGGGCAGGTTGTCACAGCTACAGCTACAGCCACTGGTGAATGTACGAGTGCGGCTTCCGTGGGGGTGACGGTGACCACCGTGACAACAACAATGGGGAACAATACACTATTAGCCTCCTCCATGTGCGCGGGTTTTGCAAAAGTTGCCACCCAGAGCTTTACACTGGCTCAGACGGGTTGTGATGCCAATCTGACAGGACTCAGTTTTTCTACCAGCGGAACCTATTCATCTTCAGATATTACGAAATTTCAGTTATGGATCAACTCCAGTAATGATTTGGCAAGTGCCGCACAGGTTGGCAGTGACCTGACAACCTCATTGGGTACGGGTCCGCATTCCTTTGCCACCTTCTCTCAGACATTAACTGCGGGGAATACATACTATTTCTGGATCACCATGGATGTATCAGCAACACCTGCTAATCAAGTTACTTTAACAGTCGGTGCTTTAACGACGACTGACTATACAGTCAGCGCCGGAACAAAAGCTGGGAGCTGCACAGCCGGAGGGACACAGACAATTTACGCTCTGCCGACAATTACCACAACCGGAACAATGAGTGCTGTATGCTACAGTACCAGTGCACAGACCACAACAATGGCCTACAGTGCAACCACAAATTTACCCACGCAGTACAGTATCGACTGGGATGCAACAGCCAATGCTGCGGGCCTTGCAGATCAATCCTATACTTCCTTTACATTCCTGTCCGGAGGTGGAACACTTACGGGAATTCCCATTACTGCCGGTGCGGCTGCCGGTGGCCCCTATTCTGGAATCATGACCATCGTGGCTAATGGATGTATCAGTACACAAGCTGTAAGTGTTACGATCAATGCATTACCCACCTTTACCACCTCCAATTACGTCAATGTCTCCTGTTATGGCGGCAGCGACGGGAGCATACAGGTGAACATCACCGGCGGGGTGGATAATTCACCATACATTTTTTCAATTAATAACGGGGGGAATTATACTGCCGCTTTCTCGGGTTCATATTCGACATTCACTCTGACCGGGCTTCCGGCAGGCACCCATAAAATAAGAGTTAAAGATAAAAACGGGTGTGAGTCGGTGAATTGCCCTTAAGGTAATGGTCAGTGGTCAGTCGTAATTGGAATGAAATGAAAATGAAAGAAATATATATAGAGTTTAGAGATTGACAATCTGGAAATGAGATAATCTGAAAATGAAGTAACGATGTAACGAGATAACGAAGTTACAATTGGACAATGGAACAGAGATCCAAGAATATTACAAAATTTCTTCATACCACTAATCTGGCTCTGAAACTTATGTCGGTCTTGCTCCTGATGATAGTAGGGATTGGGGGGGTATGGGGGCAATGTGCATATACTGATGGTACGGTACTTGGCAGTACTTTCACTCCCTGTATAAATATGACTTCAAATCAACAAACTGTTTCAAACAGTTTTCAAGTCCATCGCTATTTTGTAATGAATGTCATTAAAGGGTTGACTTACCAGATTTATACATGCTCATCAATTAGCTCAAGTTATCCGGTACAGATGACTGTCTTTGAAGAAGGCATACCTTCAGGACCGGTTCTGGCTTCCTCCCAATCAAATGCAGGTAATACATGCAGTTCAGATGCTGACGGTGTATATTTATCTTGGACAGCAACCCTTTCAGGCCAGGTACGTGTATTAATCAATCGTCGATTGAATTGCTCTTCAACGACTGGTAGCACCTTCACAGTGGATGTAAATGTTTCAGGTGGGAGTAATACGCAAGACAATCAGGCTGCGGTGGGAAGCGACTCCTGGATTGGTCATATCTATGATGGCACCAATTCAGGTATTGCTTACAACGGCAGTTTTGCCAATTACCTGGGGTATTATACGCAAACCGAAACCTTTAACGAGACGTTCGGAGGAGGAGGAAACGACACCTATTGCTTCGGGCCTGTGAATTCGAATGGGACAGACCGCGCGGATGTCAGAACTGTCTCTTTCTCTGTGAGATACCGGATGACATCCACCAAACATGGTCTGTACATCGTGGATATGGGAGCAGATGACGGCAACAGGCTGGCAGTGGATGGCAACCTGGTATTTAATTACTGGTCAGATAAAGCATATGCAGTTACCAATGATGTTCTGATGAATCTTACCGGTAACAGCACACTGGTGTATGATTTCTATGAAAGTGGGGGAGGGGAGCAGGTTAGCTTCCAGAATCTGACACTGGTATTAGGCAATAACCTGACAATCAATCTGACTCAATCATTATGTCCCGGAAGCTCGGGATCGGCCATCAGCGGAGATGCGTTTGGAACATTACCCGCAGGCCTGAGCAACCCATCATACCAGTGGACCTATAGTACAACTCCTGGCGGAGCAAGAACCAATATATCCGGCGCTACAAGCTCAACCTATACTCCCAACACCTCAGGTGCTCCTTTTAATACACCCGGTACCTACTATATTTACAGGAATGCCTCCGTAACGAGTACAAACAATTATGGGGCATCACCCTATACCGCCACCAATGAATCGAATGCAGCCACCCTCATCGTGAATGCCCTTGCTATCGCTCCGACATCAGTAACTGGAACATCAACGATCTGCTCAGGCAGTTCCTCCACGCTTTCCGCCTCAGGTGGACTCATCGCCTATTATCCTTTTTCCAGCAATGGGAATGACGTTTCGGGCAGCGGACTGAATCTCTCCGGTAGCGGAGGCGTCTTTACCGACGGCGGCATCAATTTCAACGGAAATCTTTACCAGTCAGCGGTCACGCCTATTTTAAATACAGACAAACATACCATTTCATTTTACATTAAGTTTACAACAGCCCCAACCTCCTGGGAGAAGATCTTTGGATATGAGCCATCCGGCAGCGACCGCTCACCCGGGATCTGGACTACGTACAACACTGCCGGGATCCACTGGAGATATTCGGAAGAAGGTGGTGCTAATCCGAATACAGGTGTTGACTATTCAACTGGTTTTGCCTACAACACCTGGTATTATGTGGTTGGTGTCAAGAACGGATCGAATTTTAAATTTTATATTGATGGATCCCTCGTTCAGGATATTACGGTAGCCAATCCCAAAACGATTGGAGTATCAGCATTGAAATTCGGAACAAGCAACACCGTCGTGCTCAAAGAATTCAAGATCTACAACAGTGATTTGATGTGGTACAGTGGAAGCTGTGGAGGTACCTTTGTCGGTACCGGACCATCCATTACGGTTTCGCCCACAACCAGTACAGATTATTACGTTCGTGCCGAGGGGGCCTGCAATACTACTGGCTGCGTCAGTCAGACGGTTACGGTGAGACCATTGCCCACCGCCACTATCGGTGGAACGGTCACTGTTTGCCAGTACGCGTCATCGCCATCAGTTACTTTCACGAATCCTCAGGCATTTGCCATAACGATCACGTATAACATCAACGGTTCCGGAACAACGACCATCAACGTTCCGGCCAGCTCAACGAATTCAGTCTCAGCACCGACAGGCACTCCGGGAACATTTGCTTATAATCTGGTCAGTACTGTATACCAGGACGGGTCACCCGGTTGTTCGAACAGCGTTGGAGGGACGGCGACCATTACGGTAAGTGCCCTGCCGACATTTCAGGTAACAGTGACCAATGTCTCCTGCTACGGCGGAAACGATGGCAGCATTAAGGTAACCATTGACACGGGGCCTGCAAATTATATGTTTTCCAAAGATGGAGGAAGCACCTGGACAAGCCCGCAGTCAGGAACTGAATATACGTTCACAGGGTTAACGGTTGCAGGCGGACCGTATACTATTGCAGTGACGGATGGAGTTGGGTGCGTGCAGACGAATTGCACGGTGCCTGGCCCTTAGATATAACTAAATGATTAGGATCTGACGAAAACAGAGAACAAAATGGTAATGTAATTTTTTTCAAAAGGATAAAACTCAAAAAATAAACAGCATAAGCATTTGAAAAGATCATTAACACTAAGCGATTTGGCATGTAGGGCATTGAACATTAGTCAACCGTCAGCAGCATGTCCTGATGAATCCCGACTTTCGTCGGGATGAACTTCGCGAAAGTAGGATCAGCAGTCAACAGCTTGTCCTGATGAACGAAGAGAAATCAGGATCAACAATGGAACAATAGAACAATCGAACACGGATCAGCAATTTGACAATTTATCAGTTTAACAATTTGACAATCAATAACAACGAATAACGATTAATCATTTTAACACGAATAGACACAAAAACGCGTACAATTGAACCATTTCGTAATACATTCTGGTATTTATATATCCATTTTGTATTTTTATGGAATAAAAAAGATGATCAGGAGAGATATTTTTTTGGATCTTGAAAAGTCGCTGCCCTCGAAACAGATCCTGGTGATTACCGGGATCCGGCGATTGGGCAAAAAAACAGCGCTCAAGTACCTTATGGATCAGCTTCCAAGGGACAATAGCCTGTATTTTGCTGATTTCAGCAGGTCGGATGAGTTGTATCGCATTATGCGCCTGCTGACCTCAAGGGCAGGAAATAAGATTGATTTCACCAAACTGTCGAATATCAGCGGCATTGGCAGAAAAGTCATCAAGGAGTACCTTCTTTTCTTTGAAGGGAGCTTCCTGATCATGACCGTGCCTGCCTATGTCAGGAATCACGACCGTGAGATTGCATTGCAGCGAAAGATCTATTTCACCGATAATGGATTGCTAAGGGTACTCGGCAATCAGTTACCCGGCGTAATGCTTGAGAATGCCATTGCCAATCAATTATCGCGGCATGGCAAATTAATGTATTATGCCCGGCGCACAGGACAGGAGATCGATTTCATCCTGGATGAAAGGAAAGCGATTGAAGTCAAAGAAACCCCGGGGATTCATGATCTGGTGATTTTGCAGAAAAGAGCATCACAGCTTGGGTTGACGGAATGTCATCTGATCGGATTAAATTTGGAAAACAAGGACTTTACGGAATTTACCTGGGCCGGGAATGTGTGAGGGGAGGAGGTTGACGGTTGAAGGTTGGCAGTCAACAGCAAGTCCTGATGAACGAAGTGAAATCAGGATCAACAGTCAGCAGTCAACAATCGAACAATGGAACAATAGAACAAGAAACAACAATTTGACAATCAAAACAACGAATAACAATATTATTTTGGCTGGAAAACAAAGTAAGTTGAATAAATGACCCTCTGAATACAGCCTTGAAAAATCGGTTTGTCATGAAAAATAGAATCACTTCTTTAGCAAATTTGCTCATTCTGAAAACTTTGACATTGATGGCTTCCATTTTGTTTCTTTTTGGAAGTACCTCGTCGCAAACAGTTGAAACTTTTACCACATCAGGAACTTGGCAAGCCCCTACCGGGGTCACATTAATTGTAGTTGAATGCTGGGGCGCTGGAGGAGGTGGTGGGGGCGATGATCAATGGTTTGGTAATGGTGGTGGAGGAGGTGGTGGAGGTGCTTATGCCAGGATAAATTCATTCTCAGTTACCCCGGGTAATTCCTATTCATTTACCGTAGGTGCAGGAGGATCAGGTGGCACTAATGCTAATAACGGAGGAAATGGTGGTGCTTCGTCCTTCAATAATACAACCTGCGTAGCAGCTGGAGGATCCGGAGGAGGTGGAATTGGTGGTGCTGGTGGATCTGGTGGCACGACTGCCAACTCTACTGGAGACATTAAATATGCTGGCGGATCGGGTTGGACAGCAAATACAGATGTTGGTGGCGGTGGTGGTGGTTCGGCAGGAACTGGTAGTGCAGGTAACAATGCTACAAGTAGAACTGGTGCGTCAGAAGTCACTGGAGGAGGTCCGGGAGGAAATGGTGGACAGAATAGTAATGGATCAGCACCTACATCAGGACCTGGAGGTGGTGGAGGGGGAGGTGAAAATGATGGATTAACAGGTAGAAATGGAGGTGCTGGTTATGCCGGCCAGGTGAGGATCACTTACAATATTCCCTGGTGGGCCCAGTTTACAGCCATGAACACTGGTTCGTCCACCTGGTGTGGCGGTGAAACCAGGACAGTGGAAGTAACGGTAAAGAATATTGGCACTTCAACCTGGACAGATGCAAGCCCTGATATTAACATTGGTGTAAAATGGAATGCCGATGGCGATTATAACGTCCGGACAGATGCCGGGGGCCTTGCACCAGGAGCCACTCGGACGTATTATTTGACAGTGACGGCGCCAACAACGCCCGGTTCCGATAACCTGACCTTTGATGTTGTAAACGAAGGTGCATGCTGGTTTGGTAACAACAACGGTGTCTGCGGGCCGGGAAACTCAGTATATACTTCAACGGCAATTACAATTGTCAGTCCCGTTGCCGGTTTTTCTGCTTCAGCAACCCAGATCCCGGTTGGGGGTTCTGTGACTTTCACCGATCAGTCGACTAATTCCCCCGATTCCTGGTCCTGGTCATTTCCAGGGGGAACACCCTCGACCAGTACGGCACAGAATCCTTCAGGGATCACCTACAGCGCAAGCGGGGTTTACGACGTAACCCTGACTGCAACCAAATCAGGCTGTTCCGACACGGAGGTCAAAACAGGTTATATCACGGTTTACGAGTCTCAAACCTATCCTTCAACCGGCACCTATTCGTTTACTGTACCGGCATGTGTGTCACAGATCACAGTGCAGGCCTGGGGAGGAGGCGGTGGTGGAAGCAGCAGTTCCGGATCTGGATCTGATGGAGGCAATGGTGGTGGCGGGGGTGGTTTCCGTGGAGGAACAATTTCTGTAATCCCAGGGAACACGATTAACATAACTGTTGGTCCTGGCGGTGCTGGTGCGGCAAATACCGATGGAGCTGATGGCACTGCCGGTTCAAATACAGTTGTTTCACATACTGTTGGAACAATTACAGCAAACGGTGGCGGACGTGGTATTGTTGGGTATTTGGCCGGTGGATCAGGAGGAGCAGGTGGTGGTGGTTCCTTTTCTGGAACTGTGACAAATCAGAGTTCTTATAGTGGAGGAACAGGAGGAGTTGGAGATAGTGATGAAGGCGGTGGCGGAGGTGGCGGAGCCGGGAATAGCGGTAATGGGGGCAATGGAGACGATGGAAACGATGGCTCACACAATGGGGGTTCCGGTGGAACGAATTTCGGCGGCAACGGTGGTACTGGAGGAAATGACGGGGCAGGAGGAGATGGTTCTACATATGGTGGCGGTGGTGGCGCTGCCGGAGATGATGGAGGTGGCGGTGGCGATGGAGCAAGTGGTGCAGTTATTCTTACCTGGATCACAAACACTCCCTCTACAGTTGGAACTACTACTTTTTCAAATTCGACAGTGTGTTCAGGTGGCTCAACGGTAGCATCTGCGACAGTCGGCGCGGGTACCTGGAACTATCAATGGCAATATTATAATGGTAGTACATGGGCGGATGTTGCTAATGGAACACCGACCGGAGCATCGTACACGAATGCAACGACTACAAGTATGACCATAACAGGAACGACCGCCACCGGATCGCATCAATACAGGTTGTATGCTTACAGTTCCCCCACTTGTGGTACTTATGGTACCGGTGCAAGTTACACAGTTGTAGCGGATCCTACGATAACGACCCAGCCGACAAGTCCGGCAGCTATCTGCATTGGAGGAACCTCAGCAAACATTTCGATAGCGGCCAGCGGAGGAACCCCTTCGCTAAGCTACCAATGGCAGTACAATAACGGAGGGACATGGGGCAACGTTGCAGACGGAACACCCACCGGAGCCACCTATACTGGTGGTATAGGAATCTCTTTTTCTGTCGCTGGTATCAGTTTAGCAGGCAATTATCAATACCAGTGCCTTGTATTAGCAACAGGAAACGATTGTAATACAGCAACTTCCAATAGTGTAACGGTGACGGTGCGCCCGACTCCCACAGCCAGTATCAGCGGGACAACCACGGTCTGCCAGTACAGTAGTCCAGATCCCAATATCACCTTTACAAATCCGATGAGCCTTCCCGTGAATGTCACTTTTACCATAAACGGTATGGCTCAGTCACCCATGCCCGTTCCGGCAAATGGTAATCAATCAATAGCAATTCCGACAGATCCGCCAGGAACATTTACTTATAATCTGGTCAGTGTGGCATACACAGATAATCCCTATTGTTCAAACACCATTACAGGAATTGCGACGGTGACGGTGAATCCGCTTCCCACCTTCACCTACTCCAAGACCGACATCACTTGTTTTAACGCAGGCGATGGCACTATTACGATCACTGCCAGTGGAGGGCCCACACCGTATTCTTACAGGTACAGCAACGACGGTGGCACCACCTGGGTAGGCGGGGGGGATGGCTGGACCCAGTTCACCAATCCCTCGGGGAATACACAGGTGATCTCTTCTCTGGGTCCCGGAACCTATACCGTTGAAGTGAAGGACAACAATGGATGCGTGCAGACGCAGTGCAGTATTACACCCTGACAATTTGAAAATCAGTGTCACTAAATGATTTTGCACGTAGAGCATTGAACATTGAACATTATATTGCCCCTCATCCCACGGCCCCCTCACCCTCAGGAGAGGGGGAGAAAAAATCCTCCACTCTCCTTAAGGAGATGGGTTGGGGGTGAGGTGGTAAGAAAATAAACAAGCAAAAATCAAAAGTAGAAAGCAAACTAATAGACACGTAAATAAATACATGATAGTCTCAATATTTTCTAGACATACTGTTCTATTGCGCACAACGGTGATGGCGCTGGCCATGCTTTGTTTGACTGGCATAGTATCAGGAAAAATAACCAGTTGGACGGGAGCTGTTAACAATAACTGGACTAATTCCGGTAATTGGAATAATGGTGTTCCCGCGACGGGAGATGATGTAACTATCCCTACTGGCTCTAATGTCACGATTACCAGTGTACCGGCAATTAGCCTAAATAGCTTGACTGTTAATCGTACCTGTACATTTCAGGCAGCTTCCGGGGGCACTTCTGTGACTATCACAGGAAATTTTACCGTTGCCTCTGGCGTTACCTTTACTTCTGGTAATTCCAGTGGAGGCAACAATATTAACCTTGCATCAACTGCCACAGGAAATATTGCAGGTATTGTTAGCGTATATGAATTTAGTTCATCATTTAATCGCTATTTTTATTGTTATGGGGACTTGACCATAACCAGTGCTGGTCTTATCAGTGGAACAGGGGAATTCATTTTATATTCTGGCTCTACACTTAGAATCGGTTCCGTAAATGGTATCACGACAGCCGGAACCAGTTCTGGAAATATTCAAACGGGTACTAGAACCTATAGTACAGGAGCGAATTATGTTTATAACGGAACAAATAATCAAGCAGTCGGAAATGGATTACCCTCTACAGTAAATAGCCTGACAATTACAAATACAGGGAGTGCAGGGAATAATATAGTAACTCTTGCACAAAATACTGCCATTACAACTAATTTAACCATTACATCAGGTACCCTTGATATAAGAACATTCACCTGCAATCGCTCTTCTTCCGGTGGAACCCTTTCCCTTGCTGCAGGTACGACCCTGATTCTTACGGGTACCACAGGAGGTTGGGTAGGGAGCAACTTCCCGAACAATTTTTCCACCTATACCTTTTCACCCACCAGTACCGTGGAATACAATGGTACCGGCGCACAAACCGTTGCTTCCATGAACCTGCCCGGATACGGGAATCTGACCCTTTCCAACAATTCAGTCAAGACCGCCCAGGGTTCCCAGAATATTCAAGGCAATGTGCTGATCAATCCGACGGCCACTTTCGCTGGATCAAGCAGCACCTCTATCCGTGTTGGAGGCAACTGGACCAACAATGGCACCTTTACCCACGGTTCAGGTACAGTGGAAATGAACGGAAGCAATGCAGCAACAATCGGAGGAAGCTCAACAACCTTCTTCAGTTATCTTACCATAAATAAGAATGCAGCAGCTAACGAGGTGACAAGCATTACCAAAGCCTTTAATGCAGTATGGATAACAGTAACGCAGGGCAACCTGAAGCTGGAAGCCACGGATGCCAATTATACAGTTGATATGCACTTAATTATCCAACCAGATGGAACGCTAACGCATAGTGTTTATTGGGATGGAACCGGAATGGCACTGATCGTCGGTGGTGATATTGCGGTGGATGGTATCTTCACCTATACTGTTCGCTCTCACGTGCAGATGAACCGCACAGGAACACATTGGGTCAGGACGGGATCGAATGCAGCTTCCGCTTTCAGTATCCTCACCCTGCAAAATGGTGATTTCGAAGCCAGCGGTACCCTGAAGATCAACGATAACTTCTGGGCGATGTTCTTTACAGGAGGCTCATTCCATACGATGGGTCACACAGTGACAGCAAATGCAGCCCTTCTGAATGCAGGTGGCACCGTGTACGTGGACGGGGGAACATTAAATATTACCAGCGGGCTGCATGCAGGTACATCGGGTGGTAACGGATCGGTCATTATTTCATCGGGAACGATGAATGTCGATCATATCAATATAGGAAGTGCCGCAATCATCGATCCTCCCAATCCTGCAATACCTCCCACCTCAGGGACGATCACCCACTCAGGGGGGACCGTTAATATCAGCGGAAATCTGACAATCAAGGTGCCGGGTGCTCTAAGTGGTACGTATACCTGTTCAAATTCCCCGACGATCAACATTGGAGGAAATTGGATCAATAACGGAACCTATACCAGGGCCACTGAAACGGTCACATGCAATGGCACCAGCCAGCAGACTATCGGCGGAGGCAGCATTACTAATTTTTACAACCTGTCGGTAAACAACAGCGCCGGAGTAGTACTCAGCAATGATGAATCCGTAGGTGGCACACTTACACTTCTGATTGGATTGATTACGACAGGAAGCAATGCTATGGTCCTGGGTAATAATGCTATTATCAACGGGGCTGGGACAGGAAAGTACGTTTATGGAAACCTGCGCTGGAATTTCCCAGCCGGCGATCAGACGCGTAATTTTGCCGTTGGAGATGCCAGCAATTATACTCCTGTCACGATTGCCTTTGCCAATGTGACCACACCCGGCAACGTGACCGGCAGCACGACCGGTACGGAGCATCCCAATATCCTCATTTCAAACATTGATCAGGATAAAGACATCAACCGGCACTGGACGATAACCAACAGCGGCACCCTATTCACAAGCTATGATGCTACTTTTAACTATGTTGCAGGTGACATTGATGCGGGGGCAGATCCCAATGCATTCATGGTCGGGAAGTATGATGCAGGTAGCTGGATCTATCCCACAGTGGGTACAAGGACAGGCACAAGCATACAGGTGACGGGCCTGACTGCTTTCAGCGGATTCGCAGCCGGTCAGGGTGCGGCCCCTCCGACAATGTTCATTCAGCCTGTTTCGCAGAGTGCCTGCAGTGGTGGCACCGCATCATTTACTGCATCAGCCAACAGCATTCCGCCCTCCTCCGTGGTGTGGGAAGTCAGCACCGATGGTGGTTTAATCTTTGCCGCACTGAGCGCGACACCACCACCCTATTCGGTAAGCACCAGTTCGAACGCAGGTATCACCACCTCTGTGCTTACCATTAATCCTGTGACCGGGCTGAACAGTTATCAGTACAGGGCTGTATTCACCAACAACAAGGGGAGTTGCACCTCCAGTGCGGCGACGTTAACAGTAAATACATTGCCCACATTTACGGTGATCAGTACCAATGTTTCCTGCTATGGTGGCAATGATGGGGCCATACAGGTAAACGTGACACCCTCACCGGGAAACTATTACTTTTCACAAGATGGAGGAACAAACTATACCTTACTTACGGCTACCCCCTATACTTTCACGGGATTGGTAGCGGGTACAGCTTATATTATTACGGTAAAAGACGGCAATGGATGTGTACAGACGAATTGTCCGTAGGTTTTATGAAGCATGAAGCATGAAGAATGAAATATTAAATATAATTCATTAAATAAGAGACACATAGTCATGAAAACGTTACCCAAGATGCAAGCAATCGAACAAGATCAAGATAAAAATCCTATATTTATAACCGGAAACAAATCCATAAAAATACATTCAGTCATGAAAAGAATTCTACTTTTCTCTGCCTTTCTTGTTTTGATGGGCACCACGATTCAAACCACCTGGGCGCAGTGTTCCATCACGCTGACACAGCCGAGCGCATTAACGGCCACCATCAGCGGGGATGCCACCATTTGTTACGGCGGATCGGCCACCATAACGGTGACATTATCAGGGGGCACGCAGCCCTGGTCAGTCACCTGGCCAGGTGGCAGTAACAGTAATATTACAGGAACAGAACCGTATGCATTCACTTTTTCGACCGGAGTATTAACCACCACCACTGTATATGATTTAAACAATGTCCTTGTAAATGATGCGAATGGTTGTGGTACAGCGTCATCCACCACGGTGACGGGAACGGCCACGGTGACGGTGGATGCGCTACCCACGGCGACGGCGGGTGGCAGTGCCACGATCTGTGAGATTGGCAGTTATACATTGTCTAGCGGGGAGGCCACGGCGACTGATGGCACGATCCAATGGACGGAGAACGGAGCGGGATCGATCACGGCAGGCGGTACGACGCTGACGCCGACGTATACGGCGGCATCTGGGGATGCGGGCACAGCGGTGACTCTGACCATGACAGTGACCAGTAACAACACCTGCGGCACGGCCACAGCTACGGCGGCCTATACGGTGAATGTGGATGCGTTGCCTACAGCCACGGCAGGGGGGAGCACGACCATTTGTGAGAACGCGAGCTATACGCTGACATCCGGAGAGGCGAGTGCCTCCAACGGCACGATCCAATGGACGGAGAACGGAGCGGGATCGATCACGGCAGGCGGTACGACGCTGACGCCGACGTATACGGCGGCATCTGGGGATGCGGGCACAGCGGTGACGCTGACCATGACAGTGACTAGTAACAACACCTGCGGCACGGCCACAGCTACGGCGACCTATACGGTGAATGTATATTCGAATTTCACCTCTGGAGCAATAGCAACCACCGGTGAGACAATCTGTTCCGGAGGCACCCCATTAACGACGATCGGCAGCGTTACGGATGCGAGCGGTGGGGATGGCACGATCACCTACGAATGGCGGTCCTCGGCAGACGGATATACAGCAGCGATCGGGGGGGCTACTTCCTCGACATACACGCCGCCCTCGGGATTAACGGCTACGACGAGCTATCAGCGCTTTGCGAAGGATGGCACCTGTAATACGATGACGCAATCAACGGGGACGTGGACGGTGACGGTGCGCCCAACTCCCACAGCCAGTATCAGCGGGACAACCGCGGTCTGCTATAACAGTAGTCCATATCCCAATATCACCTTTACAAATCCGATGAGCCTGGCCGTGAATGTAACTTTTAACATAAACGGTTTACCTCAGTCACCCATTCCCGTTCCGGCAAATAGTAATCAATTGGTAGCAATACCAACAAATTCGTCAGGAACATTTACTTATAATCTGGTCAGTGTGGCATACCAGGATGGTACACCGGGGTGTTCGAACACCATATCAGGCAGCGCAACGGTGACGGTATATGCGCAGTTTAGCGCGGGGGCGATTCAGACCACCGGGGAGACGATCTGTTACGGGGGGACTCCGGGCCAGATCGGCAGCGTTACGGATGCGAGCGGAGGTGACGGGACGATCACGTACGAATGGCGTTCTTCGGCAGACGGTTACACGGCGGCCATAGGGAGTGCGACCTCCTCGACATACACGCCGCCCTCGGGATTAACGGCTACGACGAGCTATCAGCGCTATGCGAAGGATGGCACCTGTAATACGATGACGCAATCAACAGGGACATGGACGGTGACGGTGCAGGCAATGCCCACAGTGAGCATTGATAATGTGACCGTATCTGAAGCTGTAGGATTTGCAGTCTTTACGGTTACCTTATCTCAGGCGGTGGTGTGCAATGTGAGTGTTGATGTAAACACCTCAGGCAATACTGCAACACAGGGAGGTGTTTGCAACATCGGAATTGATTATATTGGAGTTTCAACTACAGTTCAAATCCTATCAGGGACAACCACTGCAACGGTTACCGTACCTCTTTGCAGTGATGGTTTTGTTGAACCAACAGAATACTTTCTTGTAACACTTTCCAATCCAGTAAATGCAACAATAGCTGGAGGAACGGGGACAGGAACCATAACAGATAATAATTCGGCGACAGTATCGATCGACAGTCCTGCTGCGGTGACGGAGGGGACCGGGGTGATGTTTACAGTTACGCTGACGGGTAATGTCCAAGGCGGTTTCACGATAGCCTACGGCACTTCAGATGGCACAGCCATCCAGCCAGGTGACTACACGCCAGCAAATAGCACGTTAAATTTTAGTGGCGCAAATGGAGAAACCCAGACTTTTACAGTTACAACCAATGACGATTCTTGGGTAGAACCAACGGAGAACTTCACCGCTACGCTGGGAGCGATCACCAACTTTGGCGGCGGTAACCTTACTGTTACAACTAGTACGGGCACGGGCACGATCAATGACAATGATGCGGCGGTAGTATCGATGGACAGTCCGGCGGCGGTGACC
>JAKLFC010000012.1 GCA_022711405.1 Bacteroidota bacterium
TTTTCTTGCCGGCGTTATGGAAACCTCCAGGAATGGAATAAGAATATTTGATTCACTTATGCAATTACAAAAACAAACTGACTCAGACATTCAGTCATTAGGAAGCAGAGCAATAAAAGCAAAAAAAGTAATTGAGTATCTGTACAAACGACCCATGATTGCAGCAGATAAGGTGAGTGAGACTGCATCTATATCAATGCCTTCAGCTTATAAACTCATTACTGATTTAGAGAAATTGGGGATTTTAAAAGAGATGACTGGTGGTCAGAGAAGTAGAACATATGTGTTCGAGAATTACATAAAAATATTCAGATAGTTGATCTGATCATTCGCTTTTCATTCCTCAAAATTCAGGCGTTGTGGTTCCTTTTCTGCGCACCTGATTCACGAATGAGCAAATTGATCATACTGCACCGGACTATATTCATTTCCCTGTCAAACCTGTTATCCGAAAAATGCGCCGATTAATTTTTCCGGTAAGGATGAATAGTTCCAAGGACTTCACCAACACCATTGGATTTTCTACTTCGCGTTCAAGAACTGACACGGATAAATCAGATTTCATTCTTTGATCCAGATCCCACTTTGTATCAAGTCAGTATTTCGGCAAATCCGATAGATATAACTGGCACTGGGAAGAGATGATGTATTGACTGATTGAAAATGATTTTTGATTTCTTTAGACAGGATGAGGTGTCCGTTTATATCGTACATTTCTATTCTGGAATCAGGTAATCCTGTTCTTATGTACAATTCATCATTTCCCGGATTTGGATAAAGGATAGCTTCACTGATGAGTATGTGGTTTTGATCATCGACGGATGTCACCAGACCATCACTATCCACTTTTAAAATGTAAACATCCCATTCATAGTCCTGAATAGTATGGTCGTACCGGATACAGGCCATGATACAACCACCATCGCTGGTGGCTTTGATATCATATACACAATAAAAAGCGTCTCCACCGTAATATTTTTCCCATTTGACATTCAAATTAGAATCAAGCCTGGCCAGCATGATCCACGAGGGATCTTCCTGCCATGGATACTGGTAATAATTGATATTAATAGTGCCAGCAAAAAAGATATCATTTTTGGAAATAAAATCAACATTATGATATGGTGCGGGTAAGTTAATAGTATCTGGCCCAGGTCCAAAATAGTTCGATGCAAGGATTTTTTCAGCAGTATCCAATTTAAGGATGCCCATTAATAAATAATCTCTTGTATTATATTTTCCAGTTAAAAGATATTCCTTCTCATTATACCATTTGGCTGTATTTTGCATATATAATCCACCGGCAACTTCTCCAATAGATGTAATGTTCAATAATGAATCAATGGTTATTAAATGACTTAATGACCTTTTCATTTTCAGCTGCTCATCAGGGAACCATCCCGAACAATATAAATTAAATCCATTATTATTTCTTTTATCCAATATTGCCCATACTTGCTGACCGTAATTCATTTGAAATATCTTCGAATCAATACTATCTCCCTCATATGTTAGTTTATAAATATACATATCAGTACTGGTATCTGAATTCCATAGCTGACCAAATAAATAAATATGATTATTACATTGATATACTTTTGTATCCTGAATACCTGAGTATTCAATTGGCATGATATAATATCTCCGACTTATCTCGTTGAATGTAACATCTGTTTTTATTCCTAGAATTGATTGTAGTGTACTGTCACCAAATTCACATATAAACAAATAGTTGCTATCAGGCAGTAATATGCTCGAGGTTATAAAAAGGGCAGTATCCGGAAGAATAAATTCCTTTTCCAGTAAAATTTCACCCGTTTGATTCAGCTTTACAGCATACCCCTTCGTTATATTCAGATCAAAAATTTCCCTTTTTCCAACCAGAATATAATCATTATTAAAATCCTCAATCACATGGACAACCTTTTCATGTTGGTCGGTACTGATCAATACTTCGAAGCCATTCTGAGCGTTAAGACCCAAATTAAAAAGTATGAGAAGTGCTATAATATAATATTTCATTATAAAGCGGCTTAGGTTTGTCACCATAAAAGGCTTGGCTAATTCATTTTTATTTTTTAATCCAGATCCCACTTTGTATTAAGTCAGTATTTCGGCAAATCCGGTAGATATAGCTGGCACTGGGAAGAGATGAAGTATTGACTGATTCAAAATGATTTTTGATTTCTTTAGACAGGATGAGGTGTCCGTTTATATCGAACATTTCTATTCTGGCATCAGGTATTCCTGTTCTTATATTTAGCGCATCATTTCCGGGATTCGGATAAAGGATAGCTTCACTGATGGGTATGTGGTTTTGATCATCGATGGATGTCACCAGACCATCACTATCCACTTTTAAAATGTAAACATCCCATTCATAGTCCTGAATAGTATGGTCGTACCGGATACAGGCCATGATACAACCACCATCGCTGGTGGCTTTAATATCATAAACGCAATAAAAAGCGTCTCCACCGTAATATCTTTCCCATTTGACATTCAAATTGGAATCAAGCCTGGCCAGCATGATCCACGAGGGATCTTCCTGGTAAGGAAACTGGAGAGCATTGACATTGATGGTGCCTGCAAAAAAGATATCATCCTGGGATATGAAATCGACATTATGATTTGGGGCGGGCAGGTTTATAGTATCGGGTCGGGGCCCGAAATAGTTCGATGCAAGGATATTATCAGCGGTATCCAATTTTAGGATTCCCATCAGAAAATCATCCCCTGTGTTATATCTTCCCGTTAAAAGGTATTCATTTTCATTATACCACTTGGCTGAATTTTGCCAGTACAATTCTCCTGGAACTTCTACAATGGAAATGATATTAAACAGAGAATCCACCGTAACCAACTTACTTGGGGCTCTGGTTTTCGGAAAGTTCTTGGATGGGAAATACCCTGAGCAATAAAAATTAAATCCGACATGATCTTTTTTATCTAACATAGCCCACAAATGTTGCGGAGCATTGATTTCAAAAATTCTTGAATTGAGGCTGTCTCCATTATATGAAATTGAATAAATATATAGATCGCCATCGGTATCAGGGTTCCATGTATTACCAAAAAAATAGATTTTATTATCACATTGATAAACTTTAACCTCTTGAAGCCAAGAATAATCAGATGGCATTAGATAATATTTACGACTTAATTCAACGAACATCTCATCTGTTTTCATTCCTATAATGGATTGCAATGTGTCATTACCAAATCCACCGATAAGCAAATAATTGGTATCGGGTAACAGCACAGTTGTAAAGAATTTTAATGCAGTATCCGGAAGAATAAATTCCTTTTCCAGCAAAATTTCACCGGCTTGATTCAGCTTTACAGCATACCCCTTGGTTATATTCAAATCAAAAATTTCTCTTGTACCAACGACGATATAATCATTATTATAATCCTCTATAACATGCACAACCTTTTCATGTTCGTCGGTACTGATCAATACTTCGAAACTATTCTGAGCGTTGCAATAGAAAGTTAACAGAAGAAAAAGGGGTATATTGAGCGAATATTTCATTCTAACCAAAGACAAGAGAAATATATCCGTTGAAGCCGATCATGTAAAGATACTATGATTGTCAAAGAAAAGCAAATCCGGGAAATCCGTTATGCAAGTTCGGCTGGCCAATCTGCATCGGCAGACACTGATCAATCCGGGTGGCATATTAAGCCAGGACAACCATTCAATAATCAATCTATAATGTCGTTATCATTCCATGTATCTTTGCACCGATTAAGGCCAATAATACAGGATGGGAAAACACCTCCAGAAAATAATCCTTACTTTGCCCCTGTTGCTCGGGATCTTGCTCTCCTATTCCCAGGCCCCCCGTCCCGATGCACTTTGTACTCAGGTCAATGGCGATATAGTTACTATTTCCTGGAAGGTTGGAGGTGTTGTACCCTACGATTCCTTATTTCTCGAGCGATCCTATGATGGTACTCTTTTTTCGGAAATTGGCAATACTTTGTTTGGCGCTGTTTCCTTCCCTTATACGGAACCATCCATGAAAGGGGTCATCTATTATCGTTTGTTTACTGTGAATGGTCCGGAAAATTCAGATTATTCTGATACGATCCGTATCATGTTCCTGAAGGTTCTGGCGGATCCCTCAGGTTCGGTCGGACAGCTCTACTGGAATCCTGTGGAAAAAAGCCCCAATGGCGATTATTCAATCTACCGTCAGGCCTCCGGGGAAAGTGTCTGGCAGTTGATTGCTACCTTACAGAACAGTACCAGTTATGAGGATACCATCGCTTACCCTTATTGTTCAGATACACTGATATCTTATCAAATTGAATATAAAGATCCGGATGCGTCCTGCAGTTCCTGGTCGTCGGTTGACAATGCAACGCTCAATGAAGGAATACCCCCTTCTGCCGTTACAATGGACTCTGTATCCGTCAGCTTCGACGGTGACGTAACCCTGACCTGGCAATCCCTGAACATGAAGGATATCATGTCGTATATTGTTTATCATGATACGGTACCTGGCGGTTATGGTCCTTATTATGCCTGTGATACACTGTCAAAAAACCAGCTAATCTTTATAGATACGGCATCCTATGCCCTCAGGAAATCAATCGGGTATCGTGTCACTGCCGTGGATAGCTGTGGCAATGAAAGCATCCTTGATGTTGAAAATCCACTGAATACGCTGTTCATAGATACGATTCCATGGAATTACTGTGATACCGGTGTTCATCTGAAATGGAACTCTGCTGAATCTTCGATGACGCCTCCGGATCCTGACGTGACGTATACAGTTTACCAGATCGACACCGCGACCTATAATTCCCGGATCCTTTTAAACACAACGTCTACTGAGGTAAACTACAAAGCCAGCTTTAAACCCGATTCCACTTATTGCTACTATGTCAGGGCGGTGAATTCCAACGGTAAATCCTCCACCTCCTGCATCCAGTGCTTCACCGTCGACCGTCCAGAACAGCCCGACACGCTGAACCTGCAACTGGCCTCGGTCGACACTGTTACCAACGACCAGATCGATATTTCAGCCTATGTCGACACCCTTCCCGATTCAACCACCTTCGTACTGCTGAGAAAGGTCACCCCGAATGATCCTTACGACACGATCCGGAAGATCAAGGTCGAAAATACAAGCGTGCTGGCCCTGTCAGATACCACTGCCGAAGTGGATCAAAGAGCCTACTATTATAAGGCTGTCATACTCGACGGATGCCAGAATGCTTCGTATTTACCTGTGAATGAAGTCCGTACGGTATACCTGCAGGGTACGGCCACTGATCAGTTGAATCATCTGTACTGGAACCGGTACAGGAGCACGCAGAGTGTGGTCACCAAATACCGGCTTTACCGGAAAATAAATGGACTGGTTGACACAGTCTTCGTTGTAGGGTCAGACACGCTTTACGATGATTACATTTATGATCAGGCGGCAGGCAGTGGCAGGTTCTCCTACCTGGTGGAAGCCTGTGTCGTTCCCAAAAATGTGGAGAACCCGGTTGCACTTTCAAGCTTTTCCAACGAAATTGCGTTGGCGAGGACTGCACAGTTATACATGCCCACGGGCTTTACCCCGAACGGTGACGGCATGAATGATTTTTTCGCTCCTCAAAACAGCTTTCCTGATGACCAGGCAGATTTCATGTTCATCATCTATAACCGGTGGGGGCAGAAAATCTATGAAACAACAAGTATCGGCGATCCCGGCTGGGATGGCACATCCGGCGGCGAGATGTGCCCTCAGGGGGTGTATGTCTACTTTATCCGGTATGTCTCTACCGAGGGTGAGCCCTTTGAGAAGAAAGGAACGGTCACCCTTTTACGCTGACAGGTAAAGATAAATGACCTTCTGAAACCTGTTTCAGGATTAGACAAGGATTTATTGCACAGTAACCGGTATTTCAAACATCACCCTGGTTCCAAGCGGTTCATCCTTCTCATTTTTCAGATCAAGGATATTCATAGATATCTTTTTCTTCAGCTTTTTATTGAGGACCTGGATCCGTTCGCGGGTAATGGCTGTAGCAAATGATTTATGCTCTTTATCCTGCTTTTGGATGATTTCCATGGCCTTTTCCCTACCGATGCCATCGTCTTCCACCTCGAACATGACCGTGTTGTCTTTCAGATGAAAGCGAATAATGATTTTACCGATGGTTTCCTTGTGTCTAATTCCATGCTCGATGGCATTTTCAATGACGGGCTGTGCCAGCATGGGCGGGATCATCAGACTTTCTGTGTCAATAGCTTCGTCAACATCAATAGTATAGTCAAATTTATCACTGTATCGCACTTTTTGCAGCTCCAGGTAATTCTGGATGGTACTGATCTCTTTGTCAAAGGTGATGTATTCCTGGGTGGAGTTATCCAGGTTACTCCTTACAAGCTCCGAAAATTTTGAAAGGAAAATATTAGCTTTCCTGGAATCCTGTTTGACAATAAAATTTTGAATACTTGCCAGTGAGTTGAAAATAAAATGGGGATTCATCTGGGAGCGGAAAAGCCTTTGCTGCAGAACCATCATCTGTTGTTCCGTCTTTAATTTATTCTGACGAAACAGGATAAAACCCAGCATCAGGATCATGACGGACAACCCGGCTGAGCCAAACAAAAAATACCTGTTCTGCTGCAAACGGGAGGCTTTCAGTTCATTTTCCAGCGACAGGGTCTGTATCTGCTGATCCTTTCTTTCCGATTCATACCGGGTTTGCATTTCAATTATTTCCCGGTTCCGTTGAAGTTTATCTAATGTATCCCTTGCATCGGAATAGGCGATATGGTAATGAAGTGCTTCCGCTGTCCTGTTTTGTGCAGAACGAAGCAGGTATAATGACCAATACATAAACATACCTTCCCCCCAAGTCATTTCTTTCAGCTTGACAGGTGGAATCGGGAAATACAATTCCAATCCATAGGTCGCAATATGTTTTATTGAGTCATGCCTGTACCAGGAGTTTTTTTCTGACATCTCATTGAAGATCCTTTCTGATTTTTGTAAATGCTTCTCCGCACTATAAAATTCGCTGTTTTCACAGTACATATATCCGAGACCAGTAGATGCAGCCAATGCCCAATATAAAAATCCATTTGTAGTATAGAAGTCATCTGCAGTGCGCAGATAATAAAGTGCTGAATCCACATCCCCTTCATTATAATACAGCCATCCCAGATGTAACATATTACGGTATTTAAGTGTCTTCAAATTCAGGCTTTCATCAAGATAGGCCAGTGATTTGGAAAAATAAACTTTTGCGCTATCGTGTTCATTAATAGCGTAAAAAGAAGCACCTGCATGGAAAGTAATAAGCATTAACTCGATATTATTAAAGTTGTTTTTCTTCATAAGATCGAGTACAAGAATATCTTTTTCCAGTGTCTTTTTATGCATGCCCATCACAGCATACGTTTCAGCAAGAGCTCCATGCATATATATTGTATCTCTTGCAGTACCAACTGTTGCACCTTCACGATTGCGTCCTCGAAATAGTTCCAGTGCTTTATTGCCATATTCAATCGTTTTTTCATAATTACTGGCGAAATAATGGGTTTTGGCTATTTCATAACAGACCCACCCTGCCGTGTGTTTATCATCGAGTTCTTCGAATAGCGACAGTGCCTGGAGGTAATTATCCAGAGCCTGCGGGTAGCTACCCTGGAACACATGGATCTGCCCGTAATTCCTGAATGCATCTGCGATCCCCTTCCCGTAATTCAATGCTTTGGCCAGGTCCATGGCCTGACCGGCATATAGCATGCTCTGATCATAATCGATAAAAGAAAGGGAAACCGCCAGGTAATTCAAAGAATTGACGCGTTCCTTTCCAGTCTGACCAGGTAAGATGGCAAGAAGGCTGTCGACATTGTAGGTTTTCAGGTTGATGTATTTCTGGCTGAAGACCTGGCATGAGAACAGAAAAAACAGCAGGATGATCTGGAGTCGGGGCATGGAGGAGGTTGGTGGTTATTTATGGTTATTAAATTAGTTGAAAGCTACAGGCTACAGGCTGAAAACGCAACAACTTGTTGCTATTGTGCTGTTAAAGATAAGAATAAGGATTAAAAATTCCAAATCATTGGCATCATATCCTAATAAATAGTTTATGCTTCAAGCTTTTAATTGCAGGTTGCAGGTTATCAATGAATGCCGCTTGTAACATGATATCTTCACTGTAAAGTTACCTTCCCCAGCAGGTGGGTATGAACAAAATAAGTAAATGCCGCCTATGATCAAGTAAAGCCCGGGATTGGATAAATGGGGGGAGATCAGTGGTCAGAGGAACTGGAATTATTCAATACAGAAATCCGAATAACCACAATGGAATTTTATTTTGGGAGGCAAATTCGATGTTGTCAGCTGCAATGAACGCATTTTCGATTCCCCTTATCTGCTTTTGTGTCTTGTGCATTCCTCCCACTTCAATCGTGTATTTGTTAGCTACCAAAAAGTCACCCCTGTCTTTATATGCTACCGCGTATCTTTCCTTGAGCTGATTAAGAAGAAATGTTTCCCTGACAGTGCCTGAATTGACCTGCGCAGTTGAAAGGGCAAACATCAGATTCGGATTGTTCAGGAAAATTTTTTCCGGTTTGTTCATCCTGCTGATCCCGCCGGTTCCCGATTGGAGAAGCATGAGCAAATCCGCTCTCTCGAGAAGATACAGGTATTTCAACAGTGTCTCTCTGCTTACGCCCACCTGGGCGCTTAATTTAAGAATGTTCGGCTTGAATGGTACAAGTTCTGCAATAATGGATAATAGAATTCTCAAATGATGAACTGCATTGAAGTCGATCTTTTCAACCGAAGGCAGATCCGCTTCGAGAACATGGTTCACCGTTTGCTTCAACCGGTCAAGAAAAGTTTGTTCATCTTCGATAAAAAAGGGATAGTAGCCTTTCTGCAGGTATTCTTCAAAAAGCTTGATTGGCTTTATTTCCTTTAAGATTCCGGTAATGAATGTGGCAGGATTATACAGTAGATCCTCAAGGGCTATGACCGGGAATTCAATTTTATATTTTAACTGGATAAATTCACGAAACGACAATCCATTCATCTGGTATAAAACCGCCCTCCTGCTCAGATCAGCCGTTCCTTTATATATGTCCAATGCCGATGAGCCAGTGATCGCCACCTTCAGATCTCCGAAATAATCGAATATGTTTTTTATTTCCTGCGACCAATCCCGGTACTTATGGATCTCATCAAGAAATAAATATCTACCCCCCCTTTTTACAAATGCATCTGCAAAATCAACAAGGGTATTTCTCGAAAAATACAGATCATCCAGACTCACATAAATTACCTCATCCGTATTTTCATTCAGATTTTCATTGATATACTGTAACAGCATTGTTGTCTTACCGATTCCTCTTGCGCCAGTCAAAGCAATCAGTCTGTTGTTCCAGTTGATTTTATCCCACAGATACCTTTTAAACTCAAGGTTAACAGCATTTACCCTTAAAGCAGAGAATTGAAATAGTTTTTCCATTTATCATGTGCTTTCGACAAAATTATGATATTTTGTAATATTTATTTTACAAATATGTAATTTTTTGTCGAATATAAATGTCATTTATGGATTTAATGTAACGACCGGCTCACATTTCCTCAAACAATTTCAGCAACCGCTCCCTGCTTCGTGGGGAAACGGGAATCTTCAGGTCATTGGCCATCACCACATAGCCTCCTTCCTGCTTTTCGAACCGTTTGATATGCTGAAGGTTGACCAGGTGCGACCGGTGGATCCGGAAGAAGCCAAAGTCGGAGAGCAACTCGTCGAATTCTTTCAGCACCCTGGAAACAATGATCTTTTCTCCATTGGCCGTTTCAATCACGGTATAGCAGCCATCCGATTCACAATGAATGATATCGCGTGTATTGAGCAGATAGATATTATCGGACGTCTTTATGATTATTTTCTTGTTTATTGAACCTGTCGGATTTAAATTCTCACGCAGTGCTTCCAGCTGGGTCAGGAAGGTGTGTTGCACCAGCTCTTCGGCCCGTTCGACCGCATCCGCAAGTTTCTCTGGGTTCACAGGCTTCAGGATATAGTCCACGGCGCTGAACCGGAACGCCTCGATGGCATGTTGTTCATGAGCGGTGATGAAAATGATCTTAAAGGGGATGTTGTCAAAGTGCTCCAACAGGTCAAATCCTGTACCGTCGCCCATTTTGATATCCAGCAGCACCAGTTCCGGGCTTTTTTCGCGGATGGCTTTGATGCCTGAGGCCACACCATCGGCTTCACCCACGATCTTCACCTGCGGGCAATACTCCTGCAGCAGGTGGGAGAGTGTTTCCCTCACGTGTGCTTCATCGTCGATGATGAGGGTTCGGGACAAATTTTGCGCTATTTTGGTTTTAAAGATAGACATAACGGGAAATATTTCCAAATTTCTTTAGCTTCAAGCTGCAAGCTTTATTGCCAACTGCCAATTGCCAACCGCTGACCGCTGACCGCCGTCCGCCGACCGCCCATCGTCTACCTCATCACCACCACCTTCACCGTCTCCACCTGCTCGCCCACCTGCATCTTGACCAGGTACACCCCGGCCGTCAGGTCAGAAACATCTGTCCTCACGGTATATTCGCCCGGGGATATCACTTCATCCACCAACACCCTGAGCTCCCTGCCGAAAAAATCGTAAATCTTAATTGTCACCCTTTGACAATCGACAATTGACAATTGACAATCGACAATCCCTTCCGCCGGATTGGGCGCTATCACCAGCACATCTCCCACACTGTTTTCTTCAACAGATGTGATTCCACATGCTGCTTCTACTTCTTCCTGGCTATTGCACCCTGGAGCATTACCTACAATAGAAATATTACCATTGGGATTTGCCAAATAATCACAGATACTTTGTACTTCGCAGTTGGATAATGAATCATTGTCCCAGATATTTAGATTATCAACCGAACCAGCAGTTATGTTATCCAGACCAGATAAGCTTCTCAGTGCACCATTGGACCGAATATTGAGGTCTCCATTGATGGATGTTACATTATTCAATCCAGATAGACTTGTCAGGGAAGAATTCCCATCGATTTGAACAGTACCGCCAATTGATGTAACATTTTCCAATCCGGATAAATCAATTAATGAAGGATTACCCGGATAATACATAAACCATCCCATATAAAGACTCCCGCCAATTGCATTTTAATTACTCAGACCTGACAAATTGATCAAACTGTCGTTATCATATATAGTAAGATTGCCTCCTATGCAGATCAGGTTATCCAGACCCGAAAAATCTTTCAAGGCTCTATTTTGTACAACCTCAAATGTCCCTCCAACTGAAACCAGGTTGCCCATTCCTGTTAAATCAATCATAGACCAATTGCCACCAGCCCACATACCACCAATTTCAAGATCAATCATAATTTTTTTAAGATTTCCCAAGCCTCTCAGGTCCAGTAAAGAACTGTTCTGAAAAATATGCAAGCTACCCCCAATGGAATCCAGGTTATTAAATCCTGTAAGATCAGAAAGTAATGGATTGCCGTGAAAATTCTGAGCATAAAATACACCAATTTCCAGATTGCCAGGGATGTACGTCAGATTGTTCAATGCGGACACACTCGTCAAAACTGGATTTCCTGCGATGCGAACGTTTCCTCCAACTGAGGTCAGGTTACCAAGCCCTGTCAGACTGGTCAGAGAGTCGTTTTCAAAAATTGAAAGGTCTCCACCTATGGAAGTTAGTACATTTAATCCATTCAGATGAGTAATACCACTTCCACTTATGGTCACACTTCCCTCTATCTCCGTACAACCGGGATAATCAGATTGGAAATTATCAATCTGAGTCTGTGTGGAAAAGGTGATGCCTTCGGGCAGGCAGGGCTGAGAAAATATCTTGGTCTGGAAACTGAGCAGCAGAAGAACTACTAAAGGAATTAAGGTTTTCATGGATATGGCCTCCTGATATTTTTAACAACCTAAAATTACCACCTCCGAAAGGCCAACATGGAACAGATAAGTGAAACCCGGTCGTGGTTAAGTAAATACGGGGAATGGATAAGTGAACAATGGTGAATCAAGCCAACCGTTTTGGATTTGGTTCTTGTAATTTATTTGGAATTTGGATCCTGGGATTTGGGATTTTACAGGTTGCACATTCCTGCTACTTTATATTTACTTTAATAAAGCAAAAAATCCCCTGTTTTTCTTATTTTTGCCAGAATTTCAAAAAATCCCATATGCTATTGGATACCGAGAAATTCACCGGTGAGGGTTTTACGTACGACGATGTATTGCTGGTACCGCGATACTCCGAGGTGATGCCCCGCGAAGTGGATGTGACCACGCAGTTTACCCGTCAGATCAGGCTCAATATCCCCATCGTTTCAGCGGCAATGGATACCGTCACCGGTTCCAAGCTGGCCATTGCCATTGCACAGGAAGGGGGCATTGGTGTGCTGCACAAGAACATGCCCATTGAAGATCAGGCCCTTGAGGTAAAGAAAGTGAAAAGGGCCGAAAGCGGGATGATCATCGATCCCATAACGCTCAATGAAGACGCTCTGGTGGCAGATGCCATCGCCATCATGAAGGAACATCAGATCGGCGGAATCCCCGTGATCAATAAAAGAAAGCAACTGGTGGGGATCGTCACCAACCGTGACCTGCGCTTCGAACGGAATATGGCTAGGCCGGTGAGTGAGATCATGACGCAGCAGGATAAGCTGATCACAATATCAGAATTCGTCACGTTTGAGAAAGCAGCGGATATTCTCCAGCAGCACCGCATCGAGAAATTGCCTGTGATCAACAAGGACCGCAAGCTGATCGGACTGATCACCTACAAGGATATCCTCAAGATCAAGGCTCGCCCGAATGCCTGCAAAGACAGCAAGGGCCGCCTGCGGGTTGCAGCAGCCGTGGGCATTGCAGCCGATACGCTCGACCGCGCACAGGCTCTGTATGAACAGCATGTGGATGCCATTGTCATCGATACTGCACATGCCCACTCCAAAGGTGTCATGGAAATGGCAAAGAAAATCAAAAACCATTTTCCGTCCCTTGAACTCATCGTTGGGAATATTGGAACCGCAGAGGCGGCACGGGATCTTCAAAAGCTGGATGTCAGCGCGGTGAAGGTCGGAATAGGGCCGGGCTCCATCTGTACCACCCGTATCATCGCAGGTATCGGTATCCCGCAGCTCACGGCCATCCATGAAGTTTCCAAGGCGCTGAAAGGTAGCGGTATTCCCGTCATTGCCGATGGTGGAATCCGCTATACAGGGGATATCGTCAAAGCTATCGCCGCAGGCGCCCACTCAATCATGGCAGGATCCATGTTCGCCGGAGTGGACGAATCTCCAGGGGAAACCATTATTTTTGAAGGAAGAAAGTACAAAACCTACCGGGGAATGGGATCCATCGAAGCCATGCAGAAAGGATCAAAAGACAGGTACTTCCAGGATGTGGAGGATGATATCCGCAAACTTGTACCCGAAGGAATCGTGGGACGTGTGCCCTATAAAGGCTCGCTATCTGAGGTCATCTATCAGATGGTGGGCGGACTCAGGGCAGGAATGGGATATACAGGCTCCCGGAATATTGATGACCTTCAACAGGTAAAATTCATCAAGATCACACCTTCCGGCATCGCCGAAAGCCATCCGCATGACATTACCATTACCCGGGAAGCTCCTAATTATAGCAGATAATCCGTCAGAAAACTAACGATCGATATTATGAAAAACAGCAAAATGAAAGCGAAAAGTGCACTTATCCTGATCATGCTGTTCTCATCAGCAACCAGCTCCCCTCTTTTTTCACAATCCCAGAAAGATGATATATTGGTTACTGTTGCAGGTGAAAAAATTTCCGCAGGCGAATTCCTCAACATCTATACAAAAAATAATGTGAATAACCAGGTGATCGATAAGAAATCCCTGGAAGATTACCTTGAACTGTACATCAATTTCAAGCTGAAAGTGAAAGAAGCTGAGGATCTTGGAATGGATACCGTAAAATCCTTCATTCAGGAGCTCAATGGATATCGTACCCAGCTGGCACAACCCTACCTGACTGACGAGTCGGTGACCGATCAATTAATGAAAGAAGCCTACGACAGAATGCTGACCGATATCCGTGCCAGCCATATCCTTGTGCGGGTCGCTCCGGATGCAGGTGCGGCCGATACCCTGTCGGCCTTTAATAAGATCCTTGACATCCGGAAACAGATCATCAACGGAAAGGATTTTGCCGAAATGGCTGTCACCTATTCCGATGATCCTTCCTCCAAAGACAGGCCATCATCGCCCAACCGGCCCCCCATGAAAGGGAACAAGGGTGATCTGGGTTATTTTACCGTATTCGATATGGTCTATCCTTTTGAAAACGGGGCGTACCAGACCTCCCCCGGAGAAGTGTCCAAGCCTGTCAGAACCGATTTCGGTTATCATCTGATCAAGGTCACCGACAGAAAGAAAGCGTTGGGTAAGGTAATGGTCGCTCACGTGCTGGTCATCTTCCCAGAAAATGCCACCCACGAAGATTCGATCCGGCTTCAGGAAAAAGCCTCCGCAGCCTATAACGAGATCCTTTCAGGAAAAGATTTTGCCGAAGTCGTCAGGAAATATTCGGATGACAAGGGTACCAGTGAAAAAGGAGGAATCCTGCCCTGGTTTGGCGTGAACCGTATGATCCCGGAATTCATTGCCCAGGTATCTAAAATTGAAAAAATTGATGACGTGACGCCTCCTTTTCTCACTACGTACGGCTGGCATATTGTCAAACTGCTCGATAAAAAAGAGATCGGTACCTTCGAGGAGAGAACCGCCGAGATCAAACAGAAAATTTCCAGGAACGACAGGGGTAACCTCAGTAAAGATAAGTTTATCAACAACATGAAGACTATCTATGACTACCGGGAATATCCTGACAACCTGAAAGCGTTCGATGCGGTCGTCGACGATTCACTGCTCACTGCATCCTGGAATCCTTCGGTGGCGAAGGGTATGACAAAGCCTTTGTTTACGCTGGATGGCATGGATTACACACAGGAGGATTTTGCCGGATATCTTGCCAAAAACCAAAAAAACCTTTCCTCCGAACCCTCGGTCAAAGAAGCCGTCAGTAAGGTATTTAAAAAGTACACTGAAGAAATGATCATCCGTTATGAGGATAGCCGCCTGGAAAAGAAATACCCTGAATTCAGGATGCTGATGAAAGAATACCGTGATGGCATCCTGCTGTTTGAACTGACCGATAAAAAGATATGGTCGAAAGCAATCCAGGATACGCTGGGATTACAAAATTATTATGAGACTCATAAAGATAACTATACCTGGGCCGAGAGGATTGACGCTACGATTTATACCGTCACTTCTGCCGATGTGGTTAAAACTGTCCGGAAACTTGTCAGGAAAAATACTCTCAAAAATGACATCCTCAGTCAGATCAATCAGGACTCCCTCATGATCCTGACGATTGTCAATGATAAATACGAACGGGGCGATAATGAACTGACCGACTCGGTGGAATGGAAGGTAGGTATGTCTTCCAATATCGTCAACGAGGATTCGACAAGCTTCGTGATGATACACCAGATCCTTCCCCCTGGCTATAAACTGCTGAGCGAGGCCCGCGGAATCATTACGGCCGATTATCAGAATTACCTCGAAAAGGAATGGATAAAAGACTTGAGGGCAAAATATCCGGTCGAGATCAATTATACAGTCCTTGACTCCATTAAATAACAGGAAATCCGGTTGAAAAATCTTTCATTTTTTCTGCTCACCCTTCTCTTCGGCTGCGATTCAGGATTCTTTCAGACTGGGGAAGATCAAATGCTGGCCAGAGTATACGATAAATATTTGTATCGAACTGATATTGAGGATATTGTGCCAGAAGGCACGAATCCGAAAGATAGTACCATGATGGTGAAGAATTTTATTAATAAATGGATTGAAGAACAGCTTCTGATTCATGCTGCTGAACAAAACCTGAATGCTGACCAGAAAAATTTCAGGGATCAGCTGGAGAACTACCGCAATTCCCTGCTGATCTACACGTATGAATCTCACCTGATACAGAAGAACCTGGATACCATCGTCCGAGATGATGAGATATACAGGTATTACGAAGAAAATAAACAGAACTTCGAACTGAAAGAAAACATCGTAAAGGTCCACTTTGTGATCCTGAAGGAGCCTCCCCGAAAGAACAATCCGCTCAAGCGCCTTCTACTGTCAAACGATCCTGCCGATACAGAGGAGCTGGACACGTATTGCCGGAAGAATGCCTTCAATTATTACCTGAATGACGACTGGATCCCTTTTTCCGATTTGCTGAAAACCATTCCCATCGAAACCTATAACCAGACAATCTATCTGCAGAACAATAAATATGTTGAATTCAACGATTCCTCCTTTTACTATTTCGTCCGCTTCCTGGATTTTAAAATCCAGGAAAGCGTTTCTCCGTTGAACTTTGAAAAAGAAAACATCCGCAATATCATCATCAATAAAAGAAAAGCACAGCTGATCGACAAAATGCGAAGGGATATGCTTCAGCAGGCAATGAATAACAATGGATTTGAGATCTTTTAACAGGGTATTCCGGAAGAACGCTGAAAAAGACAATATTTTACGGATAAGACTGTTTATACAAACACAAGAGGATACATAGCATGCGCAAGATGATTTACAGGGTGTTCCTGCTGTCGGTGATCCTGATCCACACTCCGGGACTGTTAAGTTCCCAGGAAAAACTGATCGATGAGGTGGCGGGAGTCGTTGGCAGCAATGTGATCCTTTTTTCGGATATTGAAACACAGTACCTCCAGTTGAAGGCACAGGGAAACATTTTGGGTGGATCCCAGTTGCGCTGCCAGATCCTGGAAAGCCTTCTGTTCCAGAAACTGCTGCTTAATCAGGCTGAACTTGACAGTGTGGAGATCTCCGACAGCAGAGTGGAATCAGCCATGGATGCCCGTTTGCGCTATTTTATCAATCAGTTCGGATCGCAGGAGAAACTGGAAGAATTTTATCAGAAATCAGTCCTGGAAATCAAAGAGGAAATGAGGGAACTGGTCAGGGATGAGATGAAAATATCGGAAGTCCAGAATAAAATCACCGAAAACCTTCAGATCACCCCTTCCGATGTGAAGGAATACTTCACTTCCCTGCCTCCCGACAGCATCCCCCTGGTCGATGTTGAATATGAGATCGGCCAGGTCGTTAAAAATCCTCCCATTACCGTGGAAGAGCTATCCAGAACCTACGATAAGATCAAAGCACTGAGAGACAGGATCATCAAAGGTGACAACTTCTCTACACTTGCCATCCTCTACTCGGAAGATCCCGGCTCAGCCGGCAAGGGAGGTGAACTGGGCATGTTCAACCGCGGTACCATGTATCCTGAGTTCGAAGCTGCTGCCTTCAATCTGAATAAACCCGGGGAAGTCTCGGAGATCATAAAAACCGAAGCAGGCTACCATATCATCCAGCTGATCGAACGCAAAGGTGAATATATCAATGTACGGCATATCCTTATCCAGCCAAAGGTCTCGCCCGAATCCATGGAGCTGGCCCGTGCAAAGCTCGACAGTGTTGCACAGCTTATTCTGGAGGATTCCCTTACATTTGAAGAGGCGGTGCTGAGATATTCGGATGATCCGAACCGAATCAGCGGTGGAATGATCATCAATCCTGAAACCAACAGCACACGCTTCGCCTCGGATCAGCTCGATCCCAGCCTCTTCTTCATCGTCGATCAACTGGATGTTGGAGAGATATCTCAGCCGGTCCGGTTCCTTACCGATGAGAACAAAGAGGCCTACCGGATCCTCTACCTGAAGGTCAGGACTGAACCCCATCGTGCCAACCTGTTGGATGATTATGATAAACTGAAGAACTGGGCCCGCGCCGATAAGCAGGATGCCCTAATCAACGACTGGATCAACGAAAAGATTGAAGGTACCTACATTAAGGTTAATGAGAAATATGCCGGCTGTACCTTCATAAACAACTGGATCCCCTCAACCCAATGACCGTCTAACACCCGATAAATAACCGATTTGTATGCAATATAAAAGTGATGTGGAAGCCCTTGATGCCTTTGTAGAAAAATACAGGCTGCTGAGAAAAGAAATCGCAAAGGTGATCGTTGGCCAGGAAGAAGTCATAGATAGCCTGATCATCTCTATTTTCAGCAAGGGACATGGCCTGCTGGTGGGCGTTCCCGGGTTAGCTAAAACATTAATGGTCAACACTATAGCAAAAGTTCTCGGTCTTTCCTACAGCCGGATTCAATTTACTCCCGATCTGATGCCGTCAGACATCATCGGCACAGAGATCCTGGATGAGAATCGCAAATTCCGGTTCGTGAAAGGACCTGTGTTTGCCAATATCATTCTGGCGGATGAGATCAACCGTACTCCCCCGAAAACCCAGTCAGCGCTTCTGGAAGCCATGCAGGAAAAAGCGGTGACCGTGTCAAGCACCTCCTATGCCCTTCAGGAACCCTTCTTCGTGCTGGCCACCCAGAATCCGATCGAACAGGAAGGAACCTATCCCCTGCCCGAAGCCCAGCTCGACCGCTTCATGTTCAATATCTGGCTGGATTATCCTTCCTTCAGTGAAGAAATGACGATCGTAAAAAACACCACCACCGAATGGATGGCTTCTCCCGGGATCATCCTTCAACGGGAAGAGATCCTTTTCTTCCAGAACCTGATCCTGAAGATACCTGTCCCGGAAAATGTCTATCACTACGCCGTGAACCTGGCCTCCCGGACACGCCCCTTCACAAAGGACGCCCACCCATGGGCCAATGACTACCTGACCTGGGGAGCCGGTCCCCGTGCATCCCAGTACCTGATCATCGGGGCAAAATGTCACGCCGCCATCCATGGGAAATATTCACCGGACATCGAAGATGTACAGGCCGTTGCCGCTTCTATCCTGCGCCACCGTATCGTACCCAATTATAAAGCAGAAGCTGAAAGCATAAAGGTCAGCGATATCATTTCTGAATTCCTGAAGTAAATTTTCCGCCATGAAACGACTGGTCTATATCGGTCTGCCCGTTGTGGTGCTGATCATCGCAGCACTCTGGTACTTCACTCGCACAAAGGAATCCACGGGCGAAAAAATAATTGCTCCCGTACAAACAGGACGATTCGAGATCAACGTCACTACCACCGGGGAACTGGAGGCAAAAAGTTCGGAGAAGATCTATGGGCCCTCCGGATTGCGAACACTGAGAATATGGAACGTGGAGATCGAAGATATCATCCCCGACGGAAGCCTCGTCGACAGTGGTCAGTATGTGGCCACCCTCAACAGGACAGAAATCAGCAATAACATCAAAGACCTGGAAAGCGAAGTTGAAAAACTTCAGTCCCAGTATATCCAGACACGCCTCGATACGTCCATGGATCTGCGCAGCTCACGCAATACACTGATCAACCTCAAGTACGACCTGGAAGCCAAACGGCTTAAGCTGGAGCAATCCAAATACGAGCCACCCGCCACCATCCGCCAGTATGAGATCGATGTGGAAAAGGCCGAAAGAGACCTTCGGGAAGCCATCAAGGGCTACCAGCTCCAGCTTGAGAAATCCAAAGCAACCATGCAGGAAGTGGAGGTCTCACTGAACCAGGAAAGACGTAACCTGGAACAACTGACAGCCATCAGGGAGGAATTCGTGATCAGGGCCCCAAAATCCGGTATGGTGATCTACCGCAGGAATTTTGACGGATCCAAACAGGGCGTTGGCTCTACCCTGAACACCTGGGACAATGTAGTGGCTACCCTGCCCGACCTCAGCCGCATGATCTCCAAGACGTATGTAAATGAAATCGATATCAGTAAAGTCAAAACAGGTCAGCATGTCAAAATTGGGATCGATGCATTCCCCGAAAAAGAATATACGGGAATGGTTACAGAAGTGGCCAATATAGGGGAACAGCTCAATAATTCAAATGCCAAGGTATTTGAAGTGATCATCGAAGTCAATGAATACGATTCGATCCTCAGGCCTGCCATGACCACAAAAAATACTATCCTGACGGCAGTGATCGACAGCGTACTGTACATCCCCCTTGAAGCACTACAGTCCAACGACAGCATCAGCTATGTGTTCACAGCCAAAAACTACCGTCAGCATGTCATAACCGGCGAAAGCAATGAAAATGAGATCATCGTACGTGCAGGTCTGCAACCTGCCGATGAAGTGCTTCTGCTGGCTCCCGACAATCCCGAAAGCTTTAAACTGGTCATGCTGGATCCATCCCTGGTGGACCAGCTGAAAAAAGAAGACGAAAACAAGAAGCAGGCTCAGTCCCGGCAGTTTCAAGACGACTCCCTTCCTCCCGGTTTTTCCATGAAGCCCGGCAGTGCCCCGCCCAAAGGTTTCCAGAGACCCCATCAGGGTGCAACGCCTCCTCGTCAACGTTGATGCCCCATGCGCACTGAACGATATATCCATATTCTGACGATTGCTACCGAAGCAGTAGTCGCTAACCGCTTCCGGTCAATGCTTACTGCACTGGGAATCATCTTTGGCGTGGCAGCCGTGATCGCTATGCTGGCCATAGGCTCCGGGGCACAACAGGAAATCCTCGACCAGATCAAGTTGGTGGGTGTCAACAACATCGTCATTACACCCATCAACAGCCTCGAATCAGGTAGTACGGATGAAGAAGGCCAGGATGAAAGAATGAAACAGAAATTTTCCCCGGGCCTCACCCTTAAAGATGCCAGGAGCATCCAGTCAATCATCCCAACGGTAAATAAGGTCAGCCCGGAGGTGGTTTATGAAACGTACATCCTGAAGGATGGAAAACAGCGACAGGCGAAACTGACAGGCGTGACATCCGACTTCTTCGATATCTACAGCCTTACCCTCAGCAAAGGGACACGATTCAACGAACATCACATGGAAGAAGCCTCGCCCGTATGCATCATAGGACCCTCCATAAAATCACGCTTCTTCCCCAAAGAGGACCCCATCAATAAGTACATCAAATGCGGCAGCATCTGGATGAAAGTGATCGGAATCCTCGAAAACAGGATCGTCAGCGAAGGTACCTCGGAAAACCTCGGCATCAGTGATTATAACAATACCATCTATGCTCCCCTCCAGACGGTCCTGCTAAGATACCGTGACCGGTCAGTGGTTTCCGCCAGTTCATTACAGTCAGGTACCTTCTTTATGGATAATGCGGTCATCTCTTTCTCCGGCGGGGGAAGTACCTCAGGAGGTGAAAACCAGCTCGATAAGATCGTCGTACAGGTCAAAGAAAGCAGTCAGCTGATCCCCACGACCAGGATCCTTGAAAAAATGCTGCTGCGCCGTCATACAGGCGTCAGCGATTTTGAGATCCGGGTGCCCGAACTGCTGCTGAAACAACAGCAACGCACCAAAGATATCTTCAACATCGTACTGGGAGCCATCGCCAGCATCTCCCTCATCGTCGGAGGAATAGGCATCATGAATATCATGCTGGCCTCGGTCATCGAACGTACCAAAGAGATCGGGATACGGATGGCGACAGGTGCAACCCGCAGAGATATCATCCTCCAGTTCCTGACAGAAGCGATTATGATAAGCGTCACCGGCGGTCTGATCGGGATCATCCTCGGAATCGTCATGGCAAAAATCATCATGCAGCTGACCGATATCCTCACCATCGTATCTCCCGCATCGATCTTTATTTCCTTCGGCGTCTCGGCAGCCGTGGGGATCCTCTTCGGATATATGCCCGCACGTAAGGCAGCCAGCCAGAATCCTGTGGAATCTTTACGTTATGAATAATAGATGACCTCCCTATGACCAGAATGAAACAGATAGCTAAATTAGGATTCATTGCTGTTCTTGCTTTATGGGAAGTAACTGCCTGGCCTCAGCAAAACAGGATCAGACTCACCCTCGGGGAAGTGATACGGATCGCCCAGGTGCAATCACCCGATGCATTGATCGCAAAACACAGGTTCAGAGGCAGCTACTGGCAATTCAAGACCTACCAGGCCGGATATAAACCCTCCCTCAAGCTCGAAGGGGTATTGCCCGACTACAGCAGATCCATCGACGTGATCACCCAGTCGGATGGAAGCGAGGTCTTCCTGGAACGGCAGATCATGCGTTCATCCATGAACCTTTCCCTGTCACAGAATATCCCCTTCACAGGCGGTCAGATCTATATGAGCTCTGCCTTTCAAAGGATCGACAACATCGGCGACTCCACCTATACCTCCTACCTCACCACGCCCCTGAACATAGGCCTGCGGCAACCCATCTTCGAATACAACCAGTTCCGTTGGGATAAAAAGATCGAACCTATCCGGTATGAAGAGGCAAAACGGACCTACACAGAGGACCTGGAAGATATCTCCATCAAGGCGTCAAGTCTTTTCTTCCAGCTTCTGCTGGCTCAGATCAACCTCGACATCCAGCTGGTCAACCAGGCCAACTACGATACGTTATTTCAAATCGCCCAGGGAAGATATAACATGGGGACCATTGCCGAAAATGAACTCCTTCAGATGGAACTGAATCTGCTCAACTCCAGTGCGAGTGTGGAACAATCCCGTCTGGAACTGGAAATGCAGCTGTTTGAGCTGAAATCATTCCTTCGGATCAAGGATGATCTATCCATCGAACTGATCCCTCCTGCCGATGTCACTGATTTCAGGATCGATTACGGTAATGCAATCACAGAGGCTCGTTCCAACCGCTCCGATGCCATCGGATTTGACCGTCGTCTGCTGGAAGCGGAAAGCAGCGTCAATCAAGCCAAAATGGAAAACAGGCTCGCCCTGGACCTGAACGTCGTGTACGGGCTCACACAGACCGGAATGGATTTCTCAAGCGCTTACACAGATCCTCTGGATGAACAGCAACTCTACCTTGGCCTGCAGATTCCAATACTCGACTGGGGGCTCTCAAAAGGGAAGATAAGACTGGCCGAATCCAATGAGGAAGTGATAAAGACCTCCATCGAACAGGAACAGATCGACTTCGAACAGGAAGTGTTCCTGAAAGTCATGCAATTCAACATGCAGTACCGTCAGGTAGCCATCGCTGCAAAAAGCGATACGGTTGCAAAGAAACGATTTGAGGTTACCAAACAGCGATACCTCATCGGGACAATCGACATCACCGAACTCAACATTGCCCAAAGCGACAAGGATAATAACAGGAAAGCCTATATTTCAGCCCTTCAGTCCTACTGGATCAACTATTACCAGATCCGCAGGCTTACCCTGTACGATTTTGAGCTGAATAAACGAATCAACCTGGATGTGAACCAGATACTTTGAATCCCTGACGTAAGTTTGCAGTAAAATTAAATTTCATTATCTTTGCCTCGTGATGTCCATCGCTTTTTATTGAATCCAAATTATTGAACCTATGGCAGTACTTGTCGGCAAAAAAGCACCTTTATTTGAAGCAGATGCCGTGATCAACGGGGAAGAATTCGTGGAAAAATTTTCACTGGACCAGTATATTGGGAAAAAATATGTGGTTTTTTTCTTTTATCCCCTCGATTTTACATTCGTCTGCCCCACCGAGCTCCTGGCCTTTCAGGATAAACTGGAGGAATTTGAAAAAATGAATGTGGCTGTGGTGGGCTGCTCCGTTGATTCCAAATACTCCCACTGGGCATGGCTGAACACTGAAAAGGAAAAAGGAGGGATCAAAGGCGTCACCTACCCCCTGGTTTCAGACCTTTCCAAAACCATCGCTCAAAACTTCGATGTCCTGGCAGGGGAATACGAGTACAATACGGAAGACGACGAGATTGATTTCAAGGGAGATGCGGTAGCCTACCGCGGATTATTCCTGATTGACAAACAGGGTGTCGTCAGGCATCAGCTGATCAACGACCTGCCTCTCGGAAGAAGCATTGATGAAGCGTTAAGGATGGTGGATGCCCTTCAGTGCTATGAAGAACATGGGGAGGTCTGCCCGGCCAACTGGCACAAAGGGGATGAAACAATGAAGGAAACTCCTGAGGACGTGGCCGATTACCTGGGCAGGCATTGAGCACTTCCCGCGATCGCTGCCTGCTATTCTCCAGTTGAAGTTCGCTTGGCCTGCTCCCAGTAAACATCCATTTCTGCCAGCGACATCGCCGACAGGCTCTTTCCCTGATTGCGGACCTGCTCCTCAAGGTATTGAAAACGCCTGATGAATTTCTTGTTGCTTCGTTCAAGAGCATCTTCCGGATTGATCCTGATGAAACGTGCATAATTGACCAGTGCGAAAAGGAGGTCTCCAAATTCCTCCTCGATCCTGCTTCTGCTGGTTTCGGCAACGATTTCAGCTTTCAATTCTTCTTTTTCTTCGAGAACCTTTTCCCAGACCTGGTCGATGTGCTCCCAGTCAAAGCCGATCCCCCGCGCTTTTTCCTGGATACGGTACGCTTTCACAAGCGCTGGCAATGAACCCGGAACTCCTGCCAGTACCGAACTCCTGCCCTCATTCAGTTTGATCTTCTCCCAGTTTTCCTTTACATCACTGGCACTGCTCACCTTCACATCACCATATATATGAGGATGCCTTTTGATCAGTTTCTGCGTAATATGCTCAAGTACATCCTGCATCGAAAAAGATCCTGTTTCAGAACCAATCTTAGAATAAAAAACAATGTGCAGCATCAGATCGCCCAATTCACTCCTGATCCCCTCCAGATCCCCTTCCAGAATAGCATCCGATAATTCATAGGTCTCCTCGATCGTCAGGTGCCGCAGACTCTCAAAGGTCTGCTCCCTGTCCCAGGGACAACCTTTCCTGAGATCATCCATGATCTGCAATAACCTTTCAAATGCCTTTAACGTCGAATCCATGCCTTTAATTTTTGCAAAGGTAATCATTAAGATGCTCTGGGAAATCATTAACTTTGTAATGAAATGATCCTAATAAATCCGGGGGATACAATCATTCCATCCAGTGAACAAACGATCATCGCATAGAAATCGTTCCCGGCCTGGTATCCTGCTGATGACTCCGGTCATCATGCTGATTCTGCTATCCCTTTCGGTCAGCGGACAGCCGGAAAGGGCAATGAACCGGTCCAAACACACTCAGCACAAGCTTTTCAAAAGCAATCTGGTGCTGGGCGGTAACGTGTATTTTGGCTTCATTGCAAATCATCATGTGGGAATGGAGATCTATAACAGCCATTTCCCCTCCCTGGAGATCAGCCTGATCAAAGCCACCTACGGAAAAAAATTCTGGGAACAACTCTATGGCTACCCCTGGATCGGGCTGACCTATTGGTACTCTAACCTCGGTACGTCACCTTATCTGGGATCGGTGCATGCCCTGTTACCGCATATCAATTTCGAATTGTATTCCACCAGAAAAGTAAACTTCGGGCTCCGGATCGCTGCCGGCCTGGGTTACCTGACAAAAACCTTTGACCGGATCATAAATTACAAACACCTGGCCATTGGTACTCACCTGAACTTTGCAGGCAATATCATGTTTGATATCCGTTACAAAGCAAATCCCCGTCTTTATCTGACCGGAGGCATCTCCCTGACCCATTTCAGCAACGGATCCTTCAAACTACCCAATTACGGAATCAATATCCCCGCCATCCATGCGGGAGCAGCATATCAGCTAAACAAGCCAAACCGGTATATTGAACGACGGCTCTACGACCCAACCAAGCCTTTTGATTTCGATATGCACCATGTATTTGAAATTGACTTCATAGGTATCATCGGATATAAAAACCTGGACGCCATCTTCGGAAAGAAATTCCTTGTCTACTCTTTGTATGGTAATATCAGAAAACAAATAAGTTATAAAAGCCGTCTGGGTGTCGGATGGGATATCTCCTATGATGGCTCTGATTATAAAATGCTGGAAAAGAAACAAATCATCATCGATAACAAGTTCAGCCTGATCAAGACCGGAGTAAGTGCTTCCTACGGTCTGGCCATGGGAAGGTTATCGTTCGACTTCAACTATGGCTTCTATATTTATCTCAATGACGTCGACAAGGCTGATGGAGCTTTTTACCATAAAGTCGGGCTTAAATACGATATTACTGAAAAACTCTTTGCCAACATACTTTTGAAAACCCATTGGGGAAAAGCTGATTACATTGGGTGGGGAATAGGCTACCGCATTAAACTTGTGTACTGACAGGATGAAACTCGACAAAGGGATCATAGGATTGTGCTGGATGACTCTTCTGATGACCGGATGTGAAAAATTTCCCGGAGAGGACTGCTTTACATCGACCGGAGAAACGACCATTGAACACAGGTCCATCAGCCCTTTTGAACATATCGTCCTGGAAGACAATATTAATCTGATCCTTACGCAGGGAAATGAGGAAACAGTATCTGTCAAGGCCGGGAAAAACCTGCTGGAAGCGATCATTACCGAAGTTAAAGATAATGAGCTAACGATTAAAAATAAGAATAAATGCAACTGGGTGCGTGACTTCAATAAAGAGATCGATGTCTACCTGACGGTCAGAAATCTTTGCAGCATCACCTACCGTTCATCAGGTCTTATCCTGAGTACGAACACCATCACCACGGATTCCCTTAACATTGCAGTGTGGGATGGAACCGGAACCATCGATATGGACATCCAGACCAGGGTCAGCGTCCTGAGCATTCATTACGGTTCGGTCGACTTTCATATGAGAGGCCAGTCCAATGTCGGGTACATCTATGCAGGAAGCTACGGGCCCTTTTTCTGCGAGGACCTCATTACCACCTTCATGTTCATGGACAACCGGGGTTCCAACGACTGCTATGTCCATTGCGTCAAGCAGCTTGAGGTAGAGATCGAATACACAGGCAGCATATACTACACAGGAAGTCCTGACGTAGTGAAGGCAAATATTACAGGAACAGGACAGCTGATCAATCTTGATGAATGATAAGGTCACGGATCCCTCTCAGGAAAGCCTCATGAAGATAAAACCGGGATATTTTCTGAACAAATATGCCATCCTGATCATATCGGTGATCCTGGTGGTCGTTTCACTCAATATAAATAGTGGCAAAGATTACCGGTCAGGAATGATCATGTCGGATGGTAAAGGATACTATGCTTACCTTCCTGCCATTTTTATCTATCATGATCTGCATTTCGGTTTTTTCGATACGATTGAAAAGGCAACCTATTACAGTGAGCATCATTTCTACGATTACCGGTATACGCTGGAAGGAAATGTGATCGACAAGTACTATGCGGGAACAGCGCTGGCCATGCTGCCATTCTTCGGACTCGGACACCTCATAGCAGGTGCAACCGGCCAGCCCCAGGATGGATATTCTTCCTGGTACACAACCTGCATCAACCTCGCAGCCATCATCTACCTGGCTATAGGATTATTGTTTCTTACCAGATTATTGCAAAGCTATGCCGTACGACGCAGTTACATCACACTTGTCCTGGTGGCCATGGTTTTCGGTACCAACATTTTTTATTATACGGTGGTCGAATTTGCCATGTCACATATTTATTCCTTCGCTTTTATAACGATGTTCCTTTACTCCGCCCGGAAATACATGAAGGAAAAAAGAGAAAAGGAACTTATTTGTTCAGGGCTTCTGCTGGGGATGATCACGCTGATCCGGCCGGTCAACATACTGATCATCCTGGCAGTTCCCTTTCTGGCCGGATCATGGTTCGACCTGAAAAACGCCATAAGAAGCTTATGGATAAACCGCAAAGGGCTTCTTACCGCAGTCCTGGGATTGCTGGCGGTCTTCTCCATTCAAATGATCATCTACAGGATCCAGACAGGTCACTTATGGGTCTATTCTTACGGTGACGAACGGTTCACTTTCCTGCACCCCCACATGCTGTCCATCCTGTTCAGCTACAAAAAAGGATTATTCCTTTATACTCCTCTGTTACTGATCTCGCTCAGCGGATTCTATTTTCTATGGAAAAAAAATCGTTTCAGTACATGGTGGCTGACCGGTTTCCTGTTGCTGCTCACTTATGTTTTATCAGCCTGGTGGATGTGGTATTACGGGGGCAGCTTTTCTTCCAGAGTATATATTGAATACTTCAGCATTTTTGCCATACTGCTGGGGCTTACCCTGGAAGGTTTTTCAGGATTGCTCCCCAGGAGAATCTATATTTCTCTTATCATTTTGCTGACCCTTGTCTGCCAGATACAAACCTACCAGTACCGGTATTATTTCATTCACTGGTCAGAGATGAACAAGGAAAAATACTGGGAAGTATTTATGCGAATTGATCTGTTGCTGAAGAAAGGTCAGTAAGCCCTGGCAAAAACAACCCGCTGGCTGGAAGGTTTTCCCGAATAGATGCATTTACCTTTCTCTTCCGGTGCATCAAACGGGATGGTCCGTATGGTGGCTTTGGTCTCCTCCTTGATGGCCTGCTCCGTTTCCGGTGTACCATCCCAGTGAGCCAGGATAAATCCGCCTTCCCGGTCAAGCTGTGCGACGAACTCGTCCCAGGTATTCACGGTGAATGTATTGCTTTCCCTGAAGGCAAGGGCTTTTTGATACATGTTATTCTGGATCTGCTCCAGGAGATGTTCGATCCTGGTCTCGATATCGATGATGCTGAAAACCTCTTTTTCCAGTGTATCCCTTCTGGCGACCTCCACGGTATTGTTTTCCATATCCCTTGGTCCTATCGCCAGCCGCAGGGGAACACCCTTGAATTCATATTCGGTGAATTTCCAGCCCGGTTTAAAAGTATCCCTGTCATCATACCTGACCGAAATCCCTCTTTTCTTCAATGATTCCAGGATGGCCTTTGCCCTTTGAGAAATCGCTTCCAGCTCCTCCGCCTTTTTGTAGATAGGGACAATGACCACCTGGACAGGAGCAAGCCTGGGTGGTAGCACCAGACCGTGATCATCAGAATGTGCCATGATCAGTGCTCCCATCAGCCGCGTGGATACGCCCCAGGAGGTCGCCCATACGTACTCGAGCCTGTTGTCCTTGCTTAAGAATTTCACATCAAAAGCCTTGGCAAAATTCTGACCCAGAAAATGAGAAGTCCCCGCCTGGAGGGCTTTTCCATCCTGCATAAGAGCTTCGATGCAGTACGTATCCACCGCACCTGCGAATCGTTCATTGGGTGATTTTCTTCCTTTCAGCACCGGCAGCGCCATCCATTTCTCTGCAAAATCAGCATAAATATCCAGGATCATCATAGCTTCCTGAATAGCTTCCTGTTCCGTGGCATGGGCCGTATGGCCTTCCTGCCACAGAAACTCTGCAGTACGCAAAAAAAGCCGGGTCCTCATTTCCCACCGTACGACATTGGCCCACTGGTTGACCAGTATGGGAAGATCCCTGTACGACTGTATCCAGTTCCGGTAGGTATCCCAGATGATGGTTTCAGAGGTGGGTCGGATGATCAGTTCCTCCTCCAGCTTTGCATCTTCATCCACAACGATCCCGCTTCCATCCGCAGCGTTCTTCAACCGGTAATGCGTGACTACAGCACATTCCTTGGCAAATCCCTCCACATGGCTGGCCTCCCTGCTGAAAAAAGATTTGGGTATGAATAACGGAAAATAGGCATTGACGTGCCCTGAATCCTTGAACATAGTATCCAGCGCACCCTGCATCTTCTCCCAGATGGAGTATCCATAGGGTTTGATGACCATGCATCCTCTGACGGCAGAATTTTCTGCCAGACCGGCCTTAAGGACAAGATCATTGTACCATTGAGCATAATTATCTTCCCTGGTCGAAAAATCTTTAGCCATCTTCTAATTATGGTATAAATTTTGCTAAGTTGAGCTATTCCATTGAGGCGTAAAAGTACGAATTAATCATGAAAGCCCTGAGACCCATCAAAAATATCAACAAATTAAAGGAGGATCGAAAAATGAGAACCCTCGCCGGCATTTTAATCATCACGATGGCATTGTTCATCACTTCATGTTCCACAAGCTATTATTCAACCACACCGGTTTATGATGATGCCTATTACACAGGTAAGACGGTTCCTGTTGCAGCCGAAGAGGTGGTTGTGACGGACTATACCGGTAATCAGGGCAGTGCCGGAGAAGAGGTGTATGGCGAGGGAGAATTCATCACCGACGAAGAAGTCTATGATATGTACGAACCCGCTTACGAGGAAGGTTATTCATATACCGATCCTGATGGCAAGACCTACGTGACCAATAATTACTACGGCGATTATAATGATTATTCATATGCCTCACGAATCCGCAGGTTCAGTTATCCTTATTACAGCAATTATTATTCAGATTATTATGCCTCTCCCTGCTGCTATGATCCCTGGTATTGTGGCAGCGGTTTGAGCTTCTCCATCGGTTTTGGCTGGGGCTGGGGCTCATTAGGATATTCATGGGGCTACCCTTATTCATGGGGCTACCCTAATTATGGCTGGTACGATCCATGGTGGGGCTATCCTTACTACGGATATGGTTCCTACTGGAACGGGTATTATGATGGCTACTGGCAGGGATATTATGACGGAAGTGGATATTATTACGGAGGTGGAGGATATTATCCGGATTATGCGTCCGTTTACTATGGTCCCAGGAACTCCCGTGAAGGCTTGAACACCCCTGTTTCAGGAGGAAGATCAGAAACCAAATCCGGCACCTATGAAAATAACGGTACCCACAGAGGTATGTCCACAGGATCTGAACAGCCGGTGGTTGGACGCGGTGCGGCCAATACACAGACCGGCAGTGGTGATGCTAAGACCGGTACCATCAATCCCAGAACCGGCGTGGATGTGAACAACACAAACAGCCGTAGCGGAGGCGCTGTCAACCGTGACCAGAATCCTTCCTCCACAACAACTACCCGTCAGGCACAGGACAGAAATACGATCGATCTGACAAGGCCTGCACAAAACCAGAGAACCACAGCCAATCCCAGTGCTGTGCCAGCAAACAGAACTCCTCAGCAGAATCCTGTTACAACCAAACCTGCAGAAAGCCGAAACGATGTGAACTCAAAGCCGAAAACCTATAGCTCTCCCGTTTACACCAGACCAAAATCCAGCCAGGAGTACAAGGCTCCCGGTTCAGGAACGGTCAGGCAGTCTGCTCCGGCCAGCAGCGAAAAGAACACCTATACAAGGCCTGCTAATGCAACACCCAGAAGCGGTTCGCAGAATCCGGGAAGCACCGTAAAAACTACGTCAGCACCCTCCCGGTCATCCACCAGCAGAACCTATTCAACTCCTTCCCAGTCAGGCAGAAGCTATTCCGTGCCGGCGCCACGATCAAGTTCACCCAACTACTCGACACCATCACGGTCAGGCTCCCGTACCTATTCAGCACCGTCACGGTCAAGCTCGCCCAGCTATTCTGCACCGTCACGGTCGAGTTCTCCCGGAGTCTCCGCCCCATCGCCATCAAGGTCGTCCGGCGGATCCTCTTCGTCCCATTCCGGTGGAAGCTCCTCATCAGGATCCTCACGGTCAGGCGGCAGTTCCGGCAGCTCAGGCGGACGCAGATAAATAAAGACGATAGTTCGATCACTGTTTTAATGTCATGAAGATGAAAAAATCAATCATCATCCTGGTAATGCTTACCCTGAACGGATTCATCAGCTTCGGCCAGAATGAAGTGGACGCGCTGCGCTACTCCTTCCTGGTACCCGGAGGAACCGCACGGTTTACGGGCATCGCAGGAGCATTTAATGCGGTCGGAGCCGACCTGTCCACACTGGGAACTAATCCTGCTGGTATCGGACTTTTTAAATCGTCCGAATTCGTGTTCTCTGCATCCGTTTTTACTTCGAATACGAACACTGCCTACCTGAATCAGACCATGTCAGATGAAAACAGTAACTTCAACATCCCCAATGTGGGATTTGTGTATAGCATACCCGTTAATGCCAACACGGAGGGAAATGGGTTCAACTTCATTCAGCTTGGATTTGGACTGGTCAGGAATAACAATTTCCATAACCGTATTGCCATGGAAGGTTCCAATCCTGACAACTCGTTACTGGATGCATACGTGGAATGGGCGGATGGCTATGACACCGATGAGCTGGGCCCTTTCGACACCGATCTTGCCTACCAGACCTACCTGATCGACCCCATACCAGGTACGCTCAGTTATACCAACAGGGCACCACTCTATCCGGATGGAGGCATCGCCCCGGTCCATCAACAAAAAAATATCCTGTCGGAAGGTTATATGAATGAATTTGATATTTCCATCGGGACCAATTACAGCGACAAGGTCTACTTCGGCGCTTCGGTAGGACTTCCCTACCTCCGCTATTACGAAGAATCCCATTACCAGGAGAACAATACGATCACAAACGACACCAATACCTTCGACTGGTTTACAAGAACCACCTGGCTGGACACCCAGGGAAACGGTTATAACTTCAAATTCGGTCTCATTCTCCGGCCTGTCGATCTCATCCGCATTGGACTGGCATATCATACTCCCACCTGGTTCAATAACATGAACGATGAATACAGTGCGACCATGAGCTCGAACCTTAACAACGGTAAATCCTACACCTATTCATCCCCGCTGGGCGCATACGATTATAAACTCGAAACGCCGTGGAGGACCATCGGCAGCCTTGCGTTCATTTTCAGGCAGAATGGGCTTATAAGCCTGGATTACGAGTATGTGGACTATAGCAAAGCACAGCTGAAAGGCAGCAGCTCTGATTTTTATGATGCAAACCAGAGGATCGGCAGTATTTATCGGTCTGCTTCCAATATACGGGTAGGAACAGAATGGAGATTCGGGCACCTGTCGGTCAGAGGGGGTTACGGTTATTATCAGAGTCCTTATGAAAATGATCTGAACGACGGAGAACGCCAGATCATTGCGGCCGGGGTCGGGTACCGGGCAAAATCATTCTACCTGGATTTTGGATATAACCACATCAAATATTCGGAAGATTATTATCTGTATTCATCCGAGACCATACAGGCTCCTCCTGCTGAAATAGACACACAGCAAAATAATTTTATTCTGACCTTCGGAATGAAATACTAACAGGAAGATCGTTATTTATTCACTGCATCAGCGATGGTCGAATCCACCAGGATCCTGCCGCAGTACTCGCACACGATGATCTTTTTATGCATGCGTATGTCCAGCTGACGCTGAGGGGGAATTTTACTGAAGCAGCCTCCGCATGCATCACGCTCGATCTGGACCACTGCCAGACCGTTTCGCGCATTCTTGCGAATTCGTTTATACGCTCTTAATAACCGTTCTTCAATGTATTTCTGATTATCATTGGATTTGTCGATCAGCGTTTTTTCTTCCTTATCGGTCTCAGTTACAATGTCTTCCAGCTCTTTTTGCTTCAGCCTCAGGTCGCTCTGGCGTTCGGTAAGGTTCTCCTCGGCATCGGTGATTTCCGTTTGTTTTTGCTCAAGGCTGGCACGGAATTCCTTGATTCGTTTTTCTGCTAATTGAATCTCAAGCGTCTGGTACTCAATCTCTTTGGAAAGAGAGTCGTATTCGCGGTTATTCCTTACATTTTGCTGCTGCTCCTCATACCGTTTGATGAGGTTTTGACTTTCTTTTATGGCCAGCTGCTTGTCCTTTACTGATTTCTCAAGGGTAACGACTTCCTCTTTGTAGTTTTCAATCCTGGTCTCCAATCCGATGATCTCATCCTCGAGATCCTGAACCTCAAGTGGGAGTTCCCCGCGGATGATGCGTATCCTGTCGACCTGAGAATCAATCTGTTGTAATGAATAAAGGGCGATCAATTTTTGCTCGACGCTGATTTCCGCCCCCTCGATGAGAGGCTGTCCGCCCTTATCATTCACTAATTCCGGTTGCAGGGATTCACTCATTTTGTCGGGATTGGTTACCATCTCCCCGGATGGAGTTGGATCGGTGACTTTCTGTGTCATACGTATTCTTTTAATGGTATTGAACGGCGTTTGTGTTAAGCTGGGTGATAAGGACTGCAAAAGTAGGAAATTTTTTTACAAGAATGGAAGCGATCAGCTCTTTTGTAAATTGTTCACTTTCATAGTGTCCGATATCCATTAGTAAAATCCTGCGATTGGCCTCAAAGAAATCATGGTACTTAAGATCTGCTGTAATATATACATCGGCCTGCTGAGCCATGGCGTCACTGATCAGGAAACTGCCTGAACCACCGCAAACCGCAACTTTTTTCACCTTTCTTTCAAGAAATCCGGAATGCCTTATGACAGGTGATCCGGTAACAGTCTTCAGCACAGCCATCAGTTCCCTTTCTGGCAGAGGATCAGCAAGCTCTCCGATTACACCCGATCCGACTTTTTTATACTCATTATCAAGCGGATAGATGTCGTACGCAACTTCCTCGTACGGGTGGGTACTCAGTAAAGCATGAATGATCTCCCTCTCACGGTGTACCGGGAATATGGTTTCCAGCCGGAGTTCTTTCTCTACATGCAATTTTCCTTTCTCCCCGATAAAAGGATGGCTTCCTTCCATGCCCCGGAAGGTTCCCTCACCCTCAAGCTGATAGCTGCAGGAGTCATAATTACCGATGACTCCTGCCCCGGCTTCGAAGATGGCTTCTCTTACCTTACCGGCATACTCAAGGGGACAAAAAGTAACCAGCTTGCGGAGCAATCCTTTTCGGGGAACCAGAATCCTGGAATCAGTGAGTCCAATCTTCTGTCCCAGGATCCAGCTGACACCCCTGTCGATATTATCAAGGTTGGTATGAACCGAACAGATAGCAATATCATTTTTCAGCGCCTGTATCACCAGGTCCCCCACAGTATTTCCCGGCATGATTTTTTTCAGACCCCTGAAAATGACCGGATGGTGTGAAATAATAAGCCCGCAGCGTTTATCTATGGCTTCAGCCAGAACTTCGGGGGTAACATCGACACAAACCAGCGTACGTTGTACCTCTTTTTCGGGATCACCGATGATGAGACCTGAATTATCATATTCTTCCTGCCACTTCAACGGAGCTGTTTCCTCCAATGCCTGCAGTATTTCAGCTATTTTCATGGAACCATCCTTTTTTTCCAAAATTAGCGTTAATTTGTTTAAACAAAACGATTCGATTGCCGGTAAAGAATTAATCCGTAACTTTATAGGATGGGTTTTCTGAGGATCATACTGCTGCCTTTTGCCAGTATCTTCGGCTTGATAATACGGTTAAGGAACCTTTTCTTCGATCTTGGGATCCTTCCTGTGGAAAGTTATGAGTTGCCCGTTATTTCAGTCGGGAACCTCTCCGTGGGGGGAACAGGCAAGACCCCTCATGTGGAGTACCTTGTCCGCATGCTGAAAGACTCGTACCGTGTTGCGGTGCTGAGCAGGGGATATGGACGTGGAACAAAGGGATTCCTGATGGCTGAACCTCAGCACAGCTGCAATGACATTGGCGATGAGCCTATGCTGTACAGGAGTAAATTTCCGGACATCATTGTGGCCGTGGATGAAGACCGGCGGCACGGGATACGTCAATTGATGGAACTGACGCCTGCCCCCCGTGTGATCCTTTTGGATGATGCTTACCAGCATCGCTATGTGAAGCCGGGAGCATCCATTTTACTGACAGATTATTATCATCTGTATACCAGGGATCATCTCATGCCTGCCGGACGGTTAAGGGAACCTGTATCTGGTGCGAAGCGAGCTCATCTTATTATAGTTACAAAGACGGATCCCACACTATCCCCTCTAATAGAAAGAGATCTGCTGAATGAACTGGATCCCTGCCCGGGGCAGCAGGTATGCTTCTCCTATGTTCGCTATGGCAGCCTGGTTGCACTTACGAAAGAAAACTCCAACCGTCAGGTCAAACTTAAGGGATCTGTCCTGATGGTGGCAGGGATTGCCGATCCTTATCCCCTGGAAATTCATCTCAGGCATCATTTCAATGAAGTGGAAAAACTGATCTACAAAGACCATCATGTTTTCACCACTGCAGATGCAGCCGATATCCGATCCAGATTCAGGGACATCATCGGCAGCAATAAGATCATCGTTACAACCGAGAAGGATGCCATGCGTTTGAAAGAGAAACATGTCAGCGATCAGCTGAAGGATCTGCCCGTTTATTACCTGCCTGTGCGGATTGAGTTTCACCCGGAATCAAAACGGATCTTCCATTCCTATATCCATCATTATGTGGGTGAGAGTCAATAACTTCACCCGTAAGGATCACAATGGTAGCCAAGAAGAGGTCCAGCGGGCAGCGAGTCAAATTCGATCCCGGATGCCTCTGTTGATCACAAAATTATTTGAAGCGATGTAATTTTTACCCTTTAAATCCTGTTTGAGGTATTATAACTACTAACTTGCAGCGTTGACGACTGAAAATATTCCTGTATCATCTTACCCAATGCAAGGCAAGATCTATTTTGCATCGGATTTTCATTTTGGTATCCCGGATGCTGAGAGCAGCCTGGAACGGGAAAAGAAACTGGTCCGGTGGCTGGAAGAGGTCCGAAAGGATGCTGCTGAAATTTATCTGATGGGAGACCTGTTCGATTTTTGGTTTGAATATCAAACAGTGATACCCAAAGGATTTACGCGGTTTCTGGGTAAACTCGCCGAAATTACGGATTCCGGGATACCTGTTCATCTTTTCAGAGGGAATCATGACATCTGGGCATTCCATTACTTACAGAAAGAAATTGGCCTGGTTCTTCACCGGGATCCTGAAATCAGAGAGTGGAATGGAATGCGCTTTTACCTTGCTCATGGCGATGGTCTGGGCAATGGCGACAGAGGGTATAAATTCCTGAAAAAAGTGTTTGAGTTCCCTTTCAATCAGTGGCTCTACCGTTGGCTCCATCCTGATATAGGATCTGCTATGGGGCTTTATTTTTCAAGAAAAAGCAAGTACGCCCACATTGCCCAGGAAAAGAAGGACGCAAACTCCATCAATATTCCCACAGAAAGGCTTTACGAGTACAGTTGGCAGGTGCTGAAAAAGGATCCTGATATTCGATTTTTCATTTTTGGGCACCACCATCTTCCCACCCATAAAAAAATAGGAGAAACCGCTGAATTCTTCCTGATAGGGGATTGGATCACCCATTTCTCCTATGTGGTGTTCGATGGCAAGGAAGCAGAACTCAGGTACTATTCCTGAGTTTTCAGAGGCTGAACCATTTTTCGACCAGATCCACCAGCCTGGCTGCATACCCTGCTTCATTATCATACCAGGCAACTACTTTCACAAGGTCATTTCGCTGGCCAAGAACGGAAGTCAATCCTGCATCAAAGATCGCCGAATGGGGATTACCGATGACATCGGCAGAAACGATCGGATCTTCTGTGTACTGTAGGATCCTTCGGAAGGGTCCCCTGGAGGCCTTTTTGAAAGCAGCATTGATCTGCCCGACGCTTGTGGGCATTTGAACCGTACATGTCAGGTCGGTCAGGGAGCCGTTGGCAACGGGTACCCTGATCCCGGCACCTCCGAGGTTAGCTTTGAGGTGAGGGAAGATCCTTGAGGAAGCTTTAGCAGCCCCGGTGGTCGTGGGGATGATCGAACAGGCTGCCGCCCTTCCGCGACGGAGATCCTTATGCGGTCCGTCGATGAGATTCTGATCACGGGTATAGGAATGGATGGTGGTAATAAAAGCTTCGTCGATGCCCCAGCGATCGTCCAGGATTTTGATCAGGGGTGCCACGCAGTTGGTAGTACAGGAGGAATTGGAAATGATGACGTCATCGCGGCTCAGGATATGATCATTTATGCCCATGACAATGAACTTGATCTCATCGTCAGGCCCTTTTGCCGGTGCGGAAATGATTACGCGTTTTGCGCCAGCCTGCACATGCAGGCCGGCTTGCTGAAGAGAGGTGAACTCCCCGGTTGATTCGATCACCACATCGACATCCAGTTCTTTCCAGGGCAGATTTTCGGGGTGGCTGTCAGAAAAGGCATGAATCTTTCTCCCGTTGACCAGAAGGAAATTCTCCCTGGCCCTTATCCGGCCAGGGAATTCTCCCTGGATGGAATCATATTTCACCAGATGTGCCAGCGTTGCAGCATCTGCCAAATCATTCACTGCGACGAGTTCGATCCTTTTATGTTTCAGCAGGGCACGGAAGGTGACCCTCCCAATTCGTCCGAAACCATTGATAGCCAGTCGAATATGATCCATAAACACAACAATTGAAGGTCAAAGTTAATCATTTTGGCTGATCTTCTCCGGTTAATCGGCAGGATTTCTTACTTTTGACAAATACCAGTGTGTGCTGGAACAGTCACAATTGTATCATCCTAAACAACCATTACCAAGATAGATATCATGATGTCACCAACGATCAAAGATTATATTCAGGAAAACAGGGAACGTTTTCTTGATGAGCTTTTCGGACTGATCCGCATTCCATCGGTGAGTGCAATTGCTTCACATCAGCCGGATATGCATCGGGCTGCAGAATACTGGAGAGATGCCTTACTGGGTGCCGGCGCGGATAAAGCAGAGATTTACCCCACCGCGGGGAATCCTATCGTATATGCAGAGAAACTGGTTGATCCCTCCTTTCCAACGGTTCTTGTTTATGCTCATATGGATGTCATGCCTGTTGATCCGGTGAATGTATGGAAATCAGATCCTTTTCAGCCTGTCATCCGTGACGGAAGGATCTGGGCCCGCGGGGCGGACGATGATAAAGGACAATCGTTCATGCACGCCAAAGCGTTCGAGTACCTTGTCAGGACAGGTCAGCTGCCCTGCAACTCCAAATTCATGATCGAAGGCGAAGAGGAGGTGGGATCGGTCAACATGGGTAAATTCTGTGAGGATCATAAAGAAATGCTCCGGGCTGACATCATCCTTGTTTCTGATACCAGTATGATCGCTGAGGATAAGCCATCTATCACCGTTGGCCTGAGGGGTTTAAGCTATATAGAGATGGAGGTGAAGGGTCCGGACAGGGATCTGCATTCAGGTATCTTCGGCGGTGCGGTCGCCAATCCGGCCAATGTGATGGCCAGGATCATTGCATCCCTGTATGATGAGAATAACCGGATCACCATCCCCGGATTTTATGACGACGTAGTGGAGCTCAGTGAGGCTGAGCGTACCGAGATGGCCAAGGCACCCTTTGATCTGAAGGCTTATAAAGAATCGCTGAACATCGGTGATGTCTGGGGTGAAAAAGGATATTCGACGATTGAACGGACCGGTATCCGGCCAACCCTCGATGTGAACGGGATGTGGAGCGGCTATACGGGAGAAGGTGCGAAAACGGTGCTGCCAGCCACCGCCCACGCAAAAATATCCATGCGGTTGGTTCCTGACCAGGATCATCATAAAATCAGCAGACTGTTTGAAGAACACATCAACAGGATTGCCCCGCCGTATGTCAGGATTCAGGTCAGGACACTTCACGGCGGCCAGGGATATGCATCCCCTACCGACATGATCGCTTACCAGGCTGCTGACAGGGCCTATACGGATGCATATGGCACCAAGCCTATCCCGGTGCGAAGTGGCGGCAGCATCCCCATCATTTCAGCCTTTGAAGAGAAACTGGGAATAAAAAGCATTCTGATGGGCTTTGGACTGGAATCGGATGCGATCCACTCTCCCAATGAGAGCTTCTCACTTTACCAGTTTTTTAAGGGGATCGAGACGATCACATATTTTTACCAGCATTTTGCTGATATGATGAAAAAGGAACGGATCTCCTAGCTCTTAAAGGGCAGCCATGCGATTCCGGAATTCCTGAACACCTCTGTCGAGGAAATCCACAAATTCATCCACATTAAGGTCGTAAGCCCTGGGCTGAACCAGTTTTTCACCCTTGTGATCGAGCAGCACATAAAAAGGCTGGGCATTCACATTGAAATGGGTGATCTGGAAGTCAGCATATTTTTTTCCGAGCGTCTTTTTGACCTTTCCGTCATAGGTAGATGTGATCCATTCCCTTTCCGGCAACTGGGTTTTGTCATCGACATACAATGCGATCACCACGTATTCATTCCGCAACCGCTGGAGCACCTTCGGATCAGCCCAGACATTGGCTTCCATTTCGCGGCAGTTGACGCACCCGTGACCTGTGAAATCAATAAATACCGGTTTGCCAAGCTTCCTGGCGCATGCCATGCCCTGTTCATAATCGAAAAAGCCCTGGAGACCATGCGGAAGGTGTAAAAAGTCGCTGTATTTTGGCTTATCGCATAGCTCTGCTGAAGACTGGCCGCCGGAAGGATTATTTGTGCCAGAACTCATCACGGCCCTGGTATTCTCACGAATGATCGCATTCAGGTCAAAATCATGGGTTGCCTGAGGGGGGATGTAACCGGATAACGCTTTCAGGGGTGCTCCGAACATACCCGGGATCATGTACACGACAAAGGTAAACGTAATGATGGCCAGGGTTATCCGGGTGACGCTAATAAAGTTAAGGTCGGAGTCGTGAGCGAATTTCAGTTTTCCCAGCAGGTAGAAGCCCATCAGTGTAAAGATCACGATCCAGAAGGCAAGGTACACTTCCCTGTCGAGGATGCCCCAGTGATAGGTCTGATCGGCGATGCTGAGGAATTTTAATCCAAGGGCCAGTTCGATGAATCCGAGGACGACCTTGACCGAATTAAGCCAGCCGCCGGATTTTGGCAGATTGGCCAGCCACGACGGGAAAAAAGCGAAGAGGGTGAAAGGCAGGGCAAATGCCAGCGCAAAACCGAACATACCAATAATGGGTTTAAGGATCTGACCGCCCGCAGACTCCACCAGGATCGCTCCGACCAGAGGGCCGGTGCAGGAAAAGGATACCAGCACGAGGGTCAGGGCCATAAAGAAAGCGCCGGAGAATCCGCCCTTGTCAGCCTGTTTATCCGTACGCGTGATCATCCAGCTGGGAAGGGTCAGTTCAAATGCGCCCAGGAAGGAGGCTGCAAAGACCATGAAGATCAGGAAGAACAATACGTTTGGGATCCAGTGTGTACTGAGGAAGTTGGCAAAATTGGGTCCCAGCGTGATGGCCACCACTGTCCCAATGATGGTATAGATGGCGATGATGGAAAATCCGTAAACGATGGCCTGAAAACGTGCCTTTCGCTTCCTCTCATTATCGTGCATGAAAAAGGTGACCGTCATGGGGATCATGGGGAAAACACAGGGTGTGAGGATAGCTGCAAAGCCTGCCAAAATGGAAATGAGGAAAAAATAGAATAAAGATTTCTTTTCCCTTGACTGGGCATTCACCTCCTCCAGTGAGGAATCGGTAACCTGTTCCTGCCGCTGGGATCCCGCTGTACCGGTCACAGAATCGTGCTGAAGCTCAAGGGTGGTGACAGGTGCTAAGGGAACACCGTTCGCGGGTTGTCCGCCTTTCAGTGAATCGCCGTTGGTCATCGAAGTACCGGCCTGCTGGTTGAAGGTGAACTCAAATTCTTCATCCGCCGGCGGCAGGCATTTCTCTTCATCACACGACATGAAATTGACATATCCCCTGACGGTGACAGGTTCTGTTGACAGCAAGCGGATCTTTTGCCTGAAAGTGACCTCTCTGGCAAAATATTTCAGCACCATTTCAAAGTTCGGATCGTATTCCTCCAGGGCGGTGGGTTCTTCCACTTTACCAACCAGTTCATACCCTTTGACATCCTCAAAGGTAAACGTGGTAGCAGGAGGAGTCATCGGAATGTCCTGAGAGTAAAGGTGCCACTTGTTTTCGATCTCAGCGCTGAACAGCAGCTCCGCTTCGGTCGGGGAAAGAGCCCGGCTGCTGAAACTCCATATGACGGGTTCATAGATCTGACCCTTTACTCCGGCAGATGCTGAAAATAAAATGATGAAAAGGCTGAAAAGGCCTTTATTCACGATAGGGCTGAAAATCCTCATTTAAAATTAATTTGGGTGCAAAGGTACTAAAACGGCGACATCGCTTTTCATAAAAAATGTTATACCTGAGTGTTTGGTCATTTGGCAGGTGATTGATTCAGCCACTTGATCCTCAGGATATCCCTGGTACGGTCTGTAACGCGGAATCGCTCATCAGGGCGGTGTCCGACCAGCCATGCGATCTTTCCTCCTGATTCCAGGATCCAGCTGTTGTGCTTTTCGAAAACAGAGAATTTTTCATCAATGAAGAAGTCACTCAGCTTTTTTGTATGTTTCATACCGAAGGGTTGAAAAAAATCTCCTTTTTTCCATCTTCTCAGGATCAGGGGATAGTGCACCATTGCCATATCCAGGGAGGCGATCCGGGGGTCTGTATCCGGTCTGAAATCACCCGGCAGTGTAAGTCGCTCGATCAAAAGAAGTACTGGATGATGCATATGAGTGACATCAGCGTCAATGTACACTTCTGTTCCAGGCATCCCGGCGATGGAGCCGGCAGGTCTGAGGATCAATTTCTGTCGGTCCCTGAGCAGGCAATATTCGGGTGACAGGAACAGTTTACCCGGGATGCCTGAGAGGGATTCACTGATCCTTTTTATGGTCTGATAGTTGAATCCAAAGGGACTGAGCCATTCGCTCAGATAGGCGTTGACAGGTGTGAGTTTTAAAAGTTCCGGGATGCTGATGGAAAGACCCTCAGGATCTTCGATGCAGACAAGCTTCTTTTTTTCACCGATCTTTTCCCTGACGATCATTCCGGCTTCCTTCAGCCTTTCAGCGGTTTGTGTCAGGCCATTCCGGAAATCAGGATTTATGGTTTCGAAGACCGGCAGGATGTTATGCCGGATCCTATTCCTGGTATAATGATCGGAAAGGTTTGATGAATCGAGGCAGAAAGCCAGCTGATGTTCCTGCTGGTATTGTTCGATCATGGTCCGTGTGGCAAACATCATAGGCCGGATGGTTTTCCCCTGTCTTGAGCGGATCCCATGGAGGCCGTCAAGGCCTGTGCCCCTTGACAGGTTGATCAGCAGGGTTTCGATCTGGTCGTCGAGGTGATGGGCGGTCGCGACAAGATCGAAGTTCTCACCGGCCAGCAATTCACCGAACCACTGGTAGCGGAGCTGCCGGGCTGCCATTTGTACGGAGAGGTGATGGGCGCGGGCATATTCCTCAGTGGAGAATGATGTAGAATAAAAGGGTACCTGATAACCGGCAGCGAGTTCTTTCACAAATTGCTCATCCCTGTCGGATTCTTCTCCCCGCAGGGTGAAATTACAATGGGCGACACCGAATTGAAATCCGGCCCGGTGGAAGAGTTCCGTCATCACCACTGAGTCCATTCCGCCGCTGACCGCCAGCAGAACAGGCTGATGAGGAAGGAAGAGGGTCTCTTTCCTTATATATCCAATGAATGCGTTCAGCATAGCATCCACAAAGATACAGAAAGAAAACGCCACAGAGGGCAATAACCATCAGGCAGGATCAGATTTGCCAGACATTGCCACTGTTGATCAGTCCTTCCAGGGTTTTGATCCTGGATTCTTCCATGCTGCGGATCACCTGCCGTTCCAGCGCCTGGTCATAGGGTTCGCAGGGGAAGGAGCGAATGACGCCGGTAGCAACCGGAAACTCGGGGTAGTTCATTCGGGTCAGCAAATAATGAAGGGCAATGTCAGGAGTATAAGCATCATGTACCAGCAGATCCTCCTCTGTGATTCCGTTCTCTCCGATATTGACTACCTGCAATCCTGCGTTCCTTAAGATGAGTCCCTTGTCGCGTCCGGTGCCAAAGATCATGGGCTTGCCGTGCTCCAGATAGATGATACGGTCGTCTTTGACATCCTTGCCGGTAATTTCCTGATGGATCTTGTTGTTAAAGATCACACAGTTCTGCAGGATTTCAACGACAGAAGTCCCGTCATGCTGGGCAGCTTTGATGAAGATATCGGTCATCTGCTTGGGTTCGGTATCCACAGCTCTGGCAAAGAACGTACCCTGTGCGCCCATGGCAAGTTCACCCGGTATAAACGGGGGTTCGATGGTTCCATCGGGGGATGTTTTCGTTTTCAATCCCTTGGGGGAAGTGGGAGAATACTGACCTTTGGTCAGCCCATAAATCTTGTTATTGAAAATCAGGATATTAACATCCAGATTACGCCGCAGGATATGGATGAAGTGGTTACCTCCGATGGCCATGCTATCCCCGTCGCCGGTCACGATCCAGACACTAAGTTCCGGGTTGGCGATTTTTATCCCGGAGGCCACTGCTGCTGCTCTTCCGTGGAGGCCATGAAAACCGTATGTGTTGATGTAATAGGGAAATCTTGACGAGCAGCCAATTCCTGAAACGAAAACGATGTCTTCTTTTTTCATGCCGATTTCAGGAAGGGCATTCTGGACGGCGGAGAGGATGGCATAGTCGCCGCATCCTGCACACCATTTTACGGGCTGGTCGAGTCTGAAATCATTCCTTGTCAATGCCGGCTGTGCGGAGCTGGTCTCATTTGTTGCTGCCATCATTCTTTTCCCTCCAGTACTTGATTGAATTTTCGTTTCAACTCCTCTATCATAAATGGAAGTCCTTGAATTTTATTGTATCTGAGATACTTAAACTGAGGGTACAATGCGTTCAGGTACATAGCAAACTGTCCCAGGTTGAGTTCGCAGACGATGATCTTCCTGAAGCCCTTCAGTACTGCTTCGGTATTTCTGGGCAGGGGTTTCAGGTAATTGAACTGAGCCAGGCTGATGCTTTTACCCTGCTGCTGGAGGTCCTGCACAGCGCTGATCATGGCGCCGTATGTTCCTCCCCATCCCACGGCCAGAAGGTCGCCTGTGGGTTCTCCCCAAACCTTCAGTTCAGGTATATAGTTGGCCACGCGCTGTACTTTTTCCTCCCTGAGCCGTACCATTTTCTCATGGTTCAGGGGATCATGGGAGACAAAACCCGTGACATCCTCCTTTTCGAGGCTGCCGATACGGTGGCGAAGACCTTCCTGCCCTGGTATTGCCCAGAACCGGTTGAGTTTCTCCGGATCCCTGCGATATGGTTTGAAATCAGGTGTATTGTCCGGTACAAGCGGTGGAACAATGGGAGGAAGGTCTGCGATCTTTGGAATGTTCCAGAGCTCCGAACCATTGGCAAGGTATCCATCAGTCAGCAGGATCACGGGAGTCATATGCTCTATGGCTATTTTGCAGGCCATATAAGTATAATCAAAGCAGTCGGAAGGGGAAGAAGCTGAGATGATGACGGCAGGGCTTTCTCCGCAACGTCCGTAGAGGGCCTGAAGGAGGTCTCCCTGTTCTGTTTTTGTAGGCAGGCCGGTAGATGGACCTCCCCTCTGTACATCCACAATGACCAGCGGGAGTTCTGTTATCACAGCCAGTCCTATCGCTTCACTCTTGAGTGCAAGTCCCGGCCCGGAGGTTGTGGTCACACCCAGGTTACCGGCAAAACTGGCGCCGATGGCCGAGTTGATCCCGGCAATTTCGTCCTCTGCCTGAAAGACCTTCACGCCCAGCTGTTTTCTTTTGGCCAGCTCCTGCAGGATTTCAGAAGCCGGGGTGATCGGGTAGGAACCAAGGAATAAAGGCCGGCCTGAACGTTCGGAGGCGGCTATAAATCCCCAGGCCACAGCGGTATTACCTGTAATGTTCCTGAATTTTCCCTTCCTCTCTTCTTTATGAATGATCTGAAACCGTGATTCCAGGGTTTCAATGGTTTCCGCATAATGATATCCTGCCCTCAGTACTTTTTTATTCGCCTCAGCCAAAGCCGGCTTGCTCTTAAAACGATCGTCCAGGAACTTCTCTCCATATTCCAGATTCCTGTCGAAGAGCCAGTAGAGGATACCCACTGCAAACTGGTTCTTGGTTTTTTCAGCCGTTTTACTGTCCAGCCCCAGTTCTTTAACTGTTGTAAAATTCAAATAGGTGATGGGTGCCCTGACAATGTTATATCCATCGAGGGTGCCGTCTTCCAGGGGATCTGATGTAAAACCTGCCTTCTGGTAATTCTTCTCATCGAAGCTATCGCTGTCAATGATGATGGTGGCGCCTTGTTTCACCCACTTGAGGTTGGTCCTCAGCGCTGCAGGATTCATGGCGACCAGCACATCGGCCAGGTCTCCCGGTGTTTTGATGTCCTTACTGCCGATACGGACCTGGAAGCCTGATACTCCGGCAATGGTTCCCTGCGGCGCCCTGATCTCGGAGGGGTAATCGGGGAAAGTAGAAATATCATTTCCAACAAACGCAGAGGTGTCGGAAAACTGTGTTCCACTCATTTGCATGCCATCACCCGAATCACCGGCAAATTTTACCACTGCATCTTCCAACTCGATGATTTTTCGCTTTTTAATACCCATTTTGTTAATATTTTAACAATTGCAAAGGTAAAGACATTATTCCTTTCAATTCCAACAAATGTCTTTTTTTTAGGGATCCCATTCTGTACCTGCATTTTGTTTAGATCAAAACTAAATTTCAGAAATCTGCATCCAGTATCCAAAAAATAAAATACTTTTGTAAAGCCAATCAACGTTGGCGGAGTCAAATTATTAACCAAAACTTTTAGCCATGGCTTATAAGATCTCTGATGATTGTACGGCATGCGGCACATGTATCGATGAATGTCCCGTTGAAGCCATTTCTCCGGGTGATATTTATGTCATTGATCCGGATGTGTGCACCGATTGTGGTTCATGCGCGGATGTTTGCCCTGTTGAAGCGATACATCCAGAATAATCATCAACTGTATAGATTGAACCTCTGACAGATCAGGTTCAATGAGAAAGTCCACTTTCCCGGGTGGACTTTTTTTTTATACACCTGAACCAGTACCTCCCGGAGCGTTGTTCATCATCTTTTCCTTTAATTTGTACCTTTGCTCCGGATTATACTATCAAGCCCCATTCATGGACACCAATTCATATCTGGCCAACATTGATCCGGCACAACTGGAGGAACTATATTTACAATACAGGATCGATCCCGGTTCCATTGATTATGGATGGAGAAAATTTTTCGAAGGATTTGAATTTGCAGGCACCTCCTCCTTTGCCAGACCCGGCAATCACCTCCCAAGCGACGAATTCAAGGTGATCAGCCTTATCCATGAATACCGCAAAAGAGGGCATCTTTTTACCAAAACCAATCCGGTCAGAACGCGACGTACCTATTCTCCCACACTTGCCTGTGAGAATTTTGGATTGCAAGCCGAAGATCTTGAAAAGGAATATGAAGCCGGCGTTGAAGTAGGTATTGGGAAAGCACGGCTGAAGGATATTGTGTCTTTTCTGGAACAGACCTACTGTCAGTCGATCGGAACGGAGTATTATTACATCAGGAATGTTGAGATCGTGGACTGGCTGAAGACCAGGATGGAATCCAGCAGGAACACGCCCGAATATTCGGGGGAGCTGAAGCTTCAGATCCTTCAGAAGCTTACAGAAGCTGTAGGTTTTGAAAAATTCATCCATAAAAAATTTCCAGGGCAGAAACGATTTTCACTTGAAGGCGGAGAATCCCTCATCCCTGCACTGGATATCCTGATCGAAAAGGGCGCCGGTCTGGGAATAGAGGAATTTGTGATCGGCATGCCGCATAGGGGCAGACTCAACGTACTGACCAACATCCTTGGAAAATCCTATCATGTTGTATTCAGCGAATTTGAAGGGATTGCATACGACGATGAGACGTTGCTGGGGGATGTCAAATACCACCTGGGTTTCACCTCGCAGAAGACAACCCGGCAGGGAGATCCTGTGAGGCTGACCCTGGCTCCCAATCCTTCTCATCTGGAAGCGGTATGCTCGGTGGTGGAGGGAATCGTCCGGTCGCGGATGGATCAGCTGTACGATGGTGATCACAGCAGGATCATTCCCATCCTCATCCACGGCGACGCCTCCATCGCCGGGCAGGGGCTTGTCTATGAAGTTATCCAGATGTCGGGCCTTGAAGCCTATCAGACGGGCGGAACCATTCACCTGGTGGTCAATAACCAGCTGGGTTTCACCACGAATTACACGGATGCCAGGACCAGCATCTACTGTACAGATGTGGCCAAAACGATCCAGTCGCCTGTGTTTCACGTAAACGGCGATGACGCTGAAGCAGTGGCATTTACGGTGGAAATGGCCGTGGAGTTCAGGAATATGTTTCATAAGGATGTTTTCATCGATCTGCTGGGTTACCGGAAATATGGTCATAACGAAGGTGATGAGCCCAGGTTCACACAGCCCATTCTTTACCAGATCATTGAGAAGCACCCGGATCCACGGGAGATCTATGCCAACAGGCTGATGGAGCAGGGCGTCATCGGGCAGGATGACGTGATCGGTATGGAACAATCCTTCATGGATCTCCTTGAAGTTTCCCTGGTCAAATCCAGAGAGATCAAAAAAGCGCATATCACGTCATTTCTCGAGAGCAGCTGGGCTTCTATCCGTAAAGCAACCCCGGAGGATTTTCAATCGTCGCCGGATACTTCCGTCAGCAAGGAGCTTCTTATCACCATTTCAAAAAAGATAACCGCTCTGCCGGAGGATAAGAAGTTTTTCCGGAAAACAGTGAAACTGCAGAATGACCGAAGAGAGATGATCCTGACGGGCGGAACGGCCGACTGGGCCATGGCAGAGCTCCTGGCTTACGGCACCCTGCTGATGGAAGGTGTCAATATAAGGCTGAGCGGACAGGATTCCCAGCGGGGAACGTTCTCGCACCGCCATGCAGTGCTGACCATCGAGGATTCGGAAGAAAAGTACACACCGCTGCAGCACCTGGATGACCATCAGGGGCGTCTGGATATCTATAATTCCCTTTTATCGGAATACGGTGTTCTTGGCTTCGAGTATGGCTATGCCCTGGCTTCTCCGCATGATCTGGTCCTATGGGAGGCACAGTTCGGCGACTTCAGCAACGGTGCACAGATCATCATGGATCAGTACCTCAGCAGTGCGGAAGACAAGTGGAACGTGATGAACCATCTTGTCATCCTTCTGCCGCATGGCTTTGAAGGACAGGGCCCAGAACATTCCTCCGGACGCATTGAGCGGTTTTTGACACTTTGTGCAGAGCAAAACATGCAGGTCGCCAATTGCACAACACCAGCCAATTTCTTCCATATCCTGCGCAGACAGCTGAAGAGACCTTTCCGGAAACCCCTGGTAGTTTTTACGCCTAAAAGTCTTCTGAGGCATCCCCGATGCATATCCCCTGTGGAAGATTTCACATCAGGTAGTTTTCAGGAAGTGATCGACGATGAACAGGCTGATCCGTCTCAGGTGATCAAGCTTGTTTTTTGCAGCGGCAAGGTCTACTATGACCTGCTCGAAGAAAAAGAAAAAATCAACGCTCAGGAAATTGCGCTGATACGCATTGAACAGCTCTATCCACTTCCCATTGACCGGATGAAACGGATCATGGAGAGATATCCGAACGCTACCCGAATGCTGTGGGTTCAGGAGGAGCCGGTGAACATGGGTGCATGGAATCATGTCCATCAGCGACTCCTGCTGGAGGGGATCACCCTGAAGGTGATCGCGCGGCCAGCCAGTGGAAGTCCGGCCACAGGCTCTCCCAGGTTTCACCAGGTCCAGCAGCGGAAGATTGTCACAAAAACCTTCGACGAATGTGACTGCCACCGGTTGAAAGAGGAGTGCCGGATGATCTGCATAGGCAACAAATGGCGCCAGTTTGAAAAGGAACTGCAACTGCATCATCAAAAACAAAATCCAACATAACTCAGTATTTCACTATGATCATTAACGTCAGCGTTCCCTCTCCGGGTGAATCCATTGTCCAGGTCCAACTGGCCAGCTGGCTGGTCAAAGACGGGGATCATGTGCTGAAAGATGCAGAAATCGCCGAGATCGACTCCGATAAAGCCACCCTGAGCATCACAGCTGCTGAAGAGGGCGATATCAAGATCCTTGTTCCGGAAGGAACAACGGTCGACGTAGGTACCCACATTGCTACGATTTCTGTATCAGCAGCCACAAAGCCGGAAGCCGGTACCATTCCCCCGGCAGACATGAAAGCCGCTCAACCTGCTGCTGAAAAGCAGGACAAGCCCGTCCGGGTATCACCTCTTGCCAGGAAAGCCATGGCAGCGCACCAGATCGAGCCCCAGTCCATCATGGACCGTTTTGGAGGCTACCGTATTTCCCGAAAAGATGTGGAGTTACTCAGCCAGGTTGAATCGCCGGAACAGGCTCCGGAAAAAATCCCGGCAGAAACTTCCATGAAGGGATCCCGTGATGTTGAGCGCCAGAAACTTTCCACCCTCCGGTTAAAGCTTTCGGAGCGATTGGTCGCGGTCAAGAACCAGACGGCCATGCTGACCACCTTCAACGAGGTGGATATGACCGCTATCATGCAGATACGCCGGCAGTACAAGGATGCCTTCCAACAGAAATTCGGCGTTTCGCTGGGATTTATGTCCTTCTTCACCAAGGCAGTCACCGAGGCACTTCACCTCTACCCCGCCGTGAACGCGCAGATCGATGGTGAATCTATTGTTTATCATCATTATACCGACATTGGCATTGCTGTTAGCGCCCCAAAAGGCCTGGTGGTACCTGTCCTCCGAAACACGGAAAAAATGAGCCTGGCCGAGATCGAGCTGCACATCAAGGATCTGGCCGACAAAGCCCGTGCGAACAAGATCACGCTGGAAGAGATGACAGGAGGTACATTCACCATTACCAATGGTGGTGTATTCGGATCACTGATGTCAACACCGATCCTCAATCCTCCACAGAGTGGGATCCTGGGCATGCATAAGGTCATGGACCGGCCTGTGGCCATCGGTGGTAAAATGGAGATCAGGCCCATGATGTACATTGCTCTCTCTTATGATCACCGAATCATTGACGGCCGGGAGTCGGTCGGTTTTCTGGTCAGGGTGAAAGAGATGCTGGAAGATCCCATCAAACTGATGTATGCCGGTGATGATCCGGTGAAAGTGTTACTGAATCTCTAAGGGACATGAGAAAGAAAGTTGACTTTTTGGTGATTGGCTCCGGCATCGCAGGGCTGAGCTATGCATTGAAAGTGGCTGAACACGGTACTGTTTGCCTGGTCACCAAAACCAGGGCGAAAGAGACAGCCACCCGATATGCGCAGGGAGGTATTGCCACCGTGATGTATACCCCCGATACGTACGAAAAGCACATTCACGACACGATGGTGGCTGGAGATTACCTCAGCAATGAGAAGATCGTTAGGATAACCATCACCGAATCCACCGAACGGGTGAAGGAATTGATCGCATGGGGTGCAGAATTTGATAAGGAAAAATCAGGAAAGTACGATCTGGCAAAAGAAGGAGGCCATTCCGAGAAAAGGATCCTTCACTACAAGGATCAGACGGGTGAGGAAATTGAACAAACCCTGCTGGAACGGGTCACCAGCCACCCGAACATCGAGATACTGGAAAATCATTTTGCGATTGACATCATCACCCAGCATCACCTGGGAAAAGAGGTGACCCGACGTACGAAAGAAATTCAGTGCTATGGGGCCTATGTGTTGAACCTGCAGAACAATACCATCCTGACCATACTCGCCAGGACCACGCTGTTGTCGACCGGTGGAGCAGGCAATGTGTATGGCATCACCACCAATCCGGAGATCGCAACGGGTGATGGAGTTGCGATGGTGTACCGTGCCAAAGGGAGGGTCAGGGACATGGAATTCTTTCAGTTCCATCCCACGGCACTTTATCACCCGGCGGAAAGACCTGCTTTCCTGATCACTGAGGCTTTACGGGGATTTGGTGGCCTGCTGAAGAACCGGCAGGGTGTGGAATTCATGTACAAGTACGATAAACGGGGATCCCTGGCGCCGAGGGATGTGGTGGCGCGCGCCATCGACAATGAAATGAAAATTTCGGGAGACGATTGCGTTTACCTTGATTGCAGGCACCTGGACAAGATTCAGCTGGTCAACCATTTTCCGAACATCTATGCCAAATGCCTGAGCATCGGCATCAACATCAACAACGAAATGATTCCGGTCAATCCGGCAGCTCATTATATGTGCGGAGGGATCAGCGTGGATGAATGGGGACGGAGTTCCATCAGGAACCTTTATGCATCGGGCGAGTGTGCTGCAACAGGGCTGCATGGAGCCAACCGTCTGGCATCCAATTCCTTGCTGGAGTCGCTGGTATTCTCTCACCGGGCCAGTATCGATGCCGCCAAACAGCTCGCCACCACGGCTTTGTGCGAAGAGATTCCTGACTGGAACGACGAAGGTACGGTACTGAACGAGGAAATGATCCTGATCACACAAAGCATGAAGGAATTACAGGCGGTAATGACCAGCTACGTGGGCATTGTCAGGTCAAACCTGAGGTTGAACAGGGCCCTGAAGCGCCTGGAGATCATTTACCATGAAACCGAAGATCTGTATCAGAAATCAGTCATCACACAGCAGATCTGTGAGCTGAGGAACCTGATCAACATCGGTTACCTGATCATCAAAGCGGCTCTTGAGCGGAAAGAAAGCATCGGGCTGCATTATTCGATCGATTATCCGCGCACCAGGGCCAATGAATTTGAAGTTGCTGACCATCCCTTATAAATAAACCGTATGGCAATCATCAGGACCATTCGCGGAGTCACTCCTGTTTTCGGAAACGACTGTTTTATAGCGGAGACGGCTGTGATCACCGGAGACGTTGTTTTCGGCGACCAGTGCAGTATCTGGTTTGGGGCTGTGATCCGCGGGGATGTCAATATCATCCGTATCGGGAACAAGGTCAACATCCAGGACGGGGTGATCCTGCACGGCACTTACCAGAAAGCACCCACCTACATCGGGAATGAAGTATCGATCGCACATGGTGCCATTGTACACGGGTGTACGATCCATGATCATGTGCTGATAGGAATGGGAGCCATCATCATGGATCATGCGATCATTCACAGCAACTCGATCATAGCTGCGGGTGCTGTAGTATCCAAAAATACCGAGGTCGAATCGGGCAGTGTCTACGCCGGTGTGCCTGCCAGAAAAGTTAAATCCATTGACACATCCCTGCTGGAGGGGGAAATCCACCGCATCGCCGACAGTTACATCATATACGCAGGGTGGTACAAATAAAAAAAGCCGGCGAAGGATGCCGGCTTTTCCGTAATAAGTTCAACGATCACTTATTGTATCCCGAGTTTTTTCTTCACCAGGTCCATGACGTCATCCCCCGGATCAGCAAATAGGAGCATGCCACCGGTGGAATTCAGGATATACGTATAGCCATTTTCTTTAGCCACTTCCTTCACTGCATTCTGAGCCTTTTCGATGATCGGGGTGGTCAGTTCTGTCTCCTTGTTCTGGAGATCCTGCTGGGCAGAAGTCTGAAATGCCTCCATCCTTGTCTGCAGATCGGTTATCTCGCGCTCCTTGGTCTGGCGAATGATCTCCGACATGGTGGTCTGGTTGTTCTGATAGTCTGTGATCTTGGTTTGAAGTTCGTTTTGCATAGCGTCGAACTGGTCCTGAACACTGGCTGCATATTTTTCGTATACCGCTTTCACCGAATCCAATCCCGGCATCAGCGCATACAGGTCCGCAAAATTGATATGACCGAACTTTTCCTGGTTCTGGGCGCTGACACCGAGTGTCAATGTGCAAAATGCCAGAACGATCCATGCTTTAGAGATAATCTTCATAATATCAATAACTTGTTTAAGTGAATTTAAAATTTTTGCAAATGTAGGATTTTTTCCTGTGCGTGGCACCAGACAGAGTGAGTTTTCAGGAATTATTCTTTTGAATCGTAGGAATATCCCAGTTTACTCAGCACATCGTCGCTCAGGTCGAATTTTTCGTTGGCATAGAGCATGCTCAGGCTGCCCGCTTTATCAAAGATGATGGCATAGTTCTGTTGTGTCGCCATTTCCTCGATGGCATTGTAAATCTTTTCCTGTATGGGCTTAATCAGTTCCTGACGTTTTTTGAAAAGGTCGCCATCCTTACCGAAACGCTGGCGCTGTAATTCTTTGACAGCCTGCTCTTTCTTAATGATCTCATCCTCTCTTTTCTTTTTCATCTCTTCGGGAAGAAGAACGGCTTCGGCCTGGTAGGATTTGTACAACTGGTCGATCTCAGTATATTTATCTTCGATTTCTTTTTGCCATTCGGCAGCCATGTCGTCCAGCAATGACTGGGCATCATTGTATTCGGGGATGTTTTTCAGGATATACTCGGTATCCACAAAGGCATATTTCTGAGCCAGACCGGAATATGCAGCCGCAATGATCAGGGCAGTGGCGAGCAGAATCTTTTTCATGGTATTCAGGTTCTTTTAAGTGGTTTGAATTTCGTGCCGGATTGTTGTCAAATATTATACCAAATTAATCGATGGACTGGTTGATAGAGAAATGGAACTGGCTTCCGTTTGCATTCGGCAGGCCAGGAACCTCGTCAAATCCGTAACCCCAGTCGAGGCCGAGGAGTCCGAACATGGGCAGGAAAACCCTTACGCCGACTCCGGCTGCGCGGTACAGGTTGAATGGCTCAAATGTCTCGAAGTTTGACCATGCATTACCTGTTTCCAGGAAGGCCAGCATATAGATGGTTGAACTGGGATTGAGTGACAGAGGATACCTGAGTTCCAGGGTATTCCTGTTGTATATCGTACCACCAATACTTTTATCCTTATAATAATGGGGTGTGAGGGACTCATTCTCGTATCCGCGGAAACCGATAATTTCACGGCCATCCATATTATTGTATCCTGAAAGTCCGTCCCCTCCGAGATAGTACCTTTCAAAAGGAGTGATGCCTATCGCCGGGTTATAAGCTCCGAGGAAGCCATAACGAAACTTGAGGGCAAAGACCAGGTTACCGACAATGGGTTTGTAGACCACGGCCCGGAAGGCCCATTTATGATATTCGATCCATTTGTATTTCTCACTTTCTTCGAGAAGCGAATAATCCTTATTGGAAAATGCAGAATAGGGTGGGGTCAGTTCGAGCGATATGGAGACTTCCGATCCTGTTCTGGCAAAGATGGGGGCGTCCACGGAGTTTCTGGCAAAGGTGATCCCATAAGTGATGCTGTTATAGTCGCCGGTTCCGGTTCCAAAAGAAAAGACGCTTGTATAATTATCCAGCTTATATCGCTGAAAGTTGATACTCTGAACCAGTGTAAAATAATCATCAGGCCAGGTGAGGCGTTTGCCAAGCATGAATGCGATCCCGTCAAGGGTGAATGATTGCCTGGAGATGTCATTCTTCGATAATCCATTGGAATAGAGGGAGTGGTAGTAGGATACCGTGAACGAATTAGGTTTCCTGCCTCCCAGCCATGGTTCGGTGAAGCTTGCGTTATAACTGATGTATCCTTTGCCGTAGGATTGCAGGCGGACCGACAGCTTTTGCCCGTCTCCTGTGGGAACCGGGCGCCACGCATTCTTTTTGAATATATTGTTGACGGAGAAATTGTTGAAAGAAACACCAAGGGTTCCGATGACCCTTCCGTACCCCCATCCACCTGAGAGTTCAATCTGGTCGGATGAAGTCTCCTCCACCTCGTATTGTATGTCGACGGTTCCATCGGCAGGATTCGGGATGGGGACCGGATTGATCTTTTCCTGATTAAAATACTGAAGCTGAGCCAGTTCACGTGTCGTACGGATGATATCCGAACGTGAGAAGAGTTCCCCGGGTTTGGTCCGTATCTCGCGGATGATCACATGGTCATTGGTACGGTCATTGCCTTTGATCGTCACTTTATTGATCCTGGCCTGTTTGCCCTCGTATATTCTCATTTCCAGATCAATCGAGTCGTTCTCCACCTTTACTTCTACAGGATCGACAGAAAAGAACAGGTATCCATTGTCAAGATAAAGGGAAGTCACATCCAGTCCGTTCAGGTTGAACGATAGGTTGGTGGTGAGCAGGTCGTTGTTGTAGACATCCCCTTTTTTGATTTTGAGCACCTCATTCAACTGTTCCGAGCTATATTTGGTATTTCCAATCCAGGTGATATTCCGGAAGTAATATTTATCACCTTCACTGATCCTGAGGTCAAGGTCAATGGTATTCCCGGGATTGGTAACGATCTTTTCGCTCACGAGCTTGGCGTCGCGGTAACCCTGTTCGTTGTATTTCTTGATCAGTGTATTCTTGTCTTCCCTGAAGTCATCGGCAATGAATTTGGACGTTTTAAAAATCCTGAGTTTCATATTATCCCCGAAATAACCTGCCACAGTTTCGATCACTTTGACCATATCCAGGCTGGTGGCAGATTTAAGAGCAGCGATGACCAGGGTATCGAGATAGTTCATTGGGTGGATGTAACTTTTTTCCTTGGTCTTCTTCAGCGTTCCCTTGATCTGTTTATCGGACAATGCCGAATTGCCTTCTATATTGATCTGGTTGATCTTGACCCTGTTATGTTTGTCAATATGAATATCCAGGATTACATTGTTGGCTTTTATGGTATCGGTTATCTGGTTAAAGGTGACCTCGGTATTGAGGAAGCCTTTGTCCCTGAAATATTTTTTGATGGATTGGGAAGTACGGACCAGGGTATTTTCCGTCAGCACATCGCCCGATCGCAGCGTGATCTCGTCCCGAAGGTTATCTGCTTCTGTCTTTTTGATGCCCAGGAGTGAGAATCTTGACATCCTGGGTCGTTCCTTCAGATAGATATTCAGGAAAATGATATCTTCCTGGATACTGGTGGCGGTGATCCGGATATCTTCAAACAGTCCCTGGTCCCAGAGGTTACGCAATGCATCGCTGATATCATCCCCCGGCACGGAGATGCGGTCGCCCACAGAAAGACCGGATAGCATGATCAGGACGTTCTGGTCAAGGTACTGTATTCCGGTCACGGTTATCCCCCCTATCTCATATTCCTTTGATTTGCCGTAATCGATCACCGACAGGTCATCGCCGATGGAGATCTGTGCCCAGCTGTTTAAGGTGAGCAGAATTCCGGTGATGACAATGATGAGCTTTTTAGGAGACATAATCTGGTCCGTCTGAGTATGAAGTGATCTTTCCAAATCTTCTTTCCCGTTTCTGAAAATCAATGACAGCCTCATAAAGGTCATTCCTGGTAAAGTCAGGCCAGAGTTTGGGGGTAAAATACAGTTCTGCATAGGCGATCTGCCACAGCAGAAAATTGCTCAGCCGGTATTCTCCGCTGGTTCTGATCAGCAGTTCCGGATCAGGGTAGGGAGAGGTGGTCAGATGCAGTGCAAATAGGTTATCATCGATATGCTGAGGATCCAGCTGGTGATGAAGGGCTTTCCGGGCCAGGCTCCGGGCTGCTTCGACTATTTCCCAGCGGGAGCTGTAGCTGAGTGCAAGGATGAGGGTCATACGATCGTTGCCGGAGGTGGTTTGGATCGCCTCTTTCAATTCTTCCAGGCATCGGTCATCCAGGTCTGCCAGGTTTCCGATAGCCTGCAGTCGGATGTTGTTCTTCATGAGGGTTTTTGTTTCCTCACCGATCGTTTGTACCAGCAGCTTCATCAGGGCGCTGACCTCATCCCTGGGGCGGCCCCAGTTCTCGGTTGAGAAGGCATAAAGTGTCAGGTAGCTGATGCCCAGCTCTGCGGCAGCCTCGGAAATCTCCCTGACTGCCTTCACTCCCTGCTCGTGTCCGAAAACACGTTCCTTCCCCTTCCGCTGAGCCCAGCGGCCGTTACCATCCATGATCACCGCAACGTGTGAGGGTAGTTTTTCTAAATCTATGTGTTCTTTGAGGTCCATTTTGCCTGACAACCTATCACCTTTTGTTCAGTTTAACCTATATCTTAAAATTCAAGATTTCTGCATTTATGCTGATTGACAAAACTGAATTTGTAGGTGGCAGCCACACCCAGAAATCCATAAAAATCAAGGTTAGGCTCAAGGAACTCGACTCCCTTCCCAATTCCCAGATCTTTTCTGAGCCCTGCTTCAACAGCCAGTCCGAGCGATTTTCCAACACTGTACTTAAAGCCCAGTCCAAAAGGCAGAGCGACAGGCAAGCGTTTGGATGTTTGCGAAGAATAAGGGACCAACAATGAAAGTCCGCCAAAAATATAGGTTGAATAATAATTCTTGGTGCTTCCAAGAAAAAAATTGAGGTAGTTGATCTCGTACCTGGCCGCCAGTTCAAACGCCTTACCTGCAATCGTCGCTGTTCCAGAGACAGCCTGCCTTGAATTGAAGCTATGGCGGTATATTAGTTCGTAGGCCATGGAGGTTCGTTTCAGATTCCGGTCGATCCTGAATGCGGAGCCCACAAAACCACCAATTTCATCATACTGTGCAGAAGCACAGATGCACATAAAAACAATGGGCAGCATCAGCAGTATTTGTCTCATGATTTTCAGGAGCGCAAAATTATCAAATTTTTCTTTCCAATGATCCTCAGGAATTACCGTTGGGATAGTTTCTGATATCGATTCCCCATTTCAACTTGTCACGTATGGTGCTGAAGAAATTTTGTTTCTCCATCCGGATGAGGTTGATTTTGAAATCCTCTTTGACCACTATGATCTCCGTGGAAGAATTGATCGCCTGAAAGCGGGAGTCCAGGCTGATATAGCATTCGCTGCTGCGGCCCTCCACGTTAAGGCGGATCACACGATTATCAGGGATAACGATAGGTCTGACCGTTAAATTGTGTGTGGCGATGGGAGTTATGATAAAATCCCCGGAATCCGGGTGAAGGATAGGTCCGTTGCAGGAAAGCGAATAGGCCGTCGAACCGGTGGGGGTGGCGATCATCAGACCGTCAGCCCAGTAAGAGTTCAGAAAAAGGCCATCCACATAGGTATGGATGGTCAGCATGGTATTGGGCTCTTTTTTATAAATGGCCAGTTCGTTCAGGGCATAGTTCACCTTACCGAACAAACCCTTTGGTGATTCCAGGCAGACCAGGGTTCGCTGATCCAGGGTGTAATTATGGGTGAGCAATGCATGGGATGCCAGTTCAATATGTTCTGTGGATACACTCGACAGGAATCCCAGGCGGCCAGTGTTGATCCCCAGGATAGGAATTCCCGAGTCCCTTACCAGTGCAAGGGTATCCAGCAAGGTGCCATCCCCTCCGATGGATACCAGGTAATCAAGACTGCCGGCGATATCCTGATGCGATTCGAATGTATCATATTGTATATCAACATTATACAATTGCTTTAAACGACGTTGGAAGGGTTCATAAAGCATGACGTGAACACCGGATCCGGCCAAACGCTGGATGAGTTGCTGAATCGCGGATACATATTCCGCAGGAACGGACTTACCAAAAAGGCCTATGTTCATAGTTCTGTCATATATTCAAGTACCTCATCAGGGAATCATAACGGTCGCGGAGGTCATCATTGGGATCCTTCGGGGAGAAGGATGCCTTGACGATATAATTATACCTGTTGAACGTCTGAAGGATGGACCTGATGTCGGTCTGGTTTATTCTAATCGTTACATCCAGTTTTGTGGACTCCCTGTGAGAGGAAAGGTACAGGCCGAGGATCCTGGCATCGTTGGATTCGATGATCCGGGCAATTTCTGACAACAGGTAATCGTTCACATTCAGCTCAAGGATGATCACCGCACCCGGGAATCCAATACCGCTAAGGACGCCAAAACCACCGAGCAGCTTCCGCATGGTGATAAGCCCGAGATAATCCTCTTTTTCATTGAGTACCGGTATGATGGAGATGTTCATGGAATCTGCCAGTTTGATCACATCAAAAATATGGTCATACTCGCTGACGAAGGTACGCTGCAGGGCAGATTTGAGGCCCTCCAGCGGCTGATCCGGATCCCCAAGTGTATAGATGTCGGTTTCCGTGATCAGTCCCAGGTATGCTTCCTTATCCGTTACCGGCATATGCCAGACTTTATATTCATCCATCAGCATCAGGGCGCTGGTGCCGGTGTCGGAAATTTTCAGCGGGTGGATACCCTCGGCGATCAGGTCTTTGGCAATCATTCAACCTCCACAAAACAAGGGTGCTAAGGTACTATTTTTTAGTGCATCAGCGCAGTGGGCGATGAAATTTGAATGGATCATTGAAGATGAGGATCCTTATTAGTAGATTTGTGCTGCCGGTAACAAAAACAGTTCATATGGTCAGATTAAGTGTCAATATCAATAAGATTGCGACCCTGCGCAATGCACGCGGGGGAAACACGCCGGATGTGCTGAAGGCGGCGATTGATTGCCAGCGGTTTGGTGCGCAGGGCATCACTGTTCATCCCCGGCCGGATGAAAGGCACATCCGCTACCAGGATGTGCTGGATATAAAGCCTTTAATTACGACCGAGTTCAACATTGAAGGATATCCATCCGAGGCATTCATCGACCTGGTGCTGAAGGTCATCCCTGATCAGGTCACGCTGGTTCCTGATCCGCCGGGAGTGCTGACGTCCAATGCAGGATGGGACACCGTTTCGCACCAGGAATTTCTTTCCCGAGTAATCCTCATTTTCAGAGAGGCCGGGATACGGACTTCCCTTTTCATTGAGGCTGATCCCATCCTGATCCGTCATGCAAAAAAAACAGGGACAGACCGCGTGGAACTCTATACGGAAAGCTATGCCAGGATGTACCCTGCCGACAGGGAAGCAGCCATACGACCTTTTCTGGCAGCTGCACAGGCAGCCGTGGATGTTTCGCTTGGATTGAATGCCGGGCATGATCTCAGTCTTGAGAACCTCCGCTATTTTGCCACTCACATCCCGGGTTTGATGGAAGTCTCCATCGGTCATGCACTGATCTCAGATGCACTGTATCTCGGACTGGAGAATACCATTCAGATGTACAGGAGGCAGCTTGGCAATGTGGAAGGATAGTGGACGTAAAGGTCATTTATGGTCATTTATGGTTATTTGTGGTTATTATAGTGGTTATTCGCTATAACTTGAACGATAAGAAGGCATGAAGTTATTTTACAGGCATTTTGGGTCGGGGGAGCCGTTGATCCTATTGCACGGGGTATTCGGAATGTCGGATAACTGGGTAACCGTTGGTCGCCGGCTGGGAGCGCATTTTTCCGTTTTCATACCCGATCAGAGGAATCACGGGCATTCACCTCATAATGAGGCTCATAACTATTATGCACTGGCAGACGACGTGCTGGAGTTCATGGATGAGCATAACCTGCAGGATGCTGCCATCATCGGCCATTCGATGGGGGGAAAAGTGGCGATGTGTGTCGCACTGGAAGCTTCCCATCGTATTAACAAGCTGGTCATCATCGATATCAGTCCGAAGCAGTATCCGGTCAGGCAGGAGCACATTGGCATTTTGCATGCGATGCGCTCGGTGGACCTCAGCCAGCTTACCTCGCGTCAGGAAGCGGAAACACTTTTCCAAGAGTATCCCCTGAGCGACAGGATGAGGTATTTCATTTTAAAGAACCTGAACAGGGATCACGCCGGCCGTTTTTTCTGGAGGATCAATCTGGGCGCGCTGGAGGCGAACCTGGAGGGGATTTCCGGATCAATCCCCATCAGGGGCAGCTATGCAGGTCCCGTTCTTGTGATCCGGGGAGGGGATTCGGATTATATCACCGAGGCTGACGGGCCCTTCTTTTCCTTTTCCTTTCCCAATTATCGGATGACCACTATTGCAGGTGCATCCCACTGGGTGCATGCCGACCGCCCGGAAGAATTATTCACTGAGGTGATGGCTTTTCTAAGGCCAGGCCACCGTCAGGTCAGTACCTTATAATGCTCAGGCTGGAGACTGCCGCATCGATCGAGATGAAGATCCTGTTACTGCTTGAGTCGAAATCATCCGATTGGAAGGTGTGATCCTTGATCTTATGGAATCCTTCCAGTTCTCGTGATGAAAGTACCGTATTGGCATTGACTTCACACCCGGATGCCTGAGGCACTTTGATGGTGATGGAGGATGCGCCGGCATCTATGGTTACCTGCGTCTCAGGATAATCGTCGCCCAGGACCATTTCGATGGAGGCCGCTCCTCCGTCAATATCGATGGATTTGGTCTTGTAGGAGCTCATATCCAGGTCAACAGCTGCTGCACCGATATCCAGGTCGAAATCCCACACAGGGGCGGGGTGAAGTTTGATGTTTACTTTATGTTCCCTGCCGGGCCGGTGGATATTTTGGTCCTGCAGGGTAAGCGAGATGATCTGTTTTTCCCCGGAATCCATGGAAGTCATGCTATAGTCTCCCCAGAAGCCTTTGCGTTCAAAGTCGATGAGATGGGTAGTGGTGTCGCTGACATGGAACTCACCGGCAGCAGCATCCAGGCGCAGTTCAGCAGCAGTCATGGTCGAATCATAGGGCTCGACCAGGTTCTGGTAGGAGATATCAGCCTTATCACTCCTTTTCTGTTGCCACTTCTCCCAGTCTTCGTCATTCCAGTTCCACTCATGGAACGGTCGCCCCAGCCAGCGGAATCCGGGATGCCTGGCCTGATTGTCGCGGGTCATCAGGAAAAAAGCGAAAACCAGAATCAGGAAGGATACCAGGAGCTTGATCCAGTCCTTCATCGGGATGAGGGATATTCCCCACAGCACCAGGACGATCGGCCACAGTCGCAGCAGTGACCACCAGGTAAACGAGATGGCTCCTACATTCCTGAGAATGATCAGGATACCGATAAGGATGAGGACAGCACCCCAGAAAATTTTCTTGTAGCTCATGGCAGATTTTTGTTTTTTTCTTTATACGCATTGTACACCAGAATAATTCCGCCCACAATCAGGATAACGGGCCAGAGATCGCCGAAACGAACATTGGGCAGGAGCCTGTCGATCAGAAATAAAATTCCGATGGTGATCAGAATGATCCCTGCCACAAGACTGCCGTTGGTCTTTTCCTTTTTTGGATCACGGGGCCCTGAGGGTACGGGATTGGGAATGTTGTTGGTTTCTTGTTCCATGGTTATCAGGATTTAAACATATGAATCCATTCCGTCGATACGACAGAATGGTGATTGGACGTAAAGATATGAAAAAAAGTTACATTTTCGTCAGATTTTCAACCGGCTAGTTCCCTGTTTTGCCGGTGAACCCTGGCAGATATGAAAATGCTGATCTCATAGAGTCCATAAAGAGGAATGGCCACCATCGTCTGGCTGAAGACATCGGGTGGAGTGATGATGGCGGCGATGATCAGGATGATGACCAGGGCATACTTGCGGCTCTTTCTCATAAAGGAAGGAGTGAGCAGCCCGATCCTGGAGAAGAAATAGACGAACACAGGCAGTTCGAACACCAGGCCGGTGGCAAAGGTGAGGGATACCACAGTACTCAGGTAGGATTTCAGTGAGATCTGGTTCTGTACCATATCACTGACCGTATAGGATCCCAGAAAATTAAGGGTAAGAGGCACGATCAGGAAATAGCTGAAGAGAATACCAATCAGAAACAGCAGTGACATGACGATCACGGCTCCCCCGGAGTATTTTCTTTCCCTTAGTTTCAGAGCGGGTTTCACAAACCTCCAGATCTCCCAGAGCACGTAAGGCACAGCCAGTACCAGCCCTGCTGCGACCGATATGTACATATGGGTCATGAACTGGCCCGACATGGATAGGTTGACGATATTGAGCGAAAAGTCCTTAAAGCAAAGGGCGGGTGTGGAAACCAGGTCGGCCAGTTTGCACAGCCAGCGGTTGGTGATGAAGTCAGCATCTTTGGGAGCCAGCAGGATGTCGTCGAACAGGATTTTCCGGTTCATCATGGCCAGGATGGAAAAGGCCAGAATGGCAATGATCGAGCGAAGGACATGCCATCTCAGTTCCTCCAGGTGCTGCCAGAAGGACATCTCTTTTTCGGGATTGGGATCCCTTGTTTTTTTTGTGGATATTGTTTCCACCAATTATGGATGATAATCGTAGAAAGCGGCAGGTGACTTCAGCAAACCGTGGGATCATGAGCATCCGCCACTGGCCACTTTTTTCTTCTTTATTTTAGTGGCAATCGTGGGTTTGGGAGCAGATGAAGTGCCTTCCTGCTGCGATGGAGCAACAGCTCCTGCACCGAGTGCCATTCCAGCGCCTTTTCTGAAATCATATCTGGCGAATTCGTCCCCCGGATTTGTGGATACAGGTGACGCTGGATTCATAATGGTCTCCACCCAGTAATTCAATCCTCCCTCCAGCACATAATTATTGCCATATCCCAGCTGTCTGATGAGCATCCAGGCCTCGTTGGAGTGCGTCGTGCCGTTGGAGTACAATACATTCATCTTGACATCCTGATCCAGAATATCTGTCCACTGATCGGAAAGGATATTATCCAGAGGAACATTGATGGCTCCGGGCAGATGAAACTGGTCAAACTCTTCCGGTGAACGGACATCGATCAGCTGTAAATACGGATCTTTGTTGATCAGCATATCGGCCACCTGGTCAGGTTGAACAAACTGTGTCCCGCTTTTTATTTCTTCGAGCATTTGTCCGGACGTCAGTTTGTAGGGCTTGGTCGTATTCTCAGGTACGGCTGCGATGATAAGCCCCAAAAGGATCAGCAGCGCTGATAGGATGACACGGAAATTTAATTTTGAAAACATAGTTCAGGAATTATTAGTGGGATTCTAGTATTCTTCCCTGGGGAATTTCTTTTCTGCCCATTCAGCCACCCAGAACATTCCGACAGCCACCAGGATCAGCAGAAAGACGAATAAACCCGGGGATATGTTCAAAGCCTTTGATATGGTGATGTCGCCCATGAAGCCCGACAAGTAAAGATTTTGCCACAGGGGGAATCCTTCGGCAAATATAAAGATACCAATAAAAAGCCCTCCGACGAACACCAGGGCATCTATTTTCCCGATGGCAGCCCCGCAAAAGCTCGTTCCGGGACAAAAGCCACCCAGGATGAAACCAAGTCCCATCACGATACCCCCAACGATCGTAGATCCCAGGTAGGTCGGATTGACAAAGACATAATCCATCTCGATCCAACCGAACAGACTGAAGAATAAAAGTCCAAGAGCGGCCGTGATGGCTCCGGTAAAGAATACCTTCAGGACGGTGGCATCATATCCGTAGAACATGCCTGCCAGTTTACGGCTGGAGGAAAAACCTGCCTGTTCAAGAACGAATCCGAAACCAATACCAATGAAAAAGGCCAGCAGCAGATTGGTGTTTTGAGAAATAATTTCATTTACAATCAATGGTCCCATAGTGCGATGATGTTAAATCCAGTTCTTTCTGAAAAAATAAGCAAAGGTGAAGGCAGTCCCGAAGATGGCCGCCATGGAGATAAATCCCTGAAGGGAGAGTACTGCCATGCCGCTGAGGGCAGAACCGCTGGTGCAGCCTCTTCCCAGCTGGGATCCGAATCCAAAGAGGATCCCACCCATCAGGGCAAAGATCAGGCGGCGCTTTGAGGTGATTTTGGGAGAATGTTCTACCTTCCATTTCATCCGATGTGCAATAATTCCTGAAAGGAAGGCGCCCACCAGCACACCGAGCATCTGATATACCAGCCAGGAATTCAGCGGATTCCCTCCGTGAGACTCTCCATAATCCTTGTAAAAAGTAGCATTGGCAGCGTGTTGCGGAGCGATTGTCTCCACTGCGGCCACAATGGTTGACTTGACTGCACCACTTGCGCCAACACCTCTTCCGGCAATGAAGTTTGCAGCAAGAACCACCAGTCCCAGCAATACTCCGGCAACATACGGATTCATGTACCTGGTTTTCCTCACCTGTTGAAAATTGGTTTCCATATCAATTAATTTTTAGTATAACCATCTGCTAATTTGCCCGGCATAGGCAATGATAAAACGAAAGATCAATCCCCCGAGAATGACGAGGATAGGGGCCACGATCAGCGGCAGTTTATATCCTTTGATCTCAAGCACCTCGAGTGATGCCGGGAAAATAAGTCCCATAAAAACGACAAAAAGCCAGAAAGGAGTAGTATACGGTCCGCCCAGGAATAATCCGGCGGCCTGGATCTGTACTTCAGTGCTGGCCAGGAATCCCATGAACATATGCACGATCAGAAAAAGTTCAATCCCAATAAGAACGATGTCAAGCCGTGCAAAATGAAGTCGCTCCTCATGGGACTTGCTCAACAGTACGATGACAGCGGCGCCGGTCGACATGCCCGAGGTCAGGAACAAAGGACCCAGGATCGATGTATTCCACAGGGGCCGTGCGTTGAAGGCCGAGAACAGGATGCCAGTATACACACCCAGGATCAAAGAAAAAATGATCAGAATCCACGCAAGTATCTTAATGTGTTTTCTGAAAAATGCTTCCAGTTGCTTTACCCAGTCATACTTCCAGTCGAACCGTGGAAAAGCCTCCCTGATATGAAGTGCACTCCAGATGAATGCCAGAGGGGTTACTACCATCAGGGTCCATGCACCCCACGACATAGGGGATTCGAGCCTGATGGTGGTATAGAGTCTCCAAAAAAACAATTTATGGTTCAGATCATAGAATAGGGCCAGCAGTCCCAGAACCAGGATAATGGGTGTGATCAGCGGGGCGATCCTGACGGCTGTGGGAAATTTGGCTTCCTTACCCTGAAGGGTATAGAAGGAAGCAAAAATAAGGATCCCCGCAGCCAGTCCTCCCAGAAAAAGGTACAATGGAATCGGCCACTCCCAGATATGGAGCTGGGGGTCGACCATATGATTCATTCTTCCACTTACGATAATTTCCTCTTTCATAACACTCGCCTTAGATTAAGAAGTACAGATGAGGTTTGGTCCCTGCTTCAGGGATAAGGGTCTTCCATTTTCTGACCTTCAATACCCGTGACACGTCACTGTTAGGATCTTCCAGATCCCCAAAATAGAGGCATTTAGTCGGGCAGACGGCGACGCAGGCCGGTTTCAATCCCTTTTGTACCCTGTTTGTGAGGCAAAAGGTGCATTTATCGGGATAGCCATCAGGATGGGGATAGCGTGCATCATAAGGGCATGAGGCGATACATGCGCCACAGCCGATACACTTTCTGCTGTTCACCAGAACCGTTCCACCATCGGAATAATGACTGGCCCCCGTGGGGCAGCATCTTACACAGGGAGCGTTTTCACAGTGGTTGCACCGTTCAGAGCGAATCTCGATCTCCAGCTGGGGGAAGGTCCCGTCCACCACCTCCACCACCCAGTCCCTGCAATAGCCGATGGGAACATTGTTTTCGGTCTGGCAGGCTACAACACAGTCACTGCATCCAACGCATTTCCTGGTATCCACTGCCATTGCATATCTCATATAAGTCCTCCTGTCATATGATTAGGAATGAAATCCAATTTTACGGTCATCAGGTATCCGCCGCAATGGCAGCAGGATCTTCCAGAACAAAAGTGACAAAATTGCCACGCATGCCCGTACCACCCATAATCGGATCCACAAGGACGCGGCTGATCAGTTCCGTATCACTGGCTCCCTTTCCGTAACAGCGGGTGAGGCGCTTCTGGTCATGGCCAAAGCCATGCACCATATACACCGAATCCCAGCGGATACGTTCTGTAACGCGCACTTTGATCGGGAATTTTGAAGTGATATCATCCTGGTTCCTCAGCCAGACATACTGGTCGTTCCTGATGCCCCATTGACTGGCCACCTTGGGATTTACCCAAAGGGAGTTCTCCTCCATGATATCTGTCAGGTTGGCATTGTTTGCTGTCCTGCTGAAGGTATGTGCGGGTCCCCTCCCATAATTAAGGCGGTAGAAGCCCTCCGGAGGTTCCTCATGGGGTGTGTAATTGGGTAAAGGATCAAACCCTTCAGCCTCAAAGTCAGGAGAATACAATTCGATCTTGCCGGAAGAAGTATTAAACTCAATCGCTTCGCCATCCGCAAAATACAGGTCATCGGCGTCTCTCTCGAAGGTCTTGACGCCGATTCGTTGCATTTCTTCAAGGGAGGAGCCTATTTGCCTGAGCTGCCAGTCCAGCAGATCTTCAATGGTATCGTAGTCGAAATAAGCCTGGAGTCCCAATTTTTTTGCCAGTTCCTTTGCTATCCACCAGGAGGGTTTGCTATCGTACAACGGCTCACTGGCAGGCATTCGCAATGCGATCTGGGGCAAGCGGGCCTGACCCGTACGAATGCTGTCATATCGCTCAAGGTAGGTGCATTCCGGAAGGACCACATCGGCCCATCCGGTGATCTCCATCGGCATGGTATCGATCACGGCCAGCAGTTCAAGGTTTTGGATGGCCTCGATGGTATTCTTCTGATTGGGTAGTGTTTCGATGAGATTGGTACCGCATACGATCCAGCCCTTGAAGTTACAGGACCGGTCTGCTGAAGGGATGGTGGCATCGCACACGCCGTTGGCCAGGACGGTGGTTGCAAGATTGTATTTTCCGGGAAATGCTTCCCTCCAGGTTCTTTTTGGTTCAGGGAATTCAGGATGCGGGAAGGATGGCAGTTCATAATTCGCGTTCCGGTAGAATCCCCCGCGTCGTCCCCAGGAACCCAGCAATGCATTCAGTATCGCTATGGAGCGGCTGCGCTGGGTATCATCACCATACCAGGTGACATGCCTGCCCGGATGTACGATGACAGCCGGAGATGCATTCCCCATTTCCCTGGCGGTCTCGCGTATGATGTGGGGCTTGATCGTGGTGATACCGTAGGCCCATTCGGGTGTTTTATTACGCACATGCTCTTTCAGCTGCTCGAATCCCACCGTGTAACGCTCCACATAATCCCTGTCATAAAGCTCTTCAAAGATAATTACATGAATCCATGCCAGGAGAAGGGCAATATCCGTTGCAGGCTTGATGGGAAGCCAGTATTTGGACTTACTGGCTGCCGTCGAGTATCTTGGATCCACGGTGATGATCGTAGCGCCCCTGTCGATGGCATCCGACATTTCCTGCACCTGTCCGTTGTGCATGTTTTCACCGATGTGCGAGCCGATCAGGACCAGGCAGCGTGTATCCCTGATATCGGTATTTTCGGGGGAATCAATGGATTCCCCAAACGTGTAGATGAAGGCCACTTCCCTGGGACCGCGGCACTGGGCAAAGGAAGGTGCTGCAATGTTGGTGGATCCGGTAGCTTTGAGCAGATCCCCGAAATATTTGCCTCCGGAGCCATGTGTAAACAGCGCCACACACTCCGGACCATGTTCCCGGGCAATCTTCTGCATCTTTTCGGCTATGTAGCTCAGGGCCTCGTCCCAGCTTGCCTCACGGAATGTCTGCCGGCCTCTTTCTTCTGTACGGATCAGCGGTGTCTTTAAACGGTCAGGATCGTAATACATCCCCACACCTCCGGTACCGCGCGGACATAAACGGCCATTGCAATTCAGATCATTGTCATTCCCTTCAATCTTTTTGATCTTTCCATCTTCATTAAAATATACCCACCCGGCGCACTTCCAGAAACAAATCTCACAATAGGTAGGTACGCGCTGACGCTGTCTGTCTGACAGCTGACTCTGAAAAAGACTCTCAATGACCTCTGAACCTTTGACCAGTGAAAGCGAACCTCCGGCCAAAGCCATTCCTCCCAGCCCAAGCGAAGAAATCCGGATAAATTCCCTTCTGTTCGCCATAATTAAGTTGATAAGATGTTATAAATCAATGAAAACAAGGAAAACATCACAAAAGTAAGGATATTTTTTATTCCATAAAGCAGGTATGGTTTGCAGATGTGTTTTGATATTGTCTTATCAATCAATTCATTATATCATCATAAGAATATAGATATATATGCTAAAAGTTTAAAAATAATTAATAATCAATATTTTACATGAGTATTTAGAATGTGTACAAATTTCAGTAACCATTCCTGTTTCGGAAGTTCTCCAGCCACAGGGTGGCCTTTGACATTGTATCCGACAGGGTAGCGACGGGATGTGTAAAAAATGAGCGGGCTTTGGCTATATCCTCCATCATGGACGGAAGGATGGAGAACGCCAGGCTCAATGACACGTACACATTTTTAAATCCATGGTTCATCAGGAACTCCTTTATCATGGGATTTCTCAGCTCCACGCTGATGGCCGTGAAGCTGAAGATGACCAGGATGGCTCTGAAATTCAGCTGCAGACCAATCCACAGTCCCTGCCCTGGGGAGTGCAGGGACGGATCGACAGGATTGGTCCAGAACAAGGAGGCCAGTATGGCGATGATGAGGATCTGTATCCAGAAGAACGGTTTTCTGAGACGTCTGAGATGGTTGGAGTAGGCATAAAGGATGACAAGGCAATAACCGGCAGGCAGTATCAATCCGTAATGAAGGCCCGGCCTGTTAACGAAATAAAGGCATACAGGCAACGCTGCGATGTGGAAGAGAAGGTATAAAAAGGAATATTTCCGGGTAGGGCCGGGTACTGAGCCGGGAAATGAAAACACCATCGACCTGTCATGAACAGTCACAGGGGCAGGATGCCTTTTGGAGTAATTTCCGATATAATTTCCAAGGAGGGATGCCATCATGCCGGCAACTACATACATCCCGGTCAGGATCAGGATGGCCACCCAGGGATCCGTTTGCTGCACTCTGATCTGTTTCAATGCAAAATAATAAATGTTCAGGTATATCTTGAAAATATCAAAGCCATACAGGATGAGCAGGCTGATGACCTTGTGAAGAATGGCGCTCAGAAGGCTAAAGATACCTCCTGTCATATAACCGAGCAGGTTACGGCCAAAAAGGGAAACAAACAGCTGTAGTAGAAGAGCTTCTGCAAATATTCCCGTCATGGGGCCCAGGATGACAGCGCTGGGAGAGATGGATTTCATCAGGGCGCAAATCAATCCGGCACGCCAGATGATCCCCCGTTCATTCCACAGCCGGGAAAAGGCCACCAGTAGTACAATACCAAAAAATGCAAGAATGGTTCCGCTGAAGGGAATGCGGAGGTTATGCAGAAAACTCCCGACAATAATTTCCACAGATGCCCATAGGCCACCGGCAATGGAAGCTTTCTGCCACACATTGCTTATGTCCTGGGTTGTTTTCATCCTGCTTTCCGCTTATCCCGGCGATATGCTGTCGGAGCATTCCAGCAGCGTCAGGTCGCTTGAAGTATTGATATTGGCAAAGATAGCAGGATTACTGAAAGGATGGCCCATGCCGACCGTCAATCCTTTGAAACGGATCCTTTTAAAAAGATCAGGTAACGCATAATTCTTCACCGCAAAAAGCTCTTCCATGGGCTCAACGACAGAACGCTCATACAAGCCGATGACGGGTTCGAATTTTTCGTTGCCGTGAGATGGTACCACAACCTGTGCATCTTCCCTGATGCGAACCAGTTCGCGATACAGTCCCGCAGGTACCAGAGGGGTGTCGACGGAAGCAACAAGGTTTATCAGCGTCGGGGACTCACGCAGACAGGAATAAATACCCATCATGGGACCACAGTCGGGTACGGTATCGCTGATGACAGGATATCCGAGATCCAGGTAAGAATCAGAATTTGAGCTGATAATAACTGCATTGCACAGAGCGCTGAACCGCTCCAGGGCAATTCTTATCAGGGATTTATCCCGGAACCGGACCCATCCCTTGTCCATACCAAACCGGCTGCTTTTACCTCCTGCCAGGATAATTCCGGTGACGGGCATCCTTCTGTCCCGTTGAAAAGATGTGCATTCCTGCATAATTTCTTGAAGAAGTGCTTCAGGCGATACTTCATCCGGTTTGATAACCCGGCAGCCTTCTAATTTCCAGTGCAGGATAACCTGTGAGACCAGTGATTCCCGAACGACCATGATGATCGTTCCAAAAGGAATGTCTTTTATATGTGACAGAAAATCCGACCAACCACCATTCCGGAGTTCCAGACCGCCCACCTCATCCATGACAAGGACATCAGGGTGTGTATAAAGTGTTTTATTCAACGCAGTACATCCGAAATCCAGGCCTTTCTTTTTGAAGTAAAAATGTCTGAAAGGAATATCAGTGCCTGAATCCCAATGATCGCAAAGCAGTGTTTGCATGCCATTTTCAAGGTCTCTCACAAAAAAACGATCCCTGATACCTTCGGCCCATGATCCTGATGAGTAAATTCCGCCAACCTGAATGAAGTTTTTCAGAAGCAGGAGGTACAGGTTCATCACCCAGGACGTTTTTCCGGTACCCGGCATACCCGTGACAATATAGATCATAGTTCAGGATCCCTTCCGTAAAAAAGACAACTATCCCCATAGCTCAGAAAGCGAAAATCGTGATCGAGGGCATACTGGTAGGCCCGTTCCCATTCATTCCCGATGAATGCTGCCACCAGGAGCAAGAGGGTGCTCCGCGGCTGGTGGAAATTGGTGATCAGGATACCCGTGAAACGGAACCGGTAACCGGGAACGATCATCAGGCGTGTTTCCCCATAAAGGTTATCCAATCCATTATTATCCAAATATTCGAGGATCGCTTCGAGTGAACGGGTCACCGGAATGGATCCCGGAGGTGAGCCCGAATAGGGCTCCCACTGGCCGATGGACACCGGAAGGGGAGCTCCGCGATGACTGATCAGCTTGACACCGAACCAGTACAGGCTTTCAAGGGTTCGCACCGTGGTGGTTCCGACAACGATTTTGTTTCTGGTGCCGGAGGTGTAAAGCGCCCGGATCGTTTCCTTCGGGATGCTGAACCACTCCGGGTGCATGACATGTTCCCCGATATGTTCACTGGTGACGGGTGTAAAGGTACCCGCACCGACATGCAAGGTGACGCGGGCGGTTTCAATCCGTCTGGTGTTTAACTGTTGAAGGACATGTTCCGTAAAATGAAGTCCGGCGGTGGGAGCGGCCACGGATCCATCCATGGTGGCAAACAGGGTCTGGTAACGGATATTATCAAGAGGTTGCGGCTCACGCTGGATATAGGGAGGGAGAGGTATCCTGCCAAACGCTTCCAGCACCTGTGCAAACGTAAAATGTCCGGGAGTCCAGTTGAACCGTACCAGGCCAGGATTGGTGAGGGGCAGGATGCGCTCAGCGGTGAAACGGATCCTCTGGCCGTTAAGCTCGGTAAAAGCTTCCAGCAGTCCCTGTTTCCATCTCTTTGCATTGCCAATGAGGCATTTCCACTGCACATCCGGGGATTGGGCAAATGCCATCTGGATCTCCCTGACAGGTTTCTCCGGATTCAGGCAGAATACCTCCACCGGGGCGCCTGTGGATTTCCTGAACAGAAGACGTGCATGGATCACCCGCGTGTCATTCACCAGAAGAAGTCCATTTTCAGGAAGGTGACCGGCAATGTTCCGGAATACATCTTCTCCGATCTGCCCGTGACGGTAGATCAGGAGCTTTGACTGATCCCGCTCAGCGAGGGGAAACTGGCTGATGCGGCCGGGAGGCAGTTCATAATGAAAATCACTGATCCGGAAATTCATCCTATTTATTGAGCTCCCGTTGAATCTCACGATGGTACCTGGTTTGAAGATCCTGAAGCCGGTCAAGGGTACAGGAAACATCATAGATCCTCACCAGCTCCATCATTCCCTGATGAGTGTAAGCAGAAGCCAGTGCGGCATCATAATGCTGGTAACCGGAATTCCTCCTGATCAACAGGGTGATCTCCTCAAAGGTCTGCCAGTCGGGCATATAGGGTATGGTAAGAAAATTTAGTTCGGGCCGGTAATTGTGCTGATAAATACCATCCGCTACTTCTTTCAGGGAGAAATAGGTTTTTATCCTGATCAGGCTCTGGTATGGCTTGACCTCCCGATAACGTGCGAAATCGATGCCTTCCTGTTTAAAGGATTCGATCATGGAGGGGATCCATTCCAGATGCCCGGTGCGGATACGGATACAGGAGTGGATCTCATTGAAGAGTTCCAACTGGCCGGGAGCCGCATCAAAATCAAATCCTGTTGTAGTCCTTACCCTCTGGGTTTTTCTCACGAACTCAGCATCGTTGAAGAAATCAAACGTCCTCAGGACAAAGAAGAGGTGATTGGGTATCAGATCCGCTTCCGGAGGTGGCACATGGAAAGAGTCATAATACCCGGGGAAGGGCGCCAGATCTTCAAGAATCAATTCATGAAATGGCACACTGGTCTCATAAGAGGCCAGCTTCTCCTTCTTGATGATCAGTCCTGTTGTTTCCAACCGCTTCATGGAAATGGTTTTGAGATGATGGAACAATGAAAGACACCTTTTCACCAGCAAATATAACGATAATCAGACGGGAATCAATGTATTTTTGTATCACCGGATATGATCCATTTCATTAATACCCTAACGCATGAATATCAAAAAGAACATACCCAACCTGATCACCCTGATGAATCTATTATCAGGGATCCTTGCCATCCTTTTTATTTTAAGGGATGAGCTGGTACTGGGTTCTATCTGCATCACCGTTGCCCTGGTGCTCGATTTTCTGGATGGCTTTTTTGCCAGGCTTCTGCATGTACAGTCGCCGATCGGAGAACAGCTGGACTCCCTGTCGGATCTTGTTTCATTCGGCGTGGCGCCGGGTTATGTTCTATGGTCGCTCATGAGAGGTGCTTATCTTGAGGAAGGAATTACCTTCTCAGGCCTTCTCCCCTATTTAGCCTTTCTGGTTCCTGTCTTTTCTGCGATCCGCCTGGCGGTGTTTACGATCGATCCCTCCCAGAAGTATACTTTTCGTGGATTGCCCACACCGGCCAGCGCCATTTTCATCGGATCGATACCGCTGCTTCTTGCCGGCAGGACTACTCCGCTGCTGCTGGTCAATATTTTCTCATCCCCCACCCTCCTGCTGATCATGGCCATGGCCATCTCCTTCCTGATGGTAGCACCTGTACACATGATCTCCCTTAAATTCAGGAATTTCTCATGGAAATCGAACTGGTTGAGGTACCTTCTGCTTCTTGTGGCCATTCTTCTCATCATTTTGCTTGGCTTTGCCGCATTTCCTCTCATCATTCTCTGCTACGTGGTTCTTTCCGTATTCTTTTTACCTCAGCGGGTTGGGCCTTCGCCTGCAGAACTATGAAAGACGGTCTGCAGGACGATGTTTACAGCAAATTCTGAGGATTTTACTGTTTTTATCGTAATTTTGCAGCCGTCTAATCCAGGGATGGTTGAACAGAATGAGCCATTTTTTTAATAGAAAATTGATACGCCCCGCGCTGATCGTTTTATTCTTCTTTTTCTTCATTTATTCCGAAAACAATTATGGTCTGCAGAACATTGCCCGCTCAGAGGTTCTGACCATTGAAGAGGAGAGTCATCTTTCGGATATGATCTTCAGGCAGATGTACAACCGGTTTGATTCCATCGTGGATATCAGTACGCATCATTACGGGTTCAATGGTAACCTGCTGATTGCGTGCAACAACGAGATCCTATACCAGGCCTGCTCCGGATATGAGGGCTCCCATCTGACGAAATTAAGACCGGAAACTGCATTTCAGCTGGCCTCGGCAAGCAAGCAGTTTACAGCGATGGCCATTCTGATCCTTCTGAAGGATGGCAAGCTAAGACTGGATGATCCTCTTCAGCGGTTCATCCCTGAACTGCCCTACCCCGGAGTGACGATCCGGCATCTGCTCAACCATACATCCGGCGTTCCGAATTACCTCTGGTACATTGACAATTACTGGACATCCGACACTGAGCTGCCGTCCAATGAGGACATGATCCGGATACTGTCACAGTATGGAAAAGAGCTCAATTTTGAGCCGGGTAGAAGGTTTTACTATTCCAATACGGGTTATGCCATTCTTGCCAGTGTCGTGGAGCGGATCTCCGGGCAATCGTTCGGTGAGTTTCTGACAGAGCGTATTTTCAGGCCATTGGACATGGAGAATGCCTCGGTACGGACGCCCTCGTCGCGTACATCCGACCCGTCGTATCTTGCCGGGTACAGAAGAAGCCGTTCGTTGTCGAATTCCTTCGAAACGGTCATGCACGATGGTATTGCGGGCGACAAAGGCGTATATGCTTCGATGATCGATCTTTTCAAATGGGACCGGGCGCTGAATAACGACCTGCTGGTCCCTCATCAGATCACCCAGCAGGCATTTACCGCAGGACAGCTGGGTAACAAGCGCGAAATTCCATATGGTTTTGGATTCAGGCTGGATCAAGAAGGCAACTCCAGGGTGGTTTACCATTATGGCCGCTGGAGCGGCTTCCGCACCGCCTTTGTCAAGTATTTGCCTGATGACCTGACGATCATCATCCTGAACAACACAAGCTTTAACGGAGCGAACCAGATGGTGGCTGCTTTCAGGCAGGCATGGGATGAGCTGATGGTTTGCGGAACAGCGAAAACGATCGTTCAGACGGTGCTCACCAAGGGTGTTGATGAAGGTATGGCTCTTTATTCCTTACAAAATGAAAGCGATAAAGACTGGATTTTGAAATCCAGGCTGCTGCCAAAAATAGCCGATTATCTGGAAGCTCAGGGGAAAGGTTCAAAATCTAAGGCAATTCGTGAATTCACACGGCAATTACCGTCGTAGTTCAAACTTCTCTCCCAGGTAGACCTTCCGTACATGTTCATCCTGTGCCAGTTCTTCTGATGTGCCCGATTTCATGATGGCGCCCTCAAAGAGAAGGTACGAACGGTCGGTGATGGATAGTGTTTCGTGCACATTGTGGTCAGTGATCAAAACACCGATATTCTTATCTTTCAATTTGGACACGATGTACTGGATGTCCTCCACAGCGATGGGATCAACACCGGCAAAGGGTTCATCCAGCAGGATGAATTTCGGATCCACGGCCAGGGCGCGGGCGATCTCCGTCCGTCTCCTTTCCCCTCCCGAGAGGGTGATCCCCTTGCTGAAGCGTACATGCTGAAGCCCGAATTCCTCGATCAGGGATTCCAGTTTTTCTTTTTGCTGCTGCCGCGCCGTCCGGGTAAACTCCAGTACTGCGCGCAGGTTATCCTCCACGGTCAGCTGACGAAATACCGACGCCTCCTGTGAGAGGTAACCGATCCCGAGCTTTGCTCTTTTGTACATCGGTTCGCGGGTGATTTCCAGATCATCAAGGAATACCTGACCCGATAAGGGCTTGATCAGGCCGACGATGATGTAAAACGAAGTGGTCTTTCCTGCACCATTGGGTCCCAGCAGTCCTACGATCTCACCCTGCTTTACCTCAATGGAAACATCATTGACGACAATGCGGTTCTTGTATTTTTTGACCAGGTTTTTGGTGTAGAGCAGCATGACCGTTCTTTCTAAATGATACCTTCCTTAAGTATATCATGCAGGTGGATCACGCCCACATAACGGCCTTCCTCCAGCACCAGCAGCTGTGTGATATTATTCTTGCGCATCACGTCGAGTGCCTGGCTGACAAGTGTATCTTTTTCGATCGTCCTGGGATTTCTGGTCATGATATCCCTGGCCCTGATGGTTTCAAGAGGGATATTTTTCTGCAGCATCCGGCGAAGGTCACCATCGGTGATGATACCCACCAGCTGATCATTTTCCATGACAGCAGTTGCACCCAGGCGCCTGGAAGAGATCTCGATGATGGTCTGGCTGACATCGGCCATCGAGTCGATCCTGGGTACCTCATTATTGATGTACAGGTCACTGACTTTCAGGTATAACTGTTTTCCAAGCGAGCCGCCGGGATGGTACCTGGCAAAATCCTCCATGGTGAATCCATGGCACTCCAGGAGGCAGACCGCCAGCGCATCTCCCATGGCAAGCTGGGCAGCTGTGCTGGATGTGGGTGCAAGGTTGTTGGGACAGGCTTCTTTTGGTACTGCAGTACAGATGACCAGGTCAGCTGAACGGGCAAGGTAGGACGAAGGGTTCCCAACCATGGCGATCAGCTTGTTTCCCAGCAGTTTAAGCAATGGCAACAGTACCTTGATCTCAGGTGTCTCACCGCTTTTGGATATACAGATGATCACATCATCGTCCCTGATCATTCCCAGATCCCCATGGATCGCATCGGCAGCGTGAAGAAAGATGGCCCTTGTCCCGGTGGAATTCAGTGTGGATACGATCTTGTTGGCAATGTGGGCACTTTTGCCGATGCCTGTGATGATCACCCTGCCCGTTGAATGGAAGATCAGTTCAACGCAACGGTAAAAGTCGTCATTCACATGTTCGATCAGGCCCAGAATAGCTTCTGATTCATCCCGGATGGTCCTCTGTGCGATCTGTTTAATCTCACCGGCTGATTTCAAAATTGTCTGGATTGAAGTAAAAGATATAACCTGGCTGCAAAGTTACTATTTAGCTGTATCCATCCATAAGGGAAAAACAGCGTAAATAAAAAATAGAATGTTGAAATCGATGGTTTATTGTATTAAATTTATGAAAGATTTTACTGTACATTGGATTATTATATAAAAAGTATTTTGTATAAATTTGTTTTAGATGAAACCATCGGGGAAAACAGTTCTTAATGAAAGCAACGGGCAGGGTGTTTTTTGAATTTCAATGAAATGGAGACGACGATCGATTATTCGTTACATCAACTGTTGAAGAAGTTTTTCGGGTTCGATTCATTCAAGGGGAATCAGGAAGCTATCATCAAGAACCTGCTGTCAGGCAGGAATACGTTTGTGATCATGCCCACGGGCGGAGGAAAATCAATGTGCTATCAGCTTCCGGCCCTGATCAAGGATGGCACGACCATCATCATATCACCACTGATTGCGCTGATGAAAAATCAGGTGGATTCCATCCGTAACTTTGGGACAGAAACAGGGATTGCTCATTTTCTCAATTCTTCTCTTTCCAAGAACGAGATCACTCAGGTAAAGAAGGATCTGGTGAGTGGTAAGACCAAACTCCTGTACGTGGCCCCGGAATCACTCACCAAGGATGAAAATGTCGTGTTTCTGAAAGACATCAACATTTCTTTATACGCCATCGATGAGGCCCACTGCATTTCGGAATGGGGGCATGATTTCCGGCCTGAGTACCGTCGGATTCGTCCGATCATCGAGAGCATAGGCCAGGAAGTCCCCGTCATTGCCCTGACGGCCACGGCCACCCTCAAGGTTCAGCAGGATATCCAGAAGAATCTGAAGATACAGGATGCCGTTATCTTTAAATCCTCGTTCGACCGGCCAAACCTTTATTACGAGGTTAGGCCGAAGACCAAGGAAGTGGTAAAGGATATCATCCGGTATATCAAGAACAATTCCGGTAAATCGGGAATAGTTTACTGCCTGAGCCGTAAGAAAGTCGAAGAGCTTGCTGAAACGCTGAAAGTGAATGGCATCAGGGCCCTGCCCTATCACGCAGGCCTGGATGCCTCCACGCGGAGGATCAATCAGGATAAATTCCTGATGGAAGAGGCCGAGGTGATCGTGGCCACCATCGCCTTCGGGATGGGGATTGATAAGCCGGACGTCCGCTTTGTCATCCACCACGATATGCCCAAAAGCATCGAGGGATATTACCAGGAGACAGGCCGTGCCGGTCGTGATGACGGAGAAGGGAACTGCATTGCCTTTTACAGTTATGATGACATCCTCAAACTCGAAAAATTCAATAAGGATAAAGGCGTGGCCGAACAGGAAATTGCCAAGCAGTTGCTGATGGAAACCGTAGCATACGCTGAATCCTCCGTTTGCCGGCATAAGCTCCTTCTGCATTATTTTGGCGAGATCTATACGCGCGACAGCTGCGGTGCCTGCGACAACTGCCTTCACCCCAAGACCCGCTTTGAGGGAAAGAAATCCGTTGAACTGGTACTGGAAACCATAGAAGCCACCAAACAACAGTTCAAGGCCAAGCATATCATCAATATCATCACCGGCAAGCCCTCCTCCACCATCAAACAAATGCGGCACCACCAGCTGGAGATGTTCGGAAAGGGAATGGAAGAGGATGAAAAGTTCTGGAATGCAGTCATCCGGCAAACCCTCATCGAACGCCTCCTGATCAAGGATATTGAAAACTACGGTATCCTCAAGATCAGCCCGGAGGGGAAGAAATTCCTGAATAAGCCCTATTCGATCATGCTGTCGAGGGATCATGATTACGATAATCCGGAGGAAGAGGAAGATTTGATCGGCAGTGCCCACAAGACCAGCACAACGGATAAGACCCTGTTTTCGCTGCTGAAGGATCTCCGCAAGGAGATCTCCCGGAAGGAAAGCCTGCCTCCGTTTGTCATCTTCCAGGATCCTTCCCTTGAGGATATGGCCATTCAATACCCGGTCAACGAAGAAGAGCTCAAACAGATCACCGGCGTGGGGATAGGGAAAGCCCAGAAATACGGCCGGCCCTTCCTTGAACTCATCAAACAATATGTGGAGGAAAATGAGATCATACGGCCCAATGACATGGTTGTCAAATCGGTGATCAATAAATCAGGACTTAAAGTGTACATCATTCAGAACATAGACCGCAAAATTTCCCTGGAAGATATCGCCTTCGCCAAAAACCTGACACTGAGCGAACTGCTGACTGAAATAGAAAGCATTGTGTCGTCCGGAACCAAACTGGACATAACCTACTACATCGATGAATTTGTAGATCCTTACCACCAGGAGGAGATCTTCGACTATTTCCATGAAGCCGAATCCGATTCTGTCGAACAGGCACTTGATACACTGGGCGAAGATGAGTATAACGAAGAAGAGATCCGGTTGATGCGGATCAAATTCCTGTCTGAACTGGGCAATTAATCCAACTAATTTATAATACAATGCAAGAAGAACCCACGAACAATGTCGAGGAAACGATCCGTTCCATCGACCCGGTTATGAAAAATACCGATAAAAAATTAAAAATCAGCATTTACCTCAATGCGATCCTTTTGATCGCAGTAATTGTCCTCTATGTATTGTTTTTCACCGAAAAGAAACAAGGCGCTGCCGGGGACATTCAGCCCCAGGATCTGTCAGGATCGGGATTAAGAATAGGATATGTTGAATCGGATTCCATTCTTGCTAATTACACGCTGGCCCTTGAAAAGAGCAGGGAATTGGAAGAAAAAGGGAAAAACCTGGAAGCCACCCTTAAGAAGAGACAGGATCAATATGAAAAAGACGCTGCCTATTTCCAGGAACAGGTTTCCAATAACCAGTTATCTGAACAATCCGCCCAGTACATCTACAATCAGCTGATGGAAGAGCAGCAGAAGATATATGATCTTCAGAATCAATATACTTCAGAGCTTGCTGATAGCGAAATGCAGGTCAACATCATGTTGCTGGACAGCGTGACCAATTTCCTGGAACGGTATAACCGCCAGTTTAATTTTGATTACATCCTGGGACACAATCCGGGCAGCAACCTGCTCCTTAAAAATCCGAGATACAACATCACCAAACAGGTCATTGAAGGATTGAATGATGAATATTCACGCAAAGTCAACGAATAGGTTCCTTATTTTTAGTATCGGTATTTTTATCCTGATATTCGGCTTCCAATGCCGGACAGATTCCGGGGAGGACAGGAATCCGGCACCGGCTGACCTGATCCCGGCCGATTCGATGGTCAGTATCCTTGTCGATGTGCATCTCATTGAATCATCCTTAAAGGTCATTCACACAAAGAAACAGGACAACGAACACTATACCGACAGTTATTACCAATCGCTTTTCGAAAAGCATCACATCACAAGGCAGCAATTCGTTCAGAGTCTGGATTACTATGAACGGGATGCGAAAACTCTGGAAAAGATCTATGAGAATGTGATCATTGAACTTAGCAAGCTGGAGAGTCAGGCCAGGTAATCGTTCAGGAGGTATTCCCTTTCTTATCGGATTCGCAGATAGACAGCCGTATAGGTAAAGCTGTCGCCGCCCACTTCAACGGTATATTCCCAGTGGAGCTCGTTCTTCGAAATGTAGTTTCCAGTGCCGTGAACCGTAATGCTCTGGTCGTAGCAAACCTGCTGGGTGGGGATCGCCACTGATTCACCGTTCACAACGCCAATGGGAGGTTGTTCATCCTCTCCGATAAAGGCAAAATTACGGAGGATTATCTGGGAGTCGTCGGCGGGATCTTTTGTAATGACCACAGTGTAGGTCATTTGCAGTTTCCCGTCAAGGTACTCCTTGCAGTTCCAGTCGCCGGTAAACAGATCGCGCATATCTTCGTCAACAGGTTCATTCAGCAGGTCACAGGCAGGGAATGACATCAGTAGGGACGAAAGCAGGAGGAGCAGGTATGTAGTGCGCGATTTCATGCGGGGGATGTATCAAGTATTGTACCAGGAAGAAATTGCTTCCACATTTTTCACCAGGGGTGCGTAAAGATGCCGGAGGTTATGCCGGTGCGGCATTCAGCTGTGTCAACAGCTGGTCGAGCAGCCGGCTCGCACCGAGTCTGAACAGACCCGGACTGAGCCATTCCTGGCCGAGGATCTGATGAACCAGGCGGTAATACCGCAAAGCCTGTTCCGGCTGTTGAATTCCTCCGGCTGGTTTGATCCCGATCCGTTTTCCGGTGGCGGCTGCGTACTCTTTGATGGTGTCGAGCATGATGAGGACGGCAGGCTCAGTGGCGGCAGGCTGGATCTTGCCCGTTGAGGTCTTGATGAAGTCAGCTCCTGCCAGTATGGCCAGTTCGCTGGCCCGCCTGATCCTTTGTACAGAATCAAGTTCCCCCGTTTCCAGGATGACTTTCAGCATCCTGTCCTGGCAGATCCCGCGGACAGCAGCGATCTCATCCAGTACTTCATTTTCATTGCTTTCCAGCAGCTTTCCACGGTTGATGACCGTATCGATCTCATCGGCGCCCTGGTCAAGGGCATACCGAATCTCAGCGCATTTAAGCGATAGTGGAAGCTGCCCGGAGGGGAATCCGCCGGCCGCACAGGCCACCTTTACACCCGAATTCGACAGCATGCTCTTTGCCAGGGCTACAAAAGGAGAGTAGACACAGACGGCAGCTACAGTCTGCCTGTCCGGATCCTTATCCCGGATACGCAACGCTTTTTCGCATAGCTGAACGATCCTCTGGCGGGTGTCGGTTCCCTCAAGGGTCGTCAGGTCAATAAATCCGACCAGCTGCTTCGTCATCAGCGGAATAGGAGTCTCATCAGGCTGGGTCGAAAAAATATCCAGGATTCGGTGACCGATCTGCTCCGGAGTGAGCGTATAGGATTGAAAGGAAGTGTTCATGGTCTGGGTTCAGTTTACTGACTATATGATTGAATCACAGTGGATTATATTTTATACCGTTTCAGCCTGACAATATCGCGTCGCTGCTTTTTGGTCGGACGGCCCAGTCCGCGGTCTCTCATTTCGTAGTTAGTCTCCCTGATCAGCTTCAGGCGTGCATATTCTTCTTCCGGTGTCAGATCGGTGGCATAATCAGGGACTAGCCTGGCCGATACGCGGTTGGTCAGAAGCGCCCTGACCCGGACTGTACGGCAGATAAAGCCCATATTGACCGAAATCACATCCATGACATGCACTTCGCGGGAAGGTTTCACAGGCTGTTCATCCATCCTGACTTTCCCTGCCCTGCAGGCCTGTGAAGCCTGATTCCTGGTTTTGAACAGCCTGACCGCCCAGAGCCATTTATCGATACGGATGTGTTCTTCCATGAAAGTACATGCTCTTAATTTACCTCCGTTGAAGATTCAACGTTGATCGGATTTGCTTTTCTATATGCAGAGATCATGATCAGCGGTTCATTTGCTTCTGAAATAGATCTGTACCGGAACGCCCGAAAAATCATAAAGACGTCTGAGTTGATTTTCGACAAACCGTTTGTAGGGATCTTTCACGTACTGTGGTAAATTACAAAAGAATACAAAGGAAGGATAATGGGTTTTCAACTGGGTAATATACTTGACCTTGATTTGCTTACCCTTGTACATGGGAGGAGGGGTTTCTTTCAGGACAGGGAGCATTTTCTCATTGAGCTGGGAGGTCGTTATTTTCCTGGTCCGGTTGTGGTAGACCTTCATGCAGGTTTCCAGAGCTTTATGGATCCGTTGCTTGCTGGTGGCAGATATAAAAATGATGGGCACATCACTGAATGGACTGATCTTCTTCCGGATGTCAGATTCAAACGCTTTATGTGTATTGGTCTCTTTTTCAATCAGATCCCATTTATTGACAAGGAGCACAATGCCTTTGAAGTTCTTTTCCGCCAGATGAAAGATATTCAGGTCCTGCCCTTCGAAACCCAGTTCAGCATCGATCATGATCAAGCACACATCGCTGTTCTCGATCGCTCTGATGGAGCGCATGACCGAATAGAATTCAATATTTTCGGACACTTTTCCTTTTTTTCGGATGCCGGCTGTATCCACAAGGAAGAAATCGAATCCAAAGCTCTTGAAGCGTGTGTAGATCGAATCCCGGGTGGTTCCTGCAACCGGTGTGACGATATGCCGTTCTTCGCCCAGCAGGGCATTCACCAGGGATGATTTTCCGACATTGGGCCGGCCGACCACGGCCACCCTGGGTAAATCTGCGACGTTCTCCTCCTTTTTTTCACTGAGCTCTTTCACCAGGTCATCCAGCAGGTCGCCGGTTCCGGAGCCATCCATGGAGCTGACCGGATAGACCTTACCCAATCCCAGCCGGTAAAATTCATTGGTGCCGTTGAAAAGATCAATATTATCCACCTTATTGGCCAGCAGGAACACTTTTTTATCAGAGCGGCGCAGCAGCTCTGCCACGTCCTGGTCCATCGGGGTCAATCCTTCGATGGTATCGACCATGAAAACGATCACATCAGCTTCTTCAATGGCAAGGAGTACCTGTTTCTGAATCTCCTTTTCAAAAACATCCTCCGAGCCCATGACATAGCCACCGGTATCCATGACCGAGAATTCGACGCCATTCCAGTCGGAATGGCCATAATGGCGGTCACGTGTCACTCCGCTGGTAGCATCTACGATGGCCTGCCTGGTTCCTGTAAGGCGGTTAAACAAGGTGGACTTACCGACATTCGGTCTTCCGACGATAGCAATAAGGTTGCTCATTTGATCTTGTGTTTCCCTGAAATAAAATTACAACTCATATCCGAATCTTTTAAGCTGGGTGGGATCATCACGCCATTCGCTTCTCACTTTTACGGTCAGCTCGAGGAACACCCTGGTATCCAGAAACTTCTCGATCTCTTTTCGCGCATCCGTACCCAGTTTCCGGATGGCATGACCCTTCTCCCCGAGGATGATGGCTTTCTGCGATTCCCGCCCCACGATGACGGATGCAGAAATGACCGTTATGTTTGCTTTTTCCATGAACTGATCGATCACCACTTCTGCAGAATATGGTATTTCCTGGTGATAATTGAGGAGTATCTTCTCACGGATGATCTCGGAAATGAAAAAACGGAGGGAGCGGTCGGTCAGTTCGTCTTTTGGATAGTAGGGAGGCGCGTCGGGAAGCATTTCCAGGATTGTATCGAACACTGTTTCAAGGTTGAACCTGAGCAAAGCAGATACAGGAATGACCTCCGCACCCGGGAATTGAACCTTCATTTCCCGGATCTTCATCTCCACCTCAGGCTGGTTGGAAAGGTCGATCTTATTGATAAGCACAATGACAGGGACACCTGATCGATGAATAGCTTCAACGAACCGTGGTTCATACGATTTCTCATCGGGCTGGGTCACATAAAGGATGATGTCGGCATCGGTGAGAGCTGTTTCGATGTACCTCATCATGGACTCATGAAGCCTGTAGTGGGGCGTGATGATTCCCGGCGTATCGGAATATACCATTTGAAAATCCTCGCCGTTGACAATACCCATGATCCGGTGGCGCGTTGTCTGCGCCTTGGAGGTGATGATGGACAGCTTTTCACCCACCAGGGCGTTCATCAGGGTGGATTTGCCAGTATTGGGATTACCGATGATATTAATAAATCCTGATTTATGAGCCATTCCGGCAGATTTTTCTTTTCAGGGAAATTACACGAAAAGAATAAAATAGTATATTTGCACGCAAATTTAGTGGAATATCGGGGCGGGGGATAATATTTAACAAGAAATAAGACATATACTGCGGGGTGGAGCAGAGGTAGCTCGTTGGGCTCATAACCCAAAGGTCATAGGTTCGAATCCTATCCCCGCTACCAGGAAAACGAGAATGGCCTGCGTGCAAAAACACAGCAGGCCATTCTCGTTTTCGGATCGCAATGAACGCTCACTGGGTTTTCTGTTCTTCCATCTTATTCCTTAGTTCATTGTAATTCAGCTCTTTCAATAGCCTGCCATCCTCCCCCCAGAATGTCCAGATCCCCGAACGCTGCCCCACGATGTAACTGCCCTCATAAAATTTCTGTCCGTTCTCATGCCACACGGTATGCTGGCCATGGTTCATATCATGCTGAAAATTTCCTTCACTCCATTTGGTCCCGTCCTTATACCATGCTTTCCACAGACCATGTTTCTTCCCATCTTTAACCGGTCCTTCGGTTTTTTTGAGGTGATTGGCGTAAAAATCCGTTTCACCCGTCATGCTGCGGGTACTGCCGGCACCGGAGTAATAACGCAGGATCAGGGGAAATCCGGCTGAATCCACTTCCATATCGAAGGATCCTGCAGGGAGAAGGTTTCCTTCGAAGTCCCAGATCTGCCAGTCACCTTTCCGTAAGCCATTGTCGAACGTCGCTGTGGCGTTCTTTTGACCGTTTTCGAACCAGATGGTCCAGATGCCACTCATGCGGCCCTTAGCCGCGAGCTCGCCATCCAGCTGTTTGTTACCATTCTGGTAGTAGAATTCCGACCGGGTCCAGATGGTATCTTTACCATCCAGCCGGTAATAATTGATTTGCTTTGGATGCCGCTCTGTGAAACTGCTGATGATCCTTTTTCCCTGCCTGTCAGAGCAGCCCGGGCCGAAGAGAGTCAGGGCCAGGATGAGGAACATCACTGATCTGGCCGATACAGCGTGCAGATAGTGTATCATAAACCTGATTTAGCGGTTGAACGTTAAACGTTGTCCTTTCATTGAATCATGAATCCGGCCCTTCTCATACACAAGGTTACCGTTCACAAAGGTATGGGTGACCTTTGACCGGAACCTTTGTCCTTCCATCGGTGACCATCCGCATTTGTAAAGCAGGCTGGAGGCATCCGCTGTCCAGGGATCATCCGGGCTTACCAGTACGACATCTGCGTGGAAGCCCTCCCGGAGAAAGCCACGTTTTTCGATCTGAAAAAGTACTGCCGGATTATGGCACATTTTCCAAACGATCTTTTCCAGCGGTATTTTTCCCTGATGATAAAGTTCCAGCATGGCTACCAGTGCGTGCTGGACCAGGGGTGCACCGGATGGTGCGTCGTAGTAGCTTCTGTTTTTCTCTTCCAGGGTGTGCGGAGCGTGGTCGGTGGCCACGATGTCAATTTTATCCTGCAGCAATGCCTCCAGCAGAGCGGCACGGTCATGCTCTGTTTTTAATGCCGGATTCCACTTTATGCGGTTGCCCAGGCGTTCATAATCCTCATCGGAGAACCAAAGATAATGGACACAGACCTCACCGGTGATCCTTTTTTGCTTCAGAGGTAATGGATCATCCAGCAATTCAACCTCCTCTGCCGTCGACAGATGAAGGATATGCAGCCTGGTATTGTATTCTCTGGCCAGCCTCACTGCGTAAAAGCTGGACAAAAAGCAGACTTCATGGTTCCTGATCTTCGGGTGCACGGATGCCGGCGGATCTTCGCCAAAGACTTCCCTGCAGATGGCCTGGTTCTTCTGAATGGTCCTTTCATCCTCGCAATGCACGGCGATGAGAAGAGGCGACCGGGAAAAAATGGTTCGCAGTACCTGGATATCATCCAGCAGCATATTCCCCGTGGATGATCCCAAAAAGATCTTGATGCCGCACACCCGCCTGGGGTCTGTTTTCAGTACCTCATCCAGGTTGGAGTTGGATGCACCAAGGTAAAAAGAGTAATTGGCCAGGGATTTCAGGGCAGCCAGCTGAAATTTCTCTTCGAGCTGAGCCTGGGTGAGGGTGGCCGGAAGCGTGTTGGGCATATCCATGAAAGAGGTGATCCCTCCGGCAACTGCCGCCCTGCTTTCGGAAGCAATGTCCCCTTTGTGGGTAAGGCCGGGTTCCCTGAAATGGACATGATCGTCGATGACTCCGGGCAGGATCCAGTTATTTTCTGCGTCCAGAGGAATAAGATCTTTGTCATCGAATGACCGGTAGCCCTGATAAAGCGTATCAATCATCCCGTCACGGAGGACCAGTCCTCCCCTGAACACCTGCTGTTCATTGACGATCCAGCCGTTGTATATGTGATAGTTCTTGTTCATAAAATAAAAAACAGAACATGAAGCAGATCACCTCCGGTGAGTCTTCCTGATATTCTTGAACCTCAGACTGATCACGCCCAGGATCGCTTCTTTGAAGATATTTGAGCTCATTTTAGACTGGCCCTGAGTCCGGTCGGTAAAAATGATGGGCACCTCCACGATCCGGAATCCGAGTTTCCAGGCCGTGTATTTCATTTCGATCTGGAATGCGTATCCGATGAAACTGATCCTGTCGAGGTTGATGGCTTCCAGCACCCTGCGCGTATAGCATTTGAAACCTGCCGTGGTGTCCCTTACCTTCATGCGGGTGACCAACCGTACGTAGGCGGAGGCGTAGTAGGACATCAAAACACGTCCCATGGGCCAGTTGACCACGTTCACACCATTGATGTAACGGGAGCCGATGGCCAGGTCGGCTCCCCCGGCGGCACAGGCGTTGTACAGCCGGATAAGATCCTCAGGGTTATGGCTGAAGTCGGCATCCATCTCAAATATATATGAATATCCATGGTCCAGTGCCCATTTAAATCCATGAATGTAGGCTGTTCCGAGGCCCAGTTTTCCTTTTCTTTCTTCCATGAACAACCTGCCTTTGAATTCCGGCATGAGGCTTTTCACAGTAATGGCAGTCCCATCCGGTGAATTATCTTCAATGATCAGAAGGTCGAACGGCTTATCGAGAGAAAAGACCTTACGGATGATCTTCTCGATATTTTCGATCTCATTGTAGGTCGGTATGATAACGATGCTGTCGGACACGTGTTTGGGATTTGAAGTGACGAAAATAGTATATTAAATCTAATGGAAGATCATATCAGAGAAAGATCATTTTCCAGGTGCAACTGTTATCACTTGTGTAAACGGTCAAAAAATAACAGCCCCTGCCCAGACCTGCAGCTTCCAGCCCCATGGTATGGATTCCCGGGCCAGGTTCCTGGATTCCGCTCCTGACCAACTGCCCCCTGGAATCAGTCAGAAAATAATGCACTGCAGACCAGGGAGAAGCATGCCATTCCATGTACACTTTTCTTTGATGACTGTCGTACCAGACGGAAAGTCCTGCAAGGCCATCCCTGCCCGGGATACCATTAGTCACCGAAAATGTATGAATGGAAGGCACCATGACATTCCCGCCCAGATCCCTCACATTCTCAACCTTCAGTTCATAGGCTCCATTTTGCAGGTTTGAGACATTCAGGTAGATGTTTCGTTTCATATTGACCTGCTGGTTGGCGTCAAGGACCGAAACACCATTGTTTATCTTATAATTTGCTTCTGTTTCGGCTGAAAACGGATCGGGTGTTTCCGAGAACTGGATCCGGATCGTGGAGGTGTTGATCACTTCCACTGTTTCGATGGTGGGGGGAGTCAGGTCGACCACATGCTGAACATCACTTTCTGACCGCAGCTCTATGTACCAGGAACTTCCGGAATGATTTAACGGTCCGGTGACGGTATATTGCTCGCCTTCCAAGGGTTGGTATTCAAAGATGGCGGTATTGTACACCTTAAGGTAGCCAGTCCCATCCTGCACCGTCCACATCCAGTCGTTGTTATAATAATCGGCTTCCGTACATTCGGCCGTTTGAACGGTGATGAGCATTCCCTCGTATGATTCGTCAATGTCTGAACAGGTAACCTGTATGGGTGCGGGTGCGGTGGTGCCTTTTTTGAGCGGGTAATGGTATACCACATCGCTGATCTCTGTAACTCCCTGATTTTCCATCACTGTACCCGTAATGATGACACTATCGCCCGGATTCTGGCTGCGGCCTGGATCCCATACGCGGATGCCTGACCAGGGTGCGCGGCCCTGCTGAAGATAATAGTACTCGCCGAATGTGGCTGTGACGACACCTGTGGCAGTGACCTGCTGGCTGACCAGCGGAGATCCATCCTGCTGTCCCTGTATGTCGTAAATACTGGTTATCGCTCCGTCAAATTTGTTTTTCACCTGGTAGGAATAGGTAGGCGAGCTGGTCTTCAGGGTTCCGTCGGTGGCTTCCAGGCGGTAAAAAACGAGCGTACCCTCCGGCTGACCGGTGATCTCTCCGATATAATGACCCGAAATGACTTCCATGGGCAGGGAGTGGATGAGTTCGTACCTGGACAGCCCCCAGTAGACAGTGGCGGTCAGGGTCTGGGAACTGCCTGAGATCGCTGCATTGATGATCACCTCCTGGTTCTCTTCCGGAATCTCCGGGTATGCCTGGATATCCCCGATCATAAGGGGACTGGCCGTTTCGGCGCCCCAGATCAGCTGTGCGAACTCCGGGTGATCGATGAATGGATTCCTGTTCTTCTGCCAGGCAGAGATGACTTCGTTGCGGTTCATTTCAAAAGCGTCCGGTGGATCCTGAAGGTTCCACTCCAGCAGTGCAGATAACCGTCCATGTTCCGGTGCCGGTGAGGTATTGATCTCATCGACCACTTCCAGGTCCGCTTCACCGTTATCCCCCTCGTATCTCACCGCCATGTAGAAGATGATCCTGGCGATGTCTCCCTTCTCACTGTCACGGGGTTCCCAGGTATAAGTGGTATAATAACAGCCAATCGCCTCCAGGTGAGCTGTCCCCCCTTCATCGAAATCCTTGTTGCCCTTGTCATTATTGACAGAAGCATCGCAGGGTTTAAGGTTATGTACGTCGCTGTACATCGGGAGCCAGTCAGTGAACGATCCGTGGGATTTGGCCCACACATGCTCACGGTTGAGCTGGTTATTTCCGGTCCCGTAATCGTCATCCGGGTGGGACGTACCGGTATAAACCAGCAGTACATTTCCAGGATGATCCGGGTCCCGATCCGAATATTTCATCATGTCCTTTGTGGAATAGTACGAATAGGGCTGATGGTTGTTGATCAGATGATGCAGGAAGTCTTTCAGCTCCAGTCCGTCCTTTCCTTCGGTTCCGTTATAAAATCCGGTGGTCTGGGCATGGATGGGTGCCAGAATTTGAGAAGCCAGGAGCACGGTGAGAAGAAGTGTCACAATCCGCATAGCCTGTCTATTCATCAAAGAGTTTGACGTTATCAATGCGGTAAGAGGACGTCTGACCGGTATTGCCGTTCCCGTGATATTTAAATCCGATGAATGCAGTGCCTGAATAGCCCGACAGATCCATCACTCCCGAGAAGATCCAACCGTGCTCGGGGTCTGTTTGACCGGCAAGGATGCAATTCAGCTCGATCCAGGTTGCACCGACAATGTTGACGCCATTGAAATCCGTGGATATCCATACCGAAAGTCCGTCATGTGTCCAGTAGGCCTGTGCGCTTTCAAAGGTGAATTTTGGACTGCTCATGACATCCAGGTCCATGGGGGGAGTGATCAGCCAGCACTCATTTTCCTCATTGGAATTAAAACTGGTAGCCTGTGCGTAGACATTGCTGTCGAACTCCTTGGCGCGCCAGAGTCTGCTGCCGATGGTGGCCTCATTCATCCAGCCCGAAAGTGAAATATCCACATCGTTTGACTGGGATTCAAAATCCTCGTTGATAGAGGTCACCCCACCTCCTGCCCCGCTCGAATTGACGATCACATCGTCGATCCGCAGGCTGGTGGACTCGGTATTGCTCCCGCGGTACTTAAAGCCAATGTAACAGATGCCGGCGTGTGCTGAAAGATCGATGTTCCCGGAGGCTATCCATTCATGGTCCGGATCGTTTTCTCCGGCAATGCGTGCTTCCAGTTGTATCCAGTTCGCGGAGGTGACATCGGTACCGTTGAAATCCGATGACAGCCATACCGTCAGGCCATCCTCTGCCAGATGTGCCCAGTAAGCCTTGGCACTGGTGAACGAAAGGTATTTTGCCCCCTGGATCCTGACCGGTGGAGTGATCAGCCAGGTCACCATTTCCGTCAATCCCGAATTATATCCGGAAGCCTGGGCATATACATTCCCGTCGTATTCCTTGGCCTGCCACCTCCTGTTTCCTTGTTCACTGATATTCAGCCATTTATCCAGAGCTATATCCGCATCCGGTGTGGCTGAGCTGAAGGTTTCATTGATCTCATCCACCGGGTCGATACCTCCTCCCCCACCGCCTTCACAACGCTCACCATCCAGTACAACCTCGTATTCAGTCCGTATATATAGCTGATAATCAACGCCATACTTACCAATGATCCCGATGATCGTTCCGTTGCCTTCCGGCAGCTCGCTGGTAGCAAAATTAGCGTAGTTACTTGTCCTGACAATCAAAGAGTTACCGCCACAATCTTCCAGCATGCGATTGGCGGATGCGTCAGGATCCGCATAGGTCTTACCGAGTTCAGATGACATGAACTGGACGCTATCCAGCTCGACGAGTTGTGATTCATAACCTCCATTCTGGATCTGGCTGATCGTCACTTTTTCAGGAGTAAGGTACTTCTGGTTGGCCAGGATGATGATGTTCGAATCATTATCCACATTATCGATCTGATGGAGAGCATTATACGTAGAAAGCACGCAATTCTTCAGGTAGACACGGACCGAATCACCCAGTCGTAATCCGCCCGATTCCAGAAGATGAAGATTGATGCCGCCGGTGGCATCCTGAATAAAGGCGCTGCGGTATATATTACCAGAGGTTTCATCCATCGTGACCACCGCATACAATGACTGATCATTGGTAAACGTGTACGTACCTTCGTCTTCGTACAGCTGGTAAAGCTCCCCGATGGTAACCAGGTCACCCACCGGGATATCCTTGATCGGAGGAGTATCAAATTCCTGTTTCACACAACTGGTCACAGCCAGAATGATCCAACTGAGCGAAAGTAGAAATGCAATGCGTAAACGGTCGGTAAATCTTGTCATAGATGGATGGTTAGAGTCTGAATGTCACATTGATGTAAAAGGTCCGTCCGAAGAGGTAGTAGTATCGGGGCGGGAATTTGGAGATATTATCCGGGTCGTACCGGAATTGCTCATATCCACCCGATGCCAGATCCGTTGCATTCAGAAGGTTGTTAAAACTGATATTCAATCCGATATAGTAATTTTTGATTTTCCATGATTTTCCGCCATAGATATCAATGGTATATCCATTTTCCAGTTTTTCCTGTTCCAGCAGCTGTTTCAGGCGGATATCATCTTCTGTCAGGCCGGAAACAGCTTCCTCAGTGCGGCGGTCCGGATTGATCTCAAGGTAGGTATCGCCAAAATAATTAACGTTGAATCCTACCCACCAGTAGCGCGAGGAGCTGTATTTGAGGCCGGCAGCAGCGATGGTCTGAGGCATTCCCCCGACATAGTAATTCTTGATGTAGACTTTCCTGTTGGAAAGGATCTCAGAGCTGTTGTCTTCAGAGATCGTGGCATCGGGACGGGATGAATAGTAAAATTCGCCCATTCCCATGGCGACGGTCAGCGACAGGGCTGTGGTCAGGTTGACCTCTGCACCCAGTTCGAAACCGGCATGGATCTCATCCACATTGGTCATCTGGTAGTTGACAAATGTATTGAGGTCTTCATGGTAGAAGCTCCTTGACCAGGTCTGATCGTTCAGCGCTGTATAATAAAACGTCAGTCTTCCCTTGGCCCTGGCCATTCTCAGGAAATAGCTGGCCTCTGCCGAAAAGATCTTCTCGCTCTTCAGATCAGGTACCACATGGTCCCTGGTTCGCAGGGAAACGTACGAATTCCAGAAATAAGGGGCGCGGGTCAGGTAAGCCACATCTGCCACAAGATAATTCCTTCCGTTGATCTTATAGGTAAGACCTGCCTTGGCACCATAATTTACAAATTGCTGTTTCTCAGAATCCCCGTATGAGTTCTCAGGGAAATGTCCGTTCTGCATATTACCGGTCCGCCAGAAGGAAGTATAGGATGCCATCCCCGACAGATGGAAGTCGACATGAGCATAGGAGAATTTACCCTGTGCAAACAGTGCATAGGAGTTCACATTGGCAGTATAATCATAGGAGTATCGATCTCCTTCCCTGACTATATGATTGGGATGACGAAGGTCGCTCTGGGATTCATCCGTGATGACCATCGGCTCCTGGTTGGCATATTTATCCACATCCAGCCAGTATTCCCCCCCGAGCAGATCATCCACTTCACTAAAGTGGAATCCCTTGTACCAGTTGAGCTGCAGACTGCTGAGGAGCTGAATGTGCGGATTGATATCCTTCTGCAGGCGGGAGGTAAAACCCACCTGGCTCTTATCGCTGCGCCGGTCCTCAACAATGAACTTGGAGCGGTTTCCGGTCACGGTGTTTCCCGCAATCCCATCGGCATTATTGACCGTATAAAGGAACTTGCTGTTGGCAAAATAAAAAGCATCCCAGTTGATCTGCCGGTAGGCTTCATCGGACTCCCAGAGGTCTTTTACCTGTGCTGCCGTCTCAGGGTCGCCTTCGTCGAGGTAATAGCTGGGCAGGTTCCGGTAATAGTCGGGCCGGGGATCGTTGGCTTCCGTCCAGTTGAGCGCTGTATTGCCTCCCCTTCCGAACGTGTACGACAGAGCAGAGGTGAGCCTGGTCTTTGCATCAATGGTCCAGTAATGGTTCAGCATCAGGATAGGCTGATGATAATTGGAGACCCTGCTGTTTCTCCTCTCTCCGCTCTGAAATCCCCAGTAGGGATTATAGTAATTGCTTCCTGCCAGGTCATTGGCTTCCTGCACGGCAAGCCCATTCTGACCGCGCTTTGCAGGTGCTCCGATGCCCACGAATCCGATGCTGTGCGCCGGGGAGAACTCCTTCTCGACGCTCAGGAAATAAGACCAGGCATCGTAGAACGTACCCTCCACGTATCCTTCCTTCGACCACCGGCGTGAACCCGAAAGGGTCACCGCCCAGCCATTCTCCATCTTCCCTGTGGAAGCGATGGCCATGATCCGGTTGCGGTAGGCCTGGTTGGTGATGGAATAGGTGAGCTTGATGCCACGGCTGTACTGAGACGCCCTGACATCCAGGTAAGTAAGCCCCCCGATGCCTCCAAAGCCAAAATCGCTGGACGACAGGCCCAGGTAGTTCTCCTGGCTCCGGAAGGCATCGTTCAGTCCACCCCAGGATGACCAGAAGGTTCGACCGGTTTCCATATCATTCATCAGCACCCCGTTGATCATCACCTGTGTGTTTTCCGTATCGTACCCCCGCATCCGGAAACGGGCTGAGCCAAAGGTATACCCTGCAGTGGATGCATACACATCCCTTGATGACTGGAGTAATCCCGAAATATCCTGTCCCTGGTCATAACCGTCAAGTTCAGATTGTGACAGCGTTACGGCTGGGAGAGTATTTATGTCCCTTTCATTCAGCTGGCTGGTGTCTGCCTGACCATAAACGAAGGCCGACAGCACGGTGAAAACAATCAGGAAGAAGCAGTGGTATGGTCTTTTGCTCATTTATGAGAGATGTTCAGGATGTATGCAAAATTAAGATTATTCTGTCATGTTTTCGCCACAGTGGAAGCAAAGTGTTAATTTTACGTCGTAAGTGTACGACTGATCAGATAAAAGACTTGAATATGCCGTTGAAACTCCGGAGCTTTTTTATATTTTTCATGGTGCTCATATCCGGTATTGCCTTCGCTCAGGAGGAGAAGAGTTACCGTCTGTGCTGCATTGCTTTTTATAACCTTGAGAACTTGTTTGATACGATCAATGATCCCCTGATCAACGATGAAGAATTCCTTCCGGAAGGGAAAAACAGCTGGACTGCAAAAAGGTACGGGGAAAAACTGGATCATCTGTCCACGGTCATTGCCCGTATAGGTACAGACCTGAGTCCCGACGGACCCGTCATCCTGGGTGTCACTGAAGTGGAGAACCGGAAGGTTCTTGAGGACCTGGTCAATGAGAAAGGCATCAGATTAAGGAACTATCAGATCGTCCATTTCGAATCGCCCGACCGGAGGGGGATCGATGTCGGCCTGCTTTACCAGCCTGCCTATTTCAGGCTTCTTAATGCCAACGCTCACAGGCTATCGGTCCCTGATGAACCGGGTTACCGGACCAGGGACCAGCTTGTCGTTTCAGGGATCTGCGAGAACGACACTCTTTATTTCATTGTCGGGCACTGGCCCTCACGGAGCAGCGGTGAAAAGGTGACCCTGCCTTACCGCATGGCTGCTGCGAAGCTCGGAAGAATCATTGTTGACTCCCTCCTTACTGTTTCACCCCGGGCGAAGATCATCCTCATGGGGGATCTGAACGACAATCCCACCGACAAGAGCGTCGAGAAGGAACTGGGAAGCACGGCTTCACGGGAGAATGCGACTGATGGCACCCTTTTCAATCCCATGACCCAGCTGTATAAGAAAGGCATTGGCTCCCTGGCTTACCGCGATGCGTGGAGCCTGTTCGATCAGATGATCCTGTCGCCGGCCCTGGTACATGGTGATCTCACCTCATACCGTTTTTACAGGGTACGGGTCTTTAACGAACGGTTTCTTGCCCAGCCTGAAGGCGAGTACAAAGGATATCCTTACCGGACCTATGGCGGAGGAGTTTACCTGGGGGGTACAGTGATCATTTTCCGGTATATCTTTATCTGTACAAGGAAGCTGATTAAAATAAGATCTTATTCTCCCTTGATGTTCCTCAGAAACTCCAATGCTTCAAATACCGAGTTGACGGGCTCGATGGCAAGTGTGAGCCTGGACTGTGTTTCTTTCAGCCTGCAATGGCGGGGATTTCTTTTCACATAGTCCAGTACCCCGGAGAATCGTTCTGAGTTATAGTAATCCGACTCCTGGTTGCTGACAAAATGGCCAGTCAGTCGGCCATTTTTCAGGATAACCTTCTCGAATCCGTTTTGTCTGGCCAGCCAGCGGACCCTGACCGCATTGATCAGGCCGTCGACCTGCGGCGGGATGGGACCGAACCGGTCGATCATCCGTTCCAGGTACTTCATCAGCCATTCCTCGTCTTCAATGTTATCCAGTTCCTTATAGAGGATAAGCCGTTCACTGATGCTGGACACATAATCATCGGGGATCAGAAGTTCAAGGTCGGTTTCAAGCTGGCACTCACGGATATATTCTTCGGGTTTTTCCTTTTCATACAGGTCCCTGAATTCTGTCTCCCTGAGTTCATGCAGGGCTTCGTCGAGGATCTTTTGGTACATTTCAAAACCGATCTCGGTGATAAAGCCGCTTTGTTCAGCGCCCAGCAGGTTGCCGGCTCCCCTGATATCCAGGTCTCTGAGGGCGATGTTGAATCCACTGCCCAGTTCTGCAAATTCCTCAATGGCTTTGAGCCGTTTCCGTGCTTCAGAGGTAAGAACAGAAAGGGGAGGCGACAGCAGATAACAGAATGCCTTTTTGTTCGACCTTCCCACTCTGCCCCTGAGCTGATGCAGGTCGCTCAGGCCGTAGTTCTGGGCATCATTGATGATGATGGTATTCACGTTGGGAATATCCAGTCCCGATTCGATGATGGTAGTCGACAGGAGAATATCATAATACCCTTCAATAAAATCCAGCATCGTCTCCTCTAACTTATGGCCTTCCATCTGGCCGTGTCCGATGGCGATCTTCACTCCCGGCACAAAACGGGCGATCATCTGGGCAACGTCGTTGATGTTCTGGATACGATTATGGACGAAGTAGACCTGTCCTCCGCGTGAAAGCTCATAGCGGATGGCATTGCGGATGACCTCCTCACCGAAAGGATGGATCTCGGTCTGGATTGGATACCTGTTGGCCGGCGGTGTGTTGATCACAGAGAGGTCACGTGCTCCCATCAGCGAGAACTGCAATGTACGGGGAATTGGAGTGGCGGTGAGCGTCAGTGTATCCACGTTCACTTTCAGCTGCTTTAGTCTTTCCTTGGCCGACACGCCAAATTTCTGCTCTTCGTCGACGATGAGCAGGCCAAGGTCCTTGAAAGCCACATCCTTGCTGAGCAACCGGTGTGTGCCGATCAGTATGTCAGTTTTTCCCGATCCCACTTCCGACAGGCTTCTTTTCATTTCCATGGGACTCCTGAAACGGTTGATGTAATCCACTTTGCAGGGGAAATTGTTCAACCGCTCGCTGAAAGTACGGTAATGTTGAAAAGCAAGTATGGTGGTAGGGACGAGCACAGCCACCTGCTTACTGTCGGCGACCGCCTTAAAGGCAGCACGGATGGCAACTTCCGTCTTACCGAAGCCCACATCCCCGCAGATCAGGCGGTCCATCGGATGACCGGCCTCCATATCCGCTTTTACATCATTGGTCGATTTCACCTGGTCGGGAGTGTCTTCATAAATGAACGACGCCTCAAGCTCATGCTGAAGGTAGGAATCGGGCGAGAACTGAAATCCTTCAGCAGCTTTCCTTTCAGCATAAAGTTTGATCAGGTCCTTGGCTATGTCCTTGACTTTCTGTTTTGTGCGTTCCTTGAGCCTGTTCCAGGCATTGGAACCAAGCTTGTTGAGCCGGGGAGCACTTCCCTCCTTTCCGACATACTTGGAGATACGATGCAGAGAATGAATGCTGACATAGAGAAGGTCGTCGTTCTCATAAACGATGCGGATGGCTTCCTGGACCCTGCCGTTGTTCTCGATCTTTTCAAGCCCTTCATACCTTCCAATGCCATGGTCGATATGCGTCACGTAATCACCGGGATTCAGGTTGTACAATTCCTTGATGGTCATGGATTCCCGGCCTTTATAGTGTTCCCGTAATTCAAAACGGTGGTACCGGTCAAAGATCTGATGATCTGTATACAGGGCGATCTTCAGGTCGTGGTCGACAAAACCTTCATGCAGTCCCAGGTTCAGGGTGGTGAATTCAATATGTTCTTCCTCAGGGAGTTCCTGCTGGATATCTTCAACGATGGCATAAAGCCGTTCCAGTTGTTTAGGCGAGTCGGTGGTGATGATATTATGGATCTTGCTGCTGCTGTTAGCCCGCAAATTATCCATGAGCAGGGTGAAGTTCTTGTTGAAGGAAGGCTGTGGCGAGAGGTGGCACTCCACCTCCTGGCTTTTCTCCAGCAGTGATGTATTTCCGAATTCAATGACGGGAAATGACATGGCATCGTGAAGTATCTCCCTGCCAGTGGTGAACAGGTCATTGAGCAGGAGGTCAGGTGCTTCTCCTGAGCGCGAGAAGGCATCCTCCGCTTTATGGAATTCCTGATCAATACGTTCAATGGTGAACTGGATATGATCGAACCATAAAACCGTATCCGATGTAATATACGCCAGAAGCGATTCCCTCTGTTCTTTCTGTGTGCGATCCTGGATATTGGGAAGCAGTGTGACGCGGTTAAGCTTCTCAACCGATAGCTGGGTGACCGGGTCAAAGGTCCGGATGGATTCGATCTCATCCCCCGAGAACTCAATCCTGAAAGGATAATCATTTGAAAACGAGAACACATCGACGATTCCTCCCCTGAATGAAAATTGTCCTGGTTCAAGGACGAAATCCACTCGTTCAAACGCGTATTCGGCCAGCAGATCCCCAATGAAGTCGAGGCTGAGGACATCACCTTTCTTTATTTTGAACAGGTTCTTCCTCAGGAAGGTCCTGGTCACCACCTTTTCGCTGAGCGCTTCCGGATAGGTGACGATCATGGAATGGCGGTCCTCTGTTCCAAGCCGGCTCAGTACCTCAGAACGGGAAAGCAGGTTGGTGTTGTCGGTATCTTCGATCTGATAATGTCGTTTGTAGGAGGTTGGGAAGAACAGTACTTTCTTCCTGTTGTAGTTCTCGGTCCGTTCCCCGAGCAGGTTTTCCAGGTCGTTACAGAAGTAGGCCGCCGATTCTTTGTCGGGAAGGATGAACAGATGGTTGCAGCGAACCTGCTGGAAAACCGCGATGCCAAAAAAGGCACGTGCCGAACCCAGCAGACCCTTTACATGAAGCCTGCCGGCGGTTGTGTTCCGGATGATACCGGTCACCTGTCGGATGCGTGGATCCTGGGCGTAGAGTGCTGTTATTTCTTTTAGGTCCAACTCCCCTTTGACTGGTATCGGTTATCCTTCAGGGTTTATTCTTCAGGAAGGACCACAGGAAAATCATACATGAAATCCAGTTTCTGAGGCCGGTGCAGAATATTTCCAAGGAATTCAACGTAAGCGTCCGTAAACTGGAACCTGTTGACATCATAGTACTCCTCTGGCAGAGAGCGGTTGCCGACCTTTCCCATATCAATGGAATCCGTGTTGAATTCCTCAAGGTGTTCGTACGGTACGATCTTTTTCATCACCGGCATCTGGCCATAGTCTTCACGCAGGATGAGGTCGACCACCTTGTCGGCCAGCGTCATGGTAAGGCGGCGGTCATATTCGCTGCAGTTGCCCGACCTGGGGTAATATCCTGTGATGACTGCCCTGGCGTCAATATGAAGTTTATTGTAAATTTCGGAGGCGATGGTACCGCTGATCCCACCAAACCGCGGGTGGCCATATTCGTCCACTTCGGAGCTTGCATACACCACATCCACTTTTCCCAGCTTATCATCAAACCATCTTACACCTTCCGATACGGCGATGATGAGGGTCTTTTTGGTTGATTTGAGATAGGATTCCCTGACGGTTTCAAGAAAGAACTCTTTCCGTTCCATCGTGATCTCAAATTCAGGGATCAGGTACAGGTCGGCTCCCCCAAAGACTGAGGTGCCTGTGAGCCAGCCGGCATCCCTGCCCATGACCTCCATCACCAGGATCCTGGAGTGCGATTCGGCGGTGGTCCGGATCCGTGAGGTATATTCAACAACAGCTTTTGCCGCAGAGGGAAATCCCGGGCATAGCACTGCTTCGATATCTGCGCCGTTATAACGATGGATCGTCCTGGTTCGCAGATCGTTATCAATCGTTTTCGGAAATCCGATGACAGGCACACCCTCGGTTTCATAGAGCCGTTTGGCGGCCCCGTTGGTATCATCGCCCCCAATGGTGACCAGCACATCGATCTTATACCTGTCGAGGTTGTCCAGCACCTGAGGGACCCTGGATTCAGGATTTTTCTTTGAGGGGAAGGGATTTGTACGGCTTGAGCGCAGGGCGGATCCGCCATACCAACCATTATACGGCTGGTGCGATAGGTCAACCACATCGCCCTCGCCCAGCAGGCCCTTCCATCCGTGCCGGATCCCATAAACACGGAAGCCAAGCAGCGAGGCACGGTTGCGGATCGCCTCGATGCTCGAATTGATGGCAGGGGTATCGCCCCCGCCGGAAAGAATGGCCAGTGTCTTACCGCTGAATACTTTATCGACTCGTTTCATAATCTATCAATGGTATGAATCCCAAGGCGAGGTCCAGATTTTGATTCCAGATTGGGCACAGGAGAATTTTACCCGATCTAACCTCTCCCCCGGCCCCTCCCTTCGGTCTCCGCGAAAGCGGAGATCCGGGAGGGGTGCAGGGGAGGGGTCGCCTAAAAAATTCCGGTGCAAAATTAGAGTTTTTTATAACCTGAACTCATTTTTTATCTTATCGGCAATAACTTTTGCCATTTTATAGGGCGATTCATCCGAGTGACCGGCCACATGAGGGGAGAGGATCACACGATCATGACTGGCCAGCGCCTGAAAAAGCTTTTCCTCAGCATCCCAATCCAATCTCTCAAAGGTAGCTGACTCCCACTCCAGCACATCCAGAACGGCACCCCGGATCTTTCCCGTGTATAGATTCCGGATCAGATCGGCAGTCCTGACCACCTGACCCCGGGAGGTATTGACAAGGAAGAAATTCTTCCGGAACGACCGGATAAAGGCATCATCCACCATATACCGCGTTTCTTCGGTCAGAGGCACATGCAGACTCACCAGGTCACATTTCAGTTGCAGTTCTTCCAGGGTAGTTTCTTTTACGAAGTCATCCCCATAATCCTTCTTATATTTATCATACGCCAGCACTTCCGTCTGGAAACCCTTGAGTCTTTGGGCAAAGGCGCTTCCCATGTTCCCGTATCCAATGATCCCGACCGTTTTTCCCATCAGTTCCATTCCGCGGTTGCCGGCCCTGTCCCACACACCTTGTCTGACCTCGGCATCCGCTTTCAGCAGCCGGTTGAAAAGGGCAAGGATCATCCCCAGGGTATGCTCGGCCAGTGCATCCCTGTTCCCCTCCGGTGCATTCAGGCAGATGATCCCATGCCGGCTGGCATATTCCGTATCAATGCCTTCCATTCCCGCACCTACCCGGGCAATGAATCGCAGGCCAGGGGCACTTGACAGCAGCCCTTCATCCAGCCTGATGCGGTTGCGAATAATAATTCCAGTATAACCGGAAAGGATATCTTTATATCCTTCGGGTCTTAGTTCAGGAAAATGATCACACACAAATCCCAGCCGTGTCAGCTCTTCCTGTAAAAAGGGATGGGCCGGGTCAATAAAAAGCACTCTGGATCCCCTTGCGATCATACATTATCGTTTTCTCAAAAATAACGAATTTAAGGACTTCATGATAACGCACCCATACGAAATCTATCCGAAAATCACTGGTATGAACCACAGGGCAAGCTCCGGACCCAAATTCCGGTGCGAGCACCGGGGAATTTACACTTTTACCCCTCCCCCTTCACCCCCTCCCCTTAAGGGGAGGGGGACAGGGGGTGGGGTCAATTAAATTTCATACATTTGTCAAAATTTCAACCTGATGAAAGGAATCATTCTGGCAGGAGGCTCGGGTACACGGTTGTATCCCATCACCCTGGCCATCAGCAAACAACTGATGCCCATCTACGACAAACCTATGGTTTATTATCCGCTATCCATTTTGATGATGGCGGGCATCCGTGATATCATGATCATCTCCACTCCCCATGATCTACCTCATTTTCAACGACTTCTTGGAGACGGTAATTCTCTGGGCCTGTCGTTTCATTATGCCGAACAGGCCATTCCCAACGGCATTGCCCAGGCATTTGTCATTGGTGAGGAGTTCATTGGACCGGATAAGGTGGCGCTGATCCTGGGGGATAACATCTTCTACGGCACCGGGATGCAGAATCTCCTGCAGCAGAACAATGATCCGGAAGGTGGCGTTGTATTCGCATACCATGTCTCTGATCCTCAACGCTATGGCGTGGTGGAGTTTGATGAAGACCTGAACGCAACCTCCATTGAAGAGAAGCCTGCACAACCCAAATCCAACTATGCCGTCCCTGGTTTGTATTTTTATGACAATTCGGTCACCCATGTGGTTAAAAACATGAAACCCAGTGCCCGGGGCGAGTATGAGATCACGGACGTCAACAAATATTACCTTTCCCAAAAGAAACTGAAGGTGGGTATCTTAAGCCGGGGAACGGCCTGGCTTGACACAGGAACGTTCGTTTCCCTGCTGCAGGCCTCGCAATTCGTCCAGGTGATCGAAGAGCGCCAGGGGCTTAAAATTGGCTGTATCGAAGAGATCGCTTTCCGAATGGGATTCATCAGCAAAGAACAGCTTTACAGGATAGCACAGCCATTGATCAACAGCGGATACGGGAAGTACCTCATTGATCTCATTAAATAACCAGCATCCCATGTATTCCATCAAGGCACTCCAGGAAATTTTCTCTGAATCGCTGTCCGATCAGCAGTTTAAACAATCTCCCGCTGAGCTTTACGATCCGGTGCGGTACATTTTATCCTATGGCGGGAAACGGTTACGACCGGTGTTTCTGCTGGCAGGCTGCGACTTGTTTGGCGGCGACATACAAGCAGCGCTGTTGCCTGCCATCGGGATCGAGCTTTTCCATAATTTCACCCTTCTTCATGATGATATTATGGACCAGGCACCGCTGCGAAGAGGGAAATCGACGGTGCATCAGAAATGGGATACCAATATTGCCATCCTATCAGGCGACACCCTTTTCGCCCTTGCTTACCAGTACCTGCTCGAATGTGAAAGGGAAGTGCTGCCTGAGGTCATGGAGGTATTTACCCGGACTGCCATCGAGGTGTGCGAGGGGCAGCAATGGGATATGAATTTCGAGAACCGATCGGATGTCTCCATTGATCAGTACCTGGAAATGATACGGTTGAAGACCGCTGTTCTTTTCGCCTGTAGCCTGAAGATCGGAGCCCTCACCGGCGGCGCGGATGATGCCGGCGCCAGGAGCCTGTATGATTGTGGAATGAACCTGGGAATAGCCTTTCAGCTTCAGGATGACCTCCTGGATGTGTACAGCGACGAAGACATATTCGGGAAAAAAACCGGAGGAGATATTGTCGCCAACAAAAAGACCTTTCCTTATCTGAAGGCCCTGGAAACGGCCAGCTCCAGTCAGCATGAACGTCTGATCAGCCTCTTCCAGCGTCAGACAGATGATGATACGGCCAAAGTCAGTGAGGTCAAAGAGATCTATTCTCAGCTGAACATCAGAGAGCACACACGGGATGCAATGAACGACTATTACGCCAGAGCGCTGCAGAACCTGGAATCAGTCCGCGTGGATGATCAAAGAAAAGGGATCCTCGTATCCCTTATCCATGAAATGAAGGATAGAACGTACTGAATCACCTGTGCTCTTCTTTCCACTTATCCAGTTCCCTGTGCAGTTCGTCCCACAAGGATACCTCCTCATCCAGTTTTGCCTTCAGCGAGGCATAACGGTCATAAAAATCCGGGGCTGCCAGTTCTGATGAATACATGACCGGATCAGACAAGTACCGATCTGCCTTACTGATCTCCTGCTCAAGGTGATGGATGCGTTCTTCTGTCTGATGGATCTGGCTGGTGATCTTTCGCTGTTCCTTTTCCAGTTTTTTCTTTTCCTCATATTTCAGCTTCTGGTCGGAAACAGGCCGTGCTTCGTTCTGAGGCGGTCGCTTAGGTTCCATTTCCAGCTCCTTCAGTGAAGAAAGCTTACGGTTTTCCAGATAGTCATAAATATCACCGATATACTGACGAATCCCTTTGTTGCTGAATTCAAACACCTTGTTGGTCAGTCCCTGGAGAAAGTCCCTGTCGTGGGAGACGATGATCAGCGTACCATCATAGTGGATGAGGGCATTTTTAAGAATGTCCTTTGAGTACATATCCAGGTGGTTGGAGGGTTCATCAAGGACGAGCAGGTTGACCGGCCGCAGCAACAGGGTGGCTATGGCCAGACGCGATTTCTCGCCGCCCGACAGTACTTTAACCTTCTTATAGATCGTATCCCCGCTGAAGAGGAAGCTGCCCAGGATACCCCGGATCTTCGGCCTGGTCTCGCCCACTGCAATGTCGTCGATGGTCTGGAACACGGTCTTTTCAGGATCCAGTAAGTCGGACTGGTTCTGTGCATAGTAACCAATGCTCACCTGATGTCCAAGAGTGGCCGAGCCTTCATGATCAAGTTCCCCGACAATGATCCTTGAAAGGGTTGTCTTACCTTCACCGTTACGACCTACAAACGCAATAGCATCGTTTCGTGTGACGGCAAAATTCAGGTTGCGCAGCACTTCCAGGTCGCCAAAGTGTTTGGAAAGATCCTTTGCTTCGAACACCAGTTTCCCTGACCGTGGAGCAGGAGGAAATGAAAAATGGATGGCTGACTGATCTGTCTCGTCCACTTCCACCCGATCCATTTTCTCGATCATCCTGATCCGGGACTGTACCTGACGTGACTTGGTGTTCTTATACCGGAACCGTTCGATGAATCGTTCGATCTGTGCAATCTGGCGCTGCTGGTTTGACCAGGTTTCCATCTGGCGTTCCCGCAGCTGTTCCCTCATCACGACAAACTCCGAGTAATTGGCTTTGAAATCGATGATCCTGCCTAGGGAAATCTCAATGGTCCTGGAGGTCACGTTGTCAAGAAGAGCCCGGTCATGGGAGACCAGGATGACGGCTCCCGGATAGGAAGCAAGGAAGTCCTCCAGCCACTGTATAGATTCGATGTCCAAATGGTTGGTTGGTTCATCCAGAAGTAACAGATCCGGCTGAGCAAGAAGAATCCGCGCCAGTTTTACACGCATCTGCCAGCCGCCGCTCATCTCCGACATCGGTCTGTTAAAATCGGCCGGCTTGAATCCAAGTCCCAGCAGCACTTTTTCGGTCCTGGCTTCCACGGTATATCCTCCGATCACCTCAAAACGCTCCTTGGCCCTGTTCAGCTGATCGACAAGATGCATGTACTTGTCCGAATGAAACTCCTGCATCAGGCCAATGGCATCGATCGTGCCGTCAATGATTCCCTTCAGCTTCAGCGTTTCATCAAAGGCCGACATGGCCTCGTTCAATACAGTCAAATGGCTGAACGTGTCGATTTCCTGCGGAAGGTAACCTACCTTTTTACCGGCAGGGATGACAACCTCGCCGCTTTCAGGTTCAAATTCCCTGTTGATGATCCGCAGAAGTGTTGTTTTGCCTGTGCCATTTCGTCCCACGAGCCCGATGCGGTCGCGGGGATTCACCAGAAAGGAAACATCCTCAAAAAGATAATTCCCCGAAAAATGAACAGATATATTATTTACTGAATACATCCTGCAAATATACTGAAGAGGTTGTATCAAAAGTACTTAACCACCAAGGGACTCAAAGGTTTTCTCAAAGGTACACAAAGTATTATCATTGATTATCAATTACTTGGTGTTCCTTTGTGAAGCCCTTTGTGAAACTTTGTGTTTAAAAACAACTTTTGATATAACCTCTTTCCGCATAAAAAAAGGGGCCCGAGAGCCCCTTTTTTTCTTTTCAGTTTGGTGATTACCGGGTAATCACGACTGATTTGGTAACCGTATCGCCATTGGCATTCCTGAATTCAATCATGTAAGTACCAGTGGCATAGGATGAGGTATTCAGCTGGATCAGCTTGGTGGTGGTTACATTCATGGCATCCATGACCTGGCCGACATAATTCATGACCCTGATCTCGGTGACATCGTCTGTCACAAGCAGTTTCACGTAATCGGTGGCCGGGTTTGGATACACCTGGATCATACCGCCGGTGAGGTCGTCCATACCTACGATGATGGTCATCGTCATGGCGACATCAGCGGTGGAGCAGCCAAGCTCTTCCGTAAAGTTAATGGTAGCATTCAGTACGTCACCCGGTTCAAAGAGTCCTTCCGGAGCGATGAACACAGGTACTTCGACGAACTGTCCCGGAGCGAGGGTACCTGAGGTGACACCCAGTGAAGCCCATGTGATCTCGGGTGAAATGGCGCCCATCCAGTGCAGCACACCATTACCATCATTGCTGACAGTAACGTATTCTGTGGTTACACCGTACGGAGCCAGGTCAACAACGATCTGCAGCGGATCCGCAACGAGGATCGGCTGGTTCAGAGCGAAGTTCTTTTCGAGATCACCGGAAATAGCCAGGTTGTAAACCACGATCGGGTTGAAGCATTCCGCGCTGCAGGTGACATCATAGGTCCCTGGTTCGACATCCAGGTAATATTCACCATCAGCATTGGAATATGCTGCAGGATAGCCAGGAACTGAAACCATGGCGCCTTCGATCGGAGCTCCGCCAGCCAGTTCGGTGACAGTTCCCCACAAAGTATAGGTGACGGATTCATACACCTTGATATTATCAACGAACCACCAGTTGATGTTGTAGCTGTCGATACCATTTCCGACAAATCTGACCTGTGTCAGTTTACCCATGGCAGCAGCGGAAACATCATACTTGAAGGTTGTCCATTCAATATCATTGGTATCGTCGAACTCGGCAACTTGAACCCAGCTCGTACCATTCCATACTTCTACCGTCATGAAGTTATCACCAAGGTAGCTGTATGCACTCAGGTAGAGGTCAAACTTCAGGGTAACGTTGCTGTGGGCAGCGGTGGCATCGATGAACGGGCTTACCATGGCCTGCGAATAATTTTCGATCTGCGGAGACCAGTAGAACATAGCCGTTGGCGCCGGATTCCCATCGCTATCAAGCATCACCCAGTTTTCGCTCGGTGAAGGATCGAATGTCCAGCCCTGTGCATCGAAGGATTCGGAATCCCATGGTTCGAAGAATGGCAGTGAAGCCACGCTGAAATCGTACATGCCGATGTCAAGAACCTTGATCTGCTGATGCTTGATCACCACACCATAGATCACCTTGGTGTTATAACCGTCAGCTTCGCATGTCACGTCAAATGTACCGGCAGGTATGTTTTCCATGATGTACTTGCCATCATACCCCGTCTGAGCGGTATATCCACCCGGGAGGCTGACCGTACCCATGATGACCGGAGAACCCGTCTGGGCATCGTATACATAGCCCTTCAGGGTACCGCGGCCGGTAACAGTGGCGTAGGCCGGACCTTCTGCGAAGGATTCGCCTTCATCATAGACAGCTGATACGTAGTATTCGTACGTACCCGGGTTCAGACCGGCATCGGTGTAAGAGGTATCGGGAGTTGGTACAAAATCAAAGTTGGCACCGTTTCTCCACAGGTTGTAGCCTATCAGTCCCCTGTTTTCAGCAGGTGCGGTGGCAATCTGATCCGTCTTCACGGTTCCGAATGCCAGGTCGCCAGAATTCTGGACAACCTTCTTCACCAATGGTGCGGTCGGAGCGTAGTTGGCAACTTCCGATGCCACCCAGCCCTGGATGTTCCAGTCACCGGCGATTCCGTACACTGACATGGCTTCCCATTCGATCGCGTCGAAGCTCAACAGGTTACCCTTGCCGTCGTAGTTGGTAAACTCGTCTCTACCTGCAGGATAACCAGCGGCAGCCTGTACCATTTCAAAACCGATATACAGTTTCTGTGAAGCGTCGATCATGAGTGGATTGTTCAGCATGACTGTGTTGTACTCCTGCTGGATGAGAGCGCCTATTGGCTGGCTGACCACCTCGTTGGCGGCATTTTCACCCGTCCAGACCTTCAGTGTAAAGTCACAGATGCCTTCGACGTCGGAAGGTACAAATCTTACCTTCGTCAGGTACCAGCCGTCGAAGCTGATCAGATCCGCAGGTGCGAACATATGAGCGTTATACCATGTGGCAGCGCCGTTCAGACCCACTCTTCCAAAGTACTCTCCGTCGTCCCAGGTGATCCATTGACCGGTCGGGGCACCCGGAGCGGTCCAGGTAAGAAGAACATCGTCATTCTCCAGCAGGAAGGCCTGCAGGTTGATCGGAGGCATGAGGTCGCCGCCAACGATGGCTTCGTACGGAGGATCGAGCGGACAACTCTGACCGAAGTCGTATACGGAGGTCAGGTTATAGTAGTAGATACCACCCGGAGACACAACGTCGATATACTGTTCGGTATATACGCTCAGTGGCTCAGGATTGATGACCACACCATCGCGCCACACGTTGAAGCCGATCAGTTCAAACTCATCCCTCTTGTCGCCGATCAGGCCGATGGCAGGAACGGGAGGATTGCTGACTTCGCCTTCGCAGTAGTACGGTGTACCCTTCATGTTGCTGATAGGCTTAACGTCTCCGGCTATAGGACCGTTTGCAGCTGCAGCCATGATCATGTAATAATCATAGGCAACTGCTGTTCCAGCTGTTCCGGTATACGGGGTAATGGTCAGGTAACCTGACGGATAAGTGGCATCGTTGAAGGAGACCAGCAGCTGTCCGTTGCAATAGAACTGGATGTTGCTTCCCACACCCACGATGGTCACCACGTTGTATGCGCCAAAGCCGGTGTTGATGGCACCTGAGCTGGTCCATCCCTGGATCACCTCGGAGCCGCCGCCGCCTGTCATCTTGAATACACTGAATGAACCTCCCTGTGTGATGTTGCAGAGGTAACCGGTGCACTGATCCATCCAGCTTGAAGCCCTGACGGTCATACCAATGGACTCGCTGGTGGAACCACCCGTCTTGGTTAATTCAGCTTCAAATGTGAAGTCTTCGTACTGTTCATCATAGTAGGCACCTTCCCAGTTTCCTGCTCCACTTGCATTCATGTACAGGTAGCTGTCGCCGGGAGCTGACCACTCATCGCTTGAGAACAGCCAGTTATCCGGAAGGACAGGTGACAGGAAGTCTTCATAGATTCCCGGGAATTCCTGCGGGCTTGTCCAGGTCAGGATGACGCTCATGCCATTCACTGAACCGGCAAAATCGGCAGGTTGCGGGAACACGTCGCAGATGTAGTATACGAATCCTTTCTCAACGATGATGGATTCACCACCGGAGTAGACTGCCTGTACACCGCCCACATAATATTGTCCGAGGACAAGGTCGGTATAGGTATAGGTCAGTTCAGTCGTGTAAGCCAGCTTGATACCATCCAGGTAGACGTTATAGCCTTCCAGGACGCGTGAATCGCTGATTTCACGTCCACCGGCCATACCGCCAAGGATCTTGATCTCATCAAGGCAGATACCGTAACCGGATGCCTGTCCGCAATCACCGGCAAAACCAACCTGATAATTGCTCGTTGCATTCGGCAGGGCGATGCTTTCGCCTCTCCAGAACCGGATGTCATCGATATAGCTTGCCAGAGGACGCCAGATGGCACCGGGAGCAGTTCTGTAATAGACTTTCAGCTCATCCTGTGCGGCACCCTTGGGTTGTGTGTGCCAGAACGTAAGCTTCGGCACTGCAGCATCGCTAAGGTCGATCGGAGGAGTGACCAGGCGGGTGCTGGCAGTACTACCGATGAAGAATGCATTATAAGTACCTTCATGGGCAAAATCAGGAATGTTCATTGAGCTACCTGTCCTCACAATCCACGGGGTCTGTGTTTCTGTCAGGTATTCCTGTGTCCAGCCTGCTGGAATCGAACCGCCTTCAAAGCCTTCTTCAAAGACAGTCTCATATTCGAGTACCGGAGGACACCATGTAGCAACACCAGTCAGGTTATCCACGTTGAAGCATGCCGGCGGCAGGAAGATCTCCATCAGGTTCACATTCAGCGTAAGATCGTTCAGGATCGAAATACCCATCAGGGAATATGGATTGTAATAATCCAGTGTCACCGACAGGTCATAGGTACCGTCCCAGATCTGTTTGTAGAACTGCACCACGCCGTTTTCAGGTGAAATAGCTGAATACACCTTGTTGGGATCGCCATCGCTGCTGGCCAGGAGGACCTGTGCGCCAACAGCAGGGCTTCCGTCATTGGTGCGGATGTTCAGCGTAACGGTATGTTCGTATTTATTCGCCAGCACGTTGGAGAATGCAGGATCTGATGTGTTGAACGAGTAGTTGGCCACCACCGCATAACGGTACATACCCTTGGGGTAGACATCCCAATCGGTATCCAGGTAGCTGGTTTCGGTCACTTCTGCCTTTTCGGTCCAAACAGCCGGATTCGACTCTTCGCCCTCTTCGAGTACGTACACTGTGTAACTTTCAATCTCTCTGCTATTATCGCTTTCCTTTACCGGTTTGAAGGTTGCGTCACCCACCTTGTAGGTACCGGCGATCATGTTGGCCGGATTCAGTGACATTTCATTTTCCGAGCCAGAAGTGAAAGTTACGGTCGGTTTGTCCTGTGTGTATCCGATGATGTTCATACCCTTGCTTTCATCATACACGAAAGCGCGAATCATGAAATCGGCAAATTCGGACACCTGCCACGGTTGATTCAGCGATACATCGCGTGAATAGCTGCGATATGCCATCGCATCTTCATCAATGGCGATCGGAACGCAGTTCGGGTAATCTCCGCCCTGTACCATAGCAATGTAGAAGTCACCGCTCGGGATCGAAACACCCAGAGAGGCAAGGTCAACTTCCACCCAGCCATAGGCAAACGGATCAACCGTTACGCGGCCGAATTCGGTACCTGGCAGACCGCCGGGACCGTTGTCGTCAAAGACGGCCACTTCAAATGGCTGCGTATTGGCTCCCGTAGGCCATGTTCCGTCATAGATATTGATCTGTGCGGCGAACAGTTCAGCCGGGTAGGCCATTGGCGTGAAGCGCAGGGCATGCATGTTGCCACCCTTCTGCCATGCAGTGACATTATCCGCTTCGTTATCGTCGTATACGATCTGATAGAAGTCGCTGTACTCGTACCAGTCAACAAATACTTCGGTTTGTTCGGCATTCCGTGTGGCGGTAACTCCGATCACCGGATACGGGAACTCGAGAAGTTCAAAATTCACTTCCACATTCTGTTCATCGGCAACCACAACACCATCAAGTACCTGCGTTTCAAACCCTGCGGCCTCGCAGGTCATGGTATAGGTATCTTCCGTAACACCTTCCAATATATAGGAACCATTGTTGGCTGTGTAGGCGGTCCATGTACCCCAGGATCCGGTTGCGGTCACCAGTGCACCATGGATAGGTATGAACTGATTGCCGAATTCGGAAACGGTACCAAAGATGGTGCCTTCACCATTGATGTATACGGTTGTCGCTTCTGACTTCATGGATTCGCCCGGGGTGGGGTTATCATACACCGCGCTGACCTCGTAATCGTAATACCCGGCGGCCAGTCCGGCATCATAATATTCGAGGGTTTCGGCATCGCTCTGTCCGATGTAGGAGCCATCCCTGTAGACTTTGAATCCCAGGAGGTCGCCATATTCGGCTTCACGTATCTTTTCGTATTTAGGAGTCACCTTTTCAGCCGGGGCTGCAGGATTGGCTACGTTCACCGACAGTGAATTCCTCAGGTCAGGAATTGCAGGTGTGAAATCACCGATTCCATTGTCAAGGACCATATTGTCGCCCATAGGTCCCTGGACGCCGGCCCGGATCATGTACAGGTCATAGGAAGGACCGCCCCATCCGGCACCGACAGCATGGTCAAGGCAACGTCCCTGTCCGGCAGCAGCCGAGCAGATCCCGGTTGGAGGAACATCCGGATAAGTACCCAGCTGATAGTGAGCCAGCCAGAAGTCACCGGACGTGATCACGATATTCAGGGCAGAGAGGTCAACGGTCAGCCAGAAAGCACTGGTGGCTGTCTGATCACTTTGTCCAAGCTGCGCACCCGGCATTCCGCCTGCGTCGGCATAAATTCTCACCCTGAACGGTGTGAGGTAATTACCTGCCGGCCAGCTTCCGTCCCAGGTGTACATCATGAATGTCTTGATGGTGCACGGGTATCCCAATGGGGTAAAGCGCACTGCTACCTCAGCACCCGGGTCGTACCATGCCATGGCATTGTCGGCTGTACCGGTATCATAGATGATCCAGTAGGGTTCGCCGGCGCCTGCAAGGCTCCAGGTCAAATGAGCTGTATGTCCTACATCTTCGCCTTCCAGTTCGGTTGGAGGAGGCAGGTAGTGCGATGTCCAGGTATAGAAGATCTTGGTTGAGTGGCCGCTGGCATAGTAGCAGCTCACTGCACTGGTATAGGTCTGCCCCCAGGTGATGAGTTCAGGATTGTACTGCCAGAAGGTATCCGTAGTGAAACCTGAGATGAAGTCATCCAGGTACACGGTGAATCCGATGGGGTTCTTCTGAATGAAGCTCCACATCTTTACATTATCCACGGTCCACCAGTTGATGTTGTAGCAGTCGGCACCGTAGGCACGGAACCTGACCTGGAAATTCTGATTGGCATATTCCTGCACATAGTCAACATAGTGCGTGAAGTTGAAGCTTCCCGTGTTGGCCCAATCGCGGATCGGAATCCAGTTTTCTCCGTCAAAGACTTCGACCGCCAGATGCTCAAGTCCATCGCTTGCAAAATCAGACAGGTAAACGTCATATTCCAGAACCAGCTGATAGGTGTAAGCCTTGTAGTCGAAGACCGGGCTGGTGAGTGTCTGGCTGTAATTGGTTATTGAAGGGGACCAGTAGAACCACGCTCCAGGAGCAGGATTACCGTAGGATGTAGTAAAGGCCCAGTTTGAACCGGACGGATTCTCTGTCCAGGTATTATACTGTGCCTGATCCTGGAACGGAAGATAATAAAGATCCTTCATTCCGCCCGGTTTATCCCAGGTTGCCAGCAACGTGAGAGGATCCACAAACAGGTTCTGTGCAGGATCCGTTATCTCCTGAAGTTCAACGTCGAAAACAACGCTCCCGTTGAGGAAATAATTATTGTTGGTATAGGTTACATAGCCGGGGAAGCTGACGGTAAGGTCATATGTTCCGTTCCATGCGCCCTTGAACTGCACCACACCGGTAGCATCGCAGATCGCACTGTAGGCATGCTCCGTCAAACCGTCCTGGTTGATGAACGTAACATAGGCTCCTTCCGGAAGCTGGTTCGATGACAGTGTCACATTGACCGTCACATCGCTTGTCCAGTTCTTGCCCAGCATGTTGGAGAGGGTAGCCGGGGAATCGCCTGATTCATAGACTGCGACCACTGCCCAGCGGTAACCGCCAGCTGGCAGGGAGTTCCATGCGTTATCATAATACACGTGATTGGTCACGAAGCCGGCCAGAAGGGTCCAGTTGCCCGGAATGTTTTCATCAAATTCCTTCACGCGGTAGACCTTATAATGCGACAGGCTTCTTGGTGAATCACCGCTTTCAATCGGTACGTACAGTCCTTCACCTTCATGACCCGTTTTCATTTTGGGTTCGGAAAGTCCGAGGATTTCACCTCTCGGGCCTCTTGTGCCCTGGATGAGTTTGGAATCGTCAGCACGGTCAAAGATTCCGCCCGGGCTGGAAACGACCGTACGGATCATGAAATCGTTGTAAGCAGATACATACCATGGGCTGGTGCCAAATTTCTGGTAGCTGCGGAAGACCGGATCGGTTTCATCGACAGCGATCGGGGCGCAGTCGGGGTAATCGCCACCCTGCTGCATGGCCACGTAGAAGTCACCGCTGTTGATGACCACTGGTCTGTCGCTGATGTCCCATGCGACCCAACCGACTGCAGTGGGTGTAACTTCCACTTCTGCCAGTTTGGTTCCCGGGAATCCATCCTCACCGTCGTCATCGAAAATGGCGATGTTGAATGGCTGGAGGATATCGCCTCCCGGAGGATAGTTTCCATTGCCAATGTTGACCGATCCGTAGTGGATGGTGCAGGGGTATCCGCCCGGTGTGAACTTGAGGGCATTATAGCTTCCACCTGTCTGCCAGGCGATCATGTTCTCAAGGACGCCGTCATCATAGAGAATCTCATAAAATCCGTCGGGCACTCCCCAGGAAATTTTTACCACATTCACATCAGCCTGGACGATCTCAGCCAGCACACTGCTGACAGGAACCTTGTCTTCACCCAGCGCAAAGTTCGATGTGGCAGTTCCGTTAGCCGGAATCTGAACCTGATTCACTCCCGTTTCGTAACCGGCTTTTGTAGCGGTAACGGTAGTAAAGTTCGTTCCCATAGTATACAGGGACATGGAATAGAAACCTGCATTGTTGGTAAAGGTACTCGCTTCGCCGAACGCACTGGAGGCATTCATTACCGCCCCGGGGATCGGATCGCCGGAGTTTACATCGGTCACCGTTCCCTGAACGACACCCTGTGTTGGCGGGAAGTAATATACCCTCAACAGTGGAGGTGTGCTGGAGTATGTTCCTGAACCAAAAGGAGGTGGAACAGGCGAGTCGAAATAACGGTAGACACCCTGGTTCGTAATTCCGGTGAACCTTGACCAGGAGGCATAACGGTTTCCTGAATAGGCCCCGTCCATGTTTTTCCAGATGATGGCAAGATGCCCCGAACCGCTGTACAGGAAATTCCCATTCAGGGTGAACTCATTCCAGCCAACCACCGGTAAACAGTTACCTGACCATACCAGTGTATACCCATCCGCAATCAATTCCGCATCGGTGTTGGGAATGGTATTGGTGGACCAGGAAGTGTAATCCACTTCTTTCATAAAGCAGGACAGGTTCAGGATGTAATTTGACCCGGTCGTAACGCTATACGCGTTGTAACCAATTTTAGTGATGAGCTTGGCACCGGAACTACCGAAATTGGTGTTCGAATATATGGTTTTGGAAAAACCATAATTATAGAACCCATAGAACGGGATGTAAGAAATCGTTCCCGAATAGGTCCCAATCTCCACTAAATTCTGGGCACTGCTTTGGAATCCGAAAAATGACAATAACGTCGTTATCATCATTAATCTCGCAAAAAGAGTAACCTTTTTCATACGTATTAAATTTAAGTTAATAAGACATTTTGCTGCAAATATATAATAAATAAAATAAATTCAAAAATTAATCACTTTTTTTGTCCGGCTCATCCTGAGCTGCATTCCAGGAATAGCTCCATCGCTTAAATCCCTGTATATCAGTTACTATGAAAAATCCAGATTGATTTAAATATCCTCTTTGCGTACTTAATGGTAAAAGTAATACATTATTAAATAAAAAACGCTATCCGTCAACGAAAAAATCTTAAAAAAGTCATGCAACATTAAAACAAAAGAAGATTAAAAGCAAGTGTTTACACGAAATGTTGTGTAAAATTAATGAAGATTTTCTTAGAAGCAATTTAAATTAATGAAATTAACAATTTTTTACGAGGATGCGGGGCTCCATCATTTCCCGTATCGCATAGGGCACTCCTTCCCTTCCCAGTCCGGAATCCTTTACGCCTCCATAGGGCATATGATCGACCCGGAACGTGGGCACGTCGTTGATGATCACACCTCCGGTCTCCAGTTCCCTGAATGCATAGTTCATTTCATCGATGTTATTGGTAAAAACTCCCGCCTGGAGGCCAAAGTCGCCCTGGTTGACCTTTTGTACGGCTTCGTCGAAACCGCTGTACGAATCCAGGGTGACCACCGGGCCGAACACCTCCATGGAGCATACCTTCATATCCGGTGATGTACCTGTCAGTACCGTCGGTTCGACAAAAGCTTGCTGCCTCCCGCCTCCCGCAAGGATCACGGCCCCTGCAGCCACCGCTTCCTTTATCCATGTCTCCACCCGGATGGCATTTTCTTCATCGATCATCACCGAAATATCGGTCTTCTTATCCATGGGATCGCCTGGCCGCAGGGTTTTCACCGCATCGATAAATAGGCGGGTAAAATAATCGAACACGCTCTGTTCCACATAGATACGCTGAGAATGTATGCATACCTGGCCCGAATAGGAAAAGGCACCGGTCAGGCATTTTGCTACGGCTTCATCGATCTGGCAGGATTTGGTGACGATGACGCCTGCGTTGCCACCCAGTTCGAGCACCACTTTCTTTTTACCGGCTTTCTGTTTCATCTCCCAACCGACTGAGGGAGAACCCGTGAACGACAGCAGCCGGATGCGGGGATCGGTCACCAGCAGGTTACCGGTCTCGCGTGACATGGGCAGGATGCTGACCGATCCCGGGATGAGGCTTGTATTTTCAAAGACGCGGGCCAGTTCCAGTGTGGAAAGCGGAGTCAGGGAAGATGGCTTAAGGATGATCGGGCATCCCGCGGCGAGTGCCGGGGCGATCTTATGCACCGCCAGGTTCAGCGGGAAGTTGAAAGGCGAGATCCCGGCCACCAGACCGACCGGAACATACCTCACCAGTCCCTCCTTGCGGTCACCAGCCGGAGTCCAGTCGATGCCGATGTATTCCCTGGGCAGCCTGAGCGACTCCTCCGCGGCGATGCGGAAAGTCTGTACCGAGCGGTCGATCTCTGCAGCGGCGTATTTCCAGGGTTTGCCCGACTCCTTCACCAGCAGCTGGGTGAACCATTGTTTCCTGACCGTGATCTCATCTGCAATTTGCAGAAGAAGTTCGTGGCGGGCATAGCCAGGCATGTCGCGAAGCTGCTTCTGCACGGCCAGTGCTTTTTGTATGGCGGTTTCCAGCAGGGCCTGATCAGCCAGGTAGGTCTGGGCGATGAGCTCATGGTTATAGGGATTATGAACGTCCAGCGTCACAGCCGATTTTCTGAATTCACCGGCCAGGTAAAGAGGGTAGATGTCCATGGGGGCGATGTTTGTGTAAAATTAGGAAATTTATGAAGTATGAAGGATGAAATATGAAATATTATGTAGCATGAAGCATGTAGCATGAAATATGAAATATTTTAAATATTCCTTTCAGATGATGGTTGCATTTATACATTATTAAATAATATTGCATGCTTCATTCTTCATGCTACATACTTCATAATAAACCTACATAAAAATTTCATTTATACAGAGACTTCATAAAAATCGAGCCGCTGCTGTAACCTGTTTTTTACGTGCTCGTAGCACAATTTGAAAAACTTTTAAAAAGAAACAGTATGAAA
>JAKLFC010000013.1 GCA_022711405.1 Bacteroidota bacterium
AATTATAATCCTCCCAACAATAGCAATCTGTTATACGGTGTTTTTGACGCAGGTTCGGCTAACTGTGGTTTTAAGGATGGTTCCGGTATGCCGGAATACAATTATGACGCATGCGGAAATGCAAAATATGACCGCAACAAGGGCATCACCGATATCACGTATAATCATCTGAATCTTCCGGAGGTGATAACCTTTGAGAACAACCGCCGGATTGAGTATATTTATGATGCCAACGGTGTAAAATTACAGAAGCGGTATTATGTGAACGACCTGTTAAATACAACTACCGATTACTCGGGTCCATTTGTTTATACGAACAGAAGCATTGATTACATTCTAACGGCTGAAGGCCGGCTGAAAAGAACCTATAACGGAACCGACTTCTCTCCTGAATTCTTTCTCATGGACCACCTGAGCAATGTGCGGGTGGTGCTGTCCTCACCTACAACCGTCAGTCAGGAGACGGATTACTATCCCTTCGGCATGGAGATACCCGTATCTGGCTCAATCAGCCTATACAGCAACCAACGTAAGTACAACTCAAAGGAGTTGCAAACGGATGCTGATCTGCAGTGGTATGATTACGGAGCAAGGATGTATGACCCGCAAATTGGCAGGTGGCATGTGGTGGATCTATTGGCAGATAAATTCCCTGCACTTTCTCCATATCAATACGCAAGTAATAATCCTGTTGTGTGTATTGATATTGATGGTTTAGAAGGCTATAAAGTCACTACAAAGAATATTCAGACTGGAGTAAATGAAGTGAAGTTTATTTTTGATATTAAAGTAAAAAACAGTACCAATGCTTCTTCAGATCAAATTAAAAAATGGGGAAATATTATTGAAAAATCTGCTGAAGGTATTTTTAAAGGATATGATAAAAAGAACCATACATATTATTCAACAGAGTTGAATCTGGATTACTCATCTATTGTTAGGTCTACAGACTACGCACTTGAATTTAAGGATGAGGTTTTTGGAGAGCAAGATCTTGGTGGCCAGATCGTTAGATCTCCTGCTGATGGAAATATAACAGGAGAAATAGGAAATGTAGAGTCGAACATAATGGAAATCTTAATCCCAGGTAAATCAGCAACATTATATTCAGAAGAAGTTAACGAAGACAGTTTAGAAAGAACTAGCCCACACGAATTGGGTCATACTGCTGGATTAAGACATCAAAAAAGATTTGATGAAAAAAATGAAATTACAATTGGTGAGAATAATTTAATGTACATATATGGAAATAATGGGAAGGAAATCTTAATTGAACAATTACGAATAATGAGCCAAATCTTAAAAGAAAAAAAATAATCATGAGAGAGATATATATGACATTATTTGGCACCACTTATATATTATTGTGTTTTGGATTAGCATCTTTGATAACCCAATGTAAGTCCACTCCAGGACCAAAAGAATACCAGGTTATTTATCAATATTTAAATGACACAATTTGTGAGCATGATAAAAGAATAGGGAAAATTGCTCTCTGTTTTGACAAATTATATAAATTTGATACGATTAGTATTTATATAAACGATAAACTAATTGAAGAACAAGTTATTAAAACAAATGAAAAAATCGGGTATGCAAGATTAGTTGAACTTGGAAATTTAGATGTAATTGACTTTCTTCAATTTGCGATCAATGAAAGTCAAAAGATTAGTATTGATTGCAATATTAATAATCAAATCTTTATAATATCAAAAGAAGGTAATGATAAAATAATTATTAAAAGTGTCTGTGTTCTGCCTCGATATTTTTAAACATAAAATCCATTTCATTTCATGTGGTATGATTACGGAGCACGGTTCTATGACCCACAAGCATGATTTTATGTTGTGAGAAAGATATGTAAGCCTTCGGTATGATGCATCTTGCCTGGTATTCGGCCCCTATCCCCTGTCCCCTTCCCCTACTCGGTGGAGGGGGAATATTGTTGGATGAATGAGTCAAGATGCACGATGTTGTTTTAATCATTATATTCGAAGCTATAAAGAGATGTCAAAGGAGAGTATATTGAAAATCGACTCCATATATCATGGTGAGTCTTCACTCCTCCCCCGAGTGGGGGAGGTCGGGAGGGGGCGGAACCAGGTGACGGATTATTATCCCTTTGGAATGGAGATACCCCTTTTCTCCTCTTCCAATAACCAGCTCAAGTACAATTCAAAGGAGCTGCAAACAGAAGCTGCACTGGAGTGGCATGAATGACCATTTCAGAGCAAACCTACATCTCCAACCTGACCCACTTTCTGGATGAGAAGGGCAATATCCCGGATGTCATCCCTAAAAAACACAGGCAGTTCGCCTACTTCCTGGCGATGATCGTGGACAACTTAACGCATTCCACACTTGATCATACACAGCCACCTCCGGATCTGATACGGTGCCACGCCCGGGGATGCAAAGGTGTAATCCATAGCACGCTTGACCTGGACGATGATTCAATTGTATGGGAATGCGATCAGTGTGGGGACTACGGAAGGATATCAGGCTGGCAGAAAACGAAATGGGATAATCTGTGATGATCATCTCACAAACACAAGTGTGTAGCTCTTTTCTGAGATTTAAGTTGTTTTTTTGTACTTGAATTGCAAGAAATTGTAGATCAATGAGTTATGGATTCGCAATCAGTACAAAATGAATTTATCACTTTGTACTGATCCATTTGATTTTGTACTGTTCTTGTCCTTGGTGACCTTAATGGATTTGTACTGACTTGTACTGATTTGTACTGATTTTGTACTTTATAAATAACTGGATATCATTAAATTATAGTTATAAGTACAAAATAACAGTTTTAATACGGCAATTTGACGATACACTTATTGGTTGACGTATATAGATGAATAACTCAAAAAGGTAATCTTTCATCTGCCCCCTGATCAATAGGTTTACACTGTACTTCTTTTTTGGAAACTTCAATATACTCCATTCCGTTCTTAATGATCCGCTCCCCATTCGTACTCTTATTGAACTCATATCCTTTATACTTACAGTATGCCTTAAGCTTCTTTTTGAACTTCTGAGCAGAAATGGAAACAAGGTGGCTGGATTTTACATCGTCCTTGTAATTCAGGAACATATCTGATTTGGCTATTTCGGTGCCGAAGGTGCCATCATCACAGAAGTAATTTTCTGCCCAGTCAAAGAAGGGCTCACCCATTTCCTGCCGTAACCTTCTTTTAATAAGATTCAATCCTGGAGCATCCACCTTTCCGTATTTCAGATAAAACTGGACAGCCCGTGCCATGACATTGTAGAATAAATTCCACTGCTCCTCACCCCATTTAGAGGAGAAGAGATTGACATTGAATTCATCGGCTGGGGTGAACTTCTTATGGTAGTAATCGGAAAAGGCAATTTTGAACTGCCTTCGTTCATCCGATTCCCCATTACCATGAAGCGCATGATTGGTGGATAGGTATAGTTTGGGTGTTTTTTCTTTTGGCAGGATGAAAGCAGCAACATTCTTGGGATTCACGGTCAGCATACCGGTGATGACCGGATAAAAGAATTCAAAATCAACATCCATGCGGACATCGTCAATAAAGATCATGTCAGTCCGTTCATTGATCGAACCCCAGATATGGGGATTCTCGGTCAATTTTTTTGATTTTCCCTCTATGTAAACGCTTGAACAGACTTCCTTAAACGCAAATCCCAGGAGCGATTTGCCGGTCCCTCCGTTGCTTTCACCCACTTCGGAGATGCTGTTGTCCATGGCCACCACCGCCCATGTCCGGCTGTCATCCCTGAAGTTATGAAGCAGGTATCCAATCGCAGAGAGTTTGTTTAAAAAATGAACATCCTCCTCATCCCTCATTTCCTGAGTATAGGACCGGGACTCTGTTTTGTGGTACATACGACTGGTATTTGTCAGAAACTGAAGAAAATGACAACCATGGTCTTCACGGATTGAAACGATGAATTTGTTATCATTGAATTCTGTTTCAAAAAGCGGATCCAGCAGCGTCGGGGAGAAATCAATCACATTTTCTCTCCAGATATAGCCCTCAAACGATTCATAGGAGAGCTGAACGATATCCTCTTTTGAAATTCTCCAGACAAAATTGTTGAAGAACATATACTGATAATCCGGTCCGCTTCTTAGAATATTCAGATCGATCAGGTCAATGTTTGAAAGGGACTGCTCACTCAGGTACTGCCGGGATCCTTTGAAGATCATATTGAGAATGTCTTTCTTGTTTAGACTTTTTGAGAAGTCCACCAGAAAATCCCGCATGACATAGGGCAAGACTTCTGTCAGTATCTTATTTTCAATCCTGACAAATACATAGTCCTTATCCTTGTCACGGCCGATCTTTCGGAACCGGAAAAAATTATTTGCATTTAGAAATCTGTAAGCATTGCTGTAATCAAACTTGTATTCGATACGGTAATTGTCTCCGGATTTAATTGAATTCTCCTCCCAGAACTGGAGATCGTTTCGGAATATAGTTTTATTCTCCAATGGAATTACTACTGGAGTGGTGGTGCTATCAGCTAACTCCAGTACACCTCCCCGGGACTGCCATTTTCTGAATTTGAAAGTGAAGGGCTCGTCATTTAGGATGTGCTTAAACCGGTCATAGAAAAGAACGGGCCGTCCTTTTTTATCTTCACTAAGCAGGAAGTGGGTCTTGATTTTGAACAGCGAGAAGTCGGAGATATTCATGATCTCAAAGAAATCCTTTGCCCTGGTCAGTGCCATTAAATCCTCCCTGACCAAGTGTTCCCTGCCATTCATCATGACCAGCAGATCATCCAGTCCCTTGGCCGTTTCTTCAAACTCCGGGCGGATATGGCCCAGGTACACATCCATTTCAAGTTCCTTGCTCAACTCCCTGAACGCCCTGACAGCTGTATAGAATGAGTTCAGCCGGATGAACAGGTCCTTTGTGAGGTAATTGTTTTGCACATACTTCTCCGAAATGCAGTCCGCATCCAGCAGAAATATCAGGTTGCGGACCTGGCAGCGTTTGATGAGTTCCTTAAAGTCTTCAGGCAGATCCATCGTTTCCCGGTCTTTGAAATTGTGGATCCCCTGGATACCGGCAACCGGAATTCCGTGCAGACAGGCCTTAAAAGCCTTGAACTCTCCTTCCACGACACCCAGGGTATGAAGGGGCAGATGCTCCTGGAATGACTTGATGATGAGTGGGGGATAAAAAAAGCAGCTTTTCGAACCTTTTGGGCTCAGGTATTTGGCATCCTCCCTGACTGCGTCTGGATGGACCCTGGTTCGGTAATAATCCTGTAGTTTGCCCTGGTTCTCAAAATCTGCCAGATTTCCCTCCAGCGTCACATAGTTGATCCTGATATTGTTTTTCCGGTCACCCTGAAAGAAAGTGGCCAGCTTGGGTGAGTATCCATGGATTATCTGCCGTTCACGATCGTATTCCAGAGGGATCTGATTGTGTTCCGGGGTGATTCCAAGCTCAGATAATCGTTGTTCGCAATAGGTTTCAGTCATATGAATAATATTATGCTGATTTGACCCTATTACCGAACTGTCCTGAAACCTCTGACATAGTGCTTATTCAGGTGCTTTTCGATGTCAGCGGCCTTGTAATAGATCTTATTGCCAAACTTGGAAAAAGATAGGGTTCCCTTTTCCCGGTAATTTTGGAGGGTTCTTTTACTGACCCTTAATAGCTGGCTTGCTTCATCGTTGTCGAGCCAGATTTCTTTGGTACCTGTCTTGCCAGGGTGGTTATCCGGATCGCTCTGGCCGGATTCGACGACTTTGGTCTGAATTTCCTCAAGCTTCCTCATGAGCTCCAGAAATGCTTTAGATTCGATTGTAATTACTTCCATTTTGCAAGAATTTAGTGAATTGTAAAGATTATGGAAGCAAAACTATTGGAGTACTACAGGGCAAAAAAGGACAGGCCAATGCAAACCGGAGCAGTTAGAGGACAAAGCAAAAAAATTAGAAGACTGTCTAACAGTATTTTGAGATTCTGCGATATATTGGCTTCATGCCATAATTTGAAGATAAACAGGAATATAGGTCTGGGACAAAATGCAATGAAAAATATCTGATGTAAAACGAGGCATTTACTTAATATACAGAATGTCAATTAGATGAATCTGGGACAAAATGCAAGGTAATTTTTTGGAAAATGATTTACAGTACCCAAATTAATTACCGACAAAACTCAACAAGATATTTAACAATGGAATTCTGGATAGGATCAGGCATCGGTATGAACCCTGGGGCATCCCGATAAATATGGGGACTGGACTCTATTTCAGGTGCAAGTAGGGGAGAATCAACTCGTTATGACCCCACCCCTACACCCCTCCCGGATCCCCGTTTTCGCGGGGACCTAGGGGAACGGCCAGAGGAGAGGTCATTAAAAACGTTACAACAAGAGATATAACCAGTTAGATATCAATAATGATTTCGTTCGCATTGTCCAATTCATCGTTTCCAAAACTGGCCAGATAGGTCTGAGTGGTTTTAATGTCCTTATGGCCCAATCCTTCGCTGATGATCCCGATATTGATATTCTTCCGACTGGCAATGGTTGCCCAGGAGTGGCGTGCCACATAGGAGGTCAGGTTGGTCTGGATCTCACAGAGATCTGCCAGATCCTTTAAAGTGTCATTGAACCATTTCATACCATTATTAATATCAGTGCGCATCAATGCAGGATCCTCTTTCCTGACAACAATAGGAAATACGTAATCATTTTTTGATTTATCCTTAAGATAACAGGAGAGGATCTTTTTCAGTTGTTCAGAGACTTTAATGTTAAATTCCCCTCCGGTTTTAGCCCGTTTATAGTAGATCCGGCCGTTCCTGATATCGCCTACTTTCAGTAAGGCCATGTCATGGAAGTTCATACCCATACTGTAAAAACTGAAAAAGAAGAGATTTTTTGCGTGCCACTGGCTGGAGAATTTTTTGACTCTGCAATTTTTTAATAATTTGATTTCTTTTAGATTAAGTGCCCTTTTCGGTGGATCTTTATATTTGATCTTGTACGTTTTGAACGGGTATAATTCAAGAGACGCATAACCTTCTTTGATGGCTTTGTTATAAATAGCACGGATCGTCCGCATATACAGGCTGATGGTATTGACCGTATTTTTATTGACCTGACAATAGAATTCCAGATCGTTCAGCATTTTATAGTTCAGATCGTCAAAGACAAAATCCTTTTCATTTCTGAACTTCTTCACAAGATTGAGAGCCATTTGATAGATCGCAGCATTGCCAAGCTTATTAGCACTTTTCAGACGATCAATCTCACGCTGGGTGAAATCCATAAAGCTGACATCCTCATAGCCCTTTTTAAGGTGGTTTGCTACGTCTTCGACTGTAAATGTCCTTTCCCTGGCTTCCATTTCCAGGATATAATTCTCAGCCTTTGTGTAGTCTGATCTGATTCGGTTATTCCATCTTTTTGAATTGGGGAATGAACTTTTAAGACAGGAATGTTCGTTGTCCCAGTCATGCGGGTGACAGGCACAGCCGATGGCCACATAACCGATTTTATGGTGGGTGATCCGGAGCATGACAGGATGTTTTCCGTCGGTCAGTTTTTTGCTTTTAAAAAGTACAGGTTTAATCTTGGACATTGTCTCAATTTTTTACAAATTATTTGCTCAATTTTTATTTAAAAAATAATAACAAATGTTAGTATCTTGTATGTCTGGTTTAAATATGGTTTAAAGTTTTTTGCGAATTTAATGCTTTTGTTTGTTTTAATCTGCTTTTTAATAAATTTTTAAATAATTGATTATGAGCTTTATGTAAGAAAGAAAAGGAAAATGGAAGAAAATAAAAGAAGCCTATCGTACGCTTGACAGGCATGAGGTCGACAGTTCGATCCTGTCACGCCCCACCACCAGAATGCCCTGAAAACTCGAAAGAGTTTTCAGGGCATTCTGGTAAATCCCAAGTGTTAAAATCCCAAATTCCAAATGATTTCAGGATTTTTTTATTTTCGAAAAATAGGTGCAGTTTGACTGCAGTTTAAATATGGTTTAAGGTTTTTATTGAATCTCAAGACTGATTTTTTACTAAACTTTGGTTTAAAGAAAGTAATTTTTTGCAATCGGTACCACTTTCCGGTACTTTTTTGCTCCCCGGCCGTATGGCCGCGTTGATCTTGTACTTTTCTTTGTCTTGAAACAAAGAAAAGATACCAAAAGAAAATTCAAGGCTGCTTGAAAATTGCCTGAAATCCAGTTCGTTTCGCTAAAATTCAGGAACTCCCCCCGCTTACGCGAGGGTCAAACAGCCTGAATTTTTAACGCGCCACTCACTGAATTTCCGGGCGGCAATTTTCAAGAGGCCGGTCCTTAATACAGCTCCAATATTCAGAGCCCCGCAGGGGAGAAATATTGGTAGCATAAATCGTCAGCCGATCATTTCAGAACCCCGTCAGATAATGCCAAATGACAATACAAGTGGTTTTCAAAATAAATTTTCATAAGCATTAATTAGTTCAATATATTGATTAACAAGGTTCTTTGACATATTGGTGACCGTAGCAATAAAAGTTGGATCCTGATTTTGGGTATAGATAGTCCGGACCCGATAGTAATCTTTCAGGTAGCGATCCACGGCATACTGTGTATGATTGGTCTCTTTAGATACCAGAAGGGGATCTTTTTTCTGGACAACGACTTTATAGACGATCTCCTTTTTATGGGTGATACAGGTTCCCATATCATGAAGGTTGCCGGTGTGAGGGAGCATACACCTGTTCTGTTCCTCAAATTTCTGGCGTAAAGTAGTGGCGTAAGAATCATGCATATGCAAGATAAGACCGACATCTCTCATGGAAAGCAATGCACCCTGTTGATAAGCTTCTCGAAGGATACGGGCAATTGCTTGTCGATTAACATCGGTTATACATGCACCGTTTTCCATTTGTTGGATATCACTTTCGCATATCAAGGTCAATATAACAGGGATGTATTTTCTGCGGGGAGAATCTGCCCGGGTTCTTTTATCCAGGGCATTCCATAGCATTTGACCCGGCTGGATATGATCCGTTGAGGGGTAAAGTTTTTCAACAATGCTCATCAGCTGATCTGCAACCTGTTCCCTAACCAAAGGGCCCATTAAAGAGGAAAATTCGTTCTTGAAAAAGTTGATAAAAGCCGGTTTTACGAATCGGTCTTTAGCAGAGGAATATCTTTTTTGTCTTGGGGTTCTTTGGAGCATAAACAGATGATTTATTGTTGGAAGGAGTTTTTTTTAGTCGTTTCATTCAATTCCTTTCGTCTGTGGGGAGCTATGGATAGATCCTGATAAAGCCGGTAATACTCCTGCACCAGGGAAATGGATATTTTGACCAGAAAAGCAATGGTTGGGAATTCATAATGCTGATTGGCCAGCCAGATAACGCGCTTAAACTTGTCGACATAGATTTGCACAGAAAGCAGGCTATGATGGGTGGTTCTGCTTATATCAGCATATTCCATACCCTTGAGCCAGTGACTGACAATTAGTTTGCGATGGGTCAGACTGCGGCCGATATCCTTGATCGTAGAACGCAACTCCAGGATGACACCTTGATCTTTCAGGGCTTTTATATCCCTGGACAGGGTGCGTTCGCCGCAGTTAAGCAAACGGTTGGCTATATCTTCGATGGTCAGCAGGGCACCTTGCTGAAATGCCTCCGTGCAGATCCGTTGGAGTCTGTGACGCCGAAGTCCGATCACCCCTTGCTTTTCTCTGACCTGAAGATCGTGCTGACTTGCATCAAGGGTAAGCACCACAGAGGTCAACGAACAATCTGAAAGCTTTTGGCCCGGATGGTTCTCAACGGATACAGCCTGGAACATGATCTGGCCTGGTTGAAGGGAATAGGAGTTATCAAAGAACGGCTGATAAACCTCATAGACCAGATTTTTGATGGCAGCGGCTTCAAAGGGTGAGCAATTCAGGCCCACCTGAAGCTTACGGGAAAATAATTCGTCAAGCTGTTTTTGCTTGAGACGGTCCCATTTATGAAGAGAAGAATTATTAATCATAAAAGGTGTGTTTTAAAAATGAAAAGGGGGTGGAAAGTCGGTCGGGCTACGCCCTCCCGACTTTCCACCGGGGAAACACCACTAAAATAGGAATAAATTACCCTATTGCCATATGGCACAAATATAGGGGCGAAATATTGGTAGCATAAATCGTCAGCCGATCATTTCAGAACCCCGTCAGGGGTGGCATAGAAGAGGCCGTTGGGAAAAGATTGAATATTAGGATAGTACCCGGCGGAAATGCAGATGAATATCCAACATACGAACATACGAAGGCGAAGGCGAAGTTAAAGTTGAAGGCGATTTTTGAATTAAAGGAAGAATTCTAAGATCTGCGATCTAATCGCAAATCTCCTTCGCCTTCCAGTTCTACTTCCACTTCGAATGTTCGTATGTCCTGAGATCCCTCCGTCCTTTACCGATTTTTCGGCGGCGAAGTAACTTTGCGTAGAAATTTTGAATGATGAACAGAAAAGAGGCGGATTAAATAAAAAGAATGTTCTGGCTCACAATAAATATTACATGTAGCTGGAGAACCACTTCTCCATACCCTCTTATCTGCAACTTATCTCTCTATTCATTTGACTTTCCAGAAAACTGTCGTAACTTGTTGCCCAAATTAATGATCGACCAACTTAACTTCATTCTTATGAGAGTAACCCTTACCCTATTGTTTGCCTTCACCCTCGCCTGCCTGGTGGCCATAGGGCAACGTGCAGCCATTGAACTCACTTTCACGGCCGTGAACAATACCACGCATGTACAGCTCGACAGCATTAAGATCATGAACCGTACACAGGGGGGAGATACGGTTTTGATCTGGCCTGATACAGTGCTTGTCACAAGTTTATGGGTTGGTGTAAATGAGCCTAAACACATCTCTGGATTCCGGCTACATCAGAACTGCCCCAATCCTGTCGGAGAAGATGCAACTATAAACCTGTCTGTACCCGAACAGGACCAGGTGAACCTGATAATCACCGATGTACTGGGAAAGATACTGTACAGCAGGGATGTCGTCCTTTCAGCAGGAACTCATGCGCTGCTGTTCACTCCTGGTAAGGAGTCCGCCTACTTCCTGTCCGCTATCTGGAGAGGGGAAAAACAGACCATTAAAATAGTACATTATGGTACCGATAATCAGAGGTGTTTTATCGAATATACAGGTCTTATATCCTCTTACACTTACCAGAAGTCATCATTCCAGGCTGAGGTTTTCATCATAAATCCTGGTGATGAGCTACTCTATATTGGATATGCAGCCGGTATGGAATCAGGCATGCTGGATACTCCTGAAGAGAGCGGCGTCTACACCTGCCAGTTCACCACCAGCATTCCCTGCCCCGGAACTCCAACGGTGGAATATGAGGGACAGGTGTATAATACTATTCAAATATTCAGCCAGTGCTGGCTAAAGGAAAACCTGAACGTGGGTGAGATGATTCCCGGAACATTGGAACAATCGAACAATCTGAAAATTGAGAAGTATTGCTATAACAATGAACCCGACAGTTGCGATAAATACGGCGGATTCTACCAATGGAACGAGATGATGAAATACTCCAGCCAGTATGGCGTACAGGGCATCTGTCCGCCGGGCTGGCACCTGCCCACGGATGAAGAGTGGAAGGTATTGGAAGGAGCCGTGGACAGCCAGTATGGGATTGGTGATCCGGAATGGGATATTGCGTGGGAATACCGTGGTTATGATGCCGGGACAATCCTGAAGGCCACCAGCGGCTGGAATTATGATGGTAACGGCACCGACCTGTTTGGCTTTTCAGGTCTGCCGGGTGGCTTCCACGGCAGCAATGGTGTCTTCAGCAGTGTTGGAGGTCGCAGCTTCTGGTGGACATCGTCGGAGTACGATGGCAACTACTCGTGGTACCGTGACCTTGGTTATGACTACACGGATATCAGCCGCATATACGACATCAAGGGAATCGGTTTCAGTGTTCGTTGTCTAATGGATGAATAGGCTGGCTGATACAAATAGATCCCTGCTGCACTATAACAGGTAATGGTCATTCACTGAGGATCAATCATCCCTCAGGCAGCGGACAGCAAATCCGAGATCCTTATAGTCATTTTCGCGGTATGAGTATGCGGAGTTGAAGTACAGGTAACGGATCCAGGCAAGGTCTGCATCGTATGGGGAGGACGTCCAGAGGAAAGCATAGTATCCAAGAAGCTCAAATCCTAGACGAAGATAGCTGCGATTACCTCCGGCCAGGGCCGTGAAGCCGCTGGAATTGGTGGCACCTTCATTCGGATCAATCCAGTGGACATTGCCTGCTTCTTTGAGATTGCCTCCGGCATCCCGTCCTCGCCAGCTGGTTTTATCCCACTCGGGACTACCAACGCCATACTGGCTGTCAACGGTACCTTCAAGTACCTTCCATTCATTGTCCGTGGGAATATGCCAGCCTGCAGGACAGATTCCCTGAGCGCCTTCGGCCGTTGCGTACTGCATTGCTTCCGGCCACTCGTATAAACCGCCGTACGTTTCACAATTGGTGATATCATTTTCGTAGCAATATCTCTCAATGATGTCATTATCTGTTTGCAGAAATCCCCCTGACGAACTGATGATCATAGTCCCCACATTCAGGTTCTCAGCCATCCAGCACTGTGTGCCTATCTGAACCGTAGCATAGGATTGCCCCTCATAATCCAGGTCATCCCCACAGCTAAAGCCGGTCGCTGAAAAGCTGATCACTACTTCATCCGCAGAGCTTCCACAGACTGTGGTGATGGTCCAACCAAGGGTATATTCAATGCCTGCCAATCCCTGGAACTCACTGGTCGGACTGGTGGGTGTTACTACCGTTCCGCCTGTTCCGCTCAACACCGTCCATAACCCGGTACCGAAGGTTGGTAGATTACCTGCCAGAACCGTAGAGGTTACAGGTATGTCGGTCTGATCCGGACCTGCACTGGCCTGGGTCGGTTCTGGCCAGCAGCCCTTGAGGCAGCGGACCGCAAATCCATTTTCTTTATAGAGGATATCCCGATACACTTCCTCGTAGTTATAGCCCAGACCATGGATCCACACTAAGTATGGACCGTTTTGCGATGAAGACCAGAAGTCACCGAAGATGCCAAGGTAGCTGAAGTACCCATCATAGTAGTAGCGGAGCCCCCCTGGAAGAGCCGTGAAACCGCTGGAATTGGTAGCGCCTGTATTTGGTGAAGTCCAATGGGTGGTCCCCGATTCTTTTAGATTGCCCCCCGCATCATCCCCTCTATTACCTGTTCCATCCCATTCGGGATCACCAACTGGATACTGACTATCAACTGTTCCTTCCAGTACCTTCCATTCATTATCTGAAGGGATATGCCAGCCTATTGGACAGATCCCCTGCGCCCCTTCCGTGGTATCATACTGCATTGCCTCTGGCCACTCGTACAGGCCACCATAAATGGCACAGTTAGCTTCAGCATTATCATAACAATATTTCTCGATGGTTCCATTATTCGTCTGCTGGAAGCCACCAGCGGTGCTGTTGATCTTTGTTCCAACGTTCAGGTTCTCTTTGAACCAGCATTGTTCACCGATATGGACCGTGTTGTACGTTTGCCCTTCATAAATGACTGAAGGAATGCAAGGGCAGGGGATACCCGGCACCTGCATGATGATGTTAACCAGCGCTATGACATCCAGTATGTTGATCCCATCGTCAGCATTAATATCGGCTGCATCGGAATCGAACGGACTTGGATTGCCTCCCATGATGTAACTGACCATGGAAATAATGTCAAGCACGTTGACCATGCCATCCTCGTTCACATCGCCACACAGGAAGTCTTCATCCTGGGGAATGCCTGGATTTGAAGCCTGTACACTGCACGTAAAAGCAACTGACATTAGGGAAATCAGAATAATCAAAGTGTAAAACCTTGTCATAGCAAAGAATTTTAAGGTTGATTGGACATTAAAGATACAAAGATTCAACGGATCGTGAAAATATTGAGGTGATCTGCCAGGTTTTTTTTGGATGGGAATCCGGTGTATACAATTCCCAGTGCCTCACCAGTCTGGTTGTTGACAGGTGACAGCGGGACAGATCCGATGGTGAACTTCATGGGTACAACCCATAATCAACCGCTTTAGGGGATCAGGCACTCCATTCCAACACGATCGGCTCTTAAAATACAGCGACCGGATTCCAATCACTTGCTTCCAATAACACCGGTTATCCCGATGCAGCGAATGGAGTACAAGCCCTGGATTCCAAAATGATCAGTTACTTTTAAGGCAGCGCACTGAGAATCCATGCTCAGTGATACGGTAGTACCGATTGACCATTTTACTGCTGTGGTACAGATAACGGGCCCAGGCTGTGGTCGCATTATACTGAGAAGAGGTCCAGAAATCCCCGTATGCATTCATCAGGTAGAACCACCCGCTGTTGTAGGCTCTATACCCCCCGGGCAGCCCGGTAAATCCGCTTGCATTGGTGCCACCGACGTTTGGGTCTGTCCAGTGCACGATGCCTTCTTCTTTCAGGTTTCCACCGGCATCCGAGCCGCGCCAGCCTGTAAGATCCCACTGAGGATCCCCAACCGGGTACTGACTATCGGCATTACCTTCGAGGATCTTCCATTCGCCATCGGTTGGGATATGCCATTCTGCCGGACAAATACCCTGCGCACCTTCAGTGTTCACATACTGCATTGCCTCTTTCCATTCATAAAGTCCGCCGTAGATGTCGCAATTCACAGGATCGCCATCCTGACAGTACTTTTCGATGACCCCGTTGTCCAGTTGCTGTTGTCCTCCCCCGGTGCTGTAGATCATCGTTCCCACATTGAGGTTCTCCGTCATCCAGCACTGGTCTCCAATAAGTACCGTGGCGTAGGACTGCCCTCCATACTCAAGCTCATTACCACAGGCAAAGCTGGCTGTGGCAAAACTGATCGCTGCCGTGTCTGCTGAGTTTCCGCAGGCAGTGGTGATGGTCCAGCTGAGGGTATATTCATTGCCGGCTACTCCCTGGAACTCGCTTGCCGGGCTTGTGGGATCAGTTATCGTACCACCGCTACCGCTCAGGATAGCCCAGAGCCCTGTGCCGTTAACAGGTATATTTCCAGCCAATGTAGCGGATGTGCCAGGTACATTTAACTGATCCGGCCCCGCATTGGCCTGAGTGGGCTGAGGCCAGCAGCCCATAAGGCAACGGACAGAAAAGCCATGGTCCTTATAATTGGAGAGCCTGTACACGCCGGCATTATCATATCCAAGGCTCCGGAACCAGGCATTGGATGCATCTGACTGCGAGGAAGACCAGAAATAACCGTTACTGCTCATGAAGTAGGAGTACCCGTCGAGGTAATAACGGTAGCCACCCGGAAGGCCTGTGAAACCAAAGGAGTTCGCAGCGCCCGTGTTGGGATCGTACCAATGAATAAATCCTGTCTCCTTGAGGTTTCCCCCCGCATCGTATCCCCGCCACGCTATATTATCCCATACAGGATCACCTATGCCATATTGCGTATCTGCAGTGCCTTCCAGCACCTTCCATTCGTCATCTGTGGGAATATGCCAGCCTGCGGGACAGATGCCCTGTGCACCTTCCCCTGTCGCATACTGCATGGCTTCAGGCCATTCGTACAATCCTCCGTAGATTGAACAATTGGCATCGTCATTACCGTAACAGTATTTCTCTAGGGTACCGTTATCTGTTTGCTGGTACCCACCCATCGTGCTGTTGATCTTTTGCCCGATGTTCAGGTTGCCGGCCATCCAGCATTGTGTGCCAATCAGGACGGTTGCATACGATTGTCCGGCATATTCAAGATCATCACCACAGGTAAAGCTGCCGGTAAGGCTGATCACCACAGTATCAGAGGAATTCCCGCATGGCGTGGTGATCGTCCAGGACAGTGAGTAAGAACTGTCAGCCATTCCCGTAAATGAGCTCACCGGACTCGAAATATCAGCAACCACTCCCCCTGTACCGCTCACGATGTGCCATATACCTGTGCCGTATTCGGGCGTGTTACCTGCTAATGTGGTGGACGTTCCGGTAACATTCATCTGGTCAGGACCTGCACTGGCCTGAGTCGGTTCAGGCCAGCAACCCTTGAGGCAACGGACAGAGAATCCGATCATTTTATTGCTTGTGTACCGGTAGGAGCCAGCCTGATCAAATCCCAAACTACGTCGCCACGCCTCCGTGCTATTATCGCTGGAAGAAGACCAGTGATAACTGAATTTATTGATATTGAGGAATGTTCCACCATTTGCCAGGCGATATCCGCCGGGAAGACAGGTGAAACCGCTGGTATTACTGGCTGCTGTATTTGGTTCATTCCAGTGTTCCATCCCGGATTCCTTCAGGTTGCCACCTGCATCCTGACCACGCCAACCGGTTTGATCCCACTGTGGGTCACCTGGTAAAAAATGACTGTCAACGGTCCCTTCCAGCAGTTTGATCTCTTCGTCCATCGGAATATGCCACCCAACAGGACAAATTCCCTGTGCACCTTCAGAGCTTACATACTGCATGGCCTCGTTCCATTCATAAAGTCCACCAAGCGTATCACAATTTACCTCATCATTATCGAAACAGTACTTTTCAAGGATGTTGTTATTGGTTTGCAGTTGTCCTCCCTGATTGCTCTGGATCATGGTCCCAACGTTCAGGTTTTCTCTGAACCAGCATTGGCCCCCAATCTGTACCGTGGTATAGGTCTGTCCTTCATAAAGAACGGGCGCGACACATCCACACGGGACCCCCGGCACCTGCATGATGTTGTTGACCAGCGCTATGACATCCAGTATGTTGATCACGCCGTCAGCATTGATATCAGCTGCATCGGAACCGAATGGACTTGGATTGCTACCCATAATGTAACTGACCATGGAAATAATATCCAGCACGTTGACCACGCCGTCCCCACTCACGTCGCCACATAACAAATCACCATTTTGAGAAGTATCTGGAATGTCGGGTACACAGATCATACTGTTATTCATACCGAATGCCGCAGTCGGAGTCGCTGCTTCAGCATGAAGGATATGGCAAAACAGCATGATCAGAAGAGCTGCTGTTCCGGAAAGTTGAAGGAATTTTTTCATGGCTGGATGGTTGAACATTGAAGGCGATAAATATAAATGAATTCAGGAAGACGGGCAAATTATTTCCCGGGTATTTGATAAAACCTGTCGGTGCGGGTAGTGAAATCTTATCATCACTATCGTATCTTTGAATGGATATTAAATCAATGCCATCTGTATGAAAAAACGAACCCCGATAATTCGTTCCCGGAACTGTTTTATCCTCCCTGTTCTGACAGTATGCATCGTAATCCTCTTACCCTTCGGGTGCGGGAAGGATGAGATCACCAACATCTATGTAACTCCCTCAGCAAAGACACTGGTGTTCCTGTCCGACTTCACTGAAAACTCCGATGTGGCTGTGACGATCATGGGCTCTTTACGAAAAACGTTCCCCGGATTGCAGATCGAGTACTTGCAGACCAGCCCTTTTGATGTGAAGGAAGCAGCATACCAGCTCGAACTTATTGCACGCAGCTATCCTGACAGTACCTGTTTTACGGGGCTCATTGAACCCGGAGCCAGCTCTGAGCGGATGGTCTTCGAGATGACTTCCGGAATGCGATTCCTGGTGCCTGATAACGGTCTGGCCTCAAGGGTGTTCCGATACCTGGATACCCTGAATTGCTACCGTATCGAAAATCCTTTGGATGATACAGGCCAGGATCCATATGAGCTGAGCATCATTGATTTCTATTTGAAGGCTACCCAGGAATTGCTCTCAGGAAAACCCCTGGCAGAATTTGGCAGTGCCATCCCGGATCCGGTCACATATCCCATACAGGATGCCATGAAAGTGAATGATACGATCATTGGCGAGATCGTGTTCACGGATAATTTCGGCAACTGCGTTACCAATATTACGGATTCATTGTTTCAGGATCTGGAACCGGGGGTGCTTCTTAAAGTAAATGCAGAATATCAATCCTTTTTTGCGACGTACGGTTCAGATTATTCGGCCGTACCCGGCGGACAAAATGTCGTCCTTATTGACAGGTCTGACCGGATTGAACTTGCCGTTTGCTTCGGTGACATTTCACAACGGTATGCCCTGACCGCAGGCACCCCGGTAAAATTCCACAGCGACAGGGTGCGGATCGGCATACTTCAGTACAATGATATTTCCAGTCAGATGGTTTCAGCCATGAAAGAGGAATTGCAGGTACAAGGGTTCGATTCAACGGTCAATACGATCTTTGTTCAGAAAAATGCCAACGGAATCCAATCTGCACTGAAAGATCTTGTTACAGAACTTCTCAATGCCAGGGTTGATATGATTATCCCTTTCTCAACACCTGCAGCCCAGGCTGTCGTTTTAACCACTCCTGACACGATCCCGGTGGTTTTCACCATCGTCACTGATCCTGAATCTGCAGGGATCCTGGACATAAGACCCCATGTGACCGGATTGTCCAATGCCACCGATTTCAGTGCAGTCATCGGTTTTCTGCTCAGGATCCTGCCTGATCTGACCATTGCAGGAAGCATCTATCATTCGAATGAAGACAACTCGGCAGAGGCCCAGCAGCAACTGGCAGATCTTTTCCCTTTCTACGGGATTGATTTCTTCCATGCCGACATCAACATTGCCGCTGATCTTCCTGCCGCTTACCAGCAGTTGATGATCCATGAGCCTGATGCTATCCTGATCACTAATGATAATACCATGACCCAGACGACGGATGACCTTGTCGGGCTTTCCCTGCAGGATACCATCCCAGTCATAGGGACTGATTATTCAAATGCACAGATGGGTGCACTGGCTTCCATCAGCGTGGATTATGACCTGATCGCCCGGCAGACAGGTGATGTGGCCATCTCCGTCATCCGTGGTGTTGATCCTGATGATTTGCCAGTCCTGCATTTCGAAACCAACATCATTGCCGTTAACCTGCTAACCGCCGGATTGCTGGGATATGCATTTGATCCGGGTATCCTGCAGGAAGCTGTCTATATATTCCCGTAATCCTGATCGTCACATACTAAGGACGGAAGACCGATTCAGGTTTTGGGAGGGGATCGAACAAACGCAGAATATTGCGGGCATAGGCTCCAACGAAGCTATTTCTGTTCAGGGCAATACGTGACAGGACATCCTTCTGGAAATCGGTAACCGAATGAATGGATTTCCCTGAAATGATAAGATCCATCAGAACAGAGACGTAATCAGTATAATCTTTATATTCAGTAGCCTTGCCATGAAGAAGCCTGTACTGACTGTTGACCTCATTCAAGGTCGCCATTGCATTCATTGTATCCTTAACCGCCAGATAACAGAAAACCATCCTGTATTTCCAGGAAATGCTCCGCAGATCATGGATATGATCAGTGAAGGTAGCATAAAGTGTGAGAAGCTCTTCATTATTTTCATAAAATCCTTTACCTGGCCTTTTAACCAGCGTCTTACTCAAATCGTTAACGGCAGAGGACATAATCCTGAACTGATAGGCCATGTTGTTTGCCGACATACCAACCGGTGAAGATTCAGCCATACTGGCTGCTGCATCCAGCAAGATCAAATTCATTTCCTCGGGACTGAGTCCTAAAGTAGACGGGCAGCTCGTCGCTTCATTATAAGTATACGATGTAGGTTTCAGTGTAATCGTTGAAGTAGAATAATCAGAAGGCCAGGTAGCAGGGGGGCTATTGCTTTTATTATTATGATAATAAAATATCGAACCGCAATCCCTGTAATAGTAGTAATCGCTGGAGTCCCATGGGGGGACATTTTTATCGAACAAATTTCCGGCTGGAGCACTCTGATTGTTATTGTACCCCTGGAGGGAAGCTATGCCGCAGGTCTGAGGAGTTGGCGATCCATCAGGCGAAACTACCATGTCAATATCGCATTCATCGAATTTGTTGCATTTGATCACCAGTCCCCTGCCTGCAGGTCCCTTGTTATCACCCTGAGCCAATATTCCTATGCTCATTTCCTTCAGGGTATTCCTGTAGATAGAATTGTTATCGTCAAGCGAGTTACTTACTACAATTCCAAAATGAGATGCCGTCGAGCTATTCTGGGTCATTGATTTTTTCATCAGGATATTTTCCTCGACTTTAAAGCCGGTACAATAATCCATGTAAATTCCATAAGCCAGGTCAGGTAAAAAAACATCACTGTCAAATAACTTAATTGAGTTGCTTGTTATCGAAGCATTATCCAATCCATTTATATAAATAGCCTTACAGACCGTATCGAATCGTGTTTCATTGACGATCAGTGTTTTATCAGTACTGATGCCGTACGCCTCAATGCCTCTGAAAAGACGAATGAACCTGCATTGATCTGTACTTGTCGCATTCAATTTATCCACGCTGAAGGATGAATTGAAACTATAGATGCCGGAACCGCGGGTGACCGGGAATGTAAACTGATCAGCCTCCACGGGGATGTCATTGATAAAGGAGCAACCCTGGAATTTAATTCCTCTGACCCCATCAAGTTTTACGAAGGCATCCGGATGTACATTGGGGTTTAACAACTGATCATCCGTTTTGAATGTGACGTTTTTAAAATAGCTTACGTTATTAAGTATATTTCCCAATGTTCCGGGTTTAAAGTTCTCATAGGGTGTGAAATTTACTGCGATCCTGTTGTTGACAAAAAAAGCATTTTCCGCCTGAACGATTCCGCCGCAACCGGGCTGTCCGCCTACACCCACGGTGTCCTCCAGCACATTGATCATATCAATTCCTGTCAGCGCACCCCGGATGACCGCACCGTTTGAGAGAATGACGGTACCATGTGTCCCCGGGGTCAGCTGGCTTTCGTTTCTCAATCCCTGGACACGGATGCCCATCCACATACCCTGACACAACCCATTGCGAAACGTAGCACCATCGATGACCAATGTCCCGCCTGGTTCCACCACGACCCTGGCGTCCGTGTTGAACAGGACATCCGCCGTCACAGTGAGTGTACTTCCCTGTGATATCCAGAGATAATTCTTGATATGATGGACTGTCGTCCAGGTGACCTGTCCTGTGATTCTGATGTCATTTGCAGCAGGAATGATCCTGGCTTTTTTAACAGCTTCACCCGCGTTGATCCTTCCGTGGCCAAGCAGGCCCAACAGATTGCTGTTCCCGGGAACACTGTAAATATCATCTGTAGTTGTTTCGATGATATATTTGACCTCTTCCGGCGTCAGGCATGGATTGGCGGAGAAGATCAAAGCTGCCAGCCCTGCAACGATCGGAGATGCGAATGAAGTGCCCCAGAAGCTCGACACATAGCATGTGTTATTATCATAACAAGCCGACAGAATCCCATGACCCGGTGCACAGACATCCACCTTGTCGTTGTGGGTATGACTGTGCGTTGCATCGAAAATATGATTATCGGTTTGCCCCACGCTTGTCACTGAAATGACGGGATCATAGGAAGCAGGATAATTATATCCATTTCCATTGGGAGCACATGGATTGGGTACTTCAGTCCCGTTACCTGCTCCGGCTACCATCAGGGTTCCCTGATCGCCCAGGAGGTGAATTACATTCAAATGTGTCGTATTATAAGCATTACAGCAGGCAAAGCTGGCGTTTATCACCCTGGCACCCAGGTTCGACATCTGGAGAATCGTACTGTACTGTGCATCTCCTAAGATCAACTTACAATCAAATCCAATGGCACTGATCCCTTCACTATTGTTTGTGGCAGCAGCCGCACATCCGGCCACAGGGGTTCCATGCCAGGGCTGGGAAGGGGTAAATGGAATAATTTGAACGATTTTGGAAGCAAGATCCTTATGGTAAACATTGAATCCGAAATCCGGGATACCTATCAGAACATTCGGACTTCCATGGGTATAGTCCCAGGCCTCTTTGGCGTGAATGTTCGTCAGCGCCCATTGCTGACTAAAATAGGGATCGTTGGGTGCTGAGGGCGTGCTGGTAATGCCCGGATACTCAGGAATGGGCATGGTTGAACCTCCAATTGGCTCATAATGCGGAATCCTTTCGCTATAATAATATATTCCCTTGCTGAATCTCTGCATTTCCTGAAGCAGCGAGTCGGCATCTTCATGACATTTGAGTATGAAGACCTTATCCAGCAGGTAGACTTCTTTTTTGAAAGGGGATGCCAGTTGGGGAAAAGCCCTGTCAAAGGAATACACACCATAACGGGTAAAGAGCATACGCAACGAATCGTTCTTCATAATGACCGTATCTCCGTGAAAGGATGGTATACCCGACGGATCATAAACGCATACGTACAACTGTCCCTGTTCGAACGGTTCTACTTTCAAAGCCAGAGAAAGCAGATTGGTATCCATCCCTGGAATACTGGAAAGATCAACGATCTGGCTGGCGGCTTCATTATGGTTGAATAATAACATAAAAACTGCCGTCGTCAGGATGGCAAGACGAGGTAATGGTACTGTTTTCATAGGATATAATTGAAATAGTTGCAGTCAGGAAGGGTAAACAGGGAATTACAGGTTAAATGTACGTCATTTTTACAGCGAAGTCAATAGGGGGTTACAGGTTACTGGTTGCAGGTTACAGGTTACAAGCAGTGGTGCTATGAATTTTACCTGTAACCTGCAACCTGCAACAAAAAATTGTGGTCATTAACTTGGTCAATTAAGAAATATTATCTACTTTTGCAGCCCAAAATCATTCAGGAACCTCAGTATTCATTTTTAACCAAGAAAGAGAGCGTATTTTTATGATCATTGTACCTGTGAAAGAAGGTGAAAGCATCGACCGGGCCTTGAAGAAACTCAAGCGGAAGTTTGAGAAGACCGGGGTGGTGAAGGAATTGCGTGAGAGGCAGAAATTTACGAAGCCATCGGTCATCAAGCGGCAGGAAAGGTTGAAAGCCATCTTCATTCAACAGCTTCAGCAGAACGAGGAATAATGTTGGAGAAAGGCATCGCAGCGCGATGCCTTTTTTTTTAAGAAATTTTGTTTTTACATATTTTTTTCATACTTTTAACGTTGTAAACAGGTAGAGACAAAATTTCTTCTTTTTTTGATGTTGCGGGCGAGATTCATTGACTATATCCGGTACGAGAAAAGGTATTCTCATCACACCATCCTTGCATACCAGACAGATCTTGATCAATTTTACGCTTATATCCAGGAGCAGTACGGGCTTACGGACATTCTGCAGGTGGATCATCAGATCATTCGTTCCTGGCTGGTCAGCCTGATGGACACTCATGTTCATCCCCGGTCGATCAACCGCAAGCTGAGCACCCTTCGATCTTATTACCGTTTTTTGATGAAGGAAGGGGTCCTGGACGAAAATCCGCTTTTAAAGGTGATTTCGCCGAAGAATCCTCACAGGCTTCCGGTTTTTGTGGAAAAAGTAAAAATGGAAGCATTGTTCCATGATGTTGATTTTGGGGAGGATCTTGCGGGAGTGAGGGAAAGGGTGATCCTGGAGCTGTTGTATGCAACAGGCATGCGGTTGTCGGAGATGATCAGCCTGAGAGATTCCGATGTCGATTTTGGCCGTTCACAGATCAAAGTGATGGGCAAACGCAGCAAGGAGCGAATCATTCCTGTTGCCGGCCAGGTGATGGCGTTGCTCACCGGTTACATCAGCCTGCGAAAAAAAGAGATCCCTGCATTGAACAAAGATTCGTTCCTGCTTGTTACCGACAAAGGGGAGCGATGTTATCCGAAGTTCATTTATAACGTGGTTGTCCGTTACCTGGATGTGGTCACGACGCTGAAGAAAAAAAGCCCGCATGTGTTGCGCCATACATTTGCCACCCATTTGCTGAACGAGGGGGCTGACCTGAACGCTGTAAAGGAATTGCTGGGCCACGCCAATCTTTCGGCTACACAGATATACACACACAACACGATAGAGAAGCTTAAAAAGATCTATAACCAAGCTCATCCGCGAGCGTAAAAAAGGAGGTAGCTTATGAACGTCAACATTCAATCTGTTCATTTCAAGACTGATCGCAAGCTGGAAGTGTTTATCAACGACCGGGTTTCGAAGTTGTCGGGGATCTTTGACGGGGTGATTGCCAGTGAGGTGACACTTCGCCTTGACAAGTCGGGTACACAGGAAAATAAGATCACGGAGATAAGGCTGGTGATACCCGGGAATGATCTTTTTGCCAGGAAGCAGTGCAAAACCTTTGAGGAGGCGACGGATATTGCTGTGGAGGCGTTGAGAAGACAATTGAGCAGGCACAAGGAAAAGGCGCGTGGAAGATGACAGGTCGCATGTGAAACACCAATAAAAATTACGCTTTTCTTTGTTTGTTAGATGAATTGTTCATAAATTTGCAGTCCTTTTTTCGAAGGGCTGCTTTTTTTATTAATATTATTTGTAATTTTGCCCGCTAAAATTTTCATTAGCCGATGTAGCTCAGCTGGTAGAGCAGCTGATTTGTAATCAGCCGGTCGGCGGTCCGAATCCGTCCATCGGCTCTAAAAACTCAGTTCTTTGATATCTTACTTTCACACTCACACCCACACCGACACCCACACCCACACCCGCCTCGGGGAGATTCCAGAGCGGTCAAATGGGGCAGACTGTAAATCTGTTGGCGATGCCTTCGGAGGTTCGAATCCTCCTCTCCCCACACTCACACCCACACCGACACTGGCTTCCGCTGACTTGGTCAGCTTCAGCCAGCAAAGCCCACACCTGTCTCGCGGAAATAGCTCATTTGGCAGAGCGACAGCCTTCCAAGCTGTAGGTAGCGGGTTCGAGCCCCGTTTTCCGCTCCAGGCTACGCCGATGTAGCTCAGTTGGTAGAGCACGTCCTTGGTAAGGACGGGGTCACGGGTTCAAATCCCGTCATTGGCTCAGATCAGGAACAAAACGTAATCATTTAACCAAAATTTAATTATTTTCAATCATGGCAAAAGAAAAATTTGCGCGTACCAAGCCTCACGTGAATATTGGAACCATCGGTCACATTGACCATGGCAAGACAACCCTCACCGCTGCTATTACGCTTAATCTGCAGGATAAGGGACTGGCTGTTTTCAAATCCTTTGATGAAATTGACAATGCCCCGGAAGAAAAGGAAAGAGGGATCACCATCAATACAGCTCACGTTGAATACCAAACCGAAACCAGGCACTACGCCCATGTGGACTGCCCGGGCCATGCTGACTATATCAAGAACATGGTAACTGGTGCTGCACAAATGGACGGTGCCATCCTGGTGGTTGCAGCTACCGACGGCCCCATGCCCCAGACACGTGAACATATCCTTCTGGCCCGCCAGGTAGGTGTGCCGCGTATCGTTGTGTTCATGAGCAAAGTAGATATGGTTGATGATGAAGAGCTGCTTGACCTGGTTGAAATGGAAGTAAGAGACCTGCTTACCTTCTATGAATATGACGGGGACAATACTCCCATCATCCGTGGCTCAGCCCTCGGTGCCCTGAACAAAGAACCCAAATGGGTGGAAAAGATATGGGAACTGATGGACGCCTGTGATACATGGGTACCACTGCCGCAGCGTGACAAGGAAAAACCTTTCCTGATGCCCGTTGAGGACGTTTTCTCCATCACCGGACGTGGAACCGTTGCCACGGGAAGGATTGAAACCGGTATCATCAAGGTGAACGATCCTGTCGAAATCATCGGGATGGGAGCAGAAAAACTCAAATCAGTGGTTACCGGAGTGGAAATGTTCCGCAAGATCCTTGACGAAGGGGAAGCGGGTGACAACGCCGGTCTGCTGCTCAGAGGTATTGACAAGGACGAGATCCGCCGTGGTATGGTCGTTGCCAAACCCGGATCGGTTACTCCTCATAAACACTTCATGGGACAGGTTTACGTGCTTAAAAAAGAAGAAGGGGGCCGCCATACGCCATTCCATAACAGATACCGTCCTCAGTTTTTCTTCAGAACAACTGATGTGACCGGTGAGATCATCATGCCGGAAGGTGTGGAAATGGTTATGCCAGGTGATAACCTCACCATCGAGGTGAAACTGATCTCTGAGATCGCAATGAGCAAAGGTCTTCGGTTTGCTATCCGCGAAGGTGGCAGAACCGTCGGCGCTGGCCAGGTAACGGAAATCCTTGATTAATCTGGTATCTCACATAGTAAACAAAACAGAGTGCTTCCCCGCTGACGGGGAACCACTCTGTTTAATGGTTCACATGAACGGGTGTAGCTCAATTGGCAGAGTAGTGGTCTCCAAAACCATTGGCTGTAGGTTCGAGTCCTACCACCCGTGCAAATAAATCAGAAAAGATGGCACGGTTAAAAATAAAAGAATACATTAAGGAAAGCTATGATGAACTGATGCATAAGGTTTCCTGGCCTACCTATAAGGAACTTCAGGGTAGTGCCCTGGTCGTATTCGTCGCTTCCCTCATTATTGCTTTGGTCGTGTTTTTAATGGATGTATCCTTTGAAAACATCCTCAAACAGTTTTATAAGCTCTTTTAATCCTTTGCCACCATCAATCTAGCCGCCATTTATTCAACACCAGGGAATCTCTATGAGTGAACAGGAAAAAAAATGGTATGTGATCAGGGCAATCAGCGGTAATGAGAAAAAGGTGAAGCAATACATCGAAAGTGAAATTAACCGGCTGAAGCTGCAGGACTACATATCTCAGGTCTTAATCCCGACTGAAAAGGTTTACCAGGTACGAAAAGGTAAAAAAATCAGCAAGGAGAGAAACTATTTCCCGGGTTATGTGCTGGTGGAAGCGGCCCTGGTGGGTGAAGTTCCCCATATCCTGCGCAACGTACCCGGTGTGCTGGGATTCCTGGGAACAAAAGGAGAACCACATCCTCTCCGCCCTGCCGAGGTGAAACGAATCCTCGGGAAAGTAGACGAACTGTCGGAGATGGGAGAGGAGATGAGCGTGCCGTTCATCGTGGGGGAAAGTGTAACTGTGATCGATGGACCTTTTAACAGCTTTAGCGGCATCATAGAAGAGATCAACGAAGAGAAGAAAAAGCTCAAGGTAATGGTCAAGATCTTCGGACGAAAAACTCCCCTGGAGTTGGGATTTATGCAAGTGGAAAAAGAACAGTAATCTAATTTTTGTATCAGGTACTATGGCAAAAGAAGTCAGCGGAATCATTAAGCTCCAGATCAAAGGAGGCGCAGCAAATCCTTCACCTCCCGTCGGACCGGCATTGGGTTCCAAAGGAGTGAATATCATGGAGTTTTGCAAGCAGTTCAATGCGCGTACACAGGATAAGGCAGGGAAACTGCTGCCCGTCGTAATCACGGTATTCAGGGATAAATCGTTCAGCTTCATTGTAAAATCACCACCTGTGGCTGTGCAGTTGATGGAGGCAACCAAGACCCAGAAGGGTTCTGCCGAACCCAACAGAAATAAAGTGGCGTCGGTGACCTGGGATCAGATCAAAACGATCGCTGAAGATAAAATGGCCGACCTGAACGCCTTCACGATCGAGTCTGCCATGAAAATGGTGGCAGGATCGGCCAGGAGCATGGGCATTGAAGTCAAGGGCACACCCCCGCTGGCCATGAATGAATAGGTGCAGGATAATGAAATATTTTACAGGTAATGGCACAAATAACTAAGAACCAAAAGACCGCACTGGGAAAGTACGACAGAAGAGTTGCCTTTCCTCTCCAGGATGCAGCAAAGGTGATCAAGGATATCACTACCACCAAGTTCGAGGCTTCCGTCGATATGGACGTCCGCCTGGGCGTTGATCCAAGAAAAGCCAATCAAATGGTGCGTGGAACCGTAACCCTGCCGCATGGTACAGGGAAAACCAAACGGGTACTGGTGCTTTGTACACCCGACAAAGAGGATGAAGCCAAAGAAGCCGGCGCAGATTATATCGGCCTGGATGACTTTATTAAAAAGATCGAAGGCGGATGGACCGACATTGATGTTGTCATCACGATGCCCACGGTGATGGCCAAGGTGGGTAAGCTGGGCAAGATACTGGGACCCAGGGGCCTTATGCCCAATCCCAAGTCCGGCACAGTGACCATGGACATAGGCAGGGCAGTCACGGAAGTCAAAGCCGGAAAGATCGACTTTAAAGTGGATAAATACGGGATCATCCATGCAGCGATCGGCAAAGTGACCTTTACCGATGAGATGCTGGCCGACAACGCACGCGAACTGATACAGACCATCGTGAAACTTAAACCAGCTTCCGCCAAGGGAACATATATCAGGAGCATTTATATGTCAAGCACCATGAGTCCCGGCGTGAAAGTGGACCAGAAATCCGTAACGATGTAATCCCGTATGGGGTGAGAAAAGAAAAGGAAACCGAAATCATGACAACTGCAGAGAAAAACCAACTGATTGATGTGCTGGCCGAACAGCTGAGGGTGAACAATACCATCTACCTTGCGGATATCTCCGACCTGAATTCAGTAAAGACCTCAGACCTGAGGAGACTGTGTTTCAGGCGGAATGTCAGGCTGATGGTCGTGAAGAATACACTGCTCAAAAAAGCCATGGAAAAAGTGGATAAAGATTTCAGCGGGCTTTATCCTGTTCTTAAGGGATCCACTTCGCTGATGATCGCAGAGGCAGGTAATGTACCGGCCAGGCTGATCAGGGAATTCAGAAGCACCAGCGACCGGCCTCTATTGAAAGGAGCATTCATCGATGAGATGATCTTCATCGGCGATGATCAGCTCGAATTCCTGGAGGCTCTCAAGACTAAGAATGAGATGATCGGTGATTTGATCCTTTTGCTGCAATCGCCGGCACGCAACGTGATCAGTGCACTGCAATCCCCTTCGCGCAAACTGGCAGGCATCCTCAAGACCCTGTCGGAAAAAGAATAAGGAATATCCTAGCAATAGTATACTGTTACGCCAAATTAAAAAGTTTAGGAACAATTAAAATTGAACAAAATGGCAGATTTAAAAGTGTTTGCAGAGCAATTGGTGAACCTGACCGTCAAAGAGGTCAACGAACTGGCGCAGATCCTCAAGGGGCAATATGGCATTGAGCCAGCTGCTGCAGCCGCCGTAATGGCCGCTCCAGGAGCCGCTGCCGCCGTTGCCGCCGGACCTGTTGAAGAAGAAAAGACCAGCTTTGATGTAGTGATCAAGCATCCGGGTCAGTCCAAACTGGCAGTGGTGAAACTGGTGAAAGAACTGACCAGTCTTGGACTAAAAGAAGCCAAGGAATTGGTGGATGCCGCTCCCAAAGCGATCAAGGAAGGCGTCACCAGGGATGAAGCCGAGGCCCTCAAAAAACAATTGGAAGAGGCCGGAGCTGAGGTTGAAATTAAGTAGGACAATATATACTGTTACCATAATGGAGAAATAGGCCTCTTCCCGTTTGAGGAAGGGTCTATCTCTCCGGTTTACACATGATATTTTTTCCACATAATTTATTAACCTCATCCTGTGAAGAACAGGTTTAAAATTATATAACCTTGGTCTCAGAAAACATCCAACGAGTCAATTTTGGCACAGCAAGACTCAGAGCAGAGTACCCCGATTTTCTTGACGTTCAGCTAAAGTCCTTCAGGGACTTTTTCCAGCTGGAGACCAATCCGGAGGACCGGGCCGGCGAAGGCCTGTACCAGGTATTTGCCGAGAATTTTCCCATCACGGATGCCCGGAATAATTTTGTTCTGGAATTCCTTGATTACTTTATCGATCCCCCACGTTACTCCATTGATGAGTGCATCGAAAGGGGGCTTACCTACAGTGTGCCGCTGAAGGCAAAACTGAAGCTGTACTGTACCGATCCTGAGCATGAAGACTTTGAAACGATCATCCAGGATGTGTACCTGGGAATGATCCCTTACATGACCCCCAAGGGTACATTCATCATCAACGGGGCAGAACGGGTGGTGGTATCACAGCTTCACCGCTCCCCAGGAGTGTTCTTCGGGACCAGCTTCCATGCCAACGGACAGCAGTTGTTCTCAGCCAGGATCATCCCGTTCAAGGGTTCGTGGATGGAGTTCACCACCGATATCAACAACGTGATGTACGCCTACATCGACCGTAAGAAGAAGCTGCCGGTGACCACGCTGCTGAGAGCCATCGGGTATGAGTCGGATAAGGACATCCTGGAGATCTTTGACCTGGCGCAGGAAATCAAGGTCAGCCGGTCGGCCCTGAAGAAGTACATCGGCCGCAGGCTTGCCGCAAGGGTTGTCAGGGCATGGATCGAGGATTTTGTGGATGAGGACACCGGGGAAGTGGTTTCCATCGAACGGACGGAAGTGATCATCGAAAGGGAAACCGTGCTGGAAAACAAGCACGTCGATCAGATCATTGACGCAGGGATCAAGACCATCCTTCTTCATAAAGAAGAAGGGGACTCCATTGATTTTTCGATCATTTTCAACACCCTGCAGAAAGATACCGCCAACTCTGAGAAAGAAGCGGTGGAATTCATCTACAGGCAATTACGCAACGCAGAACCTCCCGATGAGGAGACAGCCCGCGGTATCATCGACAAACTGTTCTTCAGCGATAAGCGATACGACCTTGGGGATGTGGGACGATACAGGATCAACAAAAAGCTCAAGCTCGACACTCCCCTGGAAGTAAAAGTGCTGACCAAGGAGGATATCATTTCCATCATCAAGTACCTGATCGAGTTGGCCAATTCCAAGACGGAAGTCGATGATATTGACCACCTTAGCAATCGTCGTGTGAGAACCGTCGGCGAACAGCTGTATAATCAGTTCGGTGTTGGGCTGGCCAGGATGGCAAGAACCATCCGTGAGCGGATGAATGTAAGGGACAATGAAGTGTTCACTCCCACGGACCTGATCAATGCCAAGACACTCTCTTCCGTCATCAATTCGTTTTTTGGCACTAACCAGCTTTCACAGTTCATGGATCAGACCAATCCTCTTTCGGAGCTGACCCATAAACGAAGGGTGTCGGCCCTGGGTCCGGGAGGTCTTTCCAGGGACCGTGCAGGTTTCGAGGTTCGTGACGTACATTATACCCATTACGGGCGTCTGTGCACGATCGAAACTCCGGAAGGACCGAACATCGGCCTGATCTCCTCCCTGTGCGTGTACGCCAAGATCAATCACCTTGGATTCATCGAAACACCCTATCGCAGGGTGGTCAGCGGGAAGGTTGCCATTGACGAGCCACCGGTGTACCTGAGTGCAGAGGAAGAGGAAAGCATCAACATCGCACATGCCAGTGCCCCGCTGAATGCGGACGGCACCTTCAGCCAGGAAAAAATCAAGGCACGCTACCTGGCTGACTATCCATACATTGACAATCAGAAGGTGGGTATGATCGATGTGGCCACCAACCAGATCGCTTCCATCGCCGCCTCCCTGATCCCGTTCCTGGAACATGACGATGCCAACAGGGCCCTGATGGGATCCAACATGATGCGGCAGGCTGTCCCATTGCTCAACCCGGAAGTGGTCCTTGTGGGTACAGGCATCGAGGAGCAGGTTGCACGCGACAGCCGGACGCTCATCCACGCCGAAGGGGATGGAGTGGTTGAATACGTGGACGCCAGGGAGATCCTGATCCGGTACAACCGCGCCGAGGAAGACCGCCTGACCAGCTTCGATGATGATATCAAACGGTATCAGATGATGAAGTTCACACGTACCAACCAGAACACATGCGTCAACCTCAGACCCATCGTCAGCAAAGGCGACAAGGTCGTCAGGGGGCAGGTACTGTGCGAGGGATATGCCACAAAAAATGGTGAGCTGGCCCTTGGCCGTAACCTGATGGTCGCTTTCATGCCCTGGAAGGGATATAATTTTGAGGATGCCATCGTGGTTTCCGAACGCATCGTTAAGGAGGATATTTTTACCTCTGTCCATATCGAAGAATTCACCCTGGAAGTCAGGGATACAAAGCGCGGGATTGAGGAACTTACCAACGATATACCGAATGTCAGCTCCGAAGCAACCAAGGACCTGGATGAGAATGGTCTGATCCGGATCGGTGCAGAAGTAAAAGAAGGAGACATCCTCATCGGCAAGATCACTCCCAAGGGGGAAAGCGATCCCACTCCGGAGGAAAAGCTCCTCAGGGCCATCTTCGGTGACAAGGCGGGCGACGTGAAAGATGCCTCCCTCAAGGCACCTCCCTCCATGCAGGGAGTCGTGGTCGAGAAGAAACTGTTCTCACGGGTGATCAAAGACCGTAAGACACGTACCAAAGAGAAAGATGACCTGGTAAAGCTGGAAAAGGACTTCAAAAAAGATTCCGATGCGCTGAAAGCCAAGCTGCTCGACAAGCTTACCCTGCTGCTCAGCGGCAAACAGTCGAACGGGGTTTTCAATAAGTTCAAGGAGGAAATCATTCCCAAAAAGGCTAAGTTCACCCAGAAAGTGCTTTCTGACATCGATTACTCCACCATCAATCCCAACAAGTGGACCACCGAAAAGGAAACGAACGACCTGGTAAAACGTCTTCTGAACAACTACAATATTCATTACCGCGAAGTACTGGGCCGGTTCAACCGGATGAAGTTCGTTGCCACCGTTGGCGATGAACTGCCCAACGGGATCGTCCAGATGGCCAAGGTATATGTTGCCAAAAAGAGAAAACTGAAGGTAGGCGATAAGATGGCGGGACGGCACGGTAACAAAGGCATCGTGGCAAAGATCGTCAGGGAAGAGGATATGCCCTTTCTGGAAGACGGAACCCCTGTGGATATCGTGCTGAATCCTCTGGGCGTACCTTCCCGTATGAACCTCGGCCAGATCTACGAAACCGTACTTGGATGGGCAGGCCACAAGCTTGGTAAGCATTTCTCAACACCTATCTTTGACGGTGCTTCCATTGATCAGATCAACAGCTATATGAAGGAAGCCAACCTCCCTGAAAACGGCAGGGTATATCTTTATGACGGCGGAACCGGAGAACGGTTCAAACAGCCCGCCACCGTAGGCTATATCTACATGCTGAAGCTGCACCATATGGTCGACGACAAGATGCATTCGCGTTCCATCGGACCTTACTCACTGATCACACAACAGCCTCTCGGTGGAAAAGCACAGTTTGGCGGTCAGCGGTTCGGTGAAATGGAGGTATGGGCACTGGAAGCTTTCGGTGCTTCGAACATCCTGCAGGAGATCCTTACGGTAAAGTCAGACGATGTCCAGGGCCGTGCCCGCGCTTACGAAGCGATTGTAAAAGGAGAGAACATGCCAAGACCAGGTGTCCCGGAATCCTTCAACGTGTTGGTCCATGAGCTCAGAGGACTTGGTCTGAACGTTACCTTTGAATAACACCTTTAACCTATAGTGCAGGGTGAAATACCCTGATCTTCGTTCTTGTTGTCATTTATTTTTGCAAATCCATAAAATCAAATGGCCTTTAGAAAAGATACCATCATCAACAGTAACTTCGATACGATCACCATCAGTCTGGCCTCACCCGAAATGATCCTGGAACGATCCAGCGGAGAGGTGCTCAAGCCGGAAACGATCAACTACCGTACGTACAAACCTGAAAGGGATGGGTTGTTCTGCGAAAGGATCTTCGGACCGGTAAAAGACTGGGAATGCCACTGTGGCAAATACAAACGGATCCGTTATAAAGGGATCGTATGTGACAGGTGTGGCGTTGAAGTAACGGAAAAAAAGGTCAGAAGGGAACGCATGGGACATATCCAGCTGGTAGTCCCTGTAGCACATATCTGGTTTTTCAGGTCATTGCCCAATAAGATCGGTGCGTTGCTGGGACTATCCACCAAAAAGCTGGATTCCATCATTTATTATGAACGGTATGTGGTCATCAATCCCGGCATCAAAGCCAGGGACGGTATACAGTACCTGGATTTCCTGACGGAGGAGGAATATTTTGAGATTGTTGAGAGCCTGCCTTCCGATAACCAGTATCTGGATGACTCCCATCCGGATAAGTTCGTGGCAAAGATGGGGGCGGAGGCCCTTCATGACCTTCTGGCCCATCTTGACCTTGACAAGACCTCGTATGAACTGCGGCACAAGGCAAATACCGAATCATCCCAGCAAAGGAAACAGGATGCATTGAAACGCCTGCAGGTGTATGAATCTTTCCGTGAAGCCAACAAGAAGATCGAAAACCGGCCTGAATGGATGATCGTCAAAGTGGTGCCGGTGATTCCTCCTGAACTCAGGCCCCTGGTGCCGCTGGATGGCGGCAGGTTTGCCACTTCCGACCTGAACGATCTGTACCGCCGTGTGATCATCCGGAATAACAGGCTCAAGCGCCTGATCGAGATCAAGGCACCGGATGTGATCATGCGCAATGAAAAGCGAATGCTGCAGGAAGCAGTGGATTCCCTTTTCGATAATTCCAGGAAAGTGAATGCGGTGAAAACAGAATCCAACCGTCCCCTGAAATCGCTCTCAGACAGCCTCAAGGGCAAGCAGGGCAGGTTCCGGCAGAATCTTCTGGGTAAACGTGTGGATTATTCGGGCCGTTCTGTGATCGTAGTAGGTCCGGAATTGAAGCTGAACGAATGCGGTTTGCCCAAGGAGATGGCATCTGAGCTTTTCAAGCCGTTCATTATCCGGAAAATGCTTGAACGGGGCATTGTCAAGACCGTCAAGTCTGCAAAAAAGATCGTCGACCGTAAAGATCCGGTCGTATGGGATATCCTTGAGAACATCCTCAAGGGGCACCCGGTGATGCTCAACAGGGCACCCACGCTTCACCGTCTTGGGATCCAGGCCTTCCAGCCCAAATTGATCGAGGGGAAGGCCATCCAGCTGCATCCGCTGGCCTGTACGGCATTCAACGCTGACTTCGACGGAGACCAGATGGCAGTGCATGTCCCCCTTGGCAATGCAGCCATCCTCGAAGCCCAGCTGCTGATGCTGGCATCTCACAATATCCTCAATCCGGCCAATGGAGCGCCTATCACCGTTCCTTCCCAGGACATGGTTCTCGGCTTGTACTATCTGACCAAAGGACGCCGGAGCTTACCCGACAATCCTTCCAGAGGGGAGGGCCGTATTTTTTACTCTCCCGAAGAGGTGACCATTGCCTACAACGAAGGAAAAGTGGACCTTCACGCTTTTATTAAAGTGCGGCTGACCGTCCAGGAAGACGGCAATGAGGTGACAAAGATCATTGAGACCACTACCGGACGTATCATTTTCAACAATTATGTGCCGGAAGGATATGGCTTCATCAATGAACTGCTGACAAAGAAATCCCTCAGGGATATCATAGGCAACATCATGCGCAAGACCGGAACAGCGGCCACTGCCAGGTTCCTGGACGATATCAAGGACCTCGGATTCGAGATGTCGTTCAAGGGAGGACTCTCCTTCAACCTTGCCGACGTGATTGTACCGGCCATCAAGGATAAGCTGATCGGCAGCGCCAACGCCGAAGTGGATGAAGTCGTCAGTAACTACACCAACGGATTCATTACCAATAATGAACGTTACAACCAGATCATCGACATCTGGACACATACCAACTCGCAGCTCACCCAGGAACTGATCAAACAACTGTCGCAGGACCGCCAGGGATTCAATCCGGTGTTCATGATGCTGGATTCCGGAGCCAGGGGATCCAAGGAACAGATCCGGCAGCTTTCGGGCATGAGGGGATTGATGGCGAAGCCACAGAAATCTGGCGCTGCAGGGGGTGAAATCATTGAAAATCCAATCCTGTCCAATTTTAAAGAGGGTTTGTCGGTTCTTGAGTATTTCATTTCCACCCATGGTGCCCGGAAAGGTCTGGCCGACACGGCCCTTAAGACGGCTGACGCCGGTTACCTTACCCGTCGTCTGGTGGACGTTGCACAGGATGTCGTCATCACGGAGGAAGACTGCGGAACATTGCGTGGTTTGACCATCACCGCACTGAAAAAGAACGAAGAGGTGGTTGAGAAGCTGCTTGACCGTATCCTGGGAAGGGTGTCGCTGCATGACGTATACCACCCCCAGACGGGAAACATCATTGTTGCAGCGGGAGAAGAGATCACCGAGGAAATTGCCCTGGAGATCGACAACTCGCCCATTGAAGGCGTTGAGATCCGTTCGGTACTTACCTGTGAAGCCAAGCGGGGCGTCTGTACGAAATGCTATGGACGTAACCTGGCCACCGGCAGACTGGTGCAAAAGGGAGAAGCCGTGGGCGTGATTGCGGCACAGTCGATCGGCGAGCCTGGTACGCAGCTGACCCTGAGGACATTCCACGTTGGTGGTACGGCATCCAATATTGCCATCATATCCAAGATAGAGGCGAAGTACGGCGGGATCATCGAAATAGAAGAGCTCCGGTCGGTGGATTACACCGATAAGGAAGGTAACTCTTACCAGATGGTCGTAGGCCGTTCAGCTGAAATGAGGATCATCGATAAGAACACCAACATAGTCCTGTCTTCGAGCAATATACCCTACGGAGCAAAACTGTATTTCCGGAATGGCGATGAGGTGAAAAAGGGAGAGCTGATCAGCGAATGGGATCCCTGGAATGCGGTGATCCTTTCGGAGGTCAGCGGAAAAGTGGTCTTTGAAAGCATCATCGAAGGTATCACCTACCGTATCGAATCTGATGAACAAACAGGATACTACGAGAAAGTGATCATTGAATCGCGTCTCAAGACCAAGAATCCATCCATCAGCATCATGGGAAAGGCAGGAGAAGAGATCAAAGCATACGACATTCCGGTGGGTGCCCATATTCAGGTGGAGGATAGTTCAGACATCAAGGCTGGCGACATCCTGGTAAAGATACCCAGGTCCTTTGGCAAATCGGGTGACATCACTGGAGGTCTGCCAAGGGTCACCGAGCTGTTTGAGGCGCGTAATCCATCTGATCCTGCCATCGTTGCCGAGATTGATGGGGTGGTATCCCTGGCGAAGAAGCTGAAGAGAGGAAACCGCGAAGTGGTGATCACTTCCAAAACAGGTGAGGAAAAGCATTACCTTATTCCTACTTCCAAGCAGATCCTTGCCCAGGAGAACGACTATGTGAAAGCAGGCACACCTCTATCCGAAGGCGCCATGACGCCGTCCGACATCCTGGCCATCAAAGGCCCGATGAAGGTGCAGGAATATATCGTCAACGAAATCCAGGAAGTGTACAGGCTGCAGGGTGTGAAGATCAATGACAAGCATTTTGAGGTGATCGTCCGTCAGATGATGCGCAAGGTGGAAGTCGCTGATCCGGGAGATACCAAATTCCTTGAAGGAGAACTTGTCAGCAAGAACGAGTTCCAGGATGAGAACGACTGGATCTTTGGGAAGAAGGTAGTTGTTGATTCCGGTGATTCGCTCAGCTTCCGGTCAGGGCAGATCGTCAGTGCCCGCAAGTTAAGGGATGAGAACTCCTTGCTCAAGAGGAAGGACAAGCGTCTGGTGGAAGCCAGGGATTCGCAGCCAGCTACGGCAAAGCAGGTTTTGCAGGGTATTACACGAGCATCACTTCAAACCAAGAGCTGGATCTCTGCCGCATCCTTCCAGGAAACTACCAAGGTGCTCACCGAAGCTGCCATACGGGCAAAGACCGATGATCTTGAGGGATTGAAGGAGAACGTGATCATTGGCCATCTGATACCTGCCGGTACTGGCCTGAGGGAATATGAGAACCTGATCGTAGGAAGCAGGGAAGAGTATGAAACCCTGATGGCATCAAAAGAAGATATAACCATAACAGAATAATTCAGACCAAATGGAAGACCAGAAAAAGATGGGACAGATCAACATTGAGCTGAGCGATGAGATCGCCGAGGGAATCTATTCCAATCTGGCGATCATCACCCACTCTCAGTCGGAGTTCATTGTGGATTTTGTCAAGATGATGCCCGGCGTACCTAAAGCCAAGGTAAAATCGAGGATCATCCTGACGCCGCAGCATGCAAAAAGACTGTACCGTGCCCTGAAGGATAACATTACCAAGTATGAATCCGTGCATGGTACGATCAAAGAACCTGTGGGCGATGCCATGCCTCCCTTTGCACTGGGAGGTCCGTCGGCACAAGCCTGAAAATCAAAAGAGGGTGTCTCAGCAGTGAGGCACCCTCTTTGGTTATTACCTGGTCTTATCGGGTGCAGCCGGAATATCCGGTATCTCTTTGTAGTTCTTCAGCTCCTCCTTTATGATTTCGATGGCTTTGTTCAACTGATCGTCAATGCCGTCATATTCCCTGGCAGGATCGTTGTCCACATAGAAATCCGGTTCGACACCGATACCTTCGATGATCCATTTGCTTTCGTCGGCCGAATAGGAGGCAAACTCCGGTTTGCGAAGGTCTCCACCGTCGATGAAGGGCAATGATCCCCGGATCCCGACAACCCCGCCCCATGTTCTTTTGCCCACGATCTTTCCAAGTTCGTGTTTCTTGAAGGCATAGGGAAAAAGATCCCCGTCGGATGCGGAATATTCGTTGATCAGCATCACCATCGGGCCGCGCATCATTTGACGCGGCGTCTGGGATGGCACTGAAACGTTGCGTGACATGTTCGATCGTGTGACCTCACGGCTCAGCCTTTCGATGATCATCGGAGAGACATTACCTCCACCGTTGCCACGGTCGTCGATGATCAATCCTTTTTTGTTCAGCTGGGGATAAAAATATTTCACAAATTCATTCAGACCCGCAGGACCCATATCGGGTATGTGAATATAACCCACTTCCCCGTTCGTTGCCTCGTTCACTTTCCGGATATTGTCCTGTACCCAGTCGTAATAATAAAGGTTCGATTCATCCCTCACCGGAACAATGATAACCTCCCTGCTGCCTTCCATGGATGTATTCTTTCCGACGGTCAGTTCCACCTGTTTGCCAGCGGTGCCGATGAGCGACATGTAGATATCGTTCATCGTACGGGTTGAAACTCCATTGACCGCAAGGATGTAATCACCAGTCGTTACATTCACCCCCACCTCTGTCAGGGGTGATCTCAGATCATCGTTCCAGTTCTGTCCCTGAAGGATTTCATCCACCTTGTAATAACCTGAGGGATCCCTGGTGATCCGTGCGCCGAGCAAACCCAGTTGTATCCTGGCAGGTTGCGGCTTGTCGCCGCCGCTGATATAGGCGTGACCTACACTCAGCTCGCTGATCATCTCGCCGATAACGTAGTTGAGATCATTCCGGTTGTTCACATAGGGCAGCAGCACACCATATTTCTCTTTCATCGCAGGCCAGTCAACACCATGCATGTTGGATACGTAGAAGAAATCCCGCATCTGTCGCCAACTCTCGGTGAAAATTTGTTCCCATTCGGACTTGAAATCAACCATCACCTTCATGTTCGACAGGTCAAGGGCTTTTTCTGTTTTAACGGGTCCGGAGGGCAGGTCGATGATATAGTAGGACGATCCCTTGCCCAGAAGCATTTTTTTCCCATCGTGGGAGATCTCAAATCCTCCTTCGGCATTCAGGTCCGTCTCTTTTTTGTCTTTCAGGTCGAACAGCTTGATGGAGCGGCTGCCTGTTGAAGAAGCGAAGCTGTAGTAGATCTTTTCCCCGACGCTGCGCAGTCCGCGGTAATTGCCGGCTGCCACGGGGAGTCCGATCACCCGCTGGCTGATGCCGTCCAGATCGATGACAATATCTTTGCTTTCTGTTTTGGGCTTGTCATCCGTTTTGGTCTTTGGTTCCTCTTTAACCGTGGTGTCTTCTGTTTTGATGCTCACCTCGTCGTTCACCGGAGCGAAAGGGGAGGGTGTATCCTTTGTCAGGGTGAGCATGTACAACCTGTCCATATCCTGATAGGCGTAGTTCCATTCAACCTGGCTATAGGTAGGGTTGAAATCCCTGTCTGAAACAAAGAAAAGGTATTTTCCGTTCTCACTGAAGGCAGGGCTGGAGGTACCATACCATTGATCCGTAAGGTCATATGTGTTTTCCGATTCAAGGTTATAAAGGCAAAGCGTGTTCATTCCAGTGGTTACCGGCCTGCAGAATGCGATCCATTTGTTGTCAGGAGAGAATGTATAGGAATAGAACTCGCCCACGTTGGACTGCTCGATTTCCGTGATCTTTCCGGATTCGATGTCAACATACTGCAGCCTTAGTTTTTTATCGGCCCACAGGAGCTTTTTGCTATCAGGGGACCAGATCAGCGAATATTTATATGTGTCGCCGTTTTTCGTGACAGCAACGGGAGCTTCGGTGCCATCCTGATTTATGATGTAAATCTCATCCTCGCCTGATTTGTCAGAGATGAAGGCGATATGCCTGCCATCAGGTGACCAAAGTGGATTCCTGTCGTGGACACCGGGCGATTTGGTGAGGTTGCGCGTGATCCCGTGTTCGGCGGGAACGGTCCATAAATCGCCGCGAGCCCAGAAGAGAGCTCTTTTACCATCCGGTGAGATCTCATAGGAAACAATGTTTTTCGAGGCATCCACCAGTTCATTCCTGCCTGAAAGGAAATCATCGGCGATCTGTACGGTGATTTTTCTGGTCTGTTCACTGGAAAGGTCGAGGTAATAAAGAAAACCCCCTTTTTCAAAAACGATGGCATTGTCGCCCAGTGAGGGAAATTTAATGTCATAATCGTTAAAGCTGGTCACTTTCCTGGTTTCTTTTGTGGTGGTGTTGTACACAAACAGGTTCATGGTCCTGTCACGGTCGCTCAGGAAATAGATCCTGTCTTTATACCACATGGGAATGATGTCCTGAGCATCATTGCTGGTGATATTGGTCGTGGTGCGTTGTTGAAAGTCGTAGATCCAGATATCATCGGCCATTCCTCCCCGGTAATATTTCCAGGTACGGAACTCCCTGAACACTCTGTTATAGGCCATTTTCTGACCGTTTTCCGAATACGAGCAGAATCCCCCGCGCGGAAAAGGGAGTTCAGAGGACAATCCTCCCTCTTTGCTGACGCTGAACAGCTGCCCGGTAAAATCGTTAAAGGATTGCTTCCGGCTGCGGTAAATGATATTCTTGCCGTCCGGAGTCCAGGTCATCACAATGTTATTGGGCCCCATCCTGTCTGAGATGTCATCCCGCCCCAGGGTGGCCGTGTAGGTGAGCCGGACGGGAACTCCTCCCTGAGAAGGCATGAGGTACACCTCCGTGTTCCCGTCATACTGGGCAGTAAAAGCCAATAGATTTCCATCGGGTGAAAAACGGGCAAACATCTCATAACCTTCATGGTTGGTTAATTTCCTGGCGATGCCACCTGCTTTGGCAACCGTATACAGATCACCTGCATAGGAGAAAACAACCTGGTAGCCGTGGATCGCAGGAAAACGAAGCAGACCTGTTTCACTCTGTGCCGTCACATAAAAAATGCTGATCAACAGCAAAAACATGGTAAAAACAATTTTTTTCATGATTTAGGTGTTAGTATGTGATTTCCATTTCGAAAATAATAAAAACGGGAATTTTAGCGAATAATATGCCATTTTATTTAAATGACTGTAAAGAAGGAAGTTATTTATTTCCTTTACAGGGCCAACAGCTGCAGGTGTCGGATACCGGACACTATTTGTACAAAACTGAACACGGGATATTCATTGACAATACATATTGGCATCCCGTCGAAAATCCCTAATTTTGTCGTAATTATCCAATTCATCACAAAATCATTGGTCATGGAGGATTCAAAAAAACTTGGTTTCAATTCCAGATTAATTCATTCAGGGGGGATGGAGGACGCTCTGGGGAGCGCAGTGGTACCCATTTATCAGACATCCACCTTTAAGTTCAGGAATGTGGATCACGGGGCCCAGTGCTTCTCCGGTGAGTCCGACGGGTACATTTATACCCGTCTGGGAAATCCGACCATCAAGGCCCTGGAGAAGACGCTTGCCAGCCTGGAGGGCGGTTATGGAGGTATTGCCACTTCATCCGGGATGGGTGCCGTCTCGACCGTTTACATGACCTATCTGGCCCAGGGTGATCATATGGTCAGTCATGAATCCCTCTATGGCCCCTCCCGGGTGATCATGGAAACATTGTTTTCGCGTTTCGGGATTGAATCTTCGTATGTGGATGCCACAAATCCTGACAACATCAGGGATGCCATCCGGCCCAACACGAAACTGATCTATCTTGAAACTCCGGCCAATCCTACCATGGGGATCACCGATATTGAAGCTGTGGCGAATCTTGTGAAAGGAAAGAACATAAAGATCTGCGTGGATAATACTTTCTGCAGCCCTTACCTGCAGAATCCACTGTCCCTGGGAGCAGATATCGTATTGCATTCGATGACCAAGTTCATCAATGGTCATGCGGATGTGGTAGCGGGAATGATCGTCGCCAAAACCAGGGAAGATTATCAAAAGATGAGGCCAGTCATGATCAATGTCGGATTCAACATGGACCCGCATCAGGCATTCATGGTGCACAGGGGTCTTAAGACCTTGGCTTTACGTCTTGACCGTGCCCAGCAAAATGCGATGCAGGTGGCCAGGTTTCTCGAAGGACACCCTATGGTGGAATGGATCAAATACCCCGGGCTTGCTTCCCATCCCCAGTATGAACTGGCACAACGGCAGATGAGAGGGCCCGGTTCGATGATCAGTTTTGAGCTCAGGGGCGGGCTTGTAGCAGGAAAGATCCTGATGAACCATGTTCAGCTGGCCCTGCTGGCCGTGTCGCTGGGGGGAGTGGAAACGCTTATTCAGCACCCTGCTTCCATGACCCATTCAAAAATGTCGAAAGAGTCGCGTGAGCTGGCAGGGATCACCAACGGACTGGTCCGTCTGTCGGTTGGCATTGAGGATGCCGGGGATATCATCGCAGATCTCAATCAGGCCCTGGACAAAATATCATCCGAAACCTGACCGTTATATTTCGAATTTTCCGTGTTCTTTTCATGCACAGATTGAACATACGGTTACTTGCCTTCTTACTCATCCTGCCCGCTGTATGCGCCATACTGCCTGCCGCAGGGCAAAAAGTGTGTCTTGTCCTTAGTGGCGGGGGAGCCAAGGGTGTTTCTCATATTGGTGTCATCCGTGCACTGGAAGAGAATGGCATACCCATCGATTGCATTGCAGGCACGTCGATGGGAGCGCTTATAGGAGGATTCTATGCTTCTGGTTATACGACGCAGGAGATGGCCCAGCTGTTCGCATCCAGGGATTTCCAGATGTGGATATCAGGTAAAATGCCTTCCTATTACGAGGCATATTTCAAAAAGGAAGAGCCCAACGCCACCTGGTTTGAGATCGACATGGATTATGAGCGCATTCAGAGCACATCCATCCTGCCCACCAACCTGATCTCTCCCATCATGCTGGATTTCATGATCGTGGAGAAATTTGCACCAGCCAACGCCGTATGCCAGGGAAATTTCGACCGGCTGATGTTGCCCCTGCGTTTTGTAGCTGCTGATGTTGCTGAGAACAAATACATTATCATCAGGGAAGGAGATCTGGCTGTCGGACTCCGTGCAGCCACCACCTATCCTTTCTATTTCAGGCCCATCCGCATGAAGGGTAAACTTCTCTTTGACGGTGGAATGTACAATAATTTCCCGATCGATGTGGCCCTGGAGGAGTTTAATCCGGATGTGATCATCGGTAGCAAATGTGCAGGCAATTACGAGGCCCCGGAGGAGGATGATGTGATATCACAGCTGCAGAACATGCTGATGGAAAACACCGTATATGATGTACCTCCCGAAAAGGGTGTACTCATCGAACCGGAACTCAGGTCAGTAAACGTAGTGGATTTTTCGCGGTCCCAGGAATTTATTGATAGCGGCTATGTGGCAACGCTCCGGAAGATTGACGCCATCAAAGCGTTCATTCAGCGCCGTTTTCCGCCGGATTCAGTCACAAGAAAGCGGGAATTGTTTAACCATCAGAAACCGCCACTGATATTCAATAACGTGGAGGTTCAGGGTTTGAACGAGGACCAGGCGCAGTTTGTATCCCGTTCCCTGATGAGGAAAAGGGATTCGATGACCATCAACGAGCTCAGAAGAGAATATTTCAAACTTCAGACCGACAAGCTGTTTGAGTATGTCTTCCCTGTTGCACTGTACAACGAGACCGACGGATGCTATAAGCTGAACCTGGATTTTAAAAAGCAAAAGAACCTGACCCTGCAGCTGGGCGGCAACCTGTCTTCTTCACCCATCAACGAGGCTTACTTCGGGGCAAAGTTCAACCTGTTGTCCAGCTTTTATTTTGGAATAAAAGCAAGTACGTACATTGGCAGGTTTTACAGTGCAGCCCAGATCGATCTGAAGACAGAGCTCCCCACGCGGCTTCCTTTTTATCTGAAATCCACCATTTCTTTCAACCAGTGGGACTACTTTGAGACCTCCACGATCTTTTTTGAAGATAAGGATCCTTCTTATCTTGTTGAGACGGAAAACCATGTCGACTTCTACCTGGGATTTCCCACCGGGACAAATGCCAAGCTGGACCTGGGGGGAGGCATTGCCCGACAGCGCGAGGATTATTACCAGACCAACCAGTTCAGCAGCAATGATACAGCAGACCGCACCTATTTTGACTGCTATTCATGGGGCGGTATCTACGAGATCAATACATTGAATGCAAAGACATACCCAAGCTCGGGTTATAACGTGCTGTTATCCCTTCGGTTCATCGGAGGAGATGAGGAGAATATCCCGGGTTCCACATCCAACGATACAGACTTTTTTTACCAGCGCCACCACTGGTGGAAGTTCAGGGCAAAATACGAGACCTATTTCCCGCCCATCGGACCAGTCACCCTTGGGATTTACACGGAGGCACTGCTTTCCAGTCAGCCGCTGTTTAATAATTATGTATCCAGCGTGCTTGCTGCTCCGGCGTTTCAGCCCATACCTGAAAGCAAGACCCTTTTTCTGCCTGAATTCAGGGCGTACAATTATGCGGCCCTCGGGTCGAGGGTAGTGTATAAGGTGCTGAAAAACATTCATTTCCGGCTCGAAGGATTCGCTTTCTTCCCATTCCAGGAAATCCTCGAGCAACCTGACCTTTCGGCCGAGATGGGTGGCCTGTTTGAGAGCCATTATTTCCTGGGTTCAGCCGCTACCGTTTACCAAAGCCCCATCGGACCTGTAAGCCTGAGCGTGAACTACTACGACCGAGATGTAGACCGGTTTTCCTTTATCGTAAATATCGGATACATCCTTTTTAACAAAAGAGCCCTTGAATGAAAGGGTATTTCACTGCCAGGGATAATTTTCCGCAAAGTATTCACCATTTTGATTTATTACTAATTTTGCACTCCACTGAGGTCTTTACGTATCACGATTGTGAAGATTTCCATTTCCCCGGAAGAGGTATCGGAAAGGGAAGATTGTACTGGGTACTTAACTGAAGATCATAATCCCTCTGTGAGGGAGGAGAATGCTAACATAAAGGAAAGAAGCCATGCCAGAAAAGGAATTTACTGCCAATCCGTCAGAGGAAGAAGTTAACGCACAAATCACCGAAGATGCTCTCCCTGAAGAGGAATTTTTCACGGAAGACACAACTGATGAAATCATCACAGAGCTCCCCCCACCTGCGATCCCTGAAACAGAAGATCCTATTGAGGACCAGACAGCCGCATTGCCGGCAGAACCAGCGGTAGCAGAGATTACCCTGCCTGAAGAACATAGTTCAGAATCCATCCTAGAGATTCCAGAGGCTGAGGTCGAGGCTGTTGCTGAGGCCATAGCCGAGGCAACCCTGCCTCCGGTTGAAGAGGCTGTGGAAGAAACCATCTCAGAGATTCCAGAGGCTGAGGTCGGGGCTGTTGCTGAAGCCATTGCCGAGGCAACCCTGCCTCCGGTTGACGAGGTAGTGGAAGAAACCATCGCAGAGATTCCAGAGGCTGAGGTCGGGGCTGTTGCTGAAGCCATTGTCGAAACGACTCTGCCTACCGTTGACGAGGTTGTGGAAGAAACCATCGTTGCTCCCCTGGTTGAGGAGGCGAACGAATCCATCGAGACGGTTCCTGATCAGGAATTGATCCCTGTACCTATCGAACCTGTATCTGTTGTTGCGACCGAGCAGCCGGAGATCCATCCGGTTGTGGAGGAAGAAGAGACGGAGGATGAAGAAACCGAGGTCGTGGGTGAGGCTGATGAAGAATCACTCAAGGGAATCAATGAACTTTCCAAGGAGCAACTCGTTGAACTACTGGAAGAGACAGTGAAGGACACGGATGTCAACAAGATCAAGACAACTGTTGCGCTGATCAAGGTAGCTTACCTGCGTCTGAATAAGGAATTCAAGGAACAGCACCTGGAAACCTTCATTAAAGGCGCCGAAGAAAAGACAGAACTGCCTGCCGTTGAGGATCCTCTGGATCAAAGATACGAACAGGCCTTTGAGACCTATAAACTCAACAAGGCAAAACATACCGAGGAACAGGAGCAGGCAAAACTAAAGAACCTGGCTGAAAAACTGAAGATCCTGGATGAGTTGAAGGAACTGATCAGTTCTGAGGAGACCCTCAAGAAAACGTACGATCATTTCAGGGCACTGCAGGATAAGTGGAAAGAGATCGGGATGGTGCCCAAGTCAGAAGTAAACAATCTCTGGCAGAACTACCATTTTCTGGTGGAGAAGTTTTTTGATAAAGTCAAGATCAATAAGGAATTAAAAGACCTTGACCTGCGGAAAAATCTCGAAGCGAAGATAAAGCTCTGTGAAAAGGCTGAGGAGTTGTTGCTGGAAACCTCCATTCTCAGATCGTTCAAACAGCTGCAGCAGTACCACGAAGAGTGGAAGGAAATTGGTCCTGTTGCTCAGGATAAGAAGGATGAAATCTGGGAAAGGTTCAAAACCGCCACCGATAAGATCAACGACAGGCGCCGGGATCATTACAGAAAACTTCAGGAAGACCAGCAGGAAAACTACAATACCAAGCTTGCCTTGTGTGAAAAAGCGGAGCAGATCCTGGCCATCAGGAACAATTCGCTGAACGACTGGCAGGACACCACCCAGGAAATGTCAGACCTTCTGAAGATATGGCGTTCCATCGGCCCGGCGGGAAAGAAAATGAACGATAAGATCTGGGAACGGTTCAAGACCTCACTGGATACCTATTTTTCTGAAAAGAAGGAATATTTCGGCAAAGTCAAGGATCAGCAGATCCATAACTACAACCTCAAACTCGACCTCTGCGTACAGGCGGAAGCCCTCAGGAACAATACCGACTGGCGGAAGACCACCCAGGATCTGATCCAGCTTCAGAAGGAATGGAAGGAGATCGGTCCGGTTCCCAGGAAACATGCCAACCGGATATGGAAACGCTTCAGGGCCGCCTGTGATGAGTTCTTCACACGGAAGGCCAATTATTTCGCCTCCATCCAGAAGCAGGAGGAGGACAACCTCCAGGCGAAACTGGACCTGATCAAACAAGTCCAGGAATACGAACTCACCGGCAACAAAAACGAGGACCTGCAAATGATCAAGGAGATGCAGCGTCAATGGATGGAAATAGGCCATGTGCCAATGAAAGACAAAGACAAGCTTCAGAATGACTTCCGGACGGCAATCAATAAACACCTGGATAAGCTGAAGGTTGACGCCATGGAGATCAGTACGCTTTCTTTCAAGGCACACTATGAATCCGTCAGGGACGTGCCGGATGCCAACCGTATCCTGAGCAAGGAAAGGGGTACGCTGATCAATAAGCTCAGTAAATTAAAGGAAGATATATCTCTCTGGGAAAATAATATTGGTTTTCTGGCCGATTCAAAAAATGCCCAGATCCTGAAAAAGGAGTTTGAGAAGAAAATCGATAATGCCAAAAAGGAACTTTCGATACTTGAAGCCAAGATCAGGATCCTGAATGGGCCACGGTCGTAGGATAAAATGGAATTCCGATGTCTGGCAATACATTTGGCAGGCTGTTCAGACTCACGACCTTTGGTGAATCCCATGGCAGGGCCGTGGGTGGTGTGATCGATGGCTGTCCGCCCGGATTGCACGCCGACATCCCTTTCATCGAACGCGAACTCGCGCGGCGCAAACCCGGACAATCCGACTATACCACCCCGCGCGGTGAAACCGACAGCGTCATCTTTTCATCCGGAATCCTGGAAGGGATGACCACCGGAACTCCCATCGGATTTTGGATCCTCAACACGGATCAGCATGAGGAGGAGTATGACCATCTCAGGAAGCTTTTCCGGCCTTCGCATGCGGATCTCACCTATCAGCAGAAGTATGGAATTCGCGATCATAGAGGTGGCGGCAGGGCCTCCGCACGGGAAACCGTGTCCCGCGTGGTGGCCGGTGCTTTTGCAAAGCTTCTGCTCATGCGCGGGAACATCACTGTACAGGCCTATGTGTCCTCCATCGGTCCTGTGTCCCTGACGACCAATTACACCGGCCTCAGTCTGGATAAAACGGAAGATTCTCCCGTACGCTGTCCGGATCCGCATACCTCTGCAGAAATGGAAAAATACCTTCAGGACATCATGCGGGAAAGGAACTCCACCGGCGGCACGATCACCTGTATCGCGCGGCATGTACCTCCCGGGCTGGGCGAACCGGTCTTCGACAAGCTCCAGGCAGCCCTGGCACACGCCATGCTGAGCATCCCGGCCGTAAAGGGATTTGAGTATGGATCCGGCTTTAAAGGTACTACCATGAAAGGCTCCGAACACAATGATCCCTACGCACTGGTCACCGAACCAGATGGCTCGGTGCAAATACGGACCCTTTCCAACCGTTCGGGCGGTATTCAAGGTGGGATTTCTTCCGGTGAGGACATCTTCTTCAGAGTAGCATTCAAACCCATTTCAACCATTGGACTGGAACAGTTAACACTGGATGACCAGGGAAGGAACGTCAGGTTCACCGGAGCCCGGCGTTACGATCCCTGCCCCGTACCTCGTGCTGTTGTGATCGTGGAGGCCATGACCGCACTCGTTCTTGCCGATTATTTTTTGATGCAAAAATGCATGAGCTAAAAGCCCCATCAATCCCTCCCCTATGAAAAAAGCTGTTAAGATCATCCTGATCGCAGTTGCCTTCCTCATCCTGGTCATTGCCCTGCTGCCAGTGATCTTCAAAGGAAAAGTGATCGAATATGCCAGGCAGCAGGCCAATGACCAGCTGAAAGCCTCGCTGTCGTTTACAGACGGGCGCCTGACCCTTCTGAAAAGTTTTCCGCTGGTTTCCTTAAAGCTCGATTCGCTGCGCATCATTGGCATGGAGCAGTTTAGCAATGATACCCTGCTTCAGACAGAACGCCTGTACGTATCCTTTGACCTGCTGAGCCTGTTCGGGGATCAGTATGAGATCGTCAGGATCAGGATGGAAAATCCATCCCTGAAGTTGCATGTAGATGAAAATGGGGAGGTCAACTGGGATATTATCAGGGAACCTGCCGGTGAAGAAAATGAAATACAAGCAGTGGCTGCCCTGGATGGATCCAGTCATTTTTCGCTGGGGCTGCAGGACGTCGACCTTATGAACGCCAACCTGATCTACCTTGACGAATACACCGGCATGCTCATATGGGCTGATCACATGCAGCTGGCCTTTAAGGGTGATCTCACGGAATCCCAGACCAGTCTGAACTTCAATGCGGATATCAGCAGGTTTTCCATTGATTATGAAGGATTTCCAATCGTTCATGAAGTGCCCGCCGAACTTTCCTCGCTGATCCATGCTGACTTTGTCGCAGAAAAATATACATTTCAGCAGTCTGCCATCCGGCTGAGCGAGATCCCACTTACCCTGGAAGGTTATTATGCAGAACCGGAGGGGCAGGTGGAGATGGATATTCAGTTCACCTCAGGCAAATGCGATTTCAAGAACTTTCTTTCCGTGATCCCTGCTGTTTATACCAGGGATTTTGACCAGATCCAGGCATCCGGTACATTATCCATCGACGGATTTATTCGCGGAGAATATACTGATGAACTTCTCCCGTCCTTTGGACTGAACCTGAATATTGACGGCGGAATGTTCCAGTATCCGGGGTTCCCGGCGAATATATCCGGAATATATCTGAACGCTTCGGTCGAGAATCCGGGCGGCGAGATGGATCAGACGGTCATTTCCATAGAACCCTTTCAGTTCGTCATGGCTGGTAACCCCGTTAATGCAAGCCTGACTATACACCAACCGGTATCAGATCCAGCCATTCAGGCTGCAGTGAAAGGCAGGATCGATCTCGGGTCAGTCCGGAAAATCGTCCCGCTGGATGCCGGACAGGAGTATTCAGGCCTGCTCATTACCGATGCCAGGATCAAAGGCAGGGTCTCTGATTTTGAAAGCAGGCTTTACCAGAACATTATAGCCAGCGGCACCCTGGAAGCCGCAAACATTGGGCTTTCTGGCGCTGGTTTCCCACGGTTGATTTCAATTCCGTCGGTCCGTCTGGAACTTCAGCCTGACAGGTTTCGGATTGCGGATCTGTCACTGAATTATGGTCCAAGTGATCTACAGGCTGAGGGTTATGTTGAGAATTATATTCCGTACCTGCTGGATGGTAAAACGATTAAGGGGCGCCTGAGCGCCAGCTCCCGAGTGCTTGACCTTGATTCCCTGCTGGCCGGACTGCCCGGTGCCGAACAACCCGGCGCCCGGGCTCCGGATACTGTTCCTGCTACTTTTCTGGTGCCCGGTAACATTGATTTTGAGCTGAACGCCAGCTGTGATCTGCTGAAGTACGATGCCATGAATATCCGCAATGCGGAAGGCCGGATCATTGTTCAAAACAGCGAAGTGAAGGTCAGGGATCTGAAAGTGGACCTGCTGGGAGGGTCGGTAATACTGGATGGCAGCTACTCAGCTGCGGATCACGGGCAGGCAGCGGTACAGGCTTCGCTGAAATTAAATGGGATCGATCTCCAGCAATCCTACAATGCCCTGCAGCTGATCCGCTCGTTTGCTCCGGTCGCTCAAAGAACCAGAGGCAGCTTATCGGCAGGTTTTACTTTCAAATCAGAACTAAACAGCCAATTGCAGCCGCTCATCAGCAGTATCTCCGGATCGGGCAGGCTGTCTTCCTCGAAAGTGGTGATCGAAGATATCCAGGTGTTCAACCAGATCGCTGATATGCTCCACACTGACCGGTTGAAAAATGCCACGATAGATGCCCTGGATCTGTCGTTCGACATCCTTGACGGCAAGGCTCATATCAGCCGGTTCCCTTTTAAAATGGGACCCATCAGCGCACTGCTGAGCGGATATACATCGCTCGACCAGCAAATCAGCTTCGTACTTGGCATGGAAATACCCAGAAGCGAGTTTGGCTCTTATTTCAATGATGTCATCAATGACCTGGCCAGCAAGATCAATAAATCAGGAGCAGAATTTCAGGTTGGAGACAAGGTCAGCGTGGATGTGGTCATCGGAGGAACTGTCACCCGGCCCACTGTCACCATTGGGTTGAAGGAAGCCATGAAAAATGTGGTGGACGAACTGAAATCCAGGGTGGAGGACGAATTTCAGGAAAAAAAGGAGGAAGCGGAGGCGATGATAAAACAACAGGCGGATCGATATATTGCAAAAGCTGATTCCATCGCTCAGGGAATTATTGCAGAGGCGGAGAAGCAGGCAGCAGAGATCAGATCCCTTGCGATGCAATCGGCGCAGAAGATACGTCAGGAAGCCGATTCTGCAGCTGTCAGGCTGGTTGCGGAGGGGAAGAAGAAGGGACCCCTTGGAGAAATGGCCGCCAGAGCTGCGGCGGACCAGATAAGGAAAGAGGCCGACAGCAAAGCAAGTCTTCTGGTTTCGGAGGCCGACAGGCGTGCTGAGGCTATCCTGAGTGAAGCCAGGGAAAGAGCGGCTGCGATCCAAGGGGATGCCCGTGCAAAGTTTGATATAAGTAATTGACAATTAGGTCATCATGAAGACCGTTTCACGGATTTTCAGTGTTAAATAATGTTAAATGGCCTTTTCTTTTTTTATTGTTTTTCCCCGATTATTTTATTTTGCACCAAAATTTTAATTAAAGGATTATGGACATTGTCGTAGAAAATTTTACGAAAAAATACGGCACTCAGAAAGCTGTGGATAATATTTCCTTTGTGGTCAAAGCAGGGGAGGTACTTGGTTTCCTGGGGCCGAACGGAGCCGGAAAGACCACCACCATGAAAGCGATCACTACCTTTTTTGCTCCGACTGCCGGCGATATCAGACTGGGAAACATCTCGGTCAGGGATAATCCGGAGGAGATCAAGAAACATATCGGATATCTTCCGGAAAATAATCCTCTTTATACGGATATCCCGGTCATTGATTACCTGAAGTTTGTTGCAGGCCTTTACCAGATACCCAGGGAAAAGGTGCGGGAAAAGATCCTTGAGATGGTTACTCTGTGCGGGCTGGAGGGGGAGAAGCACAAAAAGATCGGCGAGCTGTCGAAAGGGTACAAGCAGCGGGTGGGGCTGGCTCAGGCGCTGATCCATGATCCGGATGTGCTGATCCTGGACGAGCCTACGGCTGGACTGGATCCCAACCAGATCGTGGAGATCCGCGAGCTGATCAAAAAGATCGGCCGGCAGAAGACCGTTATCCTGAGCTCGCATATCCTTGCCGAAGTGGAAGCCACCTGCGACCGGATCCTGATCATCAACAAAGGCAGGATCGTTGCCGATGGCACTCCGGCGACACTCAGACAGCGGGAACAGGGAGCCGAGATCCTCAAGGTAACGATCGAAGGAGGTGAGCGCAATGAGATCTTCAAGGCTCTTCAAACCCTTCCCAGCGTTGATCTTGTTGACCTGGTCAGGGACGAAGCCAGTGGTTTTGAAATCCACAGCAAACGGGAGCAGTCATCCCGTAAGCCCATCTTCCAGCTTTGCGTGCACCATAAATGGTTCCTGACCGAAATGAGCATCCAGCAGACCAAACTCGAGGATGTCTTCCGTGAGCTGACCATGAATTAATACCTAAAAATCTCAACTAACCGATAATCGATACTATGAAAAAAATCTGGGTGATCACCTCCAAAGAGTTAAGCACCTTTTTTGATTCGCTGATGGCGTATATCATGCTGGTCCTTTTTCTGGGCTTCAGCGGTTTCTTTACCTGGATCTACGGTGCGGATGTTTTTCTGACCAACCAGGCCAGCCTGCAGTCCTTTTTCGGGATCGCATACTGGACATTGTTCTTCTTCATTCCAGCGCTGACCATGCGAATGATGGCAGAAGAAAGGCGGTCGGGAACCATTGAGCTGCTGCTGACGCGCCCGGTCAGCGACTGGCAGGTGGTGACCGGCAAATTTCTGGCGACATTTATCCTTATCCTTGTGGCCCTTCTCCTTACCCTGCCTTATTATATTACCGTGGCATCACTGGGTCCCGTTGACCATGGAGCTGTCTGGACAGGATACCTTGGTTTGCTGCTGATGAGCGGCGCCTATATCAGCATTGGTTTGTTCGCCAGCAGCATCTCATCCAACCAGATCGTGGGATTTCTTCTGGCACTTTTCATTGGCATTTTCTTTCATATCATTTTCGAGGTACTCGCGGCCAATATTTCCGGATTCTTCGGTAACCTGTTCGCTTACCTCAGCATGTCGTCCCACTATGAATCCATTTCCAGGGGGGTGATCGACACCAAGGATATGATCTATTTCCTGAGCATTATCTTTCTCGGGCTAATTGCCACAGAGGCCGTTCTATCGAAACGCAACATTGCAGAATACTAACAGACCGAAAATCGCACAGAAGCAATGAAAAGAACAAGAAAATCATTCCTTTACCAGATCCTGCTGATCATAGGAGTAGTGGTACTGATCAATATTCTGTCGGATATTTACTTCCTCAGGCTTGACTTTACTTCCGATAACCGGTATACGCTGAGCAAAGCCACCAGGAATATCCTCCGGAATCTGGATGAGCCGGTCACTGTCACCGCATATTTCACCGAAGATCTTCCGCCGCAGATGGTAAAGATCAGAAAGGATTTCAAAGAGCTCCTGGTGGAGTATGCCAACATTTCAAGGGGAAATGTGGTCTATGAGTTCGTTGATCCGTCGAAGGACGAGGAAACCGAGATGAAGGCTCAGCAGCAGCGCATTCAGCCTGTTCTGATCAACGCCAGGGAGAAAGATCAGATCAAACAGCAGAAGGCGTATCTTGGCGCTGTCATCCAGATGGGGGAGGAGTCGGATGTGATCCCCTTCATGCAGCAGGGCTCAGCTATGGAGTTTGCCCTGTCATCCAGCATTAAGAAGCTGTCGGTGAAGAACAAACCTGCCATCGGATTGATGCAGGGCCACGGTGAACCCTCCCTGGGTGCCCTGTCGCAGGCCATTGGCCAGCTGAACATTCTGTATACCGTTCAGCCAGTCAATCTGACTGATACGTCGGATGCCATGAGTAGTTTTAAGACTGTTGCGATCATTGCACCCGCTGATTCTTTCCCTGCCAGTCACCTGAGCCAGCTGGATGCATTTCTTGCCAGGGGAGGCAACCTTTACATTGCCTTGAACCGTGTCAAGGGAGACTTCAGCACCCTGTACGGTACACCCGTCACGACCGGGCTGGAGACCTGGCTGGCTGGAAAAGGACTTTCGGTGGAGGAAAACTTCATCATTGATGCCCAGTGCCAGACCGTCGGAGTAAGGCAGCAGCAGGGTATGTACAGCATTACCACCCCTGTGAGGTTCCCATACCTGCCAGTGGTCAATAAATTTGCCGAACATCCCGTCACTGCGGGGATAGAATCCATCATGTTCCCTTTTGTCAGTTCCATCAACTTCCGCGGAGATACTTCCATCTCCTATACTCCTCTTGCCTTTACCTCAGAAAAGTCCGGCACCCGACCGGCGCCTCTCTACCTCGATTTCCAGCAGAACTGGACACAGAATGACTTTCCCATGTCGGCCATCACCGTGGCTGCATTGCTGGAAGGCAGGATCCAGGGTAATGCACGCTCCCGCATCATCCTGATCTCCGACGGTGATTTTGCCGTTGGAGGGGAAGGGAACCAATCCCAGCAGATACAGCAGGACAATGTGAACCTTATGGTCAATTCGATCGATTACCTGTCGGATGACACCGGATTGATTGAGCTGAGAACCAAAGGAGTGACCTCACGTCCTCTTGACCAGATCGAAGACAGTAAGAAAAGCCTGCTGAAATATGTCAATTTTCTGCTGCCCATCATTCTCATTGTTGTGTTTGGAATCCTGAAGATGCAGCGCAACAGAAACTTACGCGAAAAAAGAAAGGAGGAAGGCTATGTTTAAAAAGATGAATTACCGAGTTCTCATCATCGTATTGCTAGTCCTGGCAGCTGTTTTTATCATCACAAAATATGTAAAGCGGGATGAACGGACATTCAGAGATCAGCTTGTTTCGTTCTCACCTGAGGAGATCACCGAGATCCTTTTTACGCCGGATCCCCTTAAGAATGAGCAGGTACGGCTTCAGAAGGAAACAGAAGGACTATGGAAATTGTATTCAGGTGAAAAGGCCTACAATGCTGACACCACCACCATCTATAACATGCTTCGTTCCCTCGCCGGCCTGAAACCCAGCCGCGTTGCTGCCATGAACGACTCCAGGTGGAAGGAGTTTCAGGTGGATGATTCGACCGGTATCCGGATCAGGTTGTTGCAAAGATCAGAGGAAGTGGCTGATGTGGTCGTCGGTAAATTCAGCTATAAGCCTGCGCAGGGGCAGGAAGGGATGTATGGACGGGGTCAGGGAACCATGACATCCTATGTGAGGCTAACTGATGAGAAAGAGGTGTATGCAGTGGATGGATACCTGAGAATGGGACTGCAATCCAATATCAATGGTCTGCGTGATAAAGCACTGAGCAGAACCAAACGGGATGATATCACACGGGTGACTTTCACTTATCCCGGAAGCCTTCCGTATACCCTGGAGCGCCAGGGAACCGGATTTGCCATCAATGGCATTCCCGCCGATTCAACGGCATCTGCGCTTTATCTTGGCAGCATCGCCCGCTTGTCGAGCCAGGATTTCCTGTCGGATATACCGCTTGGACAACCGGCTGCCTATTCGGTCAAAATTGAGGGGAACAATATGCTTCCTGTGGATATTATGGCTTACCCGGCTCCTGACACGGTGAACAAGTATATTCTGACTTCCTCGGTTAATCCCGGTACCCTGTTCAGCGGTTACGGTAAGAACAAGCTTTTCGAAAAGGTATTCGTTCCCATGGAAAAGTTTGCTCAAAAGGAGAGATCGGCTCCGGATGTGAAATGACAGTTCGCAGCTATTTGTCTTTTCGGAACCTTACTTTAGCTTCAGGGCTCATTTTCTCGGTGGCGTACTGAAAGATCAGTCGCGGTGCCAGGTTCTTCCATTTGTACAGGAATTCTTCCGTGATCCGGGGATTGACCTTCCATGCTTCCCTCAGGAACCAGCCCAGTCCCTGGTGCACTTCCCTTTCCTTATCCATCATCAGAGAGTCGATGAACTGAAAAAAACCGTCGAAATCGGGATTTGTTTTTAAAAGTTTGATCATCGAAACAGGCACAGCCCTTCGCTGGAATTTATTTTCAGCGGTTTTCCATGGAGCCAGGTCCTGGTAAGAGATCAGCGATTTTTTATAAAAAATGGGGAATAATTCACTGCAGATGACATCGCAGTGTGCCCAGTTGTGAATTCCTGTTTCAAACCACTCCTCCACGACCTTGAAGGTATCACGGGTAAACTGTCTGTTATAGTGTTTTAACAGCAGTACAGCAAAACTGGTCATCTCATATTCGGGTAATTGCACCAGCCGACGGCTTATCTCTATTACCATGTCCATCATAAGGTCAGGCTTTTTGAGGAGCTCTTCCACCTTGCCGTTCAAGAGCTCCGATGTCAGGCCGTATGCCTGATACCCGCCTTTAAAATAGCGGGAATACTTTTTGACAATTTCTTCATCCGCATTTTGCCGGCAATAATCGATGATATTACTGAGGAGATCTTCAGGTTTCATGGCAGCATGTGTTTAATTTTTTTCATACTTCCGCTTGTTTTTGCAGGTTTTAGACCAAGGATATGAGCCATCAGCGAATAGACATCCAGGTTGCTGAATGAGGATTGCAGGTAGCCGGATTTGAAGGAAGGCCCCATGGCGTAGAATATCGCATGCATATCACGGTTTTCAGGTACATAGCCGTGGGTGCCTCCAGTCTCGTACCTTCCCCTGTTATCCCACCTGAGTGACCAGCCACTGTCGGCAATCACCACCAGGTCGCCGCACCGGGGATTTTTGCCATAATGCAGGTATTTTGGAACTTTACCGGTTTTCCATACAGTAATATGATCCACTCTTTTCAGGGCCTGGTAGGCCAGTTCCAGGCAGTCATCCGAAACAGACAGGTTATAATGGGGATTGCCACCCTGATATGTTTCAATCCATCCTTGCTGCAGATGATCGGAAAGGAAGACAACCTTATCTCCTGAGATGCTCCCCATCCCATGGTCTGACATAACGATCAGGTTGATCAGTGGATAATGGGGAAGGGTCTGTAATTTTTGGATAAGGACCCCCACCAGGCTGTCCATCACGCATATGACACTATCGGTTTGATGGCTGTCCGGTCCGTAATCGTGCGAAGTGGCATCCGGTTCTTCCAGATAGAGCATAACGAGGTGGGGGCGCACCTCCATTGGAAGTGAGAGCCAGTGGATCACCGTGTCGATCCTGTCGCCGAAAGGAATCTGTTTTGAATATTCTTTCCAGTAGGTGGGACGTATACCCTGGATGGGCGCTTCGGAGCCTACCCAGAAAAAGGTCGCTGAGGTCATGTCCTGCTTCTCGGCGGTCACCCAGATCGGCTCACCACCATAAAAATCAGCGTTCGTAACGGCTTCACGTTTGCGGATGGCATACTCTTCATTCAGCCAGGGGTCATAAAAACTGTTGTTGACAATACCGTGTTCATCGGGATACAATCCCGTCGCAATCGAGTAATGATTTGGGAATGTTTTGGTGGGGAAGCAGGGGATGAGTGATTCGGCCCTGACCCCGTTTTGAGCCATGGAGTTCAGGTTGGGCAAATCCATCCTGTTGGCATAATCCCACCGGAAGCCGTCCATGGAGACCACAACGACGTATTGATCCTGCGCTTTCGCGAATAGGAAGATCAAAAAGCAAAAAGCAAAAAGCAAATATTTCTTCATCAGTGCGTGTTCTGTCGATTGCCTGTATTTTGCGAAGATAGAAAAAAGCCCTGTCGGGATGGCCAAACAGGGCTTTTATTAAGGATGGTAACTTCTTAGAATGAATATCTCAGTCCGATCTGGGCTCCCCAGGTGCTGGAAGTTGAAAGAACATTCTTCCAGGTTTCCGTCGGGAGTTTCTTGTTCACCTGGTTCAGCTGGAACGTGGGAACACCATCTTCAGTCACATTGACATATTTAAGCAGGGTGATGTCATAGGTGCCCAGGACCTGTGTCTGATAATTACCCCAGGCCGAGTTGAGCAGGTTGCCGATATTCAGGAAATCAAGACTGAGCTGCAGGGTATGCCTTCTGTCTTTACCGAAATCAGTGAAGATATCCTGCAGGATCCTCAGATCGAGGCGACCCAGCCATGGCATCAGTACTCCATACCGTTCTGCATATTCTCCCTTATGTTCCTTCAGGTAATCATCTTGTTCTACATAAGCCCAGAAAGCGTCGTTTTGTTCGGCAGCTGTAAACAGGACATTTTCACCGCTTGTGATATCTGTAAAGATGATCTCCGACTCATCTTTTGGAATGTACATCAGATCCGCTGTATTACCATCTCCGTTCATATCATTGGAATAGATGTAATCGAGTCTTCCCTGGTTCCTTCCGACATAAGTAAGCGAGAAGGTTGTCCCCAGGTGTTTCGCATACTCCACATTATAGGAGAGTGTTGCCACAACTTTGTGAGGAACAGCAAACTGCGAAAAACTGAGACCCGGATCGTTCTGATGATTGACAGCAGGATTGCTCTGCCATGCAGAATTGGCTGCCGAACCCGGATTGGCTGTGATGTCCTTTGCCATGGAATATGTATAACTGAAAGAACCAAAGAAGCCTTTGGTAAACGGTTTATTCAGTGCAAAGATGAAGGAGTAGGCGTGGCCCTGGTTGTCATAGTTTAGTGCCTTCGCATTGTCGAGCACCATCGCTGTGGAAATGCTGGTATTGATTCGGCGTCCGGAAGAGCCTCCCACGAATCTCGGTCGGTTATCCGGACCGGCAAAGGTCTCGGTGGGGATTGTCTGGTTGGCATTGCGCTGGATAATCGCATTGATGTCCTTGGTATACATCCCTTCCACGGTCATTTCAAGTCCCCAGAAAGGCAGTTTGAAATCAACAGCAAGATTTGATCTCCAAACCTGCGGCATTTTGAAATCTTTATCGACCACCGCGATATTTCCGGGAGCCGAAGTACCGCCCTCTGAAGGGAATTCACCCTCCCAAGCCATAGGATCGGTGTCAAAATGGATGGTTGAAAGAAATTCAGCGTCGTTGGAGACGTTCTTCTCAACGGTGTTCTGCAATGTGCCGCTGTTGGTAGGCTGATTGGTGAACCATACAAAGGGTAATCGTCCGGTAAAGATGCCTGTACCGCCACGAACCTGCAGGGTACGGTTTCCAAGGGCGTCCCAGTTGAAACCAATCCTGGGCGATACCATGATCTTTGAATTAGGCCAGCTGCCCACATCCAGCGTCTCATCATTCCCGTCCAGATCCTTGAATGTCAATGCTGCAATGGCCTCGTTTGCAAAGGGATCATCAAAATAGAAGGGCATTTCAAGTCTCAGGCCAATAGAAGTTTTAAAATTGTCGGATATCTGAATCTCATCCTGCCCATAAAGGCTTCCCCATCCAAAATTCAACTCGGCATAACCGTCACCTGCACCCTCGTACGGATAAGTAAGTCCATAAGCAGTGGGGGCAGCATCCTCCATAAAGTCTTCCATGGAAGCATACCGGTAATAGCTGGTACCGTAACGCTTGTAACTGTTTCCAAAATAGAGATGTTCAAAGGATATACCCGCTGTAAATGTATGGATCCCAAGGAAATAGGAAAGGTTATCGGTAATTGTGAAGATATTGTTCTTTACATCATTCTCAAACGTAAAGAGTTCATACCCGAAGCTCATGTACGGATCCCCGTCTTCGTAGATATCGACAAAAGGAAAGATATCGCTGTCGCTGTCACGGGTGTCCCTGATTTTGGTGTAAGTGACAAGGAATTTGTTGGCCATATTCTTGCCAAATACGCTGTTCAATTCACCGGTCAGTGATCCCACTGTGTTGAGGAAACCATAATTTGCATTCTGGAAGGCCATCGACTTCTCGCTTATACGTCCGTACGAAGAGCGGGGCAGAGGAGCGCTGGTTGCATTCACTTCCTGGTCGTTGGTTGAATGAACATAATTATAGCGAACCGTCAGCTTATGATCTTTATGGATGTTCCAGTCAATACGGGCAAGCAGTTTATAGTTTTTGCTGGCAAAATCCCCGAAGTCCTGATACGGTCCGGGATCATAGTTATAAGTATCTTTAAGGAAATTGCTGATGGTTTCCATATCATTCACCGTCGTCCTGGATATGTACTTTTTTGCATCCGCTTCTATCCCGTTCTCAGGATCGCTCGGGCTCCATAGAATGCCGGGGTAAATTGAGTTTTCATACTCACCATTGACAAAGAAGAAAAGTTTATCTTTAATAATGGGCCCACCAAGGCGCGCACCCACATTGTAAAAGGTATTATCGGTCAGTTTCACGGTATCTGCCCTGTCTTCCCCAACATATTTCCCATTGAATTTTTTATTCCTGTAAAAGGTGTAAACGGATCCCTCCAATTTGTTGTTGCCGGAACGGGTCACAGCATTGATATTGCCACCGGTGAAATTAGATTGGGTAATATCATAGGGAGCAACGTTAATAGATACTTCCTCGATCGCATCCAGGCTGATGGGCTGGGCATCGCCACCGGGAAGGGATTTGGAGCTCAGGCCAAAATTGTTGTTGAAATTGGCGCCATCAACCGTGATATTATTATACCTGCCATCCTGGCCGGCGATACTTCTGCCGTTTACCTGCGGAGAGTATTTGACATAATCATCGATAGAGCGACTGATGGAAGGCAGCGAGGATATCTGCTCACTGGTGAAGTTACTTGCAGATCCCATCCGGTTTCCGTCGAACAGGTCATTGCGGGCACCTACGATTTCGACACCCGGAATCTGGGACACTTCTTCTATCAGCGTCCCGTTCAGTCCATAAGTCTGACCAAGGTTCAGGTAGATGTTCTCGATGACCTGGTTCTTGTATCCGATAAAGGAGATGGTCACCTTGTAAGGCCCTCCCACACGCATGTTCAGGATCCTGAAGAATCCATCGGGATCGGTGACGGTTCCATACATGGATCCGGATGCCTCGTGGGTGACGATCACTGTTGCCCCGGGAAGCGGTTCATTATTCATATTCGTCACACGGCCGTTGATCCCGGAGGTGGTCACCTGGGCGATGGCCAGTGAGTGAAACATGAGTACTGCTGTAAACAGTAGGATGAATCTGTACACTTTTTTCATAAACAATAGATTTTAAATTAATTAATATTTGCTGATTACCTTATGTTTTCTGCCTCTAAAATAAAAAATCCATGTTAACTGGACATTAATCCCGCCTAAAGTTATTCAGAGTCCCGTTGCATGCCTGCGCCCGAATTGATTCTATAAATCCCGGACACTAAGTTAATGTTTTACTGGATCATATTTATAAGTTATTGATTATAAATAATTTATTACGAAAACACCAATGATCGTTCCCCGAATGCTGATATAGTGTAAATACGGTCCATATTGTTAATTAAATGTTAAAAACATAGGTGTCCAGTGGGGGGATGTGCGTTCAATGATAACGAAGACAACGGTTTGGATTTTAAAAGACGTTGTTACTAATTTGTTGATAAATGGCATGCCTGAATCGAATGATCCAGTATCTTGGTTTCAGCAAGTTGTGACAAATCCATGGAATAGAGACTGCGCCTCCGTAACCCGCACTGATGGTCAGATGTGATAGCGGATCAACCTCAGTGAATGGGTGTAGGTTCCCGTGTCATGATTGAAAATTCCCTGATGATCCAGGGTGTCGATACGGACCTGTCCGTAAGCATGGATGATCTTTCCATCTCCAACGACAATACCTGCATGGATGATGGTCCCATCTTCGTCGTCAAAAAATGCCAGATCGCCAGGCTGTGCTTCTTCGGCAAAGGACCTGATTTGTCCCTGAAGTGCCTGTTGATGAGCGGTCCGGTACAGGGAAATGCCGGCAAGGCGGTAAACGATCTGCGTGAATCCCGAACCATCAATGCCCAAAGGAGTTCTGCCTCCCCACATAAAGGGGGCACCCTGGTACATCATCGCAAACTGGATCAGTGATGAGCCGGTGCGGCATGGCTGCCATTTTGCGGAATTACCCTTAAACTGAAAAGCTTTTCCTGCCAGGGACAACTGATTACCGAGAAGCCCGGGCAGCGCACTGCCAGCCACTACAAATATCCGTTGCCCCGGTCCCTCTTCCAGAATGGCCACAGGATCGGTCACCAGGCTTAATTCCAGTGCGCGGATAGAAAGAAAAGATCCCTTGTCAAGTGAATGGATTTGTTTTTCATCAACCCAACCCGTGTACCCGTCATGTTCCAAGCTCACCTGTAGCCAGCCGTTGGATACATCCTTTATATCCAGCAGCTCTCCGAAAAGAAGCTGGCTCATCATCTCTGACCTGTCAGAAGGTTCAGCCCGGAGAGGTATCACACTCTGAAGACACACTGCATGTTCCATGGGAGTCGGATTTTACCCGGGTAAAAGTACAATATAATGCTTCATATCGTTCATCAGGGTACAGGTTTCACAGAAGTGATTGAAACAGACTGTCGGTCCAGGTAATTTTTTGATTCCGGGCCAAGGTTGAACAGCAGGTCAAGGATGCTCAGGTTCGGAATGAATCCGAATTTCTGCAGAAAAACCTGCTGATATGGCTCCAAACGCACGGCCCCCGGGGTAAAAAGGTTTTTATTACGGCGGAGATCAGCACCCGCTGAATCCGGAACAATAAATTCCTCTGAAAAGCAAAGTCGAATGCTGATCCCAAGCAATTTTCCCAGACACATCAGGATTTCCCTGTTCATTCCGGCCAGGTCCGTATATATCCTCTGGTAGAAGGGCCTCAGCTCATCCTTGTAGTAGAGGTAATAGGGTGATGATGAGTAAGCCGATTCAATGGCCCTCCAGTGATTTGACTGCCAGCGCTGAAGGGAGGAGACTTCGATATCCCTCACAGGTGTATGGTTCCCTGCTGTCTTATGAACAGGTACGATCAGAGGCAAGACACCGTTGGCTGACGCGACGTTGCACCTGTTCCTGCAGGTTTGCTTGATGTAATGTTCGTGAATATCAATGACCGCTGAGGTGTTCTGGACAAGTGATACCATATAGGCCACGGAAGGCAGGTAAGCAGTCGGTAACACGATCGTTGGCATGAATCCTCGCAATGAAGTGGCGGGTAAAGATAAAAAAAAAGACGGCTTCGGGCCGTCTTTTAACTCTGGTCAGCGACTGATTTCAGGATGCTTTCTGATTCAGCAGGATTTCGTCAATAGCCTGGCGAAGGGAATCTTTCGGCAAAGCACCTACTGCCATCTGAGGTTGCCCTTCCACCGGACAGAACAGCATCGAAGGGATACTGCGTATCCCGAAAACAGATGACAATTCCTGTTCATCCTCCGTGTTCACCTTATAAATTTTGATCTTTCCGTCATATTCCTTTGACAGTTCTTCGAGGATTGGGGCCACCATCTTGCAGGGTCCGCACCAGTCGGCATAAAAGTCGATCAGACAGGGCAGTTGGCCTTCAAATTTCCATTCCTGGTTGTCTTCGTAATTAAAGATCTTCTGAAGAAACGTCTCCTTTGTTAAATGTTCCATAGTTATACCTTTCGTTTAAGTAAATTCTAACTAATCAATCCACAAGAAGTACTTCATTGATGGCCTGGACAAAGGTCGGCTTTGGCAACGCTCCGACCGACATTTGAGGTTCCCCGTTTTTTGGAACGAAAAGTACCCTTGGTATGGAGGTTACGTTAAATACCTGTGCAAGCTCCCTTTCCACCTGTGTATCAATTTTATAGATGTAAATCTTGCCTTTATATTCAGCGGCCAGCTCATCCATGATCGGGGCCACCATTTTGCAGGGTTTGCACCAGTCAGCATAAAAATCGATCATACAGGGTTTGTCGCCTTCATATACCCACTGATCCGGATTCTTTTCATAATTCCATACTTTCTTCAGGAACGTGGCCTTGGTCAGATGAATGACCTTCCCATCCTCTCCCTCGGGCATATCAGGAACAGTGGAAACAGGTCCCGCCGACACCGCCTGACCGTTACTGGCTGCCGGTGATTTCTCTCCGCTGGTGTTGCTGCAACTGACGATCATCAGACCGGATAACAATACGATGACGAATGCAATTTTTTTCATGTGCGATGTGTATTTTAAAAATGAAGCGTCCATTCAATCAAATATCGTGCAAAATTTATATAGATTTTTACATATGAATTCTTTCAGTATAACAAAAGTTCATTGTACGTCCTTTAATGCGTTTATTGTCAATAGATTAATACTTTTTTGCAGAAGACGTTTTCCTTTGATTTTATTTTCAGGATATAACTGCCCTTCTGAAGGCGGGAAACATCGATGGCAGTGGTACTGCCATTCACACTGACCTGTTCCGGCAAGTTGCTGACCACCTGTCCGGTCATTGTCATCAGCGTCAAGGAAAAAGGCCCATCCGATCCGGGCTCCAGCTTGATGAAAAGAGATTCCCTGGCGGGGACAGGATATACCGTAACAGCGTGTTCACCCTGCAGGGCATCCGTTGCATTGATGAAGCTCTCGTAGGAGGCTTCCCAACCTCCTGCCGTCAACGCATCATTCGTTGCGAAAAGGACCAGCATTTTATTACTGGGGCACAGAACGGTACCAGGCAGCGTTGCCCCGGAGTATTCTCCCAGAAGAGTTTGTGACTGCAGATCATATATTTTTACGTAATCCGCAGTGGCTTCAGTGTCAAAATAGCTGAAATTCAGGGCTATGCCACTCCATCCGGATGGCATGATGCGCCACTGACAGATGGAGTTGTTCTTATAGTTGAATGTACCGCTTCCGTCGCTTATTTCGCCAACAGGTTCCGTGAGGGTCGTAATGCCTGTGCACCACACAGGTGATTGCGTCGTATAGGTGCACAACCAGCCTGGGGCTTCTGACGAATTGTCAGTGGTGAAGGTGACCAGCATCTGGTTGGTGCTGGAAGTGACCGGTTCTGGAAGGTTGTCGCCGTCGAAACTTCCCAGAAGAGCATCTTCCGTGGTGCTACCGTCGTACACCTTCACTACATCCCCAGGTGCTGTCCGGAACCGGTGAAACTGAAGGTTGATCCTGATCACTGAATCCTGTGGCGTTTGAGGGTCGATCAGCCAGGTGAACGTGATGCCAGGCGGATAATTGTCCATCGGGCCGCTTCCATCGTCAAAAGACCCGGTCAGTGATCTCAGCGTATCTGAGCCGCTGATCGCAGGCGGATAGGAGTAGCTCAGCGTATCAGGATAACAATGGATGATCAGCTCCTGGGCATAATTGAAGTCGTTGCCGCCCGGAGTCAGTTCATCCAGCAGGAAATAGCCATCCAGGTAACCGCCCCAGCCCCAGTTCATGTGAAAATATTCTCCCTGGTATCCATCCACTATAAAGGCATGCCCGCTGGTGTAAGTGTAATCAGCCCAGCCGGCATAATAACAGGGCATATTCCTGTCGAGGTGCGCTACCACGAGACTGTCCCAGTCCATGGATGTCGAGTCGCGGTAAACATATTGTGTTTCAGGGGCATACTTGAAATATGTCTTGTATGAGTAAGCCGCTTTATGATTCCACATGCCTGACGACAAGGGACCATAATCCATATCCACCGAGACACCGATGTGGAATAGAAGTTCGTTGAGGGCGTCATTGGTCGTAGGGATGGCAGTCGGCATTTCTTCCCACCTGTACGTGGTGCTTCCGAAATCGGTTGAAATTTCGCCATAATCGGGATGTATATAGGAGTACGAACCTGTACCTGTTTGCGGCCATCGGTAGTAATACATCAGCTGTCCCATGGCTGTAGCCACGCAGCCAGCCAGGCAGTGGCCGTGGGGACCGGCAGGATCTGCCGGACACTTGTAATTATACGGGAAATCCTGGTTCCAGGTCGATACCAGCAACGGTTCCACTTCCCGGTCCTGCAGAAAATACGAAAACGTCAACTCACCATTCATCAATGCCTCCCATTCCATCAGGTGATCTCCCGGTGCCAGATCATTCCGGAGAAGGTACATGATCTCTTCCTCATAGTGTGACATCCAGGAGCGGAAATTACAGGGCTGTCCGTCTTCCCTGTAGCTGCCTGTGTACGAATACCCGATCACCGGCCGTGTGGTTTCCCAGGCGGATACAACGATAAATCCCTCAGGGCTGGTAGTGAAAATGTAATAAAGAAGGGTGTCGTTGATCCGTCGTTGAAATTCATCCAGGATCGAAAAGGACCGGAACGGAGATCCCTGATTATGATGGATGCGTTCATAGAGAAAGTTCATGGCCACTGTCCTGGCCCTGTCGGATGCTACATGCTGCGAATAGACTGTTAAAATACTGAAATACAGAAATATGGCATGAAAAAGCAATAATTTTTTAAGCATGATTCGGGTGGTTGAAATAATTTTTCTAAGATACAAAAAATCAAAGTCTGGCTGCAGAATATTCCCATGGGAATGCCGCATTGCATCAACTTCTCCGATTTTTACTAATTTTGCCATCTTAACATAATCCAGTTACAAAAATGCTGCTGATCAGGAATATCAAGGAACTGGTCCAGGTAGAAAAGGAACCGCGCCTGAAGGTATGCGGTAAGGATATGGCATCCCTTGATACGATCAGGGATGCATATCTGGTGATTCACGGCGGGATCATAGCGGATTTCGGCCGGATGCAGGATCTGGATTCCTCGCCTTTTTACCCTGATTTTCTGTCATGTCAGGTGATCGAAGCTGGGGGCAGGTTGGTGCTGCCTTGCTGGTGTGATTCACATACCCACCTGGTTTTTCCTGCCAGCCGCGAATCGGAGTTCATCGACAAGATACGGGGCCTCAGCTATGAAGAGATCGCTAAAAGGGGAGGGGGCATCCTGAACTCTGCCCGTAAGTTAGCTGAGGTATCCGAAGAAGTGTTACTTGAGGATGCGCTGAGGAGAATCCAGGAGATCATCCGTTACGGAACCGGGGCTGTCGAAATAAAAAGCGGCTACGGACTGACCTTTGAGGGAGAGATCAAGATCCTGAGGGTCATTCGCCGGTTAAGGGAAATGACCCCTGTCACCATCAAGGCAACCTTCCTTGGGGCCCACGCGATACCTTTTGAGTACCGCACCAGGAGAGAAAAGTACGTTGACCTGGTCGTACAGGAGATGCTGCCCTACGTGGCACAGGAGAAGCTGGCCGATTTCGCCGATGTCTTCTGTGACCGTGGTTTCTTCACTCCTGAAGAAACGGACCGGATTCTGACGGCAGCGGTTACCCTTGGGCTAAAGGCTAAGATCCATGCCAACGAATTGGACTACTCCGGCGGAATCCAGGTCGGGGTGAAACACAGTGCGCTGTCCGTTGATCATCTGGAATATACGGGTGAAGATGAGATCGAAGCCTTAATGGATTCGGATACCATGCCAACCATCCTTCCGGGCGCCGCCTTTTTCCTGGGGTTGAAGCCTGCGCCTGCCCGGAAGATGATCAATGCAGGACTGTCGCTGGCCATGGCCAGCGATTTTAATCCCGGCACCTCGCCATCAGGCAATATGCAGCTGATCCTTTCAATGGGCAGTATCATTTATAAGCTCCTGCCCGAGGAGGGGATCAACGCCATGACGATCAACACCGCCTATGCATTGGATGTTGCCGGTTCACTCGGAAGCATAGCCATCGGTAAAAAAGCGAATGTATTCATTACCAAGCCTATACCATCCTATAGTTACCTGCCTTATGCGTTTGGTGAGAATAAGGTGGAGACCGTGATCCTGAACGGGGAAGTAATTAGTAGTCAGCAGTCAGCGGTCAGCGGTCAGCAGCAGGCAATTTAACAATTTGACAATTTGACAATTTTACAATTTAGCAATGAATCAACTTATCGAATGTGTGCCGAACTTCAGTGAAGGCAACGATATGGGAATCATCCGGCAGATCACTGACCGGATAGAGAGTGTGGAAGGGGTTAAGCTGCTGGATGTGGATCCCGGCAAAGCCACCAACCGGACGGTGGTTACTTTTGTGGGCGAGCCGGAAACGGTGATAGAAGCAGCTTTCCGGGCGGTTAAGAAGGCTTCGGAGATCATCGACATGCGGCATCACCATGGGGAGCATCCCCGTTTCGGTGCCACGGATGTCTGCCCTCTGGTGCCCATCCGCGGGATCACCATGGAGGAAGTGGCTGGTTATGCACGAACGCTGGCACAGCGGATCGGTGAGGAGCTGGGCATACCCGTGTACTGTTATGAAAATGCCGCCTTCACCGAGGAGCGCCGTAACCTTGCCAGCTGCAGGGCAGGAGAGTATGAAGGGCTGGCCGAGAAGATAAGGGATCCCCGGTGGAAACCGGATTTCGGTCCTGCAGAGTTCACGCCGCAGGTTGCCCTCTCCGGTGCAACGGCTGTTGGTGCAAGGGATTTCCTGGTCGCTTACAATGTAAACCTTAACACTACATCTGTACGCAGGGCGAATGCGGTGGCCTATGACATCAGGGAGAAGGGACGTCCGTTGCGGGAAGGTCATCCGGTTACGGGTAAGATCAAAAAGGATGAAAACGGAGAGGAAATCTATATCCCCGGGGCGCTAAAGGCCTGTAAGGCGATCGGATGGTACATTGAGGAATATGGGATCGCCCAGGTTTCCATCAATCTTACCAATATCCGGATCACTCCGGTCCACATTGCTTTTGAGGAATCCTGCCACAGTGCCCAAAAGCGCGGAATGCGGGTGACCGGGTCGGAGCTGGTTGGGCTAATCCCCCTGCAGGCCATGCTGGACGCAGGGAAATATTTTCTGAGGAAACAGAATAGATCAGCGGGTGTATCGGAGAGCGAACTGATCAAAATAGCTGTCAAATCTCTTGGGCTGGACGACCTCAAACCCTTTCATCCCAAGGAGAAGATCATTGAATATCTTCTGGAGGATTCTTCGGAAAGGATGCTCGTCGGCATGACCATGAAAGGATTCATCAACGAGACAGCGTCTGAATCGCCGGCGCCAGGTGGCGGATCCGTCTCTGCTGCTGTTGGTGCGCTTGGTGCAGCCCTTGGGACCATGGTGGCGAACCTTTCGTCGCATAAGGCAGGCTGGGATGATCGCTGGGAAGAGTTCTCCACATGGGCGGAAAAGGGACAGTTGCTGAAGGATGAGCTTTTATTTCTGGTGGATGAAGATACCAGGGCATTCAATAAGATCATGGGAGCATTCGGTCTTCCGAAAAAGTCAAGGGAGGAGATCATGGCCCGTAAGAGCGCCATTGAGGAAGCTTCCAAATATGCCATTCAGGTTCCTTACCGGGTAATGCAGAAAGCCCTCGAAATAATGGACATCCTCAAAGCCATGGCTGAAACAGGCCTCCCCGCATCGGTTTCGGATGTTGGCGTGGGCGCACTCTGCGCATGCACTGCAGTTAGAGGTGCATTCCTGAATGTCAGGATCAATGCTGCCGGTCTGGAAGACCGGAATTTTGCGGATCAGATGATCCTGGATGGATCTGCACTGGAGCAGAAAACGAATGAACTGGAGCAGGAAATACTGGCGATAGTGGATAAGAAAATAATGGGAGAGAAGAAGTAATTCAATCCTGCCTCCTGCTTCCCGCCCCCCGCCTCCTGCCTTATGACGGGTTCCGGTAAATGATCATCACCAGTGTGAAAATAAGGATGAACAGGATGAAACCGTACATGAATATATCGTAGGCGGTCCGAAGCAGTTTGAATTTTTTGGCCAGGACCTTCCCCTGGGAATACTGATCCATGATCATCATACTGTATACGGTTTCCTCTTCGCCCATCATCTCTTTGACCGCTTTTTCATACTCACTGAACGCAGTATGGTAGAAATTACCGAAGAATAGCAGGTTCACTCCTCTTTTTCGCAGATCTTCCTCTTTAAATTCTCCCTTAAGGATGATGGGACGCGTACTGAGGATGGCAGCCACCAGTGATCCCAGGCAGGCCAGGACCAGAATCAGAACAGGGATGATCAGTTGAGGATAATCCTGGTAACGCCTGACAAAAAGGGTGATGACCACGGAGATGATCAGGGTGTTCATTGTGATCAAAATATTCGATTTATTGTCTGCGATTGCGCTCAGGTTGATCTGCTTGCGGGATGTCGTCCTGAACATCGTGTCAACACCACGGGTATATACCGGCCGTCGCGACAGTTTCTTTTTAAGGCTTTTATTTTCATCTTTCAGCTCACTGACCAGACCAGGATAATCCAGACCGGATTTTAGCATCTCATTCTCTGCTTTCCGATGGAGGATCTTCTTGTTGACCTCTTCCAGGTTCGCTGTTTTAAGGTCAGTCCACATTTTTTTTGCATAGTCCGTAAAATAGGGCGTCTTCAGGAAATTGACCGACTCCTTGAGGAAGTCCAGCATCGAGACCTGTTCCTTCAGGAACATATTTCGTTCAAGGCGGAGCAGCACAGTGCGTTCACAAAAATTAGTGAAGGTAAGATGGTACATGTCTGCGTCACAGAGCACTTCCTCCAGTTTATTACCGGGAGTTTGCGGGATCCGGGTAGCTTCGATGCAGCCACAGATGATGCCGATCCTGTCGGGATCAAGATCCCTGGAGGAGAGAAATTCGGTGGCAATCTTTTTACTGACCTCCTCGTGATGCATGTAATCCTGGGTGTATCCGATATCATGAAACCACGCCGCCATCATGACAAGTTCGGTATCTTCCTGGTTTAGTTCTTCGTTCCTTGCCAGGATCTTGCAGGCCTCCACGACTTCCTTGGTGTGGATCAGGTTGTGATAGATGTACCTGGCCGGATCAAGTTCCGCAAAGCGGCTGATGCAATAATCTTCCGTTTCTTTCAGCAGATTCAAGGGTGTGGTCTTTATTGTCAATGTTCAATGTTCAATGTCAGATGTTCACCAGATGCGGGTAAAATTAAATAAAAAGTATTTACCTGGGCTGACTGATTTCTTTATACGAAAATATATTAATTTCGTTTACTTGCATTGCAGATGTTGAACTGGGTACGAAAGACAGTACAGCGGGGTGTGATCGCATATGCGGTCATGTTCCTGTCGTTGATGACCTCTCTGTCAGGATGTCATCCGTCCAATCCTGCCACGAATTATCCGGAACCTGGAGCAGACAGGTATGTGTACACAGACAGATCGCCTGATGGGACCAGGACATTCACATACCATTTGTCTTCCCCTGACCACAAAGTGCTTCTCCCTCCGATCCTCAGGGAGATATCAGGAATCACCATGCTGGACTCCCTTCATCTGGCGGGGATCCAGGATGAAGAGGGCCGCGTTTTCATCTTCAGGATTTCCAACGGGATGATCGAACGAACCATTCCGTTTGCGGAAAATGGCGATTATGAAGACATTATTATTGCAGGGGATACGATCTACATCCTTAAAAGCAACGGCAATATATACATGGTCGAGCAATATGATCATCCCAGACCCCTGGTCACGCGGTTCAAAACCCCCCTCTCTTCACGGAATGATTGTGAGGGAATATGTTATCTCAACGGACTGAACAGTTTGCTGGTCGCCTGCAAGGGAGCACCTTCCCTGAACAAGGATCAGCATGTACCCGGTGTCAGGGCGATCTACAGGTTCACCCTGACGACTGGCCAATTAGATACGGTCCCTTTCATCTCTATCTATACAGGAGAACTTGCCAGTCAGGAACCCATGGATTGGTACCAGGGAATCTCTGTGCGGATGGCTAACCGCCTGAACCAGAATGGGAATATCGTATTCCAGCCTTCCGGTATTGCGGTTCATCCTGTCACCGGCAACCTTTACATTCTTGCTCATGTGGGCAAGATGATCCTCATAATCGATCTCAGGGGTGAAATCCTTGGCCGTGTGGCGATCGACCCTACCATATTACCCCAGCCGGAAGGAATTTGTTTTGATCACCAGGGAGTGCTGATGATCGTCAGTGAAGGTATAGAAGCGGATGCCATACTTACCGTCTATCATCCTGAAGTGACCGTCCGTTGACTGACACTCTTTTGATGGTGCCTGTCAGGGATCCTCTCTTCATTTTGACCAGTGTCAACGGAACAGGAGTGTAAATTATGTACCTTTGTCCATAATCCAAGAAATATTTCTCATGATGAAAAGATCAACCCAAATGATTCTCCTTCTGTTTTTTATCCTGGCCAGTGGTATCTGTTTCATGGTAATGAAGAAGGATGCAAATGGGCCTGCTCCATCGCGGATACAGGTTCCAAAGACATATCCGGGTGAATGGATGGCCTATCAGCGGTCGTATCCATACGGAAGGATCAGCACCGGTGAGTACCTTCATGCCTTTGAACAGGCTGCACAGATGCAGGAAGCCGCGTCACGGAACCGATATGAATATGAATTGATGGGACCTGTGAACATCGGAGGCCGGATCACGGATATAGCTGTCCATCCCGACGCACCCTTCACCTGGTACATTGGAGCCGCAACGGGAGGAATATTCAAAACAACCAATGGCGGGGGATCATGGGATAATGTCTTCGAGGGCGCTCCTCTGATTTCCATCGGTGATCTGGAAATCGATCCTGCCGATATGAACACGATTTATGCAGGAACCGGAGAAGCGAATGCATCCAGTTTCAGCTTTCTGGGTAACGGTATCTATAAATCCACGGACGCAGGGCAGTCCTGGGAGCACCTGGGATTGGACTACACAGCCTATATCGGCCGGATCGTGGTTGACTACAGCAATTCCAGCAATGTATTTGCAGCAGCCTGCGGTACACTTTTTACACCTGACGAGCACCGCGGGGTTTATCGAAGCCAGGATGGAGGTCAGACATGGGAGAAGGTTCTTTTTCTCACGGATTCCACCTCTGCCATTGACCTGGTGCAACATCCGGAAAATCCTGAGATCCTCTTTGCGGCCATGTGGGAGCGCATGCGCGGCCTGAATTACCGTACATCCTTCGGTATGAGCTCCGGCGTGTATAAATCAGAGAACGGAGGAGATACATGGGTAAAGATCACCGGCGGACTACCCACCGGTTATAATGTTGGCAGGATAGGGATCGATATCTCCAGGACAAATCCCGATGTCATGTACACCTTTTATGATATGGATAACGGTGAGGTCAGGGTTTACCGCTCCGATAACGGTGGAGCCTCATGGTACAGAACCAACGATGGAGACCTTCAGAATATGAACAGTAATTTTGGATGGTACTTCGGACAGATACGAGTAGATATTCACAATGAAGACGTTATCTATGTCTATGGAGTGGATGCCTACAGATCGCTTGATGGTGGCAATAGCTATAATCCTATGAGCAATTGGGTGTTGCACGTTGACCATCATGCCATGTACATGGATCCGAACATAAGTCTTTACCTGGAAGGCAATGACGGCGGACTCTATCAGAGCACGGATTACGCTGATTCGTGGACAAAGGTGAACAACCTGCCCATCACGCAGTTCTATGCCATTGAGGTGGATTACCTGCATCCCGAGCGTCTGTACGGGGGGACCCAGGACAACAACACGATCCGTACCTATACCGGTGAGCTGGATGACTGGGAAGCCCTGCTCGGCGGGGATGGATTTTACACACTGGTCAATTATACGAACTCCAACATCATTTACGCTGAATACCAGTACGGACAGCTGTTCAGGTCGACAAACGGAGGAAATAATTTTACGTATATAGCCTCTTCCATGAGTGGCGACCGGACCAACTGGTCCTCTCCGCTTGTCATGGACCCGGAACAACCCGGCATTCTTTATTTTGGAACCTACCGTGTCTGGAAAACGACCAACGGAGGGTCGCAATGGACTGTGGTCAGTTCAGACCTCACCGACGGTGATGATGGCAGCGGATTTCATACCGTGACGACACTTGCCATCTCTCCTTCGGATCCGGATATTGTCGTGGCCGGCACCGACGACGGACACGTCCATCTGTCGGTGGATGCAGGTTCTTCCTGGAATGAGATCTCGGAAGGTCTCCCCAAGCGATGGATCACGCGGGTGAAATGTGATCCTTTCTACCCCGATGTGATCTATGTTACCTTGTCGGGCTTTCGCTGGGATGAACCTTTACCGCATGTCTTCCGTTCAGGCGATCTTGGGCAGACCTGGGAAAATATCAGCGGCAACCTGCCGGAGCTCCCGGTCAATGCGATCGCAATCGATCCTGATGTGGAGGACCGGTATATCGTTGGCACGGATGCCGGGCTTTTCCTTACCGAGGATGGAGGGGTTTCGTGGTGGGGTGTTTCCGGCGGACTGGGGAATGTACCTGTGGTTGACCTGAAGATCCTGGATTATGACCGTACTCTTTACGTAGGCACGTATGGTCTTTCCATTTACAGGGTTGAGCTGGATAACCTCACCGTAGGGATCCAGGATAAGGAAACAGCCTCAGAAGGTGGTCTGCTGGTTGACGTTTTCCCGAATCCGGTCGTGGGTGAAGGTACGGCAATGATCCGTATTGGTATCACACTTGAAAAAGAGGCTTTTGTCTCAGCGTTGATCCTTGATGCACAGGGACGGATTGTCCGGTCGCTGGCGGAAGGGTACTGCAGGGCCGGAACACTGCATTGGGAATGGGATGGAAGATCCCGTGGCGGAGAACATGTTCCTGCAGGGATGTATTTCCTGCATGTGGATGATGGTCTTCATCGGAATTTGACAAAGCTAATCTTACTGTAACCTCGTCTGATCCATACACGATGAATATTATTGTGACCGGTGCAAGCCGTGGTGTTGGCCATGCACTTGTAAGGGAATTTGCAAAAGATCCTGCCCATCATATCGTTGCGATTGCCAGGGATATCAGGGCACTGAACGATCTGCAGGGTGCTTGCCTGAATGATCAGGAGGATGCCCATGTGTACCCTGTAGGCTATGACCTGACGGAGGCAGCCTTTCCGGGACGTCTGCTTAACGACATTGAGGCAACCATCGGAAAGGCTGACATCCTGATCAATAATGCGGGATTGCTCATACAAAAGCCATTTTCTGATGTTTCCCCGGAAGATATCGACCGGCTCCTTGACGTCAATTTTAAATCAGTCGTTCTGTTGATTCAGGCACTTCTTCCATACATGAATCCCGGATCCCATATCGTCAACATTGGTAGTATGGGGGTGTTCAGGGTAGTGTCAAATTTACCGGAATGGCTCTTTACAGTGCGAGCAAGGGAGCGCTGGCCATCCTTACCGAGTGCCTGGCAGAGGAACTCAGGGACGCGGGCATTTCGGTCAACATGCTGGCGTTGGGCGCTGTGGATACACAGATGCTGCAGAAAGCATTTCCTGGCTATACGGCACCTGTATCGCCGGCTGAAATGGCCACCTTCATAGCCTCTTTTTCAAAGACTGGCCATCATTTTATGAATGGCAAGATCATACCGGTGTCGTTGTCAACTCCATGAGCAATTTTCCTGTTCATAAAACGCGGCGGTAATGGCTAAAAGAAGTACCTTTGCAGAAACTATGAGCTGCCATGACCCAGGGAGGGGAAGCCATATTCCATCCGGGAATTATTGAGAAAACTGACAATCAGTCAGTTTATGTCAAGATACTTTCTTCTTCAGCCTGCTCATCCTGTACGGTAAAGGGAGCCTGTAACCTTGCTGAGTCCCAGGAAAAGGTGGTAGAGGTCAGAAAACAGCAGGGCAGGGAGTATCCGGTGGGAACGCCCGTTGATGTTGTCATGAGCAGATCATCGGGCACGAAAGCGGTTTTGCTTGCATACCTGGTTCCCTTTGCCATCGTAGTCCTCTCCCTTATCCTTCTGACAGCCGCCGGCGCCGGCGAAGGGATCTCGGCTCTCGTTTCACTGGCCCTGCTGGTGCCTTATTATCTTCTTCTGTATCGCTTCCGCAACAAACTGAAAAAGGAGTTTGAGTTTACAATTCAATCCAAATAATCCCTTCGTCATGAAAAAGATCATCTACGCTCTGGTACTTCCCTTCATTTTCCTTTCAGCGACAACCGCTCAGGAAGAAACCATGTCACCTTCCAGGATATCCGGAGCTGCCTATTTTGATGTAACGCCGCGCCTGACCGACATGCCTGTCGTGCTGCCCGGCGAACGCGACCGGTCATGGAAGGATGGCCTGGTGGAAAGCAATTATATAAAGGAAGTTGAAATGCCTGAACAGAATGGACTTCCGGAAGATTTCACTGATCCGGTCCTCCAGAAATACCGTGGCAACAGATCGACACGTGGCCCGATACTGAACTTTGAAGGTGTCGGAAATGTCAACAATGTATATCCTCCGGACACCGAAGGGGACGTGGGGCCAAATCACTACTTCCAGATGGTCAATCTCTCCTTTGCCATTTATACCAAAGATGGTGTACTGATGTACGGACCTGTTGACAACAGCACATTATGGGATGGCTTCATCGGTTCGTGGACAGGAACCAACGACGGCGATCCGGTCGTACTGTACGACCACCTGGCCGACCGCTGGCTGGCCAGCCAGTTTGCAGTAAATACCTCCGACGGGACGTACTGGCAGCTGATTGCGATCAGTACAACTCCCGACCCGATGGGATCGTGGTACAGGTATGCGTATGAGTTCGATGACATGAACGATTACCCAAAGATCAGTGTCTGGCCTGATGGATATTATGCTACGTTCCGGATGTTTGGAACCAATGTCAGGGGTGGTGCTGCCGCCTTTGAAAGGGATAAGATGCTGGCAGGCGATCCCTCTGCCCAGATGGTATATTTTGACATGCCATCCAATACGCTTGAAGTCCTTCCTGCCGATGTGGACGGCCCCGTGCCTCCGGAGGATTCACCCTGTTACTTTGTCAACATGAACATGCAGGTGCAGAAACTAAAGGTATATGCATTCAATGTCAACTGGCAAACTCCTTCCAGCTCATCGATCTCCCTGCAGGTACTGCTCACCGTCGACCCATTTTCCTATAACCTGGATGGGATCACGCAGCCTGGCACCAGCCAGAAACTCGATGAAATGATCGACCGGCTGATGTACCGCCTTCAGTACCGGAATTTTGGAGATTATGAGGCCATGGTGACCAATCATACGGTCAATGTGAGCGGTCATGCCGGGATTCGCTGGTATGAGCTGAGAAGGGAAGGTGGTGGCTGGTACGTCTACCAGCAGGGAACCTATTCACCGGATACCGAGAACCGCTGGATGGGAAGCATTGCCATGAACGGCAATGGTGAGATGGCCCTCGGATTTTCGGTCTCCAGCTCCACGACATACCCTTCCATTCGGTACACGGGCCGAACGGCAGATGCGCCTCTGGGTGAGATGAACATTGAAGAATTCGAAGTAGTGGCCGGGACCTCTGCCCAGAGTGGCGTCAACCGCTGGGGTGATTACAGCATGATGGCCGTTGATCCTGCTGATGATGTAACGTTCTGGTATACACAGGAATATATGAAAGGAGCCTGGAGAACCCGCATCAACTCATTTGATTTTGGACCCCTGCTTCCTCCTGTCGCCCTTGCCGGAAATGATACCGTCCTCTGTGAAAACAAACCGTTTATGACTCAGGGAGCCGCCAGGCATACCGCCAGCGTTTTATGGTCCTCATCGGGCAATGGTAATTTTATTCCAACCCCTCCAACCAGCCTGTCGGTGATTTATCTGAGAAGTAATCAGGATATTGCCAACGGATCGGTCACCCTGACCCTCACCGCCAATGGTTACGGGGAAGGATGGCAGGATACGGATGAAATGGTACTGTTCCTGCAGAAACTACCTGCAGCATTCGCAGGAAACGATACTCTTATCTGCGTGAACCATATCCTCACCCTGTCAGGCGAGGCTGACTATTGCAGCGCAGTGGAATGGACGACCAACGGCGACGGAACCTTCGACAATCCAACCCTTCTGAATGCCACCTATACCCCCGGACCCCAGGATATTATGAATCTCTCGGTCAAGCTAACCCTGACCGCATTAAGCATGGATCCATGCGATGAAGACGATTCCGACCAGATGAAAGTCACACTGGACCCCTGTACCGGGATAGAAGATCCTGAAAGCCAGGCGATTGCCCTTCAAATCGTTCCCAATCCGGGTACAGGACTCTTTGATGTTTTCGTGAAAGGTTCCAGGGAACAGGTCTTTGATCTGCAGGTCCTCGACGGCAGTGGCCAGGTCATTTTTACACAGCGGGGAATCATCGCATCGGATGATCTTCTGAAAAAACTCAACCTCACGTATCATCCCAGGGGAGTTTATTTTGTCAAAGTACAAACCGGACACCGGACACAGGTTGAGAAACTGATCCTTAACTGATCAAGGTGAATCAATAGCAAACGTTTAAATCCATAATCCCGACGAATGAAAAAAGTTCTATTTCTGCTGGTTATATGTTTCTTCTTTGGACTGAATGCTTTTTCTCAGGAAAAGTCCATCGGGCCGGTCAGGATCAGCAAAGCTACCTATTGTGATAAGACGCCACCCCTGCGCGACATGCCCGTTGTACTTCCCGGAGAGCGGATCAGGAGCTGGAAAGATGATGCCATTGGTAATCCATCCCTGGAAAGGACCTTCAGCGAAGAACAGAAAGCAGTGTTCGATCAGGCTGTCGATCCCGTGGTACAATCACGTATGGGGGAACGAAGCCAGAGGGGACCGGTACAGAACTTCAAGGGAATAGGTAATGTGAATAATGTCTATCCACCGGATACGGATGGGGAGGTGGGCCCTGATCACTTTTTCCAGATGATCAATCTTTCCTTTGCCATCTGGGATAAAAATGGTAACAAGCTTTACGGGCCTGTGGACAACAGCACGCTGTGGTTCGGTTTCATCGGCCCCTGGACAGGCACCAACGACGGGGATCCCGTCATCCTGTACGATCATATGGCTGACCGCTGGATCGCCTCACAGTTTGCCATCCATTCATCAGACGGTTCCTACTGGGAACTTGTGGCCGTTTCGGCCACCGGCGACCCTCTGGGAGAATATTACCGGTACGCATTTGAGTTTCCAGTCTTCAACGATTATCCCAAACTAAGCGTCTGGCCGGATGGATATTATGCAACCTTCAATATGTTCGGAGGCAATACCAGGGGAGCAGTCGCTTCTTTTGAACGTGAAAAGATGCTTGTTGGCGATCCTGATGCACAGATGGTTTACTTCGATATGTGGGGGACATTCAGTTTGCTTCCTGCGGATGTGGACGGACCGGAACCTCCGGCGGGCTCACCCAACTATGTGGTGCACAGGAGGGTGTGGGATGACCAGCACCTGGAGGTCTACGCTTTTGAGGTGGACTGGGAAGATCCTTCGAACTCTTCCATCACCCTTATCGCTGATCTTGCCACAGAACCCTATAATGCCAATGTGGATGGCATCGCTCAGCCCAATACCAATGTCAGGCTCGATGACCTGGCCGTAATGCTCATGTACAGACTGCAATACAGGAATTTCAATGAGTATGAGGTACTGCTGACCAACCATACGGTCAGGGTGAACAATCACGCTGCCGTCCGCTGGTATGAGCTCCGGAAAACAGAAGGGGACTGGTACATATATCAGGAGGGAACCTACGCACCCGATGACGAAAGTCGTTGGATGGGAAGCATTGCCATGAACGGGCTGGGGGAGATTGCCCTCGGATATACAGTTTCGAGCTCAAATACAGCTCCGTCCGTCAGGTTTACGGGCAGATCGGCAGATGCGCCCTTAGGGGAGATGAATTATGCCGAGATGGAACTGATCCCGGGATCCGGATCCCAGACGGTGCTTGACAGGTGGGGTGATTACAGCTGCATGACCGTGGATCCGGTGGACGATTACACGTTCTGGTACACACAGGAATACATGCAGGGAGGCTGGGCCACGCGCATCGGTTCCTTTGATTTCGGCCCGGTACTGCCCCCGCAGATCTTTGCCGCACCGGACACGATGATCTGTGAGGACACGCCCTTTCTGGCCACCGCCAGTGGCATCTATGTAAAATCTGTTCTCTGGACGACGACCGGAGATGGTGTCTTCCTGCCAACCCCGCCCATCAGCATGGAGCAGGGATACCTCCGCGGCCCGGATGATATCTCCAACGGAGGATTTACTCTTGTGGTCACAGCAACCGGTTTTGAACCTGGTCTTGCGGACCAGGACAGCATGATTGTCGCCATCGGACACTGGCCTTCGGTCAATGCCGGTCCTGATACGACCATTTGCTATAATTCATCCATCACTCTTGACGGGCAGGTTACCAATGCTGCGGGCATTCTATGGTCGACGGCCGGTGATGGCACCTTTGATGACCCGACCATCCTGGAGGCAACGTATACCCCGGGAGGATACGATCTTACCAACGAGTCGGTCAGGCTCACCCTGACAGGCTATGCCTTAGATCCCTGTGAAGATCCCAGGACGGATAAGATCAAGATCAAATTTGATCCGTGCACAGGTATCGCTGATAATCCTGATCCTGATTTCCAGATCCGGATCATGCCGAATCCCGCTTCATCTTCTTTCCATGTCGTTGTTACAGGATTAAGCACCCAGACCTACGATATCAGCCTGCTCAACCAGGTTGGAGAAAAGATATTCACCAAAAGAAGTGCTGCTGGATCAGGAACGGTGGATGAGCAGTTCATCATGGATTATCAGCCTAAAGGGCTATATTTCATAGAGGTACGTTCGGGTAACCTCCTTCGGACCGAGAAGGTGATCGTACAATAGTCATTGCTTTTCTACTGCCTGCATTGTTAAAAAAATAACAGGCAAATCATTCGTCTTTGGTAAATGTTGCTACATTTGCATCACTTGATGATTCAATCCTGATAAAGTAATTTTAATCTTTTGAAAGGAGAACAGTAGTGGACAATGTGATGATCTATGCTGTCATATCCCTTTGTGCGATCGGGATCATTTCTGCAGTGATTCTTTATTTTGTGGCCCAGAAGTTCAAGGTGATCGAGGACCCCCGGATTGACGAGGTGAACGAGGTTTTACCCGGGGCCAACTGCGGCGGGTGCGGATTTGCCGGCTGCCGGAATTTTGCCGAAAGCACTGTAAAGGCTGGCAATTTGGAAGGATTCTTCTGCCCGGTGGGTGGTAATACGACCATGGCTCAGGTAGCGGCCATCCTGGGATTGCAGGCCGTTGAGAAAGCACCCATGGTAGCGGTTGTCCGCTGCAGTGGATCGCGGGCCAACGCCCCTTCCAAATACCGTTTTGATGGCCCGGCCACCTGTTTTTTTGCCCATCAGCTATTTTCCGGTGAAAGCGGCTGTCCCTATGGCTGCCTGGGATTGGGCGACTGCGTGGCAGCCTGCAAGTTTGATGCGATGTACATGGATCCCGAGACAGGGCTTCCGGTGATCATTGAGGAAAACTGCACTGCCTGCGGAGCGTGTGTGACAGCCTGCCCCCGCAGTATCATTGAACTCCGGAATAAGGGGCCCAAGGGAAAACGAATTTTTGTGAGCTGCGTCAATAAGGAAAAGGGTGCCATCGCCCGGAAGAATTGCGCCGTGGCATGCATCGGATGCGGCAAATGCGTGAAGGTTTGCCCCCACGATGCCATCACCATGGAAAACAACCTGGCCTATATCGATTTTGCCAAATGCAAGCTCTGCCGGAAATGTGTACCCGAATGTCCCACCAATGCCATCCTCGAGATCAACTTTCCGCTGAAAAAGGAAAAGGTCGCTGGTGCAGAATCAAAACCGGAGGCGGTAGAGGTCTGATGGTATGTGTCAAGTTACTATAATATCTGATTATAATCACAGGAGGATCCATGCTGAAAACATTCAAGCTTGGAGGTGTTCATCCAGCAGAAAATAAGATTTCTTCCCATCAGGCGATCCGGGAAATTGCACTGCCTAAACGGGTCTTTATCCCTGTCTCTCAACATCTTGGTGCTCCGTCAAAAGCCATCGTACAGAACGGTGAGGTGGTCAAAACCGGACAGCTGATCGCCCGGGGCGAGTCGTTCATCTCTTCCCATATCCATTCCCCGGTGTCGGGTAAGGTGTTCAAAGTCGACGAGGTGATCGACATCAGTGGTTACCGCAAACAGGCGATCATCATCGATGTGGAGGGGGATGACTGGGTGGAGACCATCGACCGGTCGGATGAGATCAAATGGGAAGTATTGCTTTCTCCGAAGGAGATTGTGGACAAGATTAACCTGATGGGCATTGTGGGCATGGGCGGAGCGACGTTTCCTTCCCATGTGAAACTGATGGTTCCGGAGGGTAAGACCATCGATACACTGATCATCAACGGCGTGGAATGCGAGCCCTATCTTACCTCCGACCACCGGCTGATGCTGGAAAGGGGGGAGGAAGTCCTGATAGGTGCCTTTATCCTGATGAAAGCACTCAGGGCAGATAGAGTGATCATTGGTATTGAGCAAAATAAACCCGATGCCATTGCTCATCTTACGAACCTTTGCGACAAGTTTCCGGGTTTTTCGGTTCAGGCGCTGAAGGTGAAGTACCCGCAGGGCGGTGAGAAACAACTGATCAAGGCTTTGATGAACCGTGAGGTGCCTTCCGGAAAACTGCCCTTTGAAGTATCGTGCGTGGTTCATAACGTAGGAACCGCCTTTGCGGTTTATGAGGCGGTCCAGAAGAACAAACCCCTCATTGAGAGGGTGGTGACTGTCACCGGGAAATCCCTGAAGGAACCTTCCAATTTTCTGGTGCGGATCGGTACTCCCATTTCCACTCTCATCGAACAGGCAGGTGGAGTCCCTGAAAATACCGGTAAGATCCTGAGTGGCGGCCCCATGATGGGCAAAGCACTGGTCTCGTACGATACACCAGTAGTCAAAGGGATGTCGGGTATCGTGCTCCTGCCGGATCAGGAATCGGTCAGGGTCAGGGTACAGAATTGCATCCGTTGCGCCAGGTGCATCAGCGCCTGCCCGATGGGGCTGGAACCCTACCTGCTGGCTCAGCTGGTTGCGGCAGAAGAATATGAGAGCGCTGAAAAAGAAAGGGTCATGGACTGCATCGAATGCGGCTCCTGTCATTATACCTGTCCATCCGGGAGGCCTTTGCTGGATTACATCCGCGTTGGAAAGATCAAAGTGGGTCAAATCATCAGAAACAGAGGAAAAAAATAAGTTATGAGTACCTTAATCATCTCAGGATCTCCCCACATCCATACCGACCAGTCGGTGCAAAAGATCATGATGGGAGTTATCTATGCCCTCATTCCTGCCTTCCTGGTGTCGATCTATTTTTTCGGACTGGATGCCCTGCTTCTCACCGTTGTTTCCGTTGCCTCCTGCATGCTGTTTGAATACCTGATCCAGAAATACCTGATCAAGGGGGAAATCACGATTACTGACGGGTCGGCAGTGATCACAGGTATCCTGCTGGCTTTTAACGTACCCAGCAATTTACCGATCTGGATCATCATCATCGGCGCCTTTGTCTCAATCGGTATCGCAAAGATGGCTTTTGGCGGCCTGGGGAAGAATATTTTCAATCCGGCTCTGGTTGGGCGTGTATTTCTGTTGCTCTCGTTTCCTGTTCAAATGACATCCTGGCCAGTTCCCAGACCTCTGTTCATGCCTCAGCTCACCGATGCGGTCACAGGACCTACCGCTCTCGGGATCCTGAAGGAGGGCCTTGGTGCAGGTAAATCGCTTGAGGAACTGCTGCCTCAGCTGCCTACCTATGTCAATGACCTGATGGGAAACCAGGGTGGCAGTCTCGGAGAAGTTTCGGCGATCGCCCTGCTGATTGGCGCAGCCTACCTGTTCTACAAAAAGATTATCACCTGGCACATACCGGTGGCCTACCTGGGATCGGCGTTTATCTTTGCCGCTATCCTGCACCTGATCAATCCGTCGCTTTACATCACACCGTTCTTTCACCTGATCACCGGCGGGATGATCCTTGGTGTGTTCTATATGGCTACCGACATGGTCAGCTCGCCCATGTCACCGCGGGGAATGCTCATCTTTGGATTCGGCTGCGGCATCATCACCATGCTCATCCGGATCTGGGGTTCCTACCCGGAAGGTGTGTCCTTTGCGATTCTGCTCATGAACGCTGTGACACCCCTGATCAACAGGGGATTTAAACCAGCGCGTTTTGGCTGACCAGTGATGGGGTCATGAACCATAAATACCATATAACGATGATTGTGTTCTACTGAAAGGAGACCAGCTATGGCAAAGAAAACTGAATCGACATTTATCAACATGTTCCTTAGCCTTTTCATCTTTACCGGTGTTGCTTCTTTTGCACTGGCGGGTGTTTACAATATCACCAAGGAACCCATTGCTAAAGTCGAGAAACTTAAAAAAGAAAATGCCATCAAAGAAGTCATCCCCGAATTTGACACGATCGTCACCCGGGAAGTGGCACTCCCGGATCAGGTGAGGCCAATAGCCATTTCAGAAGGATATATGGACGGGATTCCTGCGGGTGCAGCCGTTCAGACCTTCTCCATGAAAGGCTACAGCGGATTGATCGAACTGATGGTAGGCTTTGATACGGCCTTCTGCATCACCAGGATTGAGGTGTTGCAGCAAAAGGAGACACCCGGACTGGGCACAAAGATGGAAACACCCGAGTTTAAAGAACAATTCTTCGGAAAGAATCCTGCCGAATTCAGACTGAAAGTGAAAAAGGACGGTGGTGACGTGGACGCCATCACTGCTGCTACGATCAGCTCCCGCGCCTTTTGCGACGCGGTTCAGCGGGCTTATGATACCTATAAAAAGGAAGGAGGAAAATAATGAACCAGTGGAAAAATTTTACCAAGGGATTCATCAAGGAAAGCCCCACGTTGGTCCTTCTTCTGGGAATGTGTCCCACGCTTGGAGTGAGCACGTCAGCCATGAACGGCCTGGGTATGGGACTGGCCACCACATTTGTGCTGGTGATGTCGAACCTTTGCATCTCAGCCATCAAGAGCCTCACACCGGATAAGGTCAGGATCCCGATCTTTATCGTGGTCATTGCAGCCTTCGTGACCATCGTCGACCTGTTCATGGCAGGGTATGCCCCAGGCCTTCACAAACAGCTCGGCATCTTCATTCCTCTTATCGTGGTAAACTGCATCGTGCTGGGAAGAGCGGAAGCCTTTGCCTCCAGGAACAATATCGTTTCCTCTATCATCGATGGTGCAGGTATGGGTCTGGGCTTTACCTTATCGCTGACGACACTGGGATGTATCCGTGAGCTTCTAGGAAATGGATCCATCTTCGGATTCAAGTTCATTCCGGGCGACGCCATCCTGATCTTTATCCTGCAGCCTGGTGCGTTCCTCACACTGGGATTCCTGATCGCACTGGTCAACAGACTTAAAAAGACAACCTAAAAACGCTGACGGTATGGAATACATCATCATCATCATATTTATTGTTTTTGTAAACAATATCGTTTTTGCACAGTTCCTCGGGATCTGTCCGCTGCTGGGTGTTTCCACCCGCATCTCGACGGCCACCGGTATGGCGGGAGCCGTTCTGTTCGTGATGACACTATCCACCATTGTCACCTGGGTCGTTCAGAGGTACATTCTGGATCCCTTTAACATCGGGTTTCTTCAAACCATCGCTTTCATTCTGGTCATCGCCGCCCTGGTGCAGATGGTGGAGATCATCCTCAAGAAAGCAAGCCCTTCCCTGTATCAGGCACTCGGAATATACCTGCCGCTGATCACCACCAACTGTACGGTGCTGGCAGTGGCCATCCAGACGATCACCCGTGACCTGTCGCTGCTGCCTGCAGTAGTGTTTGCCATATCCAACGCACTGGGATTCGGGCTGGCCCTGTTGCTTTTTGCCGGTATCCGCGAGCATCTGGCTCTTGTCAGGGTCCCGGAAGGCATGAAGGGAGTGCCGATCGCCCTGGTCATCGCAGGTATACTTTCCATGGCATTCATGGGATTTGCCAACCTGGTAAGCTGGTGAGATTTTTTCAGTTATGGCCTCAGGCTGAAAGCCACACGCCTTCAGCTAATCAGAACATATGAACATGAGCGACGATTCGATCATTGATCTCCGGAACCTGGCGGTTTTTCAGAAGAATATCCTGATCCTGTCCGGTGTCACGTTTTCGATAAAAAAGGGAGAATTTGTCTACCTGGTGGGCAAGACCGGTACAGGAAAATCCAGCCTGCTGAAAACCTTATATGCTGAACTGCCTGTGATGGACGGCTCAGCCCAGGTGGCTGGCTTCGATCTTTCTATCATACGGCAGAAGGAAATACCTCACCTCAGACGGAAGCTGGGCATTGTCTTTCAGGATTTCCAGCTTCTTACCGACCGTACCGTGAATGAAAACCTCCTCTTTGTGATGAAGGCTACCGGCTGGAAAGATAAGAATAAGATGGAAGTCAGGTCCCAGGAAGTGCTTCAGAAGGTTGGTCTGGGGACCAAGGGATTTAAAATGCCGCATCAGCTCTCAGGAGGCGAACAGCAACGGGTATCCATCGCCCGGGCTATGGTAAATGACCCGGAGATCATCCTGGCTGACGAACCCACGGGCAACCTGGATCCAGAGACTTCAGAGGGTATTATGAAACTGCTGTTTGAAATCAGTAAAACAGGTTGCGCCGTGCTGATGGCAACACACAATTATTCGCTTTTCAGGAAGTTTCCTGCACGGACACTCAAGTGTGAAGAGGGAAAGATCGATACTTCAGAATACATATTCTATTAAGCGACTGACATTCAACTGGTTAGAATAGTGAAGAGACAATACCGCCTGCCGGTGGCTGATCTCGTATTGTTCAAACTGCTCACCTTTCAGCCGTAACAGCTCTTTACGTAACTCTTCCGGAGAATCAGCGATGGTGCAGAGTTCATTGAGTCCTGTGCCGTTGAGCATGGCATTATTGACAAGGATGAACCTTCCGGTGTAAAGGGTGTTCAGCAGCTTGAGCTTTAATCCGGTTGCCTGGAAGGTGACCAGGATATTTACGTGCGCATTGGCTATGAGAAGCGCCATTTCATCGTCTGCAGGACTTTCGATGAGCTGGATATGCTGATATTTTTGCACCATTTTTTTCAGGTACCGGGGGGGATCATGACCTGCAATGATCAGGTTCATGTCCAGATCCGGAAAGACATTCCTGATCAGGAAGGCAGCGGCAACTGAATTCTCAGCAACGGACAGATTGCCATGGTAAAGACAATAACTGCCCGTACCAGTTTTGCATACCACCGCATTGTTGGAATGGAAACTGGGTAAATGGTGGACGGGCACTCCTGTGAACTGCTCACACAGGTATTCTGCATCTTTTCTGGAAACAGCAAGCATCATGTCGGCATGTTTCAGAATCTTCTCGTACCGCTTCAGTTTGATGCTGGCAAGAAGGAAATACAACTTTCTGAACCAGTTCTTTTCGGCTTTATAAAGGTTGAAGTAATAATGATGTTCGATGTTGCTCTCCCTGTAGATTTTTTTTCTTTCTTTCAGCCTGGGATCATCCAGGTAATAGCAGGTGTGCAGGCCTTCAAAAAGTATGGGATGCTTATCTTTCAACAGGTTACGAATGAGATCCTCCGAGCGCCGGCTGAGAACGATATAGGGAATCCGGCTCAGCGCAAGCCGGATTCCTGTTTTCCTTTTATAATAATCGACAGTTTCACAGAATGCATTCAGTTGGGTGGCATGCTGGCGGTCATATTCGAAGCAATGCAGGTGGACCTTAATGCCCTGTTCGTGCAGAGCCTTCAGTTTATAGTAGACATCAATAACTCCCCCGTAGTTCGGTGGAAACGGGATCGTGAATGATACGATATGTAGATGCTGGTCAGGCATAATGTCGGAAGATCTCAACAAGGATCTTTTGCTCCTGGTCCCAGTTCAGTTCTGTAGCTGCCTTTTTGAGGTTCTCTTTCCAGGTCTTTCTCAGTGCGGTGTCGGTCAGCATGATGTGCATTCTTTCGGCAATGTGCCTGGGGTCATGTGATTCAATGGTCATCCCGATCTGGTAGTGCCCGATGATCTTTTTGATCTCCGGTAAAGGTGACGCCAGGATCGGCAGGCCGGCATGGATATAGTCAAACAACTTGTTCGGCAGACTGAACCGGTAATTGATGTTGGTGTCTTTATCCAGTGTGATGCCGATATCTGCGCATCTTGTATAATGAAACAACCGCTCAAATGGTTGCTTGGGCAGAAAAAAAACCTTGTCTTCCAGGTGAAGTTCACTGACAATCCCCGGAAGTAAGGCCATCACATCACCTCCACCGATGATCAGAAGGATTGTGTGGTCGAGGTATTGCATCGCTTCAATTGCTTCTTCAGCGCCTCTCTGGATGTTGATTCCGGCTCCCTGAAGAAGGACGATGTACCGGTCAGAAGGTAGCGAGAGCTCCCGGCGGGTCACGACGGTCTGAATGTGGCGGTTGGCTGGGATGTTCCTGACTACAAACAGATGATTCCCGTATTCCTGGCGGTATAGACCGGCGATGGAATCATTGACCGTGATAACGGTTTGCAGGCGGGGAAAGATCCATTTTTCAATTTTTTTCCAGATATGCTGTACGAATGGTCTGCCCATAAGCTCCGGAACGCCCGTAAAGTATTCGTGGGTGTCATAAACAATGGGTATCCGCTTGATCCTATGGATAAGATAATTGGGTAACAGCGTGTCAAGGTCGTTGGAAACCAGCAGACTGGATTTATGGAAAAGGAGGTAAAAGAATAACCTGATGTTGTATTCAGCATAAAAAAACGCCCCTTTGCCGAAAAATAAACACATTCTCCTGGTATCGTAGCTTCTTTTTTCCAGGGGAAGGCTGCCCTTTCTTATCCGTCCGACAAGCGTGACCTGCAATCCCAGCTGGCGGAGGCATTCCGCCGTTTTATCCACTCGCTGGTCAGTGACCAGATCATTGGTAACGGAAACGATGGCTTTTTTCAAATCCTTTTTATCCTGTTGAACTTATTTAACGAATCTGTTTCGTAATTGTTGCATGATTACGGTAACGGTAAAATCCGTTAATTTGCTGGAGGAATAAGATTGCGGGCACCATGAACCTGGCAGAAAGCATAAAGGAAGATTATTCGCTGAAGAACCTGAATACGTTCGGTGTCGATGCAATGGCCAGGTATTTTATCTCAGCCGGAACCACAGCGCAGGTATACCGGCTGTTTACGGAATGCGACCTTGTACGAAAGGAGCGGTTGCTCATTCTGGGAGGCGGCAGTAACCTGCTGTTTACGCGTGATTTTGATGGTCTGGTGGTGAAGATGGATCTCATGGGGACAGAGATACTGAGTGATTCGGGGGGAATGGTGGAAATTAAGGCTTTCGCCGGACAGAACTGGGATGCACTGGTCAGCTACTGCGTCGGGATGGGTCTGGGTGGCCTGGAAAACCTGTCGCTGATCCCGGGTACTGCGGGAGCTGCTCCTGTTCAGAATATAGGTGCGTACGGAGCAGAGATCAGTGACGTACTGGTGAGCGTAGACTGCTGGGACAGGAAATCAATGCAGATGGTGACACTTTCCGCAGCTGAATGTCATCCCGGTTACCGTACGAGTATCTTCAAGACCTCGGCGAAAGATCGCTACGTGATCCTTTCCGTTACCCTGCGACTGACGAGGAATCCTGTGTTCAATGTCAGCTATGGCGCCCTTGAGGAAGAAATGAAACGGACCGGAACCGGAGAGATATCGCTGGAATCCATACGCAATGCAGTGATCTCTGTGCGCAGGAAAAAGCTACCCGATCCATCCCGGCTGGGAAATGCAGGGAGTTTCTTTAAGAATCCGGAAGTGACCGGTAACGTTTATCATGAACTGGTAAAGACATTTCCTGGTATAGTAGGATATCCGCAGGCTGGCGGTTCATATAAGCTGGCTGCGGGGTGGATGATCGAGCACTGCGGCTGGAAGGGTTACCGGAAGGGCGATGCCGGCGTTCACCATGAGCAGGCACTGGTGCTTGTGAATTATGGAAATGCCACCGGAGTGGAGATCCTGGATCTGGCCATTGAAATTTCGCAGTCGGTGATGAAGAGGTTTGGGATCGAGCTGGAGAAAGAGGTTAACATTCTGTAAATTCCAAAAACCAACATCCAAATTCCAAACCCGTTAACCGTCAACCATCGACCGCCAACTCCCTGAACGTAATATACCTCTGATCATACAGAAGTGTCAGGAAGCGTGTGACGCTTCTGTCGGCGGAGGTGAGCTTATCCCTGAATTGTTCTTCGATCCGTGTGCAGATCACTTCCACGGTGGTTTCGCCATCGATCAGCAGCCAGGTAGCTGAGCCAGGCACGTCGAGGTGTATCCGGAAGTGCTCGGATTTCCCTCTGGGAATGAGCCATTTGCGAAGGGCTGGATTCTTGAACTTGGGAACGAAAAGAGTCACTTTCCCATCTTCGCCGACTTCATACGCATGGATCCTGACAGGGGTCAGCGTCATGTAGTTGGCCCCTTTCAGGATCCTGCGTCGTTGGAAAAAGTTCAGTGGCACGTTCAGAAGGCTCTTATTCGGAAACTTTACCTGCTTTTAAAGGCACTCTGACCAGGATATATCCGATGATGATCAGGATAACGATCCCCACCAGGTAGCTTGGATGCCTGAAAAGGCCGGGGGGGAACATGTTGCCCACTGCGAAGATGGCAAAGATCAGTCCCACCAGCGCTTCTCCTGCGATCAATCCCGATGCGAGAAGGATCCCCACGTTGTCGGATGTGGTAAGCTGATCGGCTGAAAAGCCTCTCTTTTTTGTATAGAAATCCATGATGCCTTTAATGATCCCGCCGATGAAGATGGCGAAGGTAGTCTCCAGGGGCAGGTACATCCCGACACAGACGAGCATCGGGCTTCTTACCTGGGCAAGGATGAAGGCAAAGCCCATCAGCATACCGGCGATGATCAGCGGCCATGCCATTTTACCACCTACGATACCCTGTGAGAGCAGGGCCATCAGGTTGGCCTGCGGGGCTGATAGCTTCGTGCTCCCAAAGCCGCCCTCATAGCCTTCCACAGCTCCTTTGGCGATATCGCCTTCATTCAGAAAACGAAGCACAAAGAACATCACCGCAGCAGATACGACCACACCAAGGATATCTCCCACCTGCATGCGCCAGGGGGTTCCTCCCAGGATATGTCCTGCCTTGAGGTCCTGCAGCATTTCGCCCGCCACAGCGGCACCCACGCAAACGATCGCTGCCACACCAAGGGTCGTGGCCACTCCCTCCTGTCCGTGTACACCCAGCAACACCATGATCAGTGCCGTCACTACCAATGCGGTCAGCGTAAGTCCGCTGATGGGATTATTGCTGGATCCCATGATCCCGACCAGGTATCCTGAGACTGCCGCAAAAAAGAAAGCCAGGATGATGAGGATGGTCGCTGCAACAAGGGCGACATGGAACTCGGCGTGGAAGATGAATTTGGCAACGATAAAGGTGATCACAGCCACAGCTACGATCCCGATGATGATCCAGTTGAACCGCAGGTCTTTTTCGGTGCGGGGGACGTTCACTTCGATCCCTTTGGCAGCTTTCCTCACATCGCCTACCGAGCGCTTGAGACCAGCGGCCAGGCTGGCTCTCATTCTGTAGAGTGTATAGACGGCACTTACCAGCATGCCTCCGATGGCAATCGGACGAACGATAAAGCGCCATACCTTGTAAGCTGTATCCACCCACGCCTTATCCATCGCTGCGCTGCTGGTCAGATTCGGATCAGCGGCCATCAGGTTGCTGGCGATGGCCTGTATGTCGAAACCGGGAGCAAGGAAGTACAGGATCATTGGGGTCAGCAATCCCCAGGCGAGCAGCGTGCCGGCAAAGTTCAGTGCTGCGAGCTTCGGCCCAATGATGTACCCCACACCGATGTAGGCAGGTGCTATCCCCGGAGAGGCCATCAGCATACCGCCCTGACCGGTGAAATTCGTACCGGTGATGAGCTGTTTGGAAAATGTGTAAAACTTTTCCCAGTACGTGGAGAATAACTTGAATTCACCCAGGGCTTTGATCAAACCACCCACACCCATGGCCGCAAAAAGATACATCGAGCCGCGGCTTGCCTTCTGCCCCGATTTGTGGATCTCGGCAGCGGCAATGGATTCCGGGAAAACCAGTTCGGTGTCTTCCACCATCACCCGCCGGAGCAAAGCCACGAACATGATCCCCAGCACACCCCCCGCTATCAGGATGATGGTGGTGGTCCCATACGTGAAAAAGTCCTCCGCCGCAACACCCTGACGCTGAGAATCCAGGTAAACGATGTAGAAGGCAGGAATGGTGAAAATGGCTCCTGCCGCCACCGATTCGCCGATTGAACCAACCGTACGGGTGAAATTCTCCTCCAGGATACTTCCCCGCATGGCTTTGATCAGGGCCATCCCTATCACTGCTGCAGGATAGGTGGCAGCAATCGTCATCCCGGCCTTCAATCCCAGATAAGCATTGGCGGCGCCAAGGATGACAGCAAGTACCAACCCGATAACCAACGCCCTTATGGTAAACTCTTTCAGGTTGGTTTCGGCAGATACAAACGGTACGTACTTACGTTGTTCTGACATAGGTTAAAATTTAATGATGAACGAATTGAACTCGCTAAATAAGTAAATAATATTGACATGTCCAAGCAGTAGTTCAGGTTTGGTATGCTTCAGCCTTACCGGGTAGGGATGTATACGATCTTCTTCTCATGGAAATAGGATTCACCGAACCATTCGTGAATGAAAAAAATCCGGAAGGGACGGTTGATTGACCCGAGTTCTGACTTCAGATCCCCACCTTTAAGGTAAATGATCCCATTTTCCAGCGGGTGGTGACTTTCAACGGAAATCCTGTTGCCACACCAGCCCAGAAATTCCGGCAAAGGAGCCACGGCACGGCTGACGATAAAGTCAAACGTGTCGTGAAGTTGTTCCATCCGGGCACATTCGGTGGTCACATTGCCAAGACCTGTTTCTTTTATGATATGATCCACAACCCTGATCTTCTTCCCAATAGAATCCACCAGATGGAACCTGGCTTCCGGAAACAGGATCGCGAGCGGGATGCCGGGAAAGCCTCCGCCGGTGCCTGCATCCATGACCCGTGTGCCTTCCTTCAGGGAAACTATGCGGGCTATACTCAGAGAATGCAATACGTGATGCAGGTACAGATTCTCAGTATCCTTGCGGGAAATGACATTGATCCTCATATTCCAGTAGGAATAGAGGGGATACAGCTGCAGAAACCGTTCTTTCTGCTGTGGCGTGATTTCAGGGAAATATTTCAGAATGCATTCGATCACCGCCGGTTCTTGTGGAATGACTCATGGCCTCCGCTTGAAGGCTAAAGTAGGATATTTTGCGTTATTAACATCCGTGTGTAGAAAACAATTTTCGCGGGGACTGACTGTCCTTGAAGAGAAAGAATATTTTTGTTCCGGACGATCTGTCATTATGCTGAAAACGATCTCCTACCTGATCATCGCTCTTTGTCTGAGCCTGTTGCCTGCCCGGATCTTTTCCCAGCCTGGGGAGAGGATGACGGCAGAGGATTACATACATAAGTACAGGATTATCGCTATCAATGAGATGAATCAATACAGGATACCGGCGAGCATCACCCTCGCTCAGGGCCTGCTTGAAACCGACAATGGCAACAGCGAGCTTGCACGGCTGGCCAATAATCATTTCGGGATCAAATGCAAGAACGACTGGACCGGGAAGACCTATCTAAAGGATGATGACGAAGCGGATGAATGCTTCCGAAAATATGATTCTCCGTATGAGTCCTATGCCGATCATTCATTGTTTCTCACTTCCCGGGAACGGTACCGGTCTTTGTTCGAACTTGATATTATGGATTACAGGGGCTGGGCCAGAGGGCTGAAGGCAGCCGGTTACGCCACCAATCCTGAATATGATAAGAGCCTGATCCGCATCATCGAAGAACTATCTCTCCATGTGCTGGATGACCAGTTCGTTCCCAATCAAATTCTGATCGTCAATGGATCTGAAATACAGCAAGATACATCCATGGCCTACCTGATGAGTCCCGTTGACAGCATTCCGTCGGAGAGTTTCTTCTCCACTTTTCGCAGAATCTATGTTAACAACGGCGTGAAACTTATCCTGGCGAAGAAAAACGATACCTATTACAAGATCGCCACTGATTTTGCCATTTATTCCTACCAGATCCCTAAATATAACGAACTCCCCAAAAGGGGAGCACCAGCAGAGGGGCAGGTCATTTACATTAAAAAAAAGAAGAAAAAATCTTCATTTGATTATCATGTGGTCAGGCACCGGCAAACCATGCATGATATCGGCCAGAAATATGCGATACGGCTGAAAACACTCTACAGGATGAATGAGATGCGAAAAGATGACCATCTGGCTGAAGGTCAGCTCATTCGCTTGAATAAAGCCGTCCCCCTTCCGTAAACGAATTTCATTCAAACAGGTAATTGAAGACCTCGTCCCTGTATCCGGTGACAAGATGAAGAGTGGTCGTATTCCCAAGGTGTCCGATCTGATAAGGATGGTCGCTTTTCATATCATTCACCCATTGCTCCTGACCTTCCTTTGAAAGCAGGTAAATGTTTCCTGAGGCCCCGGAATAGAATCCAAGGTACGTATCGCCGGCAGGAAGTGCGAACACCATCGGTGGATGACTGATCTCTTCAGGGAAGGTAAACGCTGCGATTGGTTTCCGGTTTCGCGACAGGATAGATACCCTGTTTTTATCGAGGAAGATGAAGTCAGCTTTATGATCCATGTCGAAATCTGCAGAAACGAAGGAATGACCTGGCAGGTAATCGCCAAAACTGACCTTCCTGGTGGAGCCTTTCGCGTTGATGTAAACCACATTGCCGTTGACATCAGTGCTGTACATGATCCCGCCGGCCTGGTCAGCGTCCGCAAAGAAGGCTGTCCGACCGGCATGAAGCAGCGATTTACCGGGCTTCATCCGTATATTGCCTTTCCGGTCGGTCATCAATACAGTACCATCTGCCAGTGATATGATCAGATAATCTTTCCCCGCAGCCACAAGATGCTGTACCGGTTCCGTCACGTCGGCATTCACGACTGGGCTGTTCCATCCCTTGACTGGATTTCCCCTGATATCAAGATTCAGGATCTTCCGGTCTTTTGTGGCCAGCAGGATCCTGTAATCGCGGTTCCTGTTATAATCCAGTAATATCATTCCATTTCCCGCTCCGGAAGGTACTGGCAAAGGATATCCAGGGGCCGTCCGGCCATCAAAGCTGAAAAGGTAGATTGAATCCTGGGTGTTGCAGAGCAGATGAGGTTGGTGATCCTGACCGTAATCCGCCTGGAAGACATCGCTGAGAACAGGTCCGGCCAGCTTTTTTTCCCACTGGATCACTCCATTCTCATCCAAGAGTACCATCTGGTTCAACTGATCAAAAACAACGATATTCCCCTTTCCGGTAAACGGATTTTCGATGATCAGCGGCCCCCTGGAAATTTCCGAATCCAGCCTGGTTTTCCATAAATAAGCGGATTCTTTGGTATAAGCCGGATTATAATTCAGGTGCGCCGTCGTAAAGCACATGTCGTTCATGGTGCTGTAATGCACCGCCAATCCTTCAAATCTGCTGAGCATTTCCTTGTTGAACAGCACTGCTGATCTTACTGTATCCTTCAGTGAGTTCAACAGGTCCTCACCCGCATAACGAATATTAATATTGTACGACAGGTTCGAACTTTCCGGAAAATATTCCAGGTAACCAGAACGGGATGGATCGCTGCCCATGGTCCTCCCCGAGAGATAATAACTCAGGAATCGATAGATACTGGCCTGTGATTCACCAAAGACGATGAAGTGATCGAGGATGGTAAACCATTCAAGGCTGTTGTGGCCAGAAGAGAAGCCAAAAAGGGCCAGAAAGGGATTCGGGATGATCAGTCTTCGGATCATATGTGCCCCAGCCTGCAGGTTAGCATTTTGAGCCGGATCCGATAACAGGTTAAGACTCACCAGGCTGGTTTCCAAATCTTCGGAGCGGAGAATGAGAAACGTGTTGTGTTCACGACCGTACCCGGCCGAACCTGTGACGGCAAGACATATTTCAGATCCTGCAATGGATTCCATCCGTTTCTCAAGATCAATTCTTACGGAAGGATCCCGCAACGACTGGATTGCTGTGGTGAACAGGGTATCTTCATTACCCTGGTACTTCCTTATTTTTTTTAAGAGATCCCCAAAATCCCTTGTTGTGGTCTGTATGCTGAAAACAGTATTATATGGCAGGATCTTTTGGATGGTTATATTTTCCGGAAGTGAGCCCATGAATAATTGAGCAAAAGGACTGAGGGAATCGTTTGGGGCAGTAAATCCATTGAGGACAAGCTCGTTGCGCTTAACGGTAACGTCGAACGCTGACCATCCGTCCGGTAAGAAGGGACTATTTGTGAGATCCGGCTCAATGTCGTCAAAAAGCTGGGGCAGCATCATCTTTCCCACGGTATTATGAATAAAAAGATGGGCAGTTACCCGTTTCCCGGCAGTACGGTATACTTTTTCAAAGGAGGGGACATCTGCAGGAGAATGGCCCCTGACCACGCTTTGTTCCATGATCCTGCATTGAAGGATGGAATCCGTGCTGGCAATCAGGCATTTGTTCAGGAATGCATAATAGAATCCCTTTGTGCCGGCTGGATCCTTCATGAAGTAAATCTTCCTTCCCAAATACTTGGCAGTAGCCATTGGTTCAACCCCGGCCATCTCCCCGATGAACCTGCGCATGACAGAGCCGTGGAACCTTGAAGGGACCTCCATGATGAAAAACATGGAAAGAGATGGGTTGGCAGTAATGTGAAATCCTCCGACTGCCGGGTATTCTGAAAGGATCTTTTTCAGGCGTGGATACGAATTAGCCAGGGTATCCATTTTCCTGAACAATGTTTCGTACCGGCCGGGCACTCCTGTTCTCGCGAAATCGTTCCAGTACGTAGTGCTCCTGACTTCACTGAGCAGATCTGCCGGCCTGGATGATTCGATGATGCAGAAGGCGTCCGGCGGTGCCATCCGTATGAGTCTTTCGCTGCCCGATGAGGGCGCTGACCGGAAATATAGCAGGTATATGGCCAGAAAAAGGATGACCACTGCGACAGCGCCGGCGATAAAAGGCATTATTTTTTTCAGGACCGGTGTCACTCTTTGAATTTGAATTTAAGCTGTTCAGCACAGCGAAACGATAGCCTGTGTTCCGGACTGAGTCCTGCCTCCCTGATGGCATTTCTGTGCAGGAACGTCGGGTATCCCTTATTGAGATCCCAGCGGTAGATGGGATACATGCCATGCTCCGATACCATGTATCTGTCCCTGGTCACCTTGGCAACAATGGAGGCAGCTGCAACGGACATGTAAGTGCTGTCGCCTTTGATGACACAAACATACGGAATGTCCTCAAATTGTCTGAACCGGTTCCCGTCGATCAGTAAAAATTCCGGCCGGATCTGAAGTGAATGAATGGCCCTGTGCATGGCCAGGATGGTGGCCTGCAGGATATTCAGTCTGTCGATCTCAGCAGGTGTGGCAAAATCGGCTGACCATGCGACCGCCTCGGTGCAGATGATCTCAAAAAGACGCTGGCGCCAGGATTCGGAAAGCTTCTTGGAATCATTCAGCCTGGGATGGTAAAAGTTTTCCGGCAGGATCACGGCCGCTGCAACTACCGGCCCTGCCAGGCAGCCTCGTCCAGCCTCATCGCACCCGGCCTCCAGGAGACCTTCTGTATAGTTTCGGATCAGCATTATCCGGCATTTTATGCTTCAATCCTGTGCAGGAGCTTGATGACGGCCACCAGGAAGATGATGAGGGTGAAGAATATTTCGGCCACAGCGATTCGTCGGATACCTGAAAAGAAATATGCCATCAGTATGGATGCAGGGATGGCTATCAGACAGGCGTGGATCAGTAAATGGTCGGAAGCCCAGAAGAAACTGATCAGGGTGATGAAGACCCAGGATATGATCACGTTCATCCTTTTCCTGACGGTAATGACCTTTTCCGTTGTTTCAAGGGATATCTTGATTAAACCCGTGATCACAAGAACAGTAAGCACACTGCCCAGGGCGATATAGGTTTCGCCAAGCAATGGTTTGGCCATCGACAGCTGGAAAGGGTGAAACCGGAACATGATGCCGATATAGTCCTGAAGAAAGTCCCCGAAAGAGTCGGTCCAGTAATAGTAGAATGCTATGAACAGGTAAGGGGCAAGCAGTCCGCTGAGGGTGATGATCCATTCGCGCAGTGAGGAGATCCGGTAGATCAGAAGGCTGATCCAGATCAGGATAAGAAAAATCAATGAGGGAAGGTAGAAAAGCGATGCCAGCGAAACAAAAAAGGTGCTGTTGAAGATCTCTTTGTAAGGCTCAGGTTTGAGATAGATACTCATGTTAAGGTTCAGCGCAAGGATCAGGAACAGGTTCGCAATCAGCACGGGATGGACCGTCTGTACGACCGGGGTGTAGCTCATCAGGACAACGTAAAGCAGGAACGGCAGTAGTGTATTGCGCGCAATGATCTTATGATTGACCAGCGAGGAGTTGATGAGGATGGCCTGAGAGATGACAAGCAGGAATGCCAATGTCACGTTGAGCCGTACCGGTATCTTCGCTAACAGGATGGCCAGGCCGGAGTAAAGAGGTGTCTGAAAGGATAAAGTAGCGGGTTCAAGGGGGAAGATCATGGCATCCACCCACAACAGGAGAGTGAAAAAGGCAAAAATGACCAGTTGTGAATTGAACGGTTTCCTATGATAATGGATGATCATCGTATTGTGCCCATAAGTAAGTCATTTCCGATATCTTTCCTGTAATATTTTCCTTCAAAGCTGATGATCTGTGCATTCTGGTAAGAGATTTCCAGTGCTTTCCTGAGATCTCTGCCGAGGCTTGAGATGGCCATCACCCTGCCACCGCTGGTAAGGATATCCCCTGACCGGGGATCCCTTGAGGTTCCTGCATGAAAAAGAAGTCCGCCTGTGAGATGATCCGCGTTTGAAATCCTTTTCCCCTTTTCATAATTACCCGGGTAGCCTGCTGATGCCAGAATGACGGTTGCACAGAACCGGCTGTCGATTGTGACCGTGGCCTGGCTCAGTTTGCCGGTGGCGGTAGCCTCGAACAGCTCCACAAGGTCGCTCCCGATACGGGGCATGATCGCCTCGGCTTCCGGATCCCCCATCCTGACATTATATTCGATCAGGAAGGGTTCACCTTCCACATTCATTAATCCGAAGAAAAGGAATCCCCTGAATGGTATGTTCTCCTTTTGAAGTCCCCGGATGGTGGGAACGATGATTTTCGTTTCCACTTTATTTTTAAAGGTCTCATCTGCAAACGGTACCGGTGAAATGGCACCCATGCCGCCGGTGTTGGGCCCGGTATCTCCGTCGCCAATACGTTTATAATCTTTGGCTTCGGGTAATATTCTGTAATCTGAACCGTCGGTGATGACGAAGGCAGAGAGTTCGATGCCTTCGAGGAACTCTTCCAGCAGTATCTGGCGACCTGCGTCGCCGAACTTGTCATGTACGAGCATTTCATCGAGTCCTGCCAGGGCTTCGGTCCTGCCGTGGCAGATCAGCACCCCTTTCCCTGCTGCGAGTCCGTCTGCCTTCAGTACAAAGGGTGGCTGATGGCTGGCAATGAACGCCTGGGCATCCCGAAGTGTGCCCCTGTCGTACCTCTCGCTGGCTGCTGTGGGTATCCCGTGCCTGCGCATGAATTCTTTGGCGAACACTTTACTGCCCTCCAGCCGGGCCCCGGAAGAGGGAGGCCCGATGACCATCACCTGACGGCTGAGAGGGTGTTTTTCCAAAAAGTCGACGATCCCCTCCACCAGGGGCGCTTCGGGCCCTACCACCACCATCCGGATGTGGTTGTCGTGAATGAACTCCACCACCCGATCAAAATCACCGGCAGGCAGGGCAACGTTGGTTCCGGTGGCGGAGGTGCCAGCATTGCCGGGCGCAATGAAAAGCCGTGTGAGCCGGCTGCTTTGAGCGATCTTCCATGCCAGGGCATGCTCGCGTCCTCCTGAACCTATCAGCAGAATGTTCATGTCGTTTGATGTTGGATTTCCTGAAGAACCTTACCAATCGTGTCCCAGAGGCTGGAGGCAGTCTGATCCCAGCTGAATTTTTTACCCTGTTCCTGTCCCAATGCGATCATCCTGTTGCGCAGTGATTCGTCGGTGAAGACACGGTCCATGGCTTCTGCGATCTGTTCAATGGAAAATGGATCCACCAGCAGGGCCGCATCACCGGCGACCTCGGGAAGCGATGTAAGATTGGACGCGATGACCGGCGTATTACAGGCAAAAGCTTCGACCACCGGAATCCCGAATCCTTCAAAATACGAGACGTATGTCAGTGCAAGGGCTGATGCCAGTACCCGGTGAAGTTCCTCCATCGGGATCCTTCCCGTGAAGATCACGTCATCCCTGTGCTCCATGGATTCGTAGGTGTCACGGATCGATCGCGTCCACCACATTCTGGAGCCGACCATCAATAATTTGCAGTCAGCATGGTGATGCGTCCGGAAAAGGTCAAATGCCCTGAAAAGGGAAGAGAGGTTCTTGCGCGGGTGAAGTGCTCCGATGAAAATAAAGTATGGGGCTCCGCCGGTGTATTTGCTGCGTACATGCGCTTTCTCAGTTTCCTCCAGCGGCCGGAAGATCTCATGGGCGCCGTTGTAGACCACATCGATCCTTTCCGGCGCTATTCTGTACAGGTTTACGATGTCTTTTTTGGAATAGTTGGAAACAGTGGCAATACGTCTGGCCTTCCGGGCGAACCGCGGGAAGAAGTGCCTGTAGTACCAGCTGACCTCCCTGGGAAGATCCCCCGGATAGTACTCGAAATTAAGATCATGCATGACATCAACGGAGGGAACCCGCGTACTGAGCGATAAAAAACCGTCAGGAGAGAGAAACAGATCAGGTTTGATCCGGCGCAGTGCCATAGGTACGGAAATTTCAAACCAGATAAGATACAGGAGGACGTGGCGCGCAGGAGGCCCTATCACGAGGGGTTTGACATTGGGTGCGAACAAAAAGGCATCATCATAGGGCCGGTCAAAGAGGAAATAAAAATCATGCTCCGGATGCTGCCGTGTGATCCTCCTGAGCGATTCGCAGGTGAACCAGCCTATGCCATCGAGCCTGTCCCTGAGGAGCAACCGGGTATTTACTGCGATCTTCACTTAATTCTCAGGCTAAAGGGAAATTATTCCAATGAAAAGATAAATATTATGGTAAATTTGCGGCAAATATCAGAATTTTTAATGAAGGCGTTGATAAAAAAAGTGTTGCAATTTCTGTTGGGCTATCAGAACTATCTGTTTATCTTTTCACTCTTTACCATAGGCACACTGCGCTGGAAAAAAGACGAAGGGGATTTCATGCACCTGCTGAAAATATTGCCGGATGGCGGATTGATCCTGGACGTTGGAGCCAATATCGGGATCATGACTGTCCATTTAGGACGTGGTTTTCCTGCATCCTCTATTTATGCTTTTGAGCCGGATCCGCAGAATATAAGAGCGTTGCAGCGTGTGATCAGGTTCTTCCGGCTGAATAATATTACCATTGAAGAGACTGCCCTGGCCAATTACGATGGCCAGGCCCGGATGATCCGACCAGTCATTCATTCTGTTAGGATGCAGGGACTTACACATATCGTGACCAATGGTGATCAGAATGAGCCGGCAGGGACAGGCGAGGAATTCATGGTGCCTGTACATCAGCTGGATTCCTACCCGCAATTTCTGGATCCGTCTACCCGCGTGACCGGTATAAAAGCTGATGTGGAGAACTTTGAATATTTTGTTTTGGTGGGTGCCAGAAAACTTATTTTGATGCATAAGCCTTTGATATATTGTGAGTTATGGAAAAACGAACGACGTGAACTGTGCATCAAAATGATGAAAGAGCTAGGCTATTCCGTTCATATCCTTCAGCACAGGAAACTGGTTCCTTTCGACCCGGAGCGGCACGATAAGGATAATTTCTATTTCCTTCCTGATTTGGCATCCCACTAAACGGTCACCATGCAGAAGAAATTCCTGGCCAACCTCATTCTTCTTCTCACGCTGAATCTGCTGATCAAACCTTTTTATATTTTCGGTATCGATCTGAGCGTACAGAATGTGGTAGGTACAGATTACGGGATCTACTTTGTCGTCTTTAATTTTTCATTTCTTTTCAGTATCCTGCTGGATTTCGGCATCACCAATTTCAACAACCGGAACATCGCCCAGAACAACCAGTTGCTGAACAAGCATTTCTCGCGGATACTGGTCGCCAAGCTGATGCTTGCCCTGGGTTATTTTCTTGTCACCTTCCTCATTGCACTGATTATTGGCTATCACGGGATTAAGTTGCATTACCTTGCCTTTCTGGCCATCAATCAATTTTTAATTTCCTTTATCTTTTACCTTCGGTCGAATATTTCGGGTTTGCTGCTGTTCAGGACCGACAGTTTTTTATCAGTGCTCGACCGGATCCTGCTGATCATCATCTGCGGGATCCTTTTATGGGGCGGAGTGGCACCCGGGCCTTTCCGGATTGAATGGTTCATTTATGCCCAGACAGCCTCCTATGGTCTGACGGCCGTCATCGCCCTGCTGGTCGTCATCCGCAAGGCGGCCTTCCGGAGGTTAAGCTGGAACTGGCCGTTCATCGTCATGATCCTTCGTAAAAGCTTCCCGTTTGCTTTGCTGACCTTGCTGATGACCTTTTACAACCGGATCGATTCGGTGATGATCGACAAGCTGCTTCCATCCCTGGATGGGAAGGAGCAGGTGACCATCTACGCGTCGGCATTCCGTATACTGGATGCAGTGAACATGATCGCCTACCTGTTCTCGGTATTGCTGCTGCCTATTTTCTCAAAAATGCTCAAGACCGGAGATCCTGTGGTCCATATGGTGAAATTATCCTTTACGCTGCTGATCACGGTCGCTCTGATCATCAGCCTGGGGTGTTATTTTTACAGTGACGAGCTGATGGATATGCTCATGGTGGCGCATGTGCAACAGTCATCGGATGTTTTCCGCATCATGATGTTCGGTTTCATTGCCATATCATCGGGCTATATTTTTGGTACCCTGCTCACTGCCAATGGAAGTCTGTGGCATTTGAACCTCATCGCCGGGGGAAGCATGCTGCTGAGCATTATCCTTAACCTGCTGCTGATACCACGCTTTCTGGCAGTCGGCAGTGCATGGGCCAGCGTGATCACCCAGTTTGCGTCCATGATAGCCCAGATGATCATGGTCTGGTATATTTTCCGGTTCAGGATTTCCTGGCGCTTTATCTTGACCCTGACCGGATTGATCGCCGGATTGATAGCTATCAATCTTATAACCAAAATGTTACCAGTGACCTGGTACTTCGGCTTTATCCTTATGATCGTGCTTTCCCTGATCCTGGCCTTTGTATTGCGTTTTATACGTTTTTCGGCACTGGCCGGTATTTTGTCGGAAAGTTCTGCCAAAGCAGAAAAATGATTCAGATATTCATTAAATTAGATGGCGAGATTCAAATAAAAGTCTATTTTTGTTGTCCCTAAAAAAGACTTTCTGCATATGAATGAAACATTCGAGGGCAACAGGGATTTCGATTCTTCCAATTTCATTCAGTTTCTATGGGCATGGCGTCTGCCCTTACTTATTGTGACCTCCATCGCTTTTGTGGCCTCCCTGATCTTTTCAGCACCTTTCTTCATAACACCAAAATACAAATCCGTTGTCGTTCTGTATCCTGTTTCCACCAGTTCTGTCTCCAAGGCCCTGCTGAGCGAGACCTACGGGGGAAAGGAAGACATCCTGGAGTTCGGAGAGGATGAGCAGACGGAGCAAATGCTTCAGATCCTGAATTCCAATCGCATCCGAGACCGGATCATCCAGAAATACGATCTGATCGACCATTATGAGATCGACAGGAATTCGAAATATAAGCTTACAAGGCTTTATAAACAGTACGAAGGCAACATTACCTACCGCCGGACAGAATACAATGCCGTGAAGATCACGGTGATGGATCAGAACGCCCAGCTGGCTGCCGATATTGCCAACGACATCGCCAATCTGCTCGATTCCATCAAGATCGATATGCAACGGCAGCGTGCCATCAAGGGATTCAGGATCGTTGAAACGGAATACCTGCAGCGGCTGGCTGAAATCCATAAGATGGAGGATTCTCTGACCTTTTTGCGCCAGAAAGGAGTCCATGATTACGAGACACAGGCGGAGATGATCAATCAGCAGCTGGCTATTGAAATAGCGAAGAACAATACGTACGGGATCAGGGCCCTTGAAGCAAAGCTTGACACCCTGGCCAAATATGGCGGGCCCTATGTATCACTGCGTGATGCCCTTGAACATGAGAAAAAACAACTGAGCGTCCTGAAAAGCAAGTATGAGGAGGCCAAGGTAGATGCCGAAGAGGAACTGCCACAGAAATTTGTGGTCAGCACAGCGTACGGGGCTGAGCGTAAATCGTACCCGATACGGTGGCTGATCGTACTGGTTTCCACGGTCTCGGCATTTCTGCTGACCGTTCTGGTGATCATTATCATCGAAAACATATCGAAAAGCGATGCAATGGCATTCGCACAAAAAAAAAAATTCAAACTTAATCTCAGAATCCCGCAGGTACACGTTGAAATAAAACGGCCGACTATCCGTACAACTAGTTCCTCTAACAACAATAAATGGAAAATGGAGCATTTCTTTAACAATATAAACCTGCTGCAGTTACTGTGGAAATGGAAATGGCATATTGCTGTCATCTGCCTGATCGCCGGGATAGTAGCTGCCATCTTCTCCGGTCCATCTTTCATTACACCCAGATTCAAATCCGTTGGTATTATTTATCCCTCCAATATAGCTCCCTATTCCGATGAGAGTGAGACCGAGCAAATGGTACAATGGCTCAATTCAAAGGATATCAAGGATAGTGTGATCCGCAAATTCAACCTTGCAAAACATTATAAGATCGATTCAAGTTACCGGTATTTCTATTCGACGATTCTTTATAAATATAGCAAGAATGTGCAGATCAGCAAGACGATGTACGAATCGGTGGAAATTATGGTGACGGATACTGATCCCCGGATCGCATGTGATATGGTGAATGAGATCATCCATCAGTTTGACAGGAAGGTTCAGCGCATTCACCGTGAGAAGTATGATGAAGTAGTAAGGGCAACCAAAGAGATGCTCGATCAGAAAAAAAGAGAAATCGACTCGACGGAAGCCAGGCTGTACGAGCTCCGCACAAAATATGAGATCATTGATTATTCCAATCAGACACGCGAGGTGGCACGGGGATACCTGAGAACCGTGGATGGTGACAATGCAGCAAGAAATATCAACACTTCGGAAGTGATCAAACTGAAGAAGAATATCGAGGAAAAAGGAGGGGAGTTCGTTTATTACAATACCCGGCTGTACGATTTGCTCCGCCTCTACGGAGAGTTCCAGGAAGACTATGACCGTGCCGTGTTCGATGCCAATAAGAATTTTACCCATGCCAATGTGGTCACTCCTCCGGTGGTGGCTGATAAGAAATCGTATCCCATCCGTTGGATCATTGTATTCCTGACCATGGCCAGCACACTGCTCCTGACTACGATCCTGGTGGTTCTTTTCGATGGCAGGTTAAGCGTCATCGCCCATAAAGGGTAACCGATCCACACGAATGACTATTTGTCGGATATAAATTCGATGGACATTGATCGAGAAATATAAATTAAGGTGGGTCTATCTTGTCAGCGCACTGTTCATCCTGTTGACGGTCGGACTTATCCTGCTGCAATATTACTATGTTGCATTGCTCATCCCCCTGCTGCTGATCATCACCCTGATGTACATTTATACGCTGGACAAGCTTCTTTTTTTGATTGTTTTTCTGACTCCCCTGGCCATCAATGTGAGGGATATCGATTTCGGAGTGGGCATATCCCTACCCACCGAACCGCTCCTGTTTGGCGTTCTGGTACTGTTCCTGATGCGTATCCTTTATAAAAGCGATTACGACCACAGGATTCTCCGTCACCCTGTCACCGTCATCATCATCATCAACCTGCTCTGGATCTTTTTAACAAGCCTGACCAGTCAGATACCCCTGGTGTCGTTCAAGTTTTTTATCTCCCGCCTCTGGTTTGTGATTCCATTTTATTTCATGGGGATTTTGCTATTTCGAAAGATTAAGAATATCAAACTGTTCAGCTGGGTGTACATCATCCCCCTGCTGGCTGTTATTGCCTATACGATCTATAATCATTCAAAGCTGGGATTCGATGAGGAAGCAGGCCACTGGGTGATGACCCCGTTTTATAACGACCATACTGCCTACGGTGCCATCCTGGCCCTGTTCATACCCATATTCACAGGATTCCTGTTTGACCGTACCTCCACACGAACGATGCGGCTGGCGGCAGCAGGGGTACTGATGATCCTGATCGTTGCGTTGATCCTTTCCTTCAGCCGGGCAGCCTGGATCAGCCTTGCTGCATCATCGCTGATCTATGTCATCATCCTGCTGAGGATTAGGTTCAGGTGGGTACTCCTGGCCATGGGAGTCTTCATTGGCATCTTTTTTATGTTCAAATGGGAGATCCTGGATGCGCTGGAGAAAAATAAACAGGATTCCTCGGCCAATTTCATTGAACATGTCCAGTCGATCTCCAATATTTCCTCTGACGCCTCCAACCTGGAGCGTATCAACCGATGGCAGTCGGCTATCCGCATGTATCATGAAAAGCCCCTGTGGGGATGGGGACCGGGCACATACCAGTTTTTATATGCGCCGTTCCAGCGGACCAAGGAAAAAACGATCATCAGCACCAACTTCGGGGATATGGGTAACGCTCACAGTGAATACATCGGTCCTCTGGCAGAGTCGGGCCTGCCTGGTATGCTGATCATGATCAGCCTGGTGGTCAGCTTTTTCCTTACCGGCCTGCGGGTCTATCGAAAGTCGGAGTCTCCTGAGGTCAGGTTGCTCAGCCTGATCACCCTGCTGGCATTGATGACCTATTTCATCCATGGGATACTGAACAACTTCCTGGATACCGACAAGGCTTCCATACCCATCTGGGCCATGATCGCCATGCTGGTATCCCTGGATCTGTATCACAGGAACGGTTTGCAAACCGAAGAGGTTAAGGAAGTCAGTCCGGAGAGTGAGTAATTATCTTTTCCACTGTTTGATCAGGTCAGGCAGCTGGCGCAGTGCGGCCAGCTCTCTCCACCGGCGCCCTACCTCATCCGCCGGGGTCCCGAAATAGGTCTTCCCGGGCTCAAGGGATTTATCTACGGCGGATGTGGCAAGGACGACGGCGCCCTCACCGATGACCAGGTCCTTGTTGACAGCAACCTGCGCCCAGATCAGCACATTGTCCTCGATGCGTGTTACGCCTGCGATCGCAGCAAAAGCTCCGATCAGGCAGTTTTTGCCGATATAGGTGTCGTGCCCTACCTGCACGTGGTTGTCCAGTTTCGTGCCGGCACCGATCACCGTATCGCCGGATGCTCCCCTGTCGACGGAGCAGAGTGCACCGATCTCCACGTGATCTTCAATGACGACCGAACCGCAGGATTCCAGCTTTCGCCAGGTGCCATTCCTTTTCTGAAAGTAATAGGCATCTGCCCCGATGACGCTGTTGGCATGGATGATCACATGGTTGCCAATGGTACAATTATCATAGATGCTAACGTTCGAATGGATGATACAATCATTCCCGATGGTGACCTGATTGCCGATGAATACACCGGGCTGGATGCATGTGTTCTCGCCGATGCGTGCAGAAGGGCTGATCGCGTCCACAGAAGGTCTGAACGGCCTGAACCGGGTCACCAGGCTCACATAATCCCGAAACGGATCGTCGGAGATCAGCAACGCCTTGCCATCCGGAGTCTCCACCTCTTTATTGATGAGGATCACCGAAGCTTTTGAGCCAAGGGCCTTTTCATAATATTTCGGATGATCCACGAAGGTCAGATCACCTGGTTCCACCATATGGATCTCATTGAGGCCGGTAATTGGAAAGCCGGAATCTCCCCTGGCGACAGCTCCTGTCAGCGAGGAAACGAATCCCAGGGTTACGGGAGGATTTAGTCTCATGGGTATGCAGTCTAATTATCTGACCCTTTCTCCGTACGCTCCGCTGCGGGTATCCACCCTGATCTTATCGCCTGTGTTGATGAACAGGGGTACCTTGACGGTAGCGCCGGTTTCCACAGTAGCATCCTTCAGCGTGTTCGTGGCTGTATTGCCTCTTTCACCGGGTTCCGTGTAGGTGATCTCGAGGGTGACAAAGGGTGGAAGCTCGCAATATAAAGGAGTTTCTGTATCGGCGTGAAAAACGATCTCCACTTCCTGGCCATCCTTCAGAAGTGCCGGGGCATTGATCAGATCTTCCTCAATGGGCACCTGCTCAAAAGTCTGTGTATGCATGAACTGATAAACGGTGTCTTCTTTATAAAGATACTGGTAGGGGCGTCTTTCAACCCTCGCAATATCCACTTTCACACCGGCATTGAAGGTGTTGTTGAGAATCTTCCCTGTTTTCAGGTTCTTCAGCTTGGTCCGCACAAAGGCGCCTCCCTTGCCGGGTTTGACATGCTGGAATTCGATAATGGTATAGAGTTCATTATCCATTTCAATGCATAATCCATTTCTGAAATCTGCTGTTGTAGCCATAAAAAATGATCCGTATTAGATGGGTATCCCTTAAAAAGCGTGCAAAGATAAAGGAAATATGGATACCCTCCTATGGGCAGCCGAAGATAAATCCATCAGCTTACTGACAGGAATGCCAGCACTTTCTGCAGTACACTCTCCGGATCGAAGCCGAATTGCATATCCAGCACATCTGCCGGGGCTGAATATCCAAAGTGGTCGAGTCCCATGACCATTCCGGCATATCCGGCCAAGCTTCTCATCGCTGAGGGAAGCCCGGCTGTCAGGGCGAAGACCGGAATCCCATCAGGAAGGACTTCCTTCTGGTATTCAAGGGATTGTTTCCGGAACAGTCCTTCTGAAGGGGCGGAAACAACCCGCGCGGGGATCCCCGCTTCTTTGAGCCGCTGATAAACCTCGCACAGGGTGGCCACTTCCGAACCGTTGGCCAGAAGAATGATGCGGGGTGGATCAGGAGAAGCGCAAACCGTGTAAGCGCCTTTCAGCGCCTGAAGCGCTGCTTCGTAGCGCGTGTGCGAGGGGGAGTAGGGGAGATCTTTCACCGATTGTCGCGACAGCAGCAATGCTGTAGGTGTTTTCTTGTTTTCCAGTGCCATTTTCCATGCCACTTTCGTTTCACAGCCGTCTGCCGGGCGAAGCACCAGCAGGCTGTTTTCTCCGTGGTGATTCTTTAGCTGTTCCATCAGCCGGAGCTGAGCCTCATGCTCCACGGGCTGATGCGTGGGCCCATCCTCTCCGACACGGAAGGAATCATGTGTCCAGATAAAGATGACCGGCAAGCCCATCAGTCCTGCCAGGCGAACTACCGGTTTCATGAAGTCGGAAAACACCAGGAACGTGCCGCAGGCAGCGATCAATCCACCGTGGAGGGCAATTCCGGCTGCGATGGCTGCCATGGAGATCTCCGACACACCTGCATGAAGGAACGATCCCCTGAAATCGTGATGACCAAATGGCTTTTGAAATTTCAGGAACCCATCGGTCTTGTCGCTGTTGGAGAGATCAGCCGAAAGAACGATCATGTTGCCGAGGCTCGAGGAAAGGTATTCCAGGATGGAGGAAGAAGCCAGTCGTGTCGCCTTGCCTGCATCCAGGTGGATGGATTCGAAATCCAGATCGGGGAGTTTGCCCGACATGAAATTCTGATATTCCTCTGCTTCTGCGGGGTGAGCCATTTTCCATGTCATCTCAGCGGCTTTGCGTGCCATGGCAGCTGCTGTCTTTTCCCGGCGGATGCTCAAATAAAGCGTTTTTACTTCCGGGAAAACAGCGAAGGGGAAAAGCGGGTCACCGCCCAGGTTCCGTATTGTTTTTTCAAGGGAGACGCCTGCTTTGCTGAGCGGCTGGCCATGAGTGGAACACCGTCCTTCGAACGGTTCACCCTGCGGATCCAGTGCACCTTTAGCCATGATCGTCTTCCCGATGATCAGCGTGGGGCGGTGCAGTTCGCTCACGGCAGCATCCAGCGCCCGACGGATCTGGACCGGATCGTGGCCATCAATGGTGAGCACGTTCCAGCCCCAGGATTCATACTTCTTTGCCGTGTCTTCACGGGTCACTGCATTTGTGTAGGTGGAAAGCTGGACATCGTTGGAGTCGAAGAACATGATCAGGTTATTCAGACCCAGAAATCCTGCGATGCGACCTGCTCCCTGGGAGATCTCCTCCTGGATGCCCCCATCGGATATAAGGGTGAAGATCCTGTGCGACATCCAGTCACCGAAGCGGCTGGCCAGGCGGCGTTCGGCCAGCGCTGCGCCGACGGCCATGGCATGACCCAGCCCGAGGGGACCGGAGGTGTTCTCTATACCATGGAGGATATCCAGCTCAGGATGACCAGGAGTGACGCTACCCCATTGCCTGAAATTCTTCAGATCGACCTCGGTATAGTGGCCATAAAGGTAAAGAACCGCATACAGAAGTGTCGACATGTGACCGGGATCCAGGAAGAATCGGTCGCGGAGCGGCCATCCGGGATCCGAGGGATCAAAGCGAAGGTACTCTGAAAAAAGAATGTGCATGAAGTCAGCGGCTCCCATCGCACCACCAGGATGACCTGACTGCGCTTTTTCAACCATGGCGGCACACAGGACACGTATGTTGTCGGCTGCGGCTCCGGCAAGACGGTCTTTTGAAACTTTATCCATTGGCATTACGTGAAAATCCCTTCATGATACCCCTGCTGGAACGGGAGATGAAGCTCAGGATCTCATCTCTTTCAGGGGAGACATGGAAGTCGGCCTCGATGATGGATACCGCCTGGCTCACATTTTTCCCCTTGATGTAGATGAAACGGTATATGTCCTGTATCTCATTGATCTGGGCCTGTGTGAATCCCCTGCGGCGCAGCCCGATCGAATTGACCCCGACATAGGAAAGAGGTTCCCTGGCGGCTTTTACGTATGGGGGTACATCCTTTCTGACGAGCGCACCACCCGATATGAGGGAGTGGCATCCGATATG
>JAKLFC010000014.1 GCA_022711405.1 Bacteroidota bacterium
GTGTGACCAACCAGGCACTGGCAACAGGCACTACCCCGACAGGCGGAACGGTGACGGACACCTCGGACGACGACAGCAACCTGGAGGACGATCCGACGGTGACGCCGCTGACGCAGACCCCTTCGATCGCTTTGATCAAGACCAGTACGTTTGTGGACAATGCGCCGGTTGGTGTGACCAATCCGGGCGACCAGATCAGCTATAAGTTCACGGTAACCAACACGGGCAATGTGACCTTGACGAATGTGACGGTCACCGATCCGCTTTTGACAGTGACCGGCGGTCCGATCACACTCTTACCGGGACAGGTCAACACCACGACGTTTACGGCAACATATACGATCACGCTTTCGGACATTAACGCAGGCGGTGTGACCAACCAGGCGTTAGCCAGCGGCACCACCCCGACAGGTGGAACGGTGACGGACACCTCGGACGACGACAGCAACCTGGAGGACGATCCGACGGAGACGCCGCTAACGCAGACCCCCTCGATTGCTTTGATCAAGACCAGCACGTTTGTGGACAATGCGCCGGTGGGTGTGACCAATCCGGGCGACCAGATCAGCTACGCGTTTGAGGTGACCAATACGGGCAATGTGACGCTGACCAACGTAACGGTCACCGATCCGCTGCCGGGCATCGTGATCAGCGGTAATCCGATCGCTTCGCTGGCACCGGGACAAGTGAACAGCACCACGATCACGGGACTTTATACGATCACGCTTTCAGACATCAACGCGGGCGGTGTGACCAACCAGGCACTGGCCAGTGGCACGCCTCCAACAGGCGGAACGGTGACGGACACCTCGGACGACGACAGCAATCTGGAGGATGATCCTACAGAGACGCCGTTGACCCAGACCCCCTCGATCGCGCTGATCAAGACCAGCACGTTTGTGGACCTGGCGCCGCTGGGCGTGACCAATCCGGGTGACAAGATCAGCTATAAGTTCACGGTAACCAACACGGGCAATGTGACCTTGACGAATGTGACAGTGACCGATCCGCTTTTGACCGTGACCGGCGGTCCGATCACGCTCTTACCGGGACAGGTGAACTCAACCACGTTTACGGCTACCTATACGATCACGCAGGCTGACATCAACGCGGGCGGGGTGACCAACCAGGCATTGGCCAGCGGTACACCGCCGTCAGGGCCACCGGTGACGGATCTGTCGGATGACAACAGCAACCTTGAGAACCAGCCGACGGTGACACCGTTGACCCAGACCCCCTCGATCGCCCTGATAAAGAAAGGAACGTATGTGGACCTGGCGCCACTGGGCGTGACCAATCCGGGTGACCAGATCAGCTATGCATTTGCCGTAACCAACACGGGCAATGTGACATTAACGAATGTGACGGTCACCGATCCGCTTCCAGGCATCGTGATCAGCGGTGGACCGATTGCCTCCCTGGCACCGGGAGCCACCAACAGCACGACGATCACGGGACTCTATACCATCACACAGGCTGACATCAACGCGGGCGGGGTGACCAACCAGGCATTGGCCAGCGGTACACCACCGTCAGGGCCACCGGTGACGGACACCTCGGATGATGACAGCAACCCTGAGGATGATCCTACAGTGATACCGTTGACACAGACACCTTCCTGGTCAGTGACCAAGGTCGCTGCAGAAGCTAATTACGATGCAGTCGGGGATGTGCTGCACTATACGATCACGGTGATTAATACGGGCAACGTATCGATCAGCGGCATCATGGTGAGTGATCCCGGAGCAACGACCGGCCCGGCGTATTCATCAGGCGACCTGAACACGAATGGTATCCTTGAACCGACGGAGACCTGGTTGTACATTGCTACTCATACCATAACCCAGACAGATCTCGACGCAGGCCACTACCTGAACACAGCGACAGCTATAGGTACGCCTGCAGGTGGAGTATTGCCACCTGCGACAGACAACGAGGATGTACCGGCTGTCCAAAATCCGAATATCACTTTATCAAAGACCGGCACCCTGGATATGACAGTTGTACTTCCCATTGACCAGGTGAACGCTGGTGATAAGGTGAACTATGTCTTCACGGTGACCAACACCGGCAACGTTACCTTATACAACATTGTCGTGACCGACGCCAATCCGGACGTGGTGATCACAGGTGGAAACATCGGGACATTAGCTCCGGGTGCAACTGCCACAGCTACAGGTGTTTATGTGATCACCCAGGAGGATATCAATGCGGGCTCGTTTACTAACATGGCCACGGCAGATGGCGATGATCCACAGGGCGATCCGGTGACCGATACCGACGACGATACCCAGACACTGCCTCAGGTTTCCGAAATTCTTCTGTCGAAGGTCGGAGAGATCGACATGACAGTGGTGGATCCTGACACAAGGGTGGATGCAGGCGATGAGATCAACTACGTTTTTGTGGTAACCAATACAGGGAACATCACCCTTTACAATGTCATGATCACCGATGCCAACCCGAATGTGGTAATAACCGGAGGAAATATCGGAACGCTGCTGCCAGGTGCCACCGCCACAGCAGAGGGGGTCTACACCATCACTCAGACTGACATTGACGCAGGTACATTCACCAACGTGGCCATGGCCGAAGGAGAAGATGAACAGGGTGATCCGGTGACGGATACAGATGACGATACCCAGTTGCTTGGTCAGGGTGCACAACTTACCCTATCGAAGGTGGGCACGGTAAATATGACCGTCGTTCCACCCAATGATCAGGTCAACGTCGGTGATAAGATCGACTACTTCTTCGGCGTCATCAATACGGGTAATACAACCGTCTACAATGTTGTCATTACGGATGACATCCCCGGAGTGGTAGTCATTGGAGGTACCATCGCCTCCCTGGCACCCGGCGAACACCTGATCGCCTCAGGATATCACATCCTGACACAGGCTGACATTGATGCAGGTGAATTTATGAATGTGGCTACGGTGACGGGAACCGATCCGGATGGTGACCCGGTTTCGGATTCTGACTGGGATAACCAGATCCTGGATCAGGACCTCAGTATTGTCCTGAATAAGGTTGGTACGCTGAATACGACCATCGTTCCTCCGAATTCCCTTGCCAATGCCGGCGACCGTATCAATTACACGTTCACGGTCACCAATACCAGCGTTGCCTACATTTATAATGTTGTCATCTCCGATGCGAATCCTGCAGTCATTATTACCGGTGCCAATATCGGAACCATGGCACCGGGTGCAACCGTGGTCCGTTCAGGATATTATATCCTGACCCAGGAGGATATCGATTCAGGCACGTTCACGAACCTGGCAACGGTAAATGGTGAAAACGCACAGGGTGATCCGGTATCCGATACCGATGATGATACCCAGATCTGGACCGAATTTCCTGCCATGACACTGCTCAAAACGGGTACGCTGGATATGACCATCGTGCCTCCGGCGGACCGTGCGGATGCAGGTGATGAGATCCATTACGTCTTCACGGTGACCAACACAGGTAACCAGACCCTTTACAACATCGTGATCACCGATGCCAATCCGGATGTCTGGATCACTGATGGAGAGATCGGAACGCTTGTACCTGGCCAGACAGCTACAGCAACAGGCACTTATATCCTCAAGCAGTCTGATGTCGACGCCGGCATCTTCACGAATGTTGCCATGGCTGAAGGTGATGATCCTGACGGAGATCCGGTGACGGATACCGACGACGATATCCAGATCCTTGATCAGAGTGGATCCATCACCCTCGAAAAACAGGGTACACTGGATCTGGGTGTTGTGGCTCCGGGCGATCAGGCCAATCCTGGCGACAAAATCTATTATGTGTTCAGGGTGACCAACACCGGAACGACTACACTTTACAATGTTGAGGTGACGGATACGAATCCCAATGTGATCATCCTGGAAGGCTTCATCGGAACGATGGATCCCGGCCAGCAACGGATCGTAGCCGGTGTTTATATCCTGACACAGGCCGATATCGACGCGGGAGGCTTCAGCAATGTTGCGTTTGTCAACGGCGTTGATCCAGAAGGCGATCCGGTGGCAGACAGCGATGACGACCAGCAGGTGATCCCCCAGGATCCCGCTTTGACACTGTCAAAGACCGGTATGCTGAATATGGCGGTGGTCTCACCCAACGACCAGGTCAACGCAGGTGATAAGGTCAATTATATCTTTACCGTGACCAATACGGGTAACACTACCCTGTACAACATCGTGATCACCGATGCCAATCCGAATGTGGTGATCACAGGCGGCTTCATTGGCATGCTGCCGCCGGGCGCCTCAGCCGGTGCAACGGGCGTTTATACGCTGACGCAGGCTGACGTGGATGCAGGTTCGTTCACCAATGTGGCATGGTCCAATGGCTATGATCCCGACGATGATCCTGTGACCGATTCTGACGATGATGAACAGGTTCTGCCTCAGGAACCGGCGATCTCCCTGTCAAAGGTGGGTACTGTGGATATGACCATTATACCTCCCGCTGACCAGGTGGATGCAGGCGATAAGGTCAATTACCTGTTTACAGTGACCAATACGGGCAACACGACCTTGTACAATATCGTGATCACCGATTTCAATCCTGCCATCGTGATCACCGGAGGTATGATCCCATCGCTGGGACCAGGTGCCACAGCTTTTGCCACAGGTGTGTATACGCTTAACCAGGCAGATATCAATGCAGGTACGTTCACCAATGTGGCATCGGTGGAGGGTGATGATCCAGGCGGAGATCCCGTGGAAGACACCGACGATGATACACAGGTTATTGAGCAGATTCCTGAAATCGCCATGTCCAAACTGGGGACACTGAATATGTCGGTGGTTCCGCCTTCAGACCAGGTGAATGCCGGTGACCAGGTGAATTACCTGTTTACCGTCACCAATACGGGCAACCTGCCGTTGTACAACGTGGTGATCACCGATGCCAACCCAAATGTCATCATTACCGGAGGCATTATCGGTACGTTGATGCCTGGTGCCATAGCCACTGCCACTGGCGTCTATACGCTTACTCAGAACGATATCGATGCAGGTACCTTTACCAATTATGCCACGGTGGATGCTGACGATCCAGATGGAGATCCGATCACGGATACTGATGATGATACTCAGGTAATCGAACCGGAGTCTTCCATCACGATGATCAAATCGGGTACACTGAACATGTCGGTGGTACAGCCCTCTGATCAGGTGAACGCCGGTGATAAGGTGACCTACCTGTTCACGGTGACCAATACGGGAAATACTACCCTGTACACTATCGTCATCACTGACGCAAATCCGAATGTCATCATTACCGGTGGCGTCATCGCCTCACTGGCACCGGGTGCCACCGCGACCGCTACGGGTGTGTACACCCTGACGCAGGCCGATATTGATGCAGGTATCTTTACCAACTATGCAACGGTGGAGGGAGATGATCCTAACGGCGATCCCATAACGGATACAGACGATGACACTCAGGAGCTTGAACAGGAGCCATCCATCACGATGGCAAAGTCAGGTACGCTGAACATGACGGTCGTACCTCCTAATGATCAGGTGAATGCAGGCGATCAGGTCAATTACCTGTTCACGGTCACCAATACTGGGAACACAACCCTGTACAATATTGTCATTACCGATGCCAATCCGGGTGTCATTATTACGGGTGGAGTGATCGCCTCGCTGGCACCGGGTGCCACCGCGACCGCCACGGGTGTGTACACCCTGACACAGGCTGATATCGATGCAGGTACCTTTACCAATGTGGCGACCGTTGAAGGGGATGATCCGGATGGTAATCCCATCACGGATACAGATGATGATACACAGATCCTGCCTCAGGTACCTTCTGTTGCCATGTCAAAAGTGGGGACATTGGATATGACTGTCGTTCCACCTAACGATCAGGTGAATGCGGGTGATAAGGTCACCTATGTATTCATTGTGATCAACACGGGGAATACAATCCTTTATGACGTAGTTGTGACCGATGCCAATCCGAATGTAATGATTACAGGCGGCATGATCGGGATCCTTCAACCAGGAGCCACGGCGACTGCCACGGGTGTTTATACGCTGACTCAGGCGGATGTGGATGCGGGTACATTTACTAACTTGGCAACCGTTGAAGCAGATGATCCGGATGGAAATCCGATCACCGACTCGGATGACGATACCCAGGTTCTGCCTGCTGATCCGTCCTGGACGCTGGTGAAAACCAGCACGACGGTTCCGAATACCTATGATGCAGTGGGCGACGTGCTGACATACACCCTTGTCCTTACCAATACAGGTAACGTGTCGATTACAAATATCGTCGTTACCGATCCTCTGGCATCCACTGGACCTGTATATGTGTCGGGTGACGGTGGAGTGACAGGCCATCTGGAAGTAGGCGAAACCTGGATCTATACTGCGACCCATGTGGTGACCCAGGCCGATCTTGATGCAGGTAGCTTTATCAATGTGGCCACTGCAACGGGTACACCGGAAGGCGGTGTGCTTGATCCTGCTACAGACGATGAAACCATCACTGCTATTCAGGATCCGTCTCTGGCGCTTATCAAGGTGGGGACCTTTATTGACCTGAATGCCGATGGCATGGCAAACGCGGGTGATAAGATCACGTATGCGTTCTCGGTCAAAAATACAGGCAATGTCACCTTGACAAACGTGATGATCACCGATCCGATGGTGATCATCCTGGGCGGACCGGTCGCCTCACTGGCACCGGGTGAGGTCGACAACACGACCTTCACTGCCGTGTATACCATAACACAGGCTGATGTCGATGCCGGCGGAGTTTCCAACCAGGCCCTTGCAATTGCGACTCCTCCCGATGGACCTCCTGTCACCGATGATTCGGATGACGACAGTTATGAAGAAGATGATGAAACCATCACTCCATTGGAGCAATATCCTGAGATTACCGTATTGAAAGTGGCCCTGGATGAAAGCTATTCCGTTGTGGGAGAGATGATCCATTACACGATCAGCGTCGGGAACACCGGGAATGTAACGATCACGGGAATCAGCGTCACTGATTCGAACGCAGATGCGGGAAGTATTGCGTATGCGTCGGGTGATGATGGTGACGATCTGCTGGATGTGGGTGAAGTATGGCTCTTCAATGCTTCTCATACGGTCACACAAAGCGATCTGATAGCAGGCTCTGTGATGAATGTGGCTTCTGCTGCAGGGACAGATCCCAATGGCGATCCGGTCACGGACGACAGTAACGAAGTCATCGTGGACGCTGTATTCAACGAGATCATAGCCAATGACGACGATGCCAGCTCGACTCCGGTCGTGGGATGCCAGGGGGGTACTGCCATCGCCAGTGTTCTCAGCAACGACCTGTTGGACAGCGATCCTGCAACCCTTTCAAATGTGGTCATTTCTGTGGTCACACCGTCCAGCAATCCTGATGTATTCCTGAATGTATCCACCGGGGAAGTTATCGTCCTTCCGGGAGTGAACGACGGAACCTATACCATTACCTATCGGATATGTGAAGTGCTGAATTCAGTTAACTGCGACCAGGCAATTATCACGGTGGTCGTCACCGGTTGTCCTCCGTGTGATCCTGCGACGGTTTACGCAGGCGCTGACGCTGTGGTATGTGAGGGATCTTCCTACACGGTAAATGACGCCACAGCCACTTACTATGCCAGCCTGCTCTGGACAACTTCCGGAGATGGCACTTTCAATAATGCCACTGTGCTCCATCCTGTCTACACACCTGGTGCTGCGGATATCCTGGCAGGTACAGTGACGCTGACTTTGACCGTCAAGCCATCGGGAAGCCCTGACTGTGAGCCTATCTCCGATGCGCTGGCTCTGGCCATCGTGATGGCGCCTGATGTGAATGCAGGATTAAATGGTGAAACATGTGCCACCACTGCCTATGCCCTGAGTGACGCTACGGCGGCTAACTACTCCGCCCTCCTATGGACCACCAGTGGCACAGGTACCTTCAACGATGCCAATATTCTGCATCCAGTCTATACACCGGGTGCATCCGATATGGCCCTTGGCCAGGTGACGCTTACGCTGACCGCGTATGGCAATGCTCCCTGCGGACCCGCATCGGATGCTTTGATCCTGTTGATCACTCCGGCCCCGACGGTATTCGCCGGTCCGGATGCGGAAACCTGTGTCACCAATGCCTTTACGGTCACTGGTGCGACTGCAGCCCATTTTGCATTCCTGCTCTGGACTGAAAACGGACCGGGTACGCTGAGCAATACCGGCACTCTGAATCCAACCTACACGCCAGCTCCGGGCGAATCCGGAACCGTCACACTTAAACTGACAGCCTTTGGAAACGGCTCCTGTGCTGCTGTAGCAGATAGCATGCTGCTGCAGGTCACTCCGATGCCGGTTGCCAATGCGGGTCCCGACGGGGCAACCTGTGAAGGAACTGCATACCAGGTGTCAGGCGCCCAGGCATCCAACTACAACTATGTGGAATGGACGACCTCAGGTCTTGGAACGCTGACGGGGATCTATTCGCTGACTCCTACCTATACACCGGCCGAAGGTGAAACAGGTATGATCGTGTTAATGCTTACGGTCTTTGGAAATGGTTCCTGTCAGGCAGTGGCCGACGAAATGGAACTTATGATCCATGCTGCACCGACAGCCAGTGCGGGTGCGGACGGAGCTACCTGCCAGGCAGAGGCCTTTACGGTACAGGGTGCGTTTGCCAGCAACTATACGTCGGTACTGTGGATACACAACGGTCAGGGTCAATTGCTGAATGCCGGAACACTGGCTCCAACCTATGTCCCTGCTTCGAATGAAAGCGGCGTGGTCACGCTGGCGCTGACGGCCTATGGATTTGATCCTTGCCCCGACGCAGTGGATGTGATGACGCTTACCATATCGTTGCCACCTGTAGCCGATGCAGGTCCGGATGGCGAGGTCTGTGAGGATGAGGTGTTTACCCTTTCCCAGTCCAGCGCTGAGAACTATGAATCTCTCCTGTGGACCTCCTCCGGATCCGGAACGTTCAGCAACACTGGCATCCTGCATCCGGCTTACATTCCGGGCAGTGCGGATATTGCCGCCGGTTGGGTCACCCTGACCCTCCATGCCTATGGACTGCCTGGATGTGATGATGCGATAAGTTCGATGACGCTGACGATCTATCAGAAACCGGTGGCATTTGCCGGCGAAGATGCTGTGATCTGTCAGGGGGGTAGCTATACCATTACGGATTCCTATGCAGAAAACCACGAGGGTGTACTATGGACATCCAATGGTCCGGGATCGCTGACAGGTGCCACCACATTGCATCCTGTATATATTCCGCTACCCGGTGAGACAGGGACCGTCATGATCACCATGCTTGTCTACGCCGAGTATGGGATATGTCCGGATATTACAGACCAGATGGTACTGACCATCACACCGGTGGCGACCGTCAATGCCGGACCGGATGACCAGCAGTGCGGTACATCACCCTACACCCTGGATGGTTCAAGTGCCATCAATGCGGTGAGTGTACTGTGGACCACATCCGGAACCGGTACGTTCAATAATCCCGCCATGCTTCATGCTACGTATACGCCAAGCAGTCAGGATGCGATGAATACCAGCGTGATACTGACTCTGACAGCCACGGCAGGATCTCCGTGTCCGGCTGTTTCTGATCAGATGGTGCTGACACTGGCCACACCGGCCACGGTGGACGCGGGTGATGATGGCCTCATCTGTGAAGGAAGCCAGTTCACCGTTACCTCTGCATCTGCCGGGAATTATTCTTCCCTGACCTGGACAACGAACGACGGTATGGGTACCATTCTGAATCCACAGACCCTGACACCCACGTATGTTCCGTATCCGGGAGAAACGGGAACGATCCATCTCAGGCTGACAGCAGCCGGCATCGACCCATGCCCGGATGTCGTGGATGAAATGACACTGACGTTCATCCCAGGACCATCGGTGGAGGCCGGTGAAAATGTGACGCTGTGCGAGGGTAGCCCCTTTACGGCCAATGCAGCCGCCAGCCACTTCAGCGCGTTGCTCTGGACAGCAGATGGCCAGGGTACGCTTTCCGGAGAAACTACCCTGACGCCCACCTATGTACCGGCCGAGGGTGAAACCGGAATGGTGAAACTGACCCTGACCGTCACCGGTGAGGCTCCGTGCGGGAGTGTATCCGATGATATCCTGCTGGGTTATGTACCCGCTGCAAGAGCTTTTGCCGGACCGGATGAAGAGGTCTGTGAGAATACCGATTTCGTGGATTCCCTGGTCTACGTCGAACATGTCACCGAAGTGGAATGGGTGACCACGGGCGCTGGAACACTCCACGATGCGAATACGCTTACACCATGGTACGAGCCGGCGTTGGGTGAAACAGGTGACGTGCTCCTGATCTTGACGGCATACGCCTACGACCCATGTCCACCCGTAACGGATACGATGGTTCTTACCATCCATCCTGCCATACAGGTGCTCGGTCTGACCGATGACGCCATCTGTCAGGGCGATATCTATACGCTGGAGAAGATCACCGTTGAGAACTTTACATCCATCTCCTGGACGAGTTCCGGCACAGGTCAGTTTGATGATCCGTCTTCGGATCATCCGACCTATACACCCAGCAGCGGCGATATCTACAACGGATTTGTGATCCTGACAGCGTCGATCGAAGCACTGGGAGAATGTGAGGACAAGGCCATCTCCATGCGGCTGGATATCCTGACCGTTCCTTCAGCCAATGCCGGAACGGATGGATCCATCTGCCAGGGAGAGACCTACAAGGTTCTGGATGCAAGTACCGGCGACAACATAGGAATCCTGTGGACAACCACCGGCGACGGAACCTTTGACGATGCGACACTGCTTAGTCCGGTATATACGCCCGGTACTGAGGATGTGGCTGCAGGAAAGGTCACCCTGACACTGACAGCCCAGGGTGCAGGCTCATGCGGAGATGCAACAGATGGTCTGCTGCTGACGATCCATCATGCTCCCGTGGCCGATGCCGGTGCCGATCAGCAAATCGAAGCCTCCACCAGCACACAGCTGCATGGAACTGCCAGCGGTGGCTCAGGGAACTATACGTACCTGTGGGCACCTCCCGGCTTGCTGGAGAACCCATCTTCACAGAATCCGATCACGAAGATCCTGAGCGATACCACGGAGTTTATCCTGACGGTGATCGATAAGAATACCGGGTGCCAGGGTGAAGATTTCATGACCGTGTTTACCAGCATCCCCAACCGGCCTCCGGTGGCTGTGGATGATTATGATTCAACGGATGTGGATATGCCGGTGACCATTGATATCTCTATCAATGATTCGGAACCGGACGGCGACCCCATCACCTATGAGTTCTGTGGCGGCCCGTATCGGGGAACATTCGTCTACAATGGCGACGGGACCATCACGTATACGCCATCCACGGGATTTGTAGGTATAGATTCACTTTGCTACAGGATCTGTGATGACGGTATACCCAGCCTGTGTGATGAAGCCACGGTTTATATCTTTATCAAGGAGGAAGACTGCTTCCATATCTATAACGGTATAACACCCAACGGGGACGGCTTCAACGACACCTGGTACATCGAGTGCATCGACCAGTATCCTGAAAACGAAGTGATCATCGTCAATCGGTGGTTTGATGTGGTCAGAGAACTGAAGAACTATGACAATACCAATGTCTTATGGGACGGTACGAATGAAGATGGTGAGATATTGCCGGATGGCACGTATTATTACGTGATCAAGCTTAAATACCTCGGCCAGGAAAAAGTCCATACAGGCTGGATCTTTGTCCACTCCAATGAAAATGATTAAGAATTAACAACCAGAAATATCAATTTCAGATGAAAAAACTTGTTTTTCTGATATTCATGTTGATGGGCCTTGCATCATTTGCACAGCAGGATGCATTGTTTAGCCAGTACATGTTCAATCAGTTGTTGCTGAATCCGGCGTATGCCGGTACCTCAGATGTGGTCAATTTTACAGCTGTGGGCCGAAAGCAGTGGGTGGTTGACGGTGCACCGAAAACGCTGAGTTTTTCGGTGCATTCGCCCCTCCGTAACAACCGGATCGGGCTGGGACTGTACTGCTATACCGACATTCTGGGACCTCAGCAGACTTCAGGTGTGATCACTACCTACTCCTATAAGATACCCGTTGGTAAGAAAGGGAAGTTGTCCTTTGGCTTACAGGCAGGCATCATGCACTCTGACATTGACTGGTTGAAGGTGGATTTCCAGGATCCGGACCCCACCCTGATGGCACAGATGAAAAAGAAGGTGATCCCGGATGCGAACTTCGGTATCTATTACTATACCGATAAGTTTTACGCCGGGATCGCCACAAAGCACCTGCTCGAACAGGAATTTTCGGTCCAGGAACTCCAGGGGGAATCGGTATATGGCACCCTGCTGCGCCATTTCTATGGCATGGCAGGGGTTGCCATCCCCATCGGGGAGAACGTGGTGCTGAAACCTTCCACGCTGATCAAATATGTAAAGAATGCTCCTTTACAGGTGGATGTGAACGCCAGTGTACTGCTGTATGAGACCCTGTGGGTAGGCGCCTCCTACCGAAGCGAACGGGCAGTGGTGTTCGTCACGGAACTGCTGCTGGGCAAAGGTTTCCGGATAGGATACTCTTATGATGCCTTCATGGATGAATTACAGAACTATTTCAAGGGATCGCATGAGGTCATGGTCGGATATGACCTGCCACTGTTCCAGAACCGAATGCTGACACCAAGGTATTTCTAATCGTAACTACAGCATTCAGAAACATAACTGCATGTATAATGAACAACAATCCAATAATGAAACCTAAACGAATCATTGTCACTGCTATTGTCCTCTGCACCATATTGTTACAGGGCATAGCCCATGGACAGCCACAGAAAATGAAAAAGGCTGACGATGCCTCATTATACTTCCAGTATGCCAGGGCAGTGCCTCTTTTGGAAAAGGTCATTGCCAAAGACAATAAATACAAGTCACGTGCTCAGGTGCTTCTGGCAAGGTGTCATATGCATATGAACAATATGGAGAAAGCCGGAGAGGTGTATGCACAGGTCATTGGAAGCCCGGGCATCGATCCGGTAAATCATTATTATTATGGCCAGGTTCTTCGGACCTTAGGCAATTATGAAATGGCCAGTAAACAGTTCATGATCTATGACTCCCTGGCACCGGAGAATATCCGTGGAAAACTGTTTGCAGCTTATTGTGATTCGATGGCTGTCTGGAGTACTTATCCGCCTTCGGGAGACATTGCCAATGCCGAGGCTTTGAACTCTGCCAATTCCGATTTCAGCCCAGTATTTTTCGACAAAGGCATCGTATTCACTTCCGACCGGGTGTTCGGGCAGCGCAGCGGAGAGGTTTACGATTGGACCGGGGATCCTTACCTGGATCTCTACATGGTCACCTTCAATGATTCTGCACGCAGGCAAAAACTGGATTCTTCAGCCATCCACCCATTCTCAAGCGTTCTCAACCAGATCTATCACGACGGGCCGGCCAGTTTTTCAGAAAACGGAGACCTTGTCTATTTTACACGCACCCTCAGCGATAAGATCAAAGACCTGAGAAAAGATAAAGAAAAAATATACACGCATATCCTGAAGATTTTCTCTTCAACGTGGACCGAAGGGAACTGGACGGAACCCGTATCTTTTTATCTGAATAACGATCAGTATTCAGTAGGGCACCCTTGCCTCTCACCGGATGCAGAACAATTATTTTTCGTCTCTGATATGCCGGGGGGCTATGGTGGTACCGATCTTTACATGTGCAGCAAAGAAGGGGAGGGGTGGGGAGCAGCTACCAACATGGGACGGACCATCAATACACTGGGCGATGAAATGTTCCCATACCTGCTCGACTCGGTTCTGTATTTTTCCTCCACAGGCCATTTAGGTTACGGAGGACTGGATCTGTTCAAAAGCGACATGGACAGCACAGGATGGGGAAAACCAGTCAATCTTTTAGCTCCCTTGAATTCTTCGTATGATGATTTCGGAATCTCCTTATCAACCGACCGTAAAAAAGGTTATCTGAGTTCCAACCGCCCCGGAGGCAAGGGTGGCGATGATATTTATTCGTTTACGCTGATCGAGCCGGTCATTCCCAGGCCGAACATCCTGGCAGGCTATGTGGTGGAATGCTCCTCTGAAGCTTACCTGACCGGACTGGTCAAAGAACGGCAAACCCTTCAGCCCATAGCCGGGGCAACGGTTTTCGCCCTTAATAAGAATACCCAGACGATCCTCATTGCAAAGACTGATGCCTCGGGCAGGTATACGATCGATGTGGAAGGCAGGACAGGGTATGTGGTGAAGGCGATGAAGGATGGCTTTCTGAGCGATTGTTTCTCCATAACCACCGCCAACCACCCTCAGAGCGGCAGGGAGTTGTTGCTGGATAAGTTTGAGGTGAACGAGGTATTCAAACTGGAAAACATCTACTATGACCTCAACAAGTGGAACATCCGCCCGGACGCAGCAGCGGAACTGGATAAGCTGGTGATGATCATGAAGGAAAATCCGATCACCATCGAGCTGGGTTCACATACCGACTGCAGGGCCAGCAACGAATACAACGACAAGCTTTCACAGCGCAGGGCAGAATCGGCGGTGAAATACATTGCTTCCAAAGGCATCCTATCCGACCGCATGATTGCCAAAGGATACGGGGAGACGCAGCTGGTGAACGGCTGCCGCGACGGGGTGAAATGTACCGAGGCCGAGCACCAGCAGAACCGCCGCACGGAATTCCGGATACTGGAGATCACCCAGCAACCTACCAGCCTCTTCCAGCCCCTCGACCGTTTCATGGCAGGAGAGACCTACCCCAGAAGCCGGTTTGACAGGGAATTTTACGCCAACTGCGCCAACTCTTCAGGTTCGGGATCCGAACTGGCCGAAATACCTGCCAAATGTGCCAAACCTTTGCCCAACGCAACGGTGTTCCTGCTGAATACTTCCACCAGTAAAGTGACCATCCTCAAGACGGATGCACAGGGGCGTTATGAGACAGAAACAGAACCAGGCATCGAATATGTCATCAAAGCCAGGAAGGAAGGGTACCTGGCGGATTGCATGATAGCCAGAAGCGGAACGGAATCCGTGCTTGTGGAGGATCTTGCGCTGACCAAATACTCACTGCAGCAGGTCTTCGAAGTGGAGAACATCTATTATGACCTGGATAAATGGGATATCCGCCCCGACGCGGAACCCTCGCTGAACGAGCTGGTCAGGATCATGAAGGAAAATCCGATCACCATCGAACTGGGATCCCATACCGACTGCCGTGCCAGCGATAAGTACAACATGGAGCTGTCGCAGAAAAGAGCAGAATCTGCCGTACGGTACATTGTCTTCAACGGTGTCGATCCCGCCCGTATCACTGCCAGGGGCTATGGCGAAAGCCAGCTGGTGAACCGGTGCGACGACGGAGTGAAATGCTCGGAAGAGGAACACCAGATGAACCGCCGCACCGAGTTTAAGATCACCGGCTCCTGGAAGGATGATTCTCCCGCACTGGAATCACTCGACAATTTCGTGGCAGGTGCCGTATATGAAAAGAATTATTTTGATGGTGATTATTTTAACGGATGCCCGGTAAAATCGATCCTTGCCACGGGCGATGAAGCAGGTAAGGAAAGGGTGTGGGAAGAGTATGCGAAAACAGTGCAGGTTCCGGTACAGGAGGTCAAACCACCCCAACCGGTCGTTCCTCCTGCCATTGAGCCGACAGAAAAACCGAAAGAACCCGTAGTACCGGCACCGCTGACTCCGCCTGCCGCTGAAACAGTGCAGAAGCCTGCCACCACCGGTATGTATACGGTTCAGATCGCGGCCGGGAAAAGCATTCCCAAATCCATGTTCCAAAACGTACAGAATGTGAAACGCTGTCTTGGTAAAGACGGGTTGTACCGGTTTACGGTAGGTGAGTTCAATACCATGCAGGAAGCCGCTGTGCTGAAAAATCAACTGAAAAACCAGGGCTATCCCGATGCCTTTGTGGCAAAAATTGATGAAAACAGGGTGAATTGTGACTGACCCTATCCTTGCAGATTGAGGTGATTTCAATGAAAACCACGGATAATCAAGGACTTTTACCATACTTGAATTGTCCGTGGTTTTTTTTATATCTTTGCTCACTTCGCTTGTGTAAAGATCATCTATGATAAAAAAAGTACTTGTTGCCAACCGGGGAGAGATTGCTGTCAGGGTGATGAGGTCTTGCCGGGAGATGGATATTCGTTCTGTGGCTGTTTTTTCAGAAGCCGACCGTAAATCAATGCATGTCAGGTATGCCGATGAAGCATACTGCATCGGCCCGCCTCCTTCTTCAGAGAGTTACCTTAATATTGACAGGATCATGGCCGCAGCAAATCGGTCGGGTGCCGATGCCATCCATCCGGGGTATGGTTTTTTATCGGAAAATGCTGACTTCTCTGATCGGTGCAGGAAAGAGGGGATCATCTTCATCGGCCCTTCCCCCGAATCCATCTCTACCATGGGGGATAAGCTTACAGCGCGGAAAACAATGATCGCCAGCGGAGTACCTGTTGTTCCTGGAACATCCGAAGAGATCAGGGACGCAAAGGATGCCAAACGTATCGCCCGGCAGCTCGGGCTGCCGGTCATGATAAAGGCTTCCGCAGGAGGCGGGGGAAAGGGAATGCGACTGGTACACTATGAAAACGACCTCATCGCGGCTGTACGCGCTGCAAAGTCAGAGGCCAGGGCAGCCTTTGGTGACGATACCATCTACCTCGAGAAATATATCAACAATCCACACCATATCGAATTCCAGATCCTGGCCGACTCGTTCGGCAATACGATTCACCTTTTTGAACGTGAATGTTCCATCCAGCGCCGTCATCAGAAAGTGGTGGAGGAAACCCCATCCCCTCTCATGAATCCCCGGATCAGGGAAGAAATGGGCCTCCATGCCATCGCAGCAGCCAAAGCGGTCAACTACCAGGGTGCCGGCACCATCGAATTTATTGTCGACGATGACCTGCATTACTTTTTCCTGGAAATGAACACACGCCTTCAGGTTGAACACCCGATCACCGAAAGAGTGGTCAGCGTCGACCTGGTGAAGGAACAGATCAGGATAGCCAACGGAGAACCCCTTGCACTCAAACAGGATGAGATACGACAGAACGGACATGCCATCGAATGCCGTATCTATGCCGAAGATCCGGATAATAATTTCATGCCCAGCCCGGGTGTGATCCGGCATATGACAGAACCTCTTGGCCTGGGCATACGCCACGATGGATATGTGTATGAAGGATACGAGATACCGCACTATTATGATCCCCTGATATCCAAACTGATCGTTTGGGGAACGACCCGTGACGAAGCCATCCGGCGGATGCGCAGAGCACTGCTGGCCTATAAGATCACGGGCATCAAAACCACCATCAAGTTCCTCGAACGGATCATGGATAATACCGATTTTAAGAACGGAAAATACACGACCCACTTTATTGAAGATCACAAGAAGGAATTGCTGGAAACCGAGCGATGCGACCTTCAATGCGAGGATGTGGCCATCATCACGGCCTTCATCGATTATATGACAAAACTGAAGAAGGTAAGCCTGAATCCCCCGACGGTGAAAGCTTCCAGCAAATGGAAGGATTTCGGCCGGCGTAAGGGAATTCAGAGACTTTGACCTGATTGTAATGACCTTAATCCACCCTCATCTATGCCCTATGAAGTGAACCTTGGTAAACGTTCTGCTACCGTCGAACTTATCTATCAGGAAGGGAATCAGATAAAAATTGCAGTGGATGATAAGATCTATGAGCTTGACCTGGTCATGGTCGAAGAAGGTATCTACTCCATCCTGCTGAACAACCGTTCCTATAATCTTGAGCTGATCCGTAACGGAGCAGGCAGGAAATATACGGTAAACACATACCTGAGATCCTATGAAGTCGAAATCGTGGACGCTGAGACAAAATACCTCCGAAGCAGGGAAAAAAGCCAGTTTGGTGAGGCAGGAAACCGTATCTTCTCACCTATGCCCGGTAAGGTGGTGAGCATACCGGTCAAAGTGGGATTCCGTGTCAAACAGGGCCAAACCCTGATCATCGTTTCGGCCATGAAGATGGAAAGTGAATTCAAGGCAAAAAAGGACGGTGTGGTAAAAAATATCCTGGTGAAGGAAGGGGCAACGGTAGACGGTAACCAGACGCTGATACTGCTGGAATAGCTTCAGGTTTCAAGTTTCAGGTTTCAGGTTAATTTAAAACCTGTAACCTGCAGCCTGCAACCTGCAACCTAAAAACGAACCTTATGTCATCCCACGAAGAAAAATACAAACAGCTCGAGATCCGGAACATCCTCGCTGAACAGGGTGGGGGAAAAGAACGGATCGACAAACAGCACCAGGCTGGACGAAAAACGGCCAGAGAAAGGATCCATGATTTACTGGATCCCGGCACTTTTGTGGAGATGGATAAATTTGTTACACATCGTGCCACAGATTTTGGAATGGATAAGAACAAGATACTGGGGGATGGAGTTGTATCCGGTTATGGAAAGATCGACGGACGGCTGGTATTTGTCTTTGCACAGGACTTTACGGTTTTTGGCGGTACACTCAGCAGTGCCAATGCCGATAAGATCGTCAAGGTTGTACAGCATGCCATGAAAATGGGAGCTCCGGTGATAGGTCTCAACGATTCAGGCGGCGCCCGGATACAGGAAGGAGTGGAAAGCCTCGGGGGATATGCTGATATTTTCTATCTCAATGTGATGGGATCCGGGGTGATCCCCCAGATCTCCGCTGTCCTGGGGCCCTGCGCCGGCGGAGCCGTTTATTCTCCCGCCATGACGGATTTCATTTTTATGGTGAAGGATTCCAGTTACATGTTCGTCACCGGCCCTGATGTGATCAAAGCTGTCACCCATGAGGAGGTGACCAAGGATGAACTGGGCGGTGCCATGACCCATAATACCAAAAGCGGTGTGGCTCATTTTGTGGCCGAGAACGATGAACAATGCATGATGATGATCCGCGAGCTGATGACATTCCTGCCCTCCAACAACATTGAAGATCCTCCCCTGAAACCATGCACCGACGATATACACCGTGAGGATGAGCGCCTCCAGAAATTCATCCCTGTCGACGCCAAAACGCCCTACGACATGAAGGAGATCATCAAGACCGTGGTGGATGATTATCATTTTTTTGAGGTCATGCCGTATTACGCCCAGAATATCATCATTGGATTTGCCCGGCTGGGAGGACGCCCTGTGGGTATCGTGGCCAACCAGCCCGAGAACCTGGCAGGCGTCCTGGATATTAACTCCTCCGTCAAGGGTGCGAGGTTTGTCAGGTTCTGCGATGCATTCAACATCCCCCTGATCACTTTTGTGGATGTGCCTGGCTTCCTCCCGGGAACAGCACAGGAGTTCGGTGGCATCATCAAACACGGTTCGAAATTGCTGTACGCCTTCTGCGAAGCCACGGTCCCCAAGATCACCGTCATCACCCGGAAAGCTTATGGGGGAGCCTATGACGTTATGTCAAGCAAGCACATCGGGGCTGATGTGAACTTTGCGTTCCCTTCGGCTGAGATTGCTGTGATGGGACCGGAAGGAGCCGTGAACATCATCTTCCGTGACCGCCTCTCCGATGAAGAAAAGGCTGCTGCTGTCGACGATTACAAGAAAACCTTCGCAAGCCCCTATAAAGCTGCTGAACTCGGCTATATCGATGAGATCATCCTTCCCCGGCAAACCCGGTTCAAACTCATCCAGGCCCTGGAAATGACACAGAATAAAAACAAGTCCAATCCCCCGAAAAAGCATGGGAACATCCCGTTATAGGAAATGAGAGAGGAGAAAGGAGAAAGGAGAGAGGAGAAATAATTAGTAAGAATCTCTCCTCTCTCCTCTCTCCTCTCTCATTTCTCCTCTCAACAAAAGATTCTATGCGCAACATAAGCTTATTTCTTGGCAAAATCATTATCTATCTGTTAATAACCCTGATCGGGCTCCTGATCCTCCACTACCTGACCTGCCCTGTCTTTGAATTTGCAGAACCAGCCCCCTTTTCAGGCAGGCATCTTTACAATCCCTATCAGAATATCGATTCCATGGTGTGGCGAAAAGGTAATTTCCAGGTCCAGTCAAAAGCCTGGGGCGGAATCACGGATGGCCGGAAAAATTCAAACGAACTGATCTATGACGTATATAAACAACTTGGATATGATATCATCGCAATATCCGATTATCAGAAGATCAATACCTTTGGCTCCGCTCAGCCGGGATATCTGCCCGTGTACGAACATGGCTGGGGGATTGAAAAGAACCACCATGTGGTGATTGGAGCCAGAAATGTTATATGGAATGACTATCCGCTCTTCCAGAACCTTCATCACAAGCAGCATATCCTGAATATGCTCCGTGAATCCAGCGAACTGGTCTACATTGCCCATCCCAACTTTACCAAAAACTATCCGGCAGAGGAGATGAAGTGGCTGTCTGGTTACACTGGAATAGAGGTGCTGAATGGATTTCGCAGGTCGGTCGGACACTGGGATACTGCACTCTCAGCAGGCCGGTATGTCACCATTCTTGCAAATGATGATGCACATGACGTTTCCAATCCGGATGAAGTCGGGCAATTCTGCACCTTTATCCATTCACCAGGTATGATTTCCGGGGAAATTATCCAATCCATGAAAAGGGGTAGCTGCTACGGTGCCGACATTCCGCGCCCGCTGGGAGAAACCATGGAACAAAAGGCTCTGAGGCATGAGCGTCTCCCGAAGCTTCAGGGAGTCAGGCTGAAGGCAGATACGCTGTTTGTGGAAGTGGATTCGACGGCGGCTGAATTCAGGTTCATCGGTCAGGGCGGGATCGTTCGAACCAGGCTGGCCAACACATCCGCCGCAGTCTATGTGATACAACCTTCAGATACATACATTCGTACGGAGGTCGCTTACCCCGATGGTACCACGCTTTACCTGAATCCCGTGGCACGGTATGACGAAAATATCCCGTCAAATCCTCCTGCATTCAGCGTCGATCAGCAAACAACCTGGCTTCGCCGTGGTCTGACCCTCTCCGGCCTGATATTATTATGGTTCCTCTACAGAAAAAGGAGATCATCATAAAATTCTTTCTCCTCTCTCCTCTCTCATATCATCTTCCTGGGATCCACCCACTCGTTGAACTGCTCCTCGGTCACAAGTCCGAGTTCGAGTGCGGCTTCGCGCAGGGTCTTGTTCTCGGTGTGGGCTTTCTTGGCGATCTTTGCTGAATTGTCGTATCCAATGTGTGTATTCAGGGCAGTGACGAGCATCAGTGAGTTCTCGAGGTTCTTTTGGATGTAGGGCATGTTGGGCTGGATGTCCACAACGCAGTGATCGGTAAAGGATACGCATGCATCGCCCAGCAGCCGCGCTGATTGCAGCAGGTTGGCGATCATGACGGGTTTGAACACGTTGAGCTGGAAGTGCCCGTGTGTGCCTCCGATGTTGATGGCGACGTCATTTCCAAGCACCTGTGCACAGACCATTGTCAGCGCCTCAGGCTGGGTGGGATTTACTTTTCCGGGCATGATCGAAGAGCCGGGTTCGTTGGCCGGAAGGATGATCTCGCTGTAACCGCAGCGCGGCCCGGAGGAAAGCAACCGTATATTGTTGGCAATATGCATCAGGCTTACGGCCAGTGTCTTCAGTGCTCCGGAGGTCTCCACCATCGCATCGTGGGCCGACAGGGCCTCAAATTTATTGGGTGCGGTGATGAACGGATGCCCCGATAGTTCAGCGATCTTTCGGGCGACAACCTCAGCGTATCCCTTTGGCGTATTGATACCGGTTCCCACGGCTGTGCCGCCCAGGGCCAGCTCCTGGAGATGGGGCAACGTATTTTTCAGGGCTTTCAGTCCATGGTCCAGCTGTGAAGCGTACCCCGAAAATTCCTGCCCGAGGGTCAGCGGCGTCGCATCCATCAGGTGCGTGCGGCCAGTCTTGACAATGTTCCTGAATTCTTCCGACTTTCTGGCAAGCATATCACGCAACTTCTCCACACCAGGAATGGTAATTTCCACAACCATTTTATATCCGGCGATGTGCATGGCGGTCGGGAACGTGTCATTGGAAGACTGCGATTTGTTCACATCATCGTTGGGATGGATGAATCGCTGCCCCTCACCCAGTACACCTCCTTTCAGGACATGGGCTCTGTTGGCGACCACCTCGTTCACGTTCATGTTCGACTGTGTACCTGAGCCGGTTTGCCAGATGACAAGAGGAAAATGATCATCCAGCTTGCCTTCATAGATCTCATCGCACACCTGGCAGATCACGTCCCTTTTCTCGGCCGGAAGCACTCCGAGGTCGAAATTGGCCAGGGCTGCTGCCTTTTTCAAGATGGCAAATGCCCTGATGATCTCAATGGGCATGGTGCCCGTTCCAATCTTAAAGTTGTCCTTTGACCGTTGTGTCTGTGCACCCCAGTACCTGTCGGAAGGAACCTCCACAGTTCCCATCGTGTCTTTTTCAGTTCTTGTCTTCATGATAATTCCTGATTCAATTGTTAAATTGTTAAATTGTTAAATTGTCAAATTGTCAAATTGTTAAATTGTTCTATTGTTCTATTGTTCATTGCTGACTGCTGACTGCTGACTGCTGATCCTGATTTCGCTTCGCTCATCAGGAAAGGCTTGCCAACCGCCTCAGAACTCCATCAGGTACGCCTTGATGAACCCGTCAATCTCCCCGTCCATCACTGCCTGCACATTTCCTGTTTCGTAACCGGTCCGCAGATCCTTCACCAGTTTGTAGGGCTGCATCACGTAGCTCCTGATCTGTGAGCCCCATTCAATTTTCTTCTTGGATCCTTCGATTTTGGCCTGTTCTTCTTTTTTCTTCCTCAGTTCAACCTCGTACAGCTGCGACCGCAGCATTTGCAGGGCTTTGTCCTTGTTCTGAAGCTGTGAGCGGGTTTCCTGGCATTCGATGATGATGCCGCTCTTGTGCCTGAGCCTGACGGCGGTTTCCACCTTGTTCACATTTTGCCCTCCCGGACCGCTTGAACGGAAAAAGTCCCAGGTGATATCGGCAGGATTGATGTCGATCTGAATGTTGTCATCCACAACAGGGTAGGCGTAGACCGAGGCAAAAGAGGTATGCCGGCGGCTGTTGGCATCGAAGGGCGAGATCCTGACGAGCCTGTGGACACCATTCTCTCCCTTGAGGTATCCATAGGCGAATTCCCCGTCAAATTCAAGGGAAACCGATTTCAGACCGGCTACATCGCCTTCCTGGTAATCCAGTTCCCTGACCCTGTAATTATGCCGCTCCCCCCAGCGGATGTACATCCGCATGAGCATCTGTGCCCAGTCCTGACTTTCGGTTCCCCCTGCCCCGGGATTGATGGAGACAATGGCGCTGAGCCGGTCTTCCTCCCCGCTCAGCATTTTCATGAATTCCATGTCGTCAATGGCTTTGAGACACATGGCATACTGATCGTCCATCTCTGCCTCTGTGCTTTCACCAGCTTCAAAGAATTCATAAATGACCATCAGGTCATCGAAGTGACCCCTGGTTCTGTCATAGGCAATCGTCCATTCTTTTTTATCCCGGATGGATTTTAAAACTCCTTCGGCTTTTTTGGGATCATCCCAGAAACCGGGTTCATGGGTCAGCTTTTCTTCTTCCCCGACCTGCTGTTTCCGCACATCAATGTCAAAGATACCTCCTCAGGGCTTCCAGCCTCTTTTCCAGCTCTTTGATCTGTTCTATGGTTACCATCGTTCCAGTTCCCTTTTAAATTAAATTATTTCTCCTCTCTCCTCTCAACCGCTTCCCACACCAGCTCCGACTCAAATCCTTTCCCCATGGCAAAGGTAGCCAATTTCTTTTTGGCGATCTCCGGATTTGTTTCATTCAGAGATGAAAAGCGCTGATGAATGATCTTTTTCAGGACAGCGAGGTAATCTTCCATTTCGATCGCATTCAGTCCGTTCCGGATCGCCTCCTCCGGGATATGAAAACGCATCAGTTCGATGGCTATTTTGACCTTACCCCATTTGTTGATCCGGAACTTACCCAGGGCAAACTCCCTGGCAAATCGTTGTTCATTGATATAGTTCTCATCCTTTAAATACTGAAGGATGTCTTCCGCCTGGGAAGGTGTTGCGCCCCAGAATCTGAGCTTCTGCTTCACCTGCATGGTGCATTTTTCCTCCCTGGCACAATAGGACTTAGCCTTTTGAAGGAGTTCCTGGTACTTTTTGTCGTTATCAGGATTCATTTTCCTCAAATAACTTCATCTCGTCCAACACATCCATCACCTGCTTGACCGAGCTGGCCGATTCTATTAGCAGTGCCTTCTCCTCCTTGTTGAGCTCGATCTCAATGACACGGTCCACTCCGTGTTTACCCAGCATTACGGGGACCCCCATGTAAATATCCTTTAATCCGTATTCTCCCTGCAGATAGGCACAGCATGGGAAAATCCTTTTCTGGTCGTCCACAATGGCCTCTACCATCTGCGCTGCGGCAGCGCCGGGGGCGTACCAGGCCGATGTCCCCAGCAATTCCACCACCTCTCCGCCACCTTTGCGGGTTCGGTCCACGATCCGGTCAATGGTTTCGCGATCAAGCAACTGCTGAATGGGGATCCCGTTCACCGATGTGTAACGGGGCAACGGAACCATGTGATCTCCATGCCCGCCCAGCGACAGGGAGAGAATGTCCTTTGGCGACACATTCAATGCCTCCGCAACAAAGGCCCTGTAACGCCCTGTATCCAGGATGCCAGCCATCCCGAACACCCTTTGCGGAGGCTTGTTGGCAGCCTTGTAAGCGCAATAGGTCATCACGTCAAGGGGATTCGACACGACAATGATGATGGCTTCAGGAGAATATTTGACGACCTTCTGTGTTACCTCCTTGACAATGACCGCATTCGTCATGATGAGTTCATCGCGTGACATCCCCGGTTTTCGCGGTATTCCGGAAGTGATCACCACCACCCCCGAACCTTTTGTCCGGATATAGTCGTTGGTCACACCTATCACCCGTGTGTTGAAATTGTTGATGGAAGAGGTCTGCCAGATATCAAGCGCCTTCCCTTCTGCCACTCCCTTTTTGATATCCACCATGACCACCTCACGGGCAAGATCCTTGTGAGCAATCACATTGGCTACCGTGGCACCTACATTGCCGGCACCAATGATGCTGATTTTATCCATAAAATAAGAGATTAAGGTTTGAAAGTACGGTTAAACGGACGTATCGTCCACCAGATCAAATGAATCAACAAATATACATAAATTCATAGGATCAATAACATTTTTCCAGACCTTTTTCCCGTCTCTCCACACATTGAGCATCCGTAACCGCCACCGTAACCATGTTGACAATCTCCGAAACCGACGTACCCATCTGAAGGATATGGACAGACTTTCTCAACCCATTCAGGATCGGTCCGATCACTTCAAACTTGCCGATTTCCTGCATCAGTTTGTAGGCAATGTTGCCGGCAGTCAGATAAGGGAATATCAGGACATTGGCGGATCCGCCTATCAGTGTTGAGAATGGGAAGTCCTCCTTCAGGATCTCGTTGTTGAGGGCATAGTTGGCCTGCATCTCACCATCCACGATCAGGTCGGGATAATCCCGGTGGAGGATTTCAATGGCTTCTCTCTGCATGGTCGGGATCCTGCCGTCGTTGGAACCAAAATTCGAATAGGAGACGAAGGCTACCCTGGGTGTGATGTTGAACTGGCGCACAGCATAGACCGTTTGCAGGGTGATCTCGATCAGCTGTTCACGTGTCGGATTCTTGTTAACGGTACAGTCAGCAAAGAAATACGGCTGATCCTTGGCATTGATGATATACATGCCCGACACCAGGTTGGCACCCTCTTTCTTCCCGATGATATCCAGCACCGGATTCAGCGTGTCGGGATAATTCCGTGTGAGGCCTGAGATCATGGCGTCCGCATAGCCATGCTCCACCAGCATGGGTGCAAAAAAGTTACGGTGATGCATGACTTCCCGGGCAACATCAAGTGTCACACCCCTGCGTTGCATCTTCTGATAATAATGTTCGGCAAACTGTTCCAGCCGTTCGGCTTCTTCGGGACCCCTGGGATTGATGATCTCCACATCATGCAGTTCCAGGGCATATTCTTCGATGATCTTTTCGATGACCTGGCGGTCTCCCAAAAGGACAGGATGGGCCAGTTCTTCCGACACCACGATCTCACATGCCTTCAGCATCTTATAGTTCTCTGCTTCAGCAAAGACCACCCGCTTGGCATCTTTTTTCGCCTTACCCTTGATATGCCTGATCACCGGATTTGCAAACCCGAGCCGCTTGCCCAGTTCCTCGGTGTAAGCGTCCCAGTTGGTGATCGGCTTACGTGCCACACCGGTTTCCATGGCCGCTTTCGCAACAGCCGGCGCAACCCGCATGATGAGCCTTGGATCCAGCGCTTTGGGAATGATGTAATCCCTGCCGAAGCTTAAATTGTGTGTATGGTAGGCAATGTTCACCTCCTCCGGCACTGGTTCCTTGGCCAGCTCAGCCAATGCCCTGGCGGCAGCCAGCTTCATCTCGTCGTTGATCTTGGTGGAACGGACATCCATGGCTCCCCTGAAAATGAACGGAAATCCAAGTACATTGTTTACCTGGTTGGGATAATCCGACCTCCCTGTGGCCATGATCAGGTCATCACGTGTGGCACAGGCTTCATCGTACAGAATCTCCGGTACCGGATTGGCAAGGGCAAAAACGATCGGATTCTTCGCCATTTTCTTCAGGTACTCTTTCTTAAGAACACCCGCCACGGATAATCCCAGGAACATGTCTGCACCCTCCAGCGCTTCTTCAAGAGTATGCACATTTCGATCGGTAACAAACTGCTGCTTGACCTTGTTCAGATCTGTGCGTTCTTTATTTAAAACTCCCTTGCTGTCGAGCATGATGATATTCTCTTTCTTTACCCCAAGCTTAATGTACAACCTCGTACAGGAGACAGCAGCAGCTCCGGCTCCGTTAATTACGATTTTCAGTTCGGCAATATCCCGGCCGGTAAGTTCAACCGCATTCAGCAAACCGGCAGAGGTTATAATGGCTGTCCCATGCTGATCATCGTGCATGACAGGAATATCCAGGGCCTCCTTGATACGGTCCTCTATCTCAAAACATTCTGGCGCTTTGATATCTTCCAGGTTAATACCGCCAAAAGTCGGAGCTATTAAAATGACGGTCTCGACAAGTTTGTCAATATCTTTCGTGTTGACCTCAATATCAAAAACATCGATATCTGCAAAAACTTTAAATAGCAATCCTTTACCTTCCATCACGGGTTTGCCCGAATCAGCTCCGATATCGCCCAATCCAAGCACAGCCGTACCATTGGAAATAACCGCCACCAGGTTGCCTTTGGCAGTGTATTTATAAATATCATCCGGATTTTTCTGTATCTCCAGGCAGGGCTCAGCTACACCAGGAGTATATGCCAGCGATAGATCACGCTGAGTCGAATACGGTTTCGTCGGAATGACCTCCAGCTTCCCTGGCCTTCCAAGCATATGATACGACAATGCATCTTTACGAATTTTGGGATCCATAGATTATATATTTTGTTGTTAATAAATTAACACAAAACTACAAACATTTCCGTTGTTCCCCCAATCAGCCCTTCATTTTTATTTAAGTAAAAGTTGTATTTTTGCACCCTGTTTTCGCCAAAGGACTGAAACTCAAGCTATGTATGCCTTTATCGAAGGAAAAGTAATGGAGGCCTCTCCTGCGCATGCCGTACTGGAGAACCATGGTATCGGATATTTTTTAAATATTTCCCTTCAAACCTACTCGAGCATCAAGGATGCCGCTGAATGCAGGCTCTATACCCACCTCGTAGTGCGGGAAGATGCACTTCTCCTCTTTGGATTCTTTGATCAGGAAGAACGCCGCCTGTTCCGCGAACTGATAACGGTTTCAGGTATCGGCGCCAACACGGCACGCCTTCTCCTGTCGTCTCTTTCCACCGCCGAACTGACCGACGCCATCGTCGGTAATCATATCCATCTCCTTCAATCAGTCAAAGGGATCGGATCCAAGACGGCGCAACGGATCGTGGTCGATCTGAAGGATAAGCTCTCCAGAGTAGACACTGGGAAAGAAATAATGGATTTTACGTACAATACCAACAAGGATGCTGCGTTATCAGGATTAACTATGCTGGGCTTTAATAAAAAATTGGCTGACAAGACGTTGGATAAAATTTTGAACGATCCCCGGCTCAATCTTGGAAAGCCCGGAGCCATGTCGGTCGAAGAATTGATCCGGCAGGCCCTCAAGTTATTGTAAGATCGGTGTTTTCAATAATTGATTAATTGATATCGTCGTTTCGTGCGGTTAGATAGGTTCGTGAAATATACAGCCACCCTTTTAGCTCTGTTGACTGGTTTTATTAGTATGCCTACCGGGGATGCGAAAGCCCTGGTCCCATCCTGGTATGTCATCCGCCCTGACAGCACACTGCGCAGCGACACCACCGGCGAAGGATTACCCTACCCGTTTCATGATGAAAGCGGTTATCCCGGTGTAGAACCCTCCTACAACAATCCTCTCTACCTGAAGACCCCTTCCGCTGTCTCTACCAGTGTGGAATATGATTACGATAACAACCAGTATCTTCTCCGCAAGAAAATAGGGGAACTGGATTACCGTACGCCAGTCCCCATGAGTTACGACGAATACCGTGAGTTTGATATGCGGCAGTCCCTGGAAAACTATTGGAAGGAACGATCCATGGCCACACACTCCACACAGCGGACTGGACTCATCCCCCAGATACACCTGGGAGGGGAGGCGTTTGACCGGATCTTTGGAAGCAATACCATCGATATCAGGCCCCAGGGTTCGGCCGAACTGATCTTCGGGGTGCTCTCCAACCGGAGGGAGGATCCTGCGCTCAGCGTTAGGCAGCGGCGCACCACAAATTTCGATTTTGACGAAAAGATCCAGATGAACGTAGTGGCAAAAATCGGCGATAAGATCGAATTCAATACCAACTACAACACCGAAGCTTCCTTCGATTTTGAGAATAAGCTGAAACTGCGTTATGAAGGCAAGGAAGATGAGATCCTGCAGCTGATCGAAGCCGGCGATGTCACCCTTCCCCTCAACAGTACGCTCATCACCGGGAGCCAGAGCCTTTTTGGCCTGAAAACCCAGCTTAAATTCGGGCGTGCCACCGTGACGGCAGTCTATTCTGAACAAAAGAGCGAAACCACCAGCGTGACGGTGGAGGGCGGCGCCCAGACCACGGCCTACAACGTCACTGCGGATGAATATGAAGAGAACAGGCATTTCTTTATCGCACAGTACTTCCGTGATCACTACGAGGAGGGGCTGGCCAGCCTCCCGGTGATCACCTCCGATATCAATATCACGAAACTCGAAGTATGGATCACCAATATTGGAGCACCGGTCGAAGAGAACCGGAATATCATAGCATTTTCCGACCTGGGCGAGAGTTCTCCGGCCAACAGCTCCATCGTGCCGGGAACCAACCCGGGGGGATATCCGTCCAATACATCCAATAACCTGTTGTCTCTGCTGGATTCCAATTCCGTGAGAAATATCAATGTGGTGAGTGACTACCTGAACCTCCACCCTGCAGGTTTCATTTCCGGCGTTGATTATGAAAAAGTGGAAAGTGCACGCAAGCTGAGGAACAACGAGTATAATTTCAACAGCAAGCTGGGATTCATCTCACTGAATACTACCCTTAACGCCGACCAGGTGCTGGCCGTCGCATTTCAGTACACAGTCATCGGAATCGACAGTGTCTTCCAGGTGGGTGAGCTCTCCGACCAGGGTATCAGCCCACCCGGCTGCCTGATGGTGAAAATGCTTAAAAGTACTGCTGTCAACACCAAGCTTCCCATGTGGGATCTGATGATGAAAAACGTCTACGCCATCGGCGCCTACCAGGTCAATACCAGTGATTTTTTACTGAACATCCTTTATTCCGGGAATGAAAACAGTGTTCCGACAGGCTATCTGACGGAAGGTCCGGAAAATATCAAAGGTGTCCCGCTGATCCAGGTGCTGAACCTGGATAACCTCGATCCCAACCTGAATCCTCCCGGCGACGGTGTCTTCGATTTCATTGACTACGCAGCGTCAAAAGGAGGAACCATACAGGCTTCCAACGGAAGGATCTTTTTTACCGTGCTGGAGCCCTTCGGTAGCTACCTCCGCCGTCAGTTCGGCGATCAGACTGAACTGGCCGATAAATATGCCTACGATTCTCTGTACAGGCTGACAAAATACAACGCACAGCAATATCCCGAAAAGAATAAGTTCAGCCTCGACGGGATGTACAAGTCTTCTTCCGGTTCCGAGATCTCCCTGAACGCCTTGAATGTTCCCCAGGGATCCGTGGTGGTTACCGCCGGAGGAATACCCCTGACCGAGAACGTCGACTACACCGTTGATTATACCCTTGGACGCGTCAGGATCATCAACGAGGGGATCCTCAATTCAGGGACTCCCATCAATATCTCCATGGAGAGCAACAAAATGTTCAATATCCAGACCCAGCGAATGGTCGGAGCCCATGTGGATTACCTGGTCAACCAGAACCTGACCCTGGGGGGAACCATCCTCAACCTGCGGGAACGGCCTCTCACACAGAAAACCAACTATGGAGATGACCCCATCTCCAACACCCTCTGGGGAATGGATATGAATTATGAAAAAGAATGGGGATTTCTTACCACGCTGGTCGACAAACTGCCCTTTTACTCCACCAAGGCGCCCTCCCGCGTTGCCTTCGAAGGGGAATTCGCACAGTTCCTGCCCGGACATTCCAAAGCCATCGGACAGTCAGGAACCTCGTACATTGATGATTTTGAGGGAGCCAAGTCAACCATCGACATGAAGAACTACATCACCTGGTTCATGGCCAGCACACCGCAGGATCCGTTCAGGTTCCCCGAAGGTACGCTCAACAACAACCTTCAGTATGGCTTCAACAGAGCCCTGCTGGCCTGGTACATCATCGATCCCCTTTTCTACCAGGAATCCGGAACCCTCCGGCCACCCAACATTACCAAGGATGAACTCTCCAATCATTATGTGAGGTATGTGCCTGAACGTGAGGTGTTTCCTAACGTAGACCCGCCCAATAACCAGCCGGTGAACCTGGCAGTCTTCAACCTGGCCTATTATCCCTCGCAGAGAGGACCCTACAATTACGATGTGGAGCCAACCAGTTACTCTGCCGGTATCAACAGCGACGGAACCCTGAAGGACCCGGCTTCACGCTGGGGCGGCATCATGCGAAAGATCGAAACAACCGACTTTGAGTCCACCAATGTCGAATATATCGAGTTCTGGCTCATGGACCCCTTTGCCGAGGGATCTCTCAACAGTGGCAAAGGCGGTAAGCTGATCTTTCACCTGGGAGATATCTCTGAGGATCTGCTGAAAGACTCCAGGAAAAGCTATGAAAACGGGCTGCCTATCGATGAAGAGGTGAAAAATGTGGATACTACCAACTGGGGCAGGGTCCCATCCCTCCAGGCACTGGTCAATTCATTCGATAATACGACCGGATCCCGTCCCTATCAGGACGTGGGATACGATGGGCTTCGGACTGTGGACGAGCGGACCTTCTTTGAGGGCAGCTACCTCAACAGGATCCTCGACCTGTTCAATACGACCAATACGGCAGCCTATGAAAATGGCTACGAGGATCCTTCGGCCGATGACTACCATTACTTCAGGGGAGGCGATTATGACAACGATGCAACGTACGAAAGCATCCTTCAACGGTACAAACGCTTCAGCCAGCCGGATGGAAACTCGCCGAGCGACCAGCAGAACCAGGAGGATTATCCAACCTCTGCAACCCAGCTGCCCAACGTGGAAGATATCAACAACGATAATACACTGAACGAAACAGAACGGTATTACGAATATGTGGTGGATATCGACTCCAGTTCCCTGGAAGTCGGTAATAATTACATTACCGACCGCCGCGATGTGTATAACATCGAACTGGAGAACGGGAAAAAAGGCAACATCACCTGGTACCAGTTCAAGATACCGGTGACAAACCCAGAACGCGTGATCGGCAATATCCAGGATTTCCAGTCAATCCGCTTTATGCGTATGCTCCTTAAGGATTTTGATGAAGATGTCGTTCTTCGTTTTGCCACCCTTGAACTCGTCAGGGGAGAATGGCGCCGCTACAAATACAACCTGCTGTACCCCGGTGAATATATTCCGGACGACATACAGAACCAGACCTCCTTCGATATCTCCACCGTCAGCTATGAAGAGAACGGCGACAGGGATCCCATCCCTTATGTGATCCCTCCCGGTATCGAACGTGAAATAAACCTTGCCACCACGAATCTTCAGCAGCTGAACGAACAGGCTATGGTGCTGGATATCTGCAACATCATTGACGGTGACGCCAGGGCAGCCTACAAGACCACCGCCTTTGATATCAGGCAGTACAAACGGCTCAAGATGTTCGTCCATGCCGAAGATTCCGATCCCAATCAGACCATGAAGGACGGTGACCTTACCCTCTTCATCCGCCTTGGTGCTGATTTTACGGAAAATTATTACGAATATGAGATCCCGCTGAAATTCACACCCTGGTATACTACCGATCCTGATCTCATCTGGCCCGAAGAGAACCGTCTTGACCTTGAACTCCAGAAGCTCGTCGACGCCAAGATGCAGCGGAACGAAGCCATCGACAACGGCCAGCTGCTTTCCACCCTCCAGCCATTCGTGGCATGGGATGGCGAACGGAAGATAACCGTGCTCGGAACACCCAGCATCAGCGATATAAAAGCTATGATGATCGGGATCCGCAATCCGAAGCGGACGAACCTTACCGACGAGGACGATGGATTACCCAAGTGTGCTGAAATATGGATCAATGAGCTTCGCCTGACCGATTTTGACGATAAGGCCGGATGGGCCGCCACAGGACGCCTGAGCGCCAATCTTGCCGACCTGGGGAACGTGATGGTCAGCGGACTCCATAGCACACCGGGATTTGGAAGCATTGAAAAGAAAGTCAATGAACGGAAAAAGGAAACCACCACCCAGCTGGATATTGCTACCAATATTGACGTCGGGAAATTCTTCCCTGAAAAAACAGGTATCCGGATCCCAATGCATTTCGACTATTCACAGGTTTCGTCCAATCCTCAGTACAATCCACTCGACCCTGATATCCTGTACAAGGAAGAGATCAAGAACCGGAGCAACCAGGAAAAGGATTCGCTGAAGGTAAGATCCCAGACATTTACCAAGCGTAAAAACCTCAATTTTGTGAACGTCAGGAAAGAAAGGGTTGGAATGGGAAATAAGGCCCAGTTCTGGGACATTGAAAATTTCAACTTTACGTATTCATACCAGGATATCTTCAACCGCAGCCCTGACATTGACTATGACCAGCTGAAGCGTCACCGGGGAGGCATCGGATATACATTCTCCCTTGAACCAAAAAATATTTCACCCTTCTCGGGTGTCAAGTCCAAATACCTGTCACTGATCAGGGATTTTAACCTTTACCTGTCACCAAGGTTACTCAGCTACCGTACGGAGATGGACAGGCAGTACAGTGAGAAGAAACTGCGGAACAAAAGTTCGGCACTGATCATCATTGAGCCGACATACATCAAGAAATGGGACTGGATCCGGGCTTTTGATTTCAAATACGACCTGACACGGTCGCTTCGTTTCGATTACTCATCCACCACAAACGCCTTCATATTTGAACCTTCCGGAAGGATCGACAAGGAGTCGCCTGACTGGGACGACTATAAACAACAGGTATGGGACGAGATCGGTAAATTCGGTTCCACCAGTGTTTTTAACCACATGTATAACGTGAATTATAACGTACCCATCAACAAACTGCCACTCCTTGACTGGATTACCCTCATGCTGCGCTATAGCGGTACATACCGCTGGACAGCCACTGCCAAATCGGTGCAGTCGACCCTCGGAAACTCCATTGCCAACTCATCCATCCTTCAGCTTAATCCAACCGTCAGGCTGGCTTCACTTTACAGTAAGGTTGGCTTTCTTAAAAAGATCGATCAGTCATCCCGGCAGCCTCAGCGCCAGCAGAAAAAACCCGCTGAACCCAGCAAAAAAGAGGAAACAGAGACCGATGAATCAGATACGACGAAGACCAAACCGCGCATCAATTATGTAAAGATCATCGGGGAGGGACTTGTCAAGCTGCTCATCGGTGTAAAGGACATCAACGTGAGCTATAGTGTGGACAATGGCACCACCTTCCCGGGATTTATCCCTGAGCCCAATTTGTTCGGTGTCAACCTCAAAACGATGGCCCCCGGTTTTGGCTTTGTGTTCGGAAGCCAGAAGGACATCCGCTACAAGTCAGTGGATGAACAGTGGATCACCAGCAGTCCCCTGCTGAACTTACCCTATTCCACCCAAAAATCCACCGATCTGACATACAGGATCAATGTGGAACCCTTCAGGGACTTCAGGCTGGAAGTAACCGGTGACTGGACCCAGATGTTTGGTCATGAGGAGTACTTTAAAGCAGATACCTTCGGTATGTTCAACTCCTTTTCCCAGGTCGACCGCGGCAGCTTCAGCATGTCGTACTGGATGCTGAAGACAGCCTTTGTGAAGGATGATAAGAATAATGTATCCCCTGTCTTTGAGCAATTTCTGGATAACCGGAAGGATATCGCCTTCCGCCTGGCCGATGAAAATCCGAACTGGAATGGCACTGTGGTCGATTCTACCGGATACCCCAAAGGCTATGGCCCCTCTTCCCCTGCTGTGCTGACCCCGGCTTTCCTGGCTGCATATGCGGATATCTCTGCTGACAATATCTTCCTGGATGCCTTCCCGGTCATCCCTTATCCAAACTGGAGATTCACTTATAATGGATTGAACAGGATTGAATCTCTCAGGAAGATCATACGCAATGCAAGCATCAGCTCGACTTACCGGTCAGTCTACAGCATCACCTCTTTTGTCACCAACCTTGATTACAGTGAAAATCCTGACTTCCCGGGTTATCCATCCACATACGATGCATCCGGCAATTATATCCCTGAGTACAGGATCGAACAGATCACGATCAACGAACAGTTCTCCCCTCTGATCACCCTCGACTTTACCTGGATGAACAACCTGCTGACCAGGTTCGAGATGCGCAAGTCAAGGAACCTCTCCCTGAGCTTTGTGAACAACCAACTGACAGAAGTCACCAGCAATGAAGTGGTCGTCGGGCTGGGTTACCGCATCATGGATGTGGAGTTCATGATCTCATCCCTGGGCGGCGGCGGGAAAAAAACCAGGATGAAAAGTGACCTGAACCTCAAGGTTGATTTTTCCATCAAATCGAACAAAACCATCCTCCGTCGCATCGATGAGGTGTACAACCTGGTCTCTACTGGTCAGAAGATCTTTTCCCTCAACTCCTCGGCTGATTATAACATCAACCAGCAACTGGCCATCCGGCTGTACCTGGAGACCACCATCAATAATCCATACACTTCCAACCAGTTCAAGAATTCCACCACCCGTGGCGGCATCAGCCTCCGCTTCACCCTCGCCCAGTAACCACCCTTCCCCCTCCATACCCATCTGCCTTATGCCTTGTGCCTTATGCCTATTAAAATTATTTTCCCCCCATCCACCAACCAACCAACTATTTTTCTAATTTTGACATCCAAACCGATAATACCAATAAAACTATATGAAAGTTCCTGATAATCTAAAATTTACTGAGGACCATGAGTGGCTGAGAGTTGAAAATGGGTACGGGTATGTGGGCGTGACCGATTTTGCCCAGAGTGAACTGGGAGATGTCGTTTTTCTGGAAGTGGAAACAGTGGGAGAGTCACTGTCAAAGGGAGAAGTCATTGGCACCATTGAAGCTGTAAAAACCGTTTCGGATATTCTTATGCCGGTATCCGGTGAAATCCTGGAGTTCAATGGAATTCTGTCAGATCAGCCCGAAATGGTCAATAAAGATCCTTACGGAGAAGGCTGGGTTGTCAAAGTTAAGATTGCGGACCCCGCTGAAGTGGATGAACTTCTGAACGCCGAAGAGTATCGGAAGTTGACTGAGGTCTGAAGCTGATTTTATGGATTGAAATACTTCATCAGGCATGCTATTTGATGCATTTCCGATTTATAAATAAAAAATTGTTCCTCATCCGAAATTGATGTATCTTGGCAGGCTGAACGTTAAACGATAATAAATCTACTGTTATGGACCCGCGTAAAACCGAAAAAGCTGACCTCGAAACCAAACGATCGCTTTTTACACAGATCGGATTGATTGTTGTTCTGGCCATTGTTCTTCTCGCTTTTGAATGGAAGCAATACGAACGTCAGAAACTGGAACTGACGGTACGGGACAATGTGGAAGTGATTGAAGAGGTCATAATCCAGACCGAGCAGGATCAGGTTAAACCACCAGCCCCGACCCCTCCTCCTCAAACCACCATTCTTGAAATTGTCGACAATGACGTCAACATTGATGACGACATTGTGATTGATGCCGAATCCGACGAAAATACTCAGATGGAGGAATACGTGGCGCCTCCGCCTTCTGCCATGGATGTTTCAGAAGAATCGATCGAAGAAGCGGAGATATTTACCGTTGTGGAAGAATCTCCTTCCTTTCCGGGTGGTGAAGAAGCCAGGATCCGGTTTCTGCAGGAAAACATCGAATACCCGCAAATGGCACGTGAAAGCGGCATCCAGGGAACGGTGTATATGACCTTCGTGGTCGAACCTTCAGGATCGGTCAGCGGTGTTCGCGTTTTAAGGGGCATTGGCGGCGGATGTGATGAAGAAGCGATCCGTGTCATTCAGAAGATGCCTAAATGGAATCCGGGAAAGCAGCGTGGCAAACCTGTCCGGGTGCAGTTCACAATGCCCATCAAGTTTACACTCCAGGGCTGATCAATCCCCTGGATGTGATCCACAGGGCCTGGCAGTTTCTCAAGAACCGTCAGGCCTTTTTATTTTTGAAGTACTCAAATACCACGGATCCCTTTTTCATGCCGATTGCATTCTGGATCTCTTCCAGAGTGGCCTTGCGAACACCTTCCACAGAACGGAACCGCCGGAGGAGTCCCTGTGAATGCTTGCTTCCAATCCCCGGGATCTGGGTCAGCTCCGTTTTAAGGGTGCCTTTTTCCCTGCGTTTACGATGATGGGTAATGCCAAAACGGTGGGCCTCGTCGCGCAGCTGCTGGATCAGTTTCAGGCTCTCCGACTTTTTGTTCAGGTACAAGGGGAGCGGATCGTTGGGATAATAGATCTCCTCCAGCTTTTTGGCAATCCCGATGACAGCGATGCGGTTTTTCAATCCCAGTTTTTCAAGGCTGTTCAATGCAGCATTAAGCTGGCCCTTCCCTCCGTCGATGATGATCAGCTGGGGAAGCTCTCCCTCTTCCTCCAGCACCCTTTTGTACCGCCGGTGTACGATCTCTTCCATGGATGCATAATCATCCGGTCCTTCCACCGTTCTGACATTAAAATGTCGGTATTCCCTCTTGTCGGGCCGGCCACCCTTGAAAACCACCATTGCAGCGACCGGAAAATGGCCCTGGATGTTGGAATTATCAAAACATTCGATGCGGTTGGGGATCTCTTTCAACCGCAGATCATTCATCAACGTGGTGAGGATCCTGCGTGAATGGCGTTCCGGGTCGACCAGCTCACGCTGCTTCTCTTTCTCTGCCTGAAGATACCTGGCGTTCCTTTCCGACAGCTCCAGGAGTTTTTTCTTGTCGCCGCGCTGGGGAACCGTGAAGATGACATCCGGGTACTCCATCTCCATTTTTAAAGGAATGATCATTTCAGGGGCGGTGCTGCTGAAGCGCTGACGAAAATCGGTGATGGCCAGGGCCAGCAATTCTTCATCGGGTTCATCCAGCTTTTTGCGTATCTCGATCGTGTGCGCCTGAACGATGGCTCCATTCACTACCTTGATGTAGTTCACATATCCATAACGATCGTCCGATACGATAGAATACACGTCTGCATGCCGGATAGCCGGATTCACCACCAGCGATTTGCTCTGATAACGCTCCAGCAGAGCGATCTTCTCTTTTACGAGGTGAGCCTTTTCAAATTCAAGCCGGTTTGCATAGTCATTCATGACCTCCTTCAGCTGAGCGATCACCGTGTGAATGTTCCCTTTGATGATCTCCCGTATGGCAGTTACCGAGGACTGGTAGTCATCCTCAGATTGTAAGCCCTCGCATGGGCCCCGACAGTTCCCTAGATGGTACTCAAGACACACCCTGAATTTCTTCCTCTCAATGTTGGACGCCGACAGATTCAGGGTGCAGTTGCGCAACGGGTACAGCGCCCTGATCAGCTCCAGCAGTGTTTTCATCATCCTGACCGATCCGTAGGGTCCAAAATACTGCGATCCGTCCTGCACTGCATTGCGGGTGGGAAAGATCCTCGGGAACCGTTCATTTTTGATGCAGATCCACGGAAAGGTCTTGTCGTCCTTCCACTGTACGTTGTACCTGGGCTGGTGTTTCTTGATCAGGTTGTTTTCCAGGAGAATGGCATCCAGCTCCGTGTCCACTACCATATGCTGGATATCGGCTATGTTCTTTACCAGGGTGCGAACCTTGCCGCTCAGTGATGTTTCTTTGTTGAAATAGGAGGATACACGTTTTTTCAGGTTCTTCGCCTTCCCAATGTAGATGATCCTGCCCTCCCGGTCAAAATACTGGTAGATCCCCGGTTTGTCAGGCATGGTACGGATCAGTGGTGCGAGATGATCATCAACCTTTGTCATCATCAAGGCTGCAAATTAATAGCTATAAGCTTCAAGCTGCAAGGAACACTAATTGTCTTTCTCCTCTCTCCTCTCTCCTCTCTCCTCTCTCCTCTCAAAAAAGGCATCCCACCCCTGTGCCTGAAGTGGAACCAGGCTGCCTGACCCGGAGATGAGGTTCATCCCATCCGATATATCCGTGATATGGCCAATGACAGTGATATCCGGATCGTTCCTGATCTTCTCATAGTCCTTCATATCGATGGTGAAGAGCAGTTCATAATCTTCACCTCCGTTGAGGGCACATACCGAAGGATCGATGCCCATTTCGTTTGCCGCATGCAGGGTGGCCGGATCGACCGGCAGCTTGTCTTCATACAGGGAACAGCCGGTTTTGGAGCCGTAACAGATGTGGAAGATCTCCGAGGCAAGTCCGTCGGAGATATCGATCATGGCAGTGGGTTTGACCTGCAGTTCCTTTAGTTTCCTGACGATGTCGACCCTGGCTTCCGGTTTGAGCTGACGCTGCAGGATGTAATCATATCCTCCCAGGTCGGGATGAATGGAAGGATCGGCCTGGAAGACCTTCTTTTCTCTTTCCAGCAGCAGTAGTCCCATGTACGCTCCGCCGAGATCGCCGCTGACGCACACAAGGTTTCCGCTCCGTGCCGTATCCCTGAAAGTGATGCCATCTTCTGCGGCGGCTCCCAGAACGGTCAGCGACATCATCATACCGGTGATGCTGGAGGATGTATCCCCGCCGATAAGGTCCACCCCGTACCGGTCGCAGGCCAGGAAGATCCCGGAATAGATCTCTTCAAGGGCCTCCAGCGAGAAACGGTTGGAAACGGCAATGCTCAGGGTCAGCTGCTCAGGGAGGGCATTCATCGCTGCCATATCCGAAAAGTTGACCACAGCCGCTTTGTATCCCAGGTGCTTCAGGGGAGTGAAGGCCAGATCGAAATGGACGCCTTCAATGAGCAGATCAGTGGAGACAAGGATCTTCCTGCCCTGATAATCCAATACCGCCGCATCATCACCCACGCCTTTGAGGGTACTGCTGTTCTTAAGGCGGATATCCCTTGTCAGGTGACGGATCAGCCCGAATTCTCCCAGCTCGGAAAGCTCGGTCCGTTTGTTTCTTTTCTCGAACATGATGGCTACAGCAATGATTACTGCATGCAAAGATAACGGATAAACCAATGGCTGATCCTGGTCCGGGCCCTGGTTCACTAAACATTTCCGGATTTGCATTGTTTAATAATGAAGCTTTTACACGACGCAGCGCAAATTTTAGTAACTTTGCCGGTCAAATTAAAAATTTACTGACAATCAGGAACAGGAATGGACAACGAAGAGAACAGCCTGCTTGATCATATTACCCAGGGGGAGTATAAATACGGGTTTGTGACGGATATTGAGATGGAAACAGCCCCAAAGGGTCTGAATGAAGACATCATCCGTTTTATTTCTTCCAAAAAGAAAGAGCCGGAATTTTTGCTGGAGATGAGGCTGACCGCTTACCGCGAATGGCTTAAAATGTCAGAACCCCGATGGGCCCACCTCCGGTATAAACCCGTCGACTATCAGGACATTCATTATTATGCCGCTCCCAAAAAGAAGCAGGAGCTTCAACGTCTGGATGAAGTGGATCCGGAACTGTTACAAACCTTTGAGAAGCTTGGCATTTCGCTGGAAGAGCAGAAAAGGCTGACAGGTGTGGCAGTGGATGCTGTATTTGACAGCGTTTCCGTGAAAACTACATTTTCTGAGACCCTCGAAAAGCTGGGAATCATTTTCTGCTCCTTCAGCGAAGCCGTTCAGAAACATCCTGATCTGGTCAGGGAATATATGGGATCGGTGGTTCCCTCCAATGACAATTTTTTTGCTGCCTTGAATACTGCCGTCTTCAGCGATGGATCCTTTTGTTACATACCCAGAGGTGTGAGATGTCCCATCGAGTTGTCCACCTATTTCCGCATCAATGCTGCCAGGACAGGACAGTTTGAACGAACGCTGATCATTGCGGATGAAGGGAGTTATGTCAGTTACATGGAAGGCTGCACGGCGCCCATGCGCGATGAGAACCAGCTTCATGCAGCTGTGGTGGAGATCATTGCCCTGAAAGATGCGGAAGTGAAATATTCCACTGTACAGAACTGGTATCCTGGCGATAAAGAGGGTAGAGGCGGGATCTATAACTTTGTCACAAAACGGGGGATGTGCAGGGGCAGTCATTCCAGGATCTCCTGGACACAGGTGGAAACCGGATCCGCCGTCACCTGGAAATACCCCAGTGTCATCCTGCTGGGTGATCATTCCGTCGGGGAATTCTACTCGGTAGCTGTGACCAATCATCATCAGCAGGCCGACACAGGAACCAAGATGATCCATATCGGCTCCCATACAAAGAGCACGATCATCTCCAAGGGTATATCCGCCGGCAGGAGCAATAACAGTTACAGGGGGCTGGTGAAGATCATCAAGCGCGCTCAGAATGCACGTAATTTCTCTCAGTGCGATTCCTTGCTGCTGGGCGATCAATGCGGTGCGCATACCTTCCCCTATATCAATGTGGAAAATAAATCCGCCATCGTTGAACATGAGGCCACGACCTCAAAGATCTCGGATGATCAGCTGTTCTATTGCCAGCAGCGGGGGATCAGTACCGAAAATGCCATCGGGCTCATTGTCAATGGGTATGCAAAGGAAGTGCTCAGGCATCTTCCCATGGAATTTGCGGTGGAAGCCCAGAAACTTCTCTCGATCAGCCTTGAGGGAAGTGTAGGCTGACCGCTCATCAAACGATAAATAAGTTGTTTATGTTGATCATAAAAGACCTTAACGTATCCATCCAGGATAAAAAGATCATCAGCGGGCTGAACCTGGAGGTGAAAGCCGGCGAAGTCCATGCCATCATGGGACCCAACGGTACCGGCAAAAGCACTCTTGCCTGGGCAATTGCAGGCAACGAAGCCTATACCATCACCGGGGGTTCCATCACCTACAGGGGAAGGGACCTGAAGGAGCTCTCGCCCGAAGAAAGAGCCTCGGAAGGCATCTTCCTGGGTTTTCAGTACCCTGTGGAGATCCCCGGAGTCAGCATGACGAATTTTATCCGGACTGCCATCAATGAACAGCGTAAATACAGGGGTCTTCAACCCATACCTGCGCCGGAGTTCCTTGCTAAAATGGAAGAGAACAAAAAACTGGTGGGTATCGACTCCAAACTGACCAACCGTTCGGTGAACGAGGGATTTTCAGGTGGGGAAAAAAAGAAAAATGAGATCTTTCAGATGGCCATGCTCGAGCCCACCCTGGCCATTCTGGATGAAACCGATTCCGGTCTGGATATCGACGCGCTGAAAGTGGTGGCCAACGGTGTGAACAAGTTGCGTTCAAAAGACAATGCCATCATCGTCATCACCCACTATCAGCGTTTACTGGAATACATTGTCCCCGATTTTGTCCATGTACTGTACAAAGGCAGAATCGTGAAATCCGGCGGTAAGGAACTGGCCCTTGAACTGGAGGAAAAAGGTTATGAGTGGTTAAAAAATTAAGATGCTCCGGGTATGGAACAGATAGTGAAAACCATGTCATTAAAGGAACAGCTGAGCGACCAGTTTCAGCGGCACCGGGACATCATTGGCCGGAACGATACTCCCCTGATCGCGCAGGCAAGGGAGCAGGCTTTTCATCGCTTTATGGAGCAGGGCTTTCCCAGCGATCATCTCGAACGCTGGCGAAATACAGACCTGAAACGAACGCTCTCACTGGATTATGATCAGGATATCGTTGCACCTGCGCTGAACACTGAGGTGTCTAACCTGTTGCGCTGCAATATTCCGCATTTCGATACGTTCCTGGTTTCCCTTTACAACGGATGGTACATCTCCGAAAACGGGTCATGGATCACAAGACCCGATGGGATCGTGATCGGCAGTCTGGCCCAGGCTATAAAACACTTTTCGACTCTGGTGGAGGAAAGCTTCGCCCGCATAGGGCAGGCAACCCGCAATGGACTGGAAGCTTTGAATAACGCCTTTGCCCAGGATGGGATCTTTATTTATGTCCCGGATCACGTCAGCGCAGATCAGACCATTCAAATCGTCAGTATGGTGGACCACGACCGGAACCTGCTGCTCCAGAACCGAAACCTGATCATCATGGGAAAGAACAGCCGGCTCAAACTGGTCCATTGCGACGATTCCCTCAACCAACAACCAAGTTTCACCAATACCATCACGGAAATTCTTCTTGGTGAAGGTGCTGTGATCGATCACTACAAGTTGCAGAATATCAATGATAACTCTTCAGTGATCAGCACTACCCTGTTCCATCAGGAGGCAAACAGCCAGCTGTCTACGCATGTGACCGTCCTGAACGGAGGTCTTATCCGCAATGACATTTATGTGGACATGGAGGGTGAAAACTGTACCTCGGATATCTGTGGTCTCTACCTGGTCGACAAGAACCAGCACGTGGACAACCAGGTACAGGTAAACCATCTCAAGCCGTACGGCACCAGCAACCAGCTCTTCAAAGGCATTATCGACGACCATGCCAGGGCGGTCTTTAACGGGCATGTCCACGTTCACCGCAATGCACAGAAAACCAATGCATATCAGAGCAATAAAAATATTTTACTGACCGACAAGGCGACCGTCAACACAAAACCCTTTCTGGAGATCTATGCCGATGATGTCAAATGCAGCCACGGAGCCACTGTTGGTCAGCTTGACCAGGAAGCCCTGTTCTATATACGTTCCAGGGGAATCTCGTACGACAATGCAAGGTTATTATTAATGTATGCGTTTGCAGCAGAAGTGATCAATAAGATCACCATAGAGCCCCTTCGTTTACGAATGGATGATCTGGTCAAGAAACGCCTTCGGGGGGAACTCTCCATCTGCGACCAGTGTGTGCTCCATTGCAGGACAAAGGAAAATACCGTTTCCTTCGATATAGACATGAGTAAGATTTAATCTGACATCCATAGCCCGACAACCTTGAGTTTTGATGTTGAACAGATAAGAGCCGATTTTCCCATCCTGCACCAGCAGGTCTACCATAAGCCGCTGGTCTACCTGGATAATGCCGCCACAACCCAGAAACCACTGGCGGTGATAGATGCGTTAAGGGATTATTACACGACGATCAACAGTAATATTCACCGTGGTGTTCACTACCTGAGCCAGCAGGCAACCCTTGCTTTTGAAGAAACCCGTCAGCTGGTCAGTGAATATGTTCATGCCAGGCATGGGTACGAGATCATTTTCACAAAGGGAGCGACCGAATCCATCAACCTGGTAGCCAGCAGTTTTGGCAGAGAATTCGTAAAACCGGGTGATGAAATCGTGATCAGCGCTATGGAGCACCATGCCAACATCCTCCCCTGGCAGCTGATGTGCGCTGAAAAAGGCGCAACGCTTCGTATCATTCCTTTTCATGTCAATGGCGAGCTGATTCAGGAAGCTTACCGGGATCTTCTTAATGATAAGACCCGGCTGGTGGCCATCACTCATGTTTCCAATGCACTGGGAACCATCAACCCTGTCAGGGAAATGATCGCACTGGCCCATGAGCACGGTATACCGGTTTTGGTGGACGGGGCTCAGGCCGTACCTCATCTGCCGGTGGATGTTACGGAAATGGACTGCGATTTTTACTGCTTTTCGGCTCACAAGATGTACGGCCCAATGGGAGTTGGCGTTCTTTACGGCCGGGAAGAATGGCTCAATAAGTTGCCTCCCTATCAGAGCGGGGGAGAAATGATCCGTACTGTTACATTTGAAAAGTCGACCTTTGGCGAGCTGCCGTTCAAATTTGAGGCGGGGACTCCAAATGTTGCCGACATCCTTGGTTTCAGGGAAACCCTCCTCTACCTGGACCGGCTTGGAATCGACCAGATCGCTTCCCATGAGGAGAGCCTCATGCGGTACACCCTGGATCAGTTAAGAACGATTCCTGAAGTCAGGCTGGTGGGCGATAGCCCCCACAGGGCAGGAGTGATATCCTTCCTGATCGGAGATGTTCATCCCTATGATGCAGGCGCCGTGCTGGACAAGCTCGGATTTGCCGTCAGAACCGGCCATCACTGTGCCCAGCCCATCATGGATATCTACGGTATCCCGGGTACCATACGGATTTCGCTGGGACTGTACAATACAAGGGATGAGGTGGATTCATTTACCCGGGCGGTGAAAAGGGTGATCGAAATGTTCCGGTAATGGATGTTGTTACATGGCATAATGATCAGGAAAGATGTCGATACAGGAAATTGAAGAACAGATCGTGAATGAGTTCGGCCAGTTCGACGATTGGCTGGATAGGTATAATTATCTGATCGAAACAGGCAGGACATTGCCCATGATCGATCCGAAATATAAGACCGACAGTTATCTGATCTCCGGTTGCCAGTCGCGCGTATGGCTGTATGCGCACCATGAGGATGATAAATTGTATTTTACGGCCGACAGCGATGCGGTGATCACCAAAGGGATCATCAGTCTGCTGATACGGGTACTGGACGGGCAGTCGACCGAAGACATCCTTCAGGCCCGGCTTGGTTTTGTGGATCAGATCGGTCTGAAGGAGCACCTGAGCCCGACGCGGGCAAACGGACTGGTTTCCATGATCAAGCAGATAAAGCTTTATGCCCTGGCCTATCACACAAAAAATAGACAACGAAAGGATCAGCCGTGAGCAGTGCTGAAAAAATATTGCTTGAACAGCAGGTCATCCAGGTACTGAAAGGGATCTATGATCCGGAGATTCCGGTGAACATCTATGACCTGGGGCTTGTCTATGATATCCAGATCGGGGAGTTGAACGATGTGATCATAAAAATGACGCTGACAGCCCCCAATTGCCCCGTTGCCGAATCCCTGCCTGTTGAAGTAAGGGATAAGGTGCGTTTAGTGGAAGGTGTCTCCGATGTTGAGGTCGGAATTGTATTTGACCCGCCATGGTCAAGGGATATGATTTCCCAGGAAGGCTTACTCGAACTTGGATTTCTCTGAAACCCACAACATACTGAATCCTAAATACTGAATTATTAAATATACATGTCATCTCTGCCTGATAACCTCCTTTCGCGGATCAAACTTCCTGCAGATCTGAAGACCCTCAGGGAAGAAGAGCTGCCTCAGCTTTGCGCCGAGATACGGACGTTCATCATCGAGCAGACCGCCAGTAATCCGGGTCATCTCGGGGCCAGCCTGGGTGCAGTGGAACTGGCCGTTGCCATTCATTATGTATTTGACACTCCGCATGACCGGCTGATATGGGACGTTGGCCACCAGGCCTATGCCCACAAGATCCTGACAGGCAGGAAGGATCTGTTTTCCCTCAACAGGAAGCTCAAGGGTATCAGTGGTTTTCCAAGGAGGTCTGAGAGCGAATATGACTCCTTCGGAGTCGGGCACTCTTCCACGTCTATCTCCGCTGCGCTGGGAATGGCCGTTGCATCAAGCCTGTCCGAGAATAATCACCGGCATCATATTGCCGTCATCGGCGATGGAGCCATGACAGGAGGAATGGCCATCGAGGCACTGAATAACGCCGGCGTATCAGGTGCCAACATGCTGGTGATCCTCAACGATAATGGGATCGCTATTGACCAAAGCGTGGGAGCGCTCAGCCAGTACCTTCTGAAGATCGTCACATCAAGGGCATACAATAAATTCAAGGATAAGGTATGGATCCTGATGGGAGGACGCACCAAGTACGGGAAGAATTCCCGCGCCATCGTCAAACAGATCGGGAATGCGGTCAAGTCAACCATCCTGAAAGGATCCAATTTCTTTGAAGCATTGAATTTCAGGTATTTCGGCCCTGTCGATGGCCATGATGTGATCAGGCTCACCAAGCTGCTGCGTGATCTTAAGAACATAAAAGGCCCGAAACTGCTGCATGTGATTACGGTAAAGGGCAAGGGTTTTTATATGGCTGAAAAGGAGCAGACGAAGTACCATGCACCCGGCACTTTTGATAAGAAAACGGGAGAACTGGTGGAGACAGAGGAAACCTGCCCCGGGAAAAAGCCGCCGAAATACCAGACGGTTTTCGGCCGGACCATCCTTGAGCTGGCAGAGGCCAATCCGCGTATTGTGGGGATCACACCCGCCATGCCTACTGGCTGCTCGCTGAATATCATGATGCAGAAGATGCCTCACCGGGCCTTCGACGTCGGGATTGCCGAGCAGCACGCCGTCACGTTCTCGGCGGGTCTTGCCGCCGAGGGAATGATCCCCTTCTGCAATATCTATTCGACCTTTATGCAACGCGGCTATGATCAGCTTATCCACGATGTGGCACTGCAGAATCTGCCTGTCGTATTCTGCCTCGATCGTGGCGGATTGGTGGGCGAAGACGGACCAACGCACCACGGCACCTTTGACCTGGCTTTCCTGAGATCGGTTCCCAATATGGTCATCGCTTCCCCCCTGAATGAGAAGGAGCTCAGGAACATGATGTATACCGCCCAGCTGGATAAGGCAGGCCCTTTTGCCATTCGTTACCCGCGAAGCCGGGGTGTTATGCCGGAATGGAAGACACCTTTTGAAAAACTGGAGATCGGAAAGGGACAGCTCATCAGTGAAGGATCCGACATAGCTATCCTTTCCATTGGGCACATCGGGAATACGGTCATCCGCGCGGTCAGTGAACTTGCAAAGGAGTCCATCCGCCCTGCTCACTGGGATATGAGGTTTGTGAAACCTCTTGACGAGGAACTGCTCCATCAGGTGTTCGGTCGGTTCAAAAAGATCATCACGGTGGAGGATGGCACCATCGTGGGGGGATTGGGAAGCGCCGTGCTCGAATTCATGGCCGATCATTCGTACACCGCTGCGGTGACCCGACTCGGAGTGCCCGACCATTTTATTGAACAGGGAACCATCGAGGAGCTGCAGGCGGAATGTGGATACGACAAAAGCGGCATTGTACGGTGTGTCAGACAGATGATCCATTAAAAGAAACCACCAATGGACTCCATGACACTGACAGAGGTTATCATACTGGTGATCGCCGGAACCATGGTAGGATTCATTAATACCCTTGCCGGCGGAGGATCCATCATCTCGCTTTCGGTGCTCATGCTTCTTGGCCTGCCGGCCAATATCGCCAACGGTACAAACCGTATCGGGATCCTGATGCAGAATTTTGCAGCTGTGGGAAGTTTTTCTCAGCAAAAAGTGCTCGACTGGAAAAAGGGGCGCTGGTTGGCCATTCCTGCGGTGCTCGGCTCCGTCATCGGAGCCTGGATCGCAGTCGATATCAATGAAAAAGCCATCGAATATTCCATCGCGGTCATCATGCTCCTCATGGTCGTATTCATCCTCTGGAAACCGGAGCGGTGGATCACCGAAAAGAAGGAGCTGATCAACAGGAAGGTGAGCTGGATGCAGATCGTGATCTTCTTCCTGATCGGGGTATATGGAGGATTCATTCAGATGGGAGTGGGGTATTTTCTTCTGGCAGGGCTGGTTCTCAGCGCGGGATATGAACTGGTGAAGGCCAACGCCCTGAAAGTCCTGGTGAATTTTATCTTTACACCCTTTGCCCTCATTGTGTTCATCCTCAACGGGCAGGTCGACTATGCCATTGGACTGATTCTCGGCATTGGCAACGTCATGGGAGGTTTGCTCGGATCGAGGCTGGCAGTGAAGAAGGGAGCCAATTTCGTGAAATGGGTGATCGTTGTGGTCATTCTTCTGACCTCAGCCCAGATATTCGGTCTGATCGACATCAAAGGACTACTGGTCCCGGTACTGGAGTAGTTCATCCTTCACATAGATGATCTCAATCCCTGCAGTTCTGAACATTTCTTCACTTTCTTGCGCCTGGTGGTATTTGTATTCGCATACCACACGCACGATACCGCAGTTGATGATAAGCATGGCGCAGGTTCGGCATGGGGTCATCCGGCAATACAGGGTGCCGCCCTGAAGCGAAATACCCAGTCTGGCTGCCTGACAGATGGCATTCTGTTCTGCGTGTACGGTTCGCACGCAATGCTGGCTCACAGAGCCGTCCTCATGGATCATTTTTTTCATCAGATGACCCACCTCATCGCAATGGGGCAGGCCCACCGGTGAGCCCACATAACCCGTTACCAGGAGCTGACGGTCGCGCGCAATCACGCATCCGCTCCGCCCGCGGTCGCATGTGGCCCTCCTGCCGATCGTGTGAGCCACCTCCATGAAATATTCATCCCATGACGGGCGGATATACCTTTCCTGAGGATCTTCTGTCATATGTTCATGATTTGATCAATGGTTTCCTGTACCTGGAGATAAAGACGTTCGACGGTGCCATTGTTGTCAAAACGGAAATCAGCCATTTCGATGCACCTCCTCAGATTCTGTTTGTTGGGGTCCTCAGAAGAATATTCCCGCTGTTCATCCTCCAGAAAAGTGTCAAACGATATCCAATCCGTCTCACTTTTCCGCATCCGGATACGTTCATATCTCAACAGTGGGTTCGCATCCACGGCAAAGAGGTAGAAGTTTCCCTTCTGCTTCAGGGAATCCACCTCACCCGGGGTCCGGATGCTTTCAATGATCGCGTCCCTGCCTGCCTGCAGCGCCTGCCTGTAGAGTTCATCCACGATATAGGAAGGGGAATGCCGTGCTCTGAGATCGTTGGCAACCACGACCATCGTGTCTCTGCTGACAGGGAGACCGCGGGCAAGGATCTCTTCGGTGACATAAGCCCTTACTGAAAAATGTCCGAAATGAAAGTTCCTGACCAGGTAGTCAACGATCGTCCCCTTGCCTGATCCGAGTGTACCGGTGATTCCAATGATAATCATCTCAGGATCATTGAAATGTGTTTCGTTTACATTAATTTTAACTCGTCCACCCATTTGCTGTGGACCTGGACAGGTTCAAATGTCATCAACCGGTCGAGGAGCAAGCGGATGTCATCTTCCACCAGAATATTGTTCCGGTGTTCGCTGCGCAGGAATCGTTCTTCAACGCAATGATCCAGGTAACCGATCAGCTGATCAAAATAGCCATGGATGTTAAGAAGGGCCAGCGGTTTGGAGATGACCTCAAGCTGGTTCCAGGAGAGGATCTCGGCCAATTCGTCGAGGGTTCCGAATCCACCGGGCAACGCAATGAATGCATCGGACAGGGAAGCAATTTTCGCTTTCCGCTCGTGCATCGAATCCACGATGATGACCTCGCTCATGGATTGATGGAGGATCTCCTTTTCAACCAGGATCTGAGGCATCACACCGATTACTTTTCCTCCTTTTCCCAGGACACTGTCGGCTACCATTTTCATCAGTCCGATATTCGCTCCTCCAAATACCAGCGATATCCTGCGCAGGGCGAGCTGTTCTCCCAGCTCGGCGGCTTTTTCCCGGTAGACCCTCAGCCTGCCCATGCTCGAACCACAAAAGACACCTATGTTTTTCATATGCCTTGCATACGGTTGGAAAACAAAAGTAACAAAAAGGATCATGAGGAGCCTTTCGAAAATAAAGGGGGAAACCTGTTTTTTTTTACTTTTGACGACTGAAGCCCGGGAAATAAAGCCCATATCCATGAATCGTTTATATCCACTGACTTTTCATCCAATCTTCAAAGACAAAATATGGGGTGGACAGCGTATGCGGACGGTCCTTGGCAGGGATTTTTCCCCTCTTCCCAACTGCGGGGAAGCCTGGCTCATTTCCGGAGTAGAAGGGGAGAATACTGTAGTAAGCAATGGTTTTCTTGCCGATAATGAACTGAATGAGCTCGTCGGGATCTACATGGATGACCTGGTGGGGGAGCATGTGTTTGAGAAGTTCGGTGAACAATTTCCTCTTTTATTCAAGTTGATCGACACCAGTGATTATCTGTCTATTCAGGTTCATCCCGGTGATGAACTGGCTGCAGAGCGCCATCAAAGCTTAGGTAAAACGGAGATGTGGTACGTGATCGATGCAGAAAAGGATGCTGAACTGATCAGCGGCTTTAAAAAAACCGTCACCCGGCAACAATTCGTCCATCATCTTCAAAACAGGACTCTTGGTGAGATACTGAACCAGGAAAAGGTCATGCGGGGCGACGTATTTTATATCCCGGCAGGCAGGGTGCATGCGCTGGGACCAGGTATCCTGCTGACAGAGATCCAGCAGACCTCTGATATCACCTACCGGATCTACGACTGGGACAGGCTGGATCCAAAGGGGATGCCACGGGAATTGCATACGTTGCAGGCCATGGATGCCATTGATTTTGAGGTGTATGACCAGTACAGGACCCATTATGTGAAGCAATTGAACCAGCCGGTTCCACTGGTTTCCAGTCCTTACTTCAATACAAATCTTCTCGAGGTTACAAAACCTGTATTCATGGATTACGGGGATAGGGATTCCTTTACGGTATATCTCTGTGTGGGGGGCAGTGCCGAACTTGTCTGCAGGGATGGCCGCATACGGCTGTCGGGCGGTGACGCCATCCTCATACCTGCCGAAATACCTGATGGCCGCATTCTCCCTGCTCCTTCAGCCACACTGCTGGAAACCTATGTTGAACCAGACATCGAAAGCTTATGACCAGGACAACAACGGAAAACAGGTATTTTGCGCTGATGGTTTGCCTCATCTCATACGTCGCAGCATTTGTTGTATGCTATTTCCTTTATCCATTCGTAAAACATCTGAATCCGCTGCAATCCGCTGCATTGCTCGATGCTGCCGCCACGGTGGTGATCTTTTCGGCAAGCGTCCTTTTCAATAATTCCAGCTTTTACGATCCCTACTGGAGTGTGGCACCCGTTCCTGTCGTCATTTTCTGGAGCGTCAGTTCCCTTCCCGTCCAGACCAATCCTGTGCGCCAGATCCTGATCATAAGCCTGGTCGTGATATGGGCTGTGCGGCTGACATGGAACTGGGCGCGGAGGTGGCAGGGATTCAGGGATGAGGACTGGCGCTATGCAGGTTTCCGGCAACAGTTCGGAAAGGCATACTGGCTCATTAGCTTTGCGGGGATTCACTTTTTCCCGACGGTCGTGGTATTCGCGGGGCTTCTGCCTGTATACGCCGCACTTACTTCTGCTCCGGGACCCATCGGGATCTTCGACGTGATCGCCGGCATACTCGCACTGCATGCCATCCTCCTTGAAACCGCTGCCGATGAGCAGCTGCGAAGGTTTGCCATGGCCAATAGGATTCCCGGGAGATTTCTGCGATCCGGATTATGGAAGTATTCACGTCATCCCAATTACCTGGGCGAGGTGACTTTCTGGATCGGATTGTTCTTCTTTTCCCTTGAGTGCAGCCAGTTTCACTGGTGGTACCTGGCCGGACCGGTAATGATGGTGCTGCTTTTCCGCTTTATCAGCATTCCAATGATCGAAAAACGATTGCACGAGAGAAAGTACGGTTACAATGAATACGCGGAAGCTACTTCATCCCTGCTGCTCTGGCCTCCCCAAAAATGAAGCTGATCCTTTCATCGGTTTTATTGTTTGGTGCTGTAATGGCATGGGAATTGGTAACTTCTCCCACCATTCTTTAGAATCAACCTAAATTGGAACCAACCCGCACCGTTAATGACAAATCCTTTAATTTTGCGACAATTTATTCCACTCGTATATATTCATATATCAATGCGTTATATCATGAAAAGTACCATTTTTATCGTCCTTGTTTTTTTAGTGACCGGTTATACCTGTATGGCCCAGGGAGATACCAGGGGAAATAGGACCATTCCACCGGTGACGGTGAAAACCATGGATGGGCAAAGTTTCTCAACGGCGGACCTTACCAATGAAGGCAATCCTATGATCATCAGTTTCTGGGCGTTGTGGTGCAAGCCATGCATTCGTGAGCTCACCACCATCAGCGATGTGTATGATGAATGGCAGGAAGAGACCGGCGTGAAGCTGGTTGCCATTTCCATCGACGATTCAAGATCATCGTCGAAGGTGATGCCCTTCGTCAACGGGAAGGGATGGTCCTATGAGGTATATCTTGATCCGAACGGTGATTTTAAAAGAGCAATGAATGTGAATCTTATTCCCCACACGTTCCTGATCAACGGAAAGGGAGAGATCGTATGGCAGCATACCTCGTTCACCGAGGGTGCTGAACTTGAACTCATCGACCTTGTCCGCAAGGTAAAAGCCGGCGAAGATATTTCCGGTAAACAGAAGGATCAGTAACCATGAATAACCATGAATAACCATGAATAACCGTTCCCGATTCGTCCTTCTCTTCATTATCACATTATTTATCAACCCCACGCTATCCAAATCCCAGAATTTTCTGGGGGGTGAAGTCCACGGCAGTTTTCAGCTGGACGCACAGACCTATAAAGCTGATTCTGCCATTGGTGCCCCGGATGTGGAGGAGAAAATGCTGATGAACGGGTTCCTCAACGTGATCTACACGAATGGTCCCTTCACAGCCGGTGTCCGCTATGAAGGCTATCTTGATCCCATTCTCGGATATGATCCGAGGTACAAAGGGCAGGGTATACCCTACCGGTATGTTCAGTTCCAGAAAGGCATGTTCGACCTGACTGCCGGCAATTTCTACGAGCAGTTCGGAAATGGACTTGTGCTGAGGAGTTATGAGGAGTGGAACCTTGGGTATGATAACTCGATCGACGGCTTCAGGGCTAAAATTGAACCTGTGCAGGGGATCATTGTGAAGGGTGTGATCGGTAAGCAGCGGTTTTTCTGGGATAAAGGACCCGGGATCGTTCGGGGGGCTGATGGTGAAATCAATTTCAATGATGTGATCAGGAAATGGGCGGATGCGCGTACACGGATTATTCTGGGCGGAAGCTTTGTCAGCAAATACCAGGCCGATGAGCAGATCATGGTGGATGAATCCCACATGCTGAATCTGCCGCTGGATGTGGGGGCGTGGGCAGGAAGGCTGAACCTGATCCGCGGGGGATTCACGCTGACAGGGGAATATGCCATGAAATATAATGATCCATCCGCCATTAATCATTATATCTATAAGAATGGACAGGCTATCTGGCTGAATGCCAGCTATTCGGTCAAAGGATTTGGGATCACCCTGAGCAGCAAGTATATCGATAATATGAGCTTCAAATCGAAGCGTACAGAGACCAGCAACGCCCTGGATATCAATTTTCTGCCGCCCCTGACGGATCAGTACGCATATTCGCTGGCTGCCATTTATCCCTATGCCACACAACCCAACGGCGAGTTCGGATACCTGGGTCAGGTGGTGTACACGATCCCCAAAAAGACAAAGATCGGCGGGAAATATGGCACCACGGTCAAGCTGGCTTATTCCCGGACCGACGACATCCAACGGACAGCACTGAACGACACCACAGCTATCGGCTCACCGGGAACAGATGGATATAAAGCTTCCCTGTTCGGCAGAGGCGACACCAAATACTATGAGGAACTCAATGTGGAACTGACACGCAAGTTCAGCCCTTCTTTCAAAGCAATCCTTTTTTACCTCTATCAGGTTTACAATATCGAGGTCATCGAAGGCCACACCGGCGAACCCATCGTGTATGCACACACAGCTGTGGCTGACCTGGTCTACCGGCTGAATGACAAGCATGCCCTGCACATGGAACTGCAGCATTTGTGGAGTAAACAGGACAAGGGCGACTGGGCAATGGGACTGCTAGAGTATACCATATCTCCCCACTGGTTCTTCGTTGTTTTTGACCAGTATAATTATGGAAATCCGGACAAGGATAAACGATTCCATTTTTATAATCTCGGATTCGGGTATATGCATGAATCCAGCCGTATCGAGCTGCGGTACGCCCGGCAGAGGGAAGGGATCATCTGCGTCGGAGGTGTCTGCCGTAACGTACCGGCCTCCAACGGATTTACGTTGACAATAACCAGCAGCTTCTAATAAGATAAAAGATGAAAACCATCCAATACTTTTTTCTGACCTTTATTGCACTTTCCTTCCTGATCGCCTGTGATGAGGTGGAAGCACCTTACCTGATCGAGGTGGGCGGTGCCGATACCAGCGTATGCCCGGTACCCGATTTTCCACACATCCACGATCCGGTGAAACGAGTGCTGTTGGAGGACTATACCGGCCACACCTGCGTGAATTGCCCCACGGCCGCCAAACTGGCTCATGACCTAAAAGATGCATTGGGCGACAAACTGGTCGTGATCGCCGTGCATGCCGGCTTTTTTTCGTGGCCCATGGCGGGTGATTATGCAGCCGATTTCAGAACAGAAGCGGGTACGGAATGGGATAACCTGTTCGGTATCTCCAAAGTGGGAAATCCAAACGGGATGGTCGACAGGGTGGGTTACAGCACCGCCCATATTTTATCACCGGGCGCATGGAGCGATAAGATCAATCAGCAGCTGGCCAGGGAGCCCGAGCTGGTGGTTCAGGTCATCAATGAATATACAGATACTGAGCGAAAACTATGTTCCCATGTGCAGGTTACGTTCCTCAGGGAAACCCTCAGGAACCTGAACCTGAGCCTGGTGATCACGGAAGATGAAATAGTGGCCCCCCAGAAGAATAACAATCCGGATATTGGTACTACCCCTGATATCATGGATTATCACCACGATCATCTGCTTCGGGGTGCCATCAACACTCCATGGGGAATAAGCATTTCCACCAAGGAAATCGCTGTTGAGGAAGATACGGAGATGTTAAAAACGTACAAATACGTGATGGATGCTGCCTGGGATCCTTATAAATGCCGTGTGATTGCTTTCGTTTATGACGTGGACACCAGGGAAGTGCTTCAGGTTTATGAAGCTACCGTGATCTGACCCGTTACCTCATCAGGATCATTTTCCGGGAATGGATATAGCTGCCTGATTTCAGCTGGAAAACATATAATCCGGAAGGAACCGGCCGTCCAAAATCATCTTTACCATCCCATACAAGCTCATAATGACCGGCCATGGCATTTTCATGAAGAAGCAGCCGTACTTTTTCCCCTGATACCTTGAAGATCTCAATGAAGACATCCCCGTCCCTGCTGAGGTCGTACCTGAGGTTTGTTGATTCGGTGAAGGGATTGGGATAGTTGGATCCCAGCCTGGTCTGCTGAGGGATCAGGTCAGGATTGATGATACCGGTGGCGGTAAACTCGACGGTAGCCATGTTGGTTGCATCACTTTCACTGTTCTCTCCATAGACAGCTGTGATATAATACGCGTAGATGCCTGATAGCGTCAGGATATCCTCATAGAACAGGTCAACGGGTGTGGCAATCTTGTCAAAATCCCCGTCATCCTTGCTCCTGTACACAATAAAATGATTGAAAATCCTGTCGCTTGACAGTTCCCAGGTCAGGGTGACTGTATTTTCATTCAGTTCGGCCTGCAGGTTGGCAGGAGGGGCAAGGTAGGAGAGGATAAAATCATGGACAACGGTTGAATCCTTAAAGATAGTAATGGTTTCGCAGAGCATTTCATGTCCGGTGGCGGCAGCACAGATAGGCCATACCCCTACAGGAAAATTCCCTGTGAATATTCCATTTTCATCGGTATAAGCCGTGTGGGTACCCACCGACACCTGTGCACCCATGATCGGATCGCCTGTGCCTGCTTCCGTGACGGTTCCTGAAGCTGAGCCCAGTGAAGCTTGCTGGATGCCGAAGAAGGTAAGGTAGGCTGTCATCAGGTCTGCTTTTGTGGATGGTGCATCACCGTCGGCCAGACCACCGAATTCAAAGGAGGTTCCAATCGTCCGGTAGGTGCCGGCATCATAGGCAACGGCACACCCGTAAGCAGGATTCTGATTTACGAAGAGCAGCTGTGCCGGCGAAAGAGCCTCAAGATGGTCAATATAGCTGTTTTCGCCGCTATACATAAATATCATACCCTCCACCGGGGTTCCGCTTTGTCCGTACATGATGCCCAGATCCGATGAGCCATCTGCAGAGCCATAGATCGAAAACATATCGTGGACGGGTGTGGCTTCATTGTAGGCCCATGTATCGGATCCTTCCATATAGAGCTTACCTCCCGTGTTCAGATAACCGGCAAGCCTTGTTCCTTCATCCTGTGACAACACATGATTGTACCAGTAGACTCCAAGACAAACAAAAACAGAAGAATAGAGGTTCAGGTTCAGATTAGTGGTTAAGCTGGAGATATATTCTGAATTTATACCAAGATCATCAAGGGTCTGTTTCATTATTGGCCCGGATGACTGGTTAGGATCCAGGTCCAGGATCAGTACAGGGATCTGGCCGATGATGGTGGTAAAGCTTCCGCTTCCCGTCAGTCCCTGATCCGCTGAAAAATCGAATGAGAATAGTGCAGAGTGACCTGCAGGGGTCTCCTCGGCCGCGCTGACAGTAAATGCCGCTTCACCAGTTGCCCCTGCGATGATATCACCATATTCTGCCTGCGATTGGCTGATCACGATGAATGCGTCTGATGAAGAGATCGTTCCCTGCACATTCAGCGCATCCGATGTACCTGTGTTTGTGATCTGTACGAAGAGCTGGACTGTCTCACCGGGGTCCATCTTACCGTTACCATTCCCATCGGTATCGGTGATCGTCCAGGTGCTCATCGAGAGCAGGGGAGCATGGGCGATGACAGTGAAGGTGCTGGTCCAGGACTCCCTTTCATTTCCGTTGACCTGAAGGCTGAACAGGATGATATGCCCATCCGGGACATCGCTGCTGACCTGGAAGCGGAATGCGTTGTTCACCATTTTTGTCCCGCCCGGAGGAATGACCCCGTAGACCTCTGAGTCGTCAGTGATGGTGACATAAGGATCTGTAGATGTGAGTGTTGCTGCAAGGTCATTGGCTGCTTCACTTCCCACATTGGAGAGATCAACATTCAGCCCGACCTCTTCTCCATAATCCAGCCGGCCGTTGCCATTGGCTTCGGAATCGTCGATCTCAGAGGTATGATAAATGACATAAGGTCCCTCGGCGGGGACTATCTGTACCTGACCGATGACCGGAAGGTAGTTATAGGCTGTGGTGACAACGTACATTGTATCCGGTACCAGCAGGGGATCAAATTCGATCATGGCAAAACCGCCCTGTACGATGGCAGATCCCAGAAGTTGGTCGCCAATGGTCAATCCCACCTGGGCGCCTTCCGCATCGCTGGTGACCGTAAATTGCGTAGCGCCGATGAAGATCGTAGGATTATGTGCTACCATCATGGTCTGCGGAAAAGCGGTCCGCACCACCAGTGATGGATCGCCAAAGCACATCCACGCGTTGGTCTCATACGAGCCGTCGGCCCCATAGGTGTCGTTCATCTTCATGCAGCCATTGACAGAAATCCCGCCATAGGTCCGTTTTATATTATCCGTATAGCTTTCCGCCATGATATCCACCATTTCATCCTGTGCGTCCATGGGGGGATCCCATGACTGGCTGACGGTCGACATCAGTGCCGCAATGGCTCCGGTGGGATTTCCATCTGTATCGGTGGCTCTGAGCCAGGCTTCTGCAAAGCAGGTGGAACCGGTAAAGGTGCCATTGTAACAGGCAACCGACCAGATGAAGGGCAGCATTTCGGTATTGGTAAGCTGGTTCACATCGGAACTTGAAAATCCGGAAGTGCTCCAGGATATCGAGCTGCCATGGCCCGTATATGCGATCATTCCGATTCCTGCATTGAGCTCGCCGGCAACCATGGCAGGTGTTGGATTGCCCGGAGCATCAAGATTTCCCTGGCTTCCGTCGAACAACTCGGCCACGTAAGTGTAGGTGTAATTCAACAGGTCGGTCTGTATATTTCTCATGTGCTCATAATCAAGCTCATCGTCATCTCCTGGTCCCTGGCTGGATGCAATGCCTGCGTGGCGGGTGAACCAGTCAGTGGCGGTTAACGGATTTTTTTCGTAATTGATGACGCGCTCCACCTGAGTTGCCACCTGCTCAGGAGTTTCAGCGGAAAATCTCCCGACAAAAACTTCGGCATAGGAATCATTCCCTGCGATAAATCCATAGCTGTTGTCGGAGGCAGAAACACCTCCGTAAGCACGTGTGGGAACCTGTTCTGCGTCGCCCACCAGAAGCAGGAACGTCAACCCGTAGGTATTGTAATAATCAGCCACGTAGGATGCTATCTGTGCCGAATTTCCGATAGTAGCCACATCCACCATTTCAATGGGGATACCGGTCATCCGTTTCCATTCGACAAAGGGTTCCATCTCGTCCATAAAATCGCCGTAGCTGATCACCAGCATGTTCCCCTGTTCCTCCAGCGGGGTGTAGCGGACCTGCTGCAGATTCATGAAATGACGTTCGTAGATCCGGTTGAATTCCGCATCCACATGGTCGGTTTCCTTCGTCCTGTAAAGAGGATTGAGCCCCGCATCATCCACACGCTTGATCTCAACAGTGATGGAATGGTATACCCTCAGGATATGCGTAACCGGATTGTACTGAAAGGGATGCACCATGATGGTTTGCCCCCGGTAATCCCTGAGAATGTAAGGTGTTTGCAGCTGTGCTAACGTGGCGGGAAAGAATTCATTGCGGTTATAGGCTTTGCCAAAGACATACGGAACAGAAGAGGGGTCGATGTCGCGGGTCAGGTTGCCTTTGGACGGGGCAATGAATACATGTGGGTAATCGGTATATTCAGAATGGGTCACTTTAACAGCCATGCGGGCAAGGTCAGGAATGATGACCGAGGCAGTCAGTTTCGGCAGATCCGGTGATCCGGCCTGTAATAGAGGCGTCGCTTCATCGAGGCTGATGATCCAGGCAGGACCTTTGGGCGTGATCACTTCATCCAGAAAAAATCCGTCGAGGCGAAAATGCAGGGTTGACTTGTCAAGGGTGGAACCGATGAGCTGGGAGGTGGCAGGATTGGGTTGAGCAGACTTAATACCCACCCATTCATGGCCTTGCGCGTAGCTCATCCCCCAGATAATCAGTGGAATGAAAAGCAATATCTTCCTCATGGTCATGAAGCGGTTGAAAACAAGCGGTTAAAAGTAGTATATATTTACGGAATCAGCAATTATTTGGTCAGAATAATTTTTCTGACCTCAATATGTCCTGCTGATTCGAACCGGCAATAATAGATACCCTGCTCGAGGCCAGAGGCAGAAAGATCATACGTGTGTAATCCCTTTTCTTCCCGTTGTCCGTTGATAAGTACCCTGACCGTCTCACCTTTCACATTGAAAATGGTCATCGTGACAGAGGATGGTTCAGGAAGGTTGTATAAAAACGTTACCTTTTCTGTGAAAGGATTGGGATAGATGTTCAACGAATTAAAATCGTCGGCTTCCCGGATGCCGGTGTACATATAGTAAACTGTATTGGATGGTTCTGATTCACAACCATTTTCACCAGTTACGTTGACCCAGTACTCACCCGTGTTGGGTGGAAGAAGGGACTGCCCTGTAGCGCCAGCGATGGGCACACCCTCGCGGTACCACTGATTCCCTTCGGCAGCACTGGATACCAGCAGATCATCCATCTGTGTGATGGAAGGTGTAACAGGACGTGGTTTGACGCTGACCGTGATCTCTGAAGAGAGGGTGCCCTGACCATCGGTGACCGTTACGGTATACACTGTTTCTGTCGCCGGGAAGGCCACAGGATTAAAAATGGAGGGATCGCTCAGCAGGGAGGCAGGTTCCCAGGCATAGGTGTAAATGCCGGTGCCTCCTCCGGGGATGGCAAAAAGCATGGTCGACGATCCTTCACAGATCTCCTGCGGATTGGCATAGGCATAGAGCTCAAATGGACCTGGTTCCGTGGCCATTGCGGGGAAATCAATAAGGTCGATCCAACCGCAGTCACTTCCGGAAGAGGAATAGGCATCCTTGGCGTAGATCCACCGGAAGGTATGCGTTCCGGTCGGGACAGGGAAAACAACCTGCTCCCAGTCAAGATTGCCTGACCACTGTGCCTTCATGTATCCATCGATATAAAATTTCAGAAAATCGTACCCCGATTCCGATGACACCTTTCGGAAAAATTTGATCGAATCGTTGGAAAGGACATCGATCGTGATCATCAGGACCGTCTGCTCGGAGTGCGTGATCGAACCGGACCGTGCACAAAAGCTACCTGAATACCCGTTTTCCAGCACCTGCCAGTTGGCCTCGCCGCCCAGCACCCAGTCGAAGGCAGTAAAATCACCCGTCTCAAAATCTTCGCTGATCTTGCCGATCTTCAGGTTATAGCCTTTTTCAACCAGATAAGGATCATTTTCAGCCCTGACGTCGAAACTGGCTACGTGCCCAATGGTTGTGGCCGGATCTACCGTCAGCTGGAAATGTGCGCTTTGTGTTTCGCCTGGAGAAATGGGCGTAAGTTCTGCCGAGGAAGTGTTTATGAAAATGAAGCTGTCCTCACAATCCAGCGTGACAAAGGTTAATCCGGATGAAGAATGACCCGTGTTGGTCACTGCAAAATACAGGTCGGCTACCTCACCGGCATCCAGGATGCCATTCCCATTTCCGTAGGTGTCATCTTCAATGGTATAATTACCCAGGATGAGATTCGGGGCAAAGATCATGAAGCTGATGGGGGTCGTCCAGGATTCAGTGCCATCTGAAACAGTCAGTGTAGAATACACCTTGTGATTATCAGGGATGGAATCATGAACGTGGATCGTAAAGACTCCTTCCTGAAAGGACGCAGAATCGCTGGGGATATCGGGCCAGGAGTACATTCCCTGGGTGATGGTGACATAGGGATCATCCGTTTGCAGTGTTGCAGTGAGATTGCTGGCATCCGACTGACCGACATTTTCCAATGTGAGGTTCAGTTGGATATCCTCGCTGTAATCAGCCATCTGATTATTGTTTCCCATCGCATCGCTTATCTGAAATTCATTCATAAGCACGTAAGGGCCTTCCGGAGAGGCAACCACCACGGTTCCAATGAAAGGCTGGCGGTTCTGTGCGGTCGCCACAATATCGGCAACAACGGGAACGGTAATGGGCGTCAGTGCCACCACCGCCATACCTTCCTCGTTGGCCACCGCAGTGCCGTACAGGACACCATTGCTGGATATGGCCACACAGGCATTCGGCTCGGTGGTGATGGTGAAGGAAGTGGAGCCCAGGGGCATCAGCTGATCATAGCTGGCTATCAGGCCTGAGGGTACTCCCAGGTAGGGTGACAGGGAAGGATCCCCCATCAGGTTGTAGATATCCCAGTAATATTGTGCCATGCTGGGTGATCCTTCGGTGACGGCCAGGTTGCCTGCAAAGATCATCTGGCCCTGAGTGGTGTACCAGTCTTCGATGGGCTCACCGTGATCATGGAACATCCGGTCATAGGATCCCAGGCTTGTTTCTTCATAGCTGGGAGGATCCCCGGAAATGGGACCTACTCCCACACCCCAGTAATAATCTTCGTCCCAGTAGGTGCCGTTGGAGCCACCGATGTAACCGACCGCTCCTTTACCGGCAGCACGGAGTATTGCTTCCGCAAAACATTCACTGTTCGCATACTCGCTGGTTGAGCAGGCATTACCGACCAGGAGCCCGTATTTGCCGTCATTTTGCAATCCTGGTATATCGGATGTGGAGAATGAAGGATCGTACCAGCCGCTCGGGCTTCCGTGGGCTGTATAATTGGCGTAGGCCACCCCGTCGCTTATGTTCTGGATGATCTGACCAGCACTGGATCCGGATGTCGGATACAGGTAAGTATTGGAATAAATGCCATGTGCCTCATTGAAATAGTTCTCTGTGCCATAATTGATCTGGCCGTTTGCCCAGTCAGGCCCGAACGATCCGTCCATGCCGCCGATCATGACCACCTCTCCCAGGTAGGAAGGATCGGGCATGGTAAACTGTTCATACATCAGGGTCTTATCGATCTGGGGCTGCAGCTGGTCTGCGTTGGTGGCAGAAAACCGGCCGTAGTAAATTTCCGGAAAAAGATCACCGGTATACTCACAGTATTCCAGGTCCGATTCCCCGCTCAGGCTCCAGGCAGGTATCTGAGCCACATCCCCGACAAAAAGGACGAACGACGGGGCAGGATCATCAGGCGTGCCGGCTTCATAGAGTCCCTGAAGATATGCTTTGATGGACGCGGTCGTATTTCCCACCAGGGGATCGTTCGTATAGGCTTCGATGACCGTAAATCCTCTTTTGGTCTTCCAGGTTATGAAAGGCTCCAGCTGCGACTCAAACATGGGATCGGAAACAATGACATACTTAACCGGCATCCGGGTGATGGTGTCCCGCGAAGCGACAGCCCTGTGGTTAAGAAGGGATGAGCCGGTACCTCTGAAGAAAGGATTATCCATCAGGGTCCTCATCTGCTCCGTTTTGGTCAGATCTGCATGCTCAAACCGGATCTCCACCACCAGATCGTGATATACACGGAGTGTTTGACTGACAGGATTGTATTCAAAAGGACAAATGTTCACCCTTCCCAGCTGGATGCCCCGAAGGATTCCAAGCACATCCACCGTTACACGCTCAGGTCCCAGGAATACATCCTGCTGATAAACAGCCTGATGGTATTCGAAGGGAGGCGGGGCTGCAGCAGATTTTGGATAGGGGGGCTGATCAGGAAGGATGGGAAACTGGATTCCAAGATCCGATAGCAGGTATTCCTCGATGGTGTAACTGATCACTTCTGCCTGGGGAGAGGCTCCGAAGGGTATCTCGATAAGCTTCCGGCTCACGGGTAAACGGGGTTCGCCGATCTCTTCCGTATAGGAATAGCCGGGGATGCTCAGCTGGACGAAAATACCTGATTCGGTCTTCACCTTGAATGCATCCAGATCAGAAACAGAATTCAGTAAAATCAGCTGTGTGGCAGTACTGGTTTTCACCTCCAGCTGATTTTTTCCCTGATTGCGCAGGGTGATGCCATCGGCAAAGAGCTGGGTGATCCCGGCGAGAAAAATTACCGGGATAAAAAACAGTTTTGTATTTCTCAATTTCATTATCAGTAGTTTAAATAAAAATATTTATCATAGCGGAACGAAGGGGCCAAAATTACAAAATATCTTTATGCGAGCTTCAGGTGCAGGTACTTTCGCGAAACCTGCCGGACGGGATACCAGGCAGCCAGAATTCCAATCCCAAAAACGGTAAGAAAGACCAACAGGAAATCGGTGGCTCTCATCTCCACCGGGTATGCATCTATCACAAAGGATTCGCTTCCACCTTCCAGGGGAACGATCCCAAACTGCTGCTGGAGCCAGCAGATAAGACCTCCAAGGATCAATCCCAGGAGGGCTCCCGAAAGAGAGATCAGCAGTCCTTCGGCCATGAAGATCCGCTTGATCAGCCCGGGACCGGCCCCCAGGCTCTGCAGGACAGCGATGTCTTTTTTCTTGTCGATGATCAGCATGGAGAGGGATCCGATGATATTGAACGTGGCAATGAGCAGGATAAAGGTCAGGATGAGAAATATGGCCAGTTTCTCTGATTTCATGACCTTATAGAGGGTTTCCTGCTGCTGGAACCGGTTTTTTATATTGAAGGTGTCCCCCGTGAGCGAGGCGATTTGCTTCTGGACCAGGTCGGCATTGGTTTGGGGGGTCAGACCGATCTCCACCGAAGTGACCTCTTCGGAATACTCCAGCAGACCACGGGCAAAATCAATAGGAACAATCACATATTTGGCGTCAAAATCCTGCTGGATCGAAAACACCCCGGCAGGTGCCAGGATATCGCTGTTGAATGCATCTTCAAGGTTACCCAGGGTCTTTTTAGTACGCTTCGGGACATACACCGTGATGGGATTCAGGGGATCATTTACCTGTATCCCCAGGTAATAGGCTACCCCCAGGCCCAGGATCCCCTGCGGCTGTTTTCCTCTTTTGAGGATCATCTCCCCATCAATGAGCATCGAGTCAAGGACATGCAACTTCTCAAAATCCGGTGAAACACCCTTGATCGAAGCGATGTACTGCTTGTCCCTGTACTTCAGCAGGGCATTTTCTTCCACCACTTCGGTGAACCGTACAACTCCCGGTATTTTTTCGATCTCTGCCACAGGAATATCCCTGAGGGTGAACGTCTTGCCCCTTACCGCTTCAATCTTCAGATCCGGATCAAAGGAGTTGAAGAGGGTGATGACAAGACTCTCGAATCCATTGAAAACGGACAGGATGATGATGAGTGCCATGGTCCCGATCGTAATGCCGGCCACCGAGATGCCTGAGATGATATTGATGATGTGATGGGATTTCCTTGAAACAAGGTATCTCTTTGCTATGTAAAAGGGGAGGTTCAAGGATCGGACAGGTCTGCTCAGGTGTGTAACAAACGGTCAATATTGTCGATATAATCCAGTGAATCATCTTCAAAGAATTCGAGTTCCGGTATCACGCGCAACTGGTTCCTCAGCACATTCCCGACGTGTTTTCTCACATCCCTGGTGTGCTGCCTGACCAGCAGAAGAATGTGTTGTTTGTCTTTTGTGGCAAACAAGCTGAGATAGATCCGCGCCAGGGCCATGTCTTTTGTGACATAGACCTTGGTGACGGTGATCATGGCACCGCTAAACAAGTTTACGCTCTCCTGCCGGAAATACTCTGCACTCACCTTTTGAATCAGCCGGGAGATTTTATGCTGCCGTGTTGTTTCCATACGGCAAAGGTATGAAATATTCTGCACTGGAAATAAATCCTCTGTTCTTGCGTTGATTCCTTCTATCTTTGCAGGGATGAAAAAGCTTCTGAAGATATTCAGATACGTCAGACCATACTGGGGTTATGCCCTTCTGAATATCCTGTTCAACATCCTGTCCGTCCTGTTCTCCCTGGCATCCTTTGCCCTGTTTATCCCGGTGCTGCAAATGCTGTTCAGGACAACAGAAATCCCGGTCAGCACATCCCCCTTTTCCTTTTCGGACCTGGGCACCTGGAAGGATAATTTCTATTACTATATCGGACATTGGATCAGCAGCTACGGTGAAACAAGGGTGCTGTTGTACATCTGCATCCTCATCGTCATTCTTTATTTTCTCAGGAATCTTTTCCGGTACCTGGCCATGTACTACCTGGCGCCTGTCAGGAACGGTGTGGTCAGGGACATCCGCAATGAGATGTATCACAGGATTCTGATCCTGCCCCTGGCCTATTATACCGAGCAGCGCAAGGGAGACATCATGTCGCGTATGGGCACGGATGTCCAGGAGGTGGAATGGTCGATCATGAGTTCACTGGAGATGATCTTCCGGGAGCCCATCGCCATGTTATCCTATATTGTGACCCTGTTCATCATCAGTCCTTCGCTGACCGGTTTTGTGCTGGTGTTGCTGCCGGTGAGTGCCTATGCCATCAGTGAACTGGGAAAGAGCCTGAAGCGGACTTCCGTAAAAGGCCAGCGGAAGATGGGAGAACTTCTGTCCATCATTGAGGAATCCATTTCCGGGTTAAGGATCATCAAGGCCTTCAATGCCATAGGGAAGATGAACGATCATTTCCTTGCCCACAATGCTGTTTATGCACGCCTGATGATACGTTTGTACCGGAAACGGGACCTGGCCTCGCCGTTAAGTGAATTTCTGGGCGCCATCGTCCTGGTGATGGTCCTGTGGTTCGGTGGCAGGATCGTCCTCAAACCTGGCGCACCCCTGGATGCTGCTACGTTCATTGCATACCTGGGTATCTTCTCTCAGGTGATCCCGCCTGCCAAAGCGTTCAGCACCGCATTTTACAATATCCAGAAAGGAGCTGCCTCGGTGGAGCGGATCGAACAGGTACTTCAGGCGGAAGAAGTGATCGTGGAAAAACCGGATGCCATCCCCATTAAGGATTTCAACCATCAGATCGAGTTCCGCCAGGTAGGTTTCTCCTATGCCCATGAAGATCTGCCGGATGAAGAAAAGCACGTCCTGAAGAATATCCGGCTGGTCATCCCCAAAGGAAGGAACATAGCGGTAGTTGGTCCTTCAGGGGCAGGTAAGACCAGCCTGATCAACCTCTTGCCGCGGTTTTATGATATCACCTCAGGCGATATCCTGATCGACGGATACCCGATCAGGGATCTGATCATCTCGGATCTCAGGGCACTGATGGGCATTGTGACGCAGGAATCCATCCTTTTCAATGATACGGTATTCAACAATATTGCCCTGGGGAAACCGGATGCTACACCCGAGGAAGTACAGCATGCAGCTCAGGTGGCCAATGCCCATGAATTCATCGTACATATGGAACAAGGCTATGATACATGCATTGGTGACCTGGGAGGAAAACTCTCCGGCGGACAGAAACAGCGGATCTGCATTGCCCGTGCCGTTTTGAAAAATCCTCCCATCCTGCTGATGGATGAAGCTACCTCTTCACTGGATACCGAATCCGAACGCGCGGTACAGGATGCTTTGCTGCACCTGATGAAAAACAGGACATCCATCATCATCGCACACCGCTTGTCAACCATCCAGTCGGCAGATGAGATCGTCGTCATGGACAAGGGCCAGATCGTGGAACGGGGCACCCATCAGGAGTTGCTGCTGCGGAATGGCATTTACAAAAAGCTGCATACACTCCAGTCGGTTTCTGTCTGAGCACATCCTTAACACGTTCATGGGTTGTCATTCAATCTTTTTTGATGAGGGAGGTGATCATTTATTTTTATATATTTGGATGGCCGGGGAATTAATGCTTTGGTGATGGAAAACCTGCAGGATAAGATCAAAGAACTTGCTGTTGCTTTTTTTCAGGAAACCGTTTCGATACGCCGTCATTTTCATGCGCACCCTGAACTTTCCTGCCATGAATACGGCACATCTGAATTCATTGCCCAAAAACTGTCGGAATACGGTATTCCATTCACCCGGAATGTTGCCAAAACCGGGATTATTGGTCTGATCAAGGGGAAAGAAGGGGACAGGGTGGTTGCCCTGCGGGCCGACATGGACGCGCTGGCCATTCAGGAGGAGAACCAGATCCCTTATTGTTCACAGGTGCCGGGAGTCATGCATGCCTGCGGACACGATGTTCATCTGGCCTCACTGCTGGGAACGGCCAGGATCCTTCAGCATCTTTCGCCATTCTTTCGCGGTACGGTCAAGCTTATTTTTCAACCCTCAGAGGAGACCTACCCCGGCGGAGCCATACAGATGATCGAGGAAGGTGTGCTGGAAAATCCGCATGTGGACCGCATCATCGGCATGCATGTTTACCCGGGTCTGGACGCCGGAAAGGTCGGGATGCGACCCGGGAAGTACATGGCATCCTCCGATGAGTTCTATATCACCATCCGGGGCAGGGGAGGCCATGCCGCCACGCCGGATCTGAACATTGATCCCATCGTCATCTCAGCCCACGTGATCCTTGCCCTCCAGCAGATCACCAGCCGGCTGGCGCCTCCGGTGCTTCCAACGGTCGTATCCGTTGGAAGGGTAGTGGCCAACGGCAGGGTGAATGTCATCCCCGACGAAGTGAAACTGGAAGGGATCATCCGGACCTTCGACAACCGGTGGAGGGAACAGGTACATGAACACCTCACACGGCTGGCCACCTCCATCACCGAATCCATGGGTGGCACCTGCCATGTCAGGATCGCCCATGGTTATCCGTTTCTGGTCAATGACGAGGAACTCACAGCCAGGGTGAAATCCTATGCGGAGATCCTTCTTGGCAAAGATAATGTCAACGACCTTGAAATGCGGATGACCTCGGAGGACTTTGCCTACTTTTCACATGCCTTACCCGCCTGTCTTTACAGGCTGGGCATTCGCAATGAAACAAAAGGCATCACCTCCAACCTGCATACGTCAACGTTTAATGTGGACGAAACGTGCCTGGAAACGGGAATGAGCCTTATGGCCTGGATCACCATCAACGAATTGAAGACCTGAATGCGCGTTAAGGGACAGGATTATCGGACCATCTGGATGATCGGATCAAAAGTCTGCATGATCAATCAGCTTCTTCTCCCGTATCATTTTCAACTCTATGAGTCTGCCGCCTTTATACAGACCGTTGATGCGATCCGTGTGATGGTTGTCAGGGGTGCCGGTGCCATTGGTGCGGCTGCCGGATTTGCCATGGCCCAGGCATGCCTGGAGGCGCCGGCAGCGAACTATGCAGCGTTCATATCCCATGCACGGAAAACCATTGAAGCATCCCGTCCAACGGCTTATGACCTGTTCGCTGCCGTGGAAAAAGTATATCAGGCAGGATTGACCTCACCCGGTGCGGCAGTGACAGCCGCACAGGAGTTAGCCGACAAAAATGCCAGCGACGGCAGAATGATCGGCGAAACGGGACAGCATCTTATCCATGACGGATACCGCATCCAGACCCACTGTAACGCAGGCTGGCTTGGTTTTGTGGATTATGGCAGCGCCCTCGCCCCGGTGTACATGGCCCACCGCTCCGGAAAAAAGATCCATGTCTGGGTGGATGAAACACGCCCCCGGAACCAGGGTGCCCGCCTGACAGCCTGGGAACTGCAACAGGAAAACGTACCCTGTACCCTCATTGCCGATAACGCAGCTGCCCATCTGATGTCACGCGGAGAAACTGACCTGGTCATCGTCGGAGCAGATCGCGTCGCCCTCAATGGCGATGTGGCCAATAAAATAGGTACCCTGGGACTGGCCCTGGCAGCCCGGGAATTCCGGATCCCCTTTTATGTGGCAGCCCCCACATCCACGTTCGATGTCACATCTGCCCGGGGAAGTGCGATCACCATCGAGGAACGGGATCCCCAGGAAGTCCTTTTTGTGAAAGGATTACACGCAGAAACCGGTGCCATAACGGAGGTAAGGGTGAGTGCCCCCGGAGCGGAAGCCTGGAATCCTGCCTTTGATATAACACCATCAGGACTGATCACGGGCCTGATCACCGAAAAGGGGGTCATCACCCCTGACAGGGAGTCCATTCTCGGAATTATGCGAAGATAGACTACGAGTCAGACCTCAAGCAAGACGAAAGGAGTCAAATGGGTAATAAATTTACACTCATGGAAGTGAAAGACAGGAAAACCAGAAAGGAATTCCTAATGCTGCCTGTCAGACTGTACCGGAAAGACAGGAATTATATACGACCCCTCGACAGGGATGTCGAAAGGGTGTTTGATCCCCGGCAGAACAAGTTGTTCCGGCAGGGAGTGTGCACAAGATGGATACTCCGGGATGAGAAAGGCAGAACCATTGGCCGCGTAGCCGCCTTTATCGATCGTAAAACAGCCGCTAAAAATGATCAGCCCACGGGCGGGATGGGATTCTTTGAATGCATCCATGACCAGGAAGCCGCCACTGTCCTGTTCGAACAGTGCAGGGAGTGGCTCATGTCACAGGGCATGGAAGCCATGGACGGCCCCATCAATTTCGGGGAACGGTATGAGTGGTGGGGATTGCTGGTTGACGGATTTTCGGAACCCAATTATTGCGCACCCTATAATTTTGGCTATTACCGGGATTTGTTCGAGAATTATGGTTTCCAGCTCTACTTTAAGCAATTCACGTTTCACCGGATGGTGAAAACCGATTTGAAAGAGGTGGTTAAAAATAAATCGGACAAAGTGCTGCAAAATCCGGATTATTCCTTCCGGGCCCTTGAGAAATCGAAGATGCAGCTGGCGATCGAAGATTTCAGGCAGGTCTACAACAAAAGCTGGGGCAAGCACTCAGGCGTGGCACAGATGTCACCCGCTCAGGCAAAATCCCTGTTCAGCAAGCTGAAACCCGTTCTCGATCCTGATCTTTTATGGTTCGCTTATTATAAGAATGAACCGGTGGCATTCTTCTTCATGCTGCCCGAACTCAATCAGATCTTCAAGTTCATGAAGGGAAAACTGCACCTTTTCAATAAACTGAGGTTTCTCTATTATAAGAAAGCAAAGGTGTGCAGGAAACTGCTGGGGGTGTTGTTTGGTGTGGTTCCCGAGCATCAGGGAAAGGGTGTGGAAGCCGCGCTGGTGGTGGCTTTCACGCGGATGGCCTTTAAACCGGCCTTTCCGTATGATGAGATCGAAATGAACTGGATAGGTGACTTCAATCTCAGAATGATCCATGTAGTGGAACAGATCGGAGGCAAGATATCCAAGACGCATCATACCTACCGCTACCTGTTTGACCGGTCAGTGCCCTTTAAGCGGGCGCCTGTGATAGGTTGATGAATCCCTACAATGACGGGTGAGCTGATGCAGGCAGTTTTCAGGCCTGGCTATCCCGTTCCTGGACGATAAGCACCGGGCAACTGGCTTTACGAAGTACACCCTCGCTTACGCTCCCCAGAAATGTCCGTGAAAAAAGTCCAAGTGTTTCAGATCCGATAACAATCAGATCAGCCTGGATACGGTTGCTCTCTTCAATGATCGCACTCACTTTTTTTCCCTCCAGAAGTCCCGAAGTGACCTTGATGCCTTTCTGCTTAATGAACAGCTCCATGGCCTTGAGATCATTCTCCAGCTTGTCCATGTCTTCTGTCTGAATGTCCTGCAGAACTTCGGAACCCATTTCCAGTCCCACATAATAGGGATACTGGCGGGCAATGACATGGACCAGCCGTATGGTGCTGTTGAAGGCAGTGGCCAGGTTCGTGGCCATCTGGATGACATCCACGGCCAGATCTGAAAAATCCACCGGAACAAGAATGGTCTGTAAAAATCGATGCATAAGGTATTGATCTATAACAAGCAGAGGGCAAATATAGTGAAATTCAGGAGAAAAGGCAATAAAGATCAAAAATCAAAGAGGAAAGATCAAATTACATGGATCTTCCGCGTGATCTTCTGATTTCCTGCTTCAATGATGATAAAGTACAAACCCCTGGTATACCCGTCCAGTGGGATGGTGACGGAGGAAGGAGAAAGATGACTGGTGGTTGTGTTCATCAGTCCGCCCATGATGTTGTACAGGCTGATCTTCACCGGTGAGAGTCCGGTCCTGTCAAATTTTACCGTAACCTGGTCCGTTGCGGGATTCGGGTAGATCAGAATGTTCTCAGCTCGCAGCAGACTCTCCATACCCTGGGAAGAAGCGCAGACAATGGGGAAGATGGCATTGGATATCTTCAGGTTCCAGCCATTGGTGGGATCGGAGTAGGGGAGCCATTGACCATCCGACCACTGCTCCCACCCAATCCCGGGTGCTGCATCTCCGTCGGTATCAGTCCAGAGGGCCACCGTATCTCCAACCGTAATGGGAAGGATCACACCGGCATAAAAAGGTGCTGTGATGTATAACGGATCATCAAATTGCACGTAGGTGAACGTATTGTTGCTCACATCCTCAACAACCTGGGAGAGAGGCAGCGAAGCTGTTATTTTAATGACTCCCGGAGAACCCTGGGGACCGCTATTATCCCAGACGGCAAAGGTCACCTGGGGGTTGCTGCCAGATGTACTGGACACTACTGCAAACTCCAGCAGCAGACCCTGGATCTCCACTTTTTCAGGGTAATCAGAGAAATAATTGGCTTTCGCCTTGTCCTGGAATTTGTTATTGCCGGAGACATATCCGTTCACGCCCGCAGTATCAATATAATAGGTATACGTTCCAGCAAAAGGATAATCCAATGTATCACAGGTGGGCAGTTCCGACAGCACGGTGATGTAATTCTCTTTTTCAAGGGTGAAGGTATTCGTCCCGTCGGATACATTCAGGCTGACAGTGTAATTTCCTTCCGTGACGTATTCATGGGAGGGATTTTGCTCAGTGCTGGTGGTCCCGTCTCCGAAATTCCATACCCATGCGACCGGATTCCCTTCGGATTCATCGGTGAAATGCACAACAAGGGGCTTTACTCCGTACCGGACATCGGCGCTGAACTTTGCTACCAGTGAGGTCAGTCTTCCCGTATGGCTCACTTTCTCAGTGTATCCGTCTTTTTCTCTTGAGGAAGGTCCTTTTACCGGAATCCGGTCCTGTGACCAGACCATGAAATAACTCAGAACGAATACGATGGAGAGTAAAATGGTTTTTTTCATGGTGTGGTTATTTAAATGATTTCTAAATTAGAATCCTGATTCTTTATGATATCCTGATAATAAGTAAATTGCGCAGGAAAAAAAACGGGATATCAATTACAAAAATGTTGCCAAATCTTTTCGTTATGTTCAAAAGAATGTTAAAAGTTGCCAGTACACCTGCAGGGCTGGTGATCGTCGTTTTATTTCTTTCCTGTTTCGTGGCATCTGCTCAGAAGAAGGAGAAAGATGCCGGGAATGACACCATTAAATCTTCACTGTTCGGTGGATTGAAGTTCCGTTCGATCGGACCGGCCTTCACCTCGGGCAGGATTGCCGATTTCGCGGTCAATCCGGATCATCACAGCGAATATTTTGTGGCTGTGGGCAGCGGTAATATCTGGAAGACCGTGAACAACGGCACCACATTCGACCCGGTCTTTGATAATTATGGTGCGTATGCGATCGGTTGCCTGGCCATGGATCCTTCCAATCACAGCATTATCTGGGCGGGGACCGGTGAGAACAATCATCAGCGTTCGCTGGGATATGGAGACGGGGTCTATAAATCCATCGACGGTGGTAAAAGCTGGAAACACATGGGATTGAAAGAATCCCGCCAGATTGGAAAGATCATCATTCATCCCCGGAACTCCAATACTGTTTACGTTGCAGCTGAAGGATCGGTCTGGGGACCGGGCGGCGACCGTGGCCTGTTCCAGACCAGGGATAGCGGGAAGACGTGGGAAAAGATTTTATCTGTAAGCGAGAACACAGGGATCAATGACATGGTGATGGATCCGCGGGATCCGGATATCATGTACGCCTCTTCCGAACAACGGCGACGCCATGTGTACACCAAGATCGGAGGTGGGCCTGAGACGGCCATCTACAAGACCACCGACGGTGGCAAGACATGGGATAAACTGACCAGCGGTTTGCCGTCGGCCGATATGGGAGGCATCGGCCTTGCCATATCTCCCGTCAATCCGGATGTGATCTATGCCATCATTGAAGCTGCAGAAGACCAGGGTGGATTCTATCGTTCCAGGAACCGCGGTGCCACCTGGGAAAAAATGAGCGACCATCATGAAGCCGGACAGTATTACAATGAGATCTACTGTGATCCGAAGGATGTGGACAAGGTTTATTCGGTTGAGACCATTTCCCATGTAACCCATGACGGAGGGAAGACCTGGCAACGTATTGGACTGAACAACAGGCATGTGGATGACCATGCCCTGTGGATCGATCCTGAAGATACCCGTCATTTTATGATCGGAGGAGACGGAGGCATTTATGAGACGTTCGACGACGGAATGAACTATATTTTCAAGTCGAACCTGCCTGTGACCCAGTTTTACAGGTTGAATGTCGACAACCAGTACCCTTTTTACCATGTGTATGGCGGCACCCAGGACAACGGCAGCATGGGGGGGCCTTCGGGAAATACCTCAAGAGATGGTGTGAGCAGCGCCGAATGGTACATCACCAATGGAGGCGATGGATTCTGGACCGCGGTGGACCCTGTCAACACCGATATCATTTATGCTGAATCCCAGTACGGCAATATGGTCAGGTATGACCGGAAAAGCGGGGAAAGCATCTCCATCCGGCCTGAACCGCGTAAAGGCGAAAATACCTACCAGTGGAACTGGAATACACCTCTGTTGATCAGTCCACATTCCCCAACCCGTCTGTACTGCAGTGCCAACAAAGTATTCCGCAGCGACGACCGGGGAGATTCCTGGACGGTGATCAGCGAAGACCTTACCCGCCAGATCGACCGGAATACCTTCCAGGTCATGGGAAAATACTGGAGCATCGACGCTGTCGCCAAAGACCGCTCCACCTCCCTCTACGGAACGATCATTTCACTGGATGAATCACCCGTCAAGGAAAACCTTATCTATGCCGGGACGGATGACGGACTGATACAGGTCACGGAAGACGGGAAGAACTGGCGCAGGATCGAAGCATTTCCCGGCGTGCCTGAGTATACGTATGTCAGTGATCTTCTGGCCTCATTATTTGATGAAAATGTGGTCTTTGCCTCCTTCGACAACATCCTGCGCGATGACTTCAAACCCTACCTGCTGAAAAGCATCGACAAAGGCCATACATGGACTTCTATCGCGGGGGATCTTCCGCAAAATGGAACCGTTCATACGATCGTGCAGGATCATGTCAATCCCGACCTTCTCTTCTGTGGTACCGAGTTTGGAGTTTTCTTTACGTATAACGGAGGTGGTAACTGGATCCAGCTGAAGTCAGGTATACCTACGATCTCAGTAAGGGACATGGTCATCCAGAAAAGGGAGAACGACCTGGTGCTGGCCACGTTCGGGAGAGGATTCTATATTCTTGATGATTATTCTCCGCTGAGGGAGTTCAAACCGGAAATGAAGGATATGGAAGGTTTTATTTTCCCTGTTAAGGATGCCCTGATGTACATACAGTCGAGAGGGGGCAACGAATCGGGATCCACGCCATTTATCGCCCCCCATAAACCATTCGGTGCAGTTTTTACATATTATCTTAAGGATGTCCCAAAAACCAAAAAGGAATTGCGCAAGGAGAAGGAAGAGGAATTATTCAAAAAAGGCGAAAAGATACCCATTCCTACCGATGCCGAGCTGATCGCCGAAAGGGAAGAAATCCCACCATACCTGGTATTTACGGTAACAGATGCCGGTAACAATATCGTTCGTCATATCTATGAAACTCCAAAGAAAGGCATCCAGCGGGTGGTCTGGAACATGAGGTACCAGGGCTTATCGCCTGTAAATGTCCAGGCCGGCCAGTTCGATCCCCTTGATAAAGGGGGAGATGCAAGTCTGGCACTCCCGGGGAAATATCATGTGAGCCTTGGCCTGGTCAGCGATGACCAGTACCGTGCATTGGCGGGTCCGGTAGCATTTACGGCCAGTGTACTGGAGAACACCGCGCTTCCAGTAAAAGACAGGGAAGAGCTGGCGGCATTCCGGAAGGATGTAGCCACCCTTAACGGTACCATGCAGGGTGCCCAGCGTTCTATCGATGAACTGCAAGGTCGTCTGGAATCCATCAAACAGGCCGGACACATCACCCCCGGGATCCCGGAGGATTTTCTTGCCAGGGCTCAGATGGCTGACAGCAAACTGGAGACCTGCAGACTCATGTTTACCGGAAAGACCGACAAGCCGAGCGACGAGGAGAACCTGCCCGGGCCCGTCCCCCTGAACCAGCGGATGGGTTCCATCGTATGGGGGCAGTGGCGCTCCACAAGCGTTACCAAATCAATGAAAGACAATTATGCCATCCTTCTGGAAGAGTTTCCCCCGGTACTGGAGATGATCCGCAATGTGGCCGAAAAGGATATCCGGGAACTGGAAGATGAACTGGTGCGCGTGGGAGCACCGTGGACACCGGGGAGGGTGCCGGTGTGGAAATGAGAGAGGAGAGAGGAGAAATAAAAAGACATTCCATAACCCCGCAGGGGTTAAAGTATTGTAGTAGTAGAAATCATTTATTTACGAAATATCGTTCCATTGCATCCGCAACATAGTTGATCTCATTTTCGGTCATTTCATTGTAGAAAGGTAAGCGGAGGATACAACCGGCGAAATGATCTGTGTGTCGAAGAATCCTTCCATCATGCAGGGGCCTGAAAAAATCGCTGGAGTGAAGTGGCAGGTAGTGAAAAACAGCATTGACCCCTTCCTTTTTTAAGAAGGAAAGCAGCTCATTCCGTTCTTCAGGCTCCCTGACCCTGAGGAAGAACATGTTCCCGTTCACGGAGGCCCACTCCGGGAGATGAGGCAGGGTCAGCAGGTTCATCTCTTCCAGAGGCTTGAGTTTTTCGTAATAGGTTTGCCACACCAGTTTTCTTTTCAGCTGGATCTCATCGAATTTTTCCAGCTGGGAATAGAGTACCGCGGCGGTGAGCTCTGACGGCAGAAACGATGAACCGATGTCCTTCCAGCCATATTTGCTGACATCCCCTCTGGAAAAGGCGGCCCGGTCGGTGCCTTTTTCCCAGATGATCTCTGCCCTTGCGGCAAACCGTTCATCATTCACCGCCAGCATGCCTCCCTCCCCGCTGATGATGTTCTTGGTCTCATGGAATGAAAAAGTACCAAAATGCCCAATGCTGCCCAGGGGTCTGTCCCTGAAGAAGCTATCCACAGCATGGGCGGCGTCTTCCACCACACAGAGGTTGTGCTGCCTGGCCAGGGCCACGATCGTATCCATGTCGCATGCCACCCCGGCATAATGGACCACCAGGATAACCCGGGTCTTTTGGTTGATCAGTTCCCTGACCGCTTCCGGATCGATGTTGGGATAGTCAGAATACGTGTCGGCAAAGCGTATCCGGGCTCCCCTGAGAAGGAATGCATTCGCCGTGGAAACAAAGGTAAAGGAAGGCATGATCACTTCGTCACCTGGCTGAACATTACACAGGATAGCGGCCATCTCGAGCGCATCCGTGCAGGATGTGGTCAGCAGGGTTTTTCGGAAGCCGAACCGCTGACGGAAGAAATCCTGGCACATCTGCGTATACTGGCCGTTTCCCGACAGCTTTCCCGACAGCGCCACACGGGCCAGGTGATGCGCCTCACGGCCGGTGAGGTAAGGTCTATTGAATAATACCTCCATGGTGTTCCTTCAATAAGGATGGTTCTGCGAAAATAAGAAGAATTGTTGAATATGAGTTCAATTGGGTATATTTGCCCGACGTAAACGAAGCTGTGACACATCCTTCGGACATACCTTTCTTTTTCATTCTGGGCAGGCCGCGCACGGGGACCACGCTGCTCAGGGCATTGTTTGACGCGCACCCCAACGTGCAGATACCCTGGGAATGCCAGTTCATCCTGAATCTGTATCCGCGCTATGGAAAGATCACCTACTGGACCGGGGACCTTCTCCGTGAGTTCTTTCAGGATCTTCAGATGCAATGGCAGTTCAGCGCCTGGAACATGGATCTCAGCAGGCTGATGGCTGACCTCATGGCCTGTGCCGGCAGTACATCCTACGCGCGAATCTGTACAACAGTGTACCTGAACTACATCTCCTTCTATCCTAAAGAGGAGATCCGGCTTATCGGCGACAAAAATCATGGGTATACGATCTATACCCATCGTCTGAAAAGGCTTTTTCCGGATGCCCGCTTCGTTTACATCCTCCGCGACTACCGTGATAATTATGAATCGGTCAGGAACGTGGATTTTGAACTTCCCATCGTTTCGCTGGTGGTCTGCAAATGGAGGTATTTTTATAAAAAAGCGCTGAAAGCCAGTGAACGATTCCCCGGATCCTTTTACTTCATCCGTTATGAGGACCTGGTGACCGATCCTGAGCTTCAGCTCGGAAAACTTTGTAAATTCCTTGAGATACCCTACGTAGCGGATGTCTTTGATTTCTACAAAAAAAAGGAAGAAGCAGAAAGGAAATACCCGGTTGATGTTCTCGAAAAACATCATAAAAGCTTATTCAATCCAGTGAATACCAGCAGGATAGGCCGGTGGGAAAAATCCCTGAGCCAGCGTCAGGTCAGGATGGCCGACCTGGTAGCAGGGAGGTATGCGGAAATAGCGGGGTATACAAGGAAGTACAGGGGCTTCAGTCCCTGGATCGGTTTGCTGGTCCTGCCCGGAGTTTGTTATGCACGGTGTATTTACCTGATGACGTACATTGTCGACCGGTTTCCCTACCGGATCCGGGAAAAGCTTCTCAGCCGGGGCCCTTTATGGATCGCCGGAAAGTTTGGCGGATTGTTCAGTAAGGGCCATTGAATTTTTCTCACCGAGATCCTTTACCAGCCTTTCGGTGAACAGATCGGCTCCTTTGATATTGAGGTGATCAGGATCAAAAAAGTATTCGGGATGATCAAAGAACAGGTCATGGTAATCAAGCGTGCGGTCGTAAACTGAATAACGGCAGGCAATCGCTTCCACAGAGGCATATAAGTCATCTACCGGAACGAGCCGGCATTCTTCTTCATAGAATTCTTTTGACATCGGGATTCGGATCAGCATCACCCCGATTTGATTTTCCTGGCATAGCTGGAGGATCTTTTCAAAATAGATGGCGATCGATGAATCCAGGCAGGTCTCAGGTGAGAGGATCAATTTTGCCTTGTTCCAGGCCGTTCTCTGCCGGTTGGGATCATTGGCAAAATTGCGGTAATCGCGGTGAGGACGGTACCCATTGTATATTTCCAGTGTTTTGACCTTTATCCGGTAAAAGATCGAAAGCTGAATGTCCTTGTAATTGCCCGCATACGAAATGAACTTCCCTTCCACCCATTTGCTCAGGACATCCCTGTTCCCTTTGATCCTGGCAAGCTCGAAATAATCGATGTAACGGATCCAGTAGGAATTGTATTCGAAGCGGTTGGCTATTTTCGGACCGAAAGAAGATACATCTGCCTGCAGGATCAGGTTCCGGGGCCTCTGACCTGTATTCTCCAGAACATATTTCAGCTTGTAATACGACTGGATGAAGTTCTCGCTGGGAGAGCCATAGTTAAAGCTGCTGTCCAGGATGTACGTGTTGATGCAGTTATGTGAGTTTCCCAGTGTCAGGTATTTCATGGTTCCTTGATAATCAATGAATTGCTGATCCATTACCTCATTGATATCGTTGTGTACTGAAAATGCTTTGAACGCACTGTCAAGGATAAAATTGATGATCACCACCAGGCAGAGGAAGAGAATGAATCGTAGGATCGTTTTCCGGTTCATTTCAGCTCAGAATTGAAAGTAGATGAATTCCTGTTTCTGAAGTACCCAGAAAAGGATGATAAAAAATATGAATCCGATATAAACAGCCCATCGCACGACGATGTGCTTTGAAGCGATGATCTTTACCAGATCCTGCTTTTCATGGACATGTTCCGCGACCATCATGTTCACGAGTACAAGTATGCCGAAAAGCAGTTCATTATCATGAAGAATTTTCCATAACGATGGATACAGGTTACTGAAATCGAATGAATTGGAAATGATGAGCAGGCTGTTGCCAAGACTGTCGGCCCTGAAAAAGATCAGCGTGAAAATGATAAGTGAAAGCGTAAAGATGTTGCTCAGGAAATTGTTTAAAAAATGTACACGATTGAGCCGGCTCCAATTAAAAAACCATTCACGCTGTTTTTCCGTGATGGTTTCCAGGACGAGAAACATCCCGTTCAATGCTCCGAAGATCACAAAGTTCCATGCAGCGCCGTGCCAGAGCCCCATAAGAAGATAGGTGATGACGAGGTTGACATAGAGCCGGGCATAACTGACCTGTTTATTCTTGATATAAGGCAGTGAATACAGGACATAGTCACGGAACCAGGTCGTAAGGGAAATGTGCCAGCGGTTCCAGAAATCGCGGAGCGACCTGGCCACCATGGGACGGTTGAAGTTGATCATCAGGTCGAAGCCCAGGATGCGTGCAGAGCCTCTGGCAATGTCGGTATATCCTGCAAAATCGCAATAAAGCTGGAAAGCGAAGAGCACCGTGGCCAGGATCACCGACAGTCCCGTATAGGCCTCAGGATGTGCAAATATTTCATCCACATACAGACCCAGCCGGTCGGCAATGATAACTTTCTTAAAGAAGCCCCACAGTATTAGTTTCAATCCACTGATCAGCCTGTCGGTATTAAAATCCCGTGGGTGATGAAATTGCTGCAAAAGACCCGATGACCGGTCAATTGGGCCGGCGATCAGCTGGGGGAAAAAGGAAACATAGAGGGCATAGTATCCCAGGTGCTTTTCAGGAGTCCTGATCCCGCGGTAGACATCAATGGTATAGCTAAGCGATTTGAATACAAAGAAAGAGATACCGACGGGGAGCAGAATTCTGAATGCAGGCAGGTTACCCTGCATATGGAATGCATCAAGCAGAAGATTGACGCTTTCGCCGAAGAAATTCAGGTACTTGAATCCTGCCAGCATGCCCAGGTTGGCAATAAGGCTGATGGCCAGGTACCCTTTTTTTCGTTTACGTGAAGACGACTGTTCGATCTTCAGCGCAACGAAATAGTCGACCAGGGTGGTGAACAGGATCAGGATCCCGTATTCGATCCTGTTGCACATATAGAAAAAATAACTGGCAACCAGCAGGAACAACCATCTCCATTTGACCGGGATGATGAAATAGATGACAATTACTAAAGGAAGAAAGACCAGGTATTCAATGGAATTGAATAACATATGGATCTGATTGTCACCTGGCAAATTAACGCATTTTATCCTTATGAATCATATCCGGCCGACCTTCATCAAAATATTTAATTTTGCAGCATGGCACAACGCAGTTTCCTGAAGGATGTCACGGGGGTATTCGCCAGCAATGTCTTTACCATTGCCGCAGGATTGCTGGCCAGTGTGATCCTTTCCAGGAACCTGGGCCCCGAGGGATTTGGGATCTATTCGGCCATCCTTGTGATCCCCCTGGTCGTGGTGAGTTTCACCCAGCTTGGCATCAGGGGATCTGCCATCTATCACCTTGGCCGGAAAAAGTTTGTACAGGAAGAGATCGTTGGCAGCATACTGATGATCCTGGCCATGACCTCTGTGCTTGGGATCCTGATCACGGGAATTGGCTTTCTGGTACTGGATGATGAGTCATTTTCAGGTCTTTATGTTTTGCTTGTCATGCTGTCGATCCCGTTTCGGCTGGCCATGGCATATTTTGGGGGGATCTTCATCGGTAAGGAACAGATCGGTAAGGCAAATTTCATCAACTGGTTCTCTGAACTGATCCACCTGGTGGCAGTGGCAGTGTTTGTCTGGATACTGGAATGGAAGGTTGCTGGCGCCTTGCTTTCGCTGCTGGCAGCCAATTTTCTGATCACCCTCTGGGCATGGCTCAGGATTGGGAAGGAGATCGGGTTTCGTTTTCAGTACAAAGCTGTCATTATCCGCGACCTGTTATCGATGGGTTTGCTTTTTGCCCTCTCATTTGTCATCATTCAGCTCAATTACCGGATCGATGTTCTCTTGCTTCAGAAGATGTCAACCCTGGATCAGGTAGGATTTTACTCCCTGGGTGTTTCGATAGCTGAGAAGCTCTGGCAGCTTCCGCTGGCGATCGGGATTGTTCTGATGAGCCGAACCGCCAATGCCGCGGATCAGGAGCTGATCAGTCAAACCACCGGGAAGCTGGTCCGGGTTTCATTCCTCGCCGGGCTGATCGCTTCGGCCATCCTCGCTGTTTTGTCGCCCTGGCTGCTTCCGCTGGTATGGGGTGAAGAATTTGAATCCAGTGTCCGGATCATCCAGTACATTCTTCCGGGGATCCTGTTCATCAGCATCTTCAGGATCATGAGCAGCCGTCTGGCTGGAGCCGGAAAGCCCCACTTTGCCATCTATGCGTTTCTGCCAGCCCTGATCATCAACATCCTTCTGAATCTCTGGTGGATAACGCCCTATGGAGCGCTGGGAGCCGTATGGGCCACCAACGTGAGCTATACACTGGGCACCCTGGCCTTTATCGTTGTCTATTCAAAGGTTACACACACGCCAGTCCGCAGGATCGTTGAATTTAAAAAAGATGATTTTTCATTTATCAAAGAATTCAGGAAATGGATACTCCGGTAGCACGCCAGCAGGTGGAATCCCCATCCTTTTTCTTCATCATCGGGCGACCCAGGTCAGGCACGACGTTGCTCCGGTTTCTTTTCGAAGCACACCCACAGGTACTGGTTCCTCCGGAAAGCCCGTTCATCATCAATCTTTACAGGAAGTACCGGAACGTGACCCACTGGGATTCATCCATCGTCAGCGAATTCTGCGATGATGTGTACCGGCAGCGGTACTTCGACAAGTGGCTGATCCCAAAGGATCAACTTTGTCAGAAGCTGATGGAGAAGGAAGGGACATCCACCTTTCAGGAGATGGTCAGGCAGGTATGCACGGCGTATACTTCTGTTTTCGAAAAGAAAGAGATCGTATGGATAGGGGATAAGAATCCGGGTTATTCACTGTATGTACATCGACTCCATCAACTCTTTCCTGAAGCGAAGATCATTCATATCACGAGGGATTACAGGGATAATTACCTTTCGCTGGTCAGGGTGAACTTTGAGGTCCCCATCGTTCCCCTGGTCGTTTACCGGTGGAAATTTGCTCTGAAACGGATGTGGGAACTGAAAAAACAGGTTCCGGGCCTTATTCATTCGGTCAGATATGAAGACCTGGTGGCAGATCCCGAGCATCATTTCAGGGAGGTGTGCCATTTTCTTGGCATTTCCTACGATCCGGAGGTTCTGTCATTTTACCGCAAGAAATCACAGGTGGAGGATGCATACTCAGGGCTGGATGAGATCCGCCAGGTACATCAGAGCCTTTTCAATCCCATTTCAACAGGTCGCACCCAACTTTGGAAAACGGAGATGAGCACGCGGGAGGTTCGCATGGCCGATCTGGTGGCAGGAAGAGCAGCAGGGAAAGCGGGTTATGCAAGGCAATTTACCCGGTTCGATCCCCTTCTCTTTCTCTGGATCATGCCGGTGCTCATCTATGGTTGGATCATGTATCGCCTGCTTCTTTTGGGCGATTCCATGCCTTACAGAATGCGCAACCGCCTGAACCGCTTCCTTGGGATCTTTCTGAAAATATACTGGAAATTCAACAGGCGCGCGGTCAAGCCCCTGTAGACCTGAATGTATAAAGCCGGCCTTCACCGGTTTCAGAGGATTGGGCCACCTGGCTCTTATCTATCTTACTGTCGATGAAATCCGCCAGACCCGACCGGATGTCTTCCTGATCAAAGAACAGGGTATGCTGAAAGGAGGCATCACCCGTGATGAGCGATGCAGCCCTGATTAACCGGTGAGCCTTGCGGGTGAAGCTTTCGCGTGTCAGCTGGTAAAGCTGATTATACGCATCTTCCTGTCCTGGCAGGAGTTCATATCCCAGATGGAGGTTGAGTTTTTTTGCCCGTTCATTATTTCTAAGGGTCTTGATCACAGAACGGCTGGCCCCCAGGATGTAAAACGAAGTTTCAAGAAGGCACAAAGAAGCCCACACTGGAACAAACGTTTCGTAATACGCTTCGTCCCAGAGAAAGATCCCGCCCTCAGAGCTTATCGTGGTCCAATCCACATGACTCGAATTGATCAATCCGATCTTTTGTTGCTGATATTCAATGATAAAATAAAAATTTTCGGTATTATTCACCGATTGGAACCACACTTTCTGCATCCCGGGTGTGATCTCCTCCCGGAATTCCATATACTCACGGATCAGGGGAGAGTTCCTCCAGGTGCGTACCAGTTCGATATCCTCTTCCCTCAGGCGGTGGAGTTTGATCCCGTATTTTGAAAGCTCCATGTTAAAGGATTTTCTTGATCGTGTACGGCGGCTTTTTGCTTTGGGAGAAATAGATACGGCTGAGGTATTCGCCGATCACTCCCAGGCTGAAGACGATGATACCCGTGGAGAAGGCGATGACCACGATGGTGGAAGTGTATCCGGGCACGGAAACATTAAAAAATATCTTCTTTATTATGTAAAGAATGCCTATGAAAAAGGAGAAACCCGACACGACCAGACCGGTGTACACCATCATCTTTAATGGAATGTTGGAGTAGTACAGAATAATATTGGAAATGAACCGAACCAGTTTGCGGGGGGTGTATCCTGATCGTTTATTTTTCCGTTCCACGTGCTGGATATCCACATAGGCGATATCGGCCGTATACCAGTTGATCAGTTCATCCAGGAAGACAAAGCTCTGGTAATGATCAACGATATGATCGGCCAGTTCCCGCGTGATCAGGCGGAAAGAAGATCCTTTGCCGGGTCCGTCGTGAAATATCCTGGAGGACTGCCGGAAGGAAGTGCTGGAAACATTCCGGAGGGCATTGTGCTTCTTGTCAGGATAAATGCCATAAACGATATCCGGGTGGGATTCATCGTATTGCCGGATCAGTTTCTCTATCTCTTCCGGCGGGATCTGAAGATCGTCGTCGATGGTGATTAGAAAGCTTCCTTTGGCCCTGACCATCCCGCAAAATGTGGCATTGTGCTGCCCGGAATTTCTGGCCAGCCGGATGATGGTCACCACCGCGGGGAAGCTTTTTTTTATTTCCGTCAGCTTTTTCCAGCTGTCATCCTGAGAGCCGTCGTCGATAAATAGTACCTCACACGATTTTCCCAGATCCTTAAAAACCGTTAAAAGCCTTTCGGTAAGTTCATTAAGGGTGTCTTCGCTGTTGAAGACCGGTATGATCACTGAATAATCGGGAGAGGGCATTTCTTAAAATCAAATATCAAATAGCAAATTTCAAAAATCAAAAATAAATTAAAAATCAGATATCAGTTCATCATCAATCAGATATCCTTATCCTCCCCCGAGGATAAGATTTGTCGCCGTGATCCAGCGCGAAGCATCCGACAGGAAAAAAACCACAGCATTGGCCACGTCTTCAGGTTCGCCCAGTCCCAGGGGTTGTCTTTCCTCGATCTTTTTGACCGCTTCCCGGGAATAATTCTCGGCAGTACTGTCAAGCATGGGGGTCTTTACAAAAGCCGGGCAGATGCTGTTGGACCGTATCCCTTTGGATGCCATTTCAAGGGCCAGTACGCGTGCATAGGCTTCCAGCGCTGCTTTGGCACTGATGTACATGGCTCCGCCCACAAACGGATATCGTGTGGAGATGGTTGAGATAAATACAAGTGAGCAGGAATTGCTTACAAGTTTTTTTCTTTTCAGCAGATTGCTGGTAAGCAGGACAGACGCCTTAAAACTGACGTCAAAGGTTCTGGAAATATCTGACGCGGCAATGAACCGTGCGGGTGAAAGATCGGAAATGCCCACGCTGTAAACAACTCCGTTGACCGGCTCAAGCAAATCGACCAGTTGTGAGATTTCCGTTTCACGGGTGAGATCCGCCAGCAACCACCGATGGCCTTCACCGGATAATTGTCCAAATGTTTCCAGCAGTCTTTCCTGATTCCGTCCGGTGATGACCAGCGTTGCCCCGTACTGGCTGGCTGTTATGGCACATTGCCGTCCAAGACCGGAGGAGGCGCCGGTAACGAGGATCTTTTTTCCGGTGAGGTCGAAGACGTTCATAAGCCTACCTCCAGCACCCCCGGACACACGATCCCATCCGTTTCAAGCAACACCGTGCCCCAGGATAATCCAATGCCGAATGCGGAAAGAAGGAATCTGACATGCTCATTCCGGATGTGTTCCTGCAATTCGGAAACAATGGTCAGGGGTACGGAGGCGCTGCTGGTGTTCCCGTACTTATGGATGGAGTAGGGAACCTTTTCTTTTTCAACCTTCAGCATCTTACGGATGGTTTCGTTGATCAGCCGGTTGGCCTGGTGGAAAACCAGGTAGTCGAAGTCATTCAGGGTTTTCCCGGCATATTCAAGGGTGGCCCTGATGTTTGGGACCACCTCACGAAGGGAAAAGTTGAACACCTCGATCCCATTCAGTGCAATTTGCAGGTTATTCCGGTAAATGCCCTGACCGTATTTCCGGTATGTGAATGATTTCTTGCTTACCCAATTGCGCACGCCGCCATCCTGAATCATAATAGCTTGATAACCTGATCCATCCGTTTGAAGATTAAAGATCATTGGCGCTGCTGATTCACTGAATTTCAATGCAGTGGCCGTACCAGCATCTCCAAACAACGGATAGGTACTTTTATCACGGTAGGAGGAGGTCACATTGGAAAGATCCCCGGCTAACAGCAAAGCGTTTCCAATTCCGGATTGGCTCATCAGACTTCCGATGACCGATAATCCATACACATACCCCGAGCAACCTAAATTAATATCGAAAGCAAGGCAGGTTTTGGGTAATGACAACCGGTTCTGCAAAATGGGAGCGGTGGCAGGGATGATATAGTCCATGGACTGGGAGACAAAAATGATCGTCTGGATCTCATTCCGGTCCCAATGCAGGTCGTTCAGCAACCGGTCTGCAGCTGCAAAACACAGATCAGCCGTGGTCTGTCCTTTATCCGCAATGCGTCTTTTTTCCACACCGATCGTCTTCACTACCTGCTGGCGCTCTTTTACGGAGATCCACCGGTAGTCAAGGTTGGAAACCTCCTTGACCGGCACCGCTGCTGACATGCCTGCGATTCGGATGTTGGGGATGGTGAAGAGGGCCATGTGTGCAAATTTAACCCTTTTTCCCAATCCAACTGATGATTTCCTAATTTTGCACGGGGCAAACCAAAGGATATTTCTATGGGACTGGAAAATTTTTTACTTGGAACGATCACAGAAGAAGATACCTGTCAATATACCCTTTGCGATATTCTCACACTGAGGGCGCAGAAAACGCCGGATAAGGTTGCGTTTATTTTTTTAAAAGATGGTGAAACGGAGGAGGAAAAGATCACTTACAGGCAGCTGTACGAGCAGGCCTGGAAGGTCGCACACTCCATAAAGAGCCGTGGAATACAGCCGGGTGAACGGGCCCTGTTGCTTTTCCCTCCGGGGCTGGAGTTTGTTAAAACCCTGTTCGGGTGTTTTTACGCAGGAATCTACGCTGTCCCTGCCTATCCGCCGCGTAAAAATCGTTCCTTCAGCAGGATCATTTCAATCGTCAATGATTGCAATCCGAAGGTATGCATTACGGTCAGCGATATCTGCGAATCCTTTGAGAAGAACTTTCGGGATGTGGAGGAACTCAGATCACTGCTGTGGATATCTGTCGACAGAGAGTCTACCGTCAGCATGGATTTCACGTATATGATCAAACCGGATGATCTGGCGTTGCTGCAATACACTTCAGGGTCGACTGCCAGTCCGAAAGGTGTCATGGTCAGCCATGGGAATTTCATGCGAAATCTTGAGTTTCTGCGTCAATGTTTTGAATTTACCGATGAAACAGATGCAGTCCACTGGTTACCCGTTTTTCATGATATGGGGCTTGTCGTAGGCATAATTCAACCTGTTTATAGCGGTTTTACAGGTATTCTGATGTCGCCGGTTTCGTTTATTCAAAAACCCATCCGGTGGCTAAGGGCTTTTTCGGATTACCGCGGAGTGATGGGAAGCGCACCTAATTTTGCTTTTGATCTTTGTGTGTCAAAAATTTCAGAAGAAGATTGCCTTGACCTTGACCTGACAAGTGTCAAATCCGTTTTAAATGCGGCTGAACCGGTACGAAAGAGCACTATGGAGAAATTTTGCGAACGGTTCAAAACCTATGGCTTTCAGCCTGAGAATTTTTATCCCGGATATGGACTGGCAGAGGCCACATTGATCGTATCAGGAGGCAATGTTAACGAAAGTCCGCGGTACCTGTTCATCAACAAGCAGGCGCTTGAAGAGGGCAGGGTTGAAATTGCACAGGAGGATGCCCCGGGATCCAGTTACCAGGTATCTGTTGGAAAACCCTGGATCGATACCAATATTATCATTGCTGATCCTGAGACACTGACACATTGTGAATCTTCAGAAATTGGAGAAATATGGATTTCAGGATCAATTATAGCCAAGGGTTACTGGAACAGACCAAAGGAAACTGCAGAGACCTTTCAGGCCTTCACACAAGATACCGGGGAAGGTCCTTTCCTGCGGACCGGCGATCTGGGTTTCTTTTACCAGGGCGAGCTTTACGTCACCGGCAGGCTGAAGGATCTTATCATACTGCATGGAAGGAATTATTACCCCCAGGATATCGAGTACCTGGCTGAAAAGAGCCACCCCGCCCTCCGACTCAACGCAAGCGCAGCCTTCTCCATCGACCGGGACGGGGAAGAGAAGCTGGTGATCGTGGCTGAGGTGGAACGGACCTTTATCCGCGACCTGGATGTCACCGGGATTTGTGACTCCATCCGCCAGCAGGTGGGGGAGGAAATTGAACAGGAGGTGTATGCAGTGCAGCTGCTCCGCACCGCCAGCATCCTGAAGACCTCCAGCGGCAAGATCCAGCGCAGGGCGTGCAAAGAAGCCTTTCTCCGCAATGAGCTGGACGTGGTGGGTGAGTCTGTTCTCAAAGCAACGACACGGGAAAGGGAAGCTGCTGCTCCGTCGTCGGATCTGGTCTCCCTTCAGGCGTGGCTCCTTGCCTGGATCCACAGCCAACTGAAAGTGCCCATCGAACAGATCGATTCCTCCAGACCCATCACGGCATATGGCCTGAACTCGATGAAGGCGGTGCAGCTTCAGAATGCTTTTCTGCAGAAATACGGGATCAATTTCCCACCGTACCTTTTTTTCGAGAAAATAACCATACTCGAACTGGCTGAGCGAGCCAGCAGACTGAGGCAGTAAATCTCAAATTCCAACTTCCAAATTCCAACCATCAAATTCCAAGCCTCCTCCGAAATGAGCTTTGGGATTTGGGTATTGTGATTTGTTTGGAATTTGGAAGTTGGGATTTGGGATTTTTTTAGGAAATTCTTTGTTGTATGATACTGAACAGATCATTGACCGTCTTCGACCTGGCAATATCTTCCGCATTGATCACCACATCATATTCGGTCTTGACAAGCGCGATCAGGATGAGGGCATTGATGGAGTTCCACTCGAATACTTCGCGGAAATTGCTGGCAGGCTTTAATTTACCGGGTTCCAGGTCCTCAAATTCAGCTTCAATCTTCTCGATAAATTCACTGACGGTCATAGGATGATGTTTTAGGAGTGCAAAGGTAGGATTTTTCTGGTTGTGAGGCTGATTTTCTTTTACCTGCCCCCGACCCCCTCCCTGCGGATTCATTTGTACCCACCCCCATCCCCCTCCCTGCTGGCAGGGAGGGGGAGAAAGGGGGAATGAGTGAGTGAGTACTATTTAAACGTACTTCTTATTTTTTCCACGACCTTTTCCATTTCCTTGATTTCGTGATTTTTTATTCTAAGTATTTTAAGTCCTTTTTCTTTCAGGATCAAATCTCGTTGTTTATCATGATCCTGTTGATTCATATGTATTGGACCATCCAGTTCAATGACGAGCTTTTCCTCAGCGCAGTAAAAGTCGGGGATATAAAAGAAGTGTTCGTTATTTTTCGATTCGAAGATGATGGGATGCTGGCGTAGGAATTTTCTTCCATTAAGTTTTCTGAATCGGATCTCTTCCCAGAGCTTTTGTTCGGATGGAGTTGGATTTTTCCTGAGTTTTCTCGCAAAATCCCTTATTTCGTTGTATTTCATAACAGAAAGTTTATTTTTATGCAAATTACGTTTGTTTTACCCACCCCCCAACCCCCTCCCTGCGGGCAGGGAGGGGGGAGAGCGGAAGGTATACCTCCCCCTCCCTTTTCGAAGGGAGGGGGAGCGAGGGGGTGGGTACGAAAGGGTTCCATTTGTCCCCCCGGCGCCCTTTCTCCGGTTAGGGAGGGGGAACGAGGAGGTGTGCACTATTCCTTCATCAGCTTCGCCACCTCAGCGATCACTTCATCAAACTCCCCGTTCTGATAACTTTCAATCAGTTTATAACGCTGGATCTTGCCGCTGCTGGTCCTGGGAATCTGGTTAGAACGGATGGGGATGAATTTATCGATGGTGATCCCGTGAGTGGAGCGGAAAAAAGTCTTCAGTTTCTGGAAAGTATCCATCGTTTCAGAATTCAATGATCCGGAGAGAAAAAGAAGAATCATATCGCGGCCTTTTCTTTCATCAAATACACCGGAAAGGATGATCTTACCGTAGGGAATATCGTGGTACTGAATGGCCAGGTTCTCCAGGTCATGCGCATACAGGTTCTGTCCACGAATAAAGATAATATCTTTGGTGCGCCCGGTTATGTACAGGTTGTTTTGGTAAAAGAATCCGTTGTCGCCTGTCACTAACCACTGGCCATGAAATGGCTGTTGGTATCCGGTTTCATTTCCGTAATATCCGGATGTGATGCCATCCCCTGCAATCTCGATCTGACCGACAAGGGATTCTTCCAATGGTTTTCCCTTGGCGCCGACGATCCTGATCCTGACATCATCGAGCGCGTGACCGACGCTCACCAGTTCAATGGCATCCGCAGACCCGGTTCCTGCCATGGCAACCCTGCCCTCCGTTTGCATGAGACTCCAGTCGAACGCTGTGACCAGGGGACCCTTGCGCAACGGGGAGAAAGTGATGGCCAGCGTAGCTTCTGCCATCCCGTAAACCGGCATCATGGACTCCCTTTTAAATCCATAAGGACTCATTTTCTCGATGAATTCGTTCATCACCTTGATACTGATGGGCTCGGCGCCATTGGTGACGGCTTTTATAGAACACAGATCCCATGAACCGGGCCCTTTGTTCTTTAAATACCTCAGCAGCAAAGCCTGTCCAAAATTCGGGCAACCTGTGATCGTACAGCGGACCCTGTCCATAATATCTAGCCACAGGGCAGGACGCTTCACGAAATCAACCGTATCGATCAGGTATTGATTATATTTACCGAACATAGGGGCCAGATGATAACCCACCAGCCCCATATCATGATAGAGCGGCATCCAGTTGACGGTGGTATCGTGGATTGTGAAATCCAGACCTTTGCTGATCGCTTGAAGGTTGGTCATGATGTTTTTGTGGGTAAGCAGGATACCCTTCGGATCTCCGGTACTTCCGCTTGAAAACTGGATGAATGTAATGTCTGTTTCCCTGCCGGGAACAGGATCCCTTCCGGCTGACGATTTACTTTCAATTAGTTCTGTTGTGATCAGTTGTTGCCGGTTGATCATTTCGGACCTGAAATCCCTGGCCAGCTCCGCAGAAACGATCATCCGCGGACTGCCAAGCACCCGGTTCACATTTTCAACTTTTATTGCAGGAGGATTGAGCTCCGTGAAGGAAACCGGTGGCTGCAGAATGGTCGGGACGAGCCCCCCCAGGACACAGGCCCAGAAGAAATGGATCACATCTTCATTCCTGTTCAGCAGGAGAATGACCTTTTCACCGGGAATGAATCCTGCTTCCTTCAGGCCATTTGATAAGAATCGTGCTTTGGAAAGAAGTTCTGGATAGGTAATAAAATGTACCCGCTCATCCGGCTGAACAATCCCAATACCGTGTTCAGGATACTCATTTGCAGCAGCCTGAAGCAAATCTGAAAGAGTTTTTATGCCATCTCTCCGGTTCACCATCCCTTATCGTTTTTCTTCGTCCCGTGTCATCCTTGGTTTAACCTTCTGCGCCATGTTATAATACTGCCAGGTCCTTACGGAGTCCATCTGCTGAAGATAATACCAGCTGATCTTCATACAAAGGCGGTATTCAGGCTGTATGGAAACGGCTTTTTCCCAGTAGGGTATGGCCCGGGCGGTATCACCAAGACCGGCCATGTAATTGCCTAGGTTAATATAGGGGATCGCTGTGCCGGTATCTATTTCAATCACTTCCCTGTTCAGCTGAATGGCCTGTACCAGTGAATCAGAAGCATAGTAAAGGTTGGCCAGATCTGATTTGATGGCGACACTGGAGGGCATCAGCTGGTTGGCCATCCGGTAGTTGCTGATCGCCCTGGCAGTATCCCCAAGAATTTTGTAGGTGTACCCAAGATTATAATAAGGCTCCGGGCGTCGGGGTTCCAGCTGAATGGCTTTATTAAAGTAGGGAATGGCAGTGGGCAGTTCTCCAAGCGTATAGGCATAAAACGAACCGTAATTGTTCAGCACTTCAAAATTATCAGGGTAGATCTTCAGCGCCTGGTCGTAGTGCTTTTTGATGAGACCAATCCATCTTGCCTGCTTTTCCATATCCATCGTTTCAGAGACCTCGCTGGTCAAAAGGCTGGCATACAATACATTCGCCTTGACCGACTGCCCCAGCCGGGGAAGATCTTTCTCATAGAGTGTCATATAGTTCTTCCAATCCTTATTCCGGTTAACAGTCCAAACCGAGTAGGGCACCAGAAGGATCATGCATGTGATAAGAATGCCTGCAAGTGAACCTTTTGAAGGATTGAATCGGAACGGGGAAGTTCGGTAGAGCTTGAAAATGAAATAGACCACTACCAGACTGAAAGCCAGGGAAGAAACATAAAGGTACCGTTCAGCAATGATCCCGGGTGAGGGTAAAACAAAATTGGAATACATGGCCATCATCAGCAGGTAATAAAAGATGGCGAACGAAAGAATGTGTTTTTTCCTGAATTTATAGATGGCGTATGCCAGCATTGCGACGTGGATCAGAATGCTCAGGATCACCCACCCGTTGGCCAGGTTCACCACAGGGATCATATCGTACCCGTAGTAGAACCGGAGCGGATGAGGGAACAGAAGCAGACGCAGATAATACAGCAATATATAAAATCCGGTGCCTGCTCTCAGCCAGAGGTTAGTCTCAAAAAAGAGCGGATTTTCATAATACTGCACCGGTCTTACGTTCTCCGGAAGGACAAACCTGGTAAATACCAGAAAGAGCAGGACCAGTCCGAAAAAAGCAATCGCAGAATACACCAGTGGCCTGGCTTTTACATCGGTGAAAAAATAAAGGGCCAGCGGATAGATTATGAAGAATATCGCAGCCGTGGGTTTGGATGACAGGACAAGAACGAACGTCAGCGCGCATAAAAGGATATAACGGATCTTTCGGGTCTCCACAAAACGAAAGAGCAGGATCATTGTCACCACGTTGAAAAAGAATCCCAGCAGCTCATCCCTGTTCTTCAAACTGGCAACCACCTCGGTGTGAATAGGATGTGCGATGAATAACAGCGTGACGAGGAACGCAAACAACGGATGGTAGTCTTTTAAAAGCTTTCTGAGCAGCCGGAAAAGGAGCAGCCCGGTGAACGCATAGATCAGTGCATTGATGGCGTGGGAGCGTCCTGGCTTGAATCCCCAGATTTCGTACTCAATGGCGTAGGTGATCTTCACCAGGGGGCGATATCCGTACGTCAGTTGTTCTTCCTTGGCGTACCGTGTGGTCAGGATCTCCGGGATCGCTTTGATCCCCTGCGCGATCTGTTCGTTGGGGAAGGTCACCAGGTGGTCATCTACGGCGTACTTATTCCTGACCGTATTACCGTAAAGTACCAGCGTGAAAAGGATGATGATCAGTCCATAGATCCACTGGTTTTTAATGCTGGAATTCAGTAAGGGTTTCAATTCCGGTCCAGGTCTTCCCGACTGCTGATGTCCTGGCTTCTTCATCGGTTTCAGTTTGCCGGCAAAGTTAATAAAATGCCGTTTCCAAAAGATTTGTCAGGCGGATGAAATCCTGAATGCTGAGCTGTTCTGCGCGGAGGGAGAAAACAGGATCCGAAACTACCTTTTCATTGGAAAGACTCCTCAGCGCATTTCGCAGCGTTTTTCTTCGCTGATTGAACGCTGTTTTCACTACCTTGAAAAAGAATGCCTCATCGCATTCCATCCGTACCGTTTTATTCCTGGTCATGCGGATCACTGCGGATTTTACGTTCGGATGAGGATAAAAGACCGTTTCGCTGACAGAGAACAGATACTCAATGTCATAAAAGGCACCAGTCAGGACGCTGAGGATCCCGTACTTCTTTGAACCCGGGGGCGACGCTATCCGCTCTGCCACCTCCTTCTGGAACATGCCTACCACTTCAGTCACCTGATCCCGGTGATCAATAATATGAAAAAGGATCTGCGAAGATATGTTGTAGGGAAAATTGCCAATGATGGAAAAGCGTTCCGGAAATAATCCGCTCAGGTTTGTTTTAAGAAAATCACCATGAATGATCTTTTCGCTGATCTGCGGGAAGGTCTCTTTCAGGTACCGGACGGACTCATCATCTATTTCCACGATCTGCAGGGAAGGAAAAAGAGGGACAAGGTACCTGGTCAGTACACCCCTTCCGGGACCCACTTCCAGCACATTATTGATGCCGTGCGAAAGGCTGCCTACGATCTTGCGGGCGATGTTCTCGTCGACCAGAAAGTGCTGACCCAGATGCTTTTTCGGCCTGACGCTCATAATGATTGCCAATTGTCAATTGTCGATTGCCAATTTTCGTGTACTTTTATTTGCCAACTGCTGACTGCTGACTGCTGACCGCTGACTAATTCACCACATCCCCCCTCAACTCCCGGAACCGTTTGCGGGCTTCCACCACGAACAGGCTCCCGGGGTAATCGGTCATGAGCCGCTGATAGAGTTCCATGGCGGTCGACGGATCACCGAGCCGTTCTTCGTGCAGCCTGGCTCGCATCATCAGGGCATTGTCGGCCAGGATATCCCAGGGATAAAGGCCTGTCACTTCTTTAAGCAGGGTGTCAGCCTCCGGAAATTTACCTTCTTTCATTGCGATCTGAGCTTTTTTGAAGAGGATTTCATCTGCCAGGGGATGGCCGGGGTACGACCGCTGGAGGGAATCAAGCAACGACATCGCCATTTCATCATGATTCTGAAACACATAGAAGTCGGCTCTGGCATACCTGCCAAGCACGGTGTAGGTACTGTCAGGATCCATATTATCCAGGATCAGGAGCGACAGCTCCATGGCATCGTTGGCGATGAGCTTTGAGGTAGCCGCCTTCAGGATATCGAGCTGGGCCTTTGCCCACTGGAACTCGCCGATGTAATAGGAAAGTCGTGCGTTACGGAATTTTGCCTCGTGCCCGACAGGCTCATGTTTGAATTCTTTTTCTACCTGGGAGTACAGCAGGGTGGCTTCCCAGGGCTCTCCGCTGAAGAGGAGGATATCCGCCAGTTCCATTTTGATCCCGGCGCGTTCCTGAGGGGTGAGGGTCCTGATCTGTCTTGCCTCTTCCAGCAGTGCGATGGCATCCTGCTCCCTGTTCAGGTAAAAGGCTTGCAGATGAGCCAGATTCCTCATCAGTGAAAGCGTTTCGTTGTTATAACCAAGTTCACCCAGGAGCTGGCCGAACTGCTGCTCCAGATCTGTCAGGGTCTGCGGATCGGGCATGTACTGTGCCGTGTTTTTCATGAAAAGCACATTCAGCAGCTCAATCCTGCCGGATAGATACAATTCCGCAGATTCTCCCTTTTTGATCACATAGCTGAACGCATCATAAGCGGCATCATAATCCTCGTTGGACGCACTCAGCATTCCGATCTCATAGACACGCCCGCCCTCTTCACCGAACCTTCTGTCGAGTGCTTTAGCCTGAATCAGGGCCGTTTTGAAGTCTTTCTGCTGCACAGCGTACCATATCAGCATCTCGGAGTAAAAGACCATGTCGGGAAATTCCTGGATCCGTTTCAGGAGTGCGACCCTGAAAAGATCGCTTTTTGTACCGTCGGGATCCTCAGAGAGGGAATTCTGGATCCTGTTCTGCACGATCTGGATCATGGAAGGGTCTTCTCCGATCAAATTCAGGTACTCGTTGAACATCTCTTCGTATCTGCCCTCCACCTCATAGATCGAACCTATCTCCAGGTTAAAAGATTCGGAATATCCAAGCAGTTCCCTGCCCCTGTAATAGGTTCGTATGGCATATTCAATTTCCCTGCGCGACTGAAAAGCACCTGCAAGTTCCATGATGGCATTTCGGTCAGGTACCAGTCTGGATATGGCAGTCTCATACTCTTTTTTAGCCTTCGACGTCTCATCCGATATCTGGTAGATGTAGCCCAGATCGACCAGGTACCTTGTTTTGTCGGGGTATTCCTTTATCTGTTTTTTGACCAGTTTTTCCGCATCATCGAACCTGTTGAGCTGGATCAGGCTGAAATAATAATAGGTATAATTGACATAGGAGGGATTTTCCTTGTATAGCTTCTCGTATAAGATGGCTGCTTTGTCAAACTGCTGTTTGTTATAATATTCTGCCGCCAGCTGGGATTCATTGCCGGCGCTTCCGGGCCTCACACCGGGCGGTTTTCTGCTGACGATGCGGGTTGTGTCCGGCTGCTGCGCAATGGCTGCTTCCAGCAGAAACATCATTCCCACGATTAAAAGAATAATTATTGTATTCGATTTTCTATGCATCAACATACACTGTCTCGTCCTAACAAATGATTAATGAACACAAATCTCTCCTCTCTCCTCTCTCCTTTCTCCTCTCAAATCATATCAAATCCCGCGTACCCCACCAGCACCTCAGGGATGTCAATTCCCTCCGGCGTCTGGTTATTTTCCAGCAGTGCTGCCACCACCCTGGGTAACGCCAGGGCGCTGCCGTTTAGTGTATGTGCCAGCCTGGTTTTCCCGTCCTGGTCCTTGAAGCGCAGCTTCATACGGTTCGACTGGAATGATTCGAAGTTGGAGACGGAGCTGACCTCCAGCCATCGTTCCTGAGCGGCAGAGTAGACCTCAAAATCGTAGGTCAGTGCGCTGGTAAAGCTCATATCGCCACCGCACAGCTTCATGATCCGAAAGGGAAGCTTCAGGGCTTGGAGGAGCCCTGCCACGTGAGTACGCATTTCCTCGAGCGCTTCGTACGAACGCTCCGGATGAACGATTTGCACGATCTCGACCTTGTCGAACTGGTGAAGCCGGTTCAGGCCCCTGACATCCTTGCCCCAGGATCCTGCCTCGCGCCTGAAGCAGCTGGAATAGGCTACATTTTTGACCGGCAGGTCATCGGCCGTCAGGATGACATTGCGGTATATATTGGTGATGGGTACCTCCGCTGTGGGGATCAGGTAGAAGTTCTCCTCGGTGACGACATACATCTGTCCATCCTTATCCGGAAGCTGACCAGTTCCGTATCCCGAGTCAGCGTTCACCATCAGGGGAGGCTGAACTTCAAGGTATCCCGCTTTGACGGCACTATCCAGGAAGAAGGCGATCAGCGCACGCTGCAGCTTGGCTCCTTTGCCCTTGTAAAAGGGAAATCCCGCGCCTGTCACCTTGTTACCCAGCTCAAAATCAATGATATCATATTTCCTGATCAGGTCCCAGTGGGGCATCGCCCCGGGATGCAGCTGAGGAAAAGTTCCTTCCTGGTAGACATTTTCGTTGTGCTCGGCTGAAAATCCTTTTGGCACCGATGGGTGGGGGAGATTGGGAAGCTGTACCAGCAGGTCGTTCAGCCTCTGTTCGGTCTCTGAGAGCTTTTCGCCCAGCTCTTTGGACTGGATCTTCCATTCGGCGGTTTTCGCTTTCAATTCACCGGCTTCATCCACCCGGCCGCTTTTATACAGGATACCGATCTCACGGGCAGCCTGGTTGGATTCGGCAAGGATATCGTCGAGCGACTTCTGGATCTTCCGGCGCTCCGCATCTGCCTGGAGGACCTCATCCACCAGGTGGATCGCCTTGAAATTCTTGATACCTAGACGATGGAGAACGTCCTGTTTATGATCGCGGATATAGCTGATTTCTAACATAATAAAAATATTCGAAATGATTTATTTTAATTTCTTGTTAAATTGTCAAATTGTCAAATTGTTAAATTGTCAAATTGTTTACAGGTTTTACTGTTGATCCTGATTTCGCTCCACTCATCAGGACAAGCTGTTGACTGTTGACTGCTGACCGCTGACCGCTGACCGCCGACCGCCGACCGCCGACCGCCCACCGCCGACCGCCGACCGCCCACCGCCGACCAGCCATTCCACACGAACAATGCAACAAAAGTAACCATTTCCAAAAAAAAATCCCCTGATGATCCACCAGGAGATTTTCTTTTCATATTTTCAACGAAACGATGGTGTCTATTCCTGGGGCTTTTCAGAAGGAACCACGGAAACGTATGACCTGTTGTCTTTTCTTTTACGGAATTCAACGGTGCCGTCGACAAGAGCAAACAGCGTATGATCTTTACCGATATCGACATTCAGTCCGGGATTGTGTTTTGTTCCCCTCTGCCTGACGATAATGTTTCCTGCCCGGGCAAACTGCCCGCCATACACCTTCACTCCCAGTCTTTTACTTTGGGATTCACGACCGTTGTGTGAACTACCCGCTCCTTTTTTATGTGCCATGGTTTCTAATATCTAAATATGGTAAAATCCAAATTCCAAGATCCAAATTCCAAATAAATCCCAGGATCCAAATCCCAACATTATTTCTCACTAACTGCCTACTGGCTACTGCCTACTGCCAACTGTCAACTGCCAACTACTCCCCCGTCCCTTCTTCTGGTTCTTTTTTCACAGCGCGTTTGCGGGTCTTCGGTCTAACCTCTTCCTGGACTTCCTGTTCTGCAACCGGGCTTTCAGCGATCGTTTCAAGCACAGGGCTCACCAGGATATCAGCTTCTTCTTTTTTTTCAGCCTTCTTTTCCTTTAGTTCCCTGATCTTACCACCAGTCAGCGAGATATTTTCGATCAGGATGCGCGTAAGCAGATCACGGTGACCGGTCAGTTTCTGGTAGCCTTTTCTTCTTTTCTTTTTAAAGATCAACACCTTATCGCCTTTCATGTGGGAAAGGATCTTTGCGGAAACGAAGGCTCCCTCGACCATTGGCATCCCCACGCTGACCTTTCCGTCAGTATCGATCAGTAACACATCATCAAACGTTACCTGAGCGCCTTCTTCACCTTGTAGACGGTGGACGAACACTTCCTGACCCTGTTCAACCCTGAACTGTTGTCCTGCTATATCAACGATTGCAAACATTTGTAAACTAATTAGTAGTACCTCAAAAAAATGGAGCAGCAAAATTAGTAAAAAATTCGGAATTACAAATTTGCAGAAGGATATTATTTTACATTGAGGTTGGTTACTGCAGTTCGCGGTCCCTATTTCCGGTTCACCAACACAACCCCACCCAGGATGAGCAGGATCCAGAAAATGTAACTGGCCCGGAAGCCCTCACCGTCAATCACGCCCCAGAGGATCGCCACAATGGGAATGAGATACGTCACCGAAGAAGCCGCAAGCGGGGTGGATATCTTGATCAGCCTATTGAAGAGGATCAGCGCCAGAGCTGTTCCCGCCAACGCAAGAATGGCCATGTAGCCCAGCCCTTCCCAGATCCTGGGATCATGGATCAGCTGCCCGGGAAAGTCTGTGAAAAAAAACAGGAAGACAGACACCGGTAGCCCCAGGATGAAAAATGAAAAGGCCGTAATGGTAATGGCTTCCAGCTCTTTCAGGTAGGCTTTAATGATATTGACGTTGACGGCATAACAAAGCGTGGCAAGTATGATGTAAATGGCATAGCGGAAGTTGAACGAAAATTCCTTATCCCCGCTGATATGCAGCAATCCAATCGCTCCGCCCAGCCCGATAAAAACTCCCAGGATATTGAACCACTTTGCTTTGATGTGAAAGAAGGATAATCCGATCAGCATGGTGAACAGCGGAGTCAATGAATTCAGAATCCCGGCCAGCTGGCTGTCAATGCCCGTCTGTGCCTTTGCAAACAAAAAGGGGGGAAGTCCGCTGCCCATCACGGCAGCAGCTGCCAGGATCAGCCACATTTTCCCTTTTACCTGTGAAATCCGCCTGACTGCAACGGGAAACAGTGCAAGGAAGGTAATCACGATCCTCAGCGCACCGACCTCCTCACTCGAAAAGACCTCCAGCCCGCGTTTCATCAGGATGAAGGAACTCCCCCACACCAGCATCAGGAAAAGGAGAATGGGCCAGGAGTACGACGAGGATCTTCGGGGCATGTGTCTATATTTCCTCTATAAATCTAATTTCTTCGGCACTTAAGATTCTTGATGAATAATTTCCTCTGCGAACTCTATCGTTCAAGTCTGTGTGCTCTATTAACGGTATAAGCCAGTTTAAGGACGGGGTC
>JAKLFC010000015.1 GCA_022711405.1 Bacteroidota bacterium
GCAAGAAAAAATTTGTACCATTGTCCTAAATCATTTTTTTCTCTTACCGCAGTTAAATTATCATAGTAAAGGTTACGGTTTTTTTCCAGGAAGTCTGACAAATACAGAACAGGTTTCTGAAGGATTCCGTTACTCACCAAATACAAAGGAATCATTAATCTTCCGACTCTGCCATTTCCATCAAGAAAGGGGTGGATAGTTTCAAATTGGTAGTGAATCAGTCCAATTTTCAGGAGCTCCGGAACATGAATTTCTTCATTGTGAGCAAACTTTTCAATATCGCTCATTAATTCCGGCACTGATGTATAGACAGGAGGAACAAAAACAGCATCTTGAATCGTTGCACCTCCGATCCAGTTTTGGCTGATCCTGAATTCACCAGGCTGTTTTTTTTCTCCTCTTACTCCCTGCAGCAATATATGATGTGCACCTCGGATCATTCTTGATGAGAATGGTAATTTATCTAATTGTCCAATAGCCCATTCCATCGCTTTAATATAATTCTGAACTTCTTCCCAATCATCCTGTCTGTCCAATGGCAGATCCTCTTTATCCAAAAGAGCCTCATCCATGTTTGTCTGCGTGCCTTCAATTTTACTACTCTGAGTTGCTTCCTTCAGAACATGCATACTTATATAAAAGTCTATATTGGGAATGTATTTGGAATACATGTCCAATCTTCCCACTTCTCTGTCTGCTTGACTCAACAACTGCAATATTTCCATATTGTCAATTTGCAGCTGTTTGTTTATCAGTTCTGGCTGGAAGCTTTTATAAAGACCCTGACTGACATATTTTCCTGATTTGAACTTTTTCATAATGAAATTTTACACAAAGATAAATATTATTTAAGATTTGATAAGATTTCTTAAATAAGACATATAGTTATTTAAGATTTTCATCAGTTCCCTATAAACTTGCATTCTTTTACCAATTATATTAATTTTGGATATCTGCATCAATATACTCATTTCCTTATTTCTGACCACTATGAAAATTTATGTCCTCCCCGTGTTTTTTCTTCTCTTTAACCTCTCTGGTACTGCTCAGACCGGCTTCGAGGTATTGATCAGTACCGACGAACATGAACAGGCTGTTCAAGTGATTGAGGACTATAATAATGATTATGTTATAATTGGCAAAAGGGAAGTATTTGATTTAGATTTAATGAAGGGGTACGCATTAAAGTTAAGCAAGACTGGAGATATCTTAACGGAAAAAGAATTCGCACTTCCAGACACGGCCTTTTTAATTGCCTCAATCGTGGTATTACCCGATAGCAATTATTTCCTGATATGTAAATTCGGTGAAGATACTGTGCAGTCTATTCTGGGTATCAAAACCAATGATTCATTCGATGAATTAAGTCGAAGATATTATATGATGCCAGCGGCATATCCATGGCTAATGGAAACCAAGGAATATTTATGCCATGACCATATTTATTTATTCGGACAAGTTTGGAATTCAGACACACGCGCTGACATGTACATCTATAAAATCTCATATGATGGAGACAGTATTAGCTCAAAGATATTTCAAATGAATTCTGATCAACTAGTGTGGGCAGTAATGGATAAGGAAAATGATAATGGATTTAGTTTTTACTGCACAGGATGGTTCAAATCAGCCAACTTATTGGGAAAAAGTTACGCGGGTACAGTAGTTTTTATAGATTCTAGCTATAACATCATTTCTATTGGAGAAATTCCTGGAGGATTGCATATACAAAATACTGCTAAGTGGTTCAATGAAAACGAATATCTTTTAACCGGACGATTCATTACAGGGGATTATTTTCTAACAAGTATTTTAAAATTAGATACTGCTAATAATATCCTTGCTAGCAATTATTTCGGAGCAGGCCCTGATACGGCAAGCCATCTCCCTCCGCATCACAGTGTTGACTATGTGTCAAAAGACGATATCTTTTTTGGGAGTATTATTAACATCAATGCCTACCAGTATCCTTACCAGGAAGATCCCTCGTGGATCATGCTGGCCAGGCTTGATTCCAATTTGAATGTCAAATGGGAAAGATATTACGGAGGAGACGCTTTTTATTATGTATATGATATTAAAGCCACCAGTGACGGCGGGTGCATCATGGCGGGTATCAGATATGATCATACTATTCAGGATCAAGAATGGGATATTTACATTTTAAAAGTGGATGGTGATGGTCTGGTGACGTCCATCGATGATCAAAACCACATTCCCATCAGCAATGCTATTCTTTACCCGAATCCCGGAAATGATGTACTGTACATAAGAACAGGATTACCTGATGCCAGAATCGAATTGTATGATATGAATGGACAATTTATCTTATCAAGGGAGATCAAGAACCATTTCGAATCAATCAGTACATTATCCCTTCCCAGTGCAAGCTATTTCTACCGGATTTACAGAAATACTGAATTGATACAAAGTGGGATCTGGATCAAAGAATAGTGTCAATAATTAAGGAAAACATGACAGGAAAAAACAAATTGAGCTGTTTCGGTTCCAGGCTGCTCTCATACCTTGTAAATTCCCTGGTTCCTGAACTTGAATAAGAGTTCATCCCGATACCGATCGGGATACCCCTGGATATAAGCCAGTGTCTTAAGGAGGATATTTCATGCCTGCTCTCAGGCGATGGCTTTTAATTCTTAATTTTGTGTCTTGATTAAAACGAAATGCATTCAATGAATTAAAACATGTATTATGAAGCGTGATACAGCAGTGTTTACTATTATCGAGAATGAACGCAACCGTCAGTCAAGCGGTATTGAACTGATCGCATCGGAGAATTTTGTCAGTGATCAGGTGCTGGAGGCCATGGGATCGGTCATGACCAACAAGTATGCGGAGGGTTATCCCAGGGCAAGATACTATGGTGGATGCCAGAATGTGGATGAGACGGAGCAGCTGGCGATCGACCGGCTGAAGGAGCTTTTTGGGGCGGAATGGGTCAACGTGCAGCCCCATTCGGGCGCACAGGCAAACATGGCAGTGTTTCTTGCCTGCCTGAATCCGGGAGATACCTTCATGGGACTTGACCTGTCGCACGGGGGTCATCTTTCGCACGGCTCACCGGTCAACTCCTCCGGCATCCTGTACAGGCCTGTCGCTTACGAAGTGAACCGCGAAACAGGGACAGTAGATTATGATCAGATGGAGGCCACGGCGCTTAGGGAGAAGCCAAAGCTGATCATGGCAGGGGCTTCTGCCTACTCGCGGGACTGGGATTACAAGCGCATGCGCGGGATCGCTGACGGGATCGGAGCCATCCTGGTGGCCGACATTGCCCATCCGGCCGGCCTGATCGCCAAAAGATTGCTGAATGATCCCCTGCAATACTGTCACATCGTTACTTCGACAACCCACAAGACTCTCCGGGGTCCACGGGGTGGCATCATCATGATCGGAAAGGATTTTGACAATCCCTGGGGCAAGACCACCAAGAAGGGGGAGATCCGCAAGATGTCGTCGCTGCTCGATTCAGCTGTTTTCCCGGGTGTCCAGGGAGGCCCGCTGGAGCATGTGATCGCTTCCAAGGCGGTGGCCTTTGGTGAAGCGTTGACGGAGGCATTCAGGGAATATGCCGTCCAGGTAAGAAAAAATGCGCTGGTCATGGCAAAAGCTTTCATGGATAAGGGATATCACGTCATTTCCGGCGGTACGGACAACCACCTGATGCTGATCGATCTTCGTACAAAGTTTCCGCAGATTACAGGCCGTACGGTGGAGAATACGCTCGTCAGGGCGGACATTACGGTGAACAAGAACATGGTACCCTTCGACGACAGAACCCCCTTCCAGACCTCCGGGCTCCGTATCGGTACACCGGCCATTACCACCCGGGGTTTGAAGGAGGAACATATGCCCGTCATCGTTGAATATATCGACGACATCATCTCGGATCCGGAAAATGAAACCAGGATCACCGCAGTTAAAGATAAAGTGAACCGTATGATGTCGGAATTTCCCTTGTTTGCCTATTGACCGAATCCAATGAAAACCATCTATCTCGTCAGGCATGCCAAATCTTCGTGGGATGATCCTGATCTCAGCGATGAAGAACGTCCTCTGATAGAAAAAGGCGTGAGGAAGACCCAGCAGGTGATCGGATACCTGAATGCACATCACATCACCACCGATCTTATGCTTTCGAGCCCTGCTGTAAGGGCATTCGAGACGGCCATGCTATTTGCAAGAGGCATCCAATATCCTGCGGAAAAGATCACCGTTATGCCGGAGATCTATCATTTCGACAGAGCTCACATCCTGCATGCACTGCAGGGCCTCACGGATGATATACAGTCTGTTATGATCATCGGACATAATCCCGGAATCACCCAGCTTGCCAGCTTTCTGATAGAAATGGATCTTGAATGGCTCTCTACATCCGCCATCGCAGGGATAGATATTCACACCGATCAGTGGGACAGGATCCTGGATTCCAAAAGATCAGTGCGTTTTATCCTTCATCCAAAAATGCTGCAATGACAGACGGTACGCGGAACATATTGATCAACAGGGAGATATCGTGGCTTCATTTCAATGACCGTGTCCTTCAGGAAGCCATCGACCGCAGTACGCCTCTCATCGAGCGGATAAAGTTCCTGGGTATCTTTTCCAACAATAGGGATGAGTTCTTCAGGGTGCGGGTGGGGACTCTTCGGCGGATGCTGAACATACAGAGCGATGAGCTGAAGATCAATTTTGACCCGGAAGAAATTCTTCACCAGATCGATAAGATCGTCAATGAGCAGGAGAAGATCTTCACACGGGTCTACAGTGAAATTGTCAGGGAATTAGCCAATGAGGATATCCATCTGATCGACGAAAGCCGGCTCACCCCCGAGCATGGAATGTTTGTGCGCAATTACTTCAATGAGAACATCCGTCCTTTGCTCTTTCCCATCATGATCGATAATATCAATGTTGGGACATCGCTGATGGACAGTTCGCTGTATTTGCTGGTCGATATGAAGCGGAAGGATGATTCGCTGGAAGAGAACCAGGCCATCATCAGGGTACCCACTGACACAGTGAGCCGCTTCCTGATCCTGCCAAAAGAGGGGAATAAGGAATACATCATCTTGCTGGATGATGTCATCCGGTACTGTTTGTCGGATATTTTCTCATTTTTCAGATACGACACGTTTTATGCGTACACCATCAAGTTTACCCGAGACGCAGAACTGGATATTGACAACGATATATCCAAGAGTTTCCTGGAACTGCTGAGCGAAAGTGTGAAGCAGAGGAAGAAAGGGCTTCCTGTACGTTTTGTTTACGAAGACACGCTGCCCCAGCGGCTGTTGAAGAAGCTGATAAAGAAGCTGAAGATCTCGGAAAAGGATAACCTGAGGAGTGGCGGCAGGTATCATAATTTCAAGGATTTCATGTCGTTCCCGCACGTAGGACCTTCTCATCTGTATTATCCTTTCATGCCTCCGCTGCCTCATGCTGAACTGCCGTTGAACAGGAGTATCTTCGAGATCCTCAGGAAAAAGGATGTCATGCTGCATTTCCCGTACCAGTCCTTTCAATATATCATTGACCTGCTCCGGGAGGCTTCCATTGATCCGAAAGTGGTGGCTATCAAGATGACATTCTACAGGGTGGCCAAGAATTCGATCGTTATGAATGCCCTGATCAACGCTGCACGTAACCATAAAACAGTGACTGTTTTCATGGAACTTCAGGCGCGTTTCGACGAAGAGGCCAATATTTACTGGACCAACAGGCTGCAGGAGGAAGGGATTCGTGTCATCCAGACCATCCCGGGTTTTAAGGTCCATGCCAAGCTGATCCTGATCAAACGTCTTGAAGAGGGGAAGGAAGTTGGCTATGCCAATATCTCTACTGGAAATTACAATGAGTCGACAGCCCGGGTCTATGCAGATGACAGCCTGCTTACCTCCAACCAGGAAATCACAAGGGATGTGGATAATGTCTTCAGGCTGATGGACAGCCGTTTCAAACCACCAGAATTCAGGCACCTGATCGTATCTCCTTTTGATACCCGTAAGGAGTTCATCCGGCTGATCAACAATGAAATAAAGAACAAGAAAGCAGGCAAGGATGCCTGGATCCTCATCAAGCTGAACAGTCTGGTGGATGACAGGCTGATTGACCGGCTGTGTGCAGCAAGCCAGGCAGGGGTGAAAATCAAGATCATCGTCAGGGGAATTTGTGTACTCGTACCCGGTCTGCCAGGCATCAGTGAGAACATTGAAGCATTCAGCATCGTGGATAAATTCCTGGAACATTCCAGGATTTATGTATTCTGTAACGAAAACAAGCCCCTGTATTACATTGCCTCTTCCGACTGGATGCAGCGCAACCTGGATCACCGTATCGAGGTGGCATGCCCGGTGGTTGATCCCCGTGTCCAGGACGAGCTGATGAATATGATCCAGATACAGCTCAAAGACAACTGCAAAGCAAGGATCATAAGTGCCCGGCAGCCTAACCGGTACCGCAGGGATTCGGTGAGGAAAAAGATCCGGGCACAGTTCGGGATCTATGAATTTTTTAAAAGCTCAGTAACTGAAAAAGGCAGCACCATCAGTTGAAGCCATGGTATCATTTGAAGATGCATACGATCAGGTCATCCAGGCGGCCTGTGCAACCGTGTCAGAGCGCATTCATCTTGCAGGGGCGCTTCACCGCATTTTAGCCGGGCCGGTGGTTTCCGACACCGACATGCCTCCTTTTGATAAATCGGCAGTAGACGGCTTTGCCTGCAGACGCGAGGATCTGGGAAAGGAGCTGGAGTGCGTGGAGACCATCCCTGCCGGCGTGGTTCCCGGTATGAGCATCAAATCAGGGCAATGTGCCAGGATCATGACCGGATCGGTCGTCCCTGAAGGTGCGGATATGGTCATGATGGTCGAAGATACGGTCATCACGGAAAAGGGCAGGATACGATATGTAAAGGAAAGATCAGCCACGAATATATGTTACCGTGCGGAGGATATCCACACCGGGGATGTCATTCTTCTTCCCGGGATCCTGATACGGCCACAGGAGATAGCCGTGTTGGCATCGGCAGGGTGCATACATCCGGAAGTTTACCGCCAGCCCAGCGTTGGCGTTATTTCCACAGGTGATGAACTGGTAGAGCCCGATATGACGCCGCAATGGTCGCAGATCAGGAACAGCAACTCCTCGCAGCTTATCGCCCAACTGGCTGCCATGGATATCAGGGGAAGTTACTTCGGCATTGCCAGGGATCATGTGGAATCGCTGGTGGATCGGCTTAGGGTGGCGATGGACTCCTGCGATGTCGTTCTGCTCACGGGTGGTGTGTCGATGGGCGATTATGATCATGTGCCGGAGGCGTTCGAGCGATTGAAGGTGAAGATCATGTTTCATTCGATCGCCATACAACCGGGACGGCCAACGGTGTTCGGGATGGCGGAACGTAAGTACATCTTCGGATTACCGGGAAATCCGGTATCATCGTTTGTCATCTTTGAGATCCTGGTCAAACCGATGCTGTACAAACTCATGGGACACGACCATAAACCTGTACGGTACAGGTTACCGATGGGGACCACCCATTCGCGGAAGCGGTCGGACCGGAAGTCGTTAATCCCGGTCAATATCATGGACGGAAAGGTGGTTCCGGTAACCTATCATGGTTCGGCACATATCCATTCCTATGTATCTGCCGATGGGATCATTGCCATGGAGGCGGGAACGACACGGATAAATGAGGGAGAAATGGTTGATGTACGACGGATTTAACAGAAAGATCAATTATCTGAGGATCTCGGTCACCGACCGGTGCAACCTGAGATGTGTCTACTGTATGCCGGAGGAGGGCGTTGTTCCGCTGAGGCACAGTGATATTCTGTCATACGAGGAGATTCTGGAAGTGGTGCGGGCAGCGGTATCCATGGGGATCGATAAGATCAGGATCACGGGCGGCGAACCGCTGGTGAGGAAAGGTGTGATTAATCTGATCAGGGAGATATCAAAACTGGAAGGGATCCATGATCTGTCCATGACGACCAATGGCATTTTACTGGAAGAGTTTGCTGGGCAGTTGAAGGAAGCTGGACTGCAGCGGGTCAACATCAGCCTTGACAGCCTGGATCCCGTGAGGTATCGTCAGCTGACCAGAGGGGGTGATCTGGACCGGGTGTTACTGGGCATCAGGGCTTCATTGAAGGCTGGCCTCACTCCGGTGAAGATTAATTGTGTGATCGAGCGTTCACCTGATGAGCCGGATGCCCGTTCTGTGATGGCTTACTGCCAGGAGCAAGGGCTGCCGGTGAGGTTCATCCGGCGGATGAACCTGGAAAAAGGAGATTTCGGGGTGGTAGAAGGAGGCGATGGGGGCAGATGCAGCCATTGCAACCGCTTGCGCCTGACAGCCAATGGCAGGATCAAACCATGCCTGTTCAGTGACCTTGAGTATGATGTCAGGACACTTGGCCCCGGGGAGGCACTGAAATTGGCTGTCCTCTGGAAACCAGCTTCCGGCACATACAGCCTGTCAGGAAAATTTTATACGACCGGAGGGTGAGCATATGTCGATCCAGCTGGTTCGTGACCATTAATGATAAATCCATGGAAAATCTATCTCACACGGATGCAACAGGCAAAGCCCACATGGTGGATGTTGGTGCCAAACCGGAGCAGGTGCGCACGGCACGGGCAGAAGGCTTCATTCACCTTCAGGAAGCGACGATCCGGCTGATCAGGGAAAATACAATAAAAAAAGGCGATGTGCTCACACTGGCTGAGGTCGCAGGGATACAGGGTGCAAAAAAGACCAGTGAGCTGATCCCCTTATGCCATCCTTTGCAGATCACGAAGATCGGTGTCAGGGCCAAGGTAGAAGACGAAGGAGTAAAAGTGGAGAGTGAAGTAGGATGCATCGGCCGGACAGGCGTGGAAATGGAGGCACTGACGGCTGTTCAGGTGGCGCTGCTGACGGTATATGATATGTGTAAGGCTGTTGACAAAGACATGGAGATCTCTCGGGTCAGGCTGGTTGAGAAGACCAAGACGGATATTCAATGATGAACTTAATTAGCAGGGAGTTTTATGATATCAGACGAGCCATTCAGGGTTGTATCGGTCAATGTTTCGGAGAAAAAGGGAACCATTAAGTTACCGGTTGCATCCATTCAAATCGGTTCTCTGGGTGTAGATAAAGACGCTCATGCAGGCGACTGGCTGAGGCAGGTAAGTCTGCTTGGCGAGGAAAGCATCCTGAAATTCAACAAGATGCTGCACCGTGAGCTGCAGTATGGTGAATTTGCCGAGAACATCACGACAAGGGGAAGGATCCTTTTCAAGATGTCGCCGCTCGACCGCCTGAAGATCGGAAACGCTGAGCTGGAGATCACTCAGATCGGAAAGGAATGTCATGGAAAGAATTGTGCTATATTTCAGGAGGTTGGCAAATGTGTTATGCCAAAAGAAGGAATCTTTACCCGGGTAGTGACCGGGGGGCAGGTCATGGCCGGGATGGATATCGAATATGTACCCTATATTTACCAGGTTGGTGTCATTACGCTAAGCGACAGGGCAAGCAGGGGAGAATACCCTGACCGGAGCGGGCAGGCCGTCATCCGTTATATGGAGGACTTTTTCCAACAGGCAAACCGTTCATGCAGTGTTACCTATGAGGTCATCCCTGACGATGAGCAGATGCTGAATCGTCTCCTTGACCAGATGACAGCGAGACCTTTGGATATACTCATTACCACCGGAGGGACAGGCATAGGACCCCGGGACATCACCCCGGATGTCATCAAACCGCGGCTAACCAGGGAGTTGCCAGGCATCATGGAGATGATGCGGGTGAGATATGGGGCCGAAAAGCCCGGGGCTCTGCTTTCGCGGGGTGTTGCAGGGCTTATGGGCAATGCGCTGGTATACACCCTGCCCGGAAGCATCAGGGCGGTACAGGAACACATGGAGGAGATCCTCAAAACGCTGCAGCATGCCGTCTGGATGCTGCACGGACTGGATATTCATTCGTCGAATCATCAATAAATGGATGGTCTATGAAACGGGATCAGGCGATATCGTTATTACGCACCTATATCAAAAATGAACGGATGCTCAACCATTGCCTTGCCTCAGAGGCAGTTATGCGAGCCCTGGCCGCCCGCCTCGGTCAGGATCAGGACAAATGGGGCCTTGCAGGGCTTCTGCACGACCTCGATGTAGAACTGGTCAATGCCGATCCCAGGAGCCACGGGCTGGAGACTGCCAGGATTCTGACAGAGCAGGGCGTTGATCCGGAGATCGTTGATGCCATTCGTATGCATAATGAAGAAGCAACAGGGCAGGAAAGAACTACGCGGTTCCAGCATGCGCTTGCAGCAGGTGAAACGGTGACAGGCCTGATCGTTGCAACAACCCTTGTCTACCCCGAAAGGAAACTATCCGTTGTCAGGCCGCAATCGGTCATTAAGCGTATGAAAGAGAAGGCCTTTGCTGCCTCGGTGAGACGGGAAAGTATCCTGGAATGTGAAAAGGCTGGCGTTCCGCTGGAGGAGTTTGTCGGAATTGCCATAAGCGCCATGTCAGGCATAAGCGACCAGCTGGGTCTTTGACCATTAACTACAGCTTAAATCCGTATCATTATGTGGAAAAAGATACTGAAGGTCCTCAAAAATAAATACTTCATCGTGAGTGTAGCATTCCTGGTCTGGCTGGTATTTTTTGATCAGAACAACATCATTTCTCAGATCAAGCTCTCCAGGAAGCTGAAGCAGCTGAAGCATCAGAAAGAATATTATGAGTTGGAGATCCGCAACAATGAAAAGGCAACCCTGGAGTTGATGAGCGATACGGATCAGCTTGAGAAATATGCCAGGGAAAAATACCTGATGAAAAAGGACAATGAGGATCTTTTCATCATTGAAGAGGAGGTTGCCGATACTTCAAAGAGCACTGCCGCGGATACGATTCGCTGACCTGCAACGTGTCAGAGGGGATCGACATCAATCACTACATCAACCTGCCTGTACATCTGCCGGGCAAGGAATTCACCGATCACAGCGGAAATTTTCTTTTTATTGGCTGAGATAGCCGAGTCGCGTTCCAGCTTGATCATGATTTGCTTGATGTACTTGTTCTTTATGCGGGCGACCAGTGGGTATTCGGGTCCCAGAACCTGTCCGGGATATGTTTTTTTCAGGATATTGCTCAGTTCGCCTGCGGCCTCGTTGAGAAAATGAAAATCACGGTGCCTAACCCTGAGCGTGATCAGCCGGTAGAAAGGGGGGTAATGAAATCGTTGGCGCTCAATGACCTGTGACCTGTACATGCCTTCATAGTCATTTTCCACCACCTGTCGGATGATGGGATGGGAAGGATTTTTCGACTGGATGATCACCAGTCCGCGTTTGTTTTTTCTTCCTGCGCGTCCGCTCACCTGCGACATCAGCTGGAAGCTGCGCTCAAAAGACCGGAAATCCGGGAAACTGAGCATGTTATCGGCATTCAGTATCGCCACCAGGCTCACGTTATCAAAGTCAAGCCCTTTTGTCACCATTTGTGTTCCTACCAACATATTGATCTTCCGGGTTTCAAAATCCTGGATGATCTGGTGATATGCATTCTTTGTTCGTGTCGTATCCAGATCCATGCGGGCGATCACAGCTTCAGGGAAAAAGTGAGCCAGTTCCTCCTCCACTTTCTCAGTCCCAAATCCCCTCATCAGCAGGCGAGTAGTAGTGCATTCCGGGCACTTGGCCGGTACCGGTACAGAGTAGCCACAATAATGGCACCGCAGCTGGTTGGCCTGTTTATGATAGATCAGTGAAACATCGCAGTTCCTGCAGGAGGGGGTCCAGTTGCAGACGTCACATTCGATCCGGAGTGAAAATCCGCGCCGGTTCTGGAACAGGATGACCTGTTCTTGTCTGCCAAGGGCTGCTCCTATTTGCTGAAGCAGTCCCTCAGCAAAAAGGGATTTCATCTTTTTGAGCCGGTTTTCCTCCCTGGTGTTGATCAGTTGTATATCCGGGAGCTGTATGCCTCCATAACGTTCTGTCAGGGTGACCATTCCGAATTTACCCGAAGCGCAGAGGAAAAAGGTTTCCAGGGCAGGCGTCGCAGAACCCAGCACCGTTTTGGCCTTATGCAGGCGCGCAAGGTACAGGGCGGCATCCCTGGCGTTGTACCGTGGCGATGGATCCTGCTGCTTGAATGAAGTGTCGTGCTCCTCATCCACGATGATCAGTCCCAGATCGGAGAAGGGGAGGAACATAGCGGAGCGGGCACCGAGGATGATCCGGAAAGAATCCGGCTGGCCGGGATCTTTTGACAGGACCTTATTCCAGATCTCAACACGTTCAAAGTCATTATACCTGGAATGATACACTCCCACGGCATTACCGAAGAACCGTTTCAGGCGCTGAATGATCTGAGCCGTAAGCGCTATTTCCGGTAAAAGATAGAGAACCTGTTTACCTGCCTGGATATATTCCTGGATCAGTTTGATATAGATCTCGGTCTTGCCGCTTGAGGTCACTCCAAACAAGAGGACTGCATCCTTTTCGGCAAGCTGGCTCTTCAACGATGCATAAGCCTGTGTCTGATGTGCTGTCAGCTGGATGGACGACACATTCTGCGGGTACTCCTCCGTGTGCAGGCGCGATACGATCCGTTCTTCGGTTCGGAACACACCTTTTTTCTGCAGTGCTGCCAGCTGTGCCGGTGATGCATTTGCGCTCTTCAACAGTTCGCTGCGTTTGACATCTTTTATGTCCGGCTTGCCAAATGAAGAAAGCCGGATATAACTGATGAGCACTTCGAGTTGCTTATAGGCTCTTTTGTTCAGTTCATCGAACAACTGGTTCAGTTTCTCTTCTGAGGCATACTCTTCTGCAAGGAAGACAAAGGTCTCAGTCCTGGGCTGGTAGTGCTGAACCAGTTCTTCCCTGACCAGCAGGATCTTTTTTTCGATAAGGGTATTGATGAGCGGCAGGATCTTTGCCTGTCCGGCGATCCTGGCGACATCACTGACGGTCAGCTCCTTTCTGTTTCCCAGTGCCTGGATGATCATGTATTCTTTATCGCTGAGCTCTGCATTCTGAAGGTCACACTCCGGGTGCATGATGATCCTGGTTTCAGAGTGCAGCTTCAGGCCGGAAGGAAGGGCTGCATTCATGACATCTCCAAGGCAGGCCATGTAGTAGGATGCCATCCATTCCCAGTGGATCAGCTGAAGTTCATTCACCACGGGGAACAGGTCCAGTACCGCAAGGATTTCTTTGGCATCAAAAGTAGTGGGATTGTCAGGATGCAGCGACCGGATGACGGCTGTATATATTTTTTTACTGCCAAACTGGATAACCACCCGCTGGCCGACCCTTACTTCATCGGTGAGTGAATCGGGCACCCGGTAGGTGAATGTACCCGGGACAGGCAAGGGGACTATGACCTCCGCAAATTGGGACCTGGTGATCATTTTGTTCTGCCGGCGGCTGGTGATGGCCGCATTCAATTCATTACAATGATAATATCCTGGCGATTTCCAGATAGGTGTGCTTGATGGATTTCTGGCTTTTGATCGCTTTTTCGAAAGGTGTATAGGATACCTGGTTATTGGACATGCCGATCATGATATCGCGTTCACCATTCAACAGTGCATTGACGGATTCATATCCCAGCTGGCTGGCCAGCACCCTGTCCATGGCGGTGGGAGATCCGCCGCGCTGGATATGTCCCAGGATGGTCACCCTTGTTTCGAACTCGTTGAATTTCTCTTCCACTTTCCTTGCGATCTCATAGGCTCCACCCTGATCATCACCTTCTGCCACGATGATGATGCCGGATGTTTTATTCCTTTTCCAGTCGTATTTGAGCATCCGGATCAGGTTATCGATGTTGGTCTTTGTCTCCGGTACCAGGATATTATCGGCTCCTGATGCCAGCCCGCTTCGCAGGGCGATAAAGCCTGCATCCCGTCCCATCACCTCAACAAAGAACAGCCGGTCGTGGGACTGTGCTGTATCACGGATCTTATCCACTGCCTCCACCACCGTATTGACGGCCGTATCATATCCAATGGTGAGATCCGTTCCGTAGAGATCATTGTCGATGGTGCCCGGAAGCCCGACGATCGGGTAGTCGAATTTGTGACCAAAGATGTGAGCACCAGTGAAGGTACCATCACCGCCTATAACGATAAGGGCGTCGATCTGTTCTTCCTGGAGATGGGTGTAGGCCAGTTCCATTCCCTCCTCGGTTTTGAACTGTTCGCTGCGTGCCGTTTTCAATATGGTGCCGCCTCTCTGGATGATATTGGAAACCGAGTTTCTTTCCATCAGTTTGAACTGCTTTTTGATCAGTCCTTCATATCCGTTGTAGATCCCCACCACTTCCATGTTGTTATACAAACCGGTCCTGACGATGGCTCTGATGGCCGCGTTCATTCCCGGGGCATCTCCGCCCGAGGTCAGTAGCCCTATCTTATTCATTTTCAATAATGCCATAGGATGAATTTTTATTTTTTAACATATCGTTTCGTCGGCCTTCAAACACTTCAAAGTTAACAAATTTACATTCAAGTGGGCCATTAAACACTGTAATCTTACGGGATGGCTTCAGTCCAAGGAACTTTATTGCCTGTTTGTCGGAGGCCAGGATCCAGGCTGTCCATCCTGCATAAAGGTTCTTGAGGACATCCCCGATCTGTCGGTATTGCTGATGCAGGTCATCTACCGGTAGCCGTTGTCCAAAGGGTGGATTGGTGATCAGTATCCCTGACCGGAAAGGGGGACCAGAGGTTCTGAAATCCCGTCGCGCGATATTCACTGTCTTCTCCAGGCCGGCGAAGCGCAGGTTTTCCCTGGTGATGCGAACCATTTGTTCCGAGATATCTGCTCCCTGCATGGACAGGGAAGGGGATGGGGAGGAGTCCAGGGCAGATGTGCGTACATCATTCCACAGTTTTTCCCTGTGATCCGGCCAGTTGCTGAAGTTGAAGTATTTCCTGTAACGGCCTGGCGGCATATTGAGGGCGATGAGTGCCGCTTCGGTAAGGAGGGTGCCTGATCCGCACATCGGGTCGAAGAAAGGAGTCATGCCATCCCATCCTGACAGCCTGATCAATCCTGCTGCCAGCACCTCATTCAGCGGAGCCGGGCCTGTCGCTTTGCGGTATCCCCTTTTGTGAAGCGATTCGCCCGAGCTGTCGACGAAGACCTGGCACGCTTCACCAGAAAGATGTAGATGGACCTGCAGAAAAGGGGCTTCCAGATCCACCGACGGACGGCGCCCTGTCCTTGCACGAAAACGGTCGGCAATGGCATCCTTCGACAGCTGCTCTGCAAACCGGGTATGCGTGAAGACGGCATCGTGGGCCACGGCATGCACGGCAAGGGTCTGGCCGGGATCCATCCACTCCTCCCAGGGTATCTCATACAACCTGTCGTACAGTTCTTTCTGTGCCCTTACGGGAAAGGATGTGATCAGTCTCAGCACATGAAAGGCGGTCCGGCACCATAAGTTGGCCCTGTACACAAGCCCGATGGGCCCCCGGAAACTGACGGCTCTCCTCAGGACCTGGATATCGAGGGCCCCCAGTTGACGGAGCTCCCCGGCCAGAACCTCCTCCAGCCCGGAGATCGTTGTGGCCACCAGGGCCAGTTCAGGTTGATCCGTATTGTTCACGCGCTATGATGGATTTAATCATTACCGGCAGGATCCTTTTTCTACAGGGCAGCCTGTTTCAGGAAGGATTCCATTTTGACGATATACCTGACATGTGTTCCCTTTCCGATGGGTCCTTTTTCGTCCGATGCATTTACCGAAAAGGTCAGCCTGGCCTCCCTGATCTCCAACAGAGCCGTTTCGCAGACCACTTTCTGGCCGGTGGGTGTGGGCCGGAGATGTTGAACATCAACTCTGTATCCAACCGTGGTGTATCCCTCCGGCAGAAATTCCCGTACACTTTCCTGGGCCGTGTTTTCCATCAGAGCGATCATAGCCGGTGTGGCGAAAACAGGAACCAGTCCGGAGCCGAATGCTGCAGCGGTGACGGATTCAGTGACTGTCATCTCCCTTCTGCCTGTGATACCTTCAGGTATATGAAAAGGATTCATAAGAAATGAAAGATTACATGCTGTTTAATATCTGGATGAAGACTCAGGGCCACCGGGCATGTTTTGGATGCCTGCCGCAGGATCTTCTTTACTTTTTCCGGATAGTTATTGGGCGGAAAGGTGAGTTCCACCTTAATTTCAGCGATCCTTCTCGGATTAGAGGCCATGATCTTGGTGATCTCGGCCCTGGTGCCGTCGATCGTGAAATGATGTGTCCGGGCTGCGATACCCATGATGGTCAGCATGCAATTCCCGAAAGAGGTAGCCATGAGATCGGTCGGAGAAAAAGCTTCTCCCTGCCCCATGTTATCCACGGGTGCATCGGTGATGATCTGCTGCTGCGACCTCACGTGGACTGACCTTGTCCTCAGGCTGCCTTCATAAATGATTTGAGAAGTGATCATGGTGGTAGAATGGTTATTTTATCGTACAAAAATAAAAAAACCCCGGTGAAAAGCCGGGGTTTTAAAGTCTTAAACACACTGACTACTTTTTGGCAGGATCGTGTGATTTTGAGCAGCAGCTTTTCTGAGTTGTCGTGCATCCGGGTTTGGGAGTGCATCCGGCAGATTTTTCGGGAGCACAATTTACTGATTTGGCGGGTGCACATTCTTTTGCAGAAGATGCAGCCTTCTGATCACCGGAAACAGATATTTTCGCATCTGTCGCTGATTTACTGGCATCTTTCGATTTTGCAGGGTCCTGGTCGTAACTTACTTTTTCAATCTTCGTGTCATTGGAGACAACTTTTGCACTTGATTTCGTCTGTGCAAATGCACCGGCACCGATAAAGGTCACAAGGGTCAGGGCGATGATGAGTTTTTTCATAATGTTTGTTTATTATTTGTGTTAATCATATGAGTTTCCGGATGCAAATATAATATAATAAATGAATGAAGGAATGTTAATAAAAGCCAAGTCTTGTTAAAGAATTGTTAAAAATTCATGCATGCAGGCTGTATATAACTAATTTTACCATGTGAAAAAGAAGAACATACAGCTTATCATTCTGTTTGCATCCCTGTCACTGGCCGGGATCATCCTGACACAGCTATTCTGGATGAAGAATGTGTACCGGCTGAAGGAGGATCAGATGGATGGCCGGGTGGATGTAGCACTTCGAAGGATTGTGACCGAACTGATGGTGACCAGGAACGATACGATGATGGCCAGGATGATGCAGTATGGAACGGTCTGTTACAATGAGCCTGTTTCGTTGATGGAGATGCTGGATATCTCGCTGTTGGATTCCCTTGTCCGGTCGGAGATGTCGTGGATGGATTTCCCGGATGACTATGCATATGGCATATTCCATCGGAAGGACGGAAGGCTGATGTATTCATCAGGCAATCATTCAGGGGAAGAGCTTATTCAATCCCGGAATGCTGTATCGCTGGAATGTCTGTGTAAATCAGATCCATGCATGCTGGGAGTATATATACCGGGAAAACAGGGAATGATCATTCATCAGATCCTGATCTGGCTGGTTCTTTCTGTGGTGTTCCTGCTGGTTCTGGCCGGTGCCATTTTTTTCTCTATCCTTTCGGTATATCAGCAAAAGAGGCTTTCACAAATGAAGACTGATTTTGTGAACAATATGACCCATGAGTTCAAGACACCCATTGCTACCATTTCGCTGGCAAGCGAAATGCTTCTGAAGCCTCAGATCCATGAATCGCCCGATAAAACAAAAAGATACGCTTCCATCATATTCGATGAAAATTTACGTTTAAAACATCAGGTGGAGCAGGTGCTCAAGGTTGCAATTCTGGACAGGGGGGAATTTGAATTAAAATTTCGTGAACTGAATGTTCATGAGGTTCTGGAAGAGGTGATCAGGAATTACAGCCTGATCATGAAGGAACGAAACGGGAAGTTCCGTACCTGCATGCATGCCAGGCAGTACAACCTTCTGGCCGACAGGGTTCATTTGGTCAATGTGATTGATAATCTTATTGATAATGCGATCAAATACTCTCCCGGACCACCGGAGGTGACCCTGTCGACAGCCAATAAGAACAGTGGCATCCTTATTTCCGTTGCCGATAAGGGATCAGGGATAAGTGTGGAGAACCAGCGAAACATATTCCGGCGTTTCTACCGCGTTCATACAGGTAATATCCATGATATCAAAGGTTTTGGATTAGGATTGTTTTATGTGAAAACAATGGTCGAGGCACATGGAGGATCAGTGAGCGTTACCAGTGAACTGAACAGGGGAAGCCGGTTTGACCTGTATTTTCCATTCGATCATGTGAAAGTTAATCCTGCAGAAAATGAAGAACAAAAAGCAAATGACCAGGTTATTACTGGTGGAGGATGATCCGAACCTTCGCACCGTACTGAAGGATTATCTTGAGATGCTTGGCTATGAGGTACATGTCGCCGTTGATGGTGATGAAGGATACCGGAGTTTTCTTGAGAAGAAACCCAACCTGTGCATTCTGGATGTGATGATGCCCAAGAAGGATGGATTCACTTTGTCCAGGGAGATCCGCATCATCGACCAGCTGGTGCCGATCATCTTCCTGACGGCCAAGGGATTGAGGGAGGACAGGATCGAAGGATTCAAGACCGGGTGCGATGATTATATCACAAAACCTTTCAGCAGCGAGGAATTGAGCCTCAGACTGGAGGCCATCCTCAGAAGATGTGCTGTGAGGCAGGAAAGTGGCGTGAGACCCGAGGAGGATATTTTCCAGATCGGACGTTTTACGTTTGATGCCAAGAACATGACCCTTCAGATCGGAGACCATCAGCGCATCCTCACCCGGAAAGAAGCATCCCTGCTGCGGTTGCTCTGTCTGCATAAAAACTCACTTTTGCGAAGGGAAGAGGCCCTTTTGAGCGTATGGGGCGACGACGACTATTTCATCGGGCGAAGCATGGATGTGTTTATCACCAAGCTGCGAAAATACCTTAAAGAAGATCCTGCCATCCTGATCCAGAATATTCACGGGACAGGCTTCAGGCTTCAGGTTACCGACAAGGCCGGCTGATCCACGGGTTTTTTATTTTTTTACAGCAATGAACAGCCTGAATCCATACCTTTGATCCTGTATTGCTAGGATAAACAGTTTTTCCCATGTTCAGGATATTTGTCCGGCATCAATGGAAAGAAGCCCTGCGGTCGACCATCTGGCATAAAAATGTGGCCGCCAATATTTTCATTGGCTTCTTATTTCTTCTCATGATATTTTATCTGCTGCTCATCGGCATTCTGATCGACAGGATTTTGGCCGATGTTTACCCTGGCAGAAATCCGGCAGAAATGTTCAATGGTTTTTTGCTCCTGTATTTTCTGGCCGATCTGGTCATTCGATTCTACCTGCAGCAGGTGTCGGCCTTTCACATCAGCTCCTATCTGCATCTGCCCATTCGCCGGCGAACGATCGTTCACTACGTTGAACTGAAAACGGTCCTGAGCATTTTCAACATCATCCCGTTCTTCATCGTGATACCTTTTGCCTTCATTGTGGTCGGGAGGCAATACGCACCGTTGGATGCGTGGATCTACCTGATCACGATCTTCCTGATGGTCATGGTCAATAATTTTCTGGCCACATACCTGAAAAGGCAATTATCATCCAGGCCCAGGATCGTAGCTGCGGCGGGACTAGCCGTCGTTGGACTTATTCTGTTAAATTATTTCGGTATTCTTTCAATATCCGGTTTCTCCTCCCTTGTCTTCGGGTACCTGCTCATCCATCCACAGCTTGTCGCCATTCCCGCCGCCATTCTGTTCGCAGTTTATGCAGTTCATTATTACTTTTTGAAAAAGAGATTATATCCGGAAGAAATTGAAACACGTAAAAGGCAAAAAATGGATTCCATATCAGAGATCCGTTACCTGAAAGGACTTGGGATCACCGGAGAGATCATGGCGCTGGAGATGAAACTCATGTGGAGGAACAAGAGGCCTAAAACCACCATTTACCTTTTTCCCCTGTTTATTTTGTACGGACTGTTTTTTTATCCTCAGGAGATCTATATGAACCAGGGGACAGGACTTTTGATCTTTGTAGGCGTTTTTATGTCGGGAGGGATGATGCTCAATTACCTCAATTATGCGTTCGGATGGGAAAGCAATTATTTTGACGCATTGCTTACCAGCCGGATCGATATGGAACGTTATATTCGGGTAAAATTTATTAATTCACTGATAATAAGCACTTTGTGCTTTATTATCACCATTCCTTATGTCTTTTTCGGGTGGAGGATCCTGTTCATCAATTTTGTCACTTTCCTGTACAACATTGGTTTTTTATCTTTTGTGCTGTTATATATGGCCACTTTCAATAAAAAACGGATCGACCTGAGCCGCGCATCAGCCTTTAACTATCAGGGGATCGGGGCCTCCAACTGGCTGGCCATGCTGCCTGCATTCCTTTTTCCGCCTCTTGTGTACTGGCCCTTCCAGGCAATCGGATTACCTTATGTCGGATTTATGGTCATTGGAGTCATCGGGCTGATCGGCCTGTCGCTCCATAGGGTTTTTCTGCAGATGATCAGGAGTCAGTTTGAAAAACGAAGGTATATCATGGCGGAGGGATTCAGGGTGAGGTGAAAATACAGGTTAATTACATTTAAATATCAGGTGATGATCGTTGTTAAAGAACTGACAAAAAAATACAGCGGGGAGATCGTGTTGAACATACCCTCGTTGACGATCGCCAAGGGTGAGAGCTTTGGACTTGTTGGCAACAACGGGGCAGGGAAGACGACGTTTTTCAGACTGGTGCTGGACCTGATACGGGCCAGCAGTGGATCTGTATTTTCGGGCGAGGTGACGGTTTCACGCAATGAGACCTGGAAACAGTACACGGGATCTTACCTGGATGAAGGATTCCTCATTGACTTTCTTACACCGGAGGAATATTTTCAGTTCGTGGCGCGTATCAATGGTCTGACTCAGGGTGACATAACCGAATTTTATGACCGTTTCAGAGATTTCTTCAATGACGAGATCGTAGCCAAAAAGAAGCTGATCCGTGATCTCTCCAAAGGAAACCAGAAAAAGGTGGGCATCGCAGCCGCATTGATGAAAGAGCCACAGGTACTGGTGCTGGACGAGCCTTTCAACAGCCTTGATCCTACCTCGCAGATACGCCTGAAACTATTGCTGAATGAACTGAATACCAACGGGGAGACCACCATGCTGATTTCCAGCCATGACCTCAAGCACGTAACGGAAGTGTGCGACAGGATCGTCATTCTGGATAAGGGACTGATCGTAAAGGACATTTTTAAGAGCGAAAATACACTGAAAGAGGTGGAAGATTATTTTTATACCCAGATTTACCGCCAAACCACCTCATGAGGCTTCTTCCCCCGTTCATTATCATCGTTTTGCTGATGGCCGCTCCCACTGCAAAGAGCCAGCCATTTTCCGTCCAGGGAAAAATCATCGATGCTGAAACCAGAGAAGCCCTGGCTTTTGTCAACATTGTCATCAACAAGGGCAAACATGGCGGCGTTTCCGATATCGATGGAAAGTTCTCCTTTTCTTACCCGGAATCCATCACTTCGCTGACGGTCAGCCATATGGGTTATAAAACCATTGAGTACCCAGTCGGTGAAAAAACTGCAGGACTGGTGATCAGGCTGGAACCTGTATGGATTGAACTGAGCGAAGTGGAGATCCTCCCGGGAGAAAACCCTGCACACCGTATCATTTCAAATGTCATTGCCTCAAAGGAACTCAACGATCCTGAGAAACTGCCTTCCTTTTCTTACACTTCCTATGATAAAATGTATTTCACTATCAGGAATGATTCGGTTTTTATCATGGACACCACTGCACTGGATTCCGCTGGCAGTGAGCTGAAGGGATTTCTTCAGGACAAGTATTTCTTTTTCATGGAAACGGTTTCAGAACGGAGCTTTCTTTTTCCGGACAACAACAGCGAGCGTGTCATCGCTTCACGAATATCGGGTTTCAGGGATCCTATCATTGTGTTCCTGATCTCACAGATGCAATCCACTACCTTTTACGACGAGGTGATCAAAATTGCGGATAAGAATTACATCAATCCCATCAGCAGGGGAAGTCTTAAGAATTACCTTTTCGTCCTGCAGGACACCTTATTTCATCCTTTAACCACCGATACCACTTTCGTGATCTATTACCGGCCCCTGCTGAACACCAACTTCGACGGACTGGAAGGTTTGCTTTACATCAATACGCATAAATGGGCCATTGAGAATGTATCGGCAGCACCTTATCGCGATGATCGCGGGCTTAGTATACGGATCCAGCAAAAGTATGAACTGATGGACGGGGAATACTGGTTCCCAGTCCAGCTCAACACCGATCTGCTGATTCAATTTGCTGAAGTATCAACGGATTCAGCCAGCTTTCCGCTGGTGGGGATTGGCAAGAGTTATATCAGGGATATCCGGATCAATCCGGAAATGACGAAAAAAGAATTCAGCAATGTGGAGATAGAGGTAATGCCCGATGCCTATTCGGAGGCCGGCCGTCTGCTGGCCGTATACCGGACCGACAGCCTGTCGGGAAGGGAAATGAATACCTATACATTTATTGACAGCCTTGGAAGGGAATATCATTTTGACGAGAAGGCCAAAGGTTTTGAGACATTAATGACCGGGAAGATCCCCTGGAAATGGATTGATCTGGATATGCGTAAATTCCTCAGGTATAATGACTATGAAGGCTTTTATGTGGGAGTGGGTGCTGAAACCAATAAGAAGATCTCCAGCCTGTTTTCAATCGGAGGATTTGTGGGATACGGATTCAGGGATCAGCACCTGAAGTACGGAACCAGTGTATCCCTGTTCCCGTACAGGGATGCCGAAATGGAAGCCGGTTTTTCGTACCAGAATGATGTTGCTGAACCGGGAGGTACGCACTATTATGATGATTTCACGAAATTCAGCTATGATAATTACAGGGAACCGCTGCTGATGCGGATGGACCGGATCGAAAAATTCGAAGGATCCTTTGGTTTCAGGTCGCTGTCGTATTTGAAAACATTCATGACTTTCAGCAGGACGTTCAAAGAACCTGGCTATGATTATTATTTTGGTCCTCCCGGGGAGGATCTGACGCTTCTTTCCAACGCCTTCCGGTTCACAGAAGGCTCCGTCACCTTCAGGTATGCATATAAAGAGAAATTCCTTAAGAATGTTCAGACAAAGGTATCCTTGGGTACCAGCTGGCCTGTGGTATGGTTTACCTATACCAGGGGATTTGCAGGAGTGCTGGGAGGTGAATTCGGATTCAACCGTTTTGATCTGAAAATTCAAAAGTCGTTTTTCATTAAGTACCTGGGGGAGACAGACCTCATGTTAAAGGCTGGATTCATTGACAAAGCACTGCCTTATACAAACCTCTACAACGGAAACGGAAGTTATCATTCATTTACCCTGTTTGCACCGCACAGTTTTGCTACCATGAGGCTGAACGAGTTCCTGATGGATCGTTATGTTGCGTTGTATGTGTCGCATAACTTCGGAAAGCTTCTGATCAGGACCAGAGGATTTGCACCCGGGCTGGAACTCACCACCAACCTTGGTTATGGGTTCCTTAACGATCCGGATTACCATCATCACATTTCCTTTCAAACAATGCATAAAGGATACTATGAATCCGGGTTAAATATCAATGATTTGTTGAACATCAGCGGATTAATCTCCCTTGGACTGGGTGTGCATTACCGTTACGGACCCTATCATCTGGAAAGGGAGCTGGATAACTATGCCTTTAAGATCACCATGATCCTACCCGTTCTCAGCAATTCTTTCTAAGGATATTTTTTTTATCTTTACTGCATGAACCGTTTCTTTAATCTTATCCTGACCCTACTGGGAATCGGTGTCGTCATATTCCTTTTCTGGCGATTCTCAGAAGTGGTCACTTTCATTCTCATCTCGGCTGTCCTCTCCTTTATGGGACATCCCCTGGTGCACCTGATCGACAGGATCTCCCTTGGCAGGTTCAGAATGCCACATGTGCTGAGCACCGTCATTACGCTTTTAGCCATCCTTCTGGTGATCGGCCTTTTTTTCTATTTTTTCATCCCTTTGGTAATGAAGCAGTTGGATGTACTTGCCAGCATTGATTACGGGCAGTTGCAGGAGAGCCTGGCAAAACCCCTTTCGAGGGTACAGGATCTTCTGGTGCAGTTTAAGCTGCTTTCACCCGAAGAGAGCCTGGTATCCCTCATTGGAGGTCATTTCCAGTCGATCCTCAGTTTTAAATCGGTTTCTCACCTATTTTCGGATATCATGAGCCTGACCGGTACGATTCTGATCGGTGTATTTTCCATTATTTTCATAACTTTTTTCTTTTTGAAGGATGATCACCTGTTCTATGACGGGATCATGGTGCTTACTCCGTCCAAATACAAAGACCAGATATCAAAATCGCTGACTTCGATCAGGGAACTGCTTTCGCGTTATTTTATCGGGCTGATGGTGGAGATGATCTTCATGATCTCCATGCTGAGCCTGGTACTTACCATTCTTGGCATAAAAAACACGTTGCTGATCGCTTTTTTGGGAGGGATGCTGAATGTCATTCCATACCTGGGTCCGTTCATCGCCGGTTTACTGGGCGTGCTGATAGCGGTTTCCACCAGTGTAAATGTCGGCGACTACAATGCGCTGCTGACCATAGCGTTGAAGGTGGTGGCAACCTTTGCAGTGGTGAAAGGCATTGATGATATGGTGTTGCAGCCCTGGATCTATTCCAGGAGCGTGCGTGCACATCCGCTTGAGATCTTCATTGTGATCCTGGTTGCCGGCAGTCTGGTAGGTGTGGTGGGGATGATCCTGGCGATACCGGGGTACACCGTGCTCAGGATCGTGGCCAAACAGTTCCTGAGTCATTTCGAGGTGGTTCAGAACATTACCAAAGGCATCTGATCTGCGGGGACCGTTACACGGTCATAATTTCTTTTTCTTTGATCTCCACGATCTTATCCACCCTCTGGATGAATTTATTGGTCATATCCTGGATTTCCGACTCCAGTTTTTCGATATCATCCTCAGGTGTTCCTTCATTTTTAAGTTTTTTTGCAGCTTCATTGGCTTCGCGGCGGATGTTCCTGATGGAAACCCTGGTTTTCTCAGCCTCCACCCTGACCTGCTTGGCCAGGTCGCGGCGCCGTTCTTCTGTCAGGGCGGGGACGATAATGCGGAGCACTTCGCCGTTATTGATCGGGTTGAATCCCAGGTTAGCTGCCATAATGGCTTTTTCGATCACGCCCAGAATGCTTCTGTCCCATGGTTGAACAATGATCTGTTTGGGATCCGGTGTGGTGATATTGGAAACCTGGTTCAGGGGAGTGACCGTACCGTAGTATTCGATCTTCACACCTTCCAGCATGTCGGGTGTGGCTTTGCCTGCCCGTATCTTATGCAGTTCGCGCTCCAGGTGGGTGATGGCGAGCTGCATGGTTTCAAGGGTTTCTTCCAGGCACAGGATGCAATCGTCGTTCATGGATATACGTAAAATGGTGTAGGTTGCAAAAATAGGAAATAATTACATGTGGACCAGTGTTCCTATCTTTTCACCCCTGAGGATCCGCAACAGGTTCCCCTCCGTGTTGGCGTTGAATACGATCAGGGGCAGGTGGTTATCCCTGCAGAGGGTGAAGGCAGTGAGGTCCATGATCTTCAGTCCCTTCTGCAGTGCTTCATCGAATGTGATGTCCTCATACCAGACCGCTTTCGGATCCTTTTCAGGATCCGCAGAGTAAATCCCGTCCACGCGTGTTCCCTTGAGGATGATGTCGGCCTTGGTTTCCAGGGCTCTCAGGACGGCAGCCGTGTCGGTGGTGAAAAACGGATTTCCGGTACCTCCGGCCAGGATCACCACCTGTCCGTTTTCCAGGGCCTCAATGGCACGGCGGCTGGTGATCTTTTCCGCCAGGGATTCGATGGCAAGGGCCGAAAGAACGCAGGCTTTTACGCCGCTGTCTTCCAGCATCTGCTGCAGCGCGAGGCTGTTGATCAGGGTGGCGAGCATACCCATATAATCCCCCTGTACGCGGCTGATCCCCTGGCCGGTGCCTTTCAGTCCCCTGAAGATATTACCCCCGCCGATGACGATGGCGATCTGCACACCTTTTTCGTGTACCGATCGGATCTCCCGGGCGAAATGAATCAGCCGGTCTTCCTCAAGGGCCGAAGTTCCGTTCCCCTGTAGCGATTCGCCGCTGAGCTTGAGCAAAACTCTTTGATATTTCATGGTGTATTGAACGTATGGATCACTGTTTATCTGCCATGACAATGCTTATACTTTTTTCCGCTGCCACACGGGCAGGGATCGTTCCTTCCGACTTTTTTCTCCACCTTGACCGGCATGGGCCGCTGTTTCTGCTGGGTATCCGCGTGGGACTGTGAAAGCAGGTCGGTACGCTCCTCCTTGAGGTTTCTCAGGTTGCCCCTGCCGCGTATCTGTGCTTCCCGTACCTGACTGGATTCCCTCACCGGCAGGTTTGCTTTGATAATGAAAGAGATGGTATCCTTGTTGATCTTTTCCAGCATGTTCTTGAAAAGCTGGAAGGATTCAAATTTATAGATCAGCAGGGGATCTTTTTGTTCGTAGGTGGCAGCCTGGACCGATTGCTTCAGATCGTCCATTTCCCGCAGGTGCTCTTTCCAGGCATCATCGATCGTAGCAAGGGTGACACCTTTATCAATGGCCAGTGCAACCTCCTTGCCCTGACTTTCATAGGCCTTTTTCAGGTTGGCGATCACATTCATTGCCTTGCGTCCGTCGGTGATGGGGATGGCAATGTTTTCGTACTGGGAGTTGTTTTCAAATACTTCTTTGATGACAGGATATGCCTGTTGTGCAATAAAATCCCTTTTGGTCCGGTACCGGTTGTAAACCAGTGAGAAGATCTGTTCTGTGAGCGATTTTCCATCCTGGGCATAGAAGGTTTTCTCATCCACAGGCGAATCGATTTGGAGCAGTCTCAGCAATTCGATCTTAAACGCATCGAAATCGCGCTGATCCTGGAAATCGTTGACGGTTTTTTCGCACACATCAAAGATCATATTGGATATGTCCACAGCCAGTCGTTCTCCGTAGAGTGCATGCTTGCGTTTACGGTAGATCACCTCTCTCTGGGAGTTCATCACGTCGTCATATTCCAGCAGTCGTTTTCTGATCCCGAAGTTGTTCTCTTCCACTTTTTTCTGTGCCCGCTCGATGGACCTGGTGATCATAGAGTGCTGGATCACTTCCCCTTCCTTAATTCCAATCCTGTCCATGACCTTGGCGATGCGTTCGGAGCCAAACATACGCATGAGGTCATCTTCAAGGGACACGAAGAACTGGGAGCTGCCCGGGTCTCCCTGACGGCCGGAACGTCCCCTGAGCTGCCGGTCGACACGTCGTGACTCATGGCGTTCGGTACCGATGATCGCCAGACCTCCCGCATCTTTCACCCCGGGACCCAGTTTGATGTCGGTACCACGGCCGGCCATGTTCGTGGCGATGGTCACCGTTCCAGCCTGTCCGGCTTCCAGCACGATCTGGGCTTCCTTCTGGTGAAGCTTTGCATTCAACACATTATGCGGAATGCGTTTCATGTTGAGCATGCGTGACAACAGCTCGGAGGTTTCTACCGAGGTTGTGCCCACCAGTACCGGTCTTCCGTTCTGCGTCAGTTGAATGATCTCTTCAATGACAGCGTTGTATTTTTCCCTTTTGGTTTTGTATACAAGGTCCTCCCTGTCGTCGCGGACAACCTGGCGATTGGTTGGAATGACTACCACATCGAGTTTATAGATGCTCCAGAACTCACCCGCTTCCGTTTCTGCAGTACCGGTCATACCCGACAGTTTTTTATACATCCTGAAGTAATTCTGCAGGGTGATGGTGGCATAGGTCTGGGTGGCAGCTTCCACCTTGACATTTTCCTTTGCTTCGATGGCCTGATGCAGTCCGTCGGAGTACCGTCTGCCCTCCATGATGCGGCCGGTCTGTTCATCAACGATCTTGATCTTGTTGTCCATGATCACATATTCCACATCCTTCTCAAAGAGGGCGTAAGCGCGCAGCAGTTGATTGACGGTGTGGATACGTTCCGATTTGATGGTAAAATCCTGGAGAAGCGTATTTTTCTTTTCCATTTTTTCCATTTCCGGAAGGATGGTGCGTTCCAGTTCGGCAATCTCTGCACCAATATCGGGGAGGATGAAAAAATTCGGATCATCATAATAGGCTGTCAGCAGGTCGATGCCTTTTTCGGTAAGGTCAATGGAATTATGTTTTTCATCGATCACAAAGAAAAGCTCGTCATCGATGATGTGCATATTTTTTTGCTGTTCCTGGAGGTAGAAGTTTTCGGTCTTTTGCATCAGGGTGCGCATCCCTTCCTCGCTGAGGAACTTGATGAGGGCCTTATTCTTGGGTAATCCGCGGTATGCCCTGAAGATCAGCTCGCCACCCTTTTTCTCGTCTTCCGCGGTGGCATTGTCATGAAGGAGCTGCTTGGCATCGGCAAGGATCTTTGTGACAAGGTTTCGCTGTGCGGTGTAGAGTTTCAGGATGTCTGGCTTCAGTTCGTCAAATTCCTGTTTGTCCCCTTTGGGAGTAGGGCCTGAAATGATCAGTGGGGTACGCGCATCGTCGATCAGTACCGAGTCGACCTCATCAACGATGGCGTAGTTATGGGGACGCTGGACCAGTTCTTCCGGATTGCCGGTCATATTATCCCTGAGGTAATCGAATCCGAATTCGTTGTTCGTCCCGAAGGTAATATCGGCAAGGTAGGCTTTCCGGCGGGCTTCCGAGTTGGGTTCATGTTTGTCGATGCAGTCCACCTGTAATCCGTGGAACTCATAGAGCATTCCCATCCATTCCGAGTCACGTTTTGCCAGGTAGTCATTGACGGTGACGATATGGACCCCTTTCCCTGGGAGGGCGTTCAGGTAGACAGGAAGCGTAGCAACCAGCGTTTTTCCTTCACCGGTGGCCATTTCGGATATCTTGCCCTGATGCAGTACGATCCCACCGATAAGCTGGACGTCGTAATGGACCATATCCCAGGTGATCATATTTCCTCCGGCCATCCACTTATTATGATACCTGGCCGTATTCCCATGAATGGTAATATTTTCCTTTCGTGAAGCCAGGTCGCGGTCCATCTGGGTGGCGGTTACCTCTACATATTCATTCTCCTTGAACCGTTTAGCCGTTTCTTTCATGACCGAAAATGCTTCGGGCAGGATATCATTGAGGACCTGCTGGGTCTTTTCATAGTTTACCTTCTCCAGCTGATCGATCTTTTCGTAGACTTTTTCCTTCTCTTCCACGTCCATATCTGCATCTTCCTCGATGGACTCCTTCAGCTGCCTTATCCTGTCTTCATTTTCCCGGATGGCACTTTGTAATGTCTGTCGGAATTCGGATGTTTTTTCTCTTAGTTCATCATTGGAAAGGAGGGTGATTTTTTCATAGGCTTTTTTAATCTGATCCACAATAGGATTGACGCTGTTGATATCCCGTTGCGATTTATTTCCGAGCAGTTTATTGAGAAAACTTACCATGGTCAACGTCTTAAAGGGAACTGATTCGTAAAATGGGATGCAAAGTTAACGTAATTTAGGGTAGGGACAAAAAAGAGAAGGCGTAAAGCATCTGATGTCGTTTACGCCGTATGTCCTTCAGTATTCATCTTCATGAAAGAAGAAATCCTCTTTTGTAGGATAATCGGGCCATAAATCCTCGATACGTTCATAGATTTCACCTTCATCCTCAAGCTCCTGGAGGTTTTCGATCACTTCCTGGGGAGCCCCGGAACGGATGCACCAGTCCACCAGTTCATCCTTGGTGGCGGGCCATGGGGCATCTTCCAGTTTCGAAGCGAGTTCTAGGGTCCAGTACATAATCCGAAAAATTTAGGGGTTCAAATTTTTTGCAAAAGTAATTCAATTTAAACGAAAATCAACGAACGCTGTCAAAACTTTTAATAAAAAAAGAACTTGCCTATATCCTTGCCTTCCAATGAGTTTCAACTACATTGAAATCCCTGCTGAATTTCCGGCTCAGTACGAACAAATAGTCTGATAACCTGTTGATATATTTGATGATGACCGGGTCGACGGGATGGGACTGAGCGAGTTTAATGATGAGGCGTTCAGTGCGTCGGCAGATGCAACGGGCTATGTGGCAGTGTGATATGACGGGATGCCCTCCCGGAAGCACAAACGAACGCAGTGGAGGCAGCAGTTCATTCATACGGTCGATCTCTTTTTCCAGGAGGATCACATCACTCTCATTCAGGCGGGGAAGAAATGGAAAATCGGCAGGATTCTCGGCTGCCAGAAGGGATTCAGCCGTGAACAGCCTGTCCTGGATCTCGATCAGCATCTCCCTGGAATGGGCATCGATATGCAGGTCCCTGATGAGCCCGATATAGGAATTCAGTTCATCAACGGTGCCGTAGGCTTCTATCCGCTGGTCGTACTTTGGAACCCTTTTACCGCCGATCAGTGAAGTCTCGCCTTTGTCTCCTGTTTTTGTATATATTTTGATTTCCTCTGACATGTGCGAACTTTCTTTTCAAGCGTCAATCCTGATTTCGCTTCCCTCATCAGGACAGGCCGTCAACCGCCACTTCTTCATGGGCATAATCGGCCATGGTAAAGATATTCTTATTCACTTCATCTTTTGCCACCAGTCCGTCAATGAGCCGGATGATCCTGTGGGCATGCCGGGCGATGGATTCTTCGTGCGTGACCACGATGATGGTGTTTCCGGCATTGTGGATCTGTTCCAGCACGCCCATGATCTCGATGGAGGTCTTCGAGTCAAGGTTACCGGTAGGCTCATCTGCAAGGATGATGGATGGATTGTTGACCAGGGCGCGGGCGATGGCGACACGCTGGCGCTGACCTCCAGAGAGTTCATTGGGCTTATGCATCATCCGGTCGGTGAGCCTGACATTCTCGATGACTTCCTTGGCCCTGTCCAGCCGCCTTGATTTGGAAATGCCGGCGTAGATCATGGGCAGCATCACATTTTCCAGGGCAGTGGAGCGGGGTAGAAGATTGAATGTCTGAAAGATGAATCCTATTTCCCTGTTCCTGATCTCAGCCAGTTCATTGTCATTCAGTTTGCTGACATCATTACCGTTCAGGTAATAATGGCCGCTGGTGGAAGTATCCAGGCATCCCAGGATGTTCATCAGGGTTGATTTCCCTGACCCTGACGGACCCATCAGTGCGACAAATTCGTTACGGTATATGGTAAGTGTGATGGACCGAAGCGCTTTGACGATCTCGGTCCCCACCTTGAAATGCCTTGTTATGTTCTCAAGCCGTATGACTTCCTGTTTTTCCTGCATGGGAATGATAATTTGGTATGACTGTCAAAGATACTATTTTAAAGCTATAAACGTATGATGCAGTCCTTTTATTTGAGCCCTGCCCCCAGGATCAAAGCTCAAATAAATAAGGAAAATCACTGGATCAGCACCTTTTTAACGACCCTGTCTTCTCCTGCCCGGATCTCAACGAAATAAACGCCGGAACCAAGCCCCTGCAACGGAAACGAAAGGGTTACGGGCGACGGCCCCGGATCACTGTATTCGCGCTCATCCAGGAGCCTCCCTTCCATTTCAAACAATGAAACCTTCAAGTCACGTGTGTCTTTTGATTCGATCAGGATCGATATGTCGCCGGTTTGGCCCGGATTGGGGAAGATGACCGCTTTCAGCCCCTCCTCCTCACTGAGGTCCAGTTCGGCCTGACCGCTCTCCTTCTCCTCGCCGGGATTTTGCGGGTCGAAGGGCTCGGAGATCGAATTGACGACATAGGCGATGTACCAGGGCCGGGCCCCGTTCAGGCCCTCATAGTAAAAGTAATCATGGTCCTTGCTGCCGTTGGGTCCCAGAAGGTACATGTTGGTCTTCAGGGAAGGTACGTTGATCCCGGAGCTTTGATTGAGCAGGGGCTCAAGCGATGCCTGGACCGATTCGCTGAATTCGGTGGACACCGTTGACTTGTCTGTGTACGTAACCTCATAGGATGCACTGACACCGGCATTGATGCGGAATACCTTGGGAACCTTATACGACAGGCCTGCGTCAACGGTTCGTTCGTAGGTGTTGGTCATGGTATAACTTGATGTGGAATCCGTTTTCTGGGCCAGCGTAACAGCGATCCCTGCTGAACTGTTGTTCCAGCCAAAGGGCACGGATGGCGGGTTATATTTTTTAATGTCATTGTACATTGCCGTGCGTGCGTCTGTCATCCATTCCTTCATGTCAGCATTGTTGGGATGTTCAATGAGGAAAGGGAATTCTTCGATGGGTATCGATTCAGGCAGGATGTTGTACCCGGTGGTCCTGAAGAGGTACTGTGTCGTCCGTGTGATGGGATATTGCAGGGTCACCGTGTCCCACCAGGGATAGGCCGAGTACCGGAACCGCTTGATCTTGGGGATTTTCCAGATGAAGTAACCGTATTCCTGAGATTCCATGCGGAGGTTGAACTCCAGTTCGTATTCCAGGGTTGTGTCGCGTGTAGTGCCAAACTGGTTCTTAAAGGCCCAGGAGTAATTGAACTCTTCACCGTAGGAGACGCTCAGCAGTTTTGAGTCGAGGTCGAGATCCATGCTTTCGCCCACGCTCCAATGGTCTTCTGAAGATGTACTGATCCTGACCTTGTTCATGTTTTCCACGCTGAACTTCAGGGAACTGGCAGGGGAGACCCAATCGGCGTGTTTTTCGTCCCATGTTTCCCAGTCGATGCTCACCGGCGGGGCGCCATCGGTGATGCCCACCAGCGTCCATGTGTCCTTGATGCCCTCATAGCTCACCGTGTCGGTCAGGTCATAGCTTTTCACAATCGAATCGGGATCCAGCATCCAGTTGTCGGAAATGAATCCCATTCCGTTGAACCGCTTGCTGTCGTCGGGATAAAAGTACCAGATAACCTGGCGATAACCGTCGATCCCGGGCAGGGCACCGGTCCAGTCGGCCGGGATGAGCTCACCGCCACCGCAGGACTGGTTGCCTTTCGACATGTCGCCGGGGCCTGAGATGGATGTGGGCAGTCCGATCTGTCCCTGGTTCACCATCCGATAATAACCGTTGTCGTTGCGGTACTCGATATAGTAAACAGGGTGATAATCCCCAACTTTATCCATTGTCATCCCGATCCTGGTCATCCGGTCGGGATACTGTTCCTGTGAATCAGTCGTCTTCCGGCCTTTGACTGAACCCTCAAAGATCATAGCGGCACCGATGTACAGGTTGGTGCTGAAGTTCATGTCGACACAGTTGTTGCTGATGGCAAAATCCCTGCGCCCCTTATCGTTGATGTAGGGTGTTAACTTATAAATATATGTATAGTTATCCCCGGTACCATTGATCAGAATGTATTCGTTCCCATCGGCATCAAGTTGTTTGAGGATGCCCATGGGCATGGGTGAGCCGCCCAGTCCGGTGTCCTTGGTCCAACCCGTAGCAATGAAATGGCCGGAGACGCTGTCATATCTGTGTTCTTCAAGCACCCAGTGGTATTCGCTTGGAGATCCATCCTTGATATCATTGTAAATGAAATAAAGGCTATCTCCAACCTGGAAGGCACCCTGTCTCATAAGCCGGGGATCGGTGGTGGATTCAACGTTATAGGTGAACGGATCCGATGTCTGATCAAGGGGCATCTGGGCGAAGCAATCAGTGTACTTATCCGTACCGTTGTAATTCTTGATCTGCTGGTAGTACCAGAGCCGCCCATTGAACTTGAAGGTACATACCCGCCACAGGTCGACATTATCGCCGGAGGTGTACGTCTCGTCGTAATACCCGAACAGCAGGTAGTTTTTCTTACTCGGTCCCATGGTATAGGGTACCAGCAGTAAGGTGTCGTGGTCGGGGCGGAACGTATAGACATAGGCGTGTTGTTTTCCCTTGCCGCCGTCCACGAAATTAAAGATGTACACCGTGCCGTTCCAGGAAGCGCTGGTGACGCCCAGACCTCCACGGCTGCCGTTGTACCAGGAAACACCGGTGGCATCCCGCCACGAGAGATCAGGGGCAAAAAACTGTGGCTGTCCCTGTGCAATCGTAACCATGAAGAAAAGAAAGATGAGGGTATGGCGAGGTTTCATGGGGGTTGATATTAAAAGTTATTAATGGTTATTGATGGTTATTATTGGTGTCACGCTGTGTGTGATTTAAAGGCCAACGATGATCCCGCCGTTGACTACAATGTCGGCCCCGATACCTGTCATGGCATACAGGGACACCGGCCCGCTGACATGCCAGCGAATGGCAACAGTGCCATCGAGGAACGACCGGTTGATGCTCCTGGAGTTGATCTCGTCCACCAGCAGGTCGCCATTGGATTCGTACACCCGTTTGATCGTATATTCATGGTTCGACAGGAGCCAGTAGAAACCGGGTCCGGCCGACAGAACCAGATCGCCGGTGGTATAGGTGGCCATGAGGCTCACACGCTGGTAGAACGAACGGTAAGTGTCGCGGTTGGTCTGCAGGAATCCTTCGGGTACAGGATTGATATTGTCGGTGACCGTCACGGCTTCCCCGAAAGTGCAGATGAAGAAGGGCCGCAGCGAAATGCCCCAGTGGGGATCCAGCGCGTACGACACATCCAATCCCATCCCCACACAGGGTTTCTGGAATTTGGAATCGATGGTGTACTCGTCCGTGTCAGTGACATGGTTATGGATGGTCGTGTAGGAGCTGGCAATCCCCAGCAGCAGGGTGGCCGTGGCATGCCATTTTGAATCCGGCCTGCCGTAGAGTACCATGCTGGCCTCAAAGTTCACGTTGTTGACCCGGCTGTTACGATCGATCACCGAGTCGATCGCATCAAGTTCTTCCCCGTTGAAGTCGTAGGTGCCAAAGTCCTCCCCATACCAAACCGAATGGTTCGACAGCCGGTTCAGCTTGAGGTCAGCGTTCAGGTAAGAATAGGAGGCCCCGATGAAAAATCGGGATTCGCTTTTTACCGGTGCCTGACTAGTTTCCTGGGAGCGCACGATCAGTGCGAGACAAAGGATAAGCGTGGAGAATATCAGTTTTTTCATTAGGGTGAAGTATATATAGTGATAAATTGTTATTCGTTGTTATTGGTGGTTATTCTTGGTTATTTGTAGTTATTCGGTGTGGATGATCATTTTTTTGACGACTTGCTCATTGCCTGACCGGATCACCAGCAGATAAATGCCAGGGGAGAGGCTTAATCCGTGGAATAATTCGGTAAGGGACCTTGTGCCGGGGCTGACCGATTCATTGTGTGCCAGTGTGATGCCGGCAATATTGAGCAGGCGGAGGTCGTATGTATCGGTTGCAGCCTGATCGATCGTGATCCTGACATCATGGCTGTTTGAGGGATTGGGGAAGATCAGGGCTTTCAGGTCCGATGGCTGCTGGAGCTTATCGGTGGCTTTGATGCGGAACGGTCTCCATAACGACCTGACACGTTCGCCGGCAACGTTATAGCCCCTGACGGTCCAGTAAAGTGTTGTTCCCGGTTCAGCCCGGAGCGCGGGAATCGTTGCATAGGAACGGTCGCCGATCGAATCGCTGTAGATGACATTTCCTGCGACCAGGTTCGGCTGGGTGGAAATGAAAAGCGTGTACTGTCCGAGGGGGCCGTTCTCGGCTTCCCACGTGAAGATCATTTCGGGCGGATTGATCTCTTCTCCGTCGCCCGGGGTCAGCAATTCGATCTCATCGAGGGTTGAATTGACGATGTAAGCCACATACCAGGGCATGATACTGTCGAGTCCGTCAAAGTACCATAAGTCGGTGGTGATCTCAGGAGTGAGCATGAACACATCCATGGTCAGCAACGAGAGGTTGATGCCATCTTCCGAATTCTCCAGGTTTTCCAGGGAGGCTTGCACCGAATGCTTGAAATCGGTGGTCACGGTCGTCTCCGACGAATAGGTGCCTTCCCAGCTTGTGGTTTCTCCGGCGTGGATACGAAACACATGGGGAATTTTAGCCGTCTGCCCCATTTCACATTTCACTTCGTAGGTGTTGGTCGCCTCGTAGGTAGAGCTGGAACCGGCCGATACGCTCATGGTCCCGGATACCCCGCCGGTGTGGGTGACCCATGAGAGGCTGATGATCGGATCAACACCGTTCTGGTCCACTGCTTCGTTCAGGTCATAGCGCGCATCAGCTTTCCAGTCCGACAGCATCTCTCCGTTCGGCTCATTCACATAGAACGGGAAACCCTCGATAGGCCTGGGTTCAGGGACGACCGAATAATTTTCCACGCGGAAGAGATACTGCAGGGAGTTTGGGATGGGGTAGACCAGTTCGGTCGTATCCCACCAGGGATAGAGCGAATATTCGAACCGCCAGATCTCCGGGACTTTCCAAAGAAAGAAGCCCTTATCCTGGTTATCCGGTCTGAGCTTGAATGCCAGATCATAGGTAACCGTAATCTCCGTTTCATGTGCAACTGTTTTTTTGAAGAGGTTGCAATATTTATACTCTTCACTCAGCGATCCGTTTATCTTTTTAAGGTCGCTTTTTACGTCAATGCTTTCCCCGATGCTCCACTGGTCTTCGGTCGTATTGGAGACGTCGACACTTTCTGAGTTTTCAATGCTGAATTCCAGCGAGCTTGCCTCGGTGGTATTGTTATAATGCGTGGAGTCCCAGGCGTACCAGTCCATACACACTGGTGGTGCACCGTCGATGATTCCCACCAGTGTCCACAGGTCTCTGACCGAGCCGCCCCATTGGATGGTGTCGTTGAGGTTGGGACTTGTGACAATATCGTCATCATCGAATAACCAGTTGTCAGACTGGAAACCGGCGGCATTGAAGTGTTTGTTACCGTCGGGGAAGAAGATCCAGTTGTACTGCCGTAAACCGTTAGGCCCGTCGATTGCATCCGACCAGTGGGTGGGGATCAGTTCAAAGGTGCCGCACATCTGCAATCCACCGGAAATGGTACCAGGTGGTGATATTGAAGAAGGAAGGGTGATTATACCTTCATGGACTTTCACATAGTAACCGTTGTCGTCGCGGTATTCCATGTAGCGGACGGCATAGGTTCCGTTAGAACTCGTATAGGTATCGATTCCGAAGTGAGTGATCCTGTCGGGGTACTGTTCGTTGGATTCCGAGGTTTTTTTACCCCGGATCGATCCTTCCAGAAGTGCAAATCCCTGTACATCGGTTTGGGAAAAATTAGCATCAACGCAGCTGGAGACTGTGAATGTTGTTTTTCCCCCGGACACTGCAGGAACGAACTTATAGACATATGAATCAGCCCCGCTGGTACTGACCACCACGTATTCATTGCCCAGGACATCGAGGCGTTTGACGATCCCGGGTGTCATCAGGCCGTGCAGTGTCGTCATCTGGTCGCAGCCCGATTGATACACGAACTGGTTTTTTGTTTCGTCCCAGGCAAACTGTTCGATGATCCAGCTTCCGTAATGGGACGATGAGGTGGTATCATCGAACGTAAGGAAGTACAGCATCTCATTTAGCTCAAATGCTCCCATCCGCATCTTCTGCGGATTGGAGGATGATTCCACGCAATACGTGTAGGGATCCAGGTCGCTGCTTTCAGGGATCTGGGCAAAACAATCGGTATAATGGTGGTCGTCTGACCCAATGCCGGCATCGACATTGTTCTGGATCTGCTGGTAGTACCACAGCCGGCCTCCGTAGGTAAAGGTGAAGACCCGCCAGAGGTTGATGCCGTCATCATACGGATAGGTCTCTCCGCCATACCCGAATTCAAGTTGATTTGACTTATCGGGACCCATGTAAAAGGGAGTCAGGTTTCCATTGGTGTGGTTCTGACGGAATGTATATACCATCGGAAATGAGTACAGGGTAATATCTTCGTAGTTGAAGACATAAATGACTCCGTTATAGGTCCCGCAGGTCACGCCATATCCTCCGTATTCGCCGCTGTACCAGCGCGCGCTGCTGTTGTCGTGAAAAGGATTGTCAGGAGTGATATCCTGGGCCGAAAGGAGAACAGGAATAATGATCATGCTGAGAATCAGATTGATCCTCATGACGGGAGGGTATAGCTTTTTCATGGGAATTAGATTTTCTTGATCTAAATGGCGACGTGCAAAAAAGAAGCGATAATAATAAAAAAATAGTGTCCTATGTATCCATTTTAAAAAAATGTTACACAGTTCCTGGTATCATTTCTTCCGGAATAAAGAAAGTGGATGATGGAAGGTTTTACTGAAATAAAAGTCCTGAAAGCCTTTGCTTTCAGGAATCCTGATCAGCCCCTATCCTCTGGCCCCTTCCCCCACCCGGGGGAAGGGGAAATACTGACCCTTCCTTACGTCCCCCAGCTTTCCCTGTTGAGGCTGCGGTACTGGATCGCTTCGGCCAGATGTTTAGAAGAAATCTTTATTAGGGGGTTGATTATTCGATGGATATCTGAAGATTCTTCCCCAAACCGACCTTCAATATCCTATAAAACGTTGACAATTGAATTTCACTCTTCCCTGACTCGATCCTGGAAATGTAACTCTTTTTCGTTCCTGTTCTTTGTGCAAGCTCTTCCTGGGTCAGATTAGCTTCTTTTCTGGCCTCTTTTAGTAAGACACCCAGCCTGAAAGCCATTGCATCCGTCTCAAATTTTTCCCTTTCTGGAGTTCCTTTTTTGCCGTACTCCTTTTCTAAGAGTTGTTCGAATGTGGTTATTCTGGTCATTTTAAATTCCTGTTTTTATAGCTGAAATATTCACGTCTGAGCTTTTGTGCTAATTCAATCTCTTTCTTTGGGGTCTTCCGGGTTTTCTTAAGAAAACAATTGACAAGGACAATGAGCTGTTTATCATCAAAAAAGGATAATATCCTTATCTCTTTAAAGGTCGTGCTGATCCTTATTTCATATAATCCATCAGAATCTTTCAGGCATTTTAAAAACTTTTGTGGAACCTGCTCGGTATGCTGAACCATCCAGAGAACATAAAGAATTTTTCCTCTGACTTTGAAATCCTGCTGAACATAGAAGCTGATAAAATAATCTCCCCAAAATATAATCTCTCGTATCACGGCACAAAGTTAACTATATGGTTAACACAATCAAAAAAATACCTATAAATTATTCTTCCAGTAAAGCGGAGACATCAAGTCACTGCTTCACCGTAGGCCAGCCCCCTTCTCCTAGCCTCCTCCCCCGAATGGGGGAGGTTGGGAGGGGGCTTACGTCCCCCAGCTTTCCCGGTCGAGGCTGCGGTACTGGATGGCTTCTGCCAGATGCTCGGCCGAGATGGTCTCGCTCTGGTCCAGATCAGCGATGGTGCGGGCCACCTTAAGGATGCGGTTGTAGGCGCGTGCCGACAGGCTCAGCCGCTGCATGGCATTCCTGAGCAATTCCTCACCTGCTTCTCCCACCCGGCAGATCTTCCGGGTCAGTTTAGTCGACATGTGAGCGTTACAGTAGACTCCCTTTTCGTTCTCGAAACGTTTTTCCTGCATCTGTCGTGCAGCGATGACCCTGTTGCGGATGGTCTCACTTACTTCGGCGACACGTTCCTGGTTCAGTTCTTTAAAAGGAACGGGGATGACCTCCACGTGCAGGTCGATGCGGTCGAGCAGCGGTCCGCTGATCCGGTTGATGTATTTCTGGACCAGTCCGGGCTGGCATACACAATCTTTGTCGGGATGGTTGTAATATCCACAGGGACAGGGGTTCATGGCCGCCACGAGCTGGAAACTGGCAGGGTACTCCACGGAAAAGCGGGCGCGGGAGATGGTGACGATCCTTTCTTCCATGGGCTGGCGCATTACCTCCAGGGCCGATCGCTTGAATTCCGGCAGTTCGTCCAGGAACAAAACACCGTTATGGGCCAGTGAAATCTCCCCCGGCTGGGGATAGGACCCCCCGCCAACCAAACCTGCGTCGCTTATGGAGTGATGGGGTGCCCGGTAAGGCCGGGTGGTGATCAGCGAGGAGTGGTTGCTGAGCTTTCCGGCAACCGAATGGATCTTGGTGGTCTCCAGGGCCTCGTTGAGACTAAGCGGCGGTAGGATGGATGGCAGCCTTTTGGCCAGCATCGTTTTGCCGGATCCGGGCGGACCGATCAGAATGATGTTGTGTCCGCCGGCAGCCGCGATCTCCAGCGCACGCTTGATGTTTTCCTGTCCTTTGACGTCCGAGAAGTCGAATTCATAATCGTTGAGGTTCTGATAAAATTCTGCCCTGGTGTTGACCTTGACGGGTGTCAGCTCAGTTTGCTGGTTAAAAAATTCAATGACCTCCCTGATGTTTTCAACACCATACACATCAATATCGCTTACAATGGCTGCTTCCCTGGCGTTGATTCTTGGAATGATCAGGCCCTTGAATCCTTTCTTCCTGACTTCAATGGCGATGGGCAGCGCCCCCTTGATGGGCTGCAGGCTGCCATCCAGCGAAAGCTCGCCCATGATGATATAATCTCCAACTCTGGAAGGATTGATCTGCTCGGAAGCGGCCAGGATACCGATGGCGATGGTCAGGTCATAGGAGGAACCCTCTTTTCGGATATCCGCCGGCGCCATATTGATCACGATCTTCTTCCCCGGGATCTTATGCCCGATGTTTTTCAGGGCCGCTTCGATCCGCTGGTGACTCTCCTTGACGGCGCTGTCGGGCAGTCCCACCATGAAGAAGTTGACACCCTGGTCAATGTTGACTTCAATGGTGATAGTGATGGCATGAATGCCATGAAGGGCACTTCCAAATGTTTTGACGAGCATGGATCGATCGGATTAACCTGTTTTACCTGTTAATCCGGAAACACACTGAAATGTGACCCTGTTTTCAAAAAATTTACATTAATTTTTACCGGGCTTGTAACCTGACTCCTGGAGAATCCTGCGGCTATCCTTTTCAGCCAGCAGGTCCTGTAACCTCATTCGGGGATGAGTTTCCATGTAGTTACGGATGATCTGCCAGCCGGTCCATGAACCGAGGCGGGCCGGTGAATCAGGGAATCCCCGTGTGAAGGGGCCATCGGTGAAGAATTTATTGATGATCTGGATATCCGTCGAATAAAGAATTTCATTTTCAATGAAGAATTTCCAGAGGTTTGCTTCATTCTCATGGCACCATTCGACCTGAAGGCCCGTATATCCGATCTTGACCGAATCCGGCTGAAAGGGCAGCAGCGCATCCTGGAAATAGAGTTTCTTGCCTTCAACGATCATCTTATCCAGCACGTTATCACCGGGATACTGGTCCTGCATGTGATAAGCGGCCACCGCTACAATACAGTCCCTCAACAGGTATTCCTTCGTGAACCTCCTGATGACATAGGAAGGCAATCCCAGCTGCCTGTAGGGCTCGTACCCGTCACCCAGGTACATATCCAGTGCGATCAGCAGGTCAGGAGGCTGAAAAAGAACGGGATTCTGATAATCAATGCCTGATATGTACGTGTAAACCTCCGGTACGTTGTGATCGGGAAAATAAAATGCATAATATCGGAATGCCTCATTCAATTCACGCCGTTGTTCCTTGATATCGGGAAACACTTCCATGGTTTTCCGGTACAGTTGCTGTATAAAAGGATCATTGATGTAATGTACCAGTTGCAGAATGCCGGTGGAGTCAGGAGGGACATTCCCCAGAAAAACGGAATACGTACCTGTCATTTCAGCGATCTCCCAGGTCATTTGTGTGGTGTCGGCAGAAAAGAGTGCCTGCTCGTACCGACTGATCTTCAGACCGGGATCCGGTACCTGTTTGATATCTGTCTCCTGCCAGGGTGCTTTATGTGAACCGCACGAAAGTGTCAGGAATATTAGTGAGAACATCAGGCTCTTCCAGCAATTGCTTTGTCCCATCGCTCGATGATGAAATGTTTCCGTTAAAAGATCCGGATCCCCAATCCGATCAGGAAGGCATCCTCCCTGAACTGGTTATCTCCTTCGTAGATATCGTTCAAACCCCATTCATACCTCACATCCAGCGTGAAAATGAAGATGTCGAGCGATCCTCCGACCTGGTAGCCCCAGTTGGTACTTTCCAGAAGATCCACAGCACTTTTCTCAAAATCTTCAATGCCGTTTTTAATAAACTCAACACTTTTATCATGGGCAAATGACATCACAGGGCCAGTATAGACCAGCAACCTTGTGAACTCCATATCAAAAAATTTGATTCCCAGCAGCAGGGGTACATCGATGCTGTTGATCTCAAAATTGATCTGGTTATCATCGCCATTGTCATTCTGGAAGAGCTCACCACCTTTTTTAGTGAAATAAGCTTCCGGTTCAAAGACAATATGTTTGGTGAAAAAAATCCTCAGGAATGCCCCACCCTGATAGCCTGTGATCTTATCGCTGGTATAGTCGGTCAGGTCAGTGGATACATGTGAAGTGGAAATTCCTCCCCTGAAGCCAAAATCCACCTTATTCTGGCTCAGGGTGGAAAAGGTGAGGAGGATGCAACACAGGAGAAATGTTGTTTTCTTAATCCGCATGGCCTGGAGGAATGAAGCAAAGATAATGATTTTCAGAGACAGAATCCAGTACGTGAAACGATATATTCAGCGAAATGTTATTTAAGGGCTCTTTTTTCATGTGTTATAGAACCATCTTCTTTTCGTATTTTTGTACATTCAAACAATACTTCATCCTATGAAAAAAATCGCTTTTGCATTGTTTTTATCCGGACTGGTTGCCATTTCCAGTGTGACGGCTCAAACAAAACCGTTCCGGTTCGGGATTAAACTATCTCCCAGCCTGGGGTGGCTCAAGCCAAATACTGAAGGTTACGAATCCCAGGGTGTTGATGTCGGCTTTGGGTGGGGATTCATGTGCGATATTACCCTGACGGACAACTATTTCTTTTCCACTGGTTTTGATATGGAATGGAATTATGGCGGCCTGCAATATCCTGACATCTATGACGCAGATACGGTGACGCTGACCAGGGATTATAAACTTAAGTATATTGACATCCCTCTGTCCATTAAGATGAAGACCAATCAGTTTGAAAAATGGGCCTTTTTCGGACAGCTGGGTCTGGCCCCGGGATTCAGGATTGGGGCCACGGCTGATGATTCCTACCGGTTTGCCAACAATAGCATCGCTGAGAAGAACAAGACCGATATCACAGACGATATCAATCTGTTCCGTACTTCCGTTCTCATAGGAGCCGGAACCGAATTCTACATCGATGAATCCACCTGCATTGTAGCTTCGCTCTCGTTCAAGAACGGGATCACCAATGTGTTGAAAGGCACCAACGCTGTGGACAAATCCCTCAATGAAAAAGCACATTACAACGGCCTGTCATTGAATATCGGAATCATCTTTTAACCGTTATACCCAATCCCTGCAAGGTGAAAATTTCCATCGCTCAGCTGGACTATCATATTGGGAACTTTGAGTCAAACATCCGCAAGATCAGGGAAGCCATCCAACAGGCCAGAGAAGAGTCGGCCGACCTGATCCTTTTTGCCGAGCTTGCCGTTCCCGGATATCCTCCCAGGGATTTCCTTGAATTTGATGATTTCATTCATGAATGTGAGCTGGGGATCCATTCCATTGCCCAGGATTGCCGCGGAATTGCCGCCATCGTCGGCTCGCCGTCCCGCAATACCAATCCCAGGGGGAAACGGCTTTTCAACACCGCCTATTTTCTGGCCGAAGGCAAGGTGATGGCCATGACGCACAAGTCGCTTCTGCCCAATTACGATGTGTTTGATGAGTACCGTTATTTTGAGCCCAACAGGGATTTTCAGGTTATTGAATATCATGGAATTAAAATTGCCGTGACCATCTGTGAGGATCTCTGGAACATTACGGATACTCCCCTGTACACAGCCTCCCCAATGGAGATCCTTATTCAGCAGCATCCTGACATGATCGTTAACATAGCCGCCTCGCCATTCCATTATGATCAGATGAGCATCCGCAGGGATGTCCTGGCGCGCAATGCCTCCACCTATGGCCTTCCTGTATTTTATGTCAATCACATAGGTGCCCAGACGGAGCTGATCTTTGACGGCGGATCGATGGTGGTGGACAGGAAGGGACGGGTGCTGGACGAGCTCAACTATTTCCAGGAAGATCTCAGATTCTATAGGTTCGACAAGGCTAAGAAAAATGTACTGCTTTCCGACAGGGGAATCATGGGGCCCCAGAACCTTGATACTTCGAGGATCGCGCTGATCCATGATGCGCTGGTGCTGGGTATCCGGACCTATTTTCGCAAACTTGGATTCAGGGAGGCCATCCTTGGCCTGTCGGGAGGGATTGATTCTGCCGTGACACTGGTGCTGGCTGCCGAAGCACTGGGTAACGAACATGTTCGTGCCGTTCTGCTTCCCTCACGTTACTCAACGGGCCATTCCGTGCGCGATGCCGTGGAACTGGCCGAAAATACCGGAGTACCTTACCAGACCATCAGCATCGAAGAAGCCTTCCGGAGTTTTGAGTCCCTGCTCCAGCCCGTATTTGGGGATCGTCCTCCGGATGTCACGGAAGAAAACATACAGGCCCGGGTGCGTGCCGTGGTTCTTATGGCCCTGGCCAACAAATTCGGGTATATTTTGCTGAACACCTCCAATAAAAGCGAGGCAGCAGTCGGGTACGGAACCCTGTACGGCGATATGTGCGGAGGCATTGCTGTACTGGGGGACGTGTACAAAACACAGGTATACGAACTGGCCGCATACATCAACCGTTCAAGGGAGATCATCCCCGTCCATACCATTCAGAAGCCCCCCTCGGCTGAACTGAAACCCGGCCAGCAGGATTCTGATTCCCTGCCGGATTACGACCTGCTCGACCGGATCCTTTTTCAGTATATTGAAATGTGCCAGGGACCGCAGGACATCATCCACATGGGATTTGATGAGAAGACGGTCAGGAAAGTGCTGCGTATGGTAAATACAAATGAGTACAAGCGGCATCAAACGCCGCCCATTCTTCGCATCTCACCCAAGGCCTTTGGGATGGGAAGGAGAATGCCTATAGTGGGGAGGTACCTTTCCTGAGAGGAGAAAGGAGAGAGGAGAGAGGAGAAAGGAGAGAGGAGAGAGGAGAAATAATTTTTTAGATGGCTTCGACAGATTTGATCTCGGGGACCGCTCTCCGCATGGCCTCTTCGACACCATTTTTCAGCGTGAGCCGGCTGTATGGACATGAACCACAGGCTCCGTGAAGTTCAACATTCACCACATTATCTTCCGTCAGGTTGATAAATTCAATATCTCCTCCGTCGGATTGCAGGTAAGGACGGATCTGTTCGATGACATTTCTGACCTTCAGTTCTAATTCACTGGATTGATTCTGTTCCATGGTCCCAAAATTTTTAGGCGGCAAAAATAATAAAAATAATGGTTAGAAAAATCTTTATAGGTTTTATTATGCCGTTGCATTCATCGCATCCAGAAATGCATTGCGGATGGCGATCTGTTGAGCGACGGTCTCAGCCATTTGCCTGAACGCCAGTGATTCCGGGGAGTTTTCAGACAGGGCTACGGGCAATCCCTCGTCGCCTGATTCGCAAATGCCCTGCACGACAGGGATCTGTCCCAGAAGGGGGATATGGTGCTCTTCCGCAAGTCTTTTCCCGCCTTCTTTACCAAAGATATAGTATCTGTTCCCGGGCAGTTCGGCCGGTGTAAACCATGACATATTTTCGATCAGCCCGATCACCGGTATCCGGATCTGCTCCTGCCGGAACATGGTAATGGCTTTCCGGGCGTCTGCCAGGGCCACTTCCTGTGGAGTGGTCACAATAGCGACTCCGGTCATCGGAACCTGCTGTGCCAGGGTCAGGTGGATATCGCCCGTACCCGGAGGTGTGTCGATGATCAGATAGTCGAGATCACCCCATTCAGTATCTTTGAACAATTGCATCAACGCATTGGATGCCATTGGCCCTCTCCAGATCAATGCCTGGGATGCATCGATGAAGAATCCGATGGATAGCACCTGGATGCCATAGCGGGGGATAGGGATCACTTTCGGTTTGCCGTCGATCTGTACCACCTCCGGACGCGCCACCGGCAGTCCGAACATCAGGGGCACTGAGGGGCCGTAGATATCGGCGTCGAGCAATCCCACGCGGGCGCCGGTCTGTCCCAGTGCCACGGCCAGGTTGGCAGCTATCGTCGATTTCCCGACACCGCCCTTGCCAGAAGCGATGGCAATGATATTCTTCACCCCCCTGAGCACATCTTCTGCCTCTTTTCGCCGGCTTGTCACACGGGAGGTCAGTTCCACTGAGACCTTTACTCCAGGATCCACATAGCGGTGAATGGCGTCGATGCAATCCTGTTTCATTTTACCTTTCAGCGGGCAGGCCGGTGTCGTTAGGACGAGCGTAAATGAAATACTATCCTCTTGTATATTAATATTTTCTATCATATTCAGGGAGATCAGATCCTTTTTCAGATCCGGATCCTCCACATGCCTCAGGGCATTTACAACCTGTTCCTTTGTCAACATACGATTGGTTTTTAAATGGGAGGGCAAATGTAAGACAAATTCCCTTGCCATCATGGATTTTTCATCTGGCCTTTCCGAACCTGAGCTTGGATTCGGTGCCATGGATCAGCCGGTGGATGTTCTTGCGGTGTGTCAACGGAATGAAGATGGCAATGGCGATGGCCAGGATCATGAAGGGAAGGATTTCCCTGTGGCCCAGCAAAACAATATCAATAACGGGAAATGCGATCGCGGCTGAAATGGAAGCTAGTGAAACGTACCTGAAGGAGATGAATACAATGATGAAAATCCCGAGCGTTATCAGGGAAGCCAGAGGAAACAGGGCAATGCCCACCCCCAGGAGAGTGGCCACTCCTTTTCCGCCCCTGAAACCTGCAAAAACAGGGAACACATGTCCCGCTACGACAAGTGCGCCCAGCCCGATCTGATAGAGTGCAGCCTGATTCTCCGTTGCCAGGTTTAGATCGAATAATTGCATCAGTTGGATGGCTGCCCATCCCTTAAAAATGTCGAACAACAGCACGGGGATGCCGGCTCCGGGTCCGAGGATCCGGATCATATTGGTGGCGCCGGCATTACCGCTTCCCTGCTTTCGTATGTCTGTCCCATAGAAGATCCTGCCTACCCAGACAGAAGTGGGTATGGAGCCCAGCAGGTAAGCGAGGATAAGGGGTAGGATGTACATATTATCGTCTTTCTGCTGCCTGTATCCGGCTGATGAATTCGATCATTTTCTGACGGGTCGAAATGATGTACTGATAAATGTTTTTTGAGTTCTCGAGGTTCAACACCCTCCGGGTCTCTTTCAGCTCGCTCAGAGTCGAATTGTACAGATCATCCGAGGAGATGGACTGCATAATGTGATTGGAGTAGTTGAAGTAGAACCACTCCTTCTCGGCCGTTTCAAGGTAAATATTCAGTTCGTCACCATTGCGCCGCTTGGCCAGTTCGATGACCCCGCCTGCATATTTGTTCACCGAACGGTCCAGGATGGAGTTGATCCCGATCTGACCCCTTGAGATATAGGATTTGGTTCGCTTGTTCCAGATCATATCTACGTCAGACAGTACAAGGGTATGCTGCAGCCCCGGGGGTAGCCTGCGCTGGGAACCATAGAGCGACAATTCTGTCAGCAGTTCATTGGCTGCATCTCTGCCAGCCATGAACGTGAGCGCTTTTCTGTAGGAGTTGCTGGTGATATCGATCCCCGCCATATTGGAGTTCATGAGCTTTTCAGTCATGATTCCCAGGACCTCCTCTGAGAAGTAAAAGTCCAGGCTGAGCGACATATCGAAGATGGCCGAGTCGGGAACGATATAGTACGTTCCGTTACCATACGTCGTCATTTTCACTTCATCGAGAGTCAGGCCTGTCCGGATCTCTCCCTCGCCATAGAGGGTACAGTTTTTATTACTGAGACTGAGGTAGTTATCCAGCCCTTCAGCCCTGGTAAGGCTGTCCCCGGACGAGATCCGGTATTCCTGTGATGGTTTATCGTACGTAATAAATCCACTGGCAGACAGGATCTCAGTTTCATCCATGCGATCCTTCCTGCCGAAAAAGACAGGATAGATCTCGTAACCCGCCGACAGCACCAGTGCGTTCGAGATCCGTTTACTGCCAACATCCTCCAGGGTATCTTTCACGGGCAGCGCGATGTTATTGGGATCCACCTCGGCTGCGAACCTTACCCAGGAAGGCGGGAATGGATCGCAGTCCTGCCGTATCCGGAAACCGCCGTCAAACGTCAGGAACTCTCTGGAGGTGACCAGCAGGGCTTTTCCTTTGAAATCAAAATAGGGACTCAAACTGAAATTGACCGTATCGGGTATCTGGGCTACCGCATAGGTACGGTGGCTGCTATCGGTCGAGATACTATTGAACAGGATCTGGTTTATATTACCCAATTCGTCCGTATAATCATATTTTCCGGAAGCCTGGTATTTTTTACGGGACTGGATGTTTACCGTAGCATCGTAGATCATGTGCGATTTCCGTGTAGTATCAGCGATGATGACTGCTCCGCCGAGTGGCTCCATCTGGGCATTCTTTCGGATGGTCACTTTGCCGTCGGCAGGAAATACAGCCGCGTCAGCCACTTTGATGTATTTAACATCCCCGGCATAGAGAATGTTTTCTTTGAGATCATAAAGAGCTTTTAATGAAAAGAACTCCAGAGAGTCCTGCTTAGGATGAGTCGAAATGAATTCAGAACCTTTCAGGTTAGCATCCATCAGTTCTATGTAGGAAAGACTCCCGATTTTGAGGGTATCCACCGAGAGCGTGTTGTAAAGTGAAATTTGTTCCTTATCCATCAGCCATTCGAACTTATCCATGAAGCATACATACTGGTTAGCGGGCAATTCAACCAGTGATGTGCCTCCGGTGGAGCTGAACTCTCCCACACGCTCCTTCATGTCCACGTTTGCACTGTACACGTAGGTGGAAAGGGCCAGCTGGGCTTTATCCATGGTAAGCAAACGGAAATTGGTCGTGTCGGAGGAGAAGACATGCTGGTTGAAGACAATGTCCTTTGCCTCAATTTCACCGTCCTTGACGGCAACCACTCCGTCCCCGTACAGATGATCGGGTGTCAGTTTCAGGGTTCCCTTCATCGTCGCCTGAGCATTATAGATATTGAAGGGTTTGTCTTTCACGGAGGTCACCAGCAACGAATCCTTTCCGGTAAACCAGCGGAAGTATCCGCTATCGGCCACCACATCGGGATATTCCACACCTGTTGCTGTTTCTTTTATCCGGAACGAGTTCACAGGCCCGGTCACTTTATCGGGCAGGTAGGTGAAATCATCGGAAGTGGTTGTCGAAGTCAGGTAGTTGATCGTGCCACTCCCTTTTAATCCGTTGTTGCTGAGTTTAATATCGTTCATGAATTGTCCCTTGCCCTGGTACAGGGAGTATCCTTCGCCAGGCGACTGATTGATGAAACCCAGGGAATAGTCCTCCTGTACGGAAAGGGGATGCTCAATATCGGGTAAGATCCCTCCTGATACCAATTTGCCCTTAAACTGGATACCCTCGGTAGTGAACTGGTTCAGACTGTCGAAGGTGAAGGGGTAGACCTGGTAATAGAAAAGGCTGTCGCTGTAATTGCCATTCTGAATATCAGGATCATTATAGTACACATAGGAATCGTCCTCGCTGGTGAAATAGGGGTAATAGGGAAAATCTTTCAGCCCTGATTTATTGGAGGGGTGGTCGATCCAAAGGGTACCGTTGAGGTTCCTGATCACTGATTGCACCCGTACCTGTTGCGGATTGTTCTCCTTATCCTTTCGGTGTGAGGGTACCATCAGGCTCAGCGAATCGATCACAGGCATATTCAACCTGAATGAATCATAATCAAATGTGCTCTCCTTGGGGTAAAAGTCCAGCAGACCTGCATGCACCCTGCCTGAAAAGACAAAATTGCGGTTCTGCTGCAACCTGATTTCGTTATTATCCGGATACAGGTATACCTGCTGGGAATCGCTCAGGCTGACCATGGACACTCCCTTGATCAGCAGATCGAACGATTTGATGTCCAGGGTGGCGTTGCTTTGGTCTTCCACTTCCGAGCGGAACGATATGGCGTCATAGTCCGTTTTACCGTTTTTGGCGTCGATATAATCATACAGCTTCTCCTTTGCAATGGCCCGGTCGGTGATCACATCATAATTAAGGAATCCCTGGTTGGTCAGCTGAATGACCAAAGCTCTCACCTGGTCGGCAGGTTTTTGCAGAAATGCTGCCAGGTCTGTGATATTAAAGGAATGATCGGGATTGTTCCTTACAAGGTTCCTGATCAGGATCAGGGGGTGGCGCTGATCGATCCCCATGATATGATCGAACCTTTCCTCCGTATAGAATTGATTGGATTCAAAATGTGCCTCGCTTTTTGGATTCAGTCCTTTCATCTTTTCCAGCTGAATGATCGGATCCCCCACTTTCCAGTTAAAGGTTTCAAAGAACATGTCGACCTCATGGTAGGAGTCATAGAATGGGCTCTGGGAGAGACCTTCATTTCCCCTGAAGAGTGAAAGCTCTTTTGAGGAGTCGATATATTTGAACTGAAGCCCCGGGTGAAAGATGGAATCGGATTCAAAATACACCGACACTGCAGCACGCTGGGCATTGATCCTGTCGCGGTGAATAATGAACCTTGGTGATTTGAGTACGATGAACTCCGATCCTTTATAAGCTACGGTCACCGAGGCATCCCTGTCCTCGGAACCGGAGCCCAGTACATCACCTCCTTCCATCCGGAAAGCGCCATCAAACGTTATGTCACGGAAAAGGTTAACGATCTGTATCCGTTTGATGTACGATTCAAATACCGGGTAATTTGCCTGGTCCATGGACTTAAAGGAGGTTACTTTATCTTCCAGTCTCCCCTGCAGAGGCTGCCTGAAATAGGCCCGGTGATAAAAAGACACCTCATCAGCTGAATAGCCCGAGTTTTTGAGTTCAATGGTGTAGTCACCCAGTTCAGCAAAAACCGAATCAGCGCTGTAGCCGGCCCGTTCCCATGTCACCGTACCGCCTGAACCCTTCCAGAGATTTTGTACCGGGTAATATATTCCCTGGGTTTTTTCAATGCTGATGCTATCCCTGCTGGCAATGCAAATCAGCTCGACATCCTTCAGGGAGAAGCGGGGTATGGTGTCATAGATAAAAATAAAATCAGCCTGGCTGCATCTCCATTGAATCCCTTTGTAATCATAGAGGATCCGTTGTTCAAAGAACCAGTCAAGACGTTGGAGGTATTCACTGAACGGTTTCTTGCTGGTAAGATCCAGCAACGGAATAAAGCTGGCATGAAGAGAGTCATAGTCTGCCATGGATTGCCTGGTTTCATAAAAATACAAGACAACCTTCAATAATTCGTAGAAATCAGGATAGGGCTTAAGATTTTCCTGAAGCATCCGGTTGGCCGTCACGTACATCCTCTTGCGGTAGGACTCCTTGAATTGCCCGAACTGCCATTCGAAGGCCAGCTTATCGGTCAGTTTTTTCATGTCACGCTGATACGGTCCGGGTGTGGTCTCAAGGTACTGGTTGAGTTCGGTCAGAAACAGGGCGGAGTCGGGAGTAAATGCCTTTATGGGCTGGGGCATACCTTTGATGGTAGTCAGCATCAGCGCCGTGATGAAAACGATATGTGTGCATTTTATTCCGGGCATGGATACAGACCAGTGATTGACCTATTTTTTTTTGATGCAAATGACAGAGGCCCATTCTTCTTTAGACCGATGTCCGGTCATTTCCATACCATGATTCCGTGCGGCGTGGGCGATGGCTTCTATATCGTCTGAATAAAATCCGCTGACCACCAGAAGGCCATTTCTGTGCAATCCTTTAGCATACAGGGGCATATCCTCAACCAGTGTATTCCTGTTGATATTGGCAAGGATCACATCGAACCTGTCGCACCCGATGGCAGAGGCATCCGAGAGATAAACGCTGCAGGAGGCCACATTATTTTTTAAGATGTTTTCCGTGGCGTTGGAATAGGCCCACTCATCATTATCGATGGCGGTCACCGGTCCGGCGCCCATTTTAGCTGCGAGAACAGCAAGAAGGCCTGTACCGCAGCCCATATCCAGAACCGCTTTCTCCCTGACATCCAGGCTAAGCAGTATTTCCGCCATGAGCTGGGTAGTAGCGTGATGTGCCGTCCCAAACGACATGCGTGGTTCGATCACGATATCATATAAAATACCTTTCACCGGCGGGTGAAACGGTGCCCTGACCTGACAATTTTCCCCGATAAGAACCGGTTCATAGGAAGATTCCCAGCGTTGATTCCAGTTTTGTTCACCAATGCGCCTGATGGTAAAACGTATGTTCACAGGCGGATCACCTGTTGGTTTCAGCGACGCCAGCATACGTTGATCAAAGTCTGTAGCGGGTATATATGCCTGGACCCGGCCCGCCTCTTCGATGAATCCTTCAAAACCCCTGGATGACAAAATAGAAATGATCCGGTCGGTGGTTTCCTGAAGGGCAGGAAAATGACAGGTCACTTCAATGTAATCCATAAGACTGCAAACTGGTTGGCAACAAACAAATGTACTTCGGGTGATCAGCCCAGCGCTGATACGATGGCGCTAAATTCTTTTGCTTTGAGAGAAGCTCCGCCGATAAGGCCTCCGTCAACATCAGGATTTGAGAACAGGGCGTGGGCATTGGAGGCATTGCAGCTCCCGCCGTAAAGGATCGTGCAGTTTTCAGCGATCTCCTTCCTGTACTGTTTTTCGACCAGCTCACGGATATAGGCATGCATCTCCTGAGCTTGCTCCGGTGTGGCATTCACTCCTGTCCCTATTGCCCACACAGGTTCATAAGCAATGATCACGTTCCGGAATTCCTCTGGTGGCAGGTGGAACAATGATTTCTTCAACTGGCTTTTCACCACGTTCAGATGCCTGGAGGCTTCCCGTTCAGTGAGCTGTTCACCGCAACAAAAGATCGGTGATATATTGTTGCTGATCAGCCTGTCCACTTTATTTTTGATCATTTCATCCGTCTCATGGAAATGTTTCCGGCGTTCCGAATGCCCGACGATGCAGTAAGAGATATCCATGGATCTGATCATCTCGGCGGAAACCTCTCCCGTATAGGCACCGTTTTCGAACTCACTGACATTTTGTGCCCCCACTTCGAACTGACCCTCGTAGGACAGGTCGATGGCCAGTTCCAGAAAAACAAAGGGCGGACAAACGATCACCTTTGTATCCTGTTCTTCTCTTTCCGCCAGTAAGTCAGTCATCTCCGACAGGACTTCTTCGGCTTCCAGGAACGACTTATTCATTTTCCAGTTTCCTGCGACAATTTTTTCTCTCATGGTGGTGTAGTATTGGGGGATGGTTATTCGTACCTGATCCTGGGATCCAGGTATCCGTATAAAATATCTGCAAAAATATTAATAAATACCAATATGACCGAAATTAACAGAACAGCGCCCATCAATACGGGGAAATCATATTTTTCCAGCGAATCCACGATCACGACGCCAATCCCTTTCCAGTCAAACACATATTCCACAAAAACGGCGCCTGCCATCAGGGAGGCAAACCATCCGGTGACAGCGGTTGCGACAGGATTCATGGCATTCCGGAGTGCATGATTCCAGATGATCCTGTTACCCGGCAGACCTTTGGCCCGTGCGGTACGGATATAGTCCTGCGACAGGACTTCCAGCAGTGAGCTCCTCGTCAGTTCGACAATGACCGCCAGGGGACGGATCCCCAGTGTAAAAGCAGGAAGGATAAGGTTCTTCAGGTCAAGGTATTCGCCCTGTCCGAAATCATCCACTGAATACATACTTCCAAACATGTTCAAACCTGTAAAATCGGCCAGTACAAAAGAAAAGATCCACGCCACCAGAATGGCTGCAAAAAAAGAGGGAAGCGACATACCCAGCACAGATAAGACCAGAAAGACCCGGTCGATCAGGGTGTTTTTTTTAACCGCACAGAGAATCCCAATGGCGATCCCCGCCACGATGGCAAAGCTGATGGATACCACGGCAAGCAGCAGGGTTTTCGGAAAGGCCTCCGCCAGGATATCTGTGACCTCTCTTTTACTCTGATATGACCTGCGGAGGTAAGGTTTCTTCAGTACCAGGGTCCACCCGTTGGCCAGGTCGGCCACTTTCAGGTAAGGGCAATACCGGGTGCTGTCCAGAAACCAGTAATGGGATGGATCTGTCCCTTGATGGAAGGAAACGGGTGAAACGTCGTTGAGGAAATTAAAATACTGCGTGATCAGGGGTTTGTCGAGCCCCAGGTCTTTCCTGATGGCTACCTCCGTCGAAATATCTGAACGCTGACCCAGTACCATGCGAGCCGGATCCCCGGGAAGAACATTGAAAAGCAGGAAAACTACCGTAATCACCCCAAGCAGAACAAGAATCCCGTACCATAGTCGTCTGACAATAAAGCGAAGCATACGGATCAGTTAGGAATTATCTGCTTCTTTATCTCTTCGTATTCAGGGAAATGATGAAAATGCCATTTGTCAATGATGACTCCGTCGTGCAGCAGCAACAAACCCGGATTGGAACGTATCATCATCTTCAGGATGATATCGTCGGCATAAAAGATCTCGAATGCTGCCCCTGCCTTTTCCCGGTAGCTCTCTGCCACCTCCGGCAGGCTGGCAGTCAGCAGGATGATCGAAACATCGTCATGGGTGGCTTCGCGGCAGAAACGTACCATTTTTTCCATTCCTTTCTTATTGGCCTTTTCAAGGTCATAGGCCACCAGGATGAAATGGTATCCGGGACTGGCTAAATAAAGTTCGGTAAGGTCCGTTCCGGTCGAGTCCTCGATCTTAAGTCCGTGTGATTTCATCACGTGCGAGTCGTCAATCTCCGTATCGAAAAACTCCCACTGGCTCATCCAGACAGAGTCTTGCCAGGGAAGATCCCTGGAGAGCATTTTTTTTGTTTCACCCGACAGTTTATTTTTATAGATCAGGTAGGTCACCGGTTTTCCCTGATCATCCGGCACCAGGTCGCGTCCTACTTTCCAGTCCAGAAAATCAACGACCGGCAGCCGGTTATAGGAATAGACCGTGAATGCGCTGAAAAGAATCATGGTAACGATCGCCATGATATTCTGAATTCTTGTGGAAAATGAGGAGATTGAATACCGGTGCGTGAAAAAGATGATCATGACAAAGACCATCAGCACCAGGTTCTTATAAAAGGTCTGCCAGTTGGAGAGTATGATAGCCTCACCGAAACATCCGCAATCGGATACCAGGTTGAAGACAGCATCCAGAAAGGTCACTACCGTGAAAAAGAGCATGATTGCCAGTAATGCCCAGCGGGTGATTTTCATTTTGAAATTGAGCAGGAGGGCAACGCCGATGGTGAATTCAAGTGTACAAAGGATCACTGTACCCGGTAAAGCCAGGGGTAAGGCCCATTGCGAACCATAGGCGATCATATAATCCTCAAACTGGTAGACGGTCCCCAGGGGATCCACTCCCTTGGTAAATCCGCTGAAAACAAAAACAATCCCGACGATGTAACGGCTGATCAGCCTGAGCCATTTGATCCACTTCATCCTTTTATCCCTTTTTCATTGTTCTCCAGTAATTTGATCAGTGCGAACGCAGCATAATTGATGATGTCATAATAGTTGGCATCCACACCTTCCGACACGAAGGTCAGTCCCTTGTGATCTTCGATCTGCTTGATTCGGAGAAGCTTCATAAGGATGATGTCGGTGAGGGAACTGACCCGCATGTTACGCCATGCTTCCCCGTAATCATGGTTCTTGTCCGTCATCAGGTCCTTCGCCTTTTTTATATATTTATCGTAAAGTCTCTCTGCATCATACATTTCCAGAGGGGTGGAACTTTCCTCACCAAGCTCCAGCTGGATCAGGGCCATGACGGAGTAATTGATGATCCCGGTGAATTCCGGTTCGATGCCTTCTTTTATTTTCTGCAGGCCCTTGTGATCAATGCTCCTGATCCTTTCCGCCTTGATATAGATCTGATCCGTAAGCGAAGGTGTTCGCAGTATTCTCCAGGCGGTTCCGTAATCTTTCATCTTGTCTGTAAAGATTTTACGGCAGGAGGTGATGACCTGATCAAATTGTCTGGATGTTTTATCACTCATTGTTGTAAATTAGCACAAATGAACCGTGACCTATGGAAAACAGAACGGATTGTAAAAGTACAGCTTTTTCATCAACACTTCGGATGAATTGCCGGGGCAGAGAGCTAAAAATTGATCATCCCCTCATCATGGGGATCATGAACCTGACGCCAGATTCGTTCTATGACGGTGGCTTCTACCCATCGCAAGAGGATATGCTGCGTCATGTCGGGCAGATGATCAGGGATGGCGCTGAGATCGTCGATCTTGGGGCTGTTTCCACTCGTCCCGGATCGGTAGGGGTATCCCCGCAGGAAGAAGAAGACAGGCTGCTGCCCGCCCTGGATATGATTCGAAAGCAGTTTCCGGAGATCTTCCTGTCGGTGGATACATACCGGTCAGAAATTGCCCGTAAAGCCATCGATCTGGGCGCCGACATGATCAATGACATCTCTGCAGGGAGATTTGACCCTGCTATGATCCCGGTCCTCAAGGGATATGGGATCCCTTACATCATGATGCACATGCAGGGTCAGCCTGCAAATATGCAGCACGATCCTTTCTACGAGGATGTATTGGGCGAGGTGCGTCATTTTTTTGAGGGACGTATCGCTGAAGCAGCCAGGGAAGGCATTCAGGATCTGATCATCGATCCGGGATTTGGTTTTGGCAAAACCGTGGAACATAATTACCTCCTTCTGGCACACCTTGAGCAGTTCCTGGCCCTCGGCCGTCCTGTGATGGTAGGGCTTTCACGCAAATCGATGATCAACAGGATTCTGGGCACCAACCCCACCCATGCCCTCAACGGGACCACAGTACTGAATACCATCGCCATCCTGAAAGGAGCCCATATCCTGCGCGTACACGACGTCAGGGAAGCCGCGGAGGCAATGAAACTGTGCAGGGAGTATGTTACGGCGATAGAAGCTCCTTACCGGGCAAATGACAATTAATGACACGGCATGACGAGCAAGGATTGAATAATCGTTACTTTTGCGCCTGAAAATGGATTTGTTTCCCCACATACTCCTGAGTGGATTCTTCACGGTACGCCTGGTGGATCTGATCGATATCCTGCTGGTGACAATCCTGCTGTTTGCATTTTACCGTATGGTCAAGGGCACAGCTGCCATCAACATTTTTTTCGGACTCCTTTCCGTTTACGTGATCTGGAAAGTGGTCACCGCCCTGGATATGGATCTGCTGGGCGAGATCCTGGGTGCTTTCATCAGCGTGGGATTCATCGCCCTGATTGTGGTTTTCCAGCCGGAGATAAGGCGTTTCCTGCTGATCGTCGGGACTCCCCGTCTGCTCAGCGACCGCAAACACCTTTTTTCATGGTTGCTCCATGGCGATGGGAAAGGTAACCTGGATGTTGACAAAATCACCAAGGCCTGCATGGAGATGGGAAATGAACGTACCGGTGCATTGATCGTATGTGCCAAATTGAATGAACTGCAGGCTTTTGCAGAGACAGGCGTCATGCTCGACGCCCTCATCTCGGAACCCCTGATCCAAAATATTTTTTACCGTAACAATCCGCTGCACGACGGCGCTGTCATCATCCTGAAGAACAGGATAAAAGCTGCCCGGTGCGTGCTTCCCATCACCCGAAACAGGGATTTCCCAGCCGACTATGGGCTGCGTCACCGCGCTGCAGCAGGCATTACCGAAATATCGGACGCGGTGGCGATCATCGTATCAGAACAGACAGGAGAGATTGCATTCAGCAAAAACGGAGAGATCATTACCAAGGTCACACCGGCTAACCTGAAAAATTTTCTGGAAGAAGAGTTCAACTGATCACTGGAGGCTGTCGGCGCTGGCTGCCTGCTGGAATTGTTCCAGCAGTTCCTCGGGAGATTTTCCAAGGTTTTTCAACGAAAGCTCTGCATCATCGGCAAATTCATGTCCGGGATATTTCTGCAGGAACTCCCTGTACAGCATCTCCGCCTGGCCAAGCTGGTTCATCTGGTTTTCATTGATGAACGCTTTCAGGAACAAACAATGGGGTATCCTTTCATAATCAGGATAATCCTGCAGGATACGGTCGAAAACGGCAATGGCCTTTTTGGGATCCAGCAGGTTCATGGCCACATTGCCGGCATTGAACAGGTACTCGGGAGCCTTCTTATCCCCGGGATACGCATCTGCATAGGCAATATAGGCATCCACCAGCTGGGCCGTTTTTTCGGTATTGATAGCCTGATCGGTCACCGAAAAGATCTCTTCTTCAAGATCCTTGATCTGCTTATCCAGCTTGCCCTTCTGTGAACAGGAGGTAGCCATCACGATAAGCACCATTATCAGTCCTGAAAATGCCAGTCGTTTCATGGAACGGAAATTTAATGGAATCTGTTTTTCATTGAACTATCTGACAGCCATCGCTTTTTTCTGAAGGGGGAAGATCATTTTGTAATCTGCATCAACAGCTCCCCTGGAGATATCATTCAGCTTCCTTTTCAGCAGCGTTTTCCTGAGCGAGTTGATCCGGTCAACGAACATGATCCCTTCCAGGTGATCGTATTCATGCTGGATGATGCGTGCCGCCACTCCTTCAAAGATCTCTTCATGCGGCTGGAAATGTTCGTCCACATAACGAATGCGGACCCTGGACTTACGTACCACGTCTTCCCTGATATCGGGAATGCTTAGGCACCCTTCATTGAATGTCCATTCACGGCCGGTTTCATCCAGGATAGATGGATTGATGAACACCCTGATAAAATCTGCTACTTCGGGATAATCCTTTGCATACGGAGACGCATCGATGACGAACAGTCTTAGCGAGCGGTTGATCTGGGGTGCGGCCAGGCCCACACCGTTGGATTCCCGCATGGTAATGAACATGGATTCGATCAGTTCATCAAGACCGGGATACGTTGGGTCGATATCTGCAGCTTTCTGTCGTAATGTAGGATGGCCGTAGGCAACAATAGGTAACATCATGGTTGAATGCGCTGTTGGATATTGTTTTTTGATTCCATATAAGACTGCAGGATGATGGTGGCACTAACCTGATCGACGAGGGCTTTGTTTTGTCGGTCCTTTTTTTTCAGGCCTGCACTGACCATGGTCTGAAATGCAATCTTTGACGTGAACCTTTCATCTGTCCGTTCCACAGGGATGCCGGGAAATTTTTTTTCCAGTGTACGGATGAACGATTCAATGAATACAACAGATTCCGAGGGTGAATTGTTCATTTGACGGGGCAAACCGACCACAAAACGCTCCACCGCCTCACCTGACAGATAATCCGACAGGAACGCGATCGTTTCACTGGAAGGCACTGTGGCCAGACCGCTGGCGATGATCTGAAGATCATCGGTCACGGCTAGTCCGGTCCTTTTTCTTCCATAATCGATCGCAAGTATTCGGGCCATAGGTGCCAGGAAGGTTAACAGGCGGCAAAATTAGCGAATTTTTACCAGCCAGGGGAAGGGTCCCTGTTAATTTAGTACATTTGAAGAAAAAATGAGGATGGACCGGTCACTGCAGGGGATCATCGAACGCATCTGGGAAAATCGTGACGAGCTTAAACAGGCTGACGCCACTAGGGCCGTCCGGGAAGTGATCGCATTGCTCGACCGCGGTGAGATCCGTGTGGCTGAGCCCGTGGTAAGTCAGGAAACAGGTGGGGTGGAATGGAGGGTGAACGAGTGGATCAAAAAGGCGGTAGTGCTGTATTTCCCATTGCAGGATATGGTTGTGACCGAGGTCGGGCCATTTGAGTTTCATGATAAGATTGGATTGAAAAAAGGATATCAGGCTCTTGGAGTACGGGTCGTTCCCCATGCTATTGCACGCTATGGTGCGTTCCTGGCGCCTGGTGTCATCCTGATGCCTTCCTATGTCAATATAGGTACGTATGTGGATTCGGGTACCATGGTGGACACCTGGGCCACGGTCGGATCCTGCGCCCAGATTGGCCGCAATGTACATCTGAGCGGCGGTGTGGGCATCGGAGGCGTACTGGAACCGGTGCAGGATGCCCCAGTGATCGTCGAAGACCATTGCTTCATTGGCTCCAGGTGCATTTTGGTGGAGGGAGCAAGGATCGGAAAGGAAGCCGTGCTCGGAGCTAATGTGGTCATTACCCGCTCAACACGGATCATTGATGTCACCGGAAATGATCCGGTGGAATGGAAGGGATATGTGCCTCCACGTTCCGTCGTTATTCCCGGTTCCTGCACAAAACAATTCCCGGCGGGTGATTACCAGGTCTCCTGCGCACTGATCATCGGTAAAAGGAAAGAATCAACCGATAGAAAAACCTCACTGAACGAAGCGCTAAGGGAGTTTAAGGTTCAGGTCTGAATAAGCTGGTCATTCATGGTAATTTATTGTCATTCATAGCTACTCGTGGTGTCATTTTTAATCATACAGACGGCTTCGATTGGGGATGTCATCCTCACCACTCCGCTGATGGAAAGCCTTCATGCTGCTTTTCCGGAAGCGAAGATCGATCTTCTGGTGAAAAAAGGCCATGAGGTGTTGTTCGAGGGGCATCCGTTCCTGAGAAGGGTCATTCCGTGGGACAAATCCTCCCGCAAGTACCTTCGCCTGGTCGGACTGACACGCACGATCCGGTCCAGCAGGTATCAGCATGTGATCAATATTCAGCGTTTCGGGTCCACGGGATGGATCACTGCATGTTCGGGCGCCAGGTTCAGATCCGGGTTCAATAAGAATCCGTTTTCCGTTTTTTTTACCCATCGCCCCGCACACATCCTGTCTGCCGATGGCCATCCCGTGCATGAGGTGGACCGTAACCTTTCGCTTATTTCGTATCTTGAGATCAAATCCTTAAGGAAACCAAAGCTCTATCCTTCACTGTCAGACCAGGCAACAGTATCGGGATACAAGAAGGTTCCTTACCTTTGCATTGCGCCTGCTTCCCTGTGGTTTACCAAGCAATTTCCTGCAGAGAAATGGATCGGATTTCTGGATGCGGTGCCGAAAGACCTGATGGTGTACCTGACCGGATCTGCACAGGATGAATCCCTCTGTGAATCTATTATGCATAGGACACGACATCGCAGCGTTATTAGCCTGGCCGGAAAACTGACCCTTCTTCAGACTGCAGCCCTGATGAAGGACGCGCGGATGAACTTTGTGAACGATTCAGCTCCGCAGCACCTGGCCTCCGCTGTCGATGCCCCAGTGTCTGCCATCTTTTGTTCCACAGTGCCTTCCTTCGGTTTCGGTCCATTATCGGAAAATTCTTCCGTCATTGAAACGGGCGAACCTCTGAAATGCAGGCCTTGTGGATTGCACGGGCATCATCGGTGCCCTGAAGAACATTTCCAGTGTGCATTGACCATTCAGATAAATCAACTTCTTGAGAGGATCCCGGGATGAAAGATGAGATCATTAGTGCGGCAAAAGTGCTCCAGACGGGTGGAACCATTCTTTATCCCACCGACACCATCTGGGGGATCGGATGTGACGCCACCAATTATAAAGCTGTGGAAAAGATCATCCAGCTGAAGAAAAGGACAGAACAGAAAAGTTTTATCATCCTGCTCGACCAACCAGAGAAACTGGAACTCTATGTGTCAAAAGTGCCTGATATCATCTGGGATCTGCTGCCCAGCGTGGAGGCACCCCTCACTGTCGTTTATCCGGGCGCCAGAAACCTGGCCAGAAACGTTGTGGCAGCTGATCAGTCGATCGCTATCCGCATCGTAAAGGACCTGTTCTGCCAGAAACTGATCAGTTACTTCGGCAAACCCATTGTCTCCACATCGGCCAACTTCTCCACCGAACCCCCGCCTCTGATCTTCAGCAACATTTCGAAAGAACTGGTCAGCAAGGTCGATTATGCCGTGAACTATAACAGGGATAAAATCAACTCCATGAAGGCCTCCATGATCATCAAGGTGAGGCAAGATGGCACGTACACAATCTTAAGAAATTGATAATCAATGTATTAATTCAAATATCATCCGGTACTGCAAATATTTCGCTTTTAGACGTTTGATTCCGTTTTTTTAATATTTTTACAAAAATTAACATTAAAACCACCTTGGATTATGAAGTTCATCGTATCGAGCACATCCCTTTTAAGAAATCTTCAGGCAATCAGCGGAGTCCTGAATGCGGCAAATACTCTTCCCATTCTGGATGATTTTCTTTTTCGCCTCCGGGAGGATCAATTGGAGATCACAGCTTCCGATCTGGAGACAACCATGACGGTCTCCATCCCGACAACGAAGGCTGAAGAGCCGGGTGTTGTGGCAATCCCCGCCAAGATCCTCATTGATACCCTGAAGACGTTCAGCGATATGCCACTCACTTTTACCATCAATGATGAAACCTTTGGAGTAGAGATCTCAACCGGTGAAGGAAAATATAAACTGACAGGTCATAACAGCGATGAATTTCCCAAGGTACCCGTGAAGGAGAATGTGACCACCCTTACCCTGGACTGTTCCACACTGGCAAAAGCCATCAACAAGACAGTGTTTGCTGCCGGCAGTGATGAATTACGGCCAGTCATGTCGGGAGTTTTCTGTCAGCTTTCACCGGGCGACCTGATCTTTGTGGCCACCGATGCGCACAAGCTGGTGCGCTACAGACGGCTGGATACCAAATCTGAAGAGACCGTTTCGTTCATCCTTCCCAAAAAGCCCCTAAACCAGCTGAAATCACTGCTGGTCAACAAGGAGTTCCAGGTGACGATCGATTACAATCAGACCAATGCCTTTTTCACGTTTGAGAACGTTCACCTGGTCTGCCGCCTGATCGAGGGAAAATATCCCAACTATGAGGCGGTCATTCCGCGTGACAATCCTAACGTACTGATGGTTGACAAAGCCCTGTTCCTTAACTCCATCAAGCGTATTGCCCTGTTTGCCAACCAATCCACACATCAGGTCAGGCTGAAGATCAGCGGCAAGGAGCTGGTGCTGTCGGCAGAGGATATTGATTTCTCCAATGAGGCAAAAGAGCGCCTCAGCTGCAGCTACCAGGGTGACTCCATGGAGATCGGATTCAATTCCAGGTTTTTGCAGGAGATGGTTGGAAACGTTGATACGGAACAGCTCCGGCTCGAAATGTCGGCTCCCAACCGCGCCGGACTTATCCTTCCTGTGGATGATGATAACAAAGTGGAGGAACTGCTGATGCTGGTCATGCCGGTGATGCTGAATCAGTAGTCAGCAGCTTGTCCTGATGAGCCCCGGTTTTCATCGGGATAAACTGCGCGAAATCAGGATCAGCAGTCAGCAGTAGGCCGAAAATCCTTTATAGCAAAGGTACCACCCAAAAGGCTAAAAACAGTTTAACAATTTAACAGTTTAACAATAAATATCAATGGAGGTATAATCTTATGAGCAAAGAAATAATAGGTTTGGAACCAAAGAACGTATGGAAGCATTTTTATTCCCTGACGCAGATCCCGCGCCCTTCCAAGAAGGAGCACAAAGTCGTTCAGTTCATGGTGGAATTCGGAAGGGAGCTTGGATTGAAGACCACAGTGGATGAGGTGGGTAACGTGATCATCAAAAAGCCGGCCACACCCGGGATGGAGAACCGCAAGGGCGTGATCCTGCAGGGTCACCTGGATATGGTTCCGCAGAAACATACCCATATTGACCATGATTTTGAAAAGCACCCTATCCAGCCTCATATCCAGGGAGAATGGGTAGTGGCGCGCGGTACAACGCTGGGATCTGACAATGGCATGGGAGTGGCGGCCAGCATGGCAGCCCTGGAATCGAAGGACATTGCCCACGGTCCGCTGGAAGCGCTGTTCACCATTGATGAGGAAACCGGTATGACCGGCGCATTCGGACTGAAACCAGGCCTGCTGGACGGGGATATCCTGCTTAACCTTGATTCGGAGGATGAAGGGGAACTCTATGTGGGATGTGCGGGGGGAACGAACGCCAATATCCTGATGAAATACAGGGAAGAAACAGTTCCGGCCGGTCGGGCAGCCTATACGTTGGTGGTCGGCGGACTGAAGGGTGGACACTCGGGCCTGGATATTCACCTGGGGAGAGGCAATTCCAATAAGATCCTTTTCCGTTACCTCCTCCATTGCGAAAAACATCACCAGATGAGGCTGACCTCCATTGACGGCGGAAACCTGCGCAATGCCATTCCCCGGGACGCCAGTGCAGTTTTTACCATTCCTGTGAAAAACAGGAAGAAATTCGAGAAATGTGTCGGTGAATTTTACCGGACGGTGAAAGCCGAGCTTTCGGTCACTGAACCCGACCTTCTCATTAAGGCTGTTCCGGTTGACCTCCCATCCTATGTGATGGATAAGAGAACACAGACACGGCTCATCCGGGCGGTCTACGGCTGCCCGAACGGCGTTATCCGCATGAGCGACGCCATGCCCGGAGTGGTCGAAACCTCGAATAACCTCTCGACCATCAAATCAGCAAACGGCGAGATCGTGATCCAGTGCCTGATGAGAAGTTCTGTGGATACTGCGAAAGAAGACCTGGGATTTGCCATTGAAAGTGTCTTCAGACTGGCAGGCGCTAACGTGTGGTTTGATGGCAGTTACCCGGGGTGGAAGCCTAATCCCGATTCAGCCATCCTGAAGGAAATGCTGGAAGTATATAAAAATAAATTCGGAAAGGTTCCCGAGATCAAAGCAATCCACGCCGGGCTGGAATGCGGCATCCTGGGAGCAGCCTATCCCCATTGGGATATGATCTCCTTCGGCCCCACCATTCGCCACCCGCATTCTCCCGACGAAAAGGTCAATATCGCTTCGGTCGGGAAGTTTTGGGAATACCTGGTGGAGACATTGAAGAATATTCCGGTGAAATAGGAGTCTGTTATTCAATTGTTAAACTGTCAAATTGTCAAATTGTTTGAGGATTATGGAATTAGGGGTTGAAATGGAAATCGATAAAATATTTTGTCAGTTTAAAAAATCTTTCTACCTTTGCAGTCCCTAAAAAGTTAGCATCATGTCAAAGAGAACATTTCAGCCATCACAGCGCAAGAGACGCAACAAACATGGTTTTATGGAACGCATGGCCACCGGCAATGGAAGAAAAGTACTGGCACGGCGCAGGGCAAAAGGCAGGAAAAAACTTACGGTTTCTGACGAACGGCTGGAAAAGTAACGGCCGGCATCAGTCATTATTGATAGGTAGTAAACTTCAGGAGAGGCTGTCATACACTGACAGCCTCTCTTTTTATATCAATTCCACATAAAAAGTTATAAATTCGCACCATTAATCACATGTTCATCCTATGAAGAATTTCACCTTCAGGCAGATCGCTCCCTATCTGGCCGCCATCGTCATTTTTGTGATCCTTACTGCAGTTTACCTGTTTCCCGTATTTGAAGGGAAAGGCATCCAGGCAACCGACAGCATTACATTCCGGGGAGCTGCACAGGAAATCATCAATTACCGGGAAAAGACAGGAGAGGAACCGCTTTGGACCAATTCGATGTTCAGCGGGATGCCGGCCTATCTCATTTCCACAAAGTTCCCTGCCAACCTGATCTCCTCCGTTGATAAGGTCCTGAAACTGGGCCTGCCCCATCCGATGGGCATCGTGTTCCTCTACTTTCTCGGCTTTTTCATCCTGCTGCTGACCCTTAAAGTGGATAAATGGATCAGTATCATTGGAGCCATCGCCTTTGCCCTGTCATCTTATTTTCTCATCATCCTGGAAGCAGGACACAATACCAAGGCTTTGGCCATCAGCTATATGGCGCCTGTCCTTGCCGGCATCATCCTCACATTCCGGGGAAAATACCTGCTGGGAGGCATCGTCACCGCCCTGTTCCTGAGCCTGGAGATCAATGCCAACCACCTTCAGATCACCTATTACCTGCTGATGATCGTCATCTGCCTGGGCATTGCTGAATTGGTCAGGACCATCAGGGATAAAACATATCCTCATTTCTTTAAGGCATTATCGTTTCTGGTGGTAGCTGCCATGATGGCGGTTGCCGTGAACACCTCCCGTTTGTGGACCACCTATGAGCAAAGCAAGTACTCCACCAGGGGAAAATCGGAGCTTACGTTCAATAAAGAAGACCAGACCTCCGGGCTCGACAAGAGCTATGTCACCAGCTGGAGTTACGGGGTGACCGAAACGATGACCTTTCTGGTGCCGAGCCTGTACGGGGGGTCCTCTTTCGGTTCCGTAGGCGAAAATTCGGCCACCTATCGTATTCTTTCCGAAAATCAGGTCCCCAACAGCCGCCAGATCATCCGGCAACTACCACTTTACTGGGGCGGCCAGCCGTTCACATCCGGCCCTGTATATGTGGGTGCGGTGGCTCTGTTATTATTCATCATCGGCCTGTTCATCGTCAAAGGAGCCATGAAATGGTGGATCCTTGCGGCCACGCTCCTTTCAATCCTGCTCTCATGGGGGCATCATTTTATGCCACTTACTAATCTGTTCATGCACTACGTACCGGGTTACAACAAGTTCAGGGCAGTCTCGATGACACTGGTGATTGCCGAGGTCATGATACCCATGCTGGGCTTTGTAGCATTGAACAAGCTGGTTACGGAGCAGAATAAAATTCCGTCGGTTACGCGGGTGCTTAACTATTCCTTTGCCGTGCTGGGAGGAATAGCCCTGTTCCTGCTGGTTTTTTCTTCATCCCTGTTTGATTTCTCGGCTGCCGGCGATGCTCAGTATAAATACCCCGACTGGTTCATGAATGCATTGCGGGAAGACCGAATGAGACTCCTTCGAACTGATGCCATCCGTTCGCTGATCTTTTTAGCTCTGACTTATGCATTGATCCGCTTTTATCTTGCCGGGAAAATTAAGAAGCCCATCCTGCTGGTTTCCATTGGCCTGCTGGTACTCATCGATATGTGGCCAGTCAACAGGCGGTACCTGAATTCGGATGATTTCATCCGCAAAACTTCCCTCGAAAAACCCTACCAGGCTACCCTGGCCGACCAGCAGATCCTGGAGGATAAGACCCCCTATTTCAGGGTATGGAACCTTACCGAGGATTTTGACAAATCGGCACGTACGTCCTTTTTCCATAAGAACATCGGAGGGTATCACGCCGCCAAAATGGAAAGGTACCAGGAACTGTACGATTACCAGCTTTCGGGTGAGAGGGAAAAACTGGTGGATCTTATTACTCAGCGTCCTGATAATCAATTATTTGATCTTGGATTGAGCCAGCTAAAGATAACCAATATGCTCAATACCAAATATATCATTTATAATAACGATGTCCGACCGCTTCTGAATCCAAAAGCGCTTGGGAATGCATGGTTTGTGAAGGAGATCCGGTATGTGGAGAATGCTGACCAGGAGATACGGGGCCTGGACGAATTTGACCCAGCGCAGACGATCCTTGTGGACCAGTCATTCAAAGACAGGGTGAAGCCGTTTTCGCCAGATCCGGATACGGCCGCTACGATCGCACTCACACATTATCAGCCTAATAAACTGGAATATGCCAGCCAGTCGAAAACAGATCAACTGGCTGTCTTTTCCGAGATCTACTATCCCATGGGATGGAATGCGTATGTAGACGGTGCAAAGATCCCTTACTTCAGGGCAAACTATGTCCTGCGGGCCATGGTAATTCCTGCCGGATCGCACACCGTCGAATTCCGGTTCGAACCACGATCCTATCACCTGGGAGAGACCATTTCGCTCGTTTTTTCCCTGATCCTGCTGCTCACCCTGGTCGCAGCCATTTATCTTGAAATACGAAGGGTGAGGATGGATCCTGTGGAAACCACCCGGAAAAAGTAAAGAGTAGAATGCCGTTCTGTTGAAAAAAGTACTTGTCATAAGCTATTACTGGCCTCCCAGCGGAGGCAGCGGGGTGCAGAGGTGGCTGAAGTTCGTCAGGTACCTTAGGGATTTTCAATGGGAAGCGGTCGTCTGCATCCCGGAAGATCCGGAATACCCTGTGTATGATCATTCACTTCTGAAGGATATACCCCAGAACATCACAATCCTGAAGGTGCCCATCCGGGAGCCCTTTGGGCTCTATAAACGACTGACCGGCCGCCGTAAGGGCGATCGGATGGGAGCGGGATTTATCTCTGAGAAAAAGACTGGAAAAAGGCTGCAGGCAGTATCGCTCTGGATTCGCGGAAATTTTTTCATTCCTGATGCCAGGAAGTTCTGGATAAACCCGTCGGCGAGGTACCTTACCAAATACCTGAAAGAAAATCCTGTAGACATCATTGTTACCACAGGGCCTCCGATGTCGGTGCACATGATCGGCCTGAAGCTGAAGAAAAGTGTGGGTCTGCCCTGGCTGGCTGATTTCAGGGATCCCTGGACGCAGGTGGATTTTTACCGGGAGCTTCGCCTGATGAAATGGGCCGACCGCAAGCACCATCGCATGGAAAAAGCGGTACTCAGCACCGCTGACCGTGTGACCGTGGTCAGCCGCGGGATGGCCGAAGATCTCAGGCTGATCGTCGACCGTCCGTATCCTGTGATCACCAACGGATACGATGAGGAGGATTTTGAAACATCGGATGCTGCTCCGGATCCCTTTTTCAGCATTGCTCACTTCGGGTCGCTGAGTCGGAGAGCCAATCCGATTTTGTTATGGCAGGTACTGGGAGAATTGATCCGGGAGCGATCCGATCTTGCAGGGGAGCTGAAGATCAAAATGACCGGGCAGGTGGATCACAGTGTCATGGAGTCCATCCGAAGAGAGGGATTGGAACCGTTCCTTCAGCGGATCCCATACCTTGAGCATGACCGGATGGTAAGGCAGATGCAGCGGTCGCAGTTGCTGCTGCTGCTGATCAATCCGGATCCCGGTGCACGGCTGATCGTTACAGGGAAGCTTTTTGAGTACCTTGCCGCGCGGCGTCCGGTGCTGCTGATTGGTCCGGAGGAAGGGGATGCGGCGGAGATCATCAGGGAGCTCCCAAACGGTTACCTATGCAGGTATGATGACAGGGAGAACATGAAGACACAACTCCTGCAGCTTTTTGACTTTTACTCCGGGGATGGACTGCCAGAAAGGAAGTCCCTGCCGGAGAAGTATTCACGGAGATACCTCACGGGCTTGATGGCAGAACAATTCAATGGATTATGTGCTGAAAAGGATAATAAGGCTCATCTTAACCTGCCAGGATAAGGTTTAAAACAATACGATGCATCTGATTTCTGTCATAATTCCGACCTACAACAGTGAGACAACGATCCGGCGGGCTATCGGTTCGGTCATTGACCAGACTGATCAGGATAATTTCACTTTCGAGATACTGGTGTGCGACGACGGCTCGACAGACAATACCTTGCACATCGTTGAGGAATACATGAGCATGGGATATGATATTAAGATCATCAAAAATGAAAAACACACTGGAGGACCAAATCACGGGAGAAACAATGGGATCCGGGCAGCCAGGGGTGACCTGATCGCCTTCCTCGATCACGACGACGAATGGTTACCGGAAAAGATCCATCTCCAACTGGAACAAATTGAAAAAGGCTATGAGCTCATCTATTCATCAAAAATTGACCGACTGGGATAAATCATCCAATTTCCCTTACATGAGCAGTATCCTGATGGTCAACAGCGATGTGCCCCTTTTTGAAGAGGTCTATGGCAAGCATGATTATGACTGGATATTGTCGGTCACTGAAAAATATGCCTGCAAGGAAGTTCCACCGGTAGTTATTCGTTATATCAATGAGAAGAATTTATCACTGGATCCGGTTTACCGGTCCGAGGATTTTGATTTCATGCTGTCTATACTGCAACGGAACAATAACATGGCAGGAATAAAACGATTGCATGGAACCAGAGCCAGGTACGATTATAAAATGGGTAATTACAAACAGGCAAGGTACTACTTTTTACGTGCTGATCGCTCTTGGAAGGTCGGGCTCTATTTTTTGACCTCTTTCGTACCACCCCTGGCAAGGATCATCACCCGAAAATTTAAAGTCTTCTAGAAAAAACCAGTTCCTTGCGAATGCGATCAATTTATAACATACGGGAACAAATCAATTCCATCAGGTTACATCTCATCCATTCCAGGAGAAAGAATAGGATCGGGCAGCAAATTGATCCTGAGAAGATTGCTCACCTTGAGAAACGCATAGAATGCAAATCCAGGTGGTATGGGAACAGCTATGGCGGATTTTATATTATCCCTGGATTATTGAATGAATCCTCCATCATTTATTCCATTGGGATTGGAAAAGACATTTCGTTCGATAAAGCATGCATCAAAAAACACAACTGTACCGTTTTTGCCTTTGATCCCACGCCGAAATCGATAGAGTGGATCAGAAAACAAAAAGTCAATGGGAAATTTCATTTTTTTGATTACGGGATCAGTCCCTCACAGTCAGGTCATCACGATTTCTTTTTGCCGGCCAATCCCAGGGCAGTTTCAGGAAGCATTCTTATTTAAAAAGAAGTGGACATGCAAAAACCCATCAAGGTCATGTTGAAGACCTTTGAAGATATTACCAGAGATTTGAACCATACACATATAGATGTGCTGAAAATGGACATCGAGGGAGCTGAATATGCCGTTCTGGAATCCATTTTAGAAACTTCCGTCACTATCGATCAACTCCTGGTGGAGTTTCATGACAGGATATTCGATGCTTCAGAATACAAGTCAAAAGAAATTGTCAACAGGTTAAAGGGGAAAGGGTATTCTATATTTGGTACGTCAGTTTCCTATGAAGAAGTATCCTTTGTCCATGAAAGTATTCTGAAAAATACAGAAAGAAAATAAGGATTCTTGTTCGGATTATGGATTTTTCAGGCAGCGTACTGAATATCCGTGAAGGATGGTGGTGTTTTGCCGGCGGATCGTCATGTGTTCATTATCTAACAGCCGGTAGATCCCACTCTCAGATCCGTTGGTCGAGGAAGTCCAGAATCCGCCTGTGACACCCATATCTTCGAAAAATCCGTCCAGTCCATTGCGTGCTCCTCCGGGCAGGGCTGTGAAGCCGCTTGAGTTTGTGGCTCCTACGTTAGGCGATATCCAATGACTGGTCCCGTCTTCTTTTAGATTTCCGCCTGCATCTAAGCCGCGCCAACCATATATATTCCAGGTCGGATCTCCTACCGGATACAGACCATCGACGTTCCCTTCCAATATCTTCCAATCATTGTCGGATGGAATATGCCAACCTGCCGGGCAAATTCCCTGTGTGCCTTCGGTCAGAATATACTGCAGCGCTTCTTCCCATTCATACAAACCGCCATAAATGCCACAATAGGCAGGATCGTTATTCTGACAGTATTTTTCAATCATACTGTTATCCGTCTGCAGGTGGCCAGCTTCATTGCTGATGATCATTGAGCCTACATTTAGGTTTTCTTTTAGCCAGCATTGGGTGCCTATTAAAAGGGTATTGTATATTTGGCCCTCATAGGTTATGGTCGTGATACCAGGACATGACTGTGGTGATGGGGGCTCTTCGGGAAGTATAAAATCACCCACGGAATCTACCCATGAGGATTCGTCACTGATATAGGTCAGTATCCCTCCCCGGTAAATATGGGTCTGGTACTTTAATTTTTCAGTGTCGAAGTCGAATGCAGTGATCTGGTTGACTGTGTCACTTTTACCGGTCGCATCACTGATCTTGATAGCTGAGTCAGCCCTGATGATGCCAGCCACATGCAATAAGACAGCACTATCTACCCAGGTAGTCCCAATACCCACTTGCTCATTATCGGTCTCAATGATTGAGCTGGATGTCAATGCATTACCATTCCATTTTGGTATAAAATTCAATGTATTTGCCCCCACCTTCGGATCCGTTTCGGAAGTCAGATAACCTGACAATGCATGGTTTCCCCATCCATAAGCAGTTTTCCAGTTCAGAATATCAGCGGCAGAAATGGTGTTAGCAGGACTTAATCCAAAGATGGGATCTGTTTCCGTATAACCTGTCAGGTAACCGGCCAATGCATGATCCCCCCATGAAAATGCTGTATTCCAGTGCTGGATGTCAGTATCACTTACCGACGCAACTTTATCCGCATAAAGTGCGTAGGGTACTGATAAAAGCTGACTTGTCCCCATATATTGGTAACCGGTCCCGCCACTTGTATCCATTTCGATCTTTAGGAAGTGGAGTGAACTGCCCCAGGCAATACTGTCAAAAATTCCTGAAAGGACTGTGCCGTCTCCTATCGCAAGATTAGCAAGACCGTACGTATTGGTTGTGAGGTTATGATCCTCACGGTACTCCACTGTGCCGCCAATACTGTCCTTCTGAATACTGATGCGTATGTTTAAATTCCTGTCAGATAGCACATGACCGTTGGCTGTCCTTACAACAGCCTGATAATTAATGGCTTTTGGTGTTTGTGCCAACAGGGATGCAGCCATCAATGCAAACCCTGCAATAAAAAGAAAATATTTCATGATCGTCAGACTAAGCTGATTGTAAAATTAACGAATAGCATGATTAGTTCAACATGAAATCCCTTTGATAATCCAGCAATTCCATACTTATTTCATGAAGCTGCCTCATTTTCAGATGAACCTTCATAATTCTGAGTCGAAGTCATTTCTCGACACGTAACCCTAAAGCTGTTGATTTTCTATTGGAATGTACCATATGGAATGAGACTTCTCTACCATAATAGTTAGTGGTTTTTTGTCATACCTTTGACGCATGGGCATCATCCGCAGGCAATCGATCATCGGGACCATCTTCACCTACCTGGGTGTCATCCTTGGCTTCATCACAACCGCCGTTCTTTTCCCCAGGTACCTGAGCACCTCGCAGATCGGACTGCTGGGGCTGCTGCTTTCCTACGCCATGATCTTTGCCCAGATCGCGTCGCTGGGCTTCATCAGCGCCACCACCCGTTTTTTTACCTATTTCCGCGACAGGGAAAAACATCACCATGGCTTTGTCTTTCTCCTGATGACGGTCACCGCTGTCGGATTCCTGCTTTCCCTGGTCATCTATTTTGCTGCCAGGGGATTCCTGATCGAAAGCAGCAGCCAGAAATCAGCACTGTTTGTTGATTACATGGATTATATTATCCCGCTCACCTTTTTTACCGCGTTCTTCAATGCCCTGGATCACTACTACAAAGTGCTTTACAATGCCGTGATCGGAATTGTGTTGAAGGAATTCGTACAGCGCCTGTTCATCCTGGTGGTCACCGTATTGTTCATATACGCCCTGGTCAGCTTTCACAGTTTTGTCGGACTGTATGTGATCTGCTTTGCCCTGCCGGCAGTGATCATTTTCTTTTTTCTCCTGAAGGCAGGTGAGATACACCTGAAGCCGGATATCAAATTCCTCAACAGGGAGCTGATTTCGGGAATGGCGGGTGTGAGTGTATTCGGTATCGTTGCAGGCGCCACGGGCATTTTTACCCTGAACATCGACCGGATCATGATCGACCGGATCCTGGGTTTAAGCGCGACGGGCATCTATACGACCACTTATTTTTTCGGGACGCTGATCACCATGCCTTCCCGTTCACTGACAAAGATTTCCGCCACGGTCATCGCCGATGCATGGAAGAATCAGGATATGGCCGCGCTGCATAGCCTCCTGTTCAAAAGCTGCCTGAACCAGCTGATCATCGGCTTACTGCTTCTGGTGGGTATATGGGGAAACATTGATAACATTTACCGCATTCTTCCAGAGGAATTTATGGCCGGTAAATGGGTCATCCTGCTGGTTGGTGCAGGCTTTTTGACCGATATGGCCATCGGTGTGAGTCATGTGATCGTGTCCAACTCACGGCTTTATAAATACGCTACCTATTACCTGGTGCTGATGGTGGTGCTGGTCATCTGTTTCAACCTGCTGTTCATCCCGCTTCTGGGCATCACCGGAGCTGCTTTGTCGTTCCTGCTGACCAAAGTGATCGTGAACATTGCGATCATGTATTTTGTGAAACGCAGGTTCGGGATGATGCCTTACACCTACCGGTCACTGCTGGTGATCCTTTTCGGTGGCGTGGCATTTCTGGCGGGCTGGATCCTTCCGTTCATGTCGAACCTGTACATGGATTTAGTGATACGAAGTTCCGTGATCACCATCGTATTTCTGGCCCTGATCGTTTTATTCAGGATATCAGAAGACATCAACGAACGGGTGGCTTATTACCTGAAACGGTTCCTGGGAATCAATATCCGGCTCTAGTACTGTGGGGAAGAATCGCTCAGCTCTTTGCTGAGCAGCGATCGAAGCATCTCCTGAACCGGATAATTTCCATTGAGAACACGGTACAACTGCGTCATCAGGGGAAATTTATCCTCGCCGGCACCTTCATGCATCAGTTTTTCATAAAAGATATTCACTGCCAGCCTGCCCTCCAGCACCACCTTACTGGATATATCCTCCGTGAAAAATCCTTTTCCGATCAGCAATCCGAGCGTCCGGTTCCTGCTCAGGTCGTTAAGGGCGGTCAGGCTGAAATCACCGTAGCCGCAAAAGCGGAAGAGCGTTTCCTGTTCTCCGCCGAAAAACAGCAGCACCTGCCGCATCTCATTGAATGCCCGGGTGAGCAGCAGAAAACGCAGATTGGCCGAGTTGTAGTGGGCATCCACGATACCAAGGATGATGGCATAGATATTTTTAAGGATGCTCAGTATTTCCACACCCCTGACATCATGGGTGTAGTCCAGGCAGATCGAAGTGCCCGAGCACATTTCACCGAAAATGGACCACAATTCTGTGTCGTCGGTGGCCAGTGTGAATCCGGTGGGTGACCCGCCGATCATGTCGCGGGCAAAGGCAGGGCCTTTCATCGAACACACGCGGTTTGGCAATTCTTCCATCAGGTGCTCTGCAATCACCTGGTTGTGGTTGCCGAATCCTTTGGCCAGGTTCACCAGGATGGTGGAAGGATTCAGGTACTGCCGGTTCCGGAGAACGTAATCCACCACGGCTACCGAGGGGATGGCAAGGAAAACGATGTCAGCGTCTCGGATAACATATTCCCCCAGGGTCGCCTTCAGGTTTTTATTCAGCCGTATGCCGGGAAAATATTTCCGGTTGATGTGCTGATCATTGATCGAATCAGCCACTTCTGGCTCGATGGTCAGCAAAATGACCTTCATATCCTCATTACCGGCCAGGATGTTTCCCAGTGCGGTGCCCAGGGAACCTGCGCCCAGGATCACGATCGTTTTTCTGGATGGTTGAGTCATCTGTTTTTGGGTATCGCTCAGGGCTTTATTGCTTTCAGGCTCATATCCAGGCTGCGGATGTGATGGGTGAGCGCACCCACGGAAATGAAATCCACCCCGGTTTCGGCATATTCCCTCACATTTTCAAGGGTGATCCCTCCTGAGGCCTCGGTTTCGTATCGCTTCCCGATCTTTTCGACAGCCTTTCTCAGCTCTGCCGGGTGGAAGTTATCCAGCATGATGCGGTCAACACCACCTTCGTTCAGCACCTCGTTCAGTTCTGTCTGGTTTCTGACCTCTATTTCGATTTTCAGATCCAGGGGATGTACCTCCAGGTACTCCCTGGCCCTGGTGATCGCTTTGCTGATGCCTCCGGCAAAATCCACATGGTTGTCCTTGATCAGGATCATATCGTACAATCCGAAGCGGTGGTTGAGTCCGCCGCCAACGCGTACTGCGTATTTTTCCAGTTCGCGGAGCAGGGGAGTGGTTTTGCGGGTATCCATGATCCGGGCTGGGAGGTCGCCGATCCGGTCGGCCATCAGGCGCGTGTAGGTGGCAATCCCGCTCAGTCGTTGCATGAAGTTCAGCAGCACCCTTTCCGACATCAGCAATGAAATGGCTTTTCCTTCTGCAGTGAAGGCAATGTCACCCGTATTCACCCGCGTGCCATCGGTTATCAGGACATTCATACGTATGTCAGGATCCACCCGGGCAAAAACTTTTTCTGCTACCGGTATGCCTGCCAGGATCCCCTGTTCTTTGATCAGCAGATGGACCCTCCGTGTAGCGCCGGCAGAAATGGTTGAAAGGCTTGTATGGTCACCCGGTCCGATATCTTCCTCCAGCGCCAGCCTGATAAGGGTGTCTGTATCCATGTTGTATCCCTTCATTCTTCTTCGAACTGGATCTGTTGAATGATGAACGCCGAGGTGACCTTTTTAAGAAGGATATAGGCCCGGTAATTGATTCCACCGGATAGGTAATTCCCGATCAGATAACGTGAACCATTGTCAGAGGATCCCTGATGTCTTATTTCAAGAGAAGTGGGCGGATGCTGGGTAAAGAAATCTTTCAGGATAAGTGTCGCCTGGGTTTTGCTGTAAGTCCCTTCGGTTTGCAGGAGGGTAATGTCGACCGACGGCCCGATGAAGGTGGATAAAAGTTCTGCATTTCCCAGCCTGACCGCCTGGGCGACCTGTTCGGTCACATCCGCCGGCTGCTGTGACTGCAGATTTAGTCCGAATAAGAAAATAATGAGTAATATTGAATGGATTTTCATAACAGGGATCGAATTAAGTGAATCGCAAAAATCCACAAATTTTACACCAAAGATTCTTTTTCCTGTTCCACTCAACAAATTTATATAGAAATGGGGAAGTTATCCCGCTGATAGTCCATAAAAATGAAGATCACGTTCATCATCACCGGTAAAACTACCGAATCATACCTGGAGGAAGGCATCCGCATTTATGAAAAAAGGCTGAAGCATTACATCACATTTGACCAGTTGGTGATTGACCAGCCCAAAACTATGAAAGGAACCTCACCTGAAGAAATAAGGTTGAACGAAGCGAAACTGATCATGCGCAATCTCCGCCCGGATGATCATGTCATTCTTCTGGATGATAAAGGCCCTGAATACTCTTCCGGGGAGTTTGCTGCTTTGCTGCAGCGATTGATGAATGCAGGAGTCAGGAACTGCGTTTTTATTTCAGGAGGACCCTATGGATTTGATCCGGAGGTTTACCGCAGGGCGAATGACACCCTTTCCTTATCCATGATGACCTTCACTCACCAGATGGTCAGGCTGATCTTCACCGAGCAGCTCTACCGGGCGATGACGATACTGCGCAATGAGCCATATCACCATTAAAAGATCAAAGATCAAAGATCAAAGATCAAAGATCAGAGACTCATCTGCTCAACCGACTGCCGACTGCTAACTGCCGACTGCTGACTGCCGACCGTTGACTTATTTCCCCGGGCACTGCCTCACCACGGACTCTTTGATGCCCTTGCCTCCATAGGCTTTGTCGAAGTGATTGCTGAACTGCTGGGCCAGTTTTTTAGCGGCAGCATCGTATGCCTCCTTGTCCTGCCAGGTGTTCCTTGGCAATAACATGGCTGAGGGGATACCCGGGCAGGTCATGGGAACCTGGAGATGGAAATTTTTATCCTGCTGATATTCAACATTTTTCAGTTCACCTGAGAGGGCTGCATTCACCATCCGCCGGGTCAGGTTGATATCGATACGGTTTCCGATCCCATAGGGCCCGCCACTCCAACCGGTATTGACAAGGTATACCTGCGTATTGAATTTTTCCATTTTCTCTCCCAGCATTTCAGCATACATGTCTGGATTAAGCGGCATGAAAGGTTGACCGAAAAAGCGGGAGAAAGTTGCCTGAGGCTCCGTGACACCGGTTTCCGTGCCGGCCAGCTTGGAGGTGTAGCCCAGCAGGAACCAGAGCATCGCCTGGTCCTTGTTAAGAAGTGCTACCGGAGGCAGAACGCCATAAGCGTCCGCAGTAAGGAAAAGGATCGTCGTGGGATGCCCCGAGATGGAGGATTCCTTTATGTTACGCAGGTACCTCAGGGGATAGGAAGCCCGCGAATTAGGCGTGAACCGGTCGTCGAAATAGTCTAACTTTCCGTCGGGATAGATCATTGCATTTTCAATGATGGCACCGTGGTTCAGGTAGTCATCCCTGTGCATGACAGCATCATAGATGTCTTTCTCCTTCACCGGGTTGATGTCGATCATCTTCGCGTAGCAGCCGTTCTCGAAATTGGCAATGCCGTGTTCATCCCATCCGTGTTCATCATCACCCAGGAGAGCACGTTCCGGATCGGCCGACAGGGAAGTCTTGCCTGTACCGGAGAGACCCAGCAGCAGCGCTGAATCTCCATTCTTACCTTCATTGGCAGAGCAGTGCAGGGGAAGGATACCTTCCAGTGGAAGATAGTAATTCATGACCGTGAAGATCATTTTTTTCATGCTGCCGCAATAGGCTGAACCCACGATCACACCCAGACGACGGTCAAAATCCATGGCCACTACCATACCGGATGTCTTTCCGTCGGGCATTTTACGAAGCCGGCCTTCATACCGGGTAGCATCCAGCTTGTCATAGGGCATCTGGAGCAGGTGAAATCCTTTGTCCTGGAAGATGCTTCTGCTGATATCTGAAGGTACCGGCCGGAACATATTATCCGAAAACAGTGCGTGCAGTGCGTGGGAGGTCACCACCTTAACCGGGAGTGCATACCCTGCGTCAGCGCCTACCACACGGTTGGTGACATAGATCCGGGATTTCTTTGCCATGAATGCCAGCGCATCCTCAAAAAGCATGTCGAAGGTTTCCGGCGTGATGGGGATGTTGTTGGCTGATGTCCAGTCAATGTGAACTTCGCTTTCCGGCCGTTTTACCGTCACCGTATCCTTTGGGCTTCTGCCGGTAGATTCCTTAGGTGTCCAGGTAGCCAGTGCCCCGCTCTCAGCAACGATCGCTTCACGGTTTTCCACAGCATGACGGATCATCGTACTTCGTTCCGGGTCAGTAAATACCACGGGATGGTCCTTCAATGCTTGTTTTAATCTGGATAATAGATCTGGTTGTATTTCCATGATAAAATAGTCAAAGTAATTAAGGTTGAAGGATTGTACCGATTCAGACAGAGGCTTTTTTTGCCTTTTTCCTGTCCTTTTTCATCATTGTGCGCCGCAGTTCTGCCTGTGCAGCCGCCACCCGGGCGATAGGAACCCTGAACGGGGAGCAGCTGACATAGGTCATTCTGAGCGTGTTGCAGAATTCCACAGAACTGGGTTCGCCTCCATGTTCACCACAGATACCCACCTTAAGGTCGGGGCGTGTGGCCCTGCCTTTTTTGACGGCGGTCTTCATGAGCTGGCCGATACCTTCCTGGTCGAGGATCTGGAACGGATCGTATTTAAGGATGCCTTTAGCCAGGTATACAGGTAAAAATTTATTGATGTCATCCCTGGAGTATCCGAATCCCATTTGCGTCAGGTCGTTGGTTCCGAAAGAGAAGAACTCGGCCGATTGTGCGATTTGGTCAGCCACCAGGGCTGCCCTTGGGACCTCTATCATGGTGCCCACCTTGTAATCGATCCTGTCGTTGCGTTCGGCGAATACCTTTTCGGCTGTTGTACGGACAATATCTTCCTGCATCTTCATCTCCATGAGGGTTCCGGTGAGCGGGATCATGATTTCGGGGACGGCATGGATTCCCCTGACCTTCAGATTCAATGCGGCTTCAATGATAGCGCGCGCCTGCATCTCGGAGATCTCAGGGTATGTATTTCCCAGTCTGCAACCGCGGTGGCCCAGCATCGGATTGACTTCATGAAGGTCATGCACTTTGGTTTTGATCTCCTCCAGCGTTACACCCATCTCCATGGCCATTTCGCGCTGATTTTCCTCTTCGTTGGGGACAAATTCGTGCAGGGGAGGATCCAGGAGGCGCACAGTGACCGGGAGGCCATCCATGGCTTCGAAGATGCCTTCAAAATCGCTGCGCTGAATGGGTAATAGTTTATCCAGTGCTTCGCGGCGTCCTTTTTCATCGCCGGCCAGGATCATTTCGCGCATGGCCTTGATCCGTTCTCCTTCAAAGAACATATGTTCGGTACGACAGAGGCCGATGCCCCTGGCTCCGAAATTCCTTGCCACGCTTGCATCATGCGGTGAGTCGGCATTGGTGCGAACGTACATGCGGCTGTATTTATCGGCCAGTTCCATGACGCGTGCAAAGTCACCGTGTACTTCGGGATGCATGGTCTTGATCTTCCCTTCATAAACGATTCCCTTTGATCCGTTCAATGAGATCCAGTCTCCTTCGCGGTAGACTTTTCCGTCGGCGGTCAGGGTTTTGGCTTTATAATCGATCTTCAGGGAGCCAGCGCCTGATATGCAGCATTTTCCCATTCCGCGGGCCACCACGGCTGCGTGGGACGTCATCCCTCCCCGCGCGGTAAGGATCCCTTGTGCGGCATGCATGCCTGCAAGGTCCTCCGGAGAGGTTTCGATGCGGACCAGGATCACCTTGCTGAGTTCCTTGTCCGAATGTTCTTTGGCAGCCCAGGCTTCCGCGTCATCGGCGTTGAAGACGATCCTTCCGGAGGCAGCTCCCGGCGAGGCGGGCAGCCCCTTACCGATCACAACCGCCTTGCTTTCGGATTCCTTATCGAAGACAGGGTGAAGCAGTTCATCCAGCTTGTTGGGCTCGATCCTCAACAGGGCCGTTTTTTTATTGATCAATCCTTCCTTGAGCATATCCATGGCGATCTTCACCATGGCCGCACCGGTACGTTTACCGTTGCGGGTCTGCAGCAGCCATAACTTCCCGTCCTGGATCGTGAACTCCAGGTCCTGCATGTCGGAGTAATGCCTCTCCAGGTCGTTCTGGATCTTGAAAAGTTCTTTATACAGCTTTGGCATGGCTTCTTCCAGCGACGGATACTGAGAACGACGTTCCTCTTCCGGGATGTTCTGAAGTTTTGCCCATCTTCTGGAGCCTTCCCTGGTGATCTGCTGCGGTGTCCGGATACCGGCCACCACATCTTCTCCCTGCGCATTGATAAGGTATTCTCCGTTGAAAAGGTCTTCCCCGGTACCCGCATCACGTGTGAAAGCGACCCCGGTGGCGGAATTATCTCCCATGTTTCCGAACACCATGGCCTGGACGTTCACTGCCGTCCCCCATTCATCCGGAATGTTGTTCAGCTTGCGGTACACAATGGCCCTGTCGTTCATCCAGCTATTGAACACGGCCATGATGGATCCCCAGAGCTGCTCCCAGGGATCCGCAGGGAAATCCTTGCCAGTGACCTTTTTTACGGCTTTCTTGAAGCGTTTCACCAGCTCCTTCAGGTCGGCAGTCGACAGTTCAATATCCGTGACAATGCCTTTTTCTTCCTTCAGGGTTTCAATGATCTCTTCAAACGGGTCGATATCTTCCTTGGTGGCCGGTTTCATGCCCAGGACCACATCGCCGTACATCTGAACGAAACGGCGGTAGGAGTCCCATGCAAACCGGTCGTTGCCTGTCTTTTGTGCAATTCCTTCGACGGCTTCGTCATTCAGTCCGAGGTTCAGTACCGTATCCATCATGCCGGGCATGGAAGCCCTGGCGCCGGAGCGCACCGAGAGGAGCAGCGGATTCTTGTTGTCGCCGAATTTCTTCTTCATGATCTTTTCGATCTTTGCCACGGCTTCCTGCACTTCGGCCGTTATCGTATCGATGACTTTCTTTTCGCCCTGGGTATAATAGGCGGTGCATACTTCAGTAGTGATGGTAAAGCCTGGGGGGACCGGGATACCAATCAGATTCATTTCGGCCAGGTTGGCGCCTTTACCGCCCAGAAGGCTTTTCATTCCGGCATTTCCTTCCGCTTCTTTATTGCCGAAGAAGTACACATGTTTCTGTCTTTGCTCTTTCATGGGAAAATTATGTTTAAATAATTGATTTACAATATATACAGATTTGAATGAAGAAAGGTGCAAAGTTATAATAATTTTAGATCGGTTTGGGGCAGGACATCGATTTAAAATTTGACCGATGGATACCATTGTTAAAAAAATAACAACACCCCTCGTTTCAATCCCAAATTTTCATACCTTTGGGCACCTGTTCAATACCTGTAGAATTCAATTAAAGTATTTGATTATGAACGACATCCTTGGCATCCGAATCGAAGATAAGTACAATTATGAGCGCCGGGTACCCCTGATTCCGCTGCATGTCCACCAGCTGATCCAGGATTATCACCTTGAGATTCAGGTGCAGTCATCACCAAAACGGATTTTCAAGGATCATGAGTTCGCTCACGCCGGAGCCCATATTGTGGAATCAATGGAAGAATGCCCGGTCGTCATGGGTATTAAAGAGATCCCCATGGAGGCGTTTGAATATGGGAAGACCTATATGATCTTTGCCCATGTGATCAAGGGACAGCCTTATAATATGCCCATGCTCAAACGAATGATGGAGCTGAAATGCAGCCTGATCGATTATGAACGGATCACAGATGAGATGGGCAAAAGACTGATATTCTTCGGCCGATATGCTGGCCTGGCAGGGATGATCAATTCACTTTGGTCGTTTGGTGAGCGCCTGAGGGAATCAGGGCTGGAAACTCCTTTTACCCGAATCCGGCAGGCCCGGCATTATGATTCACTGGATGAGGCCCGCTGGATCATTTCTGAAGTCGGACAGGAAATCCTTGAGCAGGGATTGCCGGACACCCTCCATCCGATGGTCATCGGCTTCACAGGCTACGGTAATGTATCAGCCGGCGCACAGGAGATTGCCTCCCTGCTGCCCATAAAGGAAATCACTCCCGAACAGCTGCTCGAGCTGAAAAACAGGACAGGGCTACCGAAAAATGTGATCTATAAAGTGGTTTTCAAGGAATGGGACCTGGTCGAACCCATTGATCCCATGCTCAGCTTTGAACTCCAGGATTATTATCTGAATGGAGAAAAGAAATATAAAAATCAGTTTGAAAAGTACATTCCTCAGCTGAGCATCCTTGTCAACGGAATGTACTGGGATGAACGGTATCCCCGGATCGTGACGAAGGATTACCTCGAGAAGCTGTATTCTGAGTCAAACCCGAAGCTTACCGTCATCGGCGACATCACCTGCGATGTGAACGGATCCATTGAATGTACACATAAAGGTACTGAGGTGGGGGATCCTGTTTTCGTATATGATCCTTTCACCCGGAAGCCGGCCATGGGATTCAGGGGAAAGGGTATTCTGGTCATGGCCGTCGATATTCTGCCGACCGAATTGCCGCGTGAGTCCTCCATGATGTTCAGCGAGGCGCTATGGAAATACATGAATGCCATTACACGTGCCGACTACTCCCTCGATTTCTATGACCTGAACCTTCCTACCCCGATCAAACGAGGCATGATCCTGCACAATGGCGATTTGACGCCGGATTATGCGTATATTTCGAAATACCTGTGATAGCCGGAAGCTGCAAGCTACAAGCTGCAAGTCAAGTTAAGAGGAGCTTGAAGCTTGAAACTTAAAGCTATAATAATAACAACCAAATTTAAAAACCCATGAAGAAAGTATTGATCCTTGGAGCCGGGATGGTGGTAAAACCGATCGTTACCTATCTGTTGAATAAGGACTTCCAGGTCACGGTTGCCACACGTACGAAATCAAAAGCAGATGCCATGATAGGGGACCATCCCAATGGCCGTTCCGTGGCATGGACCGTGGAGCAGGAACACGAACTGGATCAGATGATACAGCAGCACGATCTTACGGTCAGCCTGCTTCCCTATACCCATCATCTGATGGTAGCCAGGAAATGCATTCATCTCAGGAAGAATATGGTAACCACCTCGTATGTAAAACCAGAAATGCGCGCCCTGGATGAGGAAGCACGTAAAGCTGGTATCATCATCCTGAACGAGCTCGGATTGGATCCCGGTATTGACCATATGTCGGCCATGCGCATCATCGACCGTATTCACAACAAGATGGGGAAAGTGGAGGAATTTTATTCTTTCTGCGGTGCACTGGTCGCCCCGGAAGTGGAAGAAAATCCCTTCCGGTATAAATTCACCTGGGCTCCCAAGGGAGTGGTGATGGCTGGTAATAACGATGGAAAGTACCTGCGGGATGGCCAGGTCAGGTACATTCCCACCGAAGGTCTATTTAAGGACCCTGTACAGGTGAACTTCCCGGGAGTAGGCCTTCTGGATGTGTATCCCAACAGGGACTCGCTGCCCTATGCAGACCTGTATGGTATTCCGGAAGTGAAAACGATCTTCAGGGGCACCTTCCGATACCAGGGCTGGTGTGAGATCATTGATGCCATGAAGCGGCTCAGACTGCTTTCTTACGAAAAGATGAACCTGGAAGGGCTCACATTCGCAGGATTCCTGGCCCGGCAGATAGGGGCCAATGACAGCCAGAATATCCTGAACAAGGTAGCCGGTTGGTTGAACGTATCACCGGAGTCACGGCCTATCAGAGCGATGGACTGGCTGGGATTGTTTTCTCAGGAACCGGTCAACCGGCTTGAGGATAGTCCATTTGAGATCGTATCAGACCTGATGATCGAAAAAATGATGATCCAGCCTGCAGAGAGGGACATGGTGGTGATGCTGCATACCTTTGTGGCCAGCTATCCCGGTGGTGAAAAGGAAGTGATCAAATCCAGTATGCTTGACTTCGGCACGCTGCAAACGGATACCTCAGTGGCACGTACTGTGGCACTGCCGGCAGCCTGCGGCGTCGAAATGATCCTGGAAGGACGCATCAGGGCCAAGGGCGTACATATCCCGGTCATACCGGAGATCTACAACCCTATCCTCGATAGTCTTGAAAAAATGAACATCCGGATGGAAGAGCAGTATGGATTGCCGCTGAGTGAAGGGATCAGGATGAACGGATAGTTGTTCATTGTCAAATTGTTAAATTGTTAAATTGTCTTAAAGCATGCAACTTGTAGCTTTAAGCTAACTCATCATGGCGAAGTTCGGTAAGTGGATCGGCGGAGGTCTGGGATGGGTACTGGGAGGACCCATTGGGGTCATCCTTGGATTCATTGTCGGCTCTATGTTCGATGCCATGCAGTCAGGAGAATATGAGTACCGGGGAGCCCGTACCCAAAGCGGCGATTTCACCATCAGTCTGCTCATTCTTACCGCTGCCGTGATGAGGGCCGATGAAAAAGTGATGAAATCGGAGCTGGATTACGTCCGGAATTTTTTGTTACGACAATTCGGAGCTGAAAAGGGTGAACAGCTGGTACTCGTTCTCCGTGATCTCCTGAAACAGGAAATCAACCTGCCGGAAGTCACGGCCCAGATCCGTCAGTATATGGATCACCCTTCAAGACTTCAGCTGGTCCATATCCTTTTTGGTATTGCACTGGCCGATGGGCAGAGCCATCCACAGGAAGTTGAGGTCATCCGGTCCATTTGCGGTTACCTGGGTGTGAGTGACAGTGATTTTCAGTCCATAAAGGCCATGTTCGTCAAGGACATGGAAAGTGCTTATCAGGTGCTGGAAGTGTCTCCCGATGCATCGGATGAAGAGGTTCAGAAGGCCTACCGGAAGATGGCTGTCAAGTATCACCCGGATAAGGTAAGTCACCTGGGAGAAGATGTACAACGGGCTGCAAATGAGAAGTTCCAGAAACTCAACCAGGCGTATCAGGATATTAAGAAGCAGAGAGGCCTTAAGTGATATCTCTAGTCCTGAAACCGCCAGGCGACTCCAAACCTGACCCGGCCATCCTGCAGGGGGTAATGAGGAACCAGGTAATAATCATGCTTTCCGAAAAGACTGTTCAAATGATGGTATACAAGGAAGAAACGCGCTGTTTTCACCTTGAATTTCCATACGATATCCAGTACCAGCAGTGGATTTAATTTCTTCTCGTCCTGCACGTAGAAGACCCGTGAGGAAGGCATATATCCATTGGCATAATAGGATGTCTGGTAGTGCAGATCAAATCCCAGTTGAGTGCTCAGTGCCCCCTTGAACAGCTCCTGATTATAATATGCGCTCAGGTCTGCGGTGAGAGAAGGTAAACGAAGGAACTCAGTCCGCGTGACATATTGATATGTCCCCCATGCATCAAGGGTCACTCTCCTGAAATGCCAGGGGCTATGCGCCCTAACCTGGAACACATCCATGTCTTTGTCGGCCTGTTCAGGCACGGCGTCGGTATTGAAATAGACGTAATTCGAATAATGGTAATAATGACCCGTGATATGAATATAGGGCAGGTCGCCCATGAATCCGATGTGCAGCAGGGCCTCCTTATCAAATGAATTATCCCATAGGAAATAATTGGACAGAAAATGACTGCTGTACCAGGATGGGGTTCTTCTGATGAAGGAGACCGTTCCACTGAGCAAATACTGCTTATTTCGGGGTGAAAACGTCTTGGTGATCCATGCGGTGATCCTGGTATCTCCTTTCTGAAAATCGCCATGTGCCAGTTCGGCTTCTCCTTTCAGTTCCAGGCTCTTAAAAGGCCGCATTACCAGTCGGGCAGAATAGAACAGGTGATTCAACCCTGTAGTGTCAAGGGGCTCGTCGTGTGAAAAATACTGAATCCTGTCGAACTGGTACCTGACGGCGAGGGTGAGGATGACAGGGGTGTTGATGTCCCTTGAGTTGGACCATGCCAGCGTATTTTCCAGTGTATTTACCTGTACGGCATCTTTTGTTTTGGTACTGTCGAGGTAAACGGCCGGATAGAAAAGCGTATCAATTTTATCGTCAGAATAGGTAAGTGTTTTTTTTGTGATCTGAAAATTATGAGAGATGCTTCCGGGCTGGAATACCTTACGTGTTTTTTGAGATTCGCTGAGGGTGTCGCCGGGTTTTGTGAGGCTGTAGAAATGCGCAAAGCGGAAGCTGTTCTCTTTCCATTTATTTTGCGCTGTATTGAGGTTGACGGTAATCCGGGTAGGATCCGTTTCAATTTTTTCCTCAAAGACCGAGTCATACTGTATGCCTCCGTTTTCCTCCATGGTGAATCCGTTATGTATGAGGTCAGTGAGCAATCCATAGCGCATATTTTTTGTAAAATAGTTGACCTTCAGCACCACGCTTTTATCCTCTGATTTTTGACGGGGATAACCGCCAAATGCATTGATCAAGCGGAAGTCAAGGCCAATGACAAGATTATTCCCGATGGCCTGGCTTGTGTTTGCCCCAAAGACTTGCTCCTTATATTTGCTCATTACGTAAAACAGTTCGCTGTAAGGCTTTAGCGAAGTATAATGATGCACCATATCGTGCTGGATACGGTAGAGGTCGAATGCCGGAACGATTGGCTGTACCTCAAGTGCGGAGGCAGGAGAGAAGAACAGGTTGTGCGATGCCAGGCCTATATTGCCGAGCGTTGCAAAGAGATTACCCGGGTAGTATGCAGGATCATATTTCTGGAAGTAGGTCAGGGTTGTATCGATGACCTGATCGTTTGGGGGAGTAAACGAAAAGTCATTTTCAAGGTAATAGGTCACGATGGATGAGTCGGCCCGGTTAACCGTGGAATCCGTGACCTGCGGATAGCCTGAATAGGAGAGGTTTACGAATAGTACGATGAAACTATAACCAACAAACCTGCCCATACCAGTGATTGAAATGAAGGTTCAAAGATAACGAATTAACTTTTCTTTTATGGTGCAGTTGCCGGATGGATTGTCGGAGCAGGTAAAGGAAGAAATATCAGGACGATCAGTCGATTAACTGCCGTTTGACCAGGTCTGCAAAGTGCCCGGCATTATTCATTAGCTGGTCAAAAGTACCTGTCTCCATCACCTGGCCATTATCGACCACATAGATTTTATCGGCATTCCTGATGGTGCTTAGCCGGTGTGCAATCACCAGTCGCGTAGCCTGGATATTTTCAAGGCTCCCGGAAACAGTTCGCTGGGTTTCGTTATCCAGTGCACTGGTGGCTTCGTCGAGAAAAAGTATCCTGGGATTGGCCACGATTGCCCTTGCAAGGAGGATTCGCTGCCGTTGCCCTCCGGAAAGTGTGGATAGCCCGTCCGATACGATGGTAAACATTCCCATCGGCATCTGGCGGATGTCTTCATCCAGACCTACCATCCTGGCGGCTTCCCACGCCTCATCCATGGTCGCATTTGACACGCCGATGATGTTGGAAAAGATATTCCCTGGCGCCAGGCGCGTGTCCTGCAATACAGATCCAATCTGCCGCCTGACCGACGAGGGATCGATGTTGGACAGATCCTGCCTGTCATAATAGATGGCCCCATTTTCAGGTATTTCCAATCCAAGCAGGAGCCTTAACAGAGTCGACTTCCCGGAACCCGAAGGGCCTACGATCGCCACATATTCTCCAGGCAGCACATGCATGGATAGATCCCTCAGCACCAGAGGACCATCGGGCTCATACCTGAAGTTAATATGATTTATCTCAACCTCTCCCCGCAAAGCCAATATTTCATGCTTCACATTGACATTTTCCGGAAGGGTCTCAAGAATGGGTCTGATATTTTCAAACAGGGGCAGGGATGTGAACAGGGCAATGCCTGACATACCCATCTGCAGAATGATCGCTACGGTCACTGTCAGAGCAGTGAAAAAGGCCATGAACTCACCTGTTGATAACGATCTGTCCTTATCACCTGCGATGATCCCGAAAACAACCATGGAAACAATCACGGGCAGAACAGACATGAAAACCTGAAGAATGTTGGAATAGATCTTGACTTTTATAGCCGAACGCTTAAATTGGGAAAACCTGTCGGCCCACAGTGCAAATGCCGGAATTTCAGCTCCGGCGATCTTGATCTTGGAGATACTGCTCAGGAACTGGATCAGCAGACCGGATATCTGATTCTGAAGCTGGATGATCAGGCGCTGTTGTCTCTGGATCTTAATTCCATAATACCCAAACATGGCCAGGCTCAGCAAAAGCAGCACAGAAGTAAGGATGGCAAGGAGGGGATCGTAGGCAAAAAGCAGGAAATAGTTAAATATACCGAAAATGCTTGTGACGATCGCATGAATGACCGTATTGGAAAGCATTTTTCTGAGAACCGTCACACTGTTGGCCTTGGAAGCCAATTCACCGCTGCTGTATTTCTTGAAGAATGATGCAGGCATTGCCAGGATCCTGTCCCATAATGCAGCCTGAACCTGAAAATCGATCCTTGTCTCCATCCGTATCAACGCAAAGCTCTTGACCAACTGGAAAAGGGCAATGGCCAGTGCACCGGTGAACAGGGCGAATGCAAACAGTACGAGTTCCTGGTAGTTTGACCGGGGGATGAGTTTATCGAAAATAACACCTGACAGCACAGGTAACAACAGAGTGCAAAATCCACCGGCAACAGCCGCACCAAGTACGGTGTAAAAGTCGGTCCGGATTCCTTTCAGACTGAATTTCAACAGATCGTGCCAATGAATGGCCTTGTGGGGGAATGGCCTGTAAAACTGGTAAGTCGACGGTCTAAGGGTATCGGCGAACTCCCTGCTGACATCGATCTGACCGGGGATCTCAGGATTAAATGCAATGTACCGGTTCCCGGCCGAGGGCAGCAGCGCCACCGGTTGATTTCCATCGATGGTATGCGCCAGTAGTGGACCGCAATCCCTGCTCCACCATTTTTCCGGGAGTGCTACCTGACGAACCATAAAGTGTGATGACCGGGCAATGTCTTTTACGGTCAGTGCCTGCAATTTCTCCTTGTCGGATATCTCAGGTATTTTCAGGGAGATCCCGGAGTAACGTGCAATGTGCTGACAGGCTGTGATGAGCGGTGTTTGACCGGTATCATGGAAAGTCGAATCAATGATGTTATTGATCACAGAGGCAATCCTGTAAAGCGCGTGTTCCTTTCGTGAGTCCAGCTCAGCTGATTTTTCTGCGAGCCGGTTGATCTCATCCACCAGTTCAAGCCTTGTGTTCAGGAACTCACAGAAAAAGATCATCTCATAGAAATGATCAAGGTCTGACCAGAAGGATCCTTCTTCCAGTGCTTTGATCGTCGTGAAGGTACTGACCGTACTTTCTTCAATGGTTTGAATCCATGAGTCTCTGGTCAGAGGAATGAGATTCGAAGAATATTTCTCATTTATTTCACTCATACCTAAGATCAGTCCGTTGCCCGTGAGCATTCTTATCCAGCAGACTCCTTTCCTGCTTCCGAATTTTGTATGATCCGGAATTCGGGTCTGTATGTCCGGCTCCAGAAGCAACAGTGTCTCAGGATTTATGTTTTTTGAAACGCCAAACAACAGGCCCTGTACCCACCCATCCATAAGGTGAGCGACCTCCTCTTTATGGCTTACTTTTTTCGTGCATTCCATCAGCCGGGGCAGTTCCAGGCGCAGGATGATCGCCCCTGCCGAACCCACTGCCAGCAGGGCTTTTTCGTTCCCATACCTGTCGCTGTCGAGTCCCAGCATCATCTCACCCGCATTCACCGTAAAGAAGTAGAACCGTGCACCTGCAGGCTGTCCTTTCTCCATCCTGATCGAAAAAACATCCACTTTTCCTGAAGCGATAAACCATGCCTGGCCGGGATCATTCAAATAGATCGGATGATTGCTGCCGCTCAACTCCAGCTGCCCTTCCAGCTTAAAAATCTGTTCAAGTGGTATTTCCGTCTTGCTCATCCCTCTTTCTATTCTTTTATCAGCTCTTTGTAGGGTCCTTCCTGGCGGTACAGTTCTTCGTGGGTACCCCGCTGTACTATTTTCCCGCGGTCAAGCACAATGATCTCATCGCAGTCCCTGATCGTACTCAGCCGGTGAGCGATGACCAGAGTGGTGCATCCTTTTTTCCTGATGTTGAGATCGATCAGAAATTCTGTTTTGGCATCCAGCGAACTGGTGGCTTCATCGAGGATAAGTATGGAAGGATTGGTGGCGAGCGCGCGGGCTATTTCCAGCCTTTGTTTCTGACCACCGCTGAAGTTTTTTCCATTCTCGAGCATCCGGCTCATATAGGCTCCGGGCCGTTCGGTGATGTCCTGGTGGATGCAGGCATCCTTGGCTGCCTGTATCATATCCTTTTCGCTGATGGTCTGGTCCCACATGCGAATATTCTCCTGGATGGTGCCCTCATACAGGAAAATATTCTGATCGACCATGGCAATGGAATTGTTCAGGATGCGCTGTGGGATCTCATCTCTTCTTCTGCCGTCCAAAAGGACATCACCTTTCCATGGTTTATAGAGTCCGCTTACCAGGAAGGCGATGGTTGATTTTCCGCAGCCCGTTTTACCGATAATGGCTACCCGTGAACCCGGATTCAGCTTCAGTGAAAAATTTTCGATCAGAGGCGGCTCCAGGATACTGTATCCGAAAGTTATGTCGCGAAGTTCAAGACTACCATCCAGTCTGGCTGTCTTTTCGGTAGTGGCAGAGTGGGATTCCCTGAGCTTTTCATCGGGGGGATAATTATACACATCGTCAATTCGTTTCATGCCTCCTTCCACGTCCTGCAGGGTGCTGGCAAGGTTCACCAGTGAATTGATGGGCTGGCTGAAACTGGCTGCCAGAGTCTGAATGGCCACCAGTGTCCCCACAGTGATCTCGCCATGAATGATCTGTAATACACCCAGAAGCAGGATGGCAAGTGATGTGATTGCTGAAAGGAGAACGGGTATGACCTGCAGGGTTTGTGTCAGTCTGCTCAGGCCTTGCTGGATATTGAGAAGCCTGCTCTGGAATCCTCCCCACTTGGCAAAGAACTCCGGTTCGGATGCTGATGCTTTGACTGAGTCGATCATCTGGAACCCTGAGGCTGCTAATCCGAACAATTTGCTGTTCTCGTGAAAGATCCTTTGATTGGCATCCACTCTTTTTCTTGAGATATACCTCAGCGCGGCCAGGTTAATGAGCGATACGACAACGATGATGACGGCCAGGGAAGCGCTGTAATAGAACATCAATGCAGCATAGAAAACGATTATGATCATGTTCAGGAAAGTCACTCCCAGCTGTCCGGCCAGCATCTGTGCGATCTGGTCGTTAATGCTCACCCTGACGCTGATATCTCCGGCTGAGCGCTGAACGTGGAAGTTCATGGGGAGGTGCAGCACCCGCCAGAGAAACTTGCTGGAGGAACTGAGTGAAAGGCTCATTTCGAACCTTACCAGCATCTTGAGCTGAAGCCAGGAAAGTAGGCCTCTCAGGACGGCCGTGAGGCACAGGCCGGCCATCAGTGGCAGGATCCAGCGGCTGAAATGTCCGATCAGGATCTTATCAACAAAGATCTTGGAGAGTTCAGGGATGGCCAGTCCGGGAACCACCAGCGCGAGCCCTGTAAGGGTCAGAAAGAAAACAGTTTTCTTGTAGTCTTTCATCCTGTTCATCAGTGCAGACAGGAATTTAGGCTTTGAGCCACCCGGCTGAAAACCTGCGCCGGGCTTGAAGGTAAGCACAACACCTGTGAATGATTCATCGAAGACCTTGCTGGTGACAACCCGTTGACCGGTAGCAGGGTCGTTCAGGTAAAACTTGTTTTTCCCGTATCCCTCCACTACAAGGAAGTGATAGAAGTTCCAGAAGACAATGAGAGGCATGGACAGTGCCTTCAAATCCTCGGGTTCTTTTTTGTATGCCTTTACCTCGAGTCCGTATTTCCGTGCAGCCTTTGCAATGTTGGCCGCATTGCTTCCGTTCCGGGAAACACCGCAATCCACCCTCAGCTTCTCCAGGGGAACAAATTTCTTAAAATAGCCCAGTACAATACCCAGTGAGGCCGCCCCGCATTCAGATGCCTCCATTTGCAAAACGGTGGGCGTGTTGACTTTATGGATTTTGAACAGAGATTGGAGCCACACGGTGATCCTGTGTGCACTATTTCCCGGAAGAGCAGCCAACGGTTATGTTTTATTTATTAAAAAGCAAATGAATAGGTCGTTTCTTACTGATGGTCGTCGTCACCTGGCAAATTTTACCGTTATTTCTGTTCACATCCTCTGCAGTAAGACCTGCACTCCAATCAATCAGGGCACTGACTTCATAATGTGTTGACTGGGCAAGCCGGTCAACCATTTGTTCATCCTGAAATAGATTGGAGATCCGTTCTCTGGAAACAGGAAATCCTGAAACGAAGTCAATCTTTCCTGCAAATCGTGTTCGATCCCTGTCATCGTCCATTATAATCTGAACATCCATACCGGTCTTCACTTCTTTGATCTCAGGTTCCGGGAGAAGAAAGATCACGGAAGGATGGGTATCATTCGTCCATTTTTGCAAGGAAAACAATACCTCGCCAGGTGGTATGACAGTACCCGGAATAATTTTAACCTCTGCAATCGTTCCGTTGGAAGGGCTGACAATGCCCGATCTGGTATCTGCCAGTTCTGTCAACTCTTTCAGTTGCCGTTCAATGTCACGTACGTAGGGATTCTGATCAGTTGAATCCTGCTGGCGGATGACCGACAGTTCAGATTGCAGCCTGGCGATAGGGAGAAGAAGGTCCTCCGGTGTGATTTCAGCCAGCATCTGTCCTGCTTTCACGTGGCTGCCAGGGTATACATAAATGGTATCGATCCATCCCGGGTACAGGGCAACGATCTGTTCTCTGGGTCTGTTGAACAATCCGGGGCCCGATGCGGAGCTGGTAATGGTTCCGGTGAATGCCCAAACAATGAATATAACGATCATAAGGATCAGGGCAATTAAAATGAGCCAGCTTCTGGCAGAGGTAACCTGGAGCAATTCATCCAGCTTCTCGGGGGATGTAAGACGCTGAAATGCTTTTTCCCTGAAAATAGGATTTTGAAGCATACGATGTCATTATTTATCATGTTTGTTCATCACTACCTTCGAAAGACCTATCCATCTGATTAAATATTCATTGAAGAGGTTATTGATTTTAAACTGACTTACTTGCGATAAATAAGGAAATTTGCGTATAAAGGTAAGAATACCTGTCCGAATAATTTGAATATTTATTTCCATGAAAATGGGCGATGCAGGCAAAAAAAAACCCCGGAACGAGTCCGGGGTCTGGTCCCGGATCTGGTCCGGGGCATGGGGTTTAGGCAACGACATACTCTCCCACAAAAAGATGCAGTACCATCTGCGCTGGTGGGCTTAACTTCTCTGTTCGGAATGGGAAGAGGTGGACACCACCGCTAAAGTCACCATTAAGATTGTAACCCTGAACGTTATCAGGGGCTGATAGTTTGACATAAGAGGAAAGAAAACACAGTGCAGTAGATATAATTAGTCATCATGTGAAAAAAGCATACGGGTAATTAGTACTGCTCAGCTTTGTCATTACTGACTTTACACCTGCAGCCTATCAACGTTCTGGTCTAGAACGACCCTTAAAGGAAGTCTCATCTTGGGCTAAGTTTCGTGCTTAGATGCTTTCAGCACTTATCTCATCCATACATAGCTACCCTGCGATGCAGCTGGCGCCACAACAGGCACACTAGAGGTATGTCCAACCCGGTCCTCTCGTACTAGGGTCAGGTGCCCTCAAACTTCCGACGCCCACAACAGATAGGGACCGAACTGTCTCGCGACGTTCTGAACCCAGCTCACGTGCCACTTTAATCGGCGAACAGCCGAACCCTTGGGACCTTCTCCAGCCCCAGGATGTGATGAGCCGACATCGAGGTGCCAAACCACTCCGTCGATGTGAGCTCTTGGGAGTGATCAGCCTGTTATCCCCGGAGTACCTTTTATCCTTTGAGCGATGGCCCTTCCATTCGGAACCACCGGATCACTATGTCCTACTTTCGTACCTGGTCGACTTGTAGGTCTCGCAGTCAAGCACCCTTATGCCATTGCACTCTACGCACGGTTACCAAGCGTGCTGAGGGTACCTTTGAAAGCCTCCGTTACGCTTTTGGAGGCGACCACCCCAGTCAAACTACCCACCAAACACTGTCTCCCTGCGCAAACAGGGATTAGGCTCCAGATAAACAAAGGGTGGTATTTCAAGGTTGACTCCACGACTCCTAGCGAAGCCGCTTCGCAGTCTCCCACCTATCCTACACATTGTTTACCCAAAGTCAATGTTAAGTTATAGTGAAGGTTCACGGGGTCTCTCCGTCCCGTTGCGGGTACCCGGCATCTTCACCGGGACTACAATTTCACCGAGCTCATGGCTGAGACAGTGCCCAGATCGTTACACCATTCGTGCAGGTCGGAACTTACCCGACAAGGAATTTCGCTACCTTAGGACCGTTATAGTTACGGCCGCCGTT
>JAKLFC010000016.1 GCA_022711405.1 Bacteroidota bacterium
TTCGATTGTTGACTGTTGACTGTTGACCGCTGACCGCTGACCGCTGACCGCCGACCGAATCAATACCCGGCTGCCTGGCCATCCTTCCTGGATTCTGATGCCCCGTAATAGACTCCTGTCACCGTATCCCGCATGATGGCCTGGTAGCCTCCGAAATTACCATCGGAGAAACGGATCGTATGTCCCTTTTTTTCCAGGTCGCGGATCGTTTCGGGCGGGAATCCTGATTCCATGAAAAGGATTCCTCCATCCACCATCTTTTCGCCTGTCGGCTCGGAGGATCCGCCATGCCGGATGCGCGGTGCATCACCTGCTTCCTGGAGGTTCATGCCGAAGTCGATCAGGTTGACAACGATCTGGACATGGCCCTGCGGCTGCATGGAACCACCCATTACCCCAAAGCTGATCCAGGGCTGTCCGTTTCGCGTGATGAAAGCCGGGATGATGGTATGGAAAGGCCTCTTTCCGGGTTCAAAGACATTTGGATGCCCTTCCTGCAGGCTGAACAGTTCACCTCTGTCCTGAAGGACAAAACCAAGCTTGCCCGGCGTCATGCCGCTTCCCATACCCCGGTAGTTGCTCTGTATGAGGGATACCATATTCCCCTCCCTGTCGGCTACGGTCAGATAGATGGTATTACCCTGTTCAGGTACTCCCGGAGATACCATGAGAGCGGCGGTGTCAGGACTGATCAGGCTCCTGCGCCTGACGGCATAATCCTTTGAGACAAGCCAGCTGACAGGGATCCGACCGAAGTCAGGATCGGCATAGTAGTTGGCCCTGTCCTCAAAAACAAGCTTAATGGCTTCCGTAAGAATGTGCAGGTAGCCGGCACTTTGCTGCCCCATGGAGTGAATGTCGTATCCCTCAAGGATATTGAGGATCTGTAAAGCAGCGATCCCCTGACCGTTGGGAGGCAGCTCCCAGACATCGTATCCCCGGTAGTTGACCGATACAGGCTCTATCCATTCGGATGCGTGAGTGGCCAGATCCTCCCTGGTGAGAAATCCGCCGTTGCGTTTCATATAGTCCCCGATGCTGTCGGCAATTTCACCTTTATAAAATACATCCCTTCCCATGGTAGCTATCTTCTCAAGGGTTCCGGCCAGGAAAGGATTTTTAAAGATCTCTCCTTTTGCGGGGGCACTGCCGCCCGGCATAAAGATCCCGGCAAAGCCGGGGTAATGCATCAAACTGCGGGCATTCCTCTGCCAGTAGTAGGCGATGAGCTCCGAAACAGGAAAACCTTCCCTGGCATAATCAATGGCAGGCCGTAGGATGTCGGTCATGGGAAGGGATCCAAAACGGCGGTGCATCTCAAACCACCCATCCACGCAGCCGGGCACTGTAACAGGAAGAGGGCCCAGGGGAGGGATCTGTTGATAACCGTGTTCTTTGAACCAGGAAAGCCTCAGTGCGGCAGGTGAACGGCCGCTGGCATTCAACGCGTAAAGCTGACGGCTTTCAGCATCCCAGATGATAGCGAACAGATCGCCACCAATCCCGCAACCGGTCGGCTCCATCAGGCCGAGAACGGCATTGGCAGCAATGGCGGCGTCGATGGCATTTCCTCCCGATTTGAGAATATCAAGAGCTACCTGCGTAGCCAGAGGCTGGCTGGTAGCTGCCATGCCATTCCGTGCGATCACTTCCGACCGTGTGGCAAATGGCAAACCGGTTATCCTGTCCTGCCCATGTATACACATATTGATCAAAAGAAACGACGTGATAAATACTACATGTCTCATAAACCACTTGCTAGGCCTGGAAACAGCATCTCCAGGCAAATTTATTCCATTAAAGGTGTTTTTTTATGCAATTTTACAATAAAATTGACTTGCCATGACTGAAATGAGCGATTTGAGGTTTACGGACAGGATACGATCAAGGTTTTTAAAGACCATCCGTGAATATGACCTGATCTCTCCCGATGACCAGATCCTGATCGCCGTATCGGGAGGAAAAGACTCCCTGGCGTTGCTGGAAATGATGGCATGGCGCAGGAAGATCCTCTCTTCACCGCGTGCACTCTTTGCGGCTCATGTCAAACCTGCAGGCTTACCGGAGATGGCTGATATCCCATACCTGGAGGAACTGTGCGAATTGCTCAGGGTGCCCTTTATGGTAAGCCATGCACCAGCGGATGCGGATCCGGGGAAAGGTGGGTGCTTTATTTGTTCCCGAAGCCGGCGGAAAGAACTTTTTATTCTGGCTGAGCAGCTGAAATGCAACAAGATAGCATTCGGCCATCACAGGGATGATATTGTGGAGACCCTGCTGATGAATATGATCCATCATGGCACCTTCAGCACCATGCCGGTGCAACTGGAAATGTTCGGGGGTACCTATACGATCATCCGGCCGCTGGCGTACATAACGGAAGCAGAACTGACCAGGTATGCATCCCTGAAGGGATTTCCGCAGCAGACAACGCGGTGCCCCTATGAGAATCTCTCCCAGCGGAATGAGGTACGGAAGATCATTCTGGAGATGGTAAAGCTCAACAAAAAAGCAAAGCAAAATCTGTTCAGGTCCATCAGCCACATTGAAGCGGAGCACCTGCCCTAGCACCGTTACTTTCAGGGGATCACTATTTTTCCCCTGTGCAGTAACTGATCCTCTCCGGCAACCGTGAAGATGAATATACCCGAAGATATAGTACCCTTTAATGCAACAGCCTGACCACCAGTGAATACCTGGTTATCGATGAGGCTTCCCTGCATGGAATATAAGGTAAATACGTAGGGTTGACCATTCTTCAGACCATCACACCTCAGGCATTTGTCTTCTTGAGCATAACGTGTCCAGTAGCAGGAGATCCCTGTGGATGAGCCAGACTCCGGCAATGATAATACTTTCCTATATGCGTAATTCAGGCGTGAATGATTAATCCAATCACCCTGTCCGTCCCACTCCTGTAAAACGAAATCCGTCCTGTCGCCATCCCCGTCATATTCATACATTCCCCTTGCGGCTGGAGTCCAAACCGTATCCGACGGATTCCTCGTTGAGGTGATGTATTGACTGATCAGCGCCATTTCATTATAAAAATATTCGTTCATGGTCAGCCCGATCCATTTGTTGAGATCCGCATCCCAGCGCTGGTAGATCGTTTGCGACAGTTTGTCCCCGACATCATAAATGAGGAGGTTGTAGCTGGAGTTGATCCAGCTGGAGGTTTCGGCGTCCCACTCCTGTAACTGCTCTGTCACTTTATTTCCTGCCAGGTCGTAACCGTTTCTTTTCCGGCTCAGGGCAATCCATGCTGAATCCGGTTCAAACCAGTAAGAGGTCAGGATAAGGGTATCGGCACCTGAGGAATCATAGGATGTTTCAATCTTTTGAGAAGGGATCCAATCGTGTATACCATCATCCCAGTTACTGGCAACTGACAGGATGCCATGACCGGCCCCATCAAAAAAATATTGATTCAAACGGAAGTTGGACCAGTCGTTCAGTTCAGGGGACCATCTCTGCCATTTCCATCCGGTTTTGTTTCCCTGTCCATCGTACGTATAGGTAAACAGCGTAGAATTGATCCACTGGGATGCCTGCAGGTCATAATTTTGCTTCATTTCTTCGACTGTCATCCTTTCAACCAGTGTGTAAACGACACGATAGTCATCATACCAAATATATCCATAGGATTCGTCCCAATGTTTTCTGCTCCATTTTAGTAGATCTGTATTTTGGTCATAATAGTAGAGATCCAGGTCCTCATTCACCCAGTATCCGATGTTGGTTCTCCAGAAAAAATGATACAGTGAGTCGATGAGTTTGATCGTATCAGCAGGGAGGCCGGGCAATTCAGGATGAGCTGTGGTTGGGGCTGCCCGGGCATTCAAATGCCCCGTCGCCAGGGATAACAGGAGCAGGAAAGGAAGAGTTATCTTTTTGAATGACATGCATGAAACTTTCATGTAAAGTTACATGTTTTAAATAAAAGAAAGAAATTTCACCCTGCGATGGATCTCAGCGCGGAAGCCTTGAACGACACCCAGATTTCATTTCCTTCCCGGAGCTGAAGATCCGTGAGTGCATCCTGTGTGATCACTGCGTGTACCGGAACACCAATATCAATACAAACTTCAAAACCCTTTATTCCGCGTGAGATCTCCTGAATGGTTCCGTGGAAGTTATTCCGTGCGCTGGTGTCTGGTCTGGAATGACTGAGGATGATATCTTCAGCTCCAAGGATTATAAATCCCTCCCCTGAGAAGCCCTGATCTTCCATGAGGAATGAGATCTCAGGGCTGACCTTTACCCGAGATAAACCATTTGGTGCAAGTGTATCCGGCGGTAACAGTTGTGCACTGTAGAAATTTTTTATTCCGATGAAACTGGCAGTGAACGTGTGCCGGGGGTGCTGGAACACTTCGGTGATGGATCCTGCCTGGATGATCTTTCCCTCATTGAGCACGGCCACCTTTTGACCCAGTGTGATGGCTTCTTCATAATCATGGGTGACATGAAGGATCGTCATTCCATCCTGGTTGATCTTACGGAGGAGCCTGCGCAGGTCCTTCTTCATCTGAACATCCAGCGAGGCGAGGGGCTCATCCAGCAGCAGGACGGAAGGATTGAGGGCGAGTGTGCGGGCCAGAGCCACCCGTTGTCGTTCTCCCCCCGACAGTGTTCCTGGTTTGCGATGCAGCAGATGCTGTATGCTCATGCGTTCAGCCAGTTGCAGGGTGATCTGTCCAGAGGCCTTTCGTTCCGGATACCTTCCTTTCAGAGAGTAGGCAATGTTCCCGGCCACAGAAAGATGGGGGAACAGGGCATGGTCCTGGTACACCAGTCCTACGCCCCTGGATTGGATCTTTTTATGGGTGATGTCCTCTTCATTCAGAAAGATGCACCCGCCGGATGGTCTTACAATGCCTGCGATGGTCTCCAGGAGAAGGGATTTGCCGGCGCCTGAAACTCCCAGCACAACGAAGTAATCACCCTTGTCGACGTTCAGGCTGATGTCCTGCAGGGAGAATTCCCCCATTTCGACCGAGAGGCGATCAATTCTTAGCATGAATCTTATCTTTGGTGAGTAGTCTCAAGAGGATGAACACAGCCAGCGAAACCAGGATGAACAGCACAGCGACAGGTCGTGCATACGACAGTCCAAATGCTCCAAAGCGTTCAAAAATGAGAACGGGTGTGATCATGGGGTGATAGGCGACGATGACCACAGCGCCAAATTCGCTCATCCCGCGGGCAAACATGAGGACCAGGCCGGTAAGTATGCTTCTCCCGGCAAGGGGAAGCGAGATGGAAAAGAAGACACGCGATGGTGAGGCTCCCAGGTTCAGTCCGGCATTCTCCAGCCTGACCGGTACGGCAGCAAAGCCGTCCATGGCAGCATTGATCAGGAAGGGAAGGCTCACAAATGCCATGGCAAGAGCTATCCCGGCCGGTGTGCTCACAAAATCGAATCCTGCCAGGGATGCCGCTTTCCCAACGGGAGTATTTCTGGACACAAATCCCAGGATGGCAATACCCGCTGCCGAGTGGGGTATGACGATGGGCAGATTGATGATGCCAAGCACCAGTTGCTTCATGCGGAATTTTTTTCGTGCCAGCAGGTAGGCCAGCGGTATGGCCCCAATGGCAAAAAACAGCGTGGCGGCCATGCTTGTCCATAAGGTCAGCCATACGCTGCGAATCACTTCGGGATCCTGGCTGGTTTGGAAAAGATCGGAAGGAGAGGTCTTGAAAAACATCCCCAGAAGAGGAGCAATGATGAAAAGCAGTACCAGCCCTCCCAGGAGGATGAGAGTGAGCTGGAAGATGCTGGTTTTCATTAGATTAAAAATCAAAAAGCAAATAGCAAAAATTAAAATTCATCATTTATCGGCTATCGACAGGAACAGGGCCCCGGATGTCAATCAGGATCGTTTCGAGGGCAAAGACAGCGCGGTCGGAAAAGAAATCAGCACTGGTGAACAGCCGGAAACGGCCTCCCTCTTTGCCTTCCCCAACATCCACCAGGATGGCTTCCGACTGGTCGTTGCGGTTCATGATCTCACTCAGCGTAAATGCACTGCGGTATCCATCGATGCCTTTTATGATGACCAGCCCGCTCCGGAGAGCAGTCCGATCAACGGGAATGAAGGTATGCAGGATGTCCTTCAGCATAATGCCTGCAAAAGGGGTGACACTGTGGATGCCCCTGCCCCGGCCATAAAAGATGGTTGGATAGGTCACCGGATGCCAATCCGCAGGCAGGGAAGAAAACGACAGCAACAGGGAGTCGTTTGAATAGAACGAAACTGCACCCGAATAGTTCTTATCCCGGTCAACGGTAAATGACCGTGACAGCGATTTGACCGTTATCGTTGATGGGTCAGAGATATTTCTTTCAGTGATCAGGTCAGGCGCTGCCACGATCCGGCTCGCTGAGGGAACCGGCCAGTGGTCTTTGGTTTTTGAGGGCACGATCTCCATTACCCTGGTAGCCAGGATGATCTGATGCCGGTAAACCGGGTAATAGATCTCTCCCCAGCTGAATAACGCCTTTTCACCGGCCTGGTTCGAGATCTCAACGTACAGGTCGATGATCGGCGGAAATTCCTCCTTATTGGCTTTATCCGGGATGAAACGGTCGAGGATGTCGTACAGCGAATATCCGTCATAACGGTATGCACCCACAAACCGGTTCGTATCTCCAGAAAGGAGCGTCTCCTTGACAATTACCGAACGAAGCGGCAGAGATCCCAGTTCAACCTTTCCCGGATTTCGTACCTCTCCGTTCACCATAATCTCACCGATAACCAGTTCATGAACCGGTTCATTGTCGTAGAAATCGTTGGTCAGGTCAGCCGTATCCCTTGTATTTTCGTTTGTGGCCAGCTGCTCGGGCGGATTGTTCATGCAGGATGTCATGATAAAGGCAATAAAGATAAAGATTAAGATTGGTTTCATCGAATTAGAGTCTATTGTCAAATTGTCAAATTGTTCTATTGTTCTAAAATTAATCGCTGACCGCAGACCGCAGACCGCAGACCGCAGACCGCTGACTCATTCCCGTATCACATATTCCCTCAGCGGTTCCGGTACCTGGTCATACGATGCTGTGGCAGAAGGAACTACCGATGGCTGGCCGCAGGCTTCCATGATGCGCTGACCATCGGGCGAAAGCAGGAACTCAGTAAATGCCATGGCCACAGTCGGATGGGGAGCCTGGGTCAGGATCGTCATGCTGTACAGCATGGGTTCTCCGGAGATGGTCATGTTCGTTCCGGGCTCCTTACCGTTGATTTCGGTTGTAACCGTGGCATAAAGATCCGCCAGGCGGGCTTCCTTCAGGTTGATCTCCGCTGGCAGCTGAAGGTATGGCAACTGGTGCTGTTGCGCCACCGAACGGTAATTGAAGACATAATCAACGGTGCCGGTTTCCAAAAGTGCCAGCAGATCCACCTCTTTGGGACGGATGTATTCATTGTCCCTGGAAAGCAGCTGATTGGCCAGGCCAGGTACCCCGTAGTACTTCTCAGCCAGCATCAGGGCATGTACGGTGCGGTAACCGCAGGGATCCTGGTTCGGATCGGAACGCGCATACCGGACGTCCTTGCGTAAAAGAACCTGATACCAGTTCACTGAGTCAATCGTCTGGTGGTATGCAGAGCGTTCTGTGTAGGCGATCACCATTTCGTTGGCTGCAAACTTGATGTTCCAGGTTGCATACTCAGGAATGAGCATTTCATCAATGACCTTATAATCTGACACAGCGATGATATCGCAGGACCGTTTCAGGTCGATGATCTTCCGGGCATTGGCCACACTGCCTCCGGCTTCCAGCATAATTTCAATCCCGGGGTGGAGTTCCTGGAAGGCAGCTCTGGCATCCCTGAAAGGAACGGCCAGGCTTCCCGCGTGGAAGATGATCAGTTCACCCTTCAATGGACTCTGCCCGCTGTCAGATACAGGCTTGTACCTGCCGGATTCCCGGTGATCACATCCGGAGGCTGTCCAAAGGATTGCGATGATGCCCAGGAGCAGGGTGACTGACAATATGTTTGGTACACTGAAAGATGCTCTCATAACGGTTCAACGGATGACCTGTTGGCAAATATAGCAACTCCCGCCACATCCTTTGCCTTCCTCTGAACAATTTCATACTTTTTATGTTTAATGATTACGAAAAAATACCTGTAATGAATAATGCGATATTTGTTTTTGAATACCCTGAGAATGAACCCATTCGTTCATATGTTCCGGGAAGTGGTGATCGCCGGCAGGTGGTCGCTGAATTAAAAAGGATGAGCAGCGAAGTGCCCGACATCCCATTGATCATCGGGGGAAAGGAGATCCGTACCGGTGATGTGGGCCATGTCGTGATGCCTCATAACCACCGACACAGGCTGGCAACGTATCACAAAGCCTCATCCAGGGAAGTCGCACTGGCCATTGAGGCTGCAAAGAAAGCCCATAAGCAATGGGAGTCGATGTTCTGGGTTGAGAGGTTGTCCATCCTGCTCAAGATAGCGGAACTTGTGGCTACCAGGTACCGGCATGTGATCAATGCGGCCACGATGCTGGGGCAGTCGAAGAACATCTTTCAGGCCGAGATCGATGCTGCATGTGAAACTGTCGACTTCCTGAGATTCAATTCCCATTATATTTCGGACATTTACAATGAACAGCCACACTCCGACAAAGGCATTATCAACCGGATCGAATACAGGCCGCTGGAAGGATTTGTGTTTGCGGTCACACCGTTCAACTTCACATCCATCGCCTCCAACCTTAACCTGGCACCTGCGCTGATGGGCAATACCCTGATCTGGAAACCTGCGTCCACCGCGTTGCTGTCGAACTATTACCTGATGAAGATCTTTATGGAAGCTGGCCTGCCCGATGGAGTAATCAATTTCATACCGGGTACAGGATCTGTCGTTGGCAGTGCCGTCATGGCAGACCGATCCCTGGCAGGCGTGCATTTCACAGGCTCTAACCATACCTTCAATGAGTTATGGAAAATGACGGCCAGGCACTTATCCGATTATAAATCCTATCCTATGATCGTGGGTGAGACCGGAGGCAAGGATTTTGTCTTTGTGCATGCTTCCGCTGATCCGGATGAGGTGGCCACCGCATTGATCAGGGGAGCGTTTGAGTACCAGGGCCAGAAATGCAGTGCTGCGTCGAGGGCCTACATTCCCGAATCGCTCTGGAAAGGGATCAGGGAAAGGCTGGAGGATATGCATGCACAGATAAAGGTCGGGGATCCGGCGGATTTCGAAAATTTCATGAACGCCGTGATCGACAGGGCATCCTTCGATAACATCATGAGCTATATTCAAGCTGCGGAGAAGTCGCATGACGCGGAGATCATTCTGGGCGGCAGGGGGGATGCATCCGAAGGCTACTTTGTGGAGCCTACGGTTATCCTTACACGGGATCCCCATTTCCTCACCATGGAAGAGGAGATCTTTGGACCGGTACTGACCATTTTCGTTTACAAGGATCATCAGTTTGAAGAGACATTGCACCTGTGCGATGCCACATCACCCTATGGGCTGACAGGTTCCATCTTCGCCCGCGACCGTTATGCCATGGCGAAAGCCAGCGAAATCCTCAAGTACTCCGCCGGAAACCTCTATTACAATGATAAGCCGACCGGAGCGGTGGTCGGACAACAGCCATTTGGCGGCTCCCGGCAGTCGGGCACCAATGACAAGGCAGGTAGCTATATGAATCTTATCCGGTGGACGAATCCCAGGACCATCAAGGAAACCCTGTTACCTGCCACTGATTTCAAATATCCGTTCATGAAAAGAGATCATTGTACACCGCAGGACAGCAAATAAACTGTGAATCGAGAACTGCGAACCGGGCATGGCAGGTTCTATAATTTTTAGTTCAACGGTTTCTGATCGCAGTTCGCAGTTTTTTCAATAAACGGAACATCATCGGCAAACGGTATCTGGTGATGAAAGGATAGGTGACCTCCCTCGATCCAAAGCTTTTGTAGAACCTGGCCAGGTCCGGATCATTGGACCCTTCAAAATCAAGTGTCAGGTACGTCTGTGCGTACTCCTTGATGAAGGCATCGATTAAAAATGGCATGGCACCGTTGGCTCTCCCATAATCGTTTAATCCCGAGAAAAGAAAAATGGCCCTGTTGTGGCTGAATAGAAAAATGACTCCTGCACATAATTCATTCTCAGGCGTGTAGGCCCCCCAAACCTGGGCCTTGCCTTTATGCAAACAGGTGTAAACCAGCCTGTGAAACCGCTGGTAGTCCGGGTTCTTTAAGGTCCGGATATGCCGGCCCCGGTTTTGCCGGAACATTCGAATGACCACATCAGGCTTGACATCAGCCTGCACCGTCAGGTCCTGTTTTATTGCTTTCCTGATGGAACGGGTGGTGTTTTCAGAATATCCTGCCGTTAGCTGCTCGTAGGATTCGATCAGGGCTAATTCATGCGTCAGGTTATTATGAATGGAAAATCCCCGGGCAGAAACCCTGTTCTGTGAGTTCAGGCTGATCTCGATCAGCCGGTACCGGTCAGGGATCGCCTCCAGGAAGCGGTTTGTCGTTTCTTCGTCCAGAGGATTTCTTGAGAATATTCCGAGCTGCTGTGTGAAAAAAGGCTGATATAAATAATGGATAAAGGCTTTTCTTTTCCAGGTGAGCGGGAATACACGTTCATAGTCATTCTCCACCAGGCCGTCCCATTCTTCCGACACCAGGTCGAGAAACCAGGAATATCCATAAATGATTCCGTTGAAAGATTCCTGAACGCACAGGTCCCATTTTACTTTATCAAGTTGATGATGTTCGAGGTATTGTATCATGTACAGCAGATCATCATTGCCTGCGCTAAAGTACTGAACTTTATTTTTTGTTGTAAAAAAAGTATGCTGGAACAGGGTAACAATTGAGGGGGTAATCGTATTAATAATAAAAAACATGAAAGGAAATGCCCTTCTGGTCAAGAAAAGTTATCTTTTCAGCCTTTTGATCCTGGAACTGTACAAGATCCTTCATTATAAGCAGCACGACCATGTCCTGTCGGACCATATTCTCAGAAGCGGGATATCCATTGGATCCAGTCTGGAGGTAAGCAGGGATGCATCTTCAGGCGAGGAATACTATCTGCAGCTGACGGTGGCCTACGAATATGCAAGGGAAACACATTACCATATCCGGCTGGTGCGCGACAGTCATCTGGTGGATGAGGAAGTGAGCGTGGTCATGCTCGTGGAGTGTGAAGAGCTGATGCAGATGATCAAAAAGTCATTATCGAAGATCGAACGTTCGATGCCTTCATGCAACTGGAATTAAAACATGGCGGATCCTTCAGCCATTGCCATCTGCGCCATTTTTTCATAGACACCCCGCCACCCATGCCATCGTTTCTGGTCACTCAGCGACTCGTTGTGCCAGATGCTGATGAAAGTCCCTCCAACCGTTTTGACCTCATTCAGGAGTTCCAGTACGGCATTTTCTGCCTGCCATTGGGTATAGTTCTTATAATCCGCCAGTGTGCCGTCCATCACTGTGAAGGGATGGATCCTAAGCGGTGTGGTCCTATTGACGGTGAGATCGAAAAAAAAGTACGGTGTACAGATACCGGCCCTGAACCCGGGCTCCTGGGCATACCCCATCGAAAATTCGTTCCGGATGCCCAGGTCGGCAAGATCCCTGAAGGTCTGGGGCAGCCTGAACCGTAAAAAATGTTGCCGGCTGCAGGTCACTTCCCGTCCGATGATCGCTGCCAGCCGTTCGATTTCCGTTTTCAGCCTTTCTGGTGAAGTAAAAGATGCATACGAGGGATGTATACCCACTTCATGATCCTTTGCCAGTTTTTGAATAAGCTCCCGGAACCTCGGATGGGTGTAGGAAATATTCTTGTCGTTAGGCCCGTGATCTCCCAGGAGGATGAAAAATACCGGGCGTAGCCTGTACTTCTCATGGATGGCTGAAATATAATCGTACGTATCGAATGGATCCCTTTCCAGGCCGGTCAGTACCCGGTATCTTTGCACAGTGTCGGGAATATTTCCGTGTAAAAGGTCACGGACAAGTCCCCCCATGTTTCTTAATCCACCCTTGTAACGGTAAGCATACGCCTGGTCAACGTCAAGGGTTGGCAGAAAGGTAAATTTTGTACCTGCACCAGGCAGGTCAGGGAAGCGCTCTCTGAGAACCTCTGCCCATGACAGTGCCCAGCGGTTCACTACGGGCGTGCCGTGACATCCCATCTGGTAAGCGATACTGTTCTCTGGCAGGAAACGGTCATGCTCATCCCTGGTCACGGAACCGTATTCTTCATAGCGGGTAACCAGGTAAAAACTGGCGGAAAACAGGTCAAAAGGAAGAGCAGAAGCCGGGTGCCTGACCGGAAAAAGCACCATGGATCCCTCTTTTCCGGCCATCTCGGGCTCCCCCCGACTGAATCCGTTCTCTGAAAGGAGACCTGCAGACTGCAGGAAGACTTCATCCGCCAGCGGTTCAGAACCATAGGAGAACTTAGGACCCGAAAACGACCCGAACTGATCGGGATCAGAAACGACCTTGTGCTCTATCCCCAGCAGCTCACCCATGATCAGATGGAAGATGTAGTCGGCACGGTTGGATGGTTGGCTATTGAAGATGAGCAACATGGATCCGTGATGATGACCGAGGTAGCATGTTAAAAAATAAACGGGCCAAGGTAATCAAAATTAAGTATTTTTGAAAGGAAAACGATCCCATTCAAAAGAACATCCGATGGATAATTTTATTGTCTCCGCGCGCAAATACAGGCCTCAGACATTTGACACCGTTATCGGCCAGCAGGCGATCACTACCACGCTTAAGAATGCCATCCGGAACAACCAGCTTGCCCAGGCATTTCTTTTTTGCGGCCCACGGGGAATCGGAAAAACCACCTGCGCCAGGATACTGGCCAAGACGATCAACTGCTTTCATCTTTCGGCCGATATAGTACCCTGTGATACCTGCGAGTCGTGCCTGTCGTTCAATGCTTCTGCTTCCTTTAATATACACGAGTTGGATGCAGCCTCCAACAATTCGGTGGATGACATCCGCAACCTGGTCGACCAGGTACGGATCCCACCCCAGGTAGGGAAATACAAGGTCTATATCATTGATGAGGTGCACATGCTCTCGCAGCAGGCCTTCAACGCCTTTCTCAAAACCCTGGAGGAACCTCCGGCGTATGCCAAATTCATCCTTGCCACCACCGAAAAACACAAGATCATCCCCACCATCCTTTCCCGCTGTCAGATCTATGATTTTAAACGTATCTCGGTAGATGACATTACCCGCCAGCTGGTCTCCGTAGCCCAGAATGAAAAGATTTCAGCCGATCCGGATGCATTGAGGATCATTGCCCAAAAAGCTGACGGCGCTATGCGCGACGCATTGTCAATGTTCGACCAGATCGTCAGTTTCTCAGGAAGCCAGCTCACCTACGAAACCGTGATCAGCAACCTCAACGTACTGGACTATGACTATTACTTTAAAATGGTGGACTGCATTCGTAAAGCAGACATCCATCAATCCCTGCTGATCCTGAATGAAATTCTCGATAACGGATTTGACGGACAGCATTTCCTGATCGGTCTGGGTGAGCATCTCCGTAACCTGTTGATATGCAAGGATCCTTCAACTGCAAAACTGCTGGAAACAGGGGAGAGTATCCGTAACAGCTACATCAGTCAGTCCAGACACTGCCCTGTTGACCTGTTAGTTAAGGCATTGGACATCAATAATAAATGTGACCTGAATTACAAGATCAGCAATCATAAGCGGTTGCACCTTGAGATCGCACTGATGCAGATGTGTACGTTGTCAGCTGAATACTCCTCGTATGTGAAACCATCAGAGGTGACGTCCGTGGTGAAAGAAAAGACAGAAGCCGGTGGACCATCCCACGACAGGAACCAGGAAGTCAGGCCATCTGGCGGAACACCCGTTCCAGGCATACATCATGAAAAGAATTCCACACCTGGTTCGGGCGTCTCCATCAAAGAAAAGACCGCACCGGGTAAGGAAGGTGAAACATCGGCTGACAAGCCGGTATATCTCCAGACCAGGCGTGAAGACACCTTTGACCAGCTACAGCTGGAAGAAGCCTGGACAAATTATGCAGAAACGATCAAAGGCAGGCTGCCCAATTTCTACAGCACCCTCACCAAACGAAAGCCATTGCTGCAAAGTGACTTTACTGTTGAGCTGACCATTGATAACAAGGTCCAGGAAGATGAACTGAATGACAAAAAACAGGAAATGATGGGTTTCTTGAGGACACGGCTAAAAAATGACCTGATCCAGCTCAGGACCATCGTTTCAGCCAACTCGACGGAACAAAAACCCTACACTCCCTCAGAAAAGTACAGGCAGCTGGCCGGCAAGAATCCGGAGCTGATAAAGTTCAAGGATCAGTTGGGCCTGGAAATCGATTTCTGACAGGCTTTCTTTCGTTGATGGCTGGATGAAGCGAAACATATATACAACGGGCGAGTGCATCCTGGATGTAACTTTCAGGGAAAATGAGGTATTCTTCCTCAGTCCGGGAGGTTCCAAGCTGAATACGGCTGTATCGCTCGGCCGGGCAGGATTGCCTGTTCACATGGTGTCGGAGTGCAGCGACGATCCGGTGGGGAGGTTCATCCTTTCATTTCTGCGATCGAACAATGTATCCACTGAATTCATCGCCCCCTGCGGCGGACAGGTCCGTATCGCCTTTGCGTTCCTGGATGCTGACAACGACGCCCATTATACGTTCTACAAGGGCATGCAGAACGAAAGCCCCGCCTGGAAGGAGCCGGCATTTGCACAGGATGATCTGTTGCTGTTCGGGTCATTTTATTCGCTGAAAGCTGAAAACCGCCCCAACATCATGAAGCTGATCACCGCTGCCAGGGGTAGTGGCTGCATCCTGGTCTATGATCCGAATTACAGAACACCCCACCTTCGTGAACTGGCATCCGTCACTCCATCGATCCTCGAAAACATTCAGCTGGCAGATATTGTCAGGGGATCGGACGAGGATTTCGGGAATATCTTTCAAACCTGTGATCCTGATCGGATCTACAGTCAGGTCGTATCCGCCGGCGGAAAAACACTGATCCTGACCCAGGGTTCCAGGGAAGTGGTTCTTTTCACCGAAAAGATCCGCAAAGCATATCCGGTTCCTGCAATACGGACTGTCAGCACCATTGGCGCCGGCGACAGTTTCAATGCGGGACTGATCTTTGAAATGGTACGCAGCAACATTTCGCACAGTGATTTGATGAGCCTGGAAGAGGAGGAATGGAACAAGCTGATAGGTACCGCCATTGCTTTTGCTTCACATGTATGCACCGAAAAATCTAATTTTATATCCATTGACTTCGCCACACACCTTCTTCAGTAAAACCAGCAATTTGACAATTTAACAATTTAACAATTTAACAATTTGACAATTTGACAATTTAATACCTCCCATTCATGAAATACCTTTCAAAACTGATTCTTCACCTCGCAGGGTGGAAGGTCGTCGGGGGGCTGCCACCGGGGATCAGAAAATGCGTAGTAATCGTCGCACCCCACACCAGCATGTGGGATTTTGTCTGGGGCAGGCTGGCCTTTACCGTGATCGGCATTCGTGTGAAATTCCTGATCAAAAAGGAGGCCTTTGCACACGGACTGGGACCCCTGCTCCGCTGGCTGGGGGGAATCCCCATCGACCGTTCGAAAAGCAATCACATGGTTGAGCAGGTAGCAGAATTATTCAGTCAATATGAATCACTGTACATTACGATCACGCCGGAGGGAACCCGGTCGCTGGTGACCAGCTGGAAAAAGGGATATTATTATATCGCCCTGCGGGCAAACGTACCTGTCATACTTGGTTTCCTGGATTATAAGGACAAGAAATGCGGGCTGGGTCCGGTGATAGTACCCTCAGGGAATTACGAGAAGGATTTCAGGCAGATTGAAGACTTTTACCGGGGACGTCAGGGTAAACATCCTGAGAAGTTCAACCTGAGATAGTTAACACGGCTCCTTCTGAAAAGCACCGGAGGAACGATCCTTACTCCCTGAACGATTTAGGCTTTACGATGGTAAAGGCACGGGATATGTTGAATCCCAGGTAGATATCTCCCTTGCCCCATTTTCCCACGGTTTCGGTCAGGAATCCTCTTTCAAACAAAGGATTGGAATTCGTCATGAATACCTGGAACACATGCCCGCCTGTTTCAATGTCAAATCCAACAGACAGGGAATGATCATAGGGCTGTGTGATCTGGTTTCCAAATACGTAGTGATATTCAACGTTTAACGAGGTGCGCTTGGTGAATTTATACCTTCCGCCTGCTCCCAGGGTAAAGATATCATTATGATCCTCTGCGGTTTCCACCAGGTTTTTGTGGATAAGCGACGGAGTGAGCTGTATGGATATGCGATCGCTGAATTTTCGGGCAATAAGCAGCTGAAACGTATAGGCAAGACGCGAGGAAAAGTAGTTAGTCCTCTCGGGATCACTCCACTTGAGGGAGGTAAGAGCAACACTGGAGAATAAGGTCATGGTCACTGGTACGGATCTTTTACCGGAACTCTGCCTCAGGATCTTGTATTTTGCGAAGCCATCAAAGGTCTTTTCCAGGCTGCTTCTTCCGATGCCAACGCTGAGACGGTTGGTGATACCGTATTCAAATCCGAGGCGGATGGTCGCCTGATCAAGACCAAAGAACTCATATGCTCCTTCGTTGATGTGTCCGAAATGATGCGAGATCAGGAAAAGCATCACCCCGGGCGCAGGATTCTCCACCGAATGCCCGATCACGATGCGTGTTGTCTTGAACGTGGCATAGGCGTACTCCGTTTTTTCGGCCTCATCATCTGCCAGCAGATCCATCAGGTCGTCCTGCGGGATGGCGTGAAAAGGAAACATACAGATGAACAGACACGCGATGAACAAGCTTCTGGGAGTGGGCATGTCATGAAATGGTTAAATTCTCAAATGGTTAAATTGTTAAATTGTCAAATTGCCGTTTGTCTGAAACTTTTCAATACGGGATTAGTTGATACCATTTAATTTTCAGGCAGACCGGTGTCGATCCATATCCTGATCTTAGTCAGGTTACAGTCGGAAAGCATGGACTGGTCCTTTGGCATGGGTGAATACCCCTGTGCATGACTGACAGCGCCCCAAAGACGGCCGTTGCCGGCAATGACGGACAGTTCACTGTAGCTGTCGGTCCTGATCCCGGCGGAGGCTGCCGCCCCGCTGTGGCATGTGTTACAGCTGCTGGCCATGATAGGTGCAATGGCGGTCTCATAGGTGATGTTCACCGTATCGCAACCCCCTGCATCAGGATACAGATCTTCCTCATTGTCATAATAACACCCTCCGGGAATCATACTCAGCGCGGCGAGCAGCAGAACTGTTAAGAATACCGGTATCCCTGACCTAATTATTTGGTGCGCCATTTTTGATCCATTTTTCAATTTGTGTGATATAACAGGCATCCAGTTTTGCTCCGTTCTTTGGCATCGCACTATAGCCCTGTTCATGCCGTATGGTTCCAAGGAGCTTTCCATTGTTCACCACGGCAAGGACGTCGGAATGAGTTTCAAGCCTGATCCCCCCGGATGGTGCCGCTCCGCTGTGGCATCCCAGGCAGCTGTTCTGAAGGATGGGACGGACGGTCAATGCGTAGGTAATATTGATCGTATCACATTCAGTCTGACTGCAGGAATTGTTCTTTGCTCCCTGCAGGATCCATTTGTATATCAGATCAATCTGCTCCGAGGTCAACGCACCCCGTGGCGGGGGAGGCATGATCTTTTCCGGATCGTTCTCGGTGATCACCTCATAGAGCTCACTGTCCGTCGGATTTCCGGGCTTGATGCCGGCTGTGGAAAGGATCTGTGCATAATCCGTCAGGACTACGCCATCCTGTGCGGTACCCGCATCATGGCAACCGGCAACGCCGCAACTGGCCAGCAGCAGCGGACCAATGGTGTTCGCAAAATATACGGTATCCGGATCACATGGAATGCCTACAGGAGGCTGGTTTCCGCTGGTATCCACCGGATCGGGGCTGACGGTCTCATCGGGCTCATGCTGACACGCATTAAAGGAAAGCGCTATGACGGTCAGGGTCACGACCAAAGTGAGAACGAATCGCTTCATGGAATAAGGAATTATTCAGCAACCTTTTCCAGCATTACATCCACAGTGATCTCGATCTCCTTGGCAATATTGTCGACCACCGGCGCGGGCACGGAGATGTTGTAATCCGCCAGCAGAATGGTAAATTTGCTTTTACCGTTCACCTTGCCGTCCTTTACTTCGAAGGTGCCGGTTTCCTTTACCGGACGCGTGATCCCGTGAATGGTCAGATCGCCCTCCACTTCTGCGTTGTATGAACCATTCTTTGTTAGATCGAGCTGGCCGATATTCACAACTTTGCCCTTGAAGGTCGCATTTGGGTATTTATCCGATTCTACGTAATTTTCATTGAAATGCTCCTGCATGAGGGCTTTCTCGAACTCAAAGGATTTCATCAAAACCTTAAACACAAAATCTCCTGTTTTTAAATCCAGAGCGCTGTTTACCTGGCTGTTATGAGCTTCGAGGTTTTCCAGCGGCGCCTTGGAAAAAAAACTGACACTACCCGTCTTGGTGAGATACCGCTGTGCAAAAACACCGTTCGTTAAAGCGATCCCCAGTACAATGAACAAAATGGTTTTTTTCATATTCTGATTGTTTTAAAAGTATATAATTGATTGATTAATAATGATTTTATTCTATTATGGAACATTTTTCCAGGATAACATCCGTATCGTTGTACCCTGTACACAATCCTTTGATGACAAGGGTAGCTCCTGTTGACAACTGCAGGATCTTTTGCTGGTAGTCGGGCAACATGGCATACCGGATCCCTTCATCGCCAAAGAGACCTTCCTCAAAAACGGTGACAGCGATCACCTGGTCTCCCGCAGATTCAACTTTATGGATGGTTCCCGTTACCTGTAAAACAGCGCCTGTATAATTCGCTGAGGCTGATTCTCCTGAATGATAGGAATGGAATAGTACATCAGCCGTCAGAACAAAATCAGGATGGGCCTTTGCATAATCCGGATGCGGCTTGTTGTAGACAAAAAGATACAGGGCAATGGCTGCAATGATTCCGGCGACCATCACCAGACCAATGATCTTAACATATTTTCTCATGCAGATAATTTAATGGATGTATGATGCATTTGTCCGGTCTTCAGATTACTGATTTCTGATAAACCTGAAGTAAGGATTGCTTATAAACAATAAGGGAGGAAAAAGGTTCAACGGAAACGTAATTTTCCGGTGACTTTTTTATTCGCTGTCTCCCAGGCAGTGTACCACCAGGCGGTTGGAGATTCCCGGACGCTGAATGGGTTCTCCGAGAACAAAAACGATGGCATCTCCGGGTTTCGCCCATTTTCTTTCCATCAGCAGCTGGTCAACCTGCTGGATAAACTGGCTGCCGCTTTTGGGAAGCTCCATGTACATGGGGATCAGTCCGTACAGCAGGGTCATTTTCCTGAGGTCCTCCGCCCGGTTGCTGAATCCCAGGATGGGTAGCGGGATGTGATATTGCGAAAGGTAAACAATGCTTTCGGCCAGGTGTGTCCAGGTAACGATCATACGGATATCGAGGTCCTCCACGATGGTTTTGACACCATGAGCTATGGCTGCACTTTCTTTGGTTCCCTGGCGGAAATGGTGGGGGAGGGTGAGAGGGGTACCATTTGAACGCAGGTAATCATTGGTCCGTTCGGTGATCCGGTTCATCATTCGCACCGCCTCCAGGGGATAGTGTCCTACTGCTGTCTCGCCGGAAAGCATCACGGCATCCGCCCCGTCGAAAATGGCGTTTGCCACGTCGGATACCTCAGCACGGGTAGGGGAGGGGGATTGTATCATGCTTTGCAGCATCTGCGTGGCGACGATTACCGGTACGCCGTATTCGTGGCACAATTGCATGATCCTTTTCTGATGCACGGCCACTTCTGCCAGTTCCACCTCCACCCCAAGGTCGCCACGGGCCACCATGACCAGGTCGGTTTCATGGAGGATCTCTTCAAGGTTGTCGAGTGCCTGCGGTTTTTCGATCTTGCTGATCACAGGTATGAATGGACCGCTCCGGGGCATTACTTTCCGCCAGGCATCCTGGCGCTGGTCCGTGAACCGGGTTCTGACAGGCCTGACCTTCAATTCCCTCAGCCGGTCTTTAAGGCTTCGGATATCCCCGGCTGTTCTTACGAAACTCAGTGCCAGGAAATCGATCTCATGAGCCACCGCAAATTCGATGAACCGGTGGTCCTTTTCCGTCAGGGCAGGGACCGACAGCTCTGTGTCGGGCAGGTTGACTCCCTTGCGGGAAGTGATGAGTCCGCTGTTCATGACCTTGCAGATGAGCTTACCGGTCTTGCCCGATCCTGTCTTTTGATCGCATACCAGTGCAACCGCTCCGTCGTCCAGCAGGATGCGCTGTCCCGGCATGACTTCCCTGATGAAATCAGGATAATTCGTGGTCAGGATGACTCGCTCAGCCTCTTCTTTACATATGGCAAGACTTTCCGCATCAACGAACTCCACCTGCCGGTCGGGGCTTAGCAAAATGCCCCCCTCCGGCACTTCCCCGATCCGGATCTTGGGCCCGGAAAGATCACCCATAACAGCCACCGGGATGTCCAGTTCCTTACTAACTTGCCGTATCCTGTCCAGCAGTTCGGCATGCATTTCCATCGAACCGTGCGAAAAGTTCAGACGGAAGACGTCCACACCTTCTTCGATCAGTTGACGGATCATCAGGGGCGATTCACTGGCCGGCCCCAGGGTTGCTATCACTTTGGTCAGGAGAAATTCTTGGCTCATACTGGCAGATTTAATAATAAACGACATCGACCTCCGGCCGGATGTATTTGAATTTGGAGACTTTCTTTTCGTTCAGTTTGGTATTGTAGCATTTGACCGTTTTCAGCGCCGGAAGTTCTTCCAGATCCGACAGGCTGCTGATGGCGGTATTATAGAAATCTATCTGTGCAAGGTTTGACAGCCCGCTTACCCATTTCATGTTCCTGACAGGAGTTCCGGAGATATTCAGGTATTCGAGTTCGGTACAAAGCTCCAGCGGGGAGTAATCCTCCACTTGCGTACTGGAAACGTCAAGATATTTCAGGGAGGGCAGCCCGGCAATGGATGCAATCTCTGACAACGGGCTCTTTATGCAGGTGAGCCGTTCTAGACGTGATGCATCTTTCAGCGATGCCAGCCCCGTGATCCTCGTTTCGCTGATCTGCAGGTTCTTCAGTCGCGCAAGCATCTTAAGCGGCTCAAGATCAGTAAGATCTGGATGATCCTCAATGACAAGCTCTTCCATGTTCATAACCTGGTGAAGGCCTTCCCTTCCAGGCGGATCGGTTAGCTCCAGCGCATCAAGGAACAGGGTTTTCCACTCCGGAGACAGCTCACCCCACCAGCTTTCCAGTGCTTCTGACATATAGATGACCTCACAGCCGGGACTCCCGTCGAGAAAGCGGTTCACTTCCCTCCGGTCCAATCCTGAATGGTCGGCCCATATGATCTCAAGGTTCTTCGCGCCGGACAGTGGTAGCAACGAGGTGATCCCGGTATTTTCGATGGTGAGCACCGACAGGTTTTCGGCGTTGCCAAGAGGCTCAAGATCAGTGATACCGGTTCCTGCCACATTGAGTCGTTCAATCTGGCGGAGATTCCGCAGAGGTTCCAGGCTGGTGATGGCTGTGCCTGATAGATCCAGCGTCCTCAGGTGGATACTTTTCTGCAGCGGATCCAGGAGCACGACCGCAGTGTGCGAAATATTCAGCTCATCAAGGTTTATAAGTGCCGAAAGGGGTTCCAGCCCTGTGATGAGGCTGTCATCCTTCACGTCTATTCTCCGGATCAGTGTGATCTGATGGAGCTCCTCTGTCGTGGGCTCTGATTGTAGGTCAATCTGGTCGGAAAAGATACCTTTCCATTTGTCATCCAGCGCATTCCACCAGCTGGTCAGCTCGGCGGTTTCGTAAATGACCAGGGTGGAAGGTTTGCTGACCATGAATGCGTTGGCTTCTTCGCTGGTCACCTTGCTGTGGTCGCAGTAGATCCGTTTCAGGGCCGGTAATTTCAGAAGAGGATCCAGGTCGTCAACGGGTGTATAATCCAGATAGATGAACTGCAATGATATCAGGTTTCTCAGGGGTTCAAGGTCATTTACCTGTGTGTTGCCTATATTCAGGTATTTCAATCCTGTAAGGCCGGATAGCTGAGTGAGGAAATCCACCTGTGTATGCGACAGATCAAGTACCGCAAGCTGAGTGAGGTCTTGCAGGGGGTTAAGCTGAGAAACCAATGTGTGGCTGAGCCTCAGTTCGCTGAGTTCCGGCAGTCCGGCAAGGGATTCCAGGTGCCGGACAGGGGTGAAGCTGCCGTTCAGTACCTGAAGTTTCTTGAAGGTAGCGGCGATGGAGATGTCTTCAACCCAGGTGTCCTCTACATTCAGCTCTTTCATGTTCAGGGAATAATGAAGCGGTTCAAGAGAATGGACGGCTATGTGGGAGCAGTCCAGCACCTCCAGTTTTGACAGGCTTCGCAGGGGAGAGAGATCCTCCACACTTGTCCCGGAGATGGATAGGGAAGTGAGCCTTGTTAGCTTCTTAAGGGGTTCCAGAGCGTGAATGGATAGATTCCGGTTGACATTTACTACCTCAAGAGCCCACAGTTGCCGCATAGCCTGGAACAGGGGAGCCGTATTCATGTAAAGTGTATCGAAGTCAGTTACTGTACCCTCCGTTTGCCGTATGGCCATGGTGTCATTGAACAGGATGACCTGGTGCAACGAAAGGGAGTCGGGCAGTGTGACCTGGCCCGAGAAGAATTGTTTCCATTCCGGCGGAAGCTGCATCCACCAGTTGGCCATGTCTTCCTTCTCGCTTAATTTGGTGGTATAGATACTGACAATCTTCAGGTCCTGCCGGTCCGGATCCAGGTTGATCTCGATGTAACGCGCCTGGGTGTTGTTCACCATGGTGTCGTCTATTGTCATGCCCTGCAGGTTCCTGTTCAGCGATACTTTGTAATAGGGCAGGCCGTTATCATTGATCTCCCTGGAAACCTCTTCAACCGTAAAGGTGAATCTGACATACTTGAAAAAGAAATTCACATCCTTCAGGTAGGCCTGTACATTTTTATTGGTCACTACCTGGCGATTCTCGTCCAGGTCATCCTCAATCTGGACTTTATCGTCCCGGAAGAACTTCAGGTAGCTTTCATTGATGAGGATGTCCTTTTCTCTCATGATGACCGTTGTATCACCCAGCATATTGAAGGCTGATTCAACGAAATGAACCAGTTGCATGACCTGTTCTTCATAAGGATCGGCGTTCTGGACAGCTGCTTTGCCCTGGGTTTTAACCTGGGCTGAAACTGAATATGCATAGAGGAGGCATATGAATGCAAGTCCCGAAACAATGGGTAGGGATTTACTCATGATAAATAAATTTTAACATAAGCTCCTTTTCTTCTGCATTGATCTTCAATAGATTGGCAATCAGCCATCCTGAATTGGCCGAACGGCGGTTAAAATCTGCCAGCTCAAAATACCAGCCCGGGATCTGGAAGAAATGAAACTTGACCTGCTGAACGGTCTTGAATAACAGGTTTCCGTTTTTCACCTCATAAATGAACAGTGTGAGAAAATCAGGATGGTATTCCCTTGACGTGTAAAGTTCGACCTCATTCTTGTCCTTGAAAACGTGGATCAGGTTCATAAAATCGAGTTCGTGACTCAGAGGGTGAAGAAACTTCATTCCGTCAGGCTGTGCATTGGAAAAAAGCCTGCTGAAGGGTTCAAAATAAACATTGGTGATGACCCATTTTGATCCCACTTCCTCTTCCTGTAACCGCAGGAAAAGGGTCAGGGGCATTTCAGTACCCTTATAGATGAACTTTGTCGTTACTTCGGAGAACCACTCTCCACCATGGAAATCGAGGTAGATTGAATTTTTACCGTTGATGACGCCGCGCATGAAATCCTGTTTGACCTCATCGGAGATAGAGGGATTCTGGTTGTCGAAGAGGACAGAAATATACCGGCTGCGGAACGTCGCGTCTCTGTAGAGCGAGTCCCCTGGATAATAGCGAACACCGTCGGGGCTTTCTTCACAGTTGAAACGGCGGAAGAACTGGTTCACCTGTTTGGTCTGTGCCATGAGAATGGCTTCGTCACCCAGATACCTACCAATGGATTGCGCCGGCAGGTCCGGCGCAATCCATAAAAAAACAGCTAATATGAGAAAGATCTTTCTCATGGCAGGGTTTCGGTCACTCTGACGTCCCCCAGCAGCACATCCCAGAAGCCGATCAGCCGGCCACCGATCTGGGTTTGCTTTCGCTCAACATATACCGTGATGTCTTTCTTGGTAGTGTCCTTGTACACCAGCTGATCGCCGGTGATGCCCTCAAAACGCTGGAAAATAGTGATCACGCCAACGAACCGCCCGTCGGGTTGTTGTTCCAGGTCACTGATATACTGGATATTGTACCACTGGATCCGGACCTTGTCGTAATTCAGCTGCATCAACCTTTCCAGGTATTCGCGGATGCCATAATACTTCACATCATCACTGAACAGCGATGAAACACCCATCTGGCTGCCTGGCATGAACAGCTCCAGGGTTCGCTCAATCACCCGGTTTGCTTCCGACCAGGGTGTTTCTTTATTGCCAACGATCGTGATGTATTTGCTCAGGTCACGGACTTTCTCCAGTGCCAGCGAGTCGATGGCCGCTTTGCGCTCGGGGCTGATCGCTGGCTGAGCAAACAAACCCGATGCTGCCATTACAAAGAATAGAACGATAGACAGAACTTTTATCCGATTCATAGGGATTACTTTTTAATTAATTCTAATTCGGTGATCAAACCCTCCTGGTTTACTTTAATGGAATTGATCCGGTTGCTGTTGTTCTTGGTGTCATCAAGGTACTCCAGGTATTTGCGGATGGTCGTAGGCTCATCGTAATCCACCATTCCCGCTTCCTGCGAAATGATGATCAGAACCGGCACTGATTCGCTGGCAAACATTTTCAATGCCTGGTTGATGAACACTTCCGACTCCTGATAGTTCTTATTGCTGACCAGGTCATTGAAAAATCCATAAAGAATGTCTTTTGTATTGGCTACTTCAGTTTCTGCTACCTGCTGCGGAGTCACTTTCTGAGCCTGATAGATCCGGTCTTTCTCTTCTCTGATCTTTTGGTCGGCAAGCCCTATCAGATCGTTGATCTCGGCATCCTGAAAATGCTGGGACTTGATTTCCCTCAGGGTAGCTTCTTTTGTCTCAATCGGGATGGATCCATCATCGTTGATGATCTCCAGGAGCTGACCTTTGGCCTTCAGCAGCTGATCGGAATTATCGTGGACAGTGGTGACCTCTGCAGTCTTGCCTGCCTTTTTCTTGCTGGAACATCCGCTGCTGCCCGTTACCAGGGCTCCGAGCAGTAAAAGGATGCCTGCGAAATAGAACACTGACCCTAATCGGTAAAAAACAGAATGGGGATTTTTCATAGACGGTAATTTAATAATTGGTACTCAATGATTTGGCTGTGACATTCCCGTGGGAATCGATCAGCAAAACTACTAAGATAACGGAAAGAATTGATTTTATTGTATTGCAAGATAATAACCGGAACCTGTTAACAAGACGGAAGCCTATTTTTCGAAGACCTGCCCGAAATAATAGATCCTTGTCAGGTTGGGTCCGGTCTTGTAGATGACCAGGTTACGGATCATTTCGATATCAGTCACCGGCTCATAGGTAATGACATGTTTTTCGCAGTTCTGGACAATCTGCACATTCCGGTTATCATCAATGTATGCTATTGAATTCCAGTCCAGTGCGTATTTTGTAGGGACGTACCGCTCGATGATCTGGACCGAACCGTCGCAATTTGTTTTGAAATACCCCTGGTCGATGAAAATGACTGCCTGGTCCTTTACTTCATAATACTCGGGCCGGTGCCCGAGCAGTGTGGTGGTCACACCCTGGTTGAATGATTTGAGGTTGCCCATCTCATCCACATAAACCACCATGTCATCCCCGACCTCGAAGGACTGCGGCCGGTAATATTCCAGTTCAAGGATCTCTCCTTTGTAGAAGACCTTGAAGAGACTTCTGGGTGCATCCATGAATGCCACGATGTTCCTGCCTGCCTTGAAGCTCATGTCATCTCCGAAATCATCTATGTTCCATGTATCCCCGGCCCAGAATACTTTGAACGTATGGTCCACCGAGGTCACATAGGCAAGGGTATTGTCGCCGCTCTTGAACCTTTCCATCGGGAAATCCAGCAATCCGTCCTCCAGTACCTGAACCTGACCCTTGTAATAGATTTCCACTGTCTGCCGTATGCGGTCGTACCAGGTGATAAGGCTATCCTGTACCACAAATCCTTCAGTAGCCGTGCACAGAACCTTCACCTTTCCCCTGTCGAACACCTTGAGGAAGTCCAGGTATTTATAACCAAGCAGATAATCGGTGGCATAGTATTTCATTGTCGGGCCTGCATTGTCGAGCGTATACACTTCCCCGTTGTAATACGCCTTCAGCGCGCCAGAGTTGTCAATGTACGCCAGGTGATTGCCTCCGACCTTGTACGACTGGATCTTGAGGTTCTCCAGCTTTTTGGTCACACCGGCGTCAAAAACGTAGAACTGATTCTGGATATCGGTATAAGCTGCCAGATGCTGTGAAACTCCCGTGCAGGACATGCCGAGAACAAGCAGGAAGGTCATAGTCTTATTGAAATGCTTCATTCTTATGTCTCTTAAGGAAAAATACCATGAATCTTCAATGGCCCCGTATCGGTGTCAGGTTACTTGATTAACTTGACTATTTCAGCAAAAATAAAAAAAATCAGAAAATCAGAAAATGGAAATCCCATGGACCCAGATCCACAAACAGGCCGTTGTCTGTCAGGTCGCCACCCGATCTTTCGTAACTGGCGTCATGAAGAACATCCTTCAGGAGCAGGCTGGTTTCTGGTTCTTCCCGCCATGGCCATATTACGACTCCCTGGGAAGCATCTCTGCTGTAGTTGATGATGATGAGGGCTCTGTGTCCGGGCAAGGACCATGACCAGGACAGCAAGTTCCTGCAGGTGTCGTTATCTGGCCAGCCTCTTACCTGGCACAGATTCCATTCACCTTCGCGGAACAACGAACGGGAAGTCAGTTCAAGCACTCGGTCATAAAAATCTTTCAGCTGGAAATCTACCGGCTCCTGGGCCGAACGGGACAGAAATACCGGGATACGGACGGTTCTCCCTTCAAACTGGCCATGATGAAATAACCGCGCACCGGGAAGCGTGGAAACCATCACTGCAGCCGCGCGGTGTCTCGCAGGCTCAAGCAGGGAGGAGATCCGTGGTTCGTCGTGGTTCTCTATGAAGCGCAGCAGTCTGTCCTGATAGGAAAGATCGGCTGCGATATGCTGGCGGATGCTCTCGACGGAGCCCTGCAGCAGCCGGTCATAGAGCCTCTTGTCATAGCAGAAGTCAAAACCCTGCTGTTGAAGCTCCCATTCCATATCCCAGTATACCTCTGCGATAAAGATGAATCCAGGGTGTGTCATTTTGATATCCCCGATAACCTCCACCCAAAATTCCGTATCAGGCGTCAGCCCGCCTCGTTCGCCCCAGGTCTTCCCGAAAATACGGTTGGTCACCAGCATGGCCATGTCGCACCGGATCCCGTCGCAAACGACCGTCATATCGCTCAGGACCTTCTTGTACGCATCGCGCAGACCCTGCGAGAAGGCATTCACCTGCACCACGTCGGGCCAGGGGGGATAGAAGGGATCCCTGGCACGGGCCAGGATCGCCCCATCGGTCCTTAGGTAATCCCCGGGACTGTTGTATAGATCCTCTTCCGTCCCCTGAATGAAATACCGGGCATGGGATTCGGTCCAGGGGTGATCCGGCGCAACGTGGTTGGGCACAAAATCCAGCAGAAGCTTCATCCCCCTGGCATGGATCTCGTCCCTTGCCTTCAGGATCCCTTCCAGGCCTCCCAGCATCTCATCCACCGAATAGTCCTGGATGCAATAGGGAGAACCTACCATGTCTGTGGCCGTAAATCCGGGAAGCGCATGCTGACAGGCATCAATGATATCAGGATGCTGCATGGCGATCTGAAGACCGGCCGGACTTCGTTTCCATACACCCATCAGCCAGATGTGGTCAAATGCCTGGTTGCGGATGCAGTCCCATTCTCCAGATGGAAGATTGTAAAGCGTGATGGCCTGGTCGTATTTCAGCGTGAGCTCGCTCAACCAGACCCAGGTATTGATTTCCAGGATAAGAGGATTTTTCATATCGGATTGTTTTAACTGCAAGTTACAGGATGCAATTGACAAATTCAATTTTCATTTTTAATGTACCCCACCCCTGCACCCCTCCCCTGCTAGCAGGGGAGGGGACGGGGGAGGGGTAACAGGGTAAATTCCCCGGTGCTGCGCCGGAATTAGGGTCCAGGGCTTGCACTGGGGTTCGTACCAGTTAATTTTCACGCTTCATCTTAACGATCATGACGCTGCTTTCCATGTCAGGTACCGGAATGAGGCTTTCGGGTATCGTTTCAAGGAATTCGTCCACAGCGCGCATGGCTCCTTCCCATTTATGATTGTAATCGTGCACGATGATGACACCACCGGGTGACAGCCGTGGATAAAAATAACGAAGTCCCTCGGAAATTGGCCTGTACAGGTCGGCGTCGATGGAAACCAGTGCATACCGTTCATTTTCCAGATCCTTTGCGGTGTCAGGAAAGTAACCCGGATGAAAAACCACATTGTCTGTGTTCCCGATCCTTTTTTTTACCCTGCTGATCCCCGTGTCGGAAAATCTTTCCGCCGAATAGCCGGCTGCCTCCCCTGTTTCCCCCTTAAGGTCCGATTCGGGGAATCCTTCGAACGTGTCAAAAAGATGTAAGGTACGTGATGGATCCATCGCATGGATGATCCGGGAGGTATCCCCTTTGTACACCCCCAGCTCTGCAAATGCTCCCGGGATCCCTTCCTTTTTGATCCGCTCGGTCTGGAACCAGAAATTGAAGAAACGGACCTTATCGGATGTCTGCCTTTCTGCGTTAATGACATCCGGTGAGAGGGTACGCATCTTTAATCCTTGCTTCCATACTGCAGGCTGGTAGTCCGTATCAAAAAACGTCCCCCACAGATACCTGATCAGGAATACCAGGATGATCAGGATGATGATCAATTGTACGATCTGAAAAAGCAGCCGGGCGTCCATGGTGATGTGATAATGGTTAAAAATAATAAATTTAACAGAAAGGATAACAAAGGTCATACTTTTTTAAGTTTCCATTTACCCTTGCTGAAAATGATCACGGCAGCGATGGTCATAGCGGATTCAGCGATGACGATGGCATAAAACACTCCCTGCTCCTTCATGCGGAGGGGGACGGCCAGCAGCCAAGCCAGGGGGATCTCGAGCAACCAGTAACAGAAGAAGTTGATCTTCGTAGGGGTAAGGGTGTCGCCGGCACCGTTGAACGAATTGACGACCACCATGCCCACTCCGTAAAAGAGATACCCGTAGCTTATGATCCGCAGGCTCCAGGCTCCGCTTTCCAGTACTGCGGGCTCCTGTGTGAAAATGCCAATGAAGGATTCGGGAAAGAAGACCAGGATCAGTCCGATGATTCCCAGAAAGATGAAATTGACCATTCCGGTGATCCACACCGACCGTTCTGCACGCCGTGGCTGCAGTGCGCCCAGGTTCTGCCCGACCAGTGTGGCAGCTGCATTGGCGATGCCTCCTGAGGGAAGCAGAGAAAAGAGGATGATCCGCAGGGCGATGGTATAGCCTGCCACCACCGCGCTCCCGAAAAGAGCGATGATACGGAACAGAAATATCCAGCTTGACGTGGCGATCAGGCTCTGCCCGATACCTCCCAGCGACAAGCGGATCAGGTTCAGGATCACCCTGATGTCGATACGCAGGAACCTTGCTGAAAGACCGACACGCAGCCGGCCGTGGAATAACAGGAATAACTGGTAAATAACGGCCGATCCCCTGCCGATGATGGTCGCCAGTGCGGCTCCCCGGATGCCCATTTCAGGGAAAGGGCCCCAGCCAAAGATTAGACAGGGATCAAGAACGATATTGATCAGGTTGGCATAGAGCAAGATCCGCATGGAGACCGCCGCATCCCCGGCGCTGCGAAAGACCGCATTGATGATGAACAGCAGCATGATGACCACATTCCCTCCGATCATCAGCGAAGTGTAGCCCGAGAGGTATCTGATGTCATCGGCAGATGTACCCATCAGGATCAGCAGCTTCTCGGCAAACAACCATCCCGGTATGCCAATGATCAGGGAAATGGCCACCGCTGCTATGATCGCCTGGAAAGCCGCACGCGCAGCCCCATCCCTGTCCTTTTCGCCAATGCGCCGCGATACCAGGGCTGTCGTCGCCATGCTCATCCCGCCGGCGATCGCATACACGATGGTGATGAACGATTCAGTGATGCCCACAACGGCAACCGCATCAGCACCCAGTTTTGACACGAAAAAAATATCCACAATGGCAAAGACCGATTCCATAACCATCTCCAGCACCATCGGCACCGAAAGCAGAAAAATAGCACGCCCCAGGCTGCCGGCCGTGAAATCCTGCTCAGTGCCGGAAATGGATTCGTACAGATCCCGGAGAAGTTGTCGGAGATCCTTTTTGAGCATATCTGTCTATGGTTGGTTGACAGTTGACGGTTGACGGTTGACAAATCGCCCACCGTCAACCGTCTACCGTTAACCGTCAACTGTTAACTGCCAACCGCCTACTTCTCCTCCTCCAGCATCCTCTTGGCCTCCTTGAGTGCCTTGAGCTGCTCATCGGAGATGACAGGGTATTTCAGGTCAAGGGACCGGATGGTCGAAACGATGATATCCGCCACCAGCGCACGTGCAAACCATTTGTGGTCTGCAGGGACAATATACCAGGGCGCATAATCGGTGGATGTCTCTCTGAGCGTATCTTCAAAGGCCTTCTGATAATCTTTCCAGTAGGCACGCTCGGCCAGATCAGACGTAGAGAACTTCCAGTATTTTTCCGGGTTGTCAAGCCTGTCAAGGAATCTTTTCTTTTGTTCCTTTTTGGATAGGTGGAGGTAAAATTTAAGGATGATCGTACCGTTCCTGACAAGATGATGTTCATAGGTTCGGATCGATTCGTACCGTTGCTGCCAGAGGGTATCATCCAGCTTAAAGTTGGGGAGCTTCTCATTTAACAGGATCTTGGGATGTACTTTTACCACCAGCACCTCTTCGTAGTGCGAACGGTTGAAGATCCCGATGCGGCCTCTCTCCGGCAACCGGAGCGAACACCTCCACATAAAATCATGATCCAGCTCCTCGGCAGAGGGTTGCTTGAAGCTGTAAACCTGGCAGCCCTGCGGATTGACGCCCGACATCACATGTTTGATGATCCCGTCCTTGCCGGCTGCATCCATCCCCTGGAAAACAAGTAGCAATGAATAGGTATCGCTGGCATAGAATAAATCCTGCATTTCTGAGAGGTCTTTGATGTTCTGGGCCAGCCGCTCCTCCAGCCGCTCCTTGACCGTGGATTTTTTGAACTCCTGCAGCTGCGTCAGGAAGCCATACTCGGTGTCAATCTCGTCAAGGTTGATCTTCTCTCCGCTTTTGACGCGGTAGAGATCCAAAATGCGTTTCTCGTACATGATAAAATGAGATTAATGGTTATTGGTTGATAATAATAGTCATTGGTGGTCATTAAGGGTCATTAATTGTCATTCAATGATACCGGTAAAAATAGTGATTAAATTAAAATATTGTATAATTTTACACACTCTCACCCACACCCACACCCACACCCATTCCGGGGTATTAGCTCAGCTGGCTAGAGCGCTACATTCGCATTGTAGAGGTCGCCGGTTCGAATCCGGTATGCTCCACGGAGATATACGATTGAATGATTAACCGATATTGGATATCAGATTTATATCCAAAATCAGATATCGGTTAATCACTTAATCTGATATCAGAATCCTCTTAATAGCGCTTACTTTCCGTTGTTTCGCCCCCATATGACGAAGTCATAATCTTTTTTTATGAAAAACGAAGACATGCTTTCCCTTTCCAAGATCACCCTTGCGCCGTGGATACAAAAGGCCACAGCCCTGATAGGCGTATCCCGCAAGGTGGGAGGGAATCAGTTCAGGCATGCCATGGCCACTATGGCCATCATACTGGACTATAAGATCGTAGATCCGGTCCTTTTAAAAGCCTCCGTCATCCATGACCTGCTGGAAGATGTGCCGGGCACCGATCAGCAGGCACTTCGCGCTATTGACACGGATGGACCCGCCGTGGTGGATCTGGTCCTGGAGGTCACCCGTGATCCCCGCGAAAGAAAGGAAGTGTTCCTGGAGCGATTGCTGAAAAAGGGAAGCGACCGGGCCAAGCTGCTCAAGTCGGCCGACCGCATCAGCAACCTGCTCGATCTGCATCTGACGATCTACGACCCGGAACGGTACGAACGCCACATCCACCAGACCATCACCTATGTACTGCCCATGGCCAGGCAGGTGAACAAAGACATGGCCCATGAAATGATCGACCTGATCAACATACGCTCGAGAAACCTGGGATTGCCCGAGATCGAAAGCTGGCACGAATAGGCTGCAGGCACTGCACTAATTTTCCTGGAAGCTCTCTGAACCGATGCGCTGATGCAACACATCAGACAAAGGGATCCTGCGGATCAGGGATTCGACCCATGCGGTGAAATCAAAGATCCTGAGGATCTGCCTCTCGAAAACATCCTGCCGTATCTCACCAAAGTCTTTCATGGTCTTTTCGAGGAGAAGCTGCCGCCTGAAGGCCACCGTGGGCATCTGCCTGCACAGGAACCTGAACAGGAACCGTTCGATCTTGTAATCCTTCGTGGCGCCGGCAATATCCCTCTTCATCGACCTGATCTCATAGCGGATCAGATCGTAATCACCCATTTTGTAAAGAATGATCAAATTAACCAGGCGGATGGTACGGTAGAGAGGAAGGTAATAATAGTTCTTTCCCCTGAGGATGATCTGGTTCAGAAACCTGTGTGCTTTAAGGTATTCAGCGTTGCCAAAAAAGATCAGCGAAGTGTACAGGCAAAGTTCCGCCTGCCGTGCACGCCCAAGGGTGAACAGTTTGTCGTACAGCTTTTCCCTATATTCATTCATCAGTGCCATGGATGAAGTAAAATCTCCCCTGTCAAGAAAAGGGAACAGTTCATACAGGAAGGTAATGCATGTGAGGTTGATCCTGAAATCAGCTGATTGTGTCTCAATGACCTTCAGCTGATTGATGAAATGCGTCATGCCCTCGTAGTTATGGATGCTCCGCAGACTTTCGAGCACTCCTTCGAGCGTGTGCAGGTAATAGACCGGGTGATCGCTCCACAGGTGCTTGTTGGCTTCAAACAGGTTGTTCAGCTCTATATAGGCATTCAGCGCTGATTTGTAATCACCCACGCTGATCAGGTAGTTCGCCTGGAAAAGCTGGTGAAGCTTGCTGATCTCAAAATTGTACAGATTTAAGGAGGCTACAATGCTGATCTCGCTGAAAACCAAATCATTCAACTCTTCTTTCTGTTTTTGTGTCCTTGGATGGCCCTTGGTGATGACCCGGTGCTTGAGGATCTCGTACAGAGCAGACTGCGCATTGATCTTTCGCAAATAGTTCAGGATCTCGTTGAGCTTAAACTGTTTTTTCAGAAGCATCTTCTCGCTGATGTTCGGGAAATTCAGCGCCAGGAGGTATTCAAGCTCCATCCGTGACGCCAGCAGTAAGGCATGATAATTCTCATATTGTTCAGAGTGTCCGATGACATAATCCAGCATTTCGAACGACTCATCCAACAAGGACTTCTCGAATAATATCCTGGCTTTGAATATCTTATCAAAAAGATGATAAAAATTATCCCGGTCTTTCCTGAGTTCCTGCATGGATTCAAGCAATAATTCAAAAAGGTATTTGACCGTCGTTTCAAATGAAGCACCTGGCTTAAGCTTCAGATATTCAGAACGGTAAAAGGAAAGCGGCTTTTCCCGGTTCTTCTCAATGATATCGTACAGGATCAGATAATCCGGATCATTTTTTTTTCGGTTCGTTTTCATCCTGAACGTTTTTTTTTCGGACTGGGTCATCGAGTGGATAAGCAGTCTGAGGGAGTTGAGCTTTGTCATGGTCTTGCAGAATAGGTAAATGTAAATAGTGTGGATGAAAATCAAAATTACTGTTTTAAACAATTAATTGAATAAATTTATCGATATTAATATAATTATAATCAATATAATATAAATTGAATTCCGATGAATGGTCCGGGTTTATGATTACTGATCAGGTTGCATAATTGATTTTTTTAGGGCGCAGTAATGTATAGATTTGTAAAAACAAACACATTATTTACATGCATACCCAGAAAATTGTTGTAGTTGGCAGCTGTAATACGGATATGGTCATCAAAACCGACCGTCTGCCTGTTCCCGGTGAGACCATTCTTGGGGGCACCTTTTTTATGAATCCCGGCGGGAAAGGTGCCAACCAGGCTGTTGCAGCTTCACGGATGGGAGCAAAGGTCACCTTTATCTCAAAGACGGGGAACGATGTTTTTGGAAAACAATCGGTCATGCTGTATGAATCGGAGAACATCAACACCGATTACATTTTTTCTGATCCCACTCAGCCATCGGGCATTGCCATGATCACGGTCGATTCCTACGGGGAGAACTGCATCGTGGTGGCCTCAGGTGCCAATGCATCCCTTAGTCCGGCGGATATCAACAAGGCCATCCATGAGATCGAAAGTTGCGATCTGGTGCTCATGCAACTCGAAATACCCATCGAAACCGTTGAATATGTGGCAGAGATCGCCAGTAAGAAGGGCATCAGGGTCATCCTGAACCCGGCACCTGCCAGGGCACTGTCCAACAAGCTCCTTCGGTGCCTGTACATCATCATCCCCAATAAGGTGGAAGCTGAGATCCTATCGGGAATAAAGGTCACCGATGTGGATACTGCCCGGCAGGCGGCAGATATCATCAGCTCACGGGGGGTGGATAATGTAGTGATCACGCTCGGATCACAGGGCTCCCTGGTCAAGGAAAACGGAGAATTTCACTACGTCAGGGCCTACAAAGTGGACACGGTGGATACCACCGCCGCCGGCGATTCCTTTTGCGGCTCTTTGTGCGTGGGGCTTTCGGAAGGAAAATCAATCCTGGAGGCGGTAAAACTGGCAGCCCGTGCCGCAGCCCTCACGGTCACACGCATGGGGGCACAGTCTTCCATACCATACCGCTCTGAGTTGTCATCTGTTGATATTGATAAAGTAAATCCAACCCTATGAAACCATATTTACTGACCCGCAGGATCAGGTTCACATGGCCGGCCGTTATCCTTACGGCAATATTTTTTGTTGCGGTTTCCTCGTTGCATGCCCAGGACAAAACGACCGTTATCATCTCAGGAACCGTCAGGGACAATGCATCCCAGGAATTGCTGCCGGGTGTCAATGTCACCATTAAAGGTACTCAAACCGGGACAGTGACCGATATCAACGGAAGATATTCCATCGAAACGGTAAGAGACTCCACGCTTCTTTTCAGCTTCATCGGGTATGAAAGTCAGGAGGTGAACATCGGAGACCAGAAAAAGATTGATGTCAGCCTTAATGTGCTCATCGAATCGCTCAGCGAGGTAGTCGTCATTGGATATGGTACTACTACCCGGAAAGAGGTCACAGGCTCCATTGCCACCATTAAAACGGAGGATTTCAACCAGGGGCGGTACTCTGATGCCATGGGGCTGATCCAGGGGAAGGTGGCAGGGCTGTCCATCATCAAGCCCAACGGATCGGATCCAATGGCAAAGTACCGCATCATGCTTCGGGGGACCAACACCCTGACCCTGGGTCAGGAACCGCTGGTTGTCGTCGACGGTATTGTAGGGGTCGATCTGAAGAATGTCAGCTTTGAAGAAGTGGAGTCCTTTGATGTCCTGAAGGATGGTGCTGCCGCTGCCATTTACGGATCAAGGGGCTCCAACGGAGTGATCCTCATCACCACCAGGCGCGCAAAAGCCGGCCAGTTGAAGATCGAATTCACCACTCAGCTGACCGGTCAGGTGATGCCCCGTGGCGTGGAGAACCTCTCAGCGGACGAATTCCGGTACGCCATCGAAACCTATGCTCCTGATAAGATCAATAATATCTATGATTCCAGCACTGATTGGTTCGATGAGATCACCCGGTCGTTCCCTTTCAGCCAGTCCTATAACCTCTCCATTACCGGCGGAACAGACAACTTCTCAACCCGGACCAACGCTTTCATTGATCTTTCACAGGGCCTTCTGAAGGATAACCAGGCAGACAACTACCTGTTCAAGACCAATATGCTGCAAAAAGCTTTCAACGATCACCTGGTGCTAGACTACAACCTGAATTACAGTACACGCCATTATAATCCAGCCAATTACGACCTGTTCTACCAGGCCTTCATTCAGAATCCGACCGCGCCAGTTTATGATTCCGGCAATATCTATACAGGTGGGTATTCCCGTCTGGAAGGGATCGATTACTACAATCCTGTAGCCATGCTCAATGAGAGGACAAGGGAAGGAAAGACGAACGAATTCGGTGGCAATGTGACGGCAAAATTGAATTTTACAAAATCACTCAACTGGGTGAATATGGTATCCCTTCAACAGTCGGACTGGGAAGAGCTGACCTATAAGACAAAATATTATCCCAGTGCTTTGGGAAGAGGCGGCGAGGCTGAAATCGCTAACGGCAAAGATGATGACCTTCAGTATGAAAGTACGGTCAATTATGTCACTGATTTTGGAAAGAACAACATCCAGGCGTTGCTCGGTTATGCGTACCAGGAGCTGGAGTCGAGTTACTCCTACATGATCAATTCCGGATTCGACAGCGACCTTTACGGTGTGAATAATATCGGGCTGGGAACCGCACTGGGTGAAGGAACTGCTGAAATGGGCTCCCACAGGGAAAACAGCAAACTTGTCTCTTTCTTTGGCCGTGTAATGTATAATTATGATGAACGATTCCTCGTGGCAGGGTCACTCCGCAGGGAAGGTTCCTCCAGGTTCGGGGAGAACAACAAGTGGGGATGGTTCCCTGCTGTCAGTTTTGGATGGCGGATGAACAGGGAGGAATTCCTCAAAGATGTTGCCTGGATCAACGACCTGAAACTAAGACTGGGCTTTGGAGTCACTGGAAACCAGGATATTGGGAACTACCAGTCACTGATCCTCATGGGCAAGGCAGGCAAGTTTTATTACGACGGGGAATGGTACAACACCTACCAGCCTGTGAGCAATCCGAATCCCGATCTGAAATGGGAAACCAAGTACGAATATAATTTCGGTGTGGATTTCTCATTGCTTAAGAATCGGCTGGGAGGATCGCTGGACCTGTATTACCGCGCCAGCGAAGATCTTCTTTATACGTACAACGTGCCTGTACCCCCCTACCTTTACGGGGAATATTTTACCAATATCGGCAACATCAGCAACAAGGGTGTTGAACTAACCCTGAATGGAGTTATTCTCCAGAAAAACGACTGGGTATGGAACTCCATCTTCACTTTCAGTACCAACATCAACAGGCTGGTCAAGCTCTCGAATGAGGAATTCACCTATGATTCCTATGACGTCGGCTGGCTGGGCGGTGCCTACCCCCTGTTCTGCCAGAAGATGATCGAAGGTGAACCCCTCGGTACTTTCTACGGTCCAGTGTGGTTGGGCCTTGATGAGAACGGTTACGACAAGTTTAAAAATGCCAATCCCATTGGGAAGGTAGATCCCGATGATTGGGAAAATATCGGTAATGCCTATCCGATCTGCATGCTGGGATGGAGCAATTCATTGACATATAAAAACTGGAACCTCAGCTTCACGCTGCGCTCCAGCATCGGCGGGAAAGTTCTGAACATGTACCGCCTGTATTACGAGAACTGGAAAAGCATCGGCACAAGGAATATTGTGCACACTCAACTGGAAACACCTGAATTTGTGGGCGATGGGATCTATTCCTCGAAATATGTCGAAGATGCTACCTTTGTCAGCCTCGATAATCTGTCCATCGGCTATAACTTCAGGATCAATACAAAGTACATCTCCAAACTGAACGTGTTCCTGACAGGACAGAATGTTTTCACGCTTACCGGCTATGACGGAATGTATCCGGAAGTGAACCTGGCCGGCCTTGAGCCCGGCATTGACCGGCTGTCCTATTACCCCAGGACCACTTCTATATCGTTGGGAATCAATGTTATATTTTAACTCCGAAAATAGTATCCCTATGAAAAAGTCATTATATAAAAAACTGGTTTGCACGGCATTCTTTGTTTTTAGCCTGTTTTCCTGCACCAACCTGGAAGAGGATGTCTTCTCCGATATACCTATTGACGACTTTTTCCAGTCGGAAAAGGAGGTACTGATGAATGCCGGCCGGGCTTACACGAAATTGCAGCGATTTCCAGAGGAATTCAGCCTCTGGACCCTCGTTGAGATGGCATCCGATGAAATGGTGGCTCCCGGCAGGGACGATGGCTGGGTGTGGGATAACGGCCGCTGGCATGAGCTCCATACGCATAATGTAAGCTCCATCAACAAGATCCTGACCTATGCGTGGAATTATGTCTTTGAGGGCATCAGCGCCTGCAATGAGATCATCTATGAAACAGAGGGAACAGATATCACCTTTCCCGAGAAAGACCGGGTCGTTTGCGAGATCAAGGTACTTAGGGCCTATTTCTATTACCTTGCCATGGATAACTGGGGCAATGTCCCTTTTACTATTGATTTTACGGAAAAGGAGCTCCCTGTGCAAAAAGACCGGAAGTTCATATTTGATTATATTGAAAATGAGATACTTGCCAATGTCGATAAATTGCAGGCCGATCCCACTTCCTCCTACTACGGGCGTGTGACGCAGGGTGTGGCCTACACACTCCTGGCAAAACTATACCTGAATGCGCAGGAATGGATTGGCGAGGACAGGTTCCAGGCAGCGGTGGATGCCTGTGATAAAGTGATTGCCATCGGGGGGTATGCGATCGGGGATGATTACTTTGCAAATTTCAAGGTATATAATGAAGGATCGGCCGAGAATATCTTTGTCATTCCCATGCACATGGTCTATACCAAGGACAGGTTCTACTGGTATACACTTACCCTTAATGATGCAAGCCGTGCCACCTTTGGCTTTAAAGGTGCCATGTGGGACGAATTCATCCTGGAGCCAGGATTCCTGGATAAATATGCGGAGGACGATATCCGCCGCAATTCATTCCTTTTCGGTCAGCAGAAGGACATGGCTGGAAACGACATCATCATCGACGAGGAGCCGTTCATTTATACGCCCAACGTGCAGGATTACATGGCACGCAAGAAATGGGAAGGCGCCCGCTGCTGCAAATATGAGTACCAGACTGAACTGGAATATTATGTGACGGATATGGAAAATGATTTTGTGCTCTTCAGGTATGCCGATGTCCTTTACACGAAACTGGAAGCCCTATGGCGCCTCGGCAGGGCAGGGGAGATGATCAGCGATCCTGATCTGCAGAAGATCCGAACCCGTGCGGGCCTTGAACCCTACCAGGTATCCGACCTGACCGCTGAGGAGTTCCTGGATGAGCTCGGCAGGGAGTTCGCATGGGAGGGACACAGGCGCCAGGACCAGATCCGGTTCGGGGCCTGGGAAAAATCCGGTTGGAACAAACCTGCCACACCGGTCACCGATAAATTGTTCCCTATCCCGCAATCCGCCATGAGCTCCAATTTTAACCTTGTACAAAATCCCGGATACTGATATGCGCATCCTGAGAAAGAAAAATACGGGACCTGGAATGCTCCTATCGCTTCTGCTTCTGGCAGTAATTCCCTCTTTAGCATCCGGTCAGAAGCCTGTGCAGATCACCGTCAGTGATTTGAAGGACAAGATTGCCGGTGCATGGATCGGCCAGATGATTGGGAACATATACGGGCTGCCCCATGAAAATAAATACATCAATGCCCCCGGCCCTGAAAAATGGCCGTACGGTTACACAAAGAACCTTGACAAACTTCAGAAATACGACGGTGCCTTTTCGGATGATGACACCGATATCGAATATATGTATTTGCTTCAAATGGAAAAGTATGGCCCTGAGCCTTCCTATGCCCGGCTGCGGGATGCCTGGATGTATCACATCCACGACAGGGTCTGGCTGGCTAACCGGGGTGCGCTCGGACTGATGCATTTCGGTTATACTCCGCCGTTCACCGGCAGCAAGAACCTGAATCCTCACTGGTACCAGATTGATCCCCAGCTGATCAATGAGATCTGGGGAGTGACCGCTCCCGGAATGATCCATTATGCTGCTTCCAAATCCGATTGGGCAGCACGCATCACCAGCGATGACTGGGGAGTGGAACCCACTGTTTTTTACGGTGCCATGTACTCGGCGGCCTATTTTGAAAGCGATATACAAAAGCTGATCGAGATCGGTATAGCCTCCCTCCCGTCCCAGGGAAGGTTCAGGGCCACTGCCACTGAAATGATCGCCCTGCATTCAAAGTACCCCGGCGACTGGAAAGCTGCTTGGGAAGAAATGGCCCTGAAATATTATGTCAATGAGCACAATATGACCAAAACCATCTGGAATGCCAACCTCAACGGAGCCTGTGCCATCCTTGCCATGCTTTACGGGGAAGGGGACTTCCAGCGTACACTGGACCTGTCGTGCGCCATGGGCTTTGATGCCGATAACCAGGCAGCCACCGTAGCGGGCCTGATGGGAATTATCCTTGGACTGAAAGGCCTGCCCCGGAACCTGTACCTTCCTGTCGAAGGGTGGACAACACCTTTCAACGATCATTATGTGAACATCACCCGTTATGACCTTCCCGATGCAAAAATATCCGATATCATCGACCAGACAGTGAAGGCAGCGATTGATCTGGCTGTCCTGAATGGAGGCTCGGTTTCGGGAAGGCCGGGCAGCGAGGTGCTGACGATCAATGCCAACGCTGTTTTCAGTCCGCCCCTGGAATTTTATATTGGACCAGCACCGGTGCTGGAAACCGGCAGGCCGGTGGATTATACCTTTTATACATCAGCCAATCAATCCTATAACTGGACGATGGTGTCAGGCACTTTACCCATGGGGTTGAACTTTGACAAGGGCCGGCTCACGGGAACACCGCAGGAAGCTGGCAATTACAGGATAGGACTCCGGCTGGATAATAACAAGGATATGCTGATGAAGGAATTTGACCTGCTTGTACGCACGGAAAATATTGCTCCAACGGCTGACACGATCCTGGCCAACGTCCGCCAGCTGAATGAAAAAGTACTCGACTCCTGCTGGTATACGTTCGGTAAATCAATGTATGCATGGAATGTGGATGTGATCAACGATGGAAGGACCATGGGGGAGGGTTCTGTCTTTTACAGCCTGGCAGCCAAAGCAAAGATCCCCAAAGTGGATTATTATGGCTACGGATGGGACAATCCACAGCAGATCAGCATGATTGCCTTCCACAGTGGTTGCCTGGAAGAATTCGGAGGCTGGTTCACTTCACTCAATGTCCAGTATATGGATGGTACAGGCCACTGGACGCCTGTGGAAAAGATGACCATCACTCCTTCATTGCCTGCTACCAGCATCGTATTTTTTCAACCCCATTTTGCAGAATATGTCATAAGTTTTGACACTGTTGAAACAAAGGCGATCCGCATCATAGGCGATGCAGCGGTCCAGGGACACTGGCATAAATATACAAAAGAGGTCACGGGATTCACCTCCATGACGGAGCTGAGCGTTTATCATTAAAAGATCCATGAATGAAGAAGAGCCTCATACCTATCCTATTGAGTACCCTTGCAGGTGCATTGCTTGCCACCCTTTTATCTTCATGCGGGCAGAATAACCGGCAGGATGCTTCCTTCAAGGCAGAAGTCATTCTGACAAAAGAGCAGTTGAACGAAAAGATCAAAGGGGGATGGGCAGGGCAGACCATCGGTGTGGTGTACGGTGCGCCGGTCGAATTCAAATACCAGGGTAGTATAATACCTGATTATCAGAATATTCCATGGAGAGAAGGGTATGTGAAGTACTGGTGGGACAAGAAGCCCGGATTGTTCGACGATGTATATACTGACCTGAATTTTGTGGATGTGTTTGAGAAATACGGGCTGGATGTTTCCATGGACACCATTGCACATCACTGGGCTTCAACGCCTTATCACCTGGCTCATGCCAACCAGGCCTCACGGTACAACATCCTCAACGGTATCATGCCCCCTCATTCGGGGTACTGGAAGAACAATCCCCATGCAGATGATCTGGATTTCCAGATCGAAGCTGATTTCATTGGCCTGATGGCTCCCGGAATGGTGAATGCTGCCACGGAGGTGGCCGGCCGTGTCGGGCACATCATGTGCAGTGGCGATGGATGGTATGGCGGAGTGTTTGTCTCAGCCCTGTATTCGCTTGCCTTTATTCACAACGACGCACAAAAGGTCGTCGAAGAGGCGATCAGTACCATCCCGCCTGGAACGAAATTTCACGATTGCATCCAGGATGTCATCCTCTGGCATAAGCAGCATCCTGATGACTGGAAAGCGACCTGGTTCGAGCTGGAAAAAAAATGGAACAGGGATGTGGGCTGCCCGAAAGGAACGTTTCTTTCCTTCAATATCGATGCGAAGATCAATTCAGCGTATGTGGCCATCGGACTTCTTTACGGCGATGGTGAGTTTACCCGTTCCATTGATATTGCCGCACGCTGCGGCCAGGACAGTGATTGCAATCCGGCGACGGTTGGCGGCGTGCTGGGTGTTATGCTTGGATATTCAAACATTCCCGCCTTCTGGCTCGATCCCTTGAGGGAGATTGAGCCTCTGGACTTCGAAGGAACGGCCATGTCGCTGGCCAAAGCCTATGACCTGAGCTTCAGCCATGCCCTGAAAATGATTGAACTGGAGGGTGGTGCTGTCGAAAGCGACAAGGTGGTGATCCCAACTACTGCACCTGTTCCTGTAGCGTTTGAACAGAACTTTGAAAGGACCTATCCTGTTTTCCGTGACCGGTTCGACCGTTCCTTCACCAGTGAACTGACGTACGATTTTACTGGAAATGGATACATTTTCTATGGTAACCTGGTAAAGAATTCCAAAATCGATAAAGATTACATCGACCGGATATCAAAAAGGGTAGGCTCGGAGGTCTTTGGACTGGCTGAACCCCAGGATCCCTATATAGCTGAAATGGAAGTATATATCGACGGTAACCTGGATGAATCCGTACGGCTGCCGATGAAAAATACCTCCCGCCGGCTGGAACCTGCATGGAAATATCAGCTCGCAGAGGGCCGGCATGTGGTCAGGCTGAAATGGATCAATCCACATCCTGATTATGAGATCAGGATCAATGATATCATGGTATATTCGGAAAATCCACCGCAAACTAACCTGCCTGATAACTAAACTGTATGAATAAAGGGATAGGTCATATTTTTCTTTCTGTGGTCCTGCTGTTAACTGCCGCCTGCGGGCACCGGGTCCGGCAGGAAGCGGCAGTTCCTCAAAAGGTCACGATCACCCGTGACGTACTCAGGGACAAGATCAAAGGCGGCTGGGCAGGCCAGACCATCGGTTGTACATTTGGAGGGCCGACGGAATTCAAGTTCAAGGGTACCCTCATCCAGGATTATCAGCCCCTTGTCTGGTACGATAATTATATCCTTGAGACCTTTCAGCTGGACCCGGGACTGTACGATGACGTATACCTTGACTTTACGTTTGTTGAAGTGATGGAACGGGCTGGCCTGGATGCACCCGCCGACTCGTTTGCCCTTGCCATGGCCAGGGATGATTACAGGTTATGGCATGCCAACCAGGCTGCCCGCTACAATATTTTGAATGGCATCATGCCGCCTGCCTCGGGTCACTGGATGAATAATCCCCATGCCGATGACATTGATTTCCAGATCGAAGCCGACTTTGCAGGGATGATGTCGCCGGGTATGATCAATACGGCTGCTGAGATATGCGATCGTACGGGCCATATCATGAATTACGGCGACGGGTGGTACGGAGGTGTTTTTATGGCGGCCATGTATGCCACAGCGTTTATATCAGACGATATCCAATTTATCATTGAACAGGGTTTGAAACCCATACCCGCTGAAAGCAGGTTTTATCAGGCGATCAGCGATGTCATCCGATGGCATGAACAATTTCCGGATGACTGGAAGGCTTGCTGGTTCGAGTTTGAAAAGAAACACACCTCGGAAAAAGGATGCCCTGAGGGGGTTTTTAACGCCTTTAATATCGACGCCAGCGTGAATGCGGCCTATGTGGTCATTGGCTTACTCTATGGCGAAAAGGATTTCTTCAGCACCATGGATATTGCCACACGCTGCGGGCAGGATTCTGATTGCAATCCAGCCACCGCCGCAGGTATCCTGGGTGTTATGCTGGGCTATGAAAAGATTCCCGGTTCCTGGAAACCAGCGGTGGAGAAAGTGCTCGACGTGCGGTTTCCTTTCTCCGGCTTTACCCTGAACCAGATCTCCGAAGTGAGCTACCAGCATGCCATTCGCCAGATTGTCGGCAACGGCGGTGAAGTATGGAATGATACTCTTGCCATCCTTGTCCAGCACCCCGAACCATTGAGATTGGAACAGTCATTTGAGGGAATGTACCCTGTGAAGGAGCTGCTGGTCAGGAAGGACTATCTGAATGAGCGCATTAAAATTGATTTCACAGGTAATGGGATCGTAGTCCTGGGAAATGTGAGAAGCCTGTGCGGAGTGGAAGCGAGCGACTATGTGGCCCTGCTGGATGTCTTCATCGACGGTGCAAGGATGGAGACCGTGAGAATGCCTTACGATTATATTGTAAGAAAATATGATATCTATCACAAGTATATGCTGCACACGGACGATCATACGGTTGAGATCCAATGGGTGAATCAGGATCCCGGTTTCAGGATCTACCTGCGATCATACGTGGTATACAGCGATGCGCCTGCAGTAACGGGTAGACCAGCACAATAAGGATAGGAAATGATCACGAACTGGCACATATTCGCGGTAAAACTTCTTATGGTACTGTCAGTACTTGTCCTGTTACAGGGCTTCTACGGATGTGCAGGTGATCCGTCAGATCAACCCTTTGTGCGTTTGCAGGAGAACGAAATGATCCAGAGCCGGATCTTTAACCGCGCCATCAGCTACGCGGTGCTGCTCCCCGAGAACTATAACACATTAGTGGACTCTTTCCCTGTCGTTTACCTGCTTCACGGTTTCGGCGACGAATATAATGCCTGGTATAAGGATGGTTTGATTCAGTATTACTATGACCAGAGCGTAGCAGAAACTGGTCCCATGATCTTTGTCATGCCCCAGGGATTCAATTCCTATTATGTCAACCGGTACAGCGGTACGTTACCCTACATGGATTTCTTCGTAACAGAGCTGGTCCCTGAAATAGACAACCGTTTCCGGACCAGGAGAGATCCCTCGCAACGGGCGGTGATGGGATACTCCATGGGAGGTTACGGCGCCCTGATCCTTCCTGCAAAGAATCCGGAAATATTCAGCACAGGCGTCCCTCTCAGCATGTCTTTCCGCACCGATGAGCAGTATATGGCTGAGCCGCAGGAGGTGTTCGACAATCAATGGGGAATCATTTTCGGAGGATCCGGAATTTCAGGGGAATCACGCTTGACCAATTATTTTAAAGAGTATAGTCCCTTCCACTTCTTTCAGCAAAACGACGTCTCCCAGTATGCTGGACTCAGAATATTCCTTGACTGCGGTGATGACGAAGAGACTCTTTCGGTGACCAGTGGTGCACTGCATAACCTGATGGTTGAACGTGAGATTTCACACGAATACAGGGTAAGGAACGGAGGCCATTCATGGGACTACTGGCATAAATCGCTTCCGGAAGCACTGCGGTTCATCAGCTTTGGATTCCGTGGATTGCCATACCCTGAAGAACCTGATCCGGTGGATATCGGAGACCTGATCCCTTCTGAGAAGTACATCCGGGAAACTCTGACCGGAAGCGATCTTCAGCTGGGAATCTTCAAACCCTCTGGATATGATACCGATACAATCCGTTATCCTGTGATTTATTTCATCCATGATTTCGATGGATCAATCCGGACCGATAATGCCCTGAAACTGTTTTCCCTCTTGAACAATAGAATAAAAGCCGGGAAGATACCCAGTTGCCTGATGGTTGAGATCCCTGCGGAACCTGACAGGATCACTGCCGCTATCATGGCCGGGATCATTGACCAGATCGAAGCAGAATACCGGATTCATTCCGGTAAAAAGGGACATGTCCTTGCTGGAAATAATCGGGGTGGTACCCTGGCCAGTGAGCTGATACCCGGTTTTAATGAACGTTTTAAAGCCTGTTTTCTCTTCGACGCAGAGCTGGAAGCCGGGGCCAGGGCGATGGAAGGTATTTATTATTATATTGATATGACAGACAAATCCAGCAATTCTCATGGAAACTTTGATTTATATCTTGATCTGAGGGAAAAGGGCGTGAAGCATGAATACCGTGTCAGGCAGGGCTTTCCCTCCTTTCAGTCTTTTTTGAACGGACTGGATGCATCAACGGGATATTTATCCCAGCAGTTAAGTGGTAATTAAAGTCCAGGAATGAAAAAACCATTCATTGTCATCATTGTCATTCAGCTCTTCCTGTTCACGGCTTCAAAAGGACAGGAGGTCAGGATCCTGGAAAGCCTTTCCATGCACAGCGACATCCTGGGGCAGGGTATCGCGTATTCCATTTGCCTGCCTGAGGGTTATTTCATCGAAAAACGCTCATACCCTGTGGTTTACATGCTTCATGGACTGGGTGACGACGAGACTGCCTGGCTGGAATATGGCAGGGTTTACCAGACGGCTGATAAAGCGGTGAGAGAGGAGGAGATCGTTCCTATGATTTTTGTCATGCCCCAGGGTTTTCGGACATACTACATGAATGACTACTCAGGTACCTTTTTATACCAGGATATGTTTGTTAAGGAATTAATACCAACCATTGACAGTCTGTACCGGACAATCCCTGACAGGGAACACCGGGCGGTGATGGGTTATTCTATGGGGGGATTTGGGGCCCTGATCCTTCCCCTCAAGCATCCTGAACTCATGCGAACCTGCGTGCCCCTGAGCATTTCGATCCGGACCGACCAGCAGTACATCACTGAGGATGCTTCGGGCTGGGACCAACAGTGGGGAAGGATCTTCGGAGGCGAAGGCAGTACCGGTCAGGACCGGATAACGGAATATTACCGGCAGAACAGCCCATTCCATATCTTTCAGCAGAATGATCCTGCCAGTTTCAATGACCTGAGGATCTATATCGACAACGGGGATGATGAGCAAACCCTTTGCCGCAGCAATGAGGAACTACACATCCTGATGCGGGACAGGGGAGTACCGCATGAATTCCGTGTGCGTGACGGAGGCCACAGCTTCGAATACTGGCGGTCATCGTTGCCCAACGCACTCCGGTTCATCAGTGATGCTTTCAGCAATGTACCCTATCGCGGTGATCCCTCCGCCTATGTCGACATCGCAGGTTTGCCGGATAGACAAATGCTTGATTTAGAGATCAATACCGTGCATGTCCGGGCGTACGTCCCAGCGGAGTACTTTATCACGGATCGCCTTTATCCGGTCATCTATTGTTCTGGCAATTTCTCCACCGGCCAGTGTGATTCACTGGCTTCCGTATCGGACCGGATGATCAATGACATGGAAATTGGCCCCATATTGCTGGTGTTTTTACCTGAAGATGCTGTGGATCAGTTAAGTACGTTGCTACCACTCCTTGAGGAAAAGCTAAGGATCCGTCAGGGGTACCGTTACAGGTCGCTGGCAGGATTCGGGAGCAGTGCATCGGAAGCTTGCAACATTGTGGTCCATAAGGAAAAGTTCCGCTCCTGCCTCCTCATGGATCCGTACCTGGAGAAGGATACCATCATGAATTTACTGTCCTTATTGAACCCGGATACCGGCTTCAATACATCATTTTTCATCGATGCCCCGGACAAGGGGATGTATTATGAAGGAAATGGATTTTTACACATAGGATTACGTGATTTGACCATTAAACATGAATACAGGGTGCGGGAAGGAACAGGAGGGTACAAATGGAGCCTTGGAGGGTTTGAAGAGATCATTCAGTTTGCTGACTATCATTTTCATAAATAACGGAGTAATCATTAAAATCTGACCATTATGTTCATCGTAAACAGTTACACACTGGCAGTCCTCCTGTGTTTCATCACCATGCTTTGCTGGGGTTCCTGGGCAAATACCCAAAAAATAGCCGCTAAGAACTGGCGGTTTGAATTGTTCTACTGGGATTACGTGATCGGCATCCTGCTGTTTTCGCTGCTCTTTGGATTTACGTTCGGAAGCATTGGTCCCAGGGGTATGGGATTCATGGAAAGCATAGGCCAGGCAAGCGCCTCCAGTATCATCAACCCCATCATCGGGGGAATCATCTTCAACCTGTCTAACATTTTGCTGGTGGCAGCGATCGCAGTCGCCGGGATGGCCATTGCCTTTCCTGTCGGCGTTGGCCTGTGTATGGTACTGGGTGTGCTGATCAATTACATTGCAACTCCGAAAGGCGACCCGGTGCTGTTATTCATCGGCGTCGGCATCGTGACGGTTGCCATCATCCTGGATGCCCTGGCATACAAGCGACTGTCACTGAGCGAAAAGAAGACGCCGGCTAAGGGCATTGTCCTTTCCATTCTTGCAGGGGTGCTGATGGCCTGGTTCTTCCGTTTTGTGGCGAGTTCCATTGCTGTTGACCTTGAAAATCCCGAGCCGGGGAAACTCACACCGTACGCTGCCTTTTTCTTTTTTATGATCGGTATCGTTGTAAGTAACTTTCTCTTCAATACATATCTCATGAAGAAACCGGTCGAAGGCGTCCCCGTTTCGTTCAGACAATATTTCCAGGGTTCCTTCCGCAGTCATCTCTCGGGTATCATTGGAGGACTGATCTGGGCGCTGGGCACAGCCCTGAGTTTGTTGGCAGCCAATAAGGCAGGATATGCCATATCGTTCGGGCTCGGGCAGGGAGCAACCATGATCGGCGCCTTATGGGGAGTATTCATCTGGAAGGAATTCAAAGGTGCCGGAAAAGGTGTCAGCGGAATGCTCGGACTCATGTTCCTGCTCTTTACTGCAGGGCTTATCCTGATCATTTTGGCAGGCAACGAGTAAAAAACAGATATATTTGTTTCATTAACCTAATTTTTAACCTTTTAAATCATTACTGCTATGAAAAAGTTTCTTGCGTTTCTGATGATGGCTGCCCTCATCATGACAGCCTTTTATTCATGTAAAGACGATGATGACGACGATGACAATGAAGTCAAGGCTTCGCTCATCAAGACCATCAATTTTTCCGCTGACTGGAACAGAGCTGTTTCAGGTTATGAATTTTTCTACAATGCCAACGGTCTTGTCACCAACTTCAACAGGACCTATGCCAGTGAGCCGGATGGTGCCTTTGTGTATGATTACACTACAGCCGGTAAACTCAAGATCACCAAGGATGGTGATGAGTACAACACGTATGACATCAATTCCGGAAACCTGATCATTAAAGAGCCATGGAGCGATACGGAGTGGTCAGCCTATGAATACGATGCCAACGGCTACTGCACAAAGGTCTACGAACACTGGGACGGAGTTGATCACCTGAAATATGAGATGGTAATAACCAATGGCAATATAGTTAAAATGACCACCTATGATGATGATGGCACAACTGCCAAAAGGATCAAGGAGTTCACCTACACCACAGGCGACAACGTGAACAATATTCAACAGGCGAACGTTACCGATTCAGATTGGAAACCAGTTGGCGGGTATTACGGCAAAGCCAGCAAGAAGCTGCTGGATTACTTTGAATACTGGGATCCGCGTGAAAATCCCATTGAAAAGAGAAAGTCTACGCTCACCTATGAATTCGATGCCAAGAACCGGCCGTCCAAGGTCACCAAGACCCTGTACGATATGTCGACTGAAGTATGGGATTATACCTATTATGAAAATGAGTAATCTGATGGTAATTATTCATTGTTGATGCATGGTATCCAGTAACCGGACAGCAAACAGAAAGTACGTCGCCATCCTGGCTGGGATTGCTTTATTTATTGTTTTGTTGCTCCTGCCGGTACCGGCCGGAATGACGGCAGCCGCCCGCAATGCGGCTGCCGTTGTATTACTGATGGCTGTATGGTGGATCACAGAGGCGATACCGATCTATGCTACAGCCCTGTTGCCCATGGTTCTTTTCCCCCTGCTGAAGATATTGCCGGCCGGAGAGACGGCGGTAAGCTATGGGCACGATATGGTATTGATGCTCATATCCGGATTCTTCATCGCCAAAGCCATCGAAGCCCAGAATTTGCACCGGAGGATTGCGCTGGTCCTTATCCGCGCACTGGGTACCAGCAGGTCCAGGATCATGCTGAGCATCATGATGGCAACTGCTTTCCTCTCGATGTGGATCGCCAATGTGACGGCGGCCCTGATGATGCTTCCCATTGGATTGGCCATCATCTCTAAAGAAGAAACGCTGGGTTCGGCCAATCCTAAATTTGGTACGGCCATGATGCTTGGCATAGCCTATTCAGCCAGTATTGGAGGAGTTTCCACTCTGATAGGAACGCCTACTAACCTGATCTTCAGTGGGATGATGACAAAAATATTCCCTGAGGCGCCTCCTGTGAGCTTTTTTGCGTGGCTCAGGATGGGCATTCCTATCCTGATCATTTTCCTCCCGTTCATCTGGTATTATCTGGTGAATTTCTTTCGGATAAGGGGCAGCATACCCGGCAACCGAGAGCTGATCGAGGAAGAACTGAAGGGGATGGGAAAGATGTCTGCCGGTGAGAAACGGGTCATGTACATATTTATCCTGACGGTCGTCGGGTGGGTGTTTCGCGAAGGATTTACCTTTGACCGCTTAGAAATCCCGGGCTGGGGAAAGCTGCTCGGGATCAGTGATTATGTGAGTGACAGCACGGTGGGAATGCTTGCCGCCATGCTGTTGTTCATGGTCCCTGCAGGGAATGGAAAACGCCTGCTGGACTGGAAGACTGCCGGCCAGATCCCCTGGGGCGTTGGAGTCATTGTAGGAGGGGGCTATGCCATGGCCGCGGGATTCAAATCCACGGGGCTTGCCGACTGGCTTGGCAATCAGCTGGCCTTTGTCAGCGGCTTTCCCACCCTGATCGTTCTGTTTATCGTCGTGGGTGCTGTTCTGCTTTTTACGGAGCTGAACTCCAATACGGCCACAGCCAATATTTTTCTGCCTGTACTTGCCAGCATGGCGGTTGCCGGAAACATCAATCCTTTGCTGCTGATGATCCCAGCCACCTTCGCCTCTTCCATTGTCTTCATTATGCCAGCCGGAACCGGTCCGAATACGGTGATCTTCGCCAGCAACAAGCTTTCCATCGCCGACATGGCCCGGGCAGGTATCTGGCTGAAGCTGATCAGCATGGTCCTGCTTCCCCTGATACTCTATGTATTGATCATTTACGTTTTCGGCATCGACCTGGTGTTGCCGGCGTGGGCACGGTGAGTAGTTGGCAGTTGATGGATCAATCATTTAAATCCCTGATCGGATATAAACTGTTTTTAAATAATCCTGTCATGAAAAGAAACAATTTCCTTATCCTGTCCCTTGCGATCACCCTCGCTGCCTATCACCCTCTTCCGGCCCAGGAAAGTACCTTCGACCGGAAAGCGGACTCTGTCCTGAGGCTGATGACCCTTGAGGAGAAGGCCGGCCAGATGAACCAGTATAACGATGACTGGAACGCGACCGGACCGATGACGGCCAAATCCGACATGGCCGGGCAGATCCGTGATGGACGCGTGGGCTCGATACTGAATGCCGCCGGTACGGCCAGGACCCGCACCTGGCAGGAAATGGCCATGCAGTCGCGGCTCCGCATCCCCCTGCTCTTCGGACAGGATGTGATCCACGGCTATAAATCCACCATGCCCATACCGCTGGCTGAGTCCTGCAGCTGGGATATGGAAGCGATCGAACGGGCGGCCCGCGCCGGTGCAGCGGAAGCCAGCGCCTGCGGCATCCACTGGACCTTTGCCCCGATGGTCGACATTACGCGCGATCCGCGCTGGGGTAGGGTGATGGAAGGCGCCGGTGAAGACCCGTTGCTGGGCGCCAGGATCGCCTATGCCCGCGTCAAAGGATACCAGGGCGACACGCCGGGCGCAGTGAATTCGCTGATGGCCTGCGCCAAGCATTATGCCGCCTACGGTGCTGCCATCGGTGGACGTGACTACAATTCGGTGGATATGAGCGATCGGATGCTGTGGGAGGTATATCTGCCCCCGTTCAGGGCCACCATCGACGCGGGAGTGGGTACATTCATGACCTCCTTCAATGACATCAACGGGGTGCCCTCCACCGGAAATCCTTACTTGCTGCGCGATATTCTGAAGGGACAATGGGGATTTGAAGGCTTTGTGGTGAGCGACTGGGGATCGGTAGGGGAGATGATCAACCACGGCACTGTAAAAGATGGGTACGAGGCAGCCTGCAGCGCGATCCTGGCAGGATGCGACATGGATATGGAAAGCCACGACTTCGTGGATTACCTGCCCCGGCTGGTGAACGAGGGGAGAGTGCCGGTTGCACTGATCGACGATGCGGTGCGACGCATTCTGAAAAAGAAGTTCGAACTGGGACTGTTCGATGATCCTTTCAAATTCTGCGATCCGGAACGGGAACAACGGGAGATCTACAATCCGGAACATGAAGCCGCGGCACTCGATATGGCCCGTAAAAGCATCGTACTGCTGAAAAATGAGAACCAGTTGCTCCCCCTGTCGAAGGAACTGAAGACCATTGCATTCATCGGTCCGCTGGTCAAGGCGGTCAAAGAGAACAAAGGCTTCTGGGACAATGAGATCGCCGGTGTGGATTCAAATTTTATTGTCACCCAATGGGAAGGACTGGAGAACAAAGTCGGGAAGACAGCCAGGCTGCTCTATGCCAGGGGCTGCGACATCGAGGGCCAGCGCCGCGATGGATTTGCAGAGGCTGTAGAGGTGGCAGCACAGGCCGATGTGGTGATCCTCAGCATCGGGGAGCACCGGGCCATGTCGGGCGAGGCCAAAAGCACCAGCGACATCTCCATCCCCGGCGTGCAGGAGGAATTGCTAGCGGCGCTGCTGGAGACCGGCAAGCCGGTGGTGGTGCTCATCAATGCAGGCCGTCCCCTGGTCTTCAACTATACGGCAGATCATGCGCCCGCCATCCTTTATACCTGGTGGCTGGGCTGCCAGGCCGGCAATGCCATCGCCGATGTGCTTTTCGGAGATTACAACCCTTCGGCCAAACTGACGATGACCTTCCCGCTCAGCGTGGGCCAGATCCCCATCTACTACAGCCATTTCAATACCGGCCGGCCGGCACCCGACGACCGGAACAGGTTCTACAACAGTTCCTACATCGACCTTTCAATCTACCCACGGTTCGAGTTCGGTTATGGACTGAGCTATACCACCTTCGAATACAGCAACCTGCAGCTGGATAAAAAGCAACTGAAAACTGATGAAACCATCACCGTCAGCTTCACGGTCCGTAATTCAGGTCCGTACGACGGCGAGGAGATCGTTCAGCTGTATCTGCGCGACCTTGTGGGCTCCATTACACGGCCTGTGAAAGAACTCAGGGATTTCCGGAAGATCAGCCTGAAAGCCGGCGAGTCAATGGTCGTACAGTTCATTATTGATAAAGAGAAGCTTTCCTTTTACAACAACCAGCTTCAATGGGTGGCAGAACCCGGTGAATTCGGGGTGATGATCGGCGCCTCCTCGAGGGATATCCGTCTGAAGGATACGTTTGTACTGTTGGACTGATTTTCACCTGCGGATGAAAAATTGGACGGTTTGGTAAAACCTATCGGATTTATACCGATCTTTGCGCCATCTTCTTAGTGAGAGTCCCTCCGTTAAGTCAAAAATAAATCCAAGATTTATTACTCAACCTGCGATTCGGCTAAGAGTTAAAGTCGGATTCTTTTTCTTTGGTTTGTCATTTCGGTTCATTTCTGGAGAGGATTATATTCTTGTCAGGGGAAGCAAATGTGGTGACGGGTAAGGATGACGGCTTTCCATTACAAATAATTTATTCAAAATGAACATGAACAATTCAAGATTCGCTTCAAAGCTCAGAAACTATTCCAGACCCAGAAATCCTCTTACCGGTAAACCCATCGTGAGCTCAGGCAGAGCCAATGGCAGTACCGGACAAAGAGGGATCTCCTCCATCAATCCCAACCAGCTGGTCAAAAGAGCCATCTGGGAAGAAGAGACCGTATATGTACCTTCCTCTTCATTTGAGCAGATGGCCCTGCATGTACAACTGAAAAAGGCACTTCGCCAAAAAGGTTACCTCAACCCGACGGAGATCCAGGAGAAAACCATCGCCAACGCTATTGAAGGCCGTGATATCGTAGGGGTCGCCAAAACCGGTACAGGTAAAACGGCCGCATACCTGATCCCTGTTATCCACAAACTACTCTACAGCGAGCGGCCCTTTCAGACGCTTATCGTTGTGCCTACACGTGAACTGGCAATCCAGGTAGAGGGTGAATTCAACAGCCTGGCGAAAGGACTCGGATATGCTGCTGCCTGTTTTGTGGGTGGTAAAAGCATCTCTGGTGACAGCAGGAAAATGCGCACGTTGAATCATCTCATCGTGGGCACGCCCGGGCGCCTGATCGACCTGATGAACAGGGGAATAGTGCGCGTCAACCGGTTTTCAGTACTTGTACTGGATGAATTCGACAGGTTGCTGGACATGGGTTTCGTGAAGGATGTGAACACGATCGTAGCCGCCATGGAAAACAGGAAACAGACCCTGCTTTTCTCTGCCACGCTGGATAAGACCCAGCGGAAAATGATGGATGAACTCCTGAATCATCCTGTTGAGGTGAATGTGAACGCCGTCGATATTTCGGGCGACCATATTGACCAGGATATTATTCGCATCGGAACAACCGATGATAAGTTTGCAGTGTTGCTCGACATGCTCAGGCAGGAGGAATTCATTAAAGTGCTCGTATTTGCCGACACGAAGCGGTTGGTCGAAAGGATGGGCATCAGGCTTCAGCGGTCTGGGATCAGGGCAGAGATGATCCATGGTGACAAATCCCAGCATTTAAGAGAAAAAGCATTGAACAGTTTCAGAAAAGGCGATGCCCAGGTACTGGTGGCCACCGACGTTGCTGCCAGGGGCCTCGACATATCGGATGTGACCCATGTGATCAACTACCAGCTTCCCAAGGATTACGAAAGTTACGTGCACCGCATCGGGCGAACCGGCCGTGCGGGTAAGGGAGGAAAAGCTTACACCTTCATCAATTAGGAGTCGCAAAGGTTCTACACCTGCGGTGTAGTAGATTTTAATGATTACGGGCCAGCCGGTACTCGACGACCGGAACCGGTTCTACAACCGTTACTACATCGACCTGTCGATCTATCCACGGTACGAGTTCGGTGATAGGATCTGTGAACACATTCGCAGGCGGATTCCATTCTCCCTCTACGGGCAATCCTTTCATGCGTGGATAGATGCAGCCGTTGATCATCGAATTGTCCAGATCGAAGACTCCTTTGACGCTGCTCCCGTTCTTAAAGATTGTATGGAGCGTGTTTTCCATTTCCGGAATGTTAGCCTTCAGCATGCAGAAATAAATGCTTTTCGAGGTATTGTTAATGATCAGGTTTTCCAGGAAGGCTGCCACACGGTCTGAAGGTGTAAAATAAACTTCCATACGAGTGCCGGATACATTGAGTATGTGCGGTACATTGTCGGTCTTTTGCGTTCCAAACCGTGACCTGGACGTATCCGGCCAGTCGGTATGCGAGCCCCACATTTCTTCGAATTCCCTGGTATAGACCGCACAAAGTGCTTCGTCCTGTACCACGATCACATTGTTGCGGTCGGAGTGAAGCTGGGCATGGGTGAAGTTGGTAGATCCCGTCCAAAGGCGGGGCTCAAAAGGATTGATATGGTTCCTGTAATCGAAGATGATGAATTTATTGTGCATGGAGTGTGCGGTGTCAACATCTCGTTTAATGACCAGTATTCCGTGAGCGATCAACGTATCGAGCTGGGGGGTGTTGGCTGAATGGTTGTAGATGAAACGAATCTTCACACCGCGGTCCTTTGCCTGGACCAGGGCATTGGCAATGTCGGTATAGTAGCTGAATTCAAACAGGGTGATGTCGATGCTGTGGTTGGCATGATTGATCCTGTCGATCAGAAGGCTCTCAAAATTCTGTTTTCCTTTGGCATATTCCCCTAAATTGACAGAGGTATCGACCGTATGATTAAAATAAACCTCTATTTCTCCTGACGACTCCGACTGTGTCACGAAATACCCTGAATCCACAGCACTCTCCCCGTTCATTCCGGAGATTACATTGTACCGGTAGATTGTAGCCGGTCGGAGACCGCTGATAAGGACTGCGTGATTTTCAACCGCTTCCTGCACATAGACCGAGTCGGTGAACAGCAGAGGCTGGTAGTTGGAATCCGGAGCCATGAAAAGGATCTTCGAGTCAGCCGGAACGTTGGTGGTCCAGAATACTTCAACACCTGTAGGAGTGATGTTGTCGTACGTGAGGTTAGTGATAACGGGAACTGCATTTTTATCCTGAACTCCAGTAGCTGAATATATAACGATCAAAATGAACACGACCAGGACAATCTTGTGTGTCTTATCCGGATGAAGAAGGTTTTTACAGGTGATACTGATCGTACGAAGCAATCCAAAAAGATTAAAAATATTCAAGGATTCTCTTTATCAGGGAAATATGAAATAAACGTTAAATAATGGCCCTTTAAGCCTCTTCTAACGGTCATCATACTTCCGCTCACCGGTGGGTAGCGGAGCCAGAAGTACGTTTTCGGGCGGAGGAAGGACCGAGGGAATGCTACTGTCATACCCTCCGTAAGGATTTGCAGCCAGATTGAAGTCAAGCGTGAACAGTCCCCCTTGCTGCGGTGGCACAATGGCCAGGTATCTTCCGTTCCTTTCGGTCTGTTCCGCACCGGTAGCATCCTTAAAGGGGATGAATAACTGAGAGGGATTCGCTGTAAACTCAGGCAAATTGTCGTTCTGGTAAACCCATAGCGTATACTCAATCCCATTCAGGGTGAACACGGCCTTGCCGGATTTGATCAACCGCTGTGTTCCTCCGTTGGATAGATTCAACCGCTCCCTCCGCGGATTACTTTCCGGTATGTATGTCGCATTGAGCCTGTATGCATAATCGACAGGGAAATAGATCAATCCGTCAAACTGCTGCTGCTGTGACGCCGTTATGGGTGTGGTGGCCGGATCACTGAAAAGGGCATCTTTAGCAGCCCTGAATTGTTCTACTGCTGCTTTGTGGGCATCTATCGTATCCTGACTGACCTGGGCTGAGGTTGCTAAGGCCAGGAGCAACAGTGAAAACAATGTAATGGTGAGTTGTTTTATTTTCATAATTGTCGTTTTAGCCTGCAAAGATAGTATCTTGCGCGTGTTCTTATAGGCTTGCGAAAAAATTATTTAAAATCATTTTAAATTATTTCAAGGCAATGATCCATAACCTTCAATCAATCCTGTACTGATCATGAAGTGTTCTCAAGTCATCCTGCGGATTTTTACCGGTGCGATCGCTGGTATCCTGGCCATTGTTCTGTCGGCCCAGTCAGGATACCGCACCGACAGCCTGCTTGATGCCTTAAGCCTGGATCCTGAAGACACGGCTCTTTACCAGCAACTGGATGAACTGATCAGCATTAATCTTTACAATGATCCCAAAGTGGCACTGCAGCAGGCAGAACAGGTCATGATCCTAGCGGAGGAGTCATCTAACCAGTACATGGTCACCCGGATGGTAATGAATACAGGCATTGCCTATGATATGATGGGGCTGTATGATTCAGCCAGGACCAGGTATGAAGATGCGCTCGCCCTTGCCGAAAAATACCAGCTCAGCACCACAATGGGGGACATCTGCAACAACCTCAGCATTATGCACTCCGTCATGGGCCAGATGGAAAAATCACTGGAATATTGCCTGAAGGCCATGGAGATCTTTGAGCGCACGGCCGACTCGGGAAGAATGTCGAAGATATACAATAACCTCGGATCACGTTACTCTGAAATGGGGATGAATGACAAAGCATTGGAGTTCTATCAGCGGGCGGTGGACATTAACATCCGGCTGAACGATCTTCCCCGGCTGGCACGAAATTACGGCAACATTGGCACGGTGTATTCTTCCCTGGAAAATAATGATGAAGCGCTGGATTATTACCAGCGTGCCCTTCAGATCCAGAGAAATCTGCATAACAAGACCGACATCTCCATCTCCCTGAGCAACATGGCACTTTCCTATCAGCGGATACATGCCTACGACTCGGCCATCGAATTTGCCAGCCAGGCTTATGAGATCGCCCTGGAGACCAACAACGAGATCGGCAAGATCACCTATTTTACGACCATTGCAGGCATTTATAAAAGCAAAGGGCAATTCACCCAGTCGGTCGAAAACTTCACCAGGGCGGAAGTGCTTGCCGACAGCATCAGTGCCCAGCAGACTCTGCTGGGGATCTATTCGGAACTGGCAGCAGTGTACGCGTCTTTGAACGACTTCAAAAGGGCTTACGATTATAACGAGAAATACAATAACCTGAGGCTGTCGTTGCTGGATTCGGAAAAAGATAAAGCCCTGGAGAAGCTGAAGAAGTTCGAAGAAGAGAAGAAACAGGACGAGATCGATCTTCTGACAAAGGATTCGGAAATCCAGAAGCTTAAGATAAAACGCCAGAAAATGATCCGTAACTCGGTGACCGCCGTTGGAGTGCTATTACTAGCCCTGGCCATCGGATTATGGCAGAGGTACCGTTATATACGAAGAACAAAAAATGAGCTCGCCGAAAAAAACGTGGTAATCCAGAAAGAAAAGGATAAGTCTGAGGAATTGCTGCTCAACATCTTACCGGCTGAAACGGCGGAAGAACTGAAATCCAAAGGACATTCAGAAGCCCGGCACTTTGAACTGGTCACGGTTCTGTTCACCGATTTCAAAGGATTCACGCAGAAAGCCGAACAGCTCTCCCCCGCAGAACTGGTGAGCGAAATCGACCTGTGTTTTAAGGCCTTTGACGAGATCATCTCATCACATTGTATCGAGAAGATCAAAACCATCGGCGATGCCTATATGTGCGCCGGGGGACTGCCTGTTCCCAATACCACGAACCCGGTGGATACCGTCATGGCCGCACTGGAGATCCGGGATTTTATGGAGGCGTTGAAAGAAAAAAGGTTGCCGGAGAACCGCCCGTTCTTCGAAATCCGCATTGGTGTACACACAGGACCGGTCATTGCCGGGATTGTAGGGGTTAAAAAGTTCGCCTATGATATCTGGGGTGACACGGTGAACATCGCCTCGCGCTTGGAATCAAGCGGAGAGGTCGGGAAGGTCAACATCTCAGGGACCACCTATGAGCTTGTCAAAGAATATTTTACGTGCGTATACCGGGGCAAGGTCGAAGCCAAGAACAAAGGTGCGGTGGATATGTATTTTGTGGAGAACAAGAAAACTGACCGATAATACTCTATAGCGTTCTAAATACCCGGAGCCATGCGACAGGGATTTGGCAGGGTGAGGGATCGATCGAGCTATGGTCACAAAAAAGTAAAAGAAATATACGCGGCCCTGCGGCCGGGGAGCAGAAGGAATAGCGATTACCCATTACCCAGGTAGAAGTAGAGGGAAAAGGAGAGGTAGATTGACCAAGGGTCGGCGAAATAATGCTGATGGCATATTTCCTTGTAAATCTTTATTTACCACTATATGCTAAAGCATATATTTTCTTGATTTTTTATTTAACTATATTTAATCGCATATAATTTTGTACATTTGCGTATTATTATATTTAAAAACATATAATGAAACAATTAGCAGAATTTGTCAAAGAACGCAGAAGAGAAGTAAATCTTACTCAGGGAGAATTCGCTGAACGTGCGGGGGTTGCACTGACCGTAATACGTAAAATAGAACAGGGAAAAACCAACCTGAATATGGATAAGGTGAATCTGGTACTTCGCATGTTTGGACATGAGTTAGCGCCGGTAAACAGTAAAGATCTTAAGAAATGAGACAAGGAAAGGTATTTTATAAAGACCATTTTGCAGGTGTTATTACAGAAACAAACGATGGTGAATACGTATTTCAATATGATGATCACTACGTGAAAGATTATCCGGATGAATTCATCACATTTACAATGCCGGTCGCAAATCGACCATACATTGACAAAAGACTCCACCCATTTTTTGAAGGACTAATCCCTGAAGGATGGTTGCTGGATATTGCTTCCGCACACTGGAAGATCAATAAAAACGACCGGATGGGATTATTACTGGCGTGTTGTCAGGATTGTATCGGAGCAGTGAGCATTAAACCTAAAACAGAAGGAGATGGCGAATAGATGTTTGTATTGTTATGAGTCTGTTGAAGAAGGGCGTGACTTCCATGAAAATTGTTCACTGGAATTCTTTAGATCACCGACACCTCCGGAATTGGGATATTCTCTTGGTCAAATGGATGAATTGGGAAAGAATGTCGTAGAACACAGTGTAGCTGTACCTGGAGTTCAGCCAAAATTATCATTATCATTAATCAGGAAAACCAAAGAAACTGCCGAACCACGGTTGACAATAGTTGGTGCATCAGGCGGACGCTATATTTTCAAACCTCCATCTGACCAATATCCCGAAATGCCCCAAAACGAACATGTGACCATGCGTATTGCTGAAAGCTTCGGAATCAGAGTAGTACCTTCATCATTGATCCGATTGTCTTCCGGCGAGCTATGCTATATCACAAAGCGAGTCGACCGGACAGAAACTGGTGAGAAGATCCACATGATCGATATGTTTCAAATCACTGAAGCGTTTGATAAGTATAAAAGTTCCATGGAGAAAGTGGGAAAAGCTATTGGTATTCATTCCAGTAACACATTACTTGATAAGGTATTCTACTTTGAATTAGTTCTTTTCTCCTTTCTCGTTGGTAACAATGATATGCATCTGAAGAACTTTTCAATGATTGAAAGTCCTTCAGGTTGGGTGCTGGCACCTGCTTATGATTTATTAAATGTTGCCATCGTATTGCCGGAAGATAAGGAGGAACTTGCTCTGACATTGGTTGGGGAAAAAAAGATGTTGAAGCGGGAACACTTCGAACAATTAGGAGAGGATTTGGAGCTGACTGGAAAACAGATCGCAGGAGCATTTCGAAGGATGATCAAATACAAGCCAGGCGCATTTAGCTGGATTGATCGTTCATTCCTGTCTGATGACATGAAAACTGCCTATAATGAGGTACTTGACTCAAGGTATAAACAATTAGTGCTATAATAGTATTACACCTACGGTGTAATACTATTATAAAATTCAGGGCGCAGTTCAGAGCAGCGAAGCCCTGGTGGCACTAAATCCCCGGAGCAATGCGACGGGGATTTGGCAAAGTGAGGGATCGATCGAGCTATGGTCACAAGAAGTAAAAGAAATATATGTGGCTATGCGGCCGGGGAGCAAAATAAAGGAGGTTGCTTTGTATTATGAAACAGACTCCTTCTTTTACTTATGCTCCCAGAAGGCTTTCAATATCCCTGATGAGTCTTTTGGAGGGTTCGACTAGAGGAAGGACGGAATTCTCGTCGAAATCAAAAAAGTCGTTATAGTCTCCTTTTTGCCTTTTTTCAAAAATATCGGAGTAGTACTTTCCAAGATCCTTACTGATTCGTCCGGTCTGGATATAGAATTGACCAAATTTCTGTCGGCATCCTGAATGACTTGAAAATTCAATTCCGTCCTTCATTAACAAGGCCCCAACAGCATAGAAACATGCATAGTAAAGCCGGTTGACTGCTGTATTCCATAACTTATTTTCAATCAAGATATCGACCTCATTAATAGTGTCCTTCGCACGCTGAATCCGGTAATTTACATAATCCTGCTGCTTATAATCCTTCATAATGGGATCCCTTCTTTGTTGACATTAGCATAAAAAGGTGTGATGGAATATTTCGTATTCCATTCTTGTTCGGCATAAACCATAGGACTGATCACCTCTCCGGTTTCAAATTCAAGTTCGTATAAAGGATCAACGACTTTTTTCTCAATTTCCAGTGTTATTTTTTGATAAGATAATAGAATGAGAAGATCCCAATCCGAGTCAGATCTTGCTGTACCTTTAGCACGTGACCCATAAAGAATGATCTTCGCCTTCGGTTCAACGGATAGTACCGTTTCCTTAATGCGGTTAATAAAAACTATCGATTCTTTTTTCATAGTGCAAAGATATTGAACAAAATGCTATTTCGTGACGGCATTTAAAATATTGCTTCCCGGGAATTCATACAGGTTAACGTGCAACCGCAGGGTATATATTATGTCACCCCTAACGGGGTTCTGAAATGATGGATTCATGATTTTTGCTACCAATATTTCGCACCTACGGTGCTCTGGATATTGGAGCTTTATTAAGGATCGGCCTCTTGAAAATTGCCGCCCGGAAACTTACCGAAATAGAATTTCATTCGCTAATTTATCAGTTATGGCGGAGCAACCTAGGAAAGCGGACTGAGGCCCGAAGGGCTGAGGGAGCTTTCCAGTTGCGGAGCCATAACGCGGCCATGCGGCCGGGGAGCAGTTGTTAAATACCCATTACCGATTACCAAGATAGAAATATAGGTGGAACGAGAAGGAGAAGTGCGAAAGGAATGAAGAAATGGACCTTAATAATTTCAATTTCTCAGGTTTGATAGGACTATTTGTTTCTCTTTTAAGGTCATTTTCTGAGCAAACATTAAAAATCAAATTAATTGATGCCTGAAATAATGTATCCAATCAATCCTGACAGAAATATTCCCTGGAATGATCTTCCTCCATTACCAATTAAAAAGGAACTATATCAAACAATAGAAATACTGGAGAAGCTTGGAGATGCAAAAGCGTCTTTAGCAAGACTTCATATCGGAGTGACTCTTCCTGACCAGCTGAGTAGGGTAGATGTAAAAAGATGATTTCATCGTTAGCAATTTTTTTACGAAAAGTACCGGAAAGTGGTACCGATCGCAAAAATTTACTTTTTTCAGACCAGAAGATCCCATGCTTCGTAAATTCTTTGGAATTTGGGATTTGTTATGTTTGGAATTTGCCAGAAGGGGCATCAAAATTTTTTAAATTTTGATGCCCCTTCTGGCTGTGGGGTATACAGGGATCGAACCTGTGACTTCATGTCTGTGAAAAATAATATTTCCTTCTTTTATTTACTTTTAGTTTCTTCCGTTTTCTCATATAATGTTAATTATCAATGATATAAAAATTTGACTAAAAGCAAAATTTTACATCCGAAAGTAATAAATTCGCAAAAAACTTTAAACCATATTTAAACCAGACATGCAATTCACGTATATTTGTTTTTATTTTAAAAATAAAAAAAATATAAATAATTTGTAAAAAATCGAATCCATGTCCAAGATTAAACCGATACTTTTTACCAGTAAAAAACTTGCGAATGGAAAACATCCGGTCATGCTCCGGATCACTCACCATAAAGTTGGCTATGTAGCCATCGGTTGTTCCTGCCGTCCTGAAGAGTGGGATGATGAATATTCCCGCCTGAAACCCGGTTTTCCCAATGCTAAAAGATGGAATAACCGGATTTTATCCGATTATGCCCTGGCAGAGCAATTTATCCTGGATATGGAAGCCAAAGGAAAATCGTTCACTGTTGAGGATGTGGTTAAGCATTTACGCAATGATTATGAGGAGATTGGATTCATGAAGTTTACCCAGCAGGAAATCGACCGTATGAAAGAGGTCAATAAGCTGGGTAATGCAGCTGTTTATCAAATGGCATTGAATCTTGTAAAGAAATTCAGGAACGAGAAGGAGTTCGTCTTCGATGATCTGAGTTATACAATGCTCAAAGAGCTCGAAACCTTTTGTTATAAGCACAACAACAGCAATAATACCGTCTGTTATTATATGCGCACGATCCGGGCTATATATAACAGGGCAATAAAAGCAGGGTATGCATCAAATGACCTGTATCCTTTCAGAACCTATAAGTTCAAATACATCAATCCCCGGAAAAGGGCACTGAGCCAGGATGAAATCCGCATTCTTAAGAATAAGAAACTCAAAAAGGGCTCTGAACTCTGGCACGCCCAGAACCTTTTTTTCTTCAGCTTCTATTGCATGGGTATGAACTGGACGGATATGGCCCGGTTGAAAGTCAGTAATATCAGGAATGACCGGATCTACTATAAACGGTCCAAGACCGGCAGGGAATATAACATTAAGATATCCGATCCCATAAAGAAGATCCTTTCACACTATTTGAATGGTAAATCAACAGACGATTATATATTTCCCATCATATCCCGGAAAGATAGCCCAGAGCTGATCAGGAAAGATATAACGCTTCATATGCAATGGTTCAATGATACATTGAAGGATCTGGCCAGTACCTGCGGCATACAAACCAACCTGACCTCATATGTGGCACGGCATTCCTGGGCAACCATTGCCAGCCGGAAAAATATCAACATTGGCATCATCAGTGAAGGATTGGGCCATAGGGATATAAAAACGACACAGACCTACCTGGCTAATTTTGGGAGTGATGAACTGGATAATGCCAATGATATAATTATTGATATCTGACCGCCTGATCCTCTGATCAAAAAAATTTTCTTGCATTTTGTCCTGGACTTATCATGCTGTTATTCAGCATGTTAAATTAATTCCTGATTTCTTTCTGAAAATCTCGTTGAGTTTTGTCGGTAACTTAAATTTCTCTTACTGTACCGGATGCTCAATACTTTACTATTTCAAAATAAATCTTGTTGCATTTTGTCTGTAACTTATGTCACTGTATATCTGTATATTAGATTCACCCCCTATTATTCCTTGAAAATCACGGTGCATTTTGTCCCTGACTTAAATCCCTGTTTATCTTCATATTAAGTTAAAAATGAATTTTTTTATATAAATTAAAATGCTGTTAAACAGCATCTTATTTTTTTTCATTTGTCCTCTGAATGCTTTTCGTTGCATTTGCTTGTCCTTTTTTGCCCAATAGTACTCCAATAGTTTTGCTTCCATAATCTTTTTAATTCACTAAAATCTGACAAAATGGAAGTAATTACAATTGAATCAAAGGCTTTTCTTGAGCTTATTAAGAAGCTCGAAGAAATTGAAACCAGGGTCACCGAAACCGGTCAATCCGATCCGGAGATCCTTCAGGGTAAAAAAGGGACCAAAGAGGCATGGCTTGATAATGATGATGCATGCCATTTATTAAGAGTCAGTAAGAGGACCCTGCAGAACTACCGGGACAATGGGACCCTACCCTTTTCCAAGTTTGGCAATAAGATCTATTACAAGGCCGCTGACATCGAAAAGCACCTGAATAGACACTATGTCAGAGGCTTCAAGACGGTTCGATAATATTGTCAAATCTGCAAAATACCATTATATGACTGAATCTTATTGCGAACAGCGATTATCTGAGCTTGGAATCGCCCCTGAACACAATCAGATCCCTCTGGAATACGATAGCGAACGGCAGATAATCTATGGATACTCGCCTCAGCAAGCCACATTCTTTCAGAGTGACCGGAAAAACAATATCAGGATCAACTATGTCACCCTTGACGGGAATCTGGTGGATTATGAATACCAGGGCAAGATTCATGATTACTACCGAACCAGGGTCCATCCCGACAATGTCAAAGGAGATGCAAAGTACATCAGTCCCAAAGGATCAAAAAGCTGTTTCTTTTATCCCCCAGGTATCATTCATTCATACCTGGAGGGCATTCCCATAAACACCCTTGGAGTTGTGGAAGGAGAGTTTAAGGCATTCAAGGCCTGTATGCACAATGTACCTTTTGCGGGTATCCAGGGCATTCATAATTTCAAGGATCGGGAGACCATGGATCTGCCGGAAGACTTTAAATCGCTGATCAAAAAATGCCAGGTCCGAAACCTGATCTTCCTGATGGATGCGGATTGCATCTCTGAAAAATACATCAGGAATAATTTTCAGAAAAAGGATCTCTTCGTCCGGCTGAACTCATTTTACACATCAGTCAGATCATTTAGGGAACTGTGCAAAGAGTTCGAGATCGATCTTTACCTGGCCCATATCAAAACCGAATTTGAAGAAACGGCCAAAGGCGTGGACGATCTTCTGGTACTAAAAAAGGATCATGAGCAGGATGTCAGGGATGATCTGTTTGCCCTCACAAAAGCAAGGGACTTCTTTGAGGTCATGAATATTTCAGACTATTCCTTACCTAAGATCAAAAGCCATTTCCTGCTCAATGAAGATAAAAAGGGACGACCCGTTCTGTTCTACGACCGGTTCAAAGATATCCTTAAAGAAGGCCCTTTCACTTTCAAATTCAGAAAATGGCAATACAAGGAGGGAGACCTGGTAAACCTGGACAGTAATACGATTTCCATAACAACTTCCCCGGGAGGTGACTTCGTGTTTCGAAAGGATCTCCAGTTCTGGCAAGAAAAATCGACCAAATCAGGTGACAATTACCTGATTGATTATAAGTTTGATTACTACAATGCCTATCAATTTTTTACAGCCAATAATTTTTACCGGTTCCGCAAGATCGGAAAGGAAAAAGATAAGGATTATGTATTTGTGAGGATTGAAAATAAGGTACTCACAGAAGTACTTCCCTATATGATGAGGGATTTTCTTGTCAGTTTCGTGAAAACCCTGAATAAGAAAGACCTTCTCAATATGATTTTTAAAGGAGCTGGACAGTACCTCAATGAACCATCTCTTTCAAATATAGATATGATTGATCTGAATATCGTCAGAAGCGGACCCGATTTTCAATATATGTTTTTCAACAATTCTGTCTGGAAAGTATCTAGTAATGAAATTGTGCAAATCCCTTATGATTCCTTTGAGGGCTATATCTGGAGGGAGAACGTCATAAATTTTTCACCGACACTAGTGGAGCCATTATTTAATGTGGACTTCGAAAGCGGAAAATTCCATCTTTCCATCAATGACGATCATGATTCCCATTTTCTCAGGTTTCTTTTAAATACCAGCCGGATGTACCATAAAGTAGAAAACAGCATGTTAACCAATGAAATGAAATACGAGGAGGTTGTTCATTTTTTGAATAAAATCTCAGCCATTGGTTACCTGCTGCACAATTTCAGGAATGACAGCCGGACATGGGCGGTTGTGGCAATGGACAACAGTATCTCAGAAGTAGGTGAAAGTAATGGAGGAACCGGTAAATCGTTGTTGGGATTTGCTTTTGATGAGGTCTGCAAAAGTATCTACATTGAGGGAAAATCCAAAAAACTGACAGACAATCCACATATCTGGGCTCTGGTAAATGAGCGTTCAGATATGATCTTTATTGACGATGTACGAATGGATGTTGATTTTGAATTCTTTTATACCGTAATCACCGGTAAGGTTACTGTGAATCAAAAGAACATTCAGGCATTTATCCTGCCTAAAGAAAAGACGCCAAAAATTTATCTATCCACCAATCATGCGCTTCACGGAAATGGTGAATCCGATGAACGGAGGCAGTTTAAAATTGCATTTTCAGACTATTATCATAAAAAGTTCTCTCCTGCCGATGAATTCAATGTAAACCTATTTTCTTCCAAATGGGGGGCAGGGCAGTGGAATTTATTCTACAATGTCATGGCACGATCTGTCCAGTTTTATATGAAGCACGGAAAAGTGGAAGCCCCGGGTCTGAACCTTATTAAAAGGCGGTTACGCCAGGAAATGGGAGAACCGTTCCTTGACTGGGCGGAAAAGTTCTTCAGTGATGACAGGAATCTGAACGTTGAAATACCTAAAGGAGAAGTATTTGACAATTATAAGGAAGATGTTAAATCCATCCATCTGACTTCTATTTCAGCCCAGCGGTTCAAAAAGAAGCTCAAGGCGTTTTGTCAGTTCAAGGGTTATTATTTCAATCAGAGCTTCAATGGCGAACGGATCATTAAAAATGGAATGGAGTACATTGAAGTCTCCAAAAAGGAAACGGTGAAAGAGCCGGAAGAATTAATACCAACCGAAGAAGTACCCTTTTAGAAGCTGTATCAGCTATAGAGTAAAATTTAATACCTGCGTTCTCATTTCAGATCATGCCTTCACCTGATCAGGTAAATATTTATTGTAAATCAAAACATTTTATTTCATTTTATCCGTATATTTGCGGATATTTTGGAATACATTAATGTGAATTTAAGTTTTCTTCAATTTAAGGAAGCGCTTTTCCAGCAGGGAATTTTTTCTGTTCACCACATCCGTTTGGTGTTCCCTCGATTTAACAGTGACAATCTGTTGCACTGGCAAAGAAAGGGATACATACTGAAGCTGAGGAACAGCTGGTACTGTTTCAAGGAATTCATTACTATTACCGACTTTCAATATCTTGTTGCCAATACGATTTATGCTCCCTCGTATATCAGTCATCAGGAAGCGCTTCTGTTTTACGGATTGATTCCCGAGCATGTCCTGGATTCCACTTCCATCACCACCAAAAAGACAGCAAGCTTCTTCTGTTTGGGCAGGCCATACAAGTATTATTCGATAAGCCCGGCATATTATTTCGGATATGAGTTAAAAGAAATGACTGTAAACGGAATGACCAGAAATTTTCGGATCGCGGACAGAGAGAAGGCCATCCTGGATTTTCTTTACATTTATGATTTCCATAAGTCAGAGCATGATATTGCAGAACTCCGTTTCAACGAGGCGGTTCTGGAAGAAGAAGTGAATTGGGAGAGGATGGAGAGCTACCTGGAAAAATTTAACAACAAAGCCCTTGAGAAAAGAATCAGGCTCATTCAAAAGATATATGGTCTATGATTGCGAGCACATGTTATTCGACAAGAATGATATTTTCAAGATCAGGACTTTCTCAGAGTACATCGGACAATTTGATTTTAGCCGCTTCAAATAGAGTATATCCAAAATCTCTCATTTATTTTGTTATTTTGTACTTTAAAGATTATTTTACTGATAATCATTTATTTATGAAGTAAAAAATTCGTACAGACCAGTACAAATCAGTACAAAACGCCAGGATTACTTTTTCAAAAAAGATCAAACAGTACAAAAACAGATGGGTCAGTACAAAGTGATATTTTATACCTGCACTGGTTCTTGATTTGCAACACATTGATTTACTTTTTCTTACAAACTCAGTACAAAAAAACATCTTTTTTCCCGAAAATAAGGTACCTACAGGCTTCTGTGAATTACTTCTTTAGATTATCTCATTTCGTTTCCTGCCAGCCTGATATCCTTCCATAGTCCCCACACTGATCACACTCCCATACAATTGAATCATCATCCAAATCAAGCGTGTTATGGATTATTCCTTTGCATCCACGGGCATGACACCGTATCGGATCCGGAGGTGGCTGATCAACTTCAAGGATGGAACGGATCAGGTTGTCCACTATCATCGCCAGGAAGTAGGCGAACTGCCAGCGTTTTTTGGGGATGACTTCTATTATATTGCCGTTTTCATCCGGAAAGTGATTAATCGGCTATTAATCCTTATTTAAAAACGCATTAAGTTATCTTTGAAGATATTTAACCTTCCTTTGCATGGTTTTTATGGGAGAATTTGAATCGAGCAGTATATTCCTGTTTGTTTTACAGTGACAGATAAATAATTATGTGCTGTTTCCTTGCGATGGCGATAAGTTTCTTTTTAGACCTGCGTGCACATAATTGATTGAATTTACGTCGAAAACAACTTACTTTTATGCGATTTGCAGCCCTTGCGCATTGTACTAACACTCACCCCCCTCCGGAATGTTCCCTTTAAATCGGTAGAGAATGGTAAATTTGGTCTATAGTTCCAATTATAACTTGCCATATCGGGACTTGCATTATATCAATTAAGATAGTATAAGTTCATCTCTAGATCCTACCAGTGATAATCATGGTGTTGGTAATGATTTTCACGTAATGTCTGCATATCGAAGAAGCATTGATTGGCTTGGCTTGAGAAATATCCAGTCATACCATATCCCTGCATCAGGAGATACATTTGGCGATCATGTGTCATACAATCCCCATATCCATTCCAATTTTGAAACTGGAGTGTGTCAAGCCCACATTGCCAATTCCCTTGGTTCCATCCACCATTATTAAAATTCCAATTCCATCCATCATGATCATAATTCTTCCCTCCATTGTTGGCGTAAATAGTACGGCAATATTGATAAAAATTCAATGAGAACAGACTGTCATATTGATTAAGCATCTGCACATAAATATAACAACTGTCATGATTGCCATTATGAAGAGCTTGCTGGTGGTATTGAACTGATAGCGGATCGTTTTTTGTCGCAGCTTGATAGTTTTTGATCATTTCACCGGAATACACAGAGGGATCAGGATTAGACGGTATTGTTGTGTCATCCTTATTACAACCGGTCAGTGCTATGACCAAAGAAAGAGAAAAAATTAAAATACTATTCCTAAATGTTATCATGATTGTATGGAATTAATTTAGAACTCAACAAAAAAACACAAAAAGTATAATATTATTATATTTAGATACAAATATATATAAAAAAGAAAACGGATGTCATTTTAAAGTTTTTTTATATTTCATCTATTGCCGGGAACTTCTTTGTCAAGTCTACAGAATTGTTGAATCCTAAATTTCATTCCTATAGCTGCAAACATGGCTAACAGTGATTTATGTGTGATTTGATGAACTTTATTGTTCATCGGTGTGAAACAATTCACTATTTTTAATTTTTATTTGAAATTCATTCATGAGAGATTCAGAAAGTAGACTCATTAATAAACATATCAAGCCTACTGCGATGCGTGAATTGGTCTTGAAAATGTTTAGTGCACAAACAAATGCCCTAAGTTTGACTGATATTGAGAGCCTTTTTGACAAGGTAGACAAAGTAACACTTTACCGGACACTTAAAACTTTTGAGAAAAACAAACTTATTCATGCTATTGATGACGGGACAGGTTCAGTCAAATATTCTTTGTGCAGGGAAACGTGTAATTGTGATCCCGAAGATCTGCATGTGCATTTTCTATGCATAAAGTGCAAACACACCTTCTGCTTAACAGATATTTCAATTCCTTTCATTTCCCTACCTGTTAACTTTAAGCTCAAGACCATTAATATGGTTGTGAAGGGTGTTTGTTCGAATTGCAAAAATAACTTTGCAACTTAATTGCATGAACTATTTTTATACTTTTGTCGTCAAATAACAAATGAAACTTTTTGCATACATATTATCTGTTTATATTTTGGTACTGACTGGATTTCCCTGTAGTGAGGTATCTGAAGAGAATATATGGCACAAATCCGGACTTTCTCAACAAATCCCAAATGATGGCCATGACAATACCGATCATTGCTCTCCATTTTGCACATGTGATTGTTGTACCTGTCCTGTAGTGCATACGGAAAATGTGATTGGATTTGCTATTTTCCCATTTTCCCAAAAGTATATTTCGGTATATTCCTCAGCCTACATTTCTTCTCTTTTTGTTTCTATCTGGCAACCACCCAAGTTAAGTTAATACTCCATATTTTCATTTTTAAACTGTAATCAATTTGCTTTCTGGCATTTTGATTCAGACACCTGGTATTAAGCTAAATCCTTTTCATTATGATAGAACGCATTATTAAATTTTCGATTAAAAATAAATTTATTGTAGGATTATTTGTTGTGGTATTGATCTCGTGGGGTATATATTCCATAACAAGGTTGCCCATTGATGCGATCCCCGACATAACCAATAATCAAGTACAGGTCATTTCAATCGCCCCGTCATTGGCTGTGCAGGAGGTAGAGAGTTTCATTACGGCACCCATTGAAGTCGCTGTAGCCAATATTCCAGATATAATTGAGCTCCGATCGATTTCCCGTTTAGGATTGTCAGTTGTAACAGTGGTGTTTAAAGACGGTGTTGATGTTTATTAGGCAAGGCAACAATTGAGTGAGCGACTAAAGGAGGCTGAAGAGGTCATCCCTCAGGGGCTGGCTCAAATTTCACTCGCCCCGATTTCGACCGGATTGGGTGAAATATTTCAGTACCGGCTAGTGGTGAAAGAAGGGCATGAAGCGGAGTTCAACCCAATGGAATTGCGTACCATCCAGGATTGGATCGTAAGGCGTGAAATGCTTGGCACTCCTGGAGTGGCAGACATCAATAGCTATGGGGGATTCGTTAAACAATACGAAATTGCCGTAAATCCTGAAAGGCTCAGAAGTATGAATCTGACCCTGACCGATATTTTCAAAGCACTTGAAAATAACAATGAGAACACAGGCAGTGCCTATATTGATAAAAATCCAACAGCATATTTTATCAGGGGTATCGGGCTGGTTAAATCCATTGAGGATATCGAAAAAATTGTCGTCAAAACAACTAATTCTGGAATTCCTTTACTGATACGGGATATAGCTACTGTACAGTTTGGCAGTGCTACCCGTTATGGTGCTTTTGTGGTTGATACAACGGAAGCGGTCGGAGGTGTTGTGATGATGCTAAAAGGTGCCAATGGCCATGAGGTCATTGATAATGTCGAAACACGAATCGAGGCAATACAGAAATCTTTACCTGATGAAGTCAGGATAGAGCCTTTTCTCAACCGCTCTGATCTTGTGGGACGAGCGATTGGCACTGTTTCACGAAACCTGATAGAAGGCGCCTTGATTGTAATATTCGTATTGGTTTTATTGCTTGGGAATTTGCGTGCCGGGCTCATTGTGGCCTCTGTTATTCCTCTTTCCATGCTCTTTGCCATTTCAATGATGAACCTGTTTGGTGTATCAGGCAACCTAATGAGCCTCGGGGCAATCGACTTCGGGCTTATTGTAGATGGAGCTGTAATTATTGTGGAAAGTGTTGTACATAGGATTTCAAGGAGCAAATATCATCTTTCGGGTATTGCTAACCTGACACAGGAACAGATGGATGAGAATGTACTTGATTCAGCAAAAAGGATGATGAGCTCAGCGACTTTCGGACAAATAATCATTCTGATTGTATACCTTCCGATAATGGCTTTGATAGGCATCGAAGGCAAGATGTTCCGTCCGATGGCACAGGTTGTAACATTTGCGCTTGTTGGTGCTGCTATACTTTCGCTTACCTATGTTCCCATGGCTTCAGCATTATTTTTAAGTAAAAAGACAGGCCATAAACCAAATTTTTCTGACCGTTTGATGGATTGGATCCATAAAATATTTAATCCGGCAATTACTTTTGCACTTAAACATAAACTCCTCGTTTCAGTTTCTGCAATAGCGTTGTTTATAATCAGTCTGATGATGTTCAACCGTTTGGGAGGAGAGTTCATTCCTCAGCTTGAGGAAGGTGACCTGGCCTCAAGTGTCATTACCCTCCAGGGCGGATCCCTCTCCAATACGGTGAATCAGGTAATTAAGGCCAATAAAATCCTATTGGAGAATTTCCCTGAGGTGAAACATGCGGTCTGTAAAATAGGAGCAGGTGAGATCCCAACAGATCCAACACCTATGGAAACCGGCGACTATATCATTACCCTGAAGGATAAAAGTGAATGGGTATCTGCTGAAACCCGTGAAGAGCTGGTCGAAAAGATGGAGGAAAAACTGATACCTCTTGCCGGCGTCAAATTTGAGTTCCAGCAACCCATTCAAATGCGGTTTAATGAATTGATGACTGGTTCTAAGCAGGATATAGCCATAAAAATATTTGGTGATGACCTCAATACCCTGGCAGAGAAAGCCGCTGAAGTCGAAAATATTATTCAGACAATTATTGGTGTTGAGGATATTAACGTTGAGAAAGTTACTGGATTGGCTCAGATGCAGGTTGAATATAACCGTGACAGGCTTGCACAGTATGGAATTTCGGTGAAAGATTTGAACAGCATTCTTCGGGCGGCATTCGCAGGTAGTCAGGCTGGTGTTGTTTTTGATGAAGAAAAGCGATTTGGCCTTGTTGTTCGCCTTGATAAAGATTATCGGCAGAGCATTGATGATATAAAAAGCCTGACCGTAGCACTCTCTGATGGTCATCAAATTCCATATGAACAGGTAGCCGATATTTCGGTGAAATCTGGTCCTGCCCAGGTTTCAAGGGAGAATACAAAACGAAGGATCACCATCGGTTTTAATGTTCGTGGGCGGGATATTCAGGGCGTAATAAATGAGGTAAGGGATCAGATAGATCAAAGAATACCATTGCCTACAGGTTATTATGTATCATATGGAGGCCAGTTTAAGAATCTTGAAGCGGCACAAAAGAGGTTGTCAATTGCAGTTCCTGTCGCTCTGCTTCTGATCTTCGTATTACTCTATTTTACTTTCCATTCCTTGAAACAATCCCTTTTAATTTTTACAGCAGTTCCAATGTCGGCTATAGGAGGTGTTTTTGCTTTGTGGTCCAGAGGAATGAACTTCTCAATATCGGCAGGAGTAGGATTTATTGCCTTGTTTGGTGTGGCCGTTCTCAATGGGATTGTCCTGATTGCCGAGTTCAACCGTCTCGAAAAGGAAGGCATCACCGACATCAAAGCGAGAGTTCTAACAGGTCTTCACACAAGATTAAGACCTGTAATTATGACTGCAGCAGTGGCCTCACTGGGATTTCTTCCAATGGCTATATCTACTTCAGCCGGAGCAGAAGTTCAAAGACCTCTGGCAACGGTAGTAATAGGCGGTCTCATCACTGCAACCCTTCTTACGCTGGTGATACTTCCGGTATTCTATATATTCTTTTCATCAACTAATTTCAGAATCAAGCCAATCAGGAAACCAGGTAAAAAATTGGCAACTATTCTTCTGTTAACTGGCATATTTTCAGTCTCTAATAACCTCATGGGACAAGAAGTAAGAACTATAACGTTGCATGATGCCATTCAGATGGCCATTGACAGTAACCTTTCAGTAAAATCGGCAGCTTATTCGGTTGAAGTACAAAAAGCATTGAAAGGAGCAGCCGTTGATCTTCCTAAAACAGCTCTCGATGCGGAATATGGTCAGTTCAATTCGTATAATAAAGACAATAGTTTTATTGTTTCCCAGTCATTTGAATTCCCTGCGGTTTATATCCACCGGTCTAAACTGGCCAATGCATATATCAAAAGTAGTGAGTGGCAATATAATGTTGCTCAGCTGGAGTTAGCTTCCCAGGTAAAACAGGTATACTGGTACAACGTTTACCTGGTAGCAAATCAAGAGTTACTTTCCTATCAGGACAGCCTTTACAGTGGCTTTTTACGAGCGGCTGAATTAAGGGCAAAGGCTGGTGAAACAAACCAGCTGGAAATGATTACTGCCCGCTCGCAAAGTCTTGAAATAAAAAATCAGTTGAACAAAGTATCTGCTGATATTGGCATATATAGCCGTAAATTGATGATAATGCTGAATAGTAATGATCCCCTGGTACCCGCAGAAAATGAATTACGCCGTATTGAACCTGCATTTCCGGTTGATAGTATTTCGCCTGAAAAGAATCCATCATGGGGTTATATTATGCAACAGGTTGAAGTATCACAAATAACGAAAAAGCTTGAACGGAGTAAGATGTTTCCTGATATAAGTCTGGGATATTTCAGCCAGACCATTATCGGTACTCAAGATATCGAAGGTGTGCGCCATGATTTTGGCACAGATGATCGTTTTACGGGTTTCCAGGCAGGAATCACAATTCCGTTGTGGTTTCCTCCCTTTACATCAAGAACAAAAGCTGCAAAAATCAATGAAGACATTGCCCGTACAGATGCGGAATATTTTACCAAATCACTCACTGGCAATTACCAGTCATTACTTGATGAGTATAAAAAATACTCATCGAGTGTTAATTATTATGAAACACAGGCTTTACCCGAAGCTGAACTGATTATTGAGCAAGCCACACGGAGCTACCGGGCTGGAGCAATGGATTACCTTGATTACGTACTGAGTATGGGGAGGGCATTTTCCATCAGACAGAACTATCTGGACGCATTGAATAGTTACAATCAAACTATTATTTCGATTGAATATATAACAGGTAAAATATTTTAAATTCTGGATAATATGAAAAAATTAGGTTTTATTGCATTTATGCTTATTGGGGTACTTGTAGTTTTTATGAGTTCTTGCAGAAACGGAAGTAATTCCGTCGCAGAAATAATTGAAGTTGAATATATTCCCGAGGATATTGTTGAACTGCGTGATGATCAGATTAAACTGGCAGGTATTCAGATGGGTGCTATTGAAATCCGGTCACTTGGTAACAGTTTAAAAGTTAATGGAATTGTTACTGTTACACCTCAAAACATAGCGACGGTCTGCATGCCATTAGGAGGTTTCATTAAAACCACGACACTTATGCCAGGGAATGCTGTAAGCAAGGGACAATCACTTGCAGTAATAGTAAATCAGGAATTTGTCGATATTCAACTGGATTACCTGGAAGCAAAAAACAAGCTATCCTATGCTAAAGCAGAATATGAACGGCATACTGATCTTTTTAAGGACGACGTTTACTCAGAAAAGAACGTACAACAGGTTACCGTTGAATATAAGAATCTTATTGCAATGGTGAAGTCATTGGAACAGAAGCTTTTGCTTATCGGGATCAATCCGGATTTACTCCGGGAGGACAACATAAACAGTGAAATTACACTGGTTTCCCCTATTAAAGGATTTATAAAATCAATTAATATCAATATTGGAAAATATGTTTCACCTACCGATGTATTGTTCGAAATCATCAATAGCGATATACTATTTCTTGAATTGACGCTTTTTGAAAAAGATGCTGAAAAGGTTACACTTGGCCAAAAGATAAGGTTTTTCGTCAACAATGGCAGTAAGGAGTATGAGGCTGTAATCACTCAAACTGGAAAATCAGTCAGCAGTGATAAAACATTTACCGTATATGCTTCTGTAACAGGCCAATGTAATAATGTTCTGCCTGGTATGTATGTAAATGCCTATATTGAAGAATCTGGCAATATGGTTACATCACTCCCATCCGAAGCCATAGTCAGCTTTGATGATAGGGATTACATTTTTACCTTCGAAAAAGACAAACTTGAAGATGGTAAACCATTCACCGAATACCGGATGGTTGAGGTTAAAAAAGGTATTTCGGGATCAGGATTTACCGAAGTAGAACTTCCCGAGGGATTTAATATAAGTACAGTAAAAGTCGTCATCAAGGGTGCATATAATCTTCTCTCCGCAAAAAAGAATGCTGGTGAGATGGCATGCTAATTCGTTGATCCCCAGTGGTCATAAACAATTCAGGGGTGTTACAAGTTACAACTCTAATAGATTTCTTTTCGATATTCTGATCCTCGTTCATAACATTAATTATAAATTATTTCAATTCTCTCACCCCACCTCCACCACCTCATACCTCACCTCCCCAAACTCAAACCCGTCCCCGGCTTTCTTATCCATCGTGGCCAGGGCCAAAGCCGAGACGGGAAGGATCTGACGGTAATTGCCCGTCAGATATCCTTTCTGTGCAGTAGGGGTGATATGATACCGGAATACCGTCCCATCCGCACGACGGATGATAACTTTACAATTCTGATCGACTTTCCTCGGCTCCTGATTGAACAAATGCGGCTCCTCAAACAACTTCGGCTGCCGAAACACTCCCTTCTTCTCCGCCGCCATGGATAAAGTATTCCCCTGCGGATTTATTTTTGCTCTTTGCTCTTTGCTCTTTGCTTTTTGAATTTTTATCTCTCCTTTCTCCTCTCTCCTTTCTCCTCTCATTTGATAGTCTTCCCAAACCTGCCTCATCCTCCGTCCATGCTCTTCCTCATCAAAATCCGTGATCTTATCAAAAGCCTTCAAAACCAGCCGCCGGGTGCGGTACTCCCCGTAATGACGGATCTCTTTTTCCTTGAGCACCCGGAACGTTTCGCCCGGGAAATCCGGACCGTACACATCCTGCGGATCGAGGATATACCGGAGTTCATCCCGTGTTAAACCATATAGTTTGGCGTAATACGCATCCAGCTCGGCTTTTAACTGTGCCCGGCGGTCTTCATCCCATTTGAAGGGTGGCAGGGGAATCCCCTCCGGTTCAATCTCTGCCCAATCGGGAGGCGACCAGGGATGGCCACCGGTGGCCTGTTTGTTGTCTTCCCACTGAGCTTTAATTTCTTTCTTTAAATCCTCATCTGATTCCTTCCATAATTCATCGGCAAACAGTTTTATGTCCCACGCAGTATAAACGAGTTCCATAAATCTTGTACTGACAAAATGAATATCCTTTGAACTTAAAATGTCAGGGGAAAGCACTGGGAATTGGAGAATGTATCCAAAGGTCATATTAGTGCCTCCAACTTTCTGTCTGACAAAATAATCAAATGGCAGAGTTGAAAAATTGGATATCATACAGACTTGATTTGATGGGACTGATTCAGAAAAAATAAGCGGCATTGAATGACCAACCGCCGAACCAGGGATTAATGAAAAAATGGAGGTTCTTTCATTAGTTGTATTAGTAATATTTCGGAAACCAGTAAACCAAGATATCTTATCTGTCACTTGTAGAACCTCCTCTAATGATACCCAATACCATGGTTGGATAATATGAGTTGGATCCTGATATTGTTGAAGTGTCGGTGTGGGAGTTTGTGTGCTCGTCCTTGAATCCACCCCCTTATATGTCCCAAACCGGTGATCATAATGCCAGATCATCTTGGATTCATATAGCGGCAGCCAAATCTCTCTTCCTTTAACAAAGCGGTTTCCTCTCAATTCAAATCCCATGGACCTTAATTCCGGCTCGGTTTTGAAGAGATGAGAATCATTGGACATATGAAACATGGCCATGAATTTCACCCCCCATGGATTCCATCCTCTCTCCTCATTTATTAGTACAGGAACTTTATTGTAAATCCTGGCGGTAAGTTCTGCATCCACCGAGGTTCGGAAAATCGGACATGTCCTGGTATTTGGATTGATCTGAATGAAATCTTCCCGGGTGAGACCGAACACCCTGAGTTCGTCATTCAAATCAAGCACATCATGCAAGAAGAAACCAAATTGCGCTTTCTGGCCCTTGGAGAGGGAAGTTCCTGATATAGTGATCAGACAGAATTTGTATCGGCTGTCAACATCTGGAAATATCTTTTTCCGGTTCTCAAAATCATAAAGTGATACTAATTGATTTCCCTCAATTATGGATGAAAAGTAATATTTATTGGTATCATCGGTTGCAATCCCCGTTGGTACAACAAATCCCGCCCTGCCACTGGAATTGATAAGCGATTTATTTAACTCGGAGAAAATGGAATATGTGTTGACATCACCTCTGCCCGCTAAAGGAAAACGATATGATTCACGGATGAACTGCGAGGAAGCTTCGGAATAATGCAGTTCCGCTTTATACTCCCGAGACAATTCGGGATTCTTCTGCTCAAGCTGTCTGATCAACCGTTCCCTGGCTGCTTTATTGGGTGCATTGGCAATTTCCGGATCCCTGGTTTCAAAGAATTCTTTTTCCTGCAACTTGATCCGCTCCCAGGGTGGATTACCCAGCATGACATCAAATCCTCCCTTTTCAAATACGTCCGGAAACTCCAGCGGCCAGTGAAAAAAGCGGTTTTCTGTTCCATACGCATTGGCCCGTCCTTCCAATCGGGCATCCACCGAACCGGAAGCCTGAAGGAAGCGGGCTAAAAATTCACTCGTTACAAATTCTTTCTCCGCCCTGCCAGCCGTGTATTGCTGAAAGAAGGCATAGGTGAGCAAATTACAGGCAGTCCAGTCTTTCCACCATTGATTCCCGGTACGGATCTTTTCGTAGAGTCTTTTCTTCTGCTCGTAACTTTCCAGTGTGTTGTCAGGTATCTCATCCAGTTTCCGCACTTCGCTGGCTAATGCTCCGCTGTCATCCTCAAGTGCTCCCTGCATGCCAAACAGGTTTGTCTGCCCCATCCGGATAAACTCGTTGTTGGACCGCTTCAGCAGGCTGCATAACGCCCGGTCATCATCCGTCAGGGGACTGAACGCTCCTTCGGGGATTCCCTGGCTGAGCCGTTCCAGCTTGTCCACTCCTACGATAGAATCCCCGCATTTGATCCGGTGCTCCAGGAAACTCAGCGAATGACCGGCATTGTGTCCCTCCAGCCATAGCGAAACACGGCAAAGCTCAACAGCTGCCGGATTTTTATCCACACCATAGATGCAATGGTTCAGCACATCATTTAACGACCTACGGTAAACAGCTTCTTCTGGAATTTCCGCGTCAGCCCTTATTTTGGCCAGTTCCATGGCCAAAGTCCGGGCCGCTGCCAGTAGGAAATGCCCTGATCCGGCGGCTGGATCGCATACTTTGATATCGAGCAGCGCCTTTATCTTTTCTTCTTTATTGGTATTTGCACTGATGCGCTCCCTGATCACCGGAACCAATGCCGACTTAATTAGCTTGTGCACCAGGTCCGAACGGGTATAATACGATCCGGTCAGTTTCCGTTCCGAGCTTTCCGTAAAACCAAACAGCACCTCATCAGTGACTGTACTGAAATAAGGATGCAGCTCAAGCAAGGCTTCATACACCGAACCCAGCTCTTCCACATCCAGGTCCCCGTAATTCACCCTGATCCTGCTTCCACTTTCTTCAATGAACGACAATTTCTCTATGATCTGCAGGGTGGAATCATTATCCAGATGAAATTCACCCATATCTAGGTCATTGAAGATGAGGCCCCGGTCGCTGAAAAGATCGCCTCCCAGTGGTTGTATCCCCAGCTTTTCCCCGTATCCCCTGGGCTCGAAGAGCCGGAAGGTGGAAATCAGGGACATCCACAGGTTCACTTTCCGTACATCTATGAAAATCTTTTTAAGCGCCAGTTCCCTCAGGTGATCGATGCTATAATGGGCAGTATATATCTTTCTGAAGGCTTCCAATTCTTTCCGTTTCGAGAGATCGTCCGGTTTGGTGAAGATCAGGTTACGCTCTTCGGTTACTGTCAAAAAGATAAGCCGGTAAATAACCGTGAGGAGCGTATGGTAGAAATCGTTGGATTTTACCCGGCCAGTCCTGATCTTTTCAATGAACTGTACATTGGCGGGATTTTGTAAAAATCCTCTGGCCATGATCTCCATGGCTTCTTTCACGCGCTGTCGGAGTTTTCCCCTGATCCGTGCACCGGATTCAATCGCTTCCTGATGGTAAAATTCAATGACCGATTTTTCCACTTCACCTTGACTCCTGGGCATGCGTGAACTGTGGAGAAGACGGTAAAGGATCGCGAAATCTGTGTACAGATCTTCATCCATGATCTTCTCCAGATCGAACTCCACGTACGCAAGGTTTGCCAGCCGGCTGCTGTCGCGAAGCAGGCGGAGATGCCGGCCATTGGATACCAACCCATACAGATATTCTGTGTTGTTCAGGTATTCCTGCATCAGCGCATGGGGCGAAAGCCGGGGTACGCCTGAAGAACTGATTTTATCCAGTTTGTCGTTAACACCCACGATATGCACCGGAAATTCTTCCCTGTCATTCTCATGGTGACTGACAAAGAATGTTTTGCTATTTACCAGCCTGGCTTGGTGATAGGGTTCCAGATCATAGCCCAGCTCCAGCAGAAAGGGTGTCATCCATATTTTCCGTGTGATCGTGGTTCCTGGATCCGATTCATCCAGCTTTTCCCGCTTCCCTTTGAATATCATCCAGAGCGCTTTAGCTTCTGCCCAGGCAGTTCCGATTTCATCACGGATACGGGTGTTTCGGTCAAATCCAAAATCAGCCGGAGTCTGGAAAGGGATCTCTTCATCCCGGATCTTCTCAAGGATCTCACCCGAGATAATATTGCCCTGTATTCTTATTCCCGGAAAGTGCATGGTTAAATAAACGATTTTGGTTTGGGTATCAAAATGTACATTCCCATGATATCCGGAGGCAAGACCGGATAAACCGCCTCATATTGCCTTCCGCCCACCAGTTTCCTAAAACGTCCGTGAGCCTCTACCAGGTTAACGGCCCTTTCTTCGGTAATTGCAATCAGCTCTTTTTCCTTTGCCCCAAAATCTGACATTTCCCTGGTAAATTCATCCTTTTGCCGTTCGGTCGAAATATTGCCACTGCTGACTGCCGTTGATAACAGTTCCCGGGCTTCGTTGTATGTCAGAATCCTGCTTTGGGGTGTTCCGCTGTATCCCCACAGGTACATTTCCTCGGCGATGTATTTTCGCCGGGTTCCTGATTCCTTCACTACGTTGCGGACACGGAACTGGATGATGACCGTCCGGTGTAAGACCTCTTCTGTTTGCACTACAGCAGCTCTTGAAATTGCCTTATAACGCTGATCCGGTTCAAAGGCCAGCTTTATCATCAGATGGCATAGTTGTTCAACAAAGCGGTGATTCCGTCCGATGTAAATAAATCCGGCAGGAGTGGGAGAATCGAAGCTGACATAAACCGTATCCCGATTCTTGAAGAAGATTTTCAGGAAAGGAGGGAGGTTAAAAATATCCATTTTATAACCCTGGCCATGTCGTTGAATATGCCCGCCAAGGTGGATGACTGCATTTTTTACAAAATTTTCGACTACCTGATTGTCACCGATGGCTTCGTCCACCTCTTTCAGACTCGGCTCAATTTCTTCAGGTTTGATCGAAGTGTGGGCGAAAATATTCCGGAGTTGCACTGCTTTTTCTTTGGCGAGTTCCAGTTCCCGGCTGATCACCGCTTCGGTTGTCGTCAGATCTGCACTGCTTCCAAAATCGATCCTCATCTGCCTGCCCTGGGTGCTTGCCACATTTTCATTCATCAGCACCTCTTTGAGCACTGTTTCCATGATGGTATAATTCTCATCACCGATTGGCAGAGATACGCCAATATCGCGTTGAATATCCCTTACTTTTTTGATCAGTACCTGAAGTACGATGGCATCGATGGGATTATCCTTTCCATACAAAAGATAGGCATGAACTTTTGGGGCTTCCTGTCCATAGCGGTCCACCCTGCCTTCCCTTTGCTCGAGCCGGTTTGGATTCCAGGGGAGATCATAGTGCAGCACCGCAGTGAAATATTTCTGCAGGTTGATCCCTTCACTGAGGCAGTCAGTAGCTATCAATACCCTTCGAGGATGCTGGCCTATTTCTTCTATTTTTTCCTTTCGCTGTTCATCAGCGAGTTCTGAAGTGATCACCTGCACTTCCACGTCACCGGGTAATTCCGATTTAAACACTTCACTGACATAATTAGCCGTGGCTATGTACCTGCAAAAGACAATGGGGTGGATCTTTTCCGGATCCTTCAGCCAGCTTTTAATCACCTTTAATGCTTCGTTGACCTTGTAATCCCTTCCGGGTCCAAACAGTTGCCTGATTTCATCACCCAGCTGCGATAATTTTGTTTTCTCCCGTCCGGTCAGGTTGGAGTTTTCGATCAACACGGTATTGGTGACATCATAACCACTTTCAAGGGATTCAATTTCCGGATTCTGTGCATCTTCCGGTTCCAGCATATCTTCGTCAGGGGCTTTCCCGGCTTCCTTTTTCCTGAGCATTTCAAGTCCGGCAGCTGGGCTCGACATGACACCTCGCAACAGTGCCAGGGCAGCCCAATAACGATATTTCCCACGGGTGGTAGTATCTCCTGTTCTGGTCATTTCCCTGGCAAAGCCCAGTACGTTATGATAGAACTCCATGTATGACTCAGAAAGCGTATAGGCCCATTCCCTTACGATCCGTTCCGGAAAGGGCGTGTCTTCCCTGAGCCAGTGCTTGATATTTTCGCGCTTTCGCTGAATATAATGGTTGGCGATCTGCTCTTTTTCTCTTTGGGATATAGTGGTGAGATCAAGCACCTGAAATTTCGGATCCATAAATCCCAGCAGCGACTTGAATTCTTCATCTTTGCCACTGTGTGGTGTGGCTGTCAGCACGATCAGGTGATGATCCTCTTTCTTTGCGATATCATGAAGTAAATGATAGCGTTGCTGTTGGGTGACCGACTTTGTACCGGCTGGCCTTGCGCAGGTATGCACTTCATCCACAATGATCAATTCAGGGCAATCCAGCAGGAAGATATCCCTTCTCTTTTCGGATTTGATATAATCGATCGAGATCACCTGGTAGGGAATATGATGGAAAACACTCCGGTCATCCGGCAGTTTCCTATCGAGGCTGGCCACTGTGGATGACCGGATGATCTCTGCATGGATATCCAGTTTGTCTTTGAGCTCTTCCTGCCACTGATCGCAGAGATGGGGCAGGCAGATGACTGCAAAACGCTTTATTTCTCCCCGTTCAAGAAGCTCTTTAAGGATAATCAGTGCCTCAATAGTCTTACCGATCCCCACATCATCAGCTATGAACAAACGGGTAAAGTCCTGCTTCAGAGCCATTACAAGAGGAATGATCTGGTATGAGCGAGGCCGGAACGAGAGCTTTCCCATGCACCGAAAAGGACCGCTGGCGTGCCGGAAAGAAAGGCGGGTGGCTTCAAATAATAATTTTCCGGTCTCAAAGTCATTCAGGTCTCCCACCTGAGGGATCCTGAACGTTGCGTCACGGATAGCATCCTGGGGGATATTCAGCGGAAGATATACTCCTGTAATTTCATCATCCGATCCTCCCAGCGGTTTAAGCAGGGTCAGGTCAGGATTGTCCGAAGGCAGTACGATCCATTCCCTTCCGCGGAAAGAAACCAGGGTGCCCGGTTGACGATGTGCCATAGTTCTCATCTACCTTAATTTTCTAAAAATATCTTTTCTGCGATGGATCAGGCTGTCGAGTGTTTCATCGTAGCGCCATTCAATCACATCATATCCACCATCCCGAAGCAATCTCCTTTTATGCAAATCATCTTCGTGCACCTCAGTCCGGTCATGGACACCTCCATCACAAAATATCAGCGCTTCCGCTTCAGTTTGATTCTTCATGTAAACGAAATCTGCATTAATGTAATAACCGGGAATATTGACCTGGGCTTTATCCGGTAAACGGATGCCGTTTTTATAGAGATAATCGATAAAAGGTTTTTCCGTAGCTGAGTTTAGATCATAATTTTTGATCAGATATTGGTAATGTTCATCCAATGACCTGAAGTATGTTGTCTGATTCGCTTTGCAGGTCATGAGCAGTTCCAGTGCCTCTTTTATGGCATGCCGGTCGATCAGGTCATGGTGTCGCTGGTTATAGTAGGAAAGAAGGTTATTATAGGATGCTTTCGGTTCATCAGGGCGTGTATCTGTTTGTGATTCAAGATCAAAATGGCAAACCTGGTACGCTTCTTCAAATACTCTTTTCATCAATGATGTATTTTCAACCATTTGCGAAAGCACTCCAAGGCTCCCTTCAGCTGCTTCATAGATCAGAATATTGGATTCTGTTTTTTTGCCCATGATCCAGACCCCCACTTCACTCTCCTCGACCTGGAATATTTTTTCAATAGCCCGTTTTAAAGCATAGGAAAGTGTTACTACACCTGATTCATCAAGTTTTAAGGTTTTAACGGGTTGTATATAAAGCAGGTTGACCGTATCGTGTGTATAAAGCTGAACCTTTATTGCAGGATCTGCTTGATCGGGATTTTCAAGTTCCCTTTTTTGTTTCCACCGTCCTGTGATGTTCCCAATCACAAAGCCATAACCTTCCTTGGCAACTTTCCACCTCCGGTTCATTTGCACCAGACGGGCAGCTGGAGCATAGATAATATGCAGTAAATCAAATTCGCCGCTGAACAATGTCACCTTTTTAGTGGATTCCATCCCTTTAGGAACGGAGAAGTATTGTTCGATATCGAATCCCCTTGACATACGTTCTTCTTCTTCGCAGGAAATCCTTTCAACTGGTCTGGCTTCGGTTTCAGCCATTTCCAACAACGTGTTGATGACCTCCAAATTACTTTCGCTATTTAAAGGAATATCGGTGATTGGATCGTTATTGATCCCGGTTCCTTCCGCATCAAGAAAAACATATCCGGTAGGAACTGATATTTTTGCCTGGTGCAGACTGGCATCTGCCTGAGTGATGATCATCCTATCGATCCTGTACTTGGCGCCATTGTGATACACCATATTACGGGGTCCAAACTCCCTCAGTGCGATAAAGCGGGAACGGGATATGAACTCTCCTTTATCACGGCTGCCCGCAAAGGTCCTGATGGGAAGCCTGGTAAAATTATATCCGGGTAAAAATCCTTCTGCAGCCAGGTACCGGAAAACGTAAAATTCGGATTCATTGTTGCTCCTGTTGTTTGATGTATTCAACAGGATATCTCTCATATTTCTGCTGATTCGCTCTATGCGTTCCGCTTCAAATTTCTTGTAATTACCCGGTTGAATCGTAACATCATCCAATATGATGCGTGCCTGCTCAATCTGTTTGATGGCTGATTTGAACAATTTCCTCCAGCGGTCAAAACAACCATTAAAGTTTTTATAGAAATCTTCTACCTGCTTTTCAATCCAATTATCGGAGTACCAGTAGGAATTTAGTAAGTCGCCATACATAGAAGCCAACATCTTCGTAAAACCGGCAATAACACCTGGTTTTATTACAGGTAACTGGTTTTGAATGTAATTTTGAATTTCAGGTTTAATCGATAAGTTTTCTTTATCCTGTAGATCGAGAATTTCAGCCACAGAAGTATGCAGTGAATTCAATCGTAACTCCATCAGGATAAAGGCATTTAGATGGGCGGCAATTAACTCTTCATTGGTCAGATCGATCTTAGGAGCCACTACTGTTCCGGAAACCATTTGCAGTTTATTCTGGAAATAGTTTCTGTCGTGCGGTGATCCCTGGGAACAGTAATTAAATATAAGGGCTGCCTGACCGCTTCTGCCTGCTCGTCCGCTTCTCTGAACATAGTTTGCAGGGCTTGGAGGCACATTCCTCATGTGTACCACATTCAACGTGGAAATATCAATACCCAGTTCCATAGTTGGGGAGCAATAAAGAGCCGATATTTTCCCTTGCCGGAATTCATCCTCCCGTTTGATGCGTTCGCTGTAATCATTGATCTGACCGGAATGTTCCCGGGAATAGAATGGTTTATTAAAACTTTTGAAATCCTGGATATAAAAATCCTTGAAGAACGGGTTGGGTTTAATCTTAATATCCCGGTAACTTGCAATTCTTACTTCATCAAGCATAACAGAATCACCACTACCTAGTTTCCAAAGAACCTGATCCAGCCGAAGCCGGTATCCCATGGCTTCACCTCTGTCTCCACGTATTTTCTCCTTCATCAGGAAGTTCCCTATGAGAAGCGTATCAAGCAAGGATTCAACAAGTTGAAGGTATTCTTCTCCCCGGGGCACTTCCATTTGATTTTCTTTGAAAATCCGTCTGAGGTATTTACCCAGATTACTTCTCATCCCTCCTTTGGCCACAAAGACATTAGGAGGCGTTCTGCCAATGCTTCTGATTATCAAATAAGTAGGATTTTCAATTTTTTCATTGTAATCCAGGGACCAGAGCTTTTCTGGAGCAAGTTTATTCTTTAACTGGCTTTCGAGCTCACTGATCTGAGTCCTGCTAAGTTTATAGTAATCAATGGCGTAATGAGTTCTGAAATAATTCAGGATGTTCAACAGGATAGAATACCTTTCTTCAGGTGATATGGAGTTAAAAAAAGGAATGTTTTGCCAGAAAGATTCCTTCGAGGCAAATTCATCAAGCCGTTTGTATTGAATCTCAAGAAGGCCGCATTGCTCCAGGTTTGGGGTGTTGTAGCGCCAGCCCCTTTTCAGGTCATACAAAATCCTGATCAGTAAATAGTCTTTCAGGGCTTTATCATTTTCCTCATCCCTCCATTCCGGATCAGCAGAAGGATATTGGGCATATTCTTCTTCCAGCAGGCCAAGTACCTGAAAAACCTTATTGGCAATCATATCTATCGTCAGGCTCTGATCCGGTGCCGATTTGAGTGCGTGATAAATGGCTGATCGCAGCCTTCCAATCTGGATAAAATCATTGAAATGTCCGGATTGCAAGGCTGTATCCTGCCGGTTATCAGAGAAGCTCAGCAGCTTTTGTTCTTTCAGGGGCACCTGATTGTTATGCAGAGCCCGAAGAATATTAAAAGTTGAAATGGTTGTAGCAGTACTTCTCCCTTCATTGCCAAGGCGCATCAATTTGGTGCTATCCTTAGTGTTAATATCAAAGACAATCCCTGCTGTCGGATCAAGCAACAAAGGAGCTGGCATAAACCATCCCCAAAGTTCATAACCAGGTTCTTTGGAGAAATCCCCGTCACTATTAAAATAGATTTTGTTTGGAATCTGGTATTCGTGCAGGTTATCAAGGATTCGATTTCCTGCTATGGTTCTAAACCAGTTATCCGGTAGATTATCAAGATCATTATCGCTCCAGATCTCCTCGTTTTCATTAGGAATGATAATATACCCGGCAGGAAAATCTTTTTTATCCAGCACCCTTCTTTCAATTTCAACTTCTGGGTCTCCTCTCAGTTCGGTAAGAGTAATTCGAGGAGGAATTTCGTAAGGCTCTCTTGGAAGTAACCTATTATTTTCGAAATCCTTTGTGACACAAATGAATTCATGTCCAGAATAACGACTGAACAACACAGGGAAAACCGGTTTTTCCGCACCATCTTTGATTGTATACCGGCCAGCGTCTAATGAAATTAATCGGATGTCTTTAGGTTCAAGGGTAACAAACACACTACCAGTCTGCGAGATAAACTGATGAAGCTTATAGGGCAGGTACGATTTGCGGGTATTGTTGTTTACAGCAAACACATTGAGATTTTCTGTCCATTTAAGCAGTTCTTTCATCCGTACCGTGCATATTTCAGCACCCAATCCTGAATCCTCTGAGAGTTGATTTATTATCTCTGATAGCGTCTGTGGTTTATTTCTTTCTGTAAATCCATCTGTGTGGTGTAAAAGAGCAATTTTATTTTCTAACCAGATCGCTAGTGGATGACATATAAAATGCGCCTCATTTTGCTCAACATTTATTGGATCTTGAAGGATTCTAGAAAGCCCTTCTTTGGTAGGTAAAGTACCGTTGAAGTCTGTACAGGTGGCGAGTGTTTCACCGATGACCTGTTCATTATCAATAGGCTGGCCGAATATTTTGGAGGTAAACTCAGCGACAGCCTGTTTTTGATCTGTGAGCGTACCTCCGGATGACATGGTTGCGGATGTCCCGATAAAGACCAACGGGTGTTTGGTCTGTGATGAAATCCTTCGGATCAACATGGCCACATCCGATCCCTGACGGCCTCGGTAGGTGTGAAGCTCATCAAATACCAGGAAACGCAGATTATCCTTTATTGATTCCCGGATTGTATATTCCGTGTTCCGGGTCATCATCAATTCAAGCATCATATAATTTGTTAGCAGCAGATCAGGAAGATCTTCTTCGACCTGTTGCCGGGCTTCCATTTTCTCCTGTCCCGTGTATTTTGCGTAAGTAATTGGAAACTCTTGTTTTGTATATGATTTCAACAAATCTATGGTCTCATCCAGGGATTTATCTTTTAGGTCGATTTTTGTCTCAGATTGCAAAAATGATTTCAGAAAATTGATCTCGTACTTTTTGATTTCCTCTTCCTGCGAATTGCTCAGCGCATTCATTGGATAGACAAGGATGGCTTTTGTTCCTTTCTCTTTTTTGTTATTCAGGATGTGGTTGAAAATCGTCGCCAGGAAAATAAGTGATTTACCGGATCCTGTGCCAGAGGTAACCACGATGCTTTTATCCTTTACTCCCAGTTTAATCGCTTCAACTTGATGCTGGTATAGATCGTAGGGACCAAAGATTTTCTTTAACTCAGGATGGATCATATTGTCCTGGATCAATTTATCAATCGAATCCCCTTTTTTGAAGGAAGGATTGAACTGGATCAGTGGTTCCGGCCATAGTTTGCCAGATTCAATCTCCTCCTGTACTTTGGTATTGATTCTCTGGTCTTTTATATTGATAAAGCTTTCGATGTAGGACCGGTAGTCCTTCATGATTTCCTTATGGAGATTAAAAACGTCCATGAGCAGAAAATATAGATATCGTTAAAAATCAACAGGTAAATTTAAGGTTTTTTACTGTAATGCGAAAATATTGCGGGGGAAAAGGGGATCAGAAATTGAAATATAGAATGAAATGATTATTTTTGAAATAACTTTTCAAAAAGTATAAAATGGAAGAACAAGTCATCTATATCAATTTCATTGCTGAAATAAATGAGAAAACAACTTCTCATTTGCTTTTCTTGCTTACGGACCAAATCAGATCGGGAATAAAGAAATTCCACATCAATATTGCTTCTAATGGTGGGACTATTTTTCATGCAGTATCTATTTTTAATTTTCTTAATGGATTAGAAGGTGCAGAAATTCATACGCATAATCTCGGACAGTTAGATTCGAGTGCGAACTTGTTTTTTTTGGCTGGGCACAAGAGGACAGCAAGTAAAGCCTCAACTTTTTTATTACATCCTCCTCAAATGAATGTGGCGGGCAATGCATCTTTAACAATTGACTTCCTCAAAGAAAGAGTAAACAGCATTGAAAAAGACCAAATCAAAATGGCTGAAATCATCGCGGATAAGATACGAAAGACTCCAAAAGAAGTATTAAAGATGTTTCAATCAAGAAAAACGTACTCCAGCCATGAAGCATTAGAACTTGGATTTATAGATAGTATTCAAGAATATATAGGTAAGCCAGGAATTCCTATGTTTTCGATTACCAATCAATAGGATAATGATTCAAATTTCCAGTAACTTCGATATAATCAATAGATTAAAAGAACTATTTGATAATCTTCGTTATTTAGATACGTTATCTGATGGTGATTATTGTGATTTTAAAAATATCTCTTTTGTAACACCTATTTCAATAATTCCAATTGCAGCAATAATTAATAAGAAACATTTAAAAGTTCGTACATCAGGTGATGGTTCTGAATATTTAAATGTTATTTGCTTTCCACCCGGCATTCCTGAAGTAAAGGAACCCTTTCGAAAAAAAACATATTTACCGATAATTCATTTAGTTATCGACACTCTAGACAGCCAGTGGCTTGCTAATCAGCTAGACAAGCTCCATGAGCATTTCTTACAATTACTGAGAACAAATATCATTGCTGATCAAATCTTTCTTCAATTTGTCACAGAAGATACTATGGGATTTCTTGTTGGTGAGAGCTTGGATAATATTAAAGAACATTCCAATGCTCAGAATATTTATATCTTTGCACAATATTGGCCTGCAATAAATTCTTGTGAAATTTGTATCGTCGATGATGGAAAAGGTTTTTTAGGATCTTTGAAAAGTGCGGGTCGTGATGTATTAGATAGTATGGATGCCTTGAAAAAGGTTATCGAGAAAGGTCTTTCTGCTAAAACTGGAGATCCTGATTCGATCCGTGGCACTGGTATTAAAAACATTAGGGACGCTATTACTAATCATGAGATAAATGGGGAATTCATACTAATCTCTGGTGACGCAGGCTTTGTACATACGGCCAAGCACGAAAAAAAATTGATGCAAATAAAAGATTACTTCTGGCAAGGTACCGTTGTTTCTATGAAATTAAATAAACCGCCTAATGTCTTTAACTTATATCATTATGTCAAATAAACATATTTATCTTTCAGACTATTTTAAGAGGTCAAGCCTCATAAGCCGGGAGGATGTCAGAATATTATTTTCTTTTCTTTCGACAACTTCGGAATCCAGTATTACCTTAGACTTTGATAAAATTGAATTTGCTTCAAGATCATTTTTTGATGAATTAAACAGCCAAAAACGAAAATTGGATTTCTTAGGAAAAAGTATTGAAATTATCAATCTTAATAACTCTCTGAAACAATTATATCAAATAGTTCAGAGTTCCCTCATTAAGAAAGACAATGCCTTCTTTTCAAGTATAGCTAGTGCACAAATAGTCACTGTATAAAAGTGATTTAGGTTATCCTTCCTTTCCTTTTTTTGAGACTTACGATATTATGAATTATAAAGTCTTCCAGGGCTTCTCTTAGAAGTTTTACTAGGAATTCAGATTCATTTTTGGGGATAGGTAATTCTCACGTAAGAGAATCATTCCGGGAGAAATATATGAAAATTAATAATTTCCCCTCTTACATATAACACGCAAAATTGATACAGGAAATTACCGATTCTATTCAGGGCGGCGCGGGGGATTATGAGATAAAAAAGGACTTGCAGTCCTTTTAAACCAGCGGAAGCGTCTAAATTCGAGGAATTTAGCCGCTTATTTTTTGGAATTCCGGATCCGAAATCCCGCCGGCTTCTTTTTCTATGTAGAAAACGAAGCAAAAAGAGCCTTTACCCATTTATCCTGCCCGTTGCTATGCGCTGATTATCTGCTTATTATAAATAGCTGATGGTAATTTCCTACCATCCGGTTTTCCCTTGTTACCTTCCGGATCCCACCAATCTGCTGCTTGTTACTCATCAAAAACTTGCAAAGTTACTTCGCAGTCTAAAATTTCGTCAAGAATAACATTCACCGGATCCGGAAATTTTTTTTCCGGCTCTGTTACCCTCCGGGTCTCGTCATTTTCTAAAGAAATCTGACCGATCTCCTTGACCCAATGTTATCCTGCTCGTGTTCGTGGCGGCAATTTTTTTTACTAACCAGCAGCCTTCACCGGCTGCACAAAACTTTTGTCCCATGAAAACACAATTGCCTTTATTCAAAACTTTTGTGCGCGAGCTTCGCATGAACTACGGAGTAGTTTCCTACACCGACTGCAACAAGGTCTCCTCTAGCCTGGATGCCAGCAACATCCTGCGTGATGTCTGGGGTTCCGACCTCTCGCACCGTGAAGCCTTCTATATCCTTTGCCTGAACCGGGCCAACAAGGTCATTGGCTATGCTCTGATCTCCATCGGTGGTCTTTCCGGTACGGTGGCGGATCCGAAGGTGATCTTCTCCACAGCCCTGCTGGCAAATGCCAGCTCAATAATTCTTTCCCACAACCATCCATCCGGCAATACGGAACCTTCTGCTGCTGATCAGGCCCTCACCAAAAAGATGATCCAGGCCGGTAGTGTTCTGGATATCCAGGTGCTGGACCACCTGATCCTCACTCCGGATACCTACCTGTCCTTCGCGGATGAAAACCTGATGTCCTAGAAAAGCGGAGCCGAAAGGCTCCCTTTTTTTTGTTCGTATTACTTAGATACTCATCGTTATTTATCGACTACACCTGTCTTGGAATAGTATCTTTGGCAATCATACATGACTTGGTCATCCACAAATCATTATTGGTATCTTTTCTTATTCTAGCAAAAGAAAAAGATATTGAATTCCTTAACACTTCTCCCTGATTCTCAGGCGGCTTAGTTTAACTCAATTTTATCTGCAATTATGTATTGGATTTTGCTCAATGTTTACTTTATAAGTATCTTGCAGAGAAAATCGTATAGTGTTGTTTTCTATTGTTGATTCTTTAATACCATGAAAATTATAGATAGCATAGAAATTCAATTTTATAGATCATTAAAAGACTGTAGAATTGAAAATCTTAAAGACCTTAATATTTTTTCTGGCAAAAATGATTCCGGAAAATCAAATATCATTAAAGCCCTAGACTTATTCTTCAATACAAAAAAGACAGCATTTCAATTTGATTATAATAAGGAAAGACTTCAAGAGGTCAGAAAACAATCGATAAAAGGTAAACAATTCATTTCCATTAAAATTCATTTTCTAAACCCTGGTGGCTTTAATTCTTTGCCAAAGAAATTCTATGTTATACGCACTTGGGACAGAACAGGCGAATTAATTAGCGATAAAAATAATCTTAAGCAGCAATTTGAAAAAGGTAACATTAAAACTATTAATTAGTTAATCCTTAACAATTCACTTTTCCGAGATTCCAATTAAAAGTTAAGTCTTCCTGAACGGCAGAAAATAATTTCCGGATATTTTTAAAGAAGGCAAAAATAATTTTCTTCTTCTTCATTGCCA